>NZ_JAFIWB010000045.1 GCF_017163705.1 Xanthomonas bonasiae
CGGGACTGAAGTCCCCCCACAGTGCACCCGGCCGGCTCGCCGCAAGCCTCTCCTGTAGGAGCGGCTTCAGCCGCGACAAATGGCGTGGTCTGGCTATCCGATCTCGGAAGCAGTCGGGACTGAAGTCCCTCCCACAGCGCACCCGGCCGGCGCGCCGCAAGCCTCTCCTGCAGGAGCGGCTTCAGCCGCGACGAACGGAGCGGGCTGGCTATCCGATCTCGGAAGCAGCCGGGACTGAAGTCCCTCCCGCAGTGCACCCGGCCGGCGCGCCGCAAGTCTCCTGTGGGAGCGACTTCAGTCGCGACAGCGGAGCCTGAACTGCAGCGGCGTCGGCAACATGTCGCGGCTGAAGCCGCTCCTACACGGCGCGCGTCAGAAAGCGCCGTCCGCCCGGTCCTCACCTGCGCCGACGCCCGGTGCGCGATGATGCGCGCCCGCCTTCGCCCGTTCCGTCAGCCGCCCATGCCCTGTTCCCGAACGCTGCTGGTCCTGCTGCTGTCGTGCTGCGTCGTCGCCGGCGCGCAGGCGCGCACGGTGTACCGCTGCGTGCGCGACGGCACGGTCAGCCTGGCGACCGCGCCGGAGCCGGGCTCCAAATGCACGCCGAAGGAGCTCGACGATGCCGCGATCGCCACGCCCAACCTGTGGGGCAGCATGGGCGTGTTCAGCGGCACCCTGTACGAGCGCGAGCAGGACGGGCGCCTGGTGTATTCCACGCGCAATCTGCCCGGGTCGCGCCCGTACCTGCGCTTCACCGCGGTCACTCCGCCGGGCGAGGCGGCGCATCCGGGACTGGGCAAGGTCGGCGCGCCGCAGTTGAACATGCACGCCAAGCAATTCCGCGCCGCGGCGCGCGCCACCGGTGTGGACGACCCGTGGTTGCGCGCGATCGCGCACGCCGAAAGCGGCTTCGACGCGGCAGCGGTGTCGCCGAAGGGCGCACAGGGCGTGATGCAGCTGATGCCCGAAGTGGCGAAGGAATACGGCGTGGCCGATCCGTTCGCCGCCGACCAGTCGATCGCCGGCGGCGCGCGCTACATGCAGTCGCTGCTGCGCCGCTACCAGGGCGACCGCACGCTCGCCGCGGCCGCCTACAACGCCGGCATCGGCACCGTGGCGCGCTATCGCGGCGTGCCGCCGTATGCGGAAACCCGCGACTACATCGACAAGGTGATGGCGCTCTATCAACGCTACCGCGAAGCGATGGGAATCAAGACGGAAACGCCGGCGCAGTAGCGGGGGTTCCCACGTAAGGCTTGCAGGTCGCGTGGTCGCGCGCTTTCCCGCCGACGCACGCACGATCGAACCTGGCATCCGCATACATGCCGCCACGGTGCGTCCGCGCAGCGCGCGGCAGCGCAGGGAGCATGGTGCACCGACCCGGCGGCTATGCGCGGCATCCGGCCATTCCATCGGCAAGCCAGGCTGACCGTGTGTGCCAGCCCTCAGCGCCCGGCCTGCAGCGCCACTTCGTCGTACGGCTGCACCATTCCCCGCAATCGCCTCCAAAACGTAGCTGCATGCTCTCGCCGCAGCCGCGTCCAGGCAGCGCGTCCAGGCTGACGCCGACGCTGGTCTCCGGTGCTCGGCCTCAGCGCCTGGCCTGCAGCGCCACTTCTTCGTACGCTGCACCATTCCCCGCAATCGCCTCCAAAACGTAGCTGCATGCTCTCGCCGCAGCCGCGTCCAGGCAGCGCGTCCAGGCTGACGCCGGCGCTGGTCTCCGTTGCTCGGCTTCAGCGCCTGGCCTGCAGCACCACTTCTTCGTACGACTGCACCATTCCCGGCGATCGCCTGCGAAACGCAACTGCATGCTCTCGCCGCAGCCGCGTCCAGGCAGCGCGTCCATGCTGATGCCGGCGCCGGTCTCCGGCGCCCGGGCTCAGCTCTTCGCCTGCAGCGCCACTTCCTCGTACGGCTGCACCACCACCCAGCCTTCGCCGGCGAAGCGCAGCTGGATGCTCTCGCCGGAGCCGCGCCCGAGCAGCGTGCCCAGGCTGACGTCGGCGACGATCTCCGGGGTCAGCCCGCCGGACCAGGCCACGGTGGCGTTGGGGTCGGTGAACACCGGGCCGCTCTGCGCGTTCACCGGCAGCGTCAGCGGTTCGTAGTGCGAGGTGATGGCGACGATGCCGTGGCCGCTCAGGCGCACGTTGAACAGGCCGCCGGAGAGCATGCCGGCGACCTTGCGCATCATGGTGATCTGGCTGTCGATGCCGGCCTCGATGGCGAGCACGTCGTTGCCGTTGACGAAGATCGACTCGCCGGCCAGGCGCAGCAGGGTGATCTTCTTGCCGGCGTCGGCCAGATAGACGCGGCCCTGGCCCTCGATCTTCATCAGCTGCATGCCTTCGCCGCTGACCGCCTTCTTCAGCAGGTTGCCCAGGCCCTGTTCCAGCAGGCCCTGGCGGGTGAACTTGACCGCGCCCTTGCGCGCGACCATGGCCCCGGCCTTGGCCCACACCAGGCCGTCCAGGCGCACTTCCAGCAGGTGCGGGCTTTCCAGTTCGAACGCGTCCGCGGAGGCGTCCTTCTCGCGCGAAGCCGACAGGAATTCGGCCAGGGTACGTACGCTCATCTTCGATCCTTGGGTCTGGGCAGGGATCGCAGCATACCCGCCGGCCGGCGCCTCAGGGCGTGGCCGGCTCCGGCTGCCGCGCCTGCTGCGCGGCCGGCGTCAGCGCTGGGGCGGGCGCCTGCTTGGCGTACAGGTCCAGCAACAGCAGGGTCACGCCGTTGGTCCAGCCGAAGCCGTCCTGCAGCGCGTATTCGCCGCCGCCGCCGCCCTGCGCCTTGGCGTCGACGCCGTACTTCTCCACCAGCTTGTGCTGCTGTGCGAACAGCGCCTGCACCCGTGCCAGGAAGCGGCTGCCGATGCGCTGCGCCAGCGCGTCCTGGCCGTAGCGGCGCAGGCCGTCCACCGCGATCCATTGCAGCGGCGCCCAGCCGTTGGGCTCGTCCCATTGCTGGCCGGTATGTAGGCGGGTGGTGGCCAGGCCGCCGGGACGCAGCAGCTGCGCCTGCACGGTGTCGGCGCTGCGCTTGGCGCGCGCCGGCGAGGCGATGCCGACGAACAGCGGATACAGCGCCGCGGCGGTGACCTGGTCGCGCAGCCGGCGCTGCTGCCAGTCGTAGTCGGCGTAGTAGCCGGCATCGCTCCACAGGTGCTTGTCCATCGCGGTCTTGCGCGCGCTGGCCAGGGCCGCGTAGTCGGTGTCGCAGCCGGCCGCGCCCGGGTTCTTGGCGCAGGCCAGGGCCAGGGTGGTTTCGAGGTGGTAGAGCAGGCTGTTGAGATCGACCGGGACGATGGCGGTGGTGCGGATCGTGGCCAGGGTCTTGCGGTCGCCCAGCCAGCGGCTGGAATAGTCCCAGCCGCTCTCGGCGCCGGCGCGCAGGTCGCGGTAGACCTCGGCGGCCGGGCGGTCCTTGGCCTCGGCGGCGGTGCGCACGTCGTGCAGCCAGGCTTCCGGGCGCGGCGTGTCGCGCGCGTCCCAGTAGCGGTTGAGCAGGCTGCCGTCGGCCAGCCGCACCACGTGCGCCTGCGCGCTGCCCGGCGCCAGCGCCTGCGCGCCCTGCATCCAGTACGCGTATTCCTTCTGCAGCTGCGGCAGGTAGCGCGCATAGGCGGCGTCGCCTTCCACCTTGGCCTGCAACTGCACCATGTGCGAGAAGAACGGCGGCTGCGAGCGGCTCAGGTAGTAGCTGCGGTTGCCGTTGGGGATGTGCCCGTAGGTGTCGATCAGGTAGGCGAAGTTGTCCAGCATCTGCCGGCTGCGTTCGCGCTCGCCGCTCTCGACCAGGCCGAGCATGGTGAAGTACGAATCCCAGTAGTAGACCTCGCGGAAGCGCCCGCCCGGCACCACGTAGGGCTGCGGCAGCGACAGCAGGCTGCTGTGCGCCGGCACGTCCACCTGGCGCCGCACCAGCAGCGGCCACAGCGCGTCGATGTGCTCGCGCAGGCCGGTGTCCTGGCGGATCGCCTCGGTCTGCACCGGGCCGGATTCCTCGAAGTTGGCGGCGACGAAGCGGCGCAGGTCGAAGTCCGGCTGCTGGCGCTGGGCCAGGTAGTCGGCGTTGATCAGGGCCGGGTCGCGCAGCGGCAGCGCATCGACGAAGTGCTTCTGGTCGTCGAACAGTTCCTGCTGCTGCACCGCCTGGAACAGTTCGGGGTAGGCCAGGTCCGGGGTCAGCGGCGCGGGCGCCGGCGCGGTCTGCATCGCGGTCGGCGCGGGCTGCGCCGAGGCGGTGTCGTAGTTGCCCAGCAGCAGGCCCAGCGACAGGCTCAGCAGCGGCGTGCAACAGGGAGGAGCGGCATGGCTCATCTCGGGTCCAGAGCAGGATGCGTGCGGCATGGTAAACGACCGAAGGAGGAGGCGGGTGACTGGCGGCTGTGGCGGCCGCGCGCTGGCGAAACCTGGAAGCGCGGAGCGGTCCGGCCGAGGCGCGACGCGATCGGCCGATCTGGCGATATCGGCCATGCGCCGGTGGGCTTGAATCGGAGCGCGTTGCGGAGACATGCCGGAGGCGATGCAAGAGCGGGGCCAATCGGGCGCCGCCGCCTGCCGGGCTTGGCGCCGCCGCTGCGGGCCGGACGGCGCAGTGCGCCGATGTTGGCCGCTGGCCCGAGTCTGCGGACCTGGCGGCACGAAAGCGGAGCGCCTTGCATCGGCGGCAGCCGGGTGCCGACACGGTGTGTCGCGGCTGAAGCCGCTCCTACAGGGGCGGCGAACGAGTGTCCGGTTCCTGCCGCAGCAGGGCGGGCCCTTGTCCCGCAAACGGCGGGAACCGTCGGGGCGTGGCGGTCAGCCGGCGGTGCCGGCGCCGAGCGCGCGCAGTTGCGCCTGCAGCGTGGCGGCGTTGGCGAGGGCGTGGCCCAGCGCGGTGTTGTCGAAGATCACCCAGGCTTCGTCCGTGTGCGGCGTGGCGGCGGCGACGCGCTCGGCCAGGCCGCGCAGCGTGTCGTCGGCGTAGTCGCTGTAGTAGACGCGCGGCGCGCCGTGCCAGCGCCAATAGGCCGGCGCCGCGGTGCCGGCGGGTTGCGCGGCGCTGGCGTTCAGCGCCGGATCGGCGGCGACGCGGGCGATGCGGTGGCGCTGCCACAAGGCCTCGGCGCGCGCGCTGAACCAGCTGGCGTGGCGCGGTTCGCAGGCGATGCCGCCGTGCCAGCGGCGCCGCAGCATGGCGAAGAAGGTGGCGGCGGTGCGCGCATCGAAGGCCAGGCTCGGCGGCAGTTGCACCAGCAGGCAGCCGAGCCTGTCGCCGAGGTGGCCGACTTCGCCGAGGAAGGCCTGCAGCAGCGGCGCGACGGCATACAGGCGCGCGTCGTGGGTGATGCTGCGCGGCACTTTGGCCGAGAAGCGGAAATCCGCCGGCACGCTGTCGGCCCAGCGCTGGTAGGTGCTTGCCCGGTGGGCGCGGTAGAACGTGGAATTGATCTCTACGGCATCGAAACGCGTGGCATAGCGCGCCAGCTGGCTGGCGCCGTCGCCGACCAGCGCGCGCTGGGTGCTGGCGATCGACCAGCCGGCGCAGCCGACGCGGATGCGCGGTACGGCGTTGACGCTGCGTGGCGAAGCGGTCGGCATCGGCTGCTGGTGGCGGGACGGGTGTCCGGCATAACAAGCGCTGCGGCCAGGTGCCGTGAAGGGCGCGGCCGGGTGCGATCGCGGTACGCGTGCAGCGTGGAAGATGCGATGTTCGGCACTGCGCTGCTGCGCGTGCTGCTGCGTTGAAGGACGGATCGGGCAGCGTATGCACCACTGCGCGCGCGTCGCCACGCCAAGACGTTCCGGCGTCGCGGGCGATCCGCCCGCACGCCGCCTTGCCACGCATGGCCGGGACCTCCCGGCCATGCGCGTGTTGCCTTACTGCTTGCCGGCAGCCTTGGCCTTCGCCTTGACCGGCTGGCCGTCGCTGTCCAGCACCTGCACCTCGCCCAGCTTCAGCGCGCGTACCGGCGCCTCGATCTGCTTGAGGTCGCCGACGATCACCCAGGTCATCGCCTGCGGCGCGACGATTTCCTTGATCGCCGCTTCCGCCGCGGTCTGGTCGATGCCTTCCAGGCGCGTCTTCAGGGTCTGCACGTAGTCGTCCGGACGCCCGTACTGGACGATGCTCTCGACCGCGCCCAGCACCGCGCCGGTGGTCTCGAAGCTGCCCGGCAGGGCGCGGATGCGCTGGTTCTTGATCTTGGCGATCTCCTCGGCGGTCAGCGGCTTGTCGCCGACCACGGCCTTGGCTTCCTTCAGGATCTCCGCAGCCGATTCGGCGGTCTTGTCGGTCTGCACCGGGGCGAAGAACAGGAACGGGCGCTGGCCCTGCGCATCCAGCATGAAGCTGTTGGCGCCGTAGGCCCAGCGCTTGTCCTCGCGCAGGTTCATGTTCAACCGCGAGGTGAAGGTGCCGCCGAAGGCGCCGTTGGCCACGCCGATGGCGAGGTTGTTCGGCGCCTTGGTCGACGGCGCCAGCAGGCCGGCCAGGATCAGCGACTGCGGCGCGTCGGCGCGGTTGATCAGGAACACGCGCGGCTTGGGCTGTGCGGCGACCTGCGACAGGGTCTTGCTCGGGCGCGTGGCCGCCGGCGGCTGCCAGTCGCCGAACGCCGCGTCCAGCTGCGGGATGATCTGC
Source organism: Xanthomonas bonasiae (assembly GCF_017163705.1). Classification (GTDB taxonomy): domain Bacteria; phylum Pseudomonadota; class Gammaproteobacteria; order Xanthomonadales; family Xanthomonadaceae; genus Xanthomonas_A; species Xanthomonas_A bonasiae. The sequence continues at coordinate 6,628 of NZ_JAFIWB010000045.1, forward strand.
GCCAGGGTGGTGTCGCCGGCGACCAGGATGCGCAGGTTGTCCGGGCGCAGCCAGCCGTTCTGGAACGCGGTCAGGTCGCTGGCGCTCAGGCTCTTGATCGCCGTTTCGGTGCCGCTGCCGGTAAGCGGCACGCCGTAGGGATGCTGCGGGCCGTACAGCAGCGGCGGCAGGGTGCGCAGCGCCAGGCCCTGCGGCTGGGTCTTCTCCTGCGCGATGGAGGCCAGCCACTGGCCGCGGATGCGCTCGATGTCCTCGGCCTTGAACGCCGGGTTGCGCACGATGTCGGCGAACAGCGCCAGCGACGGTGCCAGCTGGTCGTTGAGCGCGTCGAGCGAGGCGGCGCAGCTGTCCAGCTCGCACGCCACGCTGGTGATCGCGCCCAGGCGCTGGCGGCGCTGCGCCACTTCCACCGAATCCAGGCTGCGGGTGCTCTCGTTCATCAGCGCCGCGGTGAAGTTGGCGGTGCCGAGCTTGCCGCCCTGGTCGGCCGCGTAGCCGGCGTCGAACAGCAGTTCGACCTGGGTCACCGGGATGGTGTGGCGTTCGGCCAGCACCACTTCGATGCCGTTCTTGAGCTTGCCGCGCTGCAGCTGCGGGAAGCTCAGGCTCGGGAACTGGGTGGTCTCCGGGATGCCGGCGGCGCGATCGACCTGGTTCTTGCCGACGCTGTAGCTGGCCTTGGCCGGCAGCGTGGGCGCGGGCTTGCCGTCGGCCGCGGGCAGCGGCTTGACCGCCTTGTCCTCGGCCACCGGGTCGAAGCCGTCGCCGGCCGGCAGCACGGTCAGCAGGTAGTCGCCCTTGCCGAACCAGGTGTCGGCGGCCTTGCGCACGCTGGCCGCGGTGGCCGCCTGCGCGCGCTCCAGGTCGTGCTTGTAGGCGCCTGGATCCTTGCGGTAGACCTGGCCCTCGGCCAGGATCGCGGCCTTGCCGGTGAAGCCGCCGACCTTCTCCAGGCCGCGCACGAAGCCGGCGCGGTAGTTGACCTGGGCGCGCTGCAGTTCGTCGGCGCTCGGGCCTTCGGCCAGGAATTTCTTCAGTTCGTCGGCAATGGCGGCCTCGACCTTGGCCGGGTCCACGCCGTCCTTCACGTCGGCAGTGATCTGCAGCTGGCTGGCCAGCGCGAACGGCTGGATGCTGGCCGAGACGTCGTCCACCAGGTTGTCGCGGTACACCAGGCGCTGATACAGGCGGCTGGTCTTGCCGCCGCCGAGCACGGTGGTGGCCAGGTCCAGCTGCACGGCGTCGTCGCTGCCCAGCTGCGGCGCCACCCAGGTGCGGTAGATGCGCGGCTGCGCGACATGGTCGTGCTGGACGCCGCGGGTCTGCCTGGCCAGCGGGGTGATCCACGGCTGCTGGCGCGGCACCGGCTTGCCGGCGGGGATGTCGCCGAAGTACTGCTCGGCCTTGGCCTTGGCCTGGGCCACGGTGATGTCGCCGGCCAGCACCAGGGTGGTGTTGGCGGCGCCGTAGTTGTCGTGGAACCACTGCTTGACGTCGTCCAGCGAGGCCGCGTCGAGGTCGGCCATCGAGCCGATGGTGTCGTGCTGGTACGGATGGTTGGCCGGGAAGATGTTGGCCAGGATGTTCTCGTCCACGCGCCCGTACGGACGGTTCTCGCCCTGGCGCTTTTCGTTCTGCACCACGCCGCGCTGGGTATCCAGTTCCTTCTGTCCGATCGCGCCGAGCAGGTGGCCCATGCGGTCCGATTCCATCCACAGCGCCATGTCCAGCGCGGTGGTCGGCACGGTCTCGAAGTAGTTGGTGCGGTCGAACCAGGTGGTGCCGTTCATGTCGGTGGCGCCGACCTTCTCGAACGGCTGGAAATAGGTGCCCTTGTGGTTTTCCGAGCCGGAGAACATCAGGTGCTCGAACAGGTGGGCGAAGCCGGTCTTGCCGGCCGGCTCGTCGCCGGAGCCGATGTGGTACCAGATGCTCACCGCCACCACCGGCGCCTTGTGGTCTTCGTGCACCACCACGGTCAGGCCGTTGGGCAGGGTGAAGCGGGTGTAGGCGATCTCCGGCACGGTGGCCTTGGCCTTGGCCGCCAGTGCTGGCGGCGCGGCGCTGGCCGGTGCGATGGCGGCGCCGACGCCAAGAGTGAGGATGCTGGAGATCAACAACGACAAGGGTCGAAGCATGGGGCCGGGCCTGATGAGGAGAATGAGCCAGCATAGTGGGCGCACGCCGGGCTCGGAACGTGACTTATGGCACAGCGGCGGCGGCCAAGACGCGTTCTCCCGCTCGCCTTGCCGAGCGTCGGGAACCGGGAGAGAGTCGGTGGCGATGGACTTGCCGAGCGAGCCCGTCGCGAGCGATCGTCCGGCGCGACCCCGACGAACTCCCGCACCCTGGCGAGGTCCGCATCGAAAGCGCGGCGGGCGCGCTGCGTCGCCGCAAATGCGAACGGCAGCGTCGTGGGACGCTGCCGTTCGCATTGTCACCGCGCGGTGTGCGCGGCGGCGCTTTCATTGCACGCGGTCAGCGCGCGGCGCAGAAGCCGAATTCGGCGGTGGCGCCGGGCGCCAGGGCCTTGTTCCAGTCCACGCCGGATGCCTTGAGCGTGCTGCCGGACTGCGACCAGGTGGCATTCCACAGGTTGTTGACGGTGCCGCCGATCGACAGGCTGACCGCCCAGTTGCCGCTCGCGCTGCCGGTGTTGGTCACCTGCACGCGGTGGCAATAGCCGGCGTTCCAGTCGCTGTCGACGATGGTCTTGGTGCTGAAGCTGGCGCTGCCCGGGGTCGGCGTGGGCGTGGGAGTCGGCGTTGGAGTAGGCGTCGGCGTCGGGGTGGGCGTCGGTGCCGGCGTGGTGCTGCTGGAATCGCCCCACAGTTTCTTCAGCAGGGTGACCTTGTCGGTGCGCACCGAGGACCAGTCGTCGTTGAGGATGCCGCCGGTGTCGCCGCTGTTCGGATTCCACGACCAGTAGAAGCCGCTGTGGATGCCCTTGCCGATCAGGTAGTCGACCAGCGCGTTCTGCCACTTCACGTCCAGCGCATTGCCCTGGCCGTACTTGCCGCCGAACTCGCCGAGCAGCAGCGCGTGGCCGGACTGCACGAACTGGCCGAAGTGCTGCTCCCAGATCGCCGGCATGTTGGCCGGGAAATTGGAGGCGCTGAAGTAGGACTGCATGAACACGTCCGGGCCGTACACGTGCGGCGCCAGCAGCAGGCGGTTGGCCGGGATGTTCAACGCGGTGCAGGCCAGCGGCTCCAGGTTGCCGCCCCAGAAGTGGCCGCCGCTGCTGGAGCAGTTGCCGTTCTCGCCGATGCCTTCGACCACGATCAGCCATTTCGGCGCCACCTTCAGCACCGCTGCCGAGGCGCGCTCGGCAGCCTTGTTCCAGTCGGTGGCGGCGTTGCCGCTGCCCCAGGTGGCGGCGCCGTGCGGCTCGTTCTTCAGGTCCAGGCCGATCACGCCCGGCACGCTTGCGTAGCGCTTGGCGACGAAGGTCAGGTCGGCGAGCCATTGCTGCTCGCTGTAGGAGGAGGTGTACCACAGCTCGGAAATCGCGTTGCAGTCCGGCGTGTGGTGATCGAGCAGCACGTACATGCCGCGGCTGCTGAGTTCGTTGATCACCTTGTCCATCACCTGCAATGCGCTCAGGCCCTGCAGGTCCGGATTGAGGCCGTAGTCGATGCTGCTCGGCGCGGTGCCGTTCAAGGTCTGCGGGCAGAACGGCAGGCGCACGGCGTTGAAGCCCAGGCCCTGCATCTGCGTGATCATGTCCTTCCAGTTGCGCGCCCACAGGCCGTGCACGCTGTGCACGTTGGTCTCGAAGCCGAACCAGTTGACGCCACGCAGCTGCACGGGATTGCCGCTGTCGTCCACCACCTTGCCGCCGTTGATGGCGTAGCTCCAGGCCGAACCGCTGGCCGCCAATAGCGCCGCGGCCAGCAGGCAGCGGGTGATGCGGGATTTTTTCGACGTCGACATCTCTCTGGTTCTCCGAAAACGGCCGGTCCAAGATGGAACGGCCAAAGGTGGGGGCGCCGGCGGGGCGCATGGCGGCCATCATCGGGAGCCGATGCGGCGGGCGTCGTGATTGCCGGCACAGAAGGGCGGCTTGTCCACGAGCGCTGCGATGCGCTTGGCGAGCGCGGCGATTAGAGCATGCGCAGATGGCAATCCGAGCAGTGCGTCACGTCTTTCTGGGCGGCGCCGGCCCTGCTTGGCCGCTCGCCGCCGGCGTCGCTACACTCGGGCGGGTACATCCATCCAAGGGGCAAGAGTGAAGCGACCGATCATGGGCATGCTGGCGCTGGCGATTTCCGGCGCACTGATGGCGGCGCCGCCGTCGGCACCGAATTTCGACACCAAGCGCATTTCCGCCGACGTCAAGACGCTGTCCTCCGACGCGTACGAAGGCCGTGCGCCGGCCACGCCGGGCGAGGACAAGACCGTGGCCTACCTGAGCGCGCAGTTCCAGGCCGCGGGCCTGCAGCCGGGCGGCGACCTGCAGGACGGCAAGCGCCTGTGGACGCAGGCGGTGCCGCTGCGCCGCGCCGACATCGTCGGCACGCCGCAGGTGGCGGTCGAGGCCGGTGGCCAGCGCCAGGCGCTGACCCAGGGCCAGCAGATCGCCGTGCGCGCCGCGCTCGACGGCAGCAGCCAGGTCGCCATCGACGGCGCGCCGCTGGTGTTCGTCGGCTACGGGGTCAAGGCGCCGGAACGCGGCTGGGACGACTTCAAGGGCGTGGACCTGAAGGGCAAGATCGCGGTGGTGCTGATCAACGACCCGGACTTCGAGACCGGCAAGGGCGCGTTCGACGGCAAGGGCATGACCTACTACGGCCGCTGGACCTACAAGTACGAAGAGGGCGCGCGGCAGGGCGCGGCCGGCGTGCTGATCGTGCACGAGACCGCCCCGGCCTCGTACGGCTGGGCCACGGTGGCCAGCTCCAACACCAACAGCATGTTCGACGTGGTCCGCGACGATCCCAAGGCCGCGCATCCCACGCTCGAAGGCTGGATCCAGCGCGACCTGGCGGTGGACCTGTTCAAGCGCGCCGGGCTGGATTTCGAGGCCCTGAAGAAGCAGGCGCAATCGCGCGAGTTCAAGCCGGTGGAACTGAAGGGCGAGCGCCTGCATGCCGACTATGCGGTGAAGTCGGAGGTCATCACTTCGCACAACGTGGTCGCGCGGCTGCCCGGCAGCACCCATCCGGACGACAGCGTGATCTACACCGCGCACTGGGACCACATCGGCGTCGGCGCGCCCGACGCCAACGGCGACCGCATCTTCAACGGCGCGCTGGACAACGCCAGCGGCACCGCCGCGCTGCTGGAACTGGCGCGCGTGTTCGCCAAGGGCCCGACGCCGCAGCGCTCGGTGGTGTTCCTGGCGGTCACCGCCGAGGAGAAGGGCCTGCTCGGCTCGGAGTACTACGCGTCCAAGCCGTTGTATCCGCTGGCGCGCACGGTGGCGGTGATCAACATGGACGGCATGAGCCCGTTCGGCCCGTCGCGCGATTTCGGCATCTACGGCACCGCCAAGCTGGACCTGCTCGACGATCTGAAGACGGTCGCCAAGCGCTGGGACCTGCGCTACACGCCGGATCCGAAGCCGGAAGCCGGCTACTTCTTCCGCTCCGACCACTTCTCCTTCGCCAAGCGCGGCGTGCCGGCGCTGTCGTTCTCGGCCGGGCAGGACTGGGTGGATGGCGGGGTCAAGGCCGGCAAGGCGGCGTCGGACGACTACACCGCCAAGCGCTATCACCAGCCCGGCGACGAATGGCTGCCGAGCTGGACCTTCGCCGGCGCCGCGCGCGACCTGCAGGTGCTGTACACGCTGGGCAGCGAGCTGGCCAACTCGCCGCAATGGCCGAACTGGAGCAGCGACTCGGAGTTCCGCGCCACCCGCGACGCCAGCGCGGCGCAGCGGCAGTGAGCCGGGGCTGAGGCGTGTCCGCCGACCCGCCGGACGTCGCGCCGGCGGCGCCGGACACGCTCCACCCGCCTGCGCCTGCGGTCGGGCAAGACACCCTGCCCGATGCGGCCGATGCCGTCGACCCGCTGCATCCCGGGTTGGTGCGCACCGGCGTGGTGCTGGCGTTCCTGATCGGGGGGCCGCCGCTGGGAACGTTCGTGGTGGCGCTGCCGCTGTTGCTGTTCGGCGCATTGGATGGCGGCGACGCGCCGATCGATGCGCTGGCGGGGGCGCTGGCGATCTCGCTGTTTTCCTATCTGTTCGGCGCGGTGCCGGCGCTGCTGACCGGCGCTGTCGCCGCGTGGTACTGGCCGCGGCTGCACGGCTGGCGCGCGCATGCGCGGATCGGCGTGGTCGGGCTGCTGCTGTCGCTGATCTGCCTCGGCATCGCGTTCGCGGTACTGGACACGCGGCGCGATTTCATCGAGACCTTCACCATGGCGTTGCTGTGCAGCCTGCCCGGGTTCGTCGGCGCCACGCTGGTCTCGCGCCTGCTGCAGGCGCTGCGCTGACCCCGCGCCGACGCCGGCCTCAGCCGGCGCTGGCCTGCTGCAGCGACGGGGTGCGCCAGCCGGCGCGCACGCCCCAGAAATAGAAGCCCAGCGCGACCACGCCGACCACGATCAGGTCCGGGCCGTAGGACAGGTAGCCATGCCCGCCGAAGGTGGTGCTGCCGGCCCACGACAGCAGCGCGATGGTCGGCAGGTAGGCGATCAGCCAGCTGGCGCCGCGCAGGTGCTTGCCGAACTCCTTCCAGCCCTGGCGGTGCTGGTAGTAGGCGTACACCGGCAGCGCCACCAGCATCAGCACGATGATCTCGCCGGTCAGCGGCCAGCGCGCCCAGTACAGCAGCTCGGTGGCCAGCACGAACGCGGTGGCGGCCAGCACCGGCAGGCCGAAGATGCGCAGCGGGCGGTGCATCTCCGGCGCGTGCCGGCGCAGCGCCATCGCGCTGATCGGGCCGGTCAGGTAGGAGATGATCGTGGCCACCGAGATCACCGCCGCCAGCGTGCCCCAGCCGCGGAAGAAGAACAGGAACAGGTAGGACACCGCCAGGTTGAAGAACATCGCCGGGCGCGGCACGCCCCAGTGCGGATGCAGCTTGCCCAGTACCGCCGGCAGGGTGCCGTTGCGTTCCATGCCGTAGATCATCCGCGCGGTGGTCGCGGTGTAGGTGATGCCGGTGCCGCTGGGGCTGACGAAGGCGTCCACGTACAGCAGCATCGCCAGCCAATGCAGGTTGACGATGATCGCCAGCTGCGCGAACGGCGAGCGGAAGTCGATGCCGTGCCAGCCGGCCTTGGCCAGCAGTTCCGGCGGCACCGCGCCGATGTAGGCCACCTGCAGGATCAGGTAGATCACCGTGGCCAGCGCGATCGAGCCGAGCACCGCGAACGGGATGCTGCGCCCGGGATCGCGCGCTTCGCCGGCCAGGTTCACCGGGCTCTGGAAGCCGTTGAAGCTGAACACGATGCCGGCGGTGGCCACCGCGGTCAGCACCGCGGCGAAATCGATCGTATGCGTGCCGCCGTGCAGGCCGACGCTGAAGTTCTCGCTGTGGAACCCGCTGGCGATCAGGGCCACGCCGGTCAGCGCCGGCACCACCAGCTTGAACACGGTGATCAGGCTGTTGGAGCGCGCGAACAGCTTCACGCTCCAGAAGTTCAGCAGGAAATACACCAGCACCAGCGCCGCGGCGATGTACAGGCCCGGCACCGACAGCTCGCCGGCGCCGCCGGGCTGCTGCACGTACAGATCCTGCGCCCACTGCCACGGCCACGAGGCCATGTACTGCACCGAGGCCTCGGCCTCGACCGGGATCACCGACACGATCGCGATCCAGTTGGCCCAGCCGGCGATGAAACCGACCAGCGAGCCGTGCGAGTAGTGGCTGTAGCGGACCATGCCGCCGGACTCGGGGAACATCGCACCCAGTTCGGCATAGGCCAGGGCGATGGTGGTGACGATCGCCGCGCCCAGCAGCCAGGCCCAGACCGCGCCGGGGCCGGCCAGCCCGGCCGCGCGCCAGGCGCCGAACAGCCAGCCGGAGCCGATGATCGAACCCAGGCCGGTCAGCATCAGGGCGAATGGGCCGACATCGCGGCGCAAGGCGGTTTGGGTCATGGAAGGTTCCTGGCGGCGTCGGCAGCGGGAAACCGGAGATGATCGCAGATGCGGCCGGGCGTCGCACGGCCGGGATTCGGGATTGGGGATTGGGGGATTCGTAAAGGCGATGGTCGCGAAGCGGGGGCGCTACCGGCTTGGGTTTTTCCAATCCCGAATCCCCAATCCCCAATCCCGGCACTTCTTACGCAAGCTTTACGCCCCAGCCGCCTACCGCAATGGCGCGCTTACGCGGCACAGGCCTAGAGTCTGCAGCGTCCTTTCCGTTGGATGTGTTCCATGTCGATTCTGGTGATTCAAGGCCCGCACCGCGATGCGCCGGCCATTGCCGTTGCGCGGCGCCTGGCCGGCGCGTCCGGCGCCCGGGTGGTGCCGGTGGCCTGTGCCGATGCGGCGCAGATCGTGGCGCGGCTGCAGCAGGGTGCGCACGACGAGACCGAACTGGTGCTGCTGGACTCCGGCGAGCTGCCGGCCGCGGACCTGGCCGATCACGGCGCGCACCTGCGCGAGGCGCTCGATGCGCTGGGCCATCCCTACATCGAAGTGCACGACGCCAGCGCGCAGGCGCTGGAGCCGCTGCTGCATCCGCGCCACGCGCCGCTGCTGACGGTGATCGCCAATGGCGCGCTCGCCGACAGCTACGCGATCGCGCTGGGCGTGGCCTCGCGCCATCTCGGCGCGCGTGCGGCGCTGGCCAACTGAGGGCGCCGCCATGTCGATCCTGTTGTTGCGCGGCCCGGACTGCGTGGCCGGCCATCGCGGCCGCCCCGCGCGCATCGCGCCGCGGGTGATGCGGCAGTTGCTCGAGCACGCCGGCCGTGCCGGCAAGACCCTGGCGGTGCGCGGCTGCGCCAGCGAGAGCGAACTGCTGCAGGCGTTGGCCCAGGCCGATGCGGCGGCGGTGGAAATGCTGCTGCTGGATCCGGGCGCGTGCTCGGACAGCGCCGCCACCGCCGCCGCGGTCGCGCACCTCGGCCGGCCGTACGTGGAAGTGCACGACGATGCCTGCGACCAGCGCGAACCGTGCCTGTGCGCGGCCTCGCGGCAGCGCGTGGGGCAGGTCGGCGGCTATTGCGCGCAGAGCTACGCGCTGGCCTTGTCGATCGCGCTGGAACACCTGGGCTGCAACGGCTACGAAGGCGATGTCCACGTCGGCACCTGAGCGCGCGCGCCACTACCTGGCCGACTACGACGCCTACAGCTTCGGCCAGCGCGTGGCCTGGGGCACGCTGGCGCACAGCTGGGACGACGCTGCGCCGCTGGACCCGCAACGCCTGCTGCAGCAGCTGCGCGCGCAGGCCGCGCAGCGGCATGGCGTGGACAGCGACGAGATCCGCATTCGCAGCGTCAGCCGGCTGTAGCGCACGTGCACGCCACGCATGCCGGCTGGTCGCGGAGGCGACAGCAGGGCGAGCGCATGCTGGCCGCGAGCGAAGCGCATGCACCGCGCCCGCGGATCGAGACGACGGGGTTTCGGCACTACCGCGGCCGCCTCGGCGTTGCAAGCGAACCAGCGCGCTGCGGCGCGTAGGCGGCATCTCCGTCTACCGAGGCGCTCCGGCTCCTGCGAACCGACGCCGCGGCCGCCACGGCGTGGCCGGCATGCGGCGCGCCGCGGCGCCGCTTACGCGAACAGGGTGGCCAGCCGCGCCACCGCCGCTTCCGAGGCGGCACGGTCCGGAGTGGCATCGGGATTGCCGAAATCGCCGTCGGCCTGCGCCTGCACCAGGATGCCGTCGCGGCGTGGCACCACGTTGAGGTTGTGGCCGCGATAGACCAGCCCGTACGTCACTTCCGGCTGCGGCACCAGCCGCGCGGTCTGTCCGCGCACCGGCACCAGGCTGTCGTCGCCGAGCAGGGCGCGCGCGCCGTAGCCGGTGGCGTTGACCAGGGTCTTCTCGCGCAGGTCGGCGAACTGGCGCGGGCTTGCGAACTCGCGCGTCTCGATCTCGCCGCCGGCGGCGAGGAAATCGTCCAGCAGCAGCCGCGCGTAGGCGCTGATGTTGAACACCAGTTGCGTGTAGCGGCGCACGTGCGCCACCCGGAACGGATGCTGGCCTGCCGCCAGCGGCTGCGAGCGCGGGCCCAGGTCGGCCAGATATTGCGCCTCCAGCGGCGGGTAGTCGGGTTCGCCGTTGCCGCCATGGCCGCCGGGCTGGTCGAACGGCACATCCGACAGCACATAGCCGTCGCGCCACTCGATCGGGTCGCCGGGCAGGCCGAGCAGGTTCTGGTACATGTCGAACGACGTGCGCGCCATCCGCTCCCAGCGCCGCCCGAACTCGGGCGTGGCGTAGGCGCTGCTGCACACCCGCGAATCCGGCGACCACACCCCGGTGGCGAAGGAGGAACGCACTTCCGGCGGCCGCTCCCTGGCGTAGATGCGCACGCGCAGTCCGGCGCGCTGCGCGACCAGCGCGGTGGTCAGGCCGATCGCGCCGCAGCCGATCACCGCCAGCTGGGTCTGGCCGGTGGCGCGCGCCAGCTGCGTGGCGATCGCCGCCGATCCCCACGACAGCGACCAGCCGCTGCCGCCATGGCCGTAGTTGTGGATCACGGTCTTGCGGCCGATGCGTTCGGCCTCGATGCGCGGCCCCTGCGCGCGGAACGGCCGCGTGCACGCGTGCAGCGCGACGATGCGGTCGGCGCTGGCGCGGATCGGCGCCAGCGGCGCCGGCGCCGCGAAGGCGGCCGCGGGGGCGGACGCCGCGGGAAGGAGCGGCAGCGGCGCTGGCTGCGGCACCGCGGCGCCGCGCCGCGGCTGCGCGAGCAGGGGACCGGCGCCGAAGGCGGCGGCGGCCAGTGCGCCGCTGCGCAGGAAGTGTCGTCGGTGCATGCCGGACTCCTGATCGTGACGGGCGAAGTCTAAGCGAGCGTGCGCACCCGCGTCGCTGCGGCATGCCCGCGATAGGCGCGCGTGGACGCACGGCCGACGCGGCGCCGCGGTTTGGCTCCGCCGATCCGAGGTTCCGTCCGCACGTGCATGGTTTTGTCGCAAGGGGACTGGCGGCCTGCGCTGCCGCGGCTATGCTCGCGGCCATGTCACCGATCCCCGCCGCCATGTTTTCCAGCGTGTCCCTGATTCTCCGCCTGCTGTGCGCCTGGGTCGCGGCGGTGATCGTCGCCGGCTTCGTCTGGAGCGGCCTGTTCTACGGCATGGAAGACCGGCCCGGCTGGTTCTTCGGCCTGCTGGCGATGCTGCTGATGCTGTCGGCGCTGGTCGCCGGCATCACCCATCTGCGCCGGGTCTGGCTGATCGCCGGGCGGCTGGACAACGCCACCCTGTCCAGCCGCCAGCGCCGCCAGATCGAGATCCCGCTGGACACCCGCGAGGCGTTCGCGCTGGTCGATGCGGCGGTGCGCGAACTGCCGCGGGTGGAAGAGGTCGAGAGCGCCGCCGACAGCCTGCAGGTGCGCGCCAAGGTGCGTCGCATCGATCCGTACAACGGCCGCACGCCATCGCGCTGGAACCTGGCCGCACGCTTCGCGGTCAAGCGCAACCAGGTGCTGGCGACGCTGACGCCCGGCGCCGGCACCAGCAGCCTGACCCTGCTGCTGGAACCGGACGCCAGCGCCTGGATCGACCTGTTCGCGGTCGACGAGGGCAGCAACTACGAGAACGCCGAGGCGCTGAGCCGCGCGGTGGCGCGCCGCGTCGCCGAGTTGCGCCGCGACGAGCAGGCCGCCGCCAAGCAGGCCGCCACCGATCAGGAGCTGACCGTGGCGCGGCTGAATCTGCTGCACGCGCAGGTCGAGCCGCACTTCCTGTACAACACCCTGGCCAGCGCGCAGGTGTTGGCGCGCACCGATCCGCCGCGCGCCGACCTGATGCTCGGTTACCTGATCCAGTACCTGCGCCGCTCGCTGCCCAGCGCCGAGGACGCGCTGAGTTCGCTCGCCGAGGAACTGGAACGCACCCAGGCCTACCTGGAGATCCTCAGGATCCGCATGGGCGCGCGGCTGCAGCTGGAACTGCAGGTACCGGAGGCGATGAAGACCCTGCCGCTGCCGTCGATGATGCTGCAGACCCTGGTCGAGAACGCGATCAAGCATGGCCTGGAACCCAAGCCCGGCGGCGGCACGGTCTGGATCCTGGCGCGCGCGTTCGACGACCACGCCACCATCACCGTCGCCGACGACGGCCTGGGGTTCAACAGCCAGTCCAGCGGCACCGGCATCGGCCTGAAGAACCTGCGCGAGCGCCTGCGCCTGACCTATGCCGGCGCGGCCACGTTCGCGATCGTGTCCAACTTCCCCAGCGGCGTGGCCGCGACGATCACCTTGCCGTATCCGCCGTCGCCGTCGTCCCCGCCGCCGCCGCCGCTGCCGTCGGGAGCCGGTCATGGTTGACGCCGTCATCGCCGAAGACGAGGAACTGCTGCGCACCGCACTGGTCGGGCTGCTCGGCGACGTCTGGCCGCAGCTGCGCATCGTCGCCGAATGCGAGGACGGCGCCAGCGCGCTGGAGCGCCTGGCCGAGCACCAGCCGGACGTGGCCTTCCTGGACATCCGCATGCCCGGCCTGAGCGGCATCGAGGTGGCGCGCGCGCTGGGCGAGTTGAGTCCGCGCACGCAGGTGGTGTTCGTCACCGCCTACGACCAGTACGCGATCGATGCGTTCGAGCAGGGCGCGGTGGACTACCTGCTCAAGCCGATCGTGCGCGAGCGCCTGCAGGCGACCGTGCAGCGGCTGCAGGCGCGCGCCGCGCAGGGGCCGGACGTGGCGGTGCTGGATGCGCTGCTGCAACGCCTGGGACAGCGCCCGCCATCGCCCAGCGCACCGCCGCCGCTGGCCTGGATCACCGCCAACAGCGGCCGCGAGACGCGGCTGATCCTGCTCGACGACGTGGTCTATTTCCAGGCCGACAACAAGTACACCACGGTGCTGACCCGCGACGGCGAAGCGCTGCTGCGCACGCCGCTGCGCGAACTGCTGGAGGTGCTGGATCCGGCCGCGTTCCGGCAGATCCACCGGTCCACCATCGTCAACCTGAAAGCGGTGGCCTCGGTGGTCCGCGACGACACCGGCAAGGGCCGGATGAAGCTGCGCCACCGCGACGAAGTGCTGACCGTCAGCCTGCCGTACATGAGTCTGTTTCGCGGCATGTAAACGCCGCCTCCCGCATCTCCGCACTGGAACAAGGAATTCGCCATGCGTCTGCTCTCCGCGCTGTGGTCGTGTCTGCTCGGCATCGTCGGATGCCAGGGTCACGCCACCTTCGACCTGTCCACCGACGCCCACCGCGAGACCGTGGTGCACACCAGCGAGCGCGGGGCCGCGGTGATCTTCAGCCGCACCAGCTACCGCGGTGGGCTGGCCACGTTCCGCTGCGTCGACAGCCGCAGCGGGCGCTGCCACTACCAGGTCTACGCCGCCTGCGCGGCGCCGACCGCGGCCGCCGGCAGTGCAGCGGCGGCCCCGTGCGCGCCGCGCATGCTGCAGGAGTTCGACCTGCAGGTCGGCCAGCGCCGCGAGATCGGCGGCCTGCCGCGCGACTTCGGCCAATGCGTCGCTCCCGAGACATCGGCCGCGACGCAGCCGTGCGCGCAGGGCTGAGGGGCGGCTGGCGTCTCGGGATTGGGCCCCGCTACTGTTGCGGTTTCTGACTCCGCGCGTCGCGACTGAAGTCGCTCCCACAAGGGGCTTGCGGCCGACCGGCTGGGTGCACTGTGGGAGGGACTTCAGTCCCGACTGTTTCCGAAGCCGGATAGCAGGATGGCTTCGTTCGTCGCGGCTGAAGCCGCTCCTACAGGAAGCTCGCG
>NZ_JAFIWB010000046.1 GCF_017163705.1 Xanthomonas bonasiae
GCACTTCTTCCCCAACGAGCGCTAACGCGACTCCCCCCTGTTGCATAACGTCCCTGCTATGCGGCCCTCAATGGCCTAATGGCCTAATGGCCTAATGGCGCGGAGCATTGCGGGATCTTCACGCAATGTCAACAACTTGCCGATCCGGATATCGCAGAAGAGGCCCTACCCGCACTTTGGGTCGGGATGACTCACCACCTCATCGCGCCCTTTCCCATGCGTCCCAGCAGCAGGCCCTGGGCTCGCCTCGGCCAGCGTCGCCAGGCTGTATCGCCAGTTCGGCCAGTCCGTGTGTTGCCAGATGTGGGGCATTTCACCGCGCATGATGCGGTGATGATGGAAGCGATTCTCCGCATGCACAATCACCGCACTTTCTGCGGTGATTGGGGCGGCCAATCGCCGCACATCGTCCGCATTGCCCACAGGGACGGCCGATGCACCCATCGTATGAGGAGGCGACCCCGCCCAAGGGGCTGGCGTGTAGCGACGACGCGGCCAGCGCCGCGCCGTCCCCACCCCTCAAGCGCTTCGGCGCTCGCCGGCCACCCCGGCAACGTCACCTCCAAACCAAGCGGCTACGGCGCCGGCTTGAACCTGCGTCGCTTCTTCGCCATAGGCGGCGGCTCCACCGGCACGGCCGTGATCAGCAAGGCGCCATTGGCCATCGTGATCCGCACCTTGCCGCCTACCGCGAAGCCGAGGCCTTCCAGCCACAGGCCATGCAAGCGCAGGCTGGGCACCTGCCGCCCGACCCGCATGCCGTTGCGGTCCACGTCGTAGTAGCGATAGCCGACGGTGCATTGCTTGGGCCGGCGCGGGATCGAGCGCCTGGGCGCGGCGACCTCGTCGGCATCGGGGCACATAGGCAGTGCCGACGCTGCACCAGGCAGCGGTTCGGCGGCAATCGCATCCAAGGGGTCGGGCGATTCGAGCTTGAGCCAGCAGGGTGGCGCCTTGGCGGCGCGGCGAGAGGATTTGGTCTTTAAACGAGCGGCAGCACTACCGGACATGACGTCCTCCATTTGAGTGGGAGTCGCCAAGTGATTTCGGGAGACCAAACCCGGCTGCGGAATTTGCCGTAGCGAGTAGATACTTGCTCGATCAATAGAAGGTGTCAACGTTCAAAGCAGGACATCTGTAGACATCTGCACGACATCCTTCCTGTGTGGATTAAGTCAACCTGACCCCAATATCGCAGCGGTCCGAGCGCCTGTTCGAACTTGTGACAGCGGCAATCCTTGCGCAGCCCGCAACACCTCCGGCAAGGTCGCCGGCTCGGAAGCGGTAAGCCGCTCCGCTATTCCCTCGACTGCTAGGAAAACGACTGCGGAACCTAGGGCCTGGGAACTGGCATGGGAAACTTGGGTCAGTACATCTCCCACTACATGGGTTTTAGACGTTACCTGATGGGAATTGATGCAAGTAATTGTACTCTGACCCCTGTTTTGGGCGCCATGCCCGCGGTGCGGCCGGAGCGCTCAAAGAACGCCGAGCGCGACAAGGCGGCTTCCTTCGCCAACGCCGCCATCTTCCATGCGCACTTGGGCTGCGCATGCATCGCGCGGACGCGCTATTGGCAATCATCGCACCATGCGATTTAGGGGACGGCCTACTGTCTATCCTCCTAGAATCAAGAGTCCTGCTGCCCGAGCCACTCCACCAAGCTCAATCCGGGCCAATGTTTTGCATTGGAAGCCGCATCTAAGTTCACTGCATGCCTATGCTGCTCAGGAAGAGGGGAAGGAGCGGGCGAAATCCTTGGCGGCAGTCGCCCAAGCCTGGAGGGAATAACGCGTAGGGGGCTGTGACCCGGAAAAATCGCAACCACTCGCCCGTCTCTGGCATACACCGCGATGCTGTCGTAAGTCCCTAGCCAGCTGCACTCGGAAAAAGAATAAAGATCGTCACCTTCAGGAAAGGCGAGTGGCTGATATCCAGCATCAAATACGTACCCATCCAGCATCCACCCGAAGTGACGACCATCAGGCCCGTACAGCGTCACGGTCATAATCTATTCTCCATGCGGCCATTACGCTAAGCTAAGCTTTAGCTCCAAGAGAGTGTACTGCTCACGTACTACCTCGCCGTTTCTTCTAACCTTGTTCACTTTTACCTTAGCGACTGCGCCTTGATCGACCCACTGCCGATTGAAGCCAAGCAGCTCTTCGGCAGTAAATGACCTAGCGACCTTCCCGCGGATCACCACCCCGTCCACTTGACGGCGAAACTCAAACTGATGAGCGTCGGGAAGGGTGCCTGACAGCTGACCATCAATCCACTCTTCAGTTTCTTCCACCGACGTAGATTGAGCTCTTTCCGCCGCACGAGATACCGCCTCCTGTCCGAATGAATTATCCCTATTGCCTGCAACAAGCCTCAATGTGGTGCCATTACTCTTCATCAAGTCAAAGAATTCTCGAGCGGTATTTAGCACTCGCTGATCGATACTCTCTACTGCAGTCCTGAATTCTTCTTCGTCAGGTTCACTAAACGCACTCAGCATCCTAGAAGTCTCTTGAACCGCCTGTTTCAAAGGAGCGTCAAGCATGTCCGGCTGATCATGTATCTCTTCTAGAAGAAACCCGAAGGAGCCTCTGACCACATTTGTAATATGCAGCGATGATGCGCCTTTATTTGGCACTACACCGCGCTGACCGAGCCTTCCAGCTTCATGGGCCATGACCTTCGAAATGATATCCTGGAACTTAGCGACCGCTGTCCCGCCGAACTCCGTTTCGATGCCACGCGTACCAACTACTGGCCGACCGCCGAAGAAGAGCGCCGCAGATGCTCCCTCGACTTCTGCAATCGTATCCAACCTGGATAGAGACGCACGAAGCTCCTCTAAGCGAGACTCCAGGCCAAACCTAGCCATCACGTCCTCATCTGTCAGTTGCGACAGAAGTGACGTGACAGCAGCAATATCGGCCTGTGCAAAGTCCCGCTCTAGCTTCCTGATTCCGCTCATGGGTTAACCCCTTGGCTCACCACAGTAGGCGCCGTCCCGAGAATCGCTTGTGCCGCCGCATCATCTGCAGTGTCGGCAAGATTCACCTGAAGCATGCCCTTCCAAATGTCGTCGCCGCGCTTATGGGAAAAAAGACCCAAGTAATACCGAGTAAAATTAACCAATGTCGCTGGATTCCCATTCATATCTACAAAGAACGCGTCAAGCTTATAAGCAGACTTCACAAGACCGCGCTGGAAAAGTCCCGCATTCGCATGCATCAAGGACCGAAGAGCCGCAGGTGCTAATGCTGCTGGAGGCCTGTACAAGAAGCTTAGAAGATCCAGGTCATTTGGGTCCTTTTCCTCCACGAAACTTCCGTCTAGCCACTGAAAACCCTGAGTGAATCCGATAGATCTTAACGCTGCCCTGTGATTCAGCCAGCCACGCAGAATCTCTTTTCGAGCTTCGGTATGCCCAGCGTGGTCACAACTTCAAAAGCAGACACCACATACGGTGACATGTCTTCTGGCTGCCCACCGGGGCCGTCAGCTCCGACGTAAGGAGGGAGAACACCGTTAATTCCAAAGGCCGGGATTGGCATAGTTCCTACATGCTCCAGTGTTAACGTGGCATCCATTCCGAGCTAGGGCAAATCCATCCACTGACATGGAACTATTGGAGGTTCAGCCTTGCCACCAATCTCAACAGTACGGCAACTTCATCGCACATAAAAGGGGCTGTCAATTCATCCTCAGTGACGGGGATAGCCCGTCTGCAGAGCATCAAGGCCCACCAGCAACCAAATATCACACGCAAGTTGCTGTATTACAAAGAATCAAGGCGAAACACATGGACTAGCGACTCACTTCTTGACTCACTTATTGGCAGTTGCGACGAGACCACCTCGGACGCTCTAGTACAAGGCGCGCGTAGTCGTGAGCTGAACCGCCGGCTATCGTGGATGCCGGTTGGTGTGAGTCACGCGTTGATGGCCCGATCAGCTTGCTGCCGCCAGTAGCTTGCCTCGGCTTCGGCGGGTGGGAGAGGGCCCAGGGGCTCGAGCACGTGTTGGCCATTGAACCATGAGACCCACTCGAGGGTGGCCAGTTCGACGGCTTCGTGGGTTTTCCAGGGCGTGCGCCGATGGATCAGTTCAGCCTTGTATAGCTTGTTGATCGTCTCGCCAAAGTGTTGTGCCCCGAGGGCAGGCTTCCGCGCTCGCAGGAATAGCCGGCGCTGCTGGACGGAGGGGCTCGGCCAAGCGTTCGCTGTAGCGGATCGAGACGTACTGGCTGCCGCAGTCGGAATGATAGATCAGTTAACCATCACGCTGTCCGGCACGGGCGTACAGCGACTGCTCCAGCGCATCGAGCACGAAGTCGGCCTTCATCGAACGGCTCACACGCCAGCCGACGACACGGCGCGCGTACACATTGATGACCAAGGCGACGCACACGAAGCCCTGCCAAGTACTGACATAGGTGAAGCCGCCGACCCATAACTGGTTCGGCCGCTCCCCCTTGAACTGCCGATTCACCCCGTCCAGCGGACACGCCGCCTTGGCGTCGGAGACCGGGCTGATACACAACGCCTTGCCACGGAAGACACCACGCAGGCCGGCCGCGATGCATCAATTGTTCCAGGGCAGAGCGCGCCATCTCCTGCACTTCGCGGCGCAGTTGTCGCCAGACCTTGTCGGCACCATAAACCTGCAGGTTGTCGCTCCACAACCGCTCGATCTGCGACAGCAGCCAATATCCAGACGGGGCGACCCGCAGGCACGGCAGATCGGCTCGATCCCGAAGCTCTCACGCCGTGCGTCCACGAACGCGCTCACTTCCTGCCGTGGCGCTAGAGCTCCGCCTGGGCGACATACGCGCTGGTCAGCTTCAGGATCTCGTTGGTGCGGCGCAGTTCGCGCAACTCACGTCGAGTTCCTTGATACGCTGCTGCTCGCCCGTCGTCGGCCCGGCGCGCGCGCCGCGGTCGCGCTCGCCCTGTCGCACCGAGCGACGTAGCACCTCGCTGGTAAAGCCGATCTCGCCGGCGATGGACTCGATCGCCACCCGCTGGGGAGTGGCACTGATCTTTGGCCTCGACACCATGCGTACCACACGCCCGATGTCCTCTGGGGGAGAACTTCGGGAACTTCCTCATCATAGCTCCATCTTCTCAACCAAGGGGTCTCCGGGAAACCCGGGGCGGTTCAAGGAGCCTGGCTCGCAAGCCAGCTATTCTTCGTTGCCGTGGTAAAAAACAAGACCTTTCCGTACTGGGCAAGCAGCGGTTCCAAGGGCGCTTCGTAGCAGCTCGCAGAACCCAGAGGTAAACTGCATACCCACTCTAGTAACAAGCATAAGTTGCGCATGAAGCCAGCTGAGAAAGAAGCTACTGCGACTCCAGAATGGAGCAACGTCGGATACCGGCCGGGTCCGAAGACGCACTTCTTCTACGAGTATGAAGGCGAGCAGGCAGTAGACCCTGCCGCCCTAGTCGGGGACGGCATCCTGCTTTGGCACGAGCAGGTCTACGACAATGAGCTTCATGATCTGGCCCCGCTCTGGGCCTTCGCAGGCAAACTGCTGGATGCCGACCAAGATGCGCCAATGTACTCCTACTTGGAGTGGCTGCGCTTCCAAGTGGTGATTGGAGGGATAACTCCGGACGAGTGGAAAGAAGTTGAGCCGTACCCGTATAAGGGGATGCTCATCTCGGCGATCTACTTCCAAATGGCAAGAAAGCTATGTTCGGAAGGAGATACCGGCAGGGTCTGGCACCTGATTGCGCTGGCCTACTATAACCTCGGACTACATACGGTTCCCTCCGCCTCCCGGGTATTCGCAAGCTATGCAGCGAGTAGGCACGCAGAATACTCGAAGCACAAGCGGGCTATTGTCCTCGAAGTCATAAAACGTCTTCCCGATGACGGCTCGATCAGTAGCATTGCAAAGGCGAAGAGCGCCGTCATCGACTACATACAGGCTCATCCAACGCTACTCTCCGAGTTCGAAAAGCTCGACCGTCTGGTACCCACAGAAAGCAAGCACAACATCGATAACGACGCGATGGACCGGCTTGAGAGAACTCTTGGCGAGTGGGCAGGTCCAAGGGGCCCTTATCCGGAAATGACAACAGCGTTCGCGCGCTTCAGCGCGAAAAAGGCCGAGCCTGAAGTTAGCGCGGCCACTCCAAGAGTGACGACCGAGGAGTTCGTTTTCGAAGAGGCCAGCTATCACACCCGGATACTTAATTCTCTCGCGAGCGGGGATATCCTGAGCATGCATTTCTCGCATGAGCCGGAAAACTAGGAAACACGGTATCCGCAAGCCTGGGAGCTGACCTCCTCGCACTGTCAGGAATAGCTCACCGGAGCAGAAATCCGCCTGCCACAACATTGCCCACCAAGTCAACCGGTCTACCGCTGACCCTTAGACGCCATGTTTGGACGACATCAGACTTCTTTGCAATCAAAACGCACACCGCGTCTTGAGCAACCAAAGGAGTCTGTAATGCTTGACACCGTCACCACCGATCAACCGCGCATCGGCCGCCACAAGGCTGTGCGCTCGAACCTGGCGGCCGACTCGGCCACGGAAACCGATAGCCGAGCCGCTATCGATCTCATCCAGGCGCTTCAGAACGGCAAGGTTCTGGATCGCCTCTGGGAAATCCTTCAGTTCACCAACGCAAGTACGGCGCATGACCGGGCCATTCGGCTGCCCGAGGTGCTGCACATCATGGGCATCAGCAAGAGCAGTTGGTACGACCGGACGAATCTGAAGTCCCCGGCGCACGACCCCGCCGCGCCGAAGCATTTCAAGCTTGGGAAGTCCGACCGCTCGCCTTCTGTCTGGTGGCACTCGGAGATTATCGCCTATCTCGAATCCCTCGCTGCCGCTTCTC
Source organism: Xanthomonas bonasiae (assembly GCF_017163705.1). Classification (GTDB taxonomy): domain Bacteria; phylum Pseudomonadota; class Gammaproteobacteria; order Xanthomonadales; family Xanthomonadaceae; genus Xanthomonas_A; species Xanthomonas_A bonasiae. Next base: position 6,854 of record NZ_JAFIWB010000046.1, read on the forward strand.
GGCCCTACTAATGGAGAACAAAACAATGAAGTCCGAGAACGACATCAACATCGTAAACGCCAAGGCCAAGGACGACCGCCTGCTGAAGCTCGAGCGCAAGTTCGATGCTGCGATTGCAGCCAAGGCTCCCTCCGTCGAAAGGATCTTCGCCCAGGCCTACGAGCTCATTGAACGCGGCATCAGCAGCGGTCTTTTGCAGAAGGAGATCATCGAGCTGGTGAACTCCACCTGCGGCTTGAAGCTCCACGCAGCGAGCTTCCGGGACCTGCTTCAGAAGGAACGCGCTGCCCGCGAAGCGGGTGGCCGTCCCGCCACCTGCCCGACTTGCGGCCACGTCCTGGCCCCGAAGCACACCAAACCGCGCAACGACGCCGCTAACGTAACTACCGACGACCAGCAGGAGGCCGCATGAACCGCTTTGATCCCGACTCGTACCCGCTCGACGCCTTCCTGCTGAAGATCAGCGAACCGGCGTACGAAGTGAAGTCCATGACGCTAGCTCCTGGCGCACTGATCGGCCTGTGCGCACTGACTTCCCTGTCCATTGCATGCCAGGGGCTGATCGACGTCCAGTTGCCTATTGCAGGCAGGCCAGTGCGTCCTGTCTCGCTGAACCTGCTGTTCGTCGGCGAATCCGGCGAGCGCCGCAGCACCGTCGCTTCCTTGCTTTGCGCGCCTATCTATGCCCACGACGAGAGGGCGATCCAGATGCACGAAGCGGACATGCTCGCCCACAAGCGTAGACACGAGCTCTGGAAATCGATCAAGAAGGCAACTATGCGGAAGGTCACGCGCAACGCCTTGTCAGGCGCTTCTACGGAAGCGCTGGATGAAGAACTGGATGCGATCTGCGATCAGGAGCCCGAGCAGCCGCGCTTGCGGCGAATCGCTCATGAGGACCTCACTGAACGCTCGCTGTTTGAAGCGCTGCAAGGAGACGGTGAATCCATAGCACTGATCACCGATGAAGGCCAGATCGTGCTCGACTCTGCCGCCATGCGCAATCTTGGCGTGCTCAACAAATGCTGGGACGGCGCCCGTGTCCTATCTATCGACCGGGCGAACCACGACAACATCGTAGTGCGCAATCCGCGGACTACGACGAGCATCATGACCCACGAGGCTGTCCTGAATAAGTTCTTCCGTCGGCAAGGGGATATCGCACATGGTTCCGGACACTTGGCGCGTTACCTGATTGCCTATCCGACCTCAACCAAGGGGTATCGCACCACTTGGCGCGATCCACCCGAGCCGGTCAAGCTCCCGACGTTCCAGGCACGCATCCAGGAACTCCTGGACTCGTACGACGGACACATCCGCGCAGGCACGCTTGCCCGTCAGGTCATCGAGTTTTCCGATGAAGCTGCAAAGCACTGGAAACAAGCAGCTCATGAAGTTGAAACCCATCTCAAGCCTGGCTTGGACCTGCATGACATCAGCGACTTCGCGGCGAAGTACATGGAGATCATGAGCCGCGTCGCTGCCCTCATGCACTTCTTCTGCGGCCTGGAAGGCAAGATCAGCGAAGACACCCTTAAGCGTGCCGAGACAATCACGATCTGGCACCTGCAGGAGTTCCATCGCCTGTTCGGTGCTTCGCGTTTACCTGAAGAACAGGCGGACGCATGGGAACTTGCGGAATACCTGCGCTCCCACTGCTGGAACAAAGGGATGAGCAGCGTTCCCCGCAGCCAGTTCCTGCATGTCGGTCCTGCTCGTACCAAGCGGAGGCTGGATGCTGCGCTGGAGATCCTCGTGGCACAAGGCGCGGTGCGGCTCATCTACGACGAACACAAGAACCGGAAGTGCTACATCCACATGAACAGCGCCTTCTTTGAAGGGGGGCCTAGCTAAGCTGCGGCCAGGCCCGTTCACAATCATGGTAATTCTCACCCATTGCACTTAGCGAAACCTTTGACCACGGCCCATTCAACATCACACCTTTGCCTTCGCAAATGCGACTTCATTGACCTGCGAAATAAATTATTACACTAGCGCCTCAGCATGTGAGCCGATGTCCAATAATATATTCACAAACCAATGCGTTCCAACACGATCACACGGATACATATCCTAGAACTTTAGAGGGGAGAATGAGGAAGCGCACTTAACGTTTCTCTAGTTCAACCATTGGTGTCCAAACCAACAGCCGGCAAGGTTGCTCCTTGCCGGCTTTCCTTTGATCAAACCAAGGACCAGACATGACCTATCACGTGCAGATAAAAAGCGGAAGAAAAGGAACCGCCACCGAGCATGCCCGGTACGATGCTCGACTTGGAAAGTGGAAGAAGCGCGAGGATCTGGTCTCCTTCGAATTCGACAACCTCCCTGAGTGGGCCGAAAGCGATCCGATCAAGTTCTGGAAGATGGCAGACAAGCATGAGCGCAGAAACGGCGCCGTCTATCGCGAGGCAATCATCGCGCTACCCAATGTATTGAGCTCTGAACAAAACCTGGAACTTTCGCGGAAGTTAGCCGATGTCGTAGCGCCAAACCGTCCTCGGCAGATTGCGATACACGAAGTGGACGCCGCATTAGGAGGCGTCACCAATCCACACATGCACCTGATGTACTCGGATCGACTCCTTGACGATATCGAGCGTCCGCCAGAGTACTTCTTTCGTCGATACAATCCCAGACGTCCAGCGCAGGGCGGAAGCAGGAAAGCAAGCGGCGGCAAGACCCGGCAAGAAATGCGAGAAGAGCTGATTGCCACGCGAGAGCGGATCGCCGAGGTTCAAAACGAGACGCTGGCCAGGGCAGGACACAACATCCGTGTGGACCATCGGAGCCACCAGGCAAGAGGAATCGACCGAACGCCCGAGCGGCACTTAGGGCACGCGCGGGTAAAGCAGATGACGGCGGAAGAACGGAAGCGATTCACGGCCACCCGATCGAGTGAAACAAAGAAGTAATCCCTTAGGAGCAGGCGCTCCAGACGCTCTGCGTAGCCACACGCAGCTTCCTCCGATGCACTCGCACAATCCCAGTATTTGTACAGATACCCCCATTATTTTCATGCGACTTTTCGACTTAGTCGCAAAGTCGCATGGTTCTTTGGCTCCTCTGGTAGTTTTTACTTTGAACCACGACGTGGCATGTCAGAACTGAAAGCATCCCTTTTTTTTCTCAGTCTCCAACTCCTCTCGTTTTTGCCTTTCCCTCGAAAGTTCCCCGTCTCTCCCAGGCATGTCGATACCTGCAGCCGGCACGCCGCTGCCAGTGACGCTTGGTTGTCCCAGCCACTTCGGTTGTTCGCCATCGATACTGCCGTTCGTCCTCGAACGAAGGAGCGCTGCCAAGATCGGCTATCTGGTCACAAGCATTACAAGGATGTAACCAGGAGGGCAGCAGTCACTGCCCTCCATTTCGATTTCACAGCTCCATCTGACGCAAGCGCAGACCATGGCTTGTGTGCGACATCCGCCAGGTCCACATCCTATTCGCGATACCAGACTCGTCATACCCGATGTCGTTGGCCGCCGGCAACGCGCTCTGGCCGGCGAAACTGGCCAAGCTTTCGACAAGCTGGCCTATTTCAGCATGGGGCTGCCGCATCGCACCGGTCGGGAATGACGGTGAAATCGGCGGCTCTGACTTGCCGGAACCTAGCCCCGTGACGTCACCACTGGCCGGCGGCGGCAGAACAATCCCATGCTGTGGATTTGCCGACGGCGCCGTGCCCGCTTCAATCGTCGTCAGCGCGCGGAGGATCGGCGCGGCGATGGCGAAGGCCTCGATCGCTTGTGTCAGATTGCTCGCCTCGTCCTCGCTCACGCTAAACGCGTCAAGCGTCGGCTCCGCCGTCAGCGAGGCCGCGGACACGCTGCGGCCAGCGGAGCCCAGCGGCGTCAGCTGGCCAGCGATGGTCGCGGCCGAGATCGCATAGCCGCCATCGCCAGGCTGCACGTAAGCGACCGCACGTTCGCCGCCAAGGAAGTGATCAAGCACACGCATCTGCTGCCCCGCGTCACCATCCACGCGCACGATCAGGTCGTCGCCTTCGCGGTGATAGGTCAGGCGGCCGCGGTCGATGCCATCGAAGTACAGCCAGTCGGTCCCGCCACCGGTGTTGTCAATGGTATCCACGCCGGAGCCGGCGGCATAAAAATAGGTGTCGTTGCCCGCGCCGCCGAACAACATGTCGGCACCGTCCTCACCTACCAGCTGGTCATCGCCGGCACCGCCAATCAGGATGTCGTTGCCCGACCCCGTGAAACTGCCATTTCCGCCAGAGAGATAGTCATCGCCGTCGCCTCCGTCGAGCTTGTCGTCGGCTCCCATGCCGAAGAGCGTATCGGCTCCGCCCAGACCCTTGATCAGGTCACGGCCGCTGGTGCCGACGATCTGCTCGTCGGCTGCGGTGCCGGTCTTCTGCGACGGGTAGTCGGCATCATTGCCGGTCCCCGGCGTACCGCCGCCGTTGTCGCCTCCACCGCCGTTGTTGGTGACCAGTGCATTGATCGCCGCGGTGTTCAGGGCCGAATCACTGGCCGGCTGCAGGTAGTCCAGGGCCATATCGCCGCCGAGGAAGTGGTCGGTTACCGTGACGCGCTGGTTGGCGTTGCCGTTGACGGTGATGACCAGATCGTCGCCGTCGCGGACAAGAGCCAGTTGCGAAGTCGTGATGCCATTCTCGAAGATCAGCCAGTCCGTGCCACCTCCGGTATTGTCGATGACATCAATGCCGCCGCCGTAGATGTACTGGTCGTCCCCCGCTCCGCCGGCCAGCGTGTTGTTGCCGTCTTCACCGCGCAAGGTGTCATCGCCAACTCCGCCCTCAAGCACATCATTGCCCGATCCGCTGCCATTGCCGCTGCCGCCGGACAGGTAGTCGTTGCCGTCACCGCCGCGAAGGGTGTCGCTGCCCTCCATGCCGAACAGCGTATCGGCACCGCTCAGGCCTTCGATCAGGTCCTTGCCTGCGCTACCGACGAGTTGCTCGTCAGCAGTAGTGCCGGTCAGTGTCTGGTCGAAGCCGGCACCCGGATTACTGCCGCCGTTGATAATCGCGGCGATCTGCGCGGCACTGTAGCGGTTGTCGCTAGCCTGGACGTAATCAAGCTCGGCATCGCCGCCAAGGAAATGGCCGGCAATCCGTGCCGCGGGCGTTGCTGCGCCGTCGATGGTGACGAGCAGGTCGTCGCCATCGCGGGCGAAACCGAGCCTGCCGATCGCAACCCCGTTGGTCAGCAAGGTGTCCGTGCCGCCGCCGGTGTTGTCGACCCGGTCGCTGCCGGTTGTGGCGTCGATGACATACATGTCGTCGCCCTCGCCGCCCACCAGCAGGTCTTCGCCGTTGCCACCCCACAGCGTGTCGTTGCCGGCCATGCCACGCAGCTGATCGTTGCCATCCAGGCCAAGCAGCGAGTTGGCAATCGAATTGCCCTCAACGAGATTGTCCAGAGCATTGCCATTGCCTTGGGCGGCGTTCCCTGTCAGGCGCAGGTTCTCGACATTGTCAGCCAGGACGTACTGGCTACCGAAGCCGCGCACGACCGTGTCGATGCCCTCGCCCTCCTGCTCAATGATCTGGTCGGAGTCAGTGTCCAAGTAATAGATGTCGTTGCCAGCGTACCCATACAAGGTATCGGCGCCACTACCGCCATCCAGTGCATTGTCCCAGGCATTGCCATGCAGTTGGTTGGACAATGCGTTGCCTGTCAAGCCCAGGTCTGGTCCGTCGCCGAGATGACCTATCTCCACGTTGTCTGACAATGTCCACGTCACATAGGACATGGCCTCATCGGCACCGCCGTCGGCGGCTTCGATGATGACATCGCCTGCATCATCAATCACGTAGTAATCGTCACCGAGTCCGCCGGCCATCTTGTCGGCGCCAGCCCCGCCATCTAGATAGTTGTCGGCGGAGTTTCCGATCAACTCCTGCGACCCATCGCCGCTGGTTGCTGCTTGCGCTTCGCTCCCCTCTATCAGGACGACCCGTTCGATGCCTACCGCAGCCACATAGTCGTATTGCCCGCTTTCGACAGTATCGAACCCCTCGCCGGCCAATTCCACCACCGTGACAAATGCATCTTCGCTGAGGACATAAGTATCGTCGCCCGCCCCCCCGTACAGGACATCGCTACCACCATTCCCTTCCAGGCGATCATTGCCTCCCAAACCATGCAATTCTTCGGACCGATTGCTGCCGACAATCAAATCGTCTCCCTGGGTGCCGGTCAGGACGAGCACAGCGCTAAAACCCAGGTACCGGGAAGCGGTCTGCCCAAAACGGTCCGCTGCCGTAATGGTAAAGCTCACGTATTCAGCGCTTTGCGGCGGAGTACCAGAAATGGTTCCAGTTTGCGAATTGATGCTCATCCATTCGGGACCAGAGAGGGAATAGGTCAACGTATCGCCAGGATCGTCGACGAAGGCCCCTTCAGGAAGCATGATCTCGAACGACTCGCCGATCCGGACGGTCGACGGCAGTGCGAACGAGGTGGCTATCGGTGCATTGTTGGTAACCGACAGTTGGTCGAGGTCGCCGCGGCGGATCGTGCCATCGGCGAATTCGAACTCTTCGATAGCTCGCATCAAGGTGAATTGGCCGGGTGCATCCTCGCGCCAGTAGTTCTCGACGATAAGACGATCGCTTGTGCCATTGCCGACTTGGACGATCAGGCTGGTTCCTTCCTTTGACCAGGTCACGTCATCGGGATCGATACCCACGCCAAAGATGACCCGATCGGTATCTCGGTCACTATTGATGGATCGGATGTGATCTGTACCGTCACCGATGTCGTAGAAGAACCGGTCGCTACCGCTGCGCGTACCGGAGTAGGCAGCTCCGCCGGTCCCAATCAGAATATCGTCCCCCTTGCCACCGTAGATATCAGCGCCATAGACCGATGCATAGATGGTGTCGTTCCCGTCCTCACCATACAGCAGGTCCGCACCATCTATGCTGCTTTGCTCGCTATCACCTGTATTTTTGTAGTAACCATTGAGAACGTCATTGCCCGCGCCACCATGGATCTCGTTGGCGTACATGTTGCCCATCAGGACATTGTCGCCTGTGTCACCCTGTATATTTCCTCGTAGTCGTATGGAACCGTAAGGACCGCTGGTGCCGACGTTGTACAAGGTCAGGTTCTCGACGTTGCCGTAATCTGAAACCGAAACCCACATCCCAACATCGGTGAGTTCGTCCCAGCCTGCGATTACCACCGTATCATTACCGCCGTTGATCGACTCGATCACGATGTCCTTGCGCGTCACCAGGTAGATATCGTTGCCACCTAGGCCGGATAGCTGGTTGATACCGGAGACGAGATGGCCCTCCAGTACGTTGGCGTCCGAGTTACCCGTAGCCGATACGGCGGTTCCTATTAACCGGATGTTCTCCAACTCCAGCCGGGTTTCGATCGAATAATCCAGGCTCGCCTCGACGGTATCGATCGAGTCGTAGTCCGTCTGTTGCTCGACGATGACGTCGTCAGCACTGTCGACAACATAGGTATCCTTGCCGGAACTACCCATCAAGGTGTCCTTGCCGCCTTTTCCGTCCAGCCGGAAGCTCAGGTCCGGCATATGAGATGCACTGGATGTCTTGATGATCTGGATGACGTTGTCGAGTGCGTTGCCGTTCAGTTCGCTGGGCAAATTCGTGTACCAGAAATTGGCAGGTGTATAGACCAAATTCTCGATGTTCGCACCAAGCGTGGAATAGTAGAAGTTGGTATAGAGCGTATCAATACCACCGCCAGCCTCTTCCTCGATGTTGCTGCTCTGCGTGGTCGGCGGAGATGCAGACGAAGTGTAGTTGTGGTTTAGGTAATAGGCGTCATTGCCGTTGCCGCCGATATAGCGATCGACGTAGTTGCCCCTATACCCCATGTATAGGCGATCGTCGCCGTCACCACCGCGAACGATGTCATTGCCCTCGTCTCCGTACAGTACGTCGTTGCCCGAACCACCATCGAGCACATCGTCACCCTCGCCGCCGTAGATGCTGTCGTTTCCGTCCATCCCGGAAAGGGTGTCGTTGCCCCCTAGCCCATTGATGACGTCCGGCGCAAAAGTTCCGACATAAGTGTCGTTTCCCGAAGTCCCCGTCCACGACCGCTGCTGGAAGTCGGCAGTCGAGAGCTCGGTCCCTTCCGCGAAGCGGACGCGATGGCCGCCGTTGGCGAGGAAGCCCTCCAGCACGACCATGTTGTCGGCGGTTGCACCCGGGCTGCCGGCGCTTCCGGAGATGAAGATCATCAGGTCGTTGCCGTCGACCTGGTAGTTCATCACCATGTTCTGGCTGATGCCGACCAGATTGATGGTGTCGCTACCGGCATTGGCGGCATCCAGTTTGCCGATCACATCGTAACCTGAGCCCCAGGCGATGTTGTAGGTATCGTCGCCCGCACCGCCGTCGATGACATCCGAACCATTCCCTCCCCCGTTGTGGACGAGATTGATGACATCGTTTCCGGCGCCGCCATAGACGACGTCGTTGCCCTGCCCATCCGACAGGGTATCGTTGCCCTGGCCACCGTCGATCAAGTCGTTTCCGCCCTGGCCATCGATCGTGTCGTCGCCGCCCAGGCCGTACAGGCGATCGTCGCCGTCCGTGCCCTGCAGGTTTTCACCAGCGCCGCTTCCGCCGGTGACGCTACCGTAGTAGACGCCCGAGTCGATCAATTCACGACTGATCCAGGAACCGTCGCCCAGTTGGATCCATGCGGCGGTGCCGGTGGCGAAATAGCCTGCCACGCGCAGGCTGCTGCCGTCGGCCATGGCCAAGACCAAGTCGTTCTGGTCGCGGGTGAAGGTGACCTCCTCGGCCGCGATTCCCTGTTGCAGATAGATCTGGTCCTGGCTATCGATGGCGAGTTCGACAACATCATGACCGAATTGACGGTCAAAGTAGTAGCGATTCAGCCCGGCTCCCCCGATCAGGGTGTCGTTGCCCGCACCACCGATCAGATAGTCGTCGCCATCTTCGCCGTACAGAGTGTCGTTGCCTGCACTGCCATGGAGCGTATCGCTGCCGGCACCGCCGTAAACCTGATCGTCTCCCTCGGCGGCGGTGACGATATCGTTTCCATCTTCGGCATGGATGACGTCGTTCCCGGCTCCTGCGTAGATGCTGTCATTGCCGACACCGGCATAGACCGTATCGTCGCCGTCGTCAGCATCGATGGTGTCGTCGCCAGCGCCGCCATAGATCGTGTCGTTGCCGGCCTCGCCATCGAGAATGTCGTTGCCTTCACCACCATCAAGGACATCCTTGCCATCCCCGCCTGCCAGCGTATCCGCACCAGCGCCGCCACTGAGGCGGTCATCGCCAGCACCACCGTACAGCTTGTCGTCGTCGCTGCCGCCACTGAGCGTATCGTCGCCGGCCTCACCGAGGAGGACGTCCTTGCCGGCACCGCCATCGAGCAGATCGTCACCGTCACCGCCCTGCAATTCATCATCCCCCGTCCCACCGGACAACTGATCGTTTCCGCCATTGCCGATCAGCAGGTCGTTTCCGGCGCCGCCGTCCAGATAGTCGTTGCCGTGATAGACGGCGGCCAGTGTCCCGTCGGAAGCCACGTCACCGACGATCTGGTCATCCCCATCATCGCCGTACAACGCATCGTCCCCGCCCCCGCCATCGATGATGTCGTTATCGGCGCCGCCGTGGATCAGATCACGCCCATGCGCAGATCCGTCGATGTCCCGAGCATCGCCGATCAAGGTATCGGAGCCGGCGCCGCCATCGATCATGTCATCGCCTCCGCCACCGCTGACGAAGTCATTGCCTGCTCCGGCATCGATGCTGTCGTTGCCGTGGCGCGTGCCGGCCTGGCTATTGTCTCCCCAGATGTTGTCGTTGCCTATGCCGCCGATGATGACATCGTCGCCGTCATCACCCGTCAGAATGTCGTCGCCAGCGCCACCATCGATGTAGTCGCTGTCGGCATCGTCGCTATCGGCAGCACCTGCCATGCCTCGGCCCCAGATCCGGTCATTGTCGTCGCCTCCGGACAGTACGTCGTTGCCACCATTGCCGCTGATACTGTCGTTGCCGGCGCCGCCATCTATCGCGTCGTTGCCGTTGTGATTTGCCTGGGCAGACGAACGCCACCCTATAGCGTTCCCGGCGCCTGCCGCATCCGGATAGTCGCCACTGATGGTGTCGTCATCGGCCTCACCGAAGATTACGTCATTGTCGTAGCCACCCGTCAGGCGGTCGTTCCCGCTCCCCCCGCGGATGATGTCATTACCGTCGCCCGCCACCACAATGTCGTTGCCGCTGCCGGCATCGATCATGTCGTCTCCGCTCGGTGTGGCATTCGGGTCCAGTTCTGTCCAGCCAGGCGCATGGATCAAATCCGCGATGTACCAGGCCTTTCCATGATCGAGGACCGCTGCACCCAGCTCGTTCACGCGCTCGTAGAACTCGTCTTGTTCGCTCTTGCCGGTATCTGGATCGGGCGTCTTGTCCAGTTCTCTGAAATCTGCCTGTTCGTACCCGTCGTAAATGTAGTCATTGCCATCGCCACCGATCAGCACGTCGTCACCGGTACCGCCAAGGATGAGATCGTTGCCGGCACCGCCGTCCAGGTGATCATCGCCCGCGCCGCCTTCCAGGCCGTCGTTGCCAGCAAGTGCACTCACGCTGTCGTCGCCGCTGTTGTTTCCGCCAGAGCCGAACAGGTCGTCGTCGCCCGTCATCTGCGAGCCGCTGATTGGGGGGACCTGTCCGGCCAAGGTGAGACCCAGGTCGCCTTGGGTCCAGTCCCGTATGCGAATGCTGTCTTGGCTACCAATCACATCCAGCACAAGCATGCCCCGACCATTGCCGCCATCGAGAAAAGTAATCTTCAGCTTGTTTGTCGTGTCGCGCCAGGAAACCTCGGACAGACGCTCGCCAACCGACACCACCGCTCCATCAAACGTGATCGAACCGTCGCCTGAGCTATCGAAGATGGTATCGGTGTTGACGCCACCTGAATTTCCACTGGTGAAGACGTAAGTATCCTGGCCCTGCCCACCGTAGAGCATGTCGCTGCCGGTCCCGCCATTCAGGATGTCGTCCCCCCCTCTGCCCTCCAACGTGTCGTTTCCCGCGCCGCCGCGCAGTTCGTCACCTGCGGTATAGCCTGTGCCATAGAGATGGTCATTCCCGTTTCCGGCGATGACAACGACACCATCGTAAGGAAACTGCTCCGTCAGATTCAGGAGTGCCATGGCATCGAGTTTGGCATTACTGTTGTTCGTATCCTTTCCGTCGTAAACAACAAAGCGATTGTCCGCATCCTCGTACGTAATAATGTCGTTGGCGACCAGACCACCAAGCAAAGATGCAAAAAGGGCAGCGAAATGATCGATATCAGCGACCAAGGCCGTCTTTGCGACCAGCTCGGCGGCCATTGCCTGCGTATTCCTTAGGTCCAGCGCATACCAGTCTTCAGCACTGAAGCTGTACCTTTGCGTTACCGTTCCGGTGAAATGTATCGGCACCGTCCGACCGATTCCTGAAGGATCAATTTCTCCTTCGGTCAGCCCATTGGTGACAGTCGCCAGCCAGTTCGTGCTCTCATAATCAAAATCGTTATCGACAGGAACTACGCAGATATTATCAATCTCTCGAGTGCCGTTTTCGTTGACATAGAAAACTGCGTCATCATTAATCTTGTAATTTCCAGAACCGAATACATATGCCCTTTCGGAATAATCACTTTCGTACACGCCCTGATAGTACTGTTGAACTGCCAGCAAGTTGTCAGTTATTCCATATGCAGCAAGCAGTTCCGATGTCGTGTAGACCCCGGGAGCGAGGCTTCCTTTGTAGTCGTTTCCAGCCAAGAAATTGCGCACGAAGTTGAATCTTTCGACACCTGCGAACCGGCCAGCCCCGGTCGTCATATATTCGTTTGCGTCGACGTCTACCTGCCCCCCCTTCTGCCCTGCGTCGCGGATCAACGCCTCGTCTGCAAGATTCGAAGGCGGCACATCAGCATTGAACAGGTACCGCGAAACGATCTGGTTGATGGTTGGCATCGTCACGTTCATTCTCCCTTTATCCATTTGACTTCAGTGAACCCTCGCGCGTTCCTACGCGTCATGATTTCGCCACAGTTAGAGACGTAGGCCACTCCTCCCAAATCGTGGTTACCAATTATTACGCTGCCGTCCTTACCCGTCTCCCAATAATGGGTAGTGCTTCCTGGTACGGCTGGGTGCACCCGGGTGCCGTGTTTGTAGGTACAGCAGTCATAGATGAACTGCCGCACTTGAATCCTGTAATAATGAATCCCGAAGCCCCTCAACCGATTCACCAGTCCTGGCCAACCTGTGCCAGCTGGCAAGCTTGACGGGTTCACGGAAATGACGTCCTGCGATGCCGTACGCGTTGCTGTATAGCCGCCATAAGTGGAGTAATTCAGCAGGAGAAATGGCTCCCTGATCGATTCGACGTGCCCACTGGCCCCCTGCGTGACTTCCCTCGCACCGAACTTGCCCGCGAAATCGTTCCCGCCGTTCTTCAGATCAAACAGCGCCTTTGCAATCTCGCGGTCCGACATCGGGCCGGCCACCCTGAGACCCAGCCCGCCGCGAAAATGGTCAGCGTCCTGAACACGAATATTCTCCAATCCGATGTCAATCAGGCCAGACAGTACCCGCGCCCGCAGATCCGCGTTGCTCATCTGAACGCCCGTGCTCGGGCAGATTCCCGCTTCCACCTGCCCAAGCCCCCAGACAACTGGCACGACGATCACCGACACCGCCGCGATCGTCAACCCGATCACTACGCCCCTCTTCCTCATGCATCCCTCCTTCCAATCCGGGCTGTAATGAAGCTCGGAGCGCCCCACAGCGTTGTAACCACTGTGTGCAAGCGAGCATCGAATAGCTCCCACTTCCAATGTTCTGTGGGAAAAATCTGCCCAGTGGGATTACGCACTAACAATATTTCTTCCGGGTTTTCATGATTGCCTTGAACCAATCAGAGTCCCTTCGCCGCCGTTCCGCCTTGTCCGCTTCGCGGACTAAAGCGGGCTCCCCGATATGGCGGACGTTGGCAAGCAGATTCGCGAGTTGATCGATGCGACCGGGATCCAGTGGAATTACTCGCCATTCACCGCCATCGGTCGATACATACTCGACATAGGGGGGCTGCGGCTTTCCCATTTTGTACCAAGCCCCACAGTACGCGTAGGTGGCCACCACGATCCAGGTCAATGTCGCCGCGTCGTAGTCCAGCACGATCGGAACCAGATTTGACCGCCACGTCGGCGGAGCCTTGGCGCCCGATATACCCGATAGACGTAGCGTCTCCTCGCTTGGCTCCCAGCCCATCGGCCCGCTAAGTTCACGTTGAATGTGGCCCTTGGCTGTTCGATCAATGGTGATCAACTGCCCATCGGACAGGCGAACTTCCTCCTTCC
>NZ_JAFIWB010000047.1 GCF_017163705.1 Xanthomonas bonasiae
CCTGCGTTTCGCGATCCGCGAAGGCGGCCGTACCGTCGGCGCCGGCGTGGTGGCCAAGATCATCAAGTAATGCCCGCTGCGGCGACTTCGGTCGCCGCAGTTTGACGATGTGCAGGCGGCTTCGGCCGTCGGGTTCAGCGAAGGGCGGGCCGGAACCTTCGGTCCGCCTTCGCCGTCTAAGGGAAGTGCAGTCGTTCTTACTACACGCCAGTAGCTCAATTGGCAGAGCAGCGGTCTCCAAAACCGCAGGTTGGGGGTTCGAGTCCCTCCTGGCGTGCCAATCTGCCGCACCCTATCCAGTGACCTTGGTCGCATAGCCGCAAGAGTCGGATGAACAGCAAGATCGAGCATTCCAAAGGCACCGCCGCTTCCTCCGGTGGCGATATCGTCAAGTACGTCATCGCTGCCTTGCTGGTGGTTGCGGGCCTGTTTGTCTGGTTCTGGTTCGGCGAGCCGAGTCGTGCGACGCAGCTGGGTAGCTGGTCCGGGCCGCTGCGTGGCCTGGCGGTCATCGTCGGCCTGGTCGCGGCCGCCGCGGTGTTCCTGCTGACCGCCAAGGGGCGCGAGTCCCGCGAGTTCGTCTCCGAGTCCCGGTTCGAGCTGCGCAAGGTGGTCTGGCCGACCCGTCAGGAAGCGATCCGCACCACCTGGGTCGTGATCGTGGTGGTGATCATTCTGAGTCTGCTGCTGGGCGGGTTCGATTTCCTGATCCAGAAGCTGATGCAGTGGTTCGTGAGTCGTTGAGGAGAGTGCAGCAGTGAAGCGTTGGTATGTCGTTCACGCCTATTCAGGCTTCGAGAAGTCCGTGGCCCAAGCGCTGCGCGACCGCATTGTGCGTGACGAGATGCAGGAGCGCTTCGGTGACGTGCTGGTGCCGACCGAGGAAGTGATCGAAATGCGCTCCGGCCAGAAGCGCCGTTCCGAGCGCAAGTTCTTCCCGGGCTACGTGCTGGTGCAGATCGAGACCCACGAAGAGGCCGGCATCCCGCGCATCGACAACGAAAGCTGGCACCTGGTGAAGGAAACCCCGAAGGTGATGGGGTTCATCGGCGGCACCGCCGATCGTCCGCTGCCGATCCGCGACGAAGAAGCCGATGCGATCCTGCAGCGCGTTCAGGATGGCGTGGAGAAGCCGCGTCCGAAGGTGCTGTTCGAGCCGGGCCAGATGGTCCGCGTCACCGATGGTCCGTTCAACGACTTCAACGGCGTGGTCGAGGAAGTCAATTACGAGAAGAGCCGCCTGCGCGTCGCGGTGCTGATCTTCGGCCGGTCCACCCCGGTGGAGCTGGAATTCGGCCAGGTCGAGAAGGCCTGAGCCCCGCGCCGGCGCAGCTGCGCCGGACGCCAAAATCTCTGCTATACTGCGCGGCTCGCTGTCCAGGCTCGCCGCCTGGCAGGACCGGAAGCCGCCGCAAGGCGGCTTTCTGCGCACTTCAAACGTGATGGCGGGACACGTGATTTTCCCGTCGCGATGGGGAGCCTGCAAGTTGGGCGCTAGCACCCGGAGACCACTGAAATGGCAAAGAAAGTAGTCGGTTACATCAAGCTGCAGGTGAAGGCCGGTCAGGCCAATCCCTCGCCGCCGGTCGGTCCTGCGCTGGGTCAGCGCGGCCTGAACATCATGGAATTCTGCAAGGCGTTCAATGCCGCAACGCAGAAGCTGGAGCCGGGCCTGCCCACTCCGGTCATCATCACGGCCTATTCGGACCGTACCTTCA
Source organism: Xanthomonas bonasiae (assembly GCF_017163705.1). Classification (GTDB taxonomy): domain Bacteria; phylum Pseudomonadota; class Gammaproteobacteria; order Xanthomonadales; family Xanthomonadaceae; genus Xanthomonas_A; species Xanthomonas_A bonasiae. The sequence goes on from NZ_JAFIWB010000047.1 coordinate 1,719, forward strand.
CCTTCATCACCAAGAGCACCCCTGCGAGCGTGCTGTTGAAGAAGGCTGCAGGCGTCACCTCCGGTTCCAAGCGCCCGAACACCGAAAAGGTGGGCAAGGTCACCCGCAAGCAGCTCGAAGAGATCGCCAAGGCGAAGGAAGCCGACCTGACTGCAGCCGAGCTGGAAGCGGCGGTGCGTACGATTGCGGGTTCCGCCCGCAGCATGGGCCTGACGGTGGAGGGTTAAGCGATGGCACAGACCAAGCGACAGAAAGCAATCCGTGCTGCCGTGCAGCCGGGCAAGGCGTATTCGATCGACGAAGCGCTGAAGATCATCAAGTCCACCAGCAAGGCCAAGTTCGTCGAAGCCGTCGACGTGGCCGTGCGCCTGGGCGTGGATGCCAAGAAGTCCGACCAGCAGGTGCGCGGTTCCACCGTGCTGCCGGCCGGTACCGGCAAGAGCGTGCGCGTGGCGGTGTTCGCCCCGGCCGGCGCCAAGGCTGACGAAGCCCTGGCCGCTGGCGCCGAAGCCGTCGGCATGGACGACCTGGCCGAGAAGATGCAGGCCGGCGACCTGAACTACGACGTGGTCATCGCCACCCCGGACGCGATGCGTGTCGTCGGCAAGTTGGGCACGCTGCTGGGCCCGCGCGGCCTGATGCCGAACCCGAAGGTCGGCACCGTGTCGGCCAATCCGGCCGAAGCGGTGAAGAACGCCAAGTCGGGTCAGGTGCGCTACCGCACCGACAAGGCCGGCATCATCCACTGCACCATCGGCAAGGCCAGCTTCGAAGACGATGCGCTGAAGAACAATCTGCAGGCGCTGTTGATGGACCTGGTCAAGGCCAAGCCGGCCACGTCCAAGGGCACCTACCTGCAGAAGATCTCGGTGAGCTCGACCATGGGTCCGGGCGTCACCGTCGATCAGGCTTCGCTGTCCCTGAAGTAATCGCGAGACGGCGGCGCTCCGCGAGGCGCGCCGCCGGTTCCACCCTTTTGAAGGCGTCGCCGAGGGGCAACCCGGAGCGAAGCCGTCAAAGACCGCAGGCGCGGTCGGCGCATACCGACGACGGGCACGGAAGCTCGATATGGCAAGGAGTCGCCGTCGGTACAGCGGGATCGCTTAATCCAGTCCCCTCGGGGACGCGCCGGCGTAGATGGTGCCGCCTTTCTGGAGTTTTTCTGGTTCAGGCCAGTTCGGGATTTCCCGAGCGCGCTCACTCCAGGTCTGGAACGGCCACCAACTGGGATGCCATTCGGCGTCCCCGGCATCCAGGATGGAGGCCGCCCAGGACCGCAAGCGGCAGGAGCCGCAAGCGGAGTATGTTTGAAGCAGGGATTCGGGATTCGGGATTGGAGATTGGCAAGAGCGCATCACGGCTCCTGCGACTCTCGAACCATCGGCCTGGAGCCCAGCTTTAACGGAGGAGTGCAATGGCTCTCAATCTGTCCCAGAAGCAAGAAGTCGTCGCCGAACTGGCAGACGTTGCCGCGAAGGCTCACTCCTTGGTTGCTGCCGAGTACGCCGGCATCACGGTCGCCCAGCTGACCGCGATGCGCAAGAAGGCGCGCGAAACCGGTGTGTACTTGCGTGTTGTCAAGAACACCCTGGCCGCGCGTGCCGTTGCCGGTACCGAATACGAGTGCGTCCAGGACGCGCTGGTCGGTCCGCTGCTGTATGCGTTCTCGACGGAAGAACCCGGCGCTGCCGGTCGTCTGATCAAGGAATTCGCCAAGGGTAACGACAAGCTGCAGACCAAGGTCGTGTCGATGGGTGGCCAGCTGTATCCGGCCGCTCACCTCGAGGTGTTGGCATCGCTGCCGACCCGCGAGCAGGCGCTGGCCATGCTGGCACGCGTCCTCGCCGAGCCGGCGAGCATGTTTGCACGCGCGGTCAAGGCAGTGGGCGACAAGCTCGGTGGTGGCGAAGAAGCCCCCGCCGCAGCGGAAGAAGCCCCGGCCGAAACGGCTTAAGTTCGCGACACCTGAAACGGTTCACTAGAACCTCATCCAGAAAAAAATTCCAAAGGTAATCACAATGTCCCTGTCTAACGAACAGATCGTCGACGCAATCGCCGAAAAGACCCTCATGGAAGTGATGGAGCTGGTCAAGGCCATCGAAGAGAAGTTTGGCGTTTCCGCCGCCGCCCCGGTCGCCGCTGCCGGCCCGGCCGCTGCTGCCGCCCCGGTCGAAGAGCAGACCGAGTTCAACGTCATCCTGAAGGCTGTCGGCGAGAAGAAGGTCGAAGTCATTAAGGCCGTCCGCGCCATCACCGGCCTGGGCCTGAAGGAAGCGAAGGACCTCGTCGAAGGTGCTCCGCAGACCGTCAAGGAAGCCGTGTCGAAGGAAGATTCCGAGAAGTTCAAGAAGGATCTCGAGGCCGCCGGCGCGACCGTCGAAATCAAGTAATCGGCATCTTGCATCGCCAGCGTGTCAGGTGATGCATCGAAGGCTGGGGACGCGAGTCCCCGGCCTTTGGCCGTTGTTGCAAAGCCGGGATTAGAGATTCGGCATTGGAGATTCGGTGGCGGGCGAGTGGCCCATCCCGAATCCCGTCATCCCCAATCTCGGCCTTACCGAGTTGGTAGTTGGAAGTAGCAAGAGAAGGCGTGCTGGTGCCGGCAATACCAGCGACTTCCAACTGACAATTTATGTTCACTCAGGGTCGCGGACGCGCGGCCCGCACAGCCAAGGTGATACCTCATGACGTCTTATTCGTTCACCGAAAAGAAGCGTATCCGCAAGGATTTCGGCAAGCAGCGCTCGATCCTCGAAGTGCCGTTCCTGCTGGCGATCCAGGTGGATTCCTACCGCGAATTCCTGCAGGAAAACACCGATCCGAACAAGCGTTCGGACCACGGCCTGCACGCGGCCCTGAAATCGGTGTTCCCGATCTCCAGCTACAGCGGCAACGCGGCCCTGGAGTACGTCGGCTACAAGCTGGGCGACCCGGTGTTCGACGAGCGTGAATGCCGCCAGCGCGGCATGAGCTACGGCGCCCCGCTGCGCGTGACCGTGCGCCTGGTGATCTACGACCGCGAGTCCTCGACCAAGGCCATCAAGTACGTGAAGGAGCAGGAGGTCTACCTCGGCGAGATCCCGCTGATGACCGACAACGGCACCTTCATCGTCAACGGTACCGAGCGCGTCATCGTCTCGCAGCTGCACCGTTCGCCGGGCGTGTTCTTCGACCACGACCGCGGCAAGACCCACAGCTCGGGCAAGCTGCTGTACAGCGCCCGCATCATCCCGTACCGCGGTTCCTGGCTGGACTTCGAGTTCGACCCGAAGGACGCGCTGTTCACCCGTATCGACCGCCGCCGCAAGCTGCCGGTGTCGATCCTGCTGCGCGCGCTCGGCTACTCGAACGAAGAGATGCTGGCCGAGTTCTTCGAGATCAACACCTTCCACATCGACCCCAAGGAAGGCGTGCAGCTGGAGCTGGTGCCCGAGCGCCTGCGCGGCGAGACGCTGAACTTCGACCTGGCCGATGGCGACAAGGTCATCGTCGAGGCCGGCAAGCGCATCACCGCGCGCCACGTCAAGCAGCTCGAAGCCGCCGGCGTCGCCGCGCTGGCCGTGCCCGACGAGTACCTGGTCGGCCGCATCCTGTCGCACGACGTGGTCGATGCCTCCACCGGCGAACTGCTGGCCAGCGCCAACGACGAGATCAGCGAAGATCAGCTGACCGCGTTCCGCAAGGCCGGCGTCGATGCCGTGGGCACGCTGTGGGTCAACGATCTGGATCGTGGTCCGTACCTGTCCAACACCCTGCGCATCGATCCGACCAAGACCCAGCTGGAAGCGCTGGTCGAGATCTACCGCATGATGCGTCCCGGCGAGCCGCCGACCAAGGACGCCGCGCAGAACCTGTTCCACAACCTGTTCTTCACCTTCGAGCGCTACGACCTGTCCACGGTCGGCCGCATGAAGTTCAACCGCCGTGTCGGCCGCAAGGAAGTCACCGGCGAGTCGGTGCTGTACGACAAGAAGTACTTCGGCGAGCGCAACGACGAAGAGTCCAAGCGCCTGGTCGCCGAGCATGCCGACAGCTCCGACATCCTGGAAGTGATCAAGGTCCTGACCGAGATCCGCAACGGCCGCGGCGTGGTCGACGACATCGATCACCTGGGCAACCGTCGCGTGCGTTCGGTCGGCGAAATGGCCGAGAACGTGTTCCGCGTCGGCCTGGTCCGCGTCGAGCGCGCGGTCAAGGAGCGCCTGTCGATGGCCGAGTCCGAAGGCCTGACCCCGCAGGAGCTGATCAACGCCAAGCCGGTGGCCGCCGCGATCAAGGAGTTCTTCGGCTCCTCGCAGCTGTCGCAGTTCATGGACCAGAACAACCCGCTGTCGGAAGTGACGCACAAGCGCCGCGTTTCCGCGCTGGGCCCGGGCGGCCTGACCCGCGAGCGCGCCGGCTTCGAAGTGCGCGACGTGCATCCGACCCATTACGGCCGCGTCTGCACCATCGAGACGCCGGAAGGCCCGAACATCGGCCTGATCAACTCGCTGGCGGTGTATGCCCGCACCAACCAGTACGGCTTCCTGGAGACGCCGTACCGGAAGGTCGTGGACGGCCAGATCACCGACGACGTCGAGTACCTGTCGGCGATCGAGGAGAACGAGTACGTGATCGCGCAGGCCAACGCGCTGCACGATTCCAAGAGCCGCCTGACCGAGCAGTTCGTGCCGTGCCGCTACCAGGGCGAGTCGCTGCTGAAGCCGCCGGCCGAAGTGCACTTCATGGACGTGTCGCCGATGCAGACCGTGTCCATCGCGGCGGCGCTGGTGCCGTTCCTGGAGCACGATGACGCCAACCGCGCACTGATGGGCGCGAACATGCAGCGCCAGGCCGTGCCGACGCTGCGTGCGCAGAAGCCGCTGGTCGGTACCGGCATCGAGCGCGCCGTGGCGCGCGACTCGGGCGTGACCGTGAACGCCCGCCGTGGCGGCGTGATCGAGCAGATCGATGCCGGCCGCATCGTGGTCAAGGTCAACGAGGAAGAGATCGGCGGCGGCACCGATGCCGGCGTCGACATCTACAACCTGATCAAGTACACGCGTTCCAACCAGAACACCTGCATCAACCAGCGCCCGCTGGTCAATGTGGGCGACGTGATCGCGCGCGGCGACGTGCTGGCCGACGGCCCCTCGACCGACATCGGCGAGCTGGCCCTGGGCCAGAACATGCTGATCGCGTTCATGCCGTGGAACGGCTACAACTTCGAAGACTCCATCCTGCTCTCCGAGCGCGTGGTGGAAGAGGATCGCTACACCACGATCCACATCGAAGAGCTGACCTGCGTGGCGCGCGACACCAAGCTGGGGCCGGAGGAAATCTCCGCCGATATCCCGAACGTGTCCGAGCAGGCGCTGAACCGCCTGGACGAGTCGGGCGTGGTGTACATCGGCGCCGAAGTGCGCGCCGGCGACATCATGGTCGGCAAGGTCACGCCGAAGGGCGAGAGCCAGCTGACCCCGGAAGAGAAGCTGCTGCGCGCGATCTTCGGCGAGAAGGCCTCGGACGTGAAGGACAGCTCGCTGCGCGTGCCGCCGGGCATGGACGGCACCGTCATCGACGTGCAGGTGTTCACCCGCGACGGCATCGAGAAGGACAAGCGCGCCCGCCAGATCGAGGAAAACGAGATCAAGCGGGTCAAGAAGGACTTCGACGACCAGTTCCGCATCCTGGAAAGCGCGATCTATGCGCGTCTGCGCACCCAGCTGATCGGCAAGGTCGCCAACGGCGGCCCGAACCTGAAGAAGGGCGACACCGTCACCGACGCGTACCTGGACGGGCTGAAGAAGTCCGACTGGTTCGCGCTGCGGATGAAGGACGAGGAGCCGTCGGACGCGATCGAGCGCGCGCAGAAGCAGATCCAGGCGCACGAGAAGGAATTCGAGCGTCGCTTCGCCGACAAGCGCGGCAAGATCACCGCTGGCGACGACCTCGCCCCGGGCGTGCTGAAGATGGTCAAGGTGTTCCTGGCGGTGAAGCGCCGCATCCAGCCCGGCGACAAGATGGCCGGTCGCCACGGCAACAAGGGTGTCGTGTCGATGATCCAGCCGATCGAGGACATGCCGTACATGGCCAACGGCGAGACCGTGGACATCGTGCTGAACCCGCTCGGCGTGCCGTCGCGCATGAACATCGGCCAGGTGCTGGAAGTGCATCTGGGCTGGGCCGCCAAGGGCCTGGGTCGCAAGATCCAGAACATGCTCGAGGCCCAGGCCAAGGTCGCCGACCTGCGCAAGTTCCTGACCCAGATCTACAACCACGACCAGAAGCTGGGCGAGGACCGCGTGGACCTGGATCAGTTCAGCGACGCCGAGCTGCTGGCCCTGTCGAAGAACCTGACCGACGGCGTGCCGATGGCCACCCCGGTGTTCGACGGCGCCACCGAAGCGGAGATCAAGCACATGCTCGAACTCGCCGACCTGCCGATCAGTGGCCAGACCCAGCTGTACGACGGCCGCACCGGCGAGGCGTTCGATCGCCACACCACGGTCGGCTACATGCACATGCTGAAGCTGAACCACCTGGTCGACGACAAGATGCACGCGCGCTCCACCGGTCCGTACTCGCTCGTCACCCAGCAGCCGCTGGGCGGCAAGGCGCAGTTCGGCGGCCAGCGCTTCGGCGAAATGGAAGTCTGGGCGCTGGAAGCCTACGGCGCGGCCTACACCCTGCAGGAAATGCTGACGGTGAAGTCCGACGACGTGCAGGGCCGCAACCAGATGTACAAGAACATCGTCGACGGCGAGCACGAGATGGTCGCGGGCATGCCGGAATCCTTCAACGTCCTGGTGAAGGAAATCCGCTCGCTGGCCATCAACATGGAACTGGAAGACTGATCGCGCAGGCGCGGATGCCCAACGACATCCGCGCCGCCGCAGCGCTCTGACAGCCCATCGACACGTATTCCTCCTTTCGGAGAAACACCATGAAAGACCTGCTCAACCTCTTCAACCAGCAGCGCCAGACGCTGGACTTCGACGCGATCAAGATCGCGCTGGCCTCGCCGGACCTGATCCGCTCGTGGTCCTTCGGCGAAGTGAAGAAGCCGGAAACGATCAACTACCGTACCTTCAAGCCCGAGCGCGACGGCCTGTTCTGCGCCGCCATCTTCGGCCCGATCAAGGACTACGAGTGCCTGTGCGGCAAGTACAAGCGCATGAAGCACCGTGGCGTGGTCTGCGAGAAGTGCGGCACCGAAGTGACCCTGGCCAAGGTGCGCCGCGAGCGCATGGGCCACATCGACCTGGCCTCGCCGGTCGCGCACATCTGGTTCCTGAAGTCGCTGCCGTCGCGCATCGGCCTGATGCTGGACATGACCCTGCGCGACATCGAGCGCGTGCTGTACTTCGAAGCCTACGTGGTGACCGAGCCGGGCCTGACCGCCCTGGAGCGCCGCCAGCTGCTGACCGAAGAGCAGTTCCTGACCGCGCGCCAGGAGCACGGCGACGACTTCGACGCCGCGATGGGCGCCGAGGCGGTGTACGAGCTGCTGCGCACGATCGACCTGCAGTCGGAAATGACCCGCCTGCGCGAAGAGATCGCCGGCACCGGTTCGGAAACCAAGCTCAAGCGTCTGACCAAGCGCATCAAGCTGGTCGAAGCCTTCCTCGAGTCGGGCAACCGTCCGGAGTGGATGGTGATGACCGTGCTGCCGGTGCTGCCGCCGGATCTGCGTCCGCTGGTGCCGCTGGACGGCGGCCGCTTCGCGACCTCCGACCTGAACGACCTGTACCGCCGCGTCATCAACCGCAACAACCGCCTGCGCCGCCTGCTCGAGCTCAACGCGCCGGACATCATCGTGCGCAACGAAAAGCGCATGCTGCAGGAATCGGTGGATGCGCTGCTGGACAACGGCCGCCGCGGCCGTGCCATCACCGGCACCAACAAGCGCCCGCTGAAGTCGCTGGCCGACATGATCAAGGGCAAGCAGGGCCGGTTCCGCCAGAACCTGCTCGGCAAGCGCGTCGACTACTCCGGCCGTTCGGTCATCGTGGTCGGCCCGACCCTGCGCCTGCACGAGTGCGGCCTGCCGAAGAAGATGGCGCTGGAGCTGTTCAAGCCGTTCGTGTTCGCCAAGCTGCAGCGTCGCGGCCTGGCCACCACCATCAAGGCCGCCAAGAAGCTGGTCGAGCGCGAAGAAGCCGAAGTCTGGGACATCCTGGAAGAGGTCATCCGCGAGCATCCGGTGCTGCTGAACCGTGCGCCGACCCTGCACCGTCTGGGCATCCAGGCGTTCGAGCCGGTGCTGATCGAAGGCAAGGCGATCCAGCTGCATCCGCTGGTGTGTACCGCGTTCAACGCCGACTTCGACGGCGACCAGATGGCCGTGCACGTGCCGCTGTCGCTGGAAGCGCAGCTGGAAGCGCGCGCGCTGATGATGTCCACCAACAACATCCTGTCGCCGGCCAACGGCGAGCCGATCATCGTGCCGTCGCAGGACGTGGTGCTGGGCCTGTACTACATGAGCCGCGCCCTGGAGAACAAGAAGGGCGAGGGCATGGTGTTCGCCAACATCGCCGAAGTGAAGCGCGCCTACGACAACCGCGTGGTCGAACTGCACGCCAAGGTCAAGGTCCGCATCACCGAGACGGTGATCGACGAGGACGGCAACCGCAGCAAGAAGACCTCGATCGTGGACACCACGATCGGGCGCGCGCTGCTGGCCGAAATCCTGCCGGAAGGCCTGCCGTTCGCGCTGGCCAACACCGAGCTGACCAAGAAGAACATCAGCCGCCTGATCAACTCCAGCTACCGCCAGCTGGGCCTGAAGGACAGCGTCGTGTTCGCCGACAAGCTGATGTACACCGGCTTCGCCTACGCGACCCGCGCCGGCGTGTCGATCGGCATCGACGACATGCTGATCCCGTCGGAGAAGAAGGGCATCCTCGGCGAAGCCGAGCAGGAAGTGCTGGAAATCCAGGAGCAGTACCAGTCCGGTCTGGTCACCGCCGGCGAGCGCTACAACAAGGTCGTGGACATCTGGTCGCGCACCAACGAGCGCATCGCCAAGGCGATGATGGACACCATCGGTACCGAGAAGGTCACCAATGCCAAGGGCGAGATCATCGACCAGAAGTCGATGAACTCCCTGTACATCATGGCCGACTCCGGCGCGCGTGGTAGCCAGGCGCAGATCCGTCAGCTGGCCGGTATGCGCGGCCTGATGGCGCGTCCGGACGGCTCGATCATCGAGACCCCGATCAAGGCCAACTTCCGCGAAGGCCTGAACGTGCAGGAGTACTTCAACTCCACCCACGGCGCGCGTAAGGGTCTGGCCGATACCGCGCTGAAGACCGCCAACTCGGGTTACCTGACCCGGCGTCTGGTCGACGTGGCGCAGGACGTGGTCATCACCGAGCCGGATTGCGGCACCAGCGACGGCCTGACCATGACCCCGATCGTGGAAGGCGGCGACGTGGTCGAGCCGTTGAAGGATCGCGTGCTCGGCCGCGTGGTGGCCGAGGATGTGTTCCTGCCGGGCAACGACGAGGATCCGATCGTCACCCGCAACACGCTGCTCGACGAGCAGTGGGTGGCCAAGCTGGAAGAGGCCGGCGTGCAGACGCTGAAGGTGCGTTCCACGATCACCTGCGAATCCTCGTTCGGCGTGTGCGCCCGCTGCTACGGCCGCGACCTGGCGCGCGGTCACCTGGTCAACATCGGCGAAGCGGTCGGCGTCATCGCCGCGCAGTCGATCGGCGAGCCGGGTACCCAGCTGACCATGCGTACCTTCCACATCGGCGGCGCGGCCTCGCGTGCGGCGGCGGTGGACAACATCACGGTCAAGACCACCGGTTCGATCAAGTTCAACAACCTCAAGTCGGTCGAGCACGCCAACGGTTCGCTGGTGGCGGTGTCGCGTTCGGGCGAACTGTCCGTGCTCGACGGCCACGGCCGCGAGCGCGAGCGCTACAAGCTGGCCTACGGCGCCACGATCACCGCGAAGGACGGCGACGCGGTCAAGGCCGGCCAGTCGGTCGCCAACTGGGATCCGCATAACCACCCGATCGTGTCGGAAGTGGCCGGTTTCATCCGCTTCATCGACTTCATCGACGGCGTCACCGTCATCGAGAAGACCGACGACCTGACCGGCCTGGCCTCGCGCGAGATCACCGATCCGAAGCGTCGCGGCACCCAGGCCAAGGACCTGCGCCCGATCGTGCGCATCGTCGACGGCAAGGGCAACGACCTGACCATCCCGGGCACCGATCTGCCGGCGCAGTACCTGCTGCCGCCGCGCTCGATCGTCAACCTGCAGGACGGTGCGGCGGTGGGCGTGGGCGACGTGGTCGCCAAGATCCCGCAGGAAGCGTCGAAGACCCGCGACATCACCGGTGGTCTGCCGCGCGTGGCCGATCTGTTCGAAGCGCGCAAGCCGAAGGATCCCGCGATCCTGGCCGAGCGCTCGGGCATCATCAGCTTCGGCAAGGACACCAAGGGCAAGCAGCGCCTGATCATCAAGGACACCGATGGTTCGGAACACGAAGAGCTGATCCCGAAGTACCGCCAGATCATCGTGTTCGAAGGCGAGCACGTGGCCAAGGGCGAGACCGTGGTCGACGGCGAGCCGAGCCCGCAGGACATCCTGCGCCTGCTCGGCGTGGAGCCGTTGGCCGCCTACCTGGTCAAGGAAATCCAGGACGTGTACCGGCTGCAGGGCGTGAAGATCAACGACAAGCACATCGAGGTCATCACCCGGCAGATGCTGCGCAAGGTCGAGATCACCGACCAGGGCAACAGCAAGTTCCTCAACGGCGAGCAGGCCGAGCGCCAGCGCGTCATCGAGGAAAATGCCCGCCTGGCCACCCGCAACGAACTGCCGGCCAAGTACGACCCGGTGCTGCTGGGCATCACCAAGGCCTCGCTGGCCACCGAGTCGTTCATCTCGGCGGCCTCGTTCCAGGAAACCACCCGCGTCCTCACCGAGGCGGCGGTCCGCGGCACCAGCGATACGCTGCGCGGCCTGAAGGAAAACGTGATCGTCGGCCGCCTGATCCCGGCCGGCACCGGCCTGGCCTACCACAGCCTGCGCCGTCGCAACTCCAGCGGCCTGACCGAGTCGGAGATGCAGACCCTGTCCGGCGGCAACGCCGAGCCGGCGGTCGAAACGCCCGCACCGGCGGCTGCCAGCAGCGAAGAGTGAGCCCGATCGGCCCCGTGCGCGGGGCCGGTCGTACCAAGCGAAAGGGGGCGCAGCGGATGCGCCCCGTGTTCCGGTCCGGGAGGGACCAGCAAGTTAAGTTTCCGTTGAGTTGACGGAGCTTTTACTTGCCCGCTATACTTTCCTGTCTCGGCAGGCCGTCCTTCGGCCTGCCTTCGTTTTCACGCATCCAGGCCCCACGGCCTCAATCAGAAGAATCCACTGATGGCGACGATCAACCAGCTGGTCCGCAAGCCGCGGCAGGCGACCACCTACAAGAGCGCCTCCCCGGCGCTTGACAAGTGCCCGCAGCGCCGTGGCGTCTGCACGCGCGTGTACACCACCACCCCGAAGAAGCCGAACTCGGCCCTGCGTAAGGTCGCCAAGGTGCGCCTGACGAACCAGGAAGAGGTCATCAGCTACATCGGCGGCGAAGGCCACAACCTGCAGGAGCACTCCGTGGTCCTGATCCGCGGCGGTCGCGTCAAGGATCTGCCGGGCGTGCGCTACCACACCGTGCGCGGTTCGCTCGATGCCGCCGGCGTCGCCAAGCGTCGCCAGGGTCGTTCCAAGTACGGCGCCAAGCGTCCGAAGAGCTAAGGGAAAGCACACAAATGTCTCGTAAAGGTTCTACTCCGCAGCGCACCGTCCTGCCGGATCCCAAGCACGGCAGCGAAACCATCGCCCGGTTCATCAACATGGTGATGCTGAGCGGCAAGAAGTCGGTCGCCGAAAAGATCGTCTATGGCGCAATGGACGTCATCGGCGAGAAAAGCCCGAACGCGGTCGAGCTGGTGCAGAAGGCACTGGACAACGTCGCTCCGGCGGTCGAAGTCAAGTCGCGTCGCGTCGGCGGTGCCACGTACCAGGTGCCGGTCGAGGTGCGTTCCTCCCGTCGCATGGCGCTGGCCATGCGCTGGCTGATCGACTCGGCGCGCAAGCGCGGCGAGAACTCGATGCCGCGCAAGCTCGCGGCCGAGCTGGTCGACGCCTCGGAAAACCGTGGTGGCGCCATCAAGAAGCGTGAAGAAACCCACCGCATGGCGGAAGCGAACAAGGCGTTCGCGCATTACCGCTGGTGACCTTCCGGGCCTTGGAAACAGGGCCCGTCAGCACAATCTATATGTGCTGCTAGCGGCGCCGCTGAGCGCTGCACAAATCCGAAGGCCGCCGCAAGGCGGCGTTCGGCCATCCGCAATCCAAGAATTCTGAGAGGCTCCCTGTGGCCCGCAACACTCCCATCGAGCGTTACCGCAACTTCGGCATCATGGCCCACATCGATGCCGGCAAGACCACCACCTCCGAACGCATCCTGTTCTACACCGGCGTCAGCCACAAGATCGGCGAGGTGCATGACGGTGCCGCGACGATGGACTGGATGGAGCAGGAGCAGGAGCGTGGCATCACCATCACCTCCGCCGCGACCACCGCGTTCTGGAGCGGCATGGACAAGTCGCTGCCGCAGCACCGCTTCAACATCATCGACACCCCCGGGCACGTCGACTTCACCATCGAAGTCGAGCGTTCGCTGCGCGTGCTCGACGGCGCGGTGTTCGTGCTGTGCGCGGTCGGCGGCGTGCAGCCGCAGTCCGAGACCGTGTGGCGCCAGGCCAACAAGTACGCGGTGCCGCGTCTTGCCTTCGTCAACAAGATGGACCGTACCGGCGCCAACTTCGACAAGGTGGTCGAGCAGCTGAAGTCGCGCCTGGGTGCCTACCCGGTGCCGATGCAGGTGCCGATCGGCGCCGAGGACGGCTTCGAGGGCGTGGTCGACCTGCTCAAGATGAAGGCGGTCCATTGGGATACCGCTTCGCAGGGCACCGTGTTCGAGTACCGCGAGATCCCCGCCAACCTGGCCGACAAGGCCGTCGAGGCGCGCGCGTTCATGGTCGAGGCCGCGGCCGAAGCCAACGAAGAGCTGATGGACAAGTACCTCAACGAGGGCGAGTTGTCCGAAGAGGAAATCGTCAGTGGCCTGCGCGAGCGCACCCTGAAGGTGGAAGTGGTGCCGGTGTACTGCGGCACCGCGTTCAAGAACAAGGGCGTGCAGGCGATGCTCGACGGCGTGATCCAGCTGCTGCCGTCGCCCAGCGACCGTCCGCCGGTCAAGGGCATCGACGAGGACGACAAGGAAGACAGCCGTCCGGCCACCGACACCGCGCCGTTCTCGGCGCTGGCGTTCAAGATCATGACCGATCCGTTCGTGGGCTCGCTGACCTTCTTCCGCGTCTACTCCGGCACGCTGAACTCCGGCGACCAGGTGTACAACCCGGTCAAGTCGAAGAAGGAGCGCGTGGGCCGCATCCTGCAGATGCACTCCAACAATCGCGAAGAGATCAAGGAAGTGCGCGCGGGCGACATCGCCGCGGCGGTGGGCCTGAAGGACGTCACCACCGGCGACACGCTGTGCGCGCAGGACCACATCATCATCCTGGAGCGCATGGTGTTCCCGGAGCCGGTGATCTCGATGGCGGTGGAGCCGAAGACCAAGTCGGACCAGGAAAAGATGGGTATCGCGCTGAGCCGTCTGGCCCAGGAAGATCCCTCGTTCCGCGTCAACACCGACGAAGAATCCGGCCAGACCATCATCCGCGGCATGGGCGAGTTGCACCTGGAAATCATGGTCGACCGCATGAAGCGCGAGTTCAACGTCGAAGCCAACGTCGGCAAGCCGCAGGTGGCCTACCGCGAGACCATCCGCAAGGCGGTCAAGCAGGAAGGCAAGTTCGTGCGCCAGTCCGGCGGTAAGGGTCAGTACGGTCATGTCGTGCTCGAGATCGAGCCGCAGGAGCGTGGCCTGGGCTACACCTTCGAGAACGCGATCGTCGGCGGCGTGGTGCCGAAGGAATACATCCCGGCGGTGGACAAGGGCATCCAGGAAGCGGTGGCCAACGGCGTGATGGCCGGCTACCCGATCGTGGACATCAAGGTGCGCCTGATCGACGGCTCGTACCATGACGTCGACTCCTCGGAAATGGCGTTCAAGATCGCCGGCTCGATGGGCTTCAAGGAAGGCTTCAACAAGGCCAGCCCGGTCCTGCTGGAGCCGATCATGAAGGTCGAAGTGGTGACCCCGGAAGACTATCTGGGCGACGTGATGGGCGACGTCAGCCGTCGTCGCGGCATCCTGCAGGGCCAGGACGACAGTCCGTCCGGCAAGGTGATCAACGCGATGGTGCCGCTGGGCGAAATGTTCGGCTACGCCACCACGCTGCGCTCCATGTCGCAGGGTCGCGCCACGTTCTCGATGGAATTCGACCATTACGCCGAAGCGCCGGCCAACATCGCCGAATCGGTCATCAAGAAAAGCTGACATCAGTGAGACGGGATTCGGGATGCGGGCATAGCCAGTCCCGCATCCCGCTCCCTTGTCCCCCATTACGAATTACAAGGTAAATACATCATGGCAAAGGGTAAGTTCGAGCGCACCAAGCCGCACGTCAACGTCGGCACCATCGGTCACGTCGACCACGGCAAGACCACGCT
>NZ_JAFIWB010000048.1 GCF_017163705.1 Xanthomonas bonasiae
ATAGAGTACCTGGCTACGAACCAGGCGGTCGGGAGTTCGAATCTCTCCGGGCGCACCAGTCAGATGAAAAACGACAAGCCTGCGCTTGTCGTTTTTTTTGCATTTCCGCTTGCCCGCGCTCGCGCCGCAAGCGCGCGCGTTTACGCGGCGACCTTGCCGCCGAGGTCGGCCGCCGGCGCTGCCGCGCCGCCGCCCAGTTCGATCACCGCATAGCCCGCGGCACGCCACGCATCCAGCCCGCCGCGCAGCGGCACCACGTCCTCGTAGTGACGCTGGCGCAGGCGCGTAGCCAACACCGCCGCCGACACCTCGTTCGGGCAGGCGCAGTAGATGACGATCTTGCGATCGCGCGGCAACGCCTCGACGATGGCGTCGATACGGCGATCGTCCACCTCCATCGCGCCCGGAATCGCATACGGCTCGAGCGCGCGATATCCCGGCGCGCGGATGTCCAGCAGTACCGGCACCGCCTCGCCCTGCATCAGGGCGTACAGCTCGTCGACGTCGATGCGCAGCGTCTCCATCGACTTCAGCAGCGCATGCCGGCGCCACGCGCGATAGCCGATATACAGCGCCAGCGCGCCCGCCAGCAGCAGCACCGCGCGCGAGCCGAGCAGGCTCAGCCAGTCCAGCACGTCCTGCACCTGGTCGGCGAACGCCAGGCCCAGCAGCAGCCCGCAACCGGCCCACAGCGCCGCGCCCAGCGCGTCGTAGCGCAGGAACGCGCCCGGCCGCACCCGCATCGCCCCGGCCATCGGCACCGACACCATCGACAGGCCGGGCACGAACTTGGCCACCGCCAGCACGCGCACGCCCCAGCGGGTATAGAAGCGCTCGGTCTGCTTCATGCAGGTATCGCGCGACAGCGACAGGCGGCACAGCGACTGCAGCGTGCGGTTGCCATAGCGGCGGCCGGCGCCGAACCAGACCAGGTCGCCGATCAGGCTGGCCACGATCGACACCGACAGCGCGGCCAGCAGGCTGCTCCACACCGCACTGCCATCGAGCAGCGCATAGGTCGCCCCGACCAGGATCAACGTCGGCAGGGCCGGCACCGGCAGGCCCAGCGACAACGCCAGCACGTTGACGAAGACCAGGCCCAGGCCGTAACGCGCGATCAGTTCCTGCATGGCCGAGCCTGCGCCTGGGGGAGAAAGGGATGCGCCATTATCCTCCCGGCATCGCCGCCCGGCGCGCGCGATGCCGCCTCACCAGCGGAACAGACCCGCCCACGCTCAGTCCAATCGCGCCTGCAGCCGCGCCAGCCACGCCTCGAACACCCCGGGCTGGCGCATGCGCGCGCGCCACCAGGCCAGCGCCGCACCCTCCTCGCCGCTGCGCCACGCCAACTGGAACACCTCGTCCGGCTTCGGCTCCTCGACCTGCTTGCGCAGCAGCGCGCCGCGCGCCAGCGCCGCCCGCGCGTAGGGTTCGGGCAGGAAACCGAAGCCCAGCCCCGCCACCTGCAGCCGGTACTTGCTGCGCATGTCCGGCACGGTCAGCGCATCCTGGCCGAACAGCAGCCCGACCGTGCGCGGCAGCAGCCGCCGTGCCGAATCGGCGACCGCGATCGCGCGATGCTCGGCCAGCTGGCTGCGGCCGAGCGGCTCGGCCGCCTGCGCCAGCGGATGCGTGGGCGCGACCACGAACACGAACGACAGCGTGCCGAACGCCTCGGCCACATAGCCGCCGCCGCTGGGCCCCTCCCCGGCCGCGCCGACCAGCAGGTCCACGCGCCGGTCCAGCAGCGCCTCCCAGGTGCCGGACAGCGATTCCTGCACGATCCGCAACCGGGTCTGGTCGGCGACCGCATAGAACGCGGCGATGTCCTCGGCCAGGCAGTCCGGGGCGAATACCGAGTCCAGCGCCAGCGCGAACTCGGTCTCCCAGCCGGACGCGACGCGGCGCACGCGGAGTTCCAGGTCCCCGGCCGCGCGCAGCAGGTGGCGGCCCTCGCGCAGCAACTCGGCCCCGGCCGCGGTGAGCGCCACCTTCGGACCCAGGCGATCGAACAATTGCACGCCCAGGTCCTCCTCCAGCTTGGCCACCGTGTAGGAAATGGTGGACGGCACCTTGTACAGCGCCTTGCCGGCGGCCGAGAACGAACCGCGGCGGTCGATGGCGTCCATGATCTGCAGCGCGTCGAGGCTGATCTTGAGCATTCGAATTTTTCGATGATAGGTGCCGAATCTATCCGTTTTTCAAACCCGGCGACAGTGCGGATACTTTCCCTCACCGCAAGGCGGCCACGAAATCAACCAGATATCGCCACCGCCCTGCCTTATCGATCCACTTGCACATATCGCCACTACCAGGAGCTTCCCATGTTGCAGATCCGCACCAGCGACACCCGTGGCCGCGCCGAGCACGGCTGGCTGTCCTCGCGCCACACCTTCTCCTTCGGCCACTACCACGATCCGCGCCACATGGGCTTCGGACCGCTGCGGGTGATCAACGAGGACCGGGTGCAGCCGGGCCAGGGCTTCGGCACCCATGCGCACCGCGACATGGAGATCCTCTCCTACGTGCTCGACGGCGCGCTGGAGCACAAGGACAGCATGGGCAACGGCTCGGTGCTGCGCTATGGCGACGTGCAGCGCATGACCGCCGGCTCCGGGGTCACGCACAGCGAGTTCAACCACTCCGCCAGCGAGCCGGTGCACTTCCTGCAGATCTGGCTGTTGCCGGAACGCGCCGGGATCGAACCCGGCTACGAGGAAAAGCACTTCGCCCCGGAGACCAAGCGCGGCCAACTGCGCCTGATCGCCGCGCCGCAGGGCGAGGACGGCGCGGTACGGATCCACCAGGATGCGCGCATCTATGCGGCCATCCTGGACGGCGAGGAACGCGTGGACCATGCGTTGGCCGACGGGCGCGGCGCCTATGTGCAGGTCATCCGCGGTTCGCTGACGGTCAACGGCCAGGCGCTGCAGGCCGGCGACGCGGCGCAGATCGTCGACGAGGCCAAGCTGACCTTCGCCGATGCGCAGGACACGGAATTCCTGTTGTTCGACCTGCCGCGCTGAGCCGCGACGCCGGCCCGACCGATGCCGCAGCCACAGGCGGCGCCCGCAGAACCCGCCCGATGGCGGGTTCTGCGTGTTCGCACGGCGCAGCGCGCATCCGTGGCGGCACTGGCAGCCACCGCGCAGCGCACCGATCGCAACGCCAGGCACGGATCCAGTGCCGCAATGCCCGCTCCTCACGCGCCCCTCGACAGGTCATGACGCGTCCTGCACGGCATCCGCGTCAATGCTTGCGCTCTTCCCCACACGCCGGCATGCCGGCCAAGAGCCCTGCACCGATGCGACACCCCACTAGCGCCGTCTACGCCACCCCCTCGCGCATCCGCCAGGGCCGCCCCTTCCCCCGCGGCGCCGTGTTCGACGGCCAGGGCACCAACTTCGCCCTGTTCTCGGCGCACGCCACGCGCGTGGAGCTGTGCCTGTTCGACGAATCCGGTACGGAAACGCGGCTGGACCTCCCCGAGTACACCAACGAGATCTGGCACGGCTACCTGCCCGATGCGAAGCCCGGCCAGCGCTACGGCTACCGCGTGCATGGCCCGTACGCGCCCAGCGAGGGCCATCGCTTCAATCCCAACAAACTGCTGCTCGACCCCTACGCCCGCGAGATCGAGGGCGACCTGATCTGGGCCGACGAACTCTACGGCTACACCGTCGGCCATCCGGATGGCGACCTCAGCTTCGACGAACGCGACAGCGCGCCGTTCATGCCCAAGTGCGTGGTCGTCGAAGACACCTACGACTGGGGCGACGACGCCCGGCTGCTGACCCCGTGGAGCGACACCCTGGTGTACGAGACGCACGTGCGCGGCTACACCATGCGCCACCCGCAGGTACCGCAGGAGTTGCGCGGCACCTGCGCCGGTCTGGCCCAGGAACCGGTGCTGCGCTACATCAAGGAGTTGGGCGTCAGCGCGGTGGAACTGCTGCCGGTGCATGCCTATCTCGACGACCAGCACCTGCTCGACAAGGACCTGCGCAACTACTGGGGCTACAACACCCTGGGCTTCTTCGCGATCAAGTCGCGCTACCTGGCCAGCGGCCATCGCGACGAATTCCGCGACATGGTCAAGGCCATGCACCGCCAGGGCCTGGAGGTCATCCTCGACGTGGTCTACAACCACACCGCCGAAGGCAGCGAACTGGGCCCCACCCTGTCGTTCCGCGGCATCGACAACGCCAGCTACTACCGCCTGGCCGAAGACAAGCGCTACTACATCAACGATACCGGCACCGGCAACACGCTGAACCTGAGCAACTCGCGGGTGATCCAGTTCGTCAACGACTCGCTGCGCTACTGGGCCGGCGAGATGCACGTGGACGGTTTCCGCTTCGACCTGGCTACCATCCTCGGCCGCGAACCCACCGGCTTCGACCAGCGCGGCGGCTTCCTGGATGCGTGCAACCAGGATCCGTTGCTGTCGGAAGTGAAGCTGATCGCCGAGCCGTGGGACTGCGGCCCGGGCGGGTACCAGGTCGGGCATTTCCCGCCGGGCTGGTCGGAGTGGAACGACAAGTTCCGCGACAACGCCCGCGCGTTCTGGAAGGGCGACGACGGCATGCTGGCCGAGTTCGCGACCCGCTTCACCGGCTCGGCCGACCTGTTCGATCGCCGCGGCCGCCGGCCCTGGGCCTCGGTCAACTTCATCACCGCGCACGACGGCTTCACCCTGCGCGACCTGGTCAGCTACAACGAAAAGCACAACGACGCCAACGGCGAGGACAACCGCGACGGCTCGTCCAACGACGGCTCCTGCAACTACGGCGAGGAAGGTGCGACCGACAACGCCGAGATCCTGCAACTGCGCGAGCGGCAGATGAAGAACCTGCTGGCCACGCTGCTGCTGGCGCAAGGCACGCCGATGCTGCTCGCCGGCGACGAACGCGCGCAGAGCCAGGGCGGCAACAACAACACTTATTGCCAGGACAACGAGATCACCTGGCTAGACTGGGACAACGACCCAACCGAAGGCCGGCTGACCGAGTTCGTGAAGGCGCTGAGCGCATTGCGCAAGCGCTACCCGATCCTGACCCGCGGGCGCTTCCTCAACGGCCAGTACAACGAAGAAGCCGGCGTGCGCGATCTCACCTGGCTCAACCCCGGCGGCACCGAGATGGAAGACGCGCACTGGACCGATGCCGGCGCCCGCGCGGTCGGGCTGCTGCTGGAAGGCAAGGCGCAGACCTCCGGGGTCAGGGAACTGGCCAACGACGACACGCTGCTGATCGTCATCAACGCCTACCACGAAGGGGTGAACTTTACCCTGCCCTCGTCGGAGGAGGAACTGCACTGGAAGCTGGTGCTGTCCACCGACGACGCATTGCAGATCGACAGCATGCCCGCAGGCGCCAGCGAGTTCCTGGCGCCGCCGCGCAGCGTCAGCGTGTTCGAGTGCCAGGCGCCGTAGGCGGACGCACAACTGCGGCAGCTGAGCCAGGATCCAGCCGCAACGTGGATGAGGGACAGGCCACGCTCCTGTTCCCACATCCACGCGGCATTGGGTCCAGCAGCACCGATCAACTTTCGCGCAAGGCCTCCGCCAACTGCATGTTGGCCGCGTGCACTGCGGGAAACAGCCCGCCGATGAAGCCGATGGCCAAGGCCCACTTCAGGCCCGAGAGCACCAACTCCGGGGAGACCTTGAACTGGAAAGCGAACTGGTTGAAGCCGTTAAGCGTCGAGACGGTATGTCCATTGAAGATAAGCCAAACCAGAACCGCGCCGAGAACCCCGCCTACCAATGCCAGCAGCATCGCTTCGAGCATGACCGATATGACGACCGGAACGCCCTGAAAGCCGAGCGCCCGCAACGTAGCGATCTCCCGAGCGCGATTGCCGACCGCGGCGAACATGCAATTCAAGGCACCGAACAGGGCGCCGATGCCCATGATGATGCCAACCGCAAGACCCACGATTTTGGTCAACTCAAACAAGCTCTTAGACTGCCGCGCGAAAAACTCGCGGGTGGTGACCGCTTCCACCGTGATGCGCGGATCGCTCTGCAACGCCGCCTGTAGCTGCCGCAGGCCGTTACTGCCAGCCAACTTCAATTGCACCGAGGACACGCTGCTGCCACGGCGATACGTTGCCGCGACCGACTGGCGATCCCCCCATAGCTCCGAGTCGTAGGCCTGTCCGGATTCGAAGACGCCGACGACCCGCCACACTTCGGTGCCCAGCTTCACATCGTCGCCAGGATTGAGACCGGCGAAACGGACACGCGCGCTACGCCCCACGACCAGCTCGTGCAAGCCGGGCTTGAAAGCGCGGCCTTCGACGATCTTCAGCGTGGGCCGTAGCGTCCACGCGAAGGGATCGACCCCGCGCAAGGCGATGTTGCTGCTCTCACCTCCGCTACGCGCGGAGACGTTGACGGGCACGACCAGTTCCGCCGACATCAGTGCGTCGCCGCCCTCGCCACGTTCCACGCCCGGCGCCTGCGAGATCACGTCGATATCACTGCGCACCAGCGCCGAAGACGATTCGGCCACCGCACCGCTGCGGGTGACGATGGCGGTGTCATCCCGCCCGCTCCCCTGCAAGGTAGCGCGAAACCCCTCGCCCATCGCCAACAGGGCGATGAGCACACCAACCACGCCCGCCATGCCGACAACGATCACCGACGAAGAGCCCAATCGGCCGCGCAGCGTACTCAGGCTGATGAGGGTGACCGATCCCGCACGGCGACCGCTCGATGTCAGCCCCATCCACAGGGCCAGCGCTATCACCGCTGCAAGTACAGCAATCATCGGCAACACCATCAACGTCGCGATCGCCGCGGCCGACAGCAGCACCAAAGCCAGATTGACAAGTAAGTTTTTCATCGCATTCCCTCAGCGGCGACCCAGTGCATCGATGATGTTCAGGCGCATGGCACGCAGGCCGGGCAGGAAGCCCACCAGGATGCCGATGAGCAGCATCAGCGCCACCGCACTGCCCCATGCCTCCATACCGACGCCGTTCTGGCTCATCAGCCCGCGACTGGATGCGGCGATCTTCGGCGCGATCACAGTGACCAGGAGCATGCCGATGCCGCCGCCGATCAGCAGCAAGATGACGGCTTCGGCGATCACCATCGCCATGAGCCGGCCATTGGTGAAACCGAGCGTCTTCATTACCGCAAGCTCCGAAGTACGCTGGCGCACGGCCTGCATCATCGTATTGCCGGTCAACAGGATCAGGGTAAAAAACACCGCACCCATGATCGAAGTCACGATCAGGCCTATGTTGACCATCTGCTTGACGAAGGCCGCCTGGAAGGCCTGCTCGCTCTGGGTCTTGGTCTCGTGATCGGAGTTGCTCGTCACCTGGTCGATCGCCCGCGCGACCCTGTCGGCGTTGGCGGGATCAGCGACCTTGACGACATACCAGTGCGATGTCCCCGGTCCAACGGCGTTCATCTCGTCGAAATAGTCCCAGTGGAACAGGAACATATCGTCCCACCCACCCCGGCGAGGGTCCTTCGAATGAAAGATGCCAGTGATCACGAACTGCCATGCCCGTTCGCCGGTCTTCGGTGCGAACAAGGTGGATTGCAGCGGTATGCGATCTCCGATCTTCCATCCATAGCGACGCGCCAGATTGACACCGACGATGGCTCCGTTTCGGGTCTTGTCGTACTCGGCGCTCTGGCCGGAGTCGAGCACGATTTCTGGATACAGGCCGACGTACTCAGGGCTGACAGCGACCGAAGTGACCTGATTTTTGGGGTCTTGGTAGATGCCGCCGAACCAATTTGCCGCAGAGACGCCAGCCACTCCCGGAATCGCGCCAATGCGATTCTTGAGCGCAATCGGGAGTGGCTGCTGCATCGACATCGCGGATGTGGAGATCAGACGGCCAGCGCCATCGGCGTTCTTGCCCGTGGAGAACGCTACTCTCACCGTGTCGAGCAGGCCGAACAGAAGGAACGCGGCGGCAATGGAAACGATGGTGAAGGTGGTGCGCAGCTTGCGCCTGAACAACGAAGACCAGATCAATCCAAAATAGCTCATGGAGTAGGTTCCTCAAGCCAACGCCGATTCTTGCGCATTGACGGCGCTGTCGCCGGCTAGCGTCCCCTTGTCCAGATGCAGGGTGCGGGAGGCGTACTCGGCGGCGCGTGGGTCATGGGTCACCATGATGATGGTTTTGCCATGCTCGCTGTTGAGATGGCGCAGCAAATCGAGGATATCTTCTGCCGATTGGCGATCCAGGTCGCCGGTAGGCTCATCGCATACCAAGATGTGCGGGTCTGACACGATCGCACGGGCAATGGCGACACGCTGCTGCTGCCCACCCGACAACTCGGCCGGCTTATGCGATGAGCGTTCAGCCAACCCCACAAGCTGCAATGCGATCGCCGCGTTCTTGCGCCGCTGCGAAGGCCGCAGATTGGTCAACATCAGCGGCAACTCGACGTTGCGCTGCGCGGTCAGCATGGGCATGAGGTTGTAGAACTGGAAGATGAAGCCGACATTGGCCGAACGCCAGCGCGCCAGCTGGTTGGCACCAAGGCCATCGATACGCTGCTCGCCGATCTGGATGCTGCCCGAGGTCGGTGCGTCCAGGCCACCGATCAGATTTAGCAATGTGGTCTTCCCCGATCCCGAAGGACCCATCAGACCGAGGAACTCGCCCTTGCGAATATCCAGGTCGACCCGATGCAGAACCTCGACCTTTTGCTTTCCACGAGTATAGGTCTTGCTGACGCCGCGAAGCTCCACCAATGTCTGTGATTTCATCTATCCCAACTCCTTAGGTCATATCGCACGTGAATGCATCAGTGGGGCCGCGCTCGCACAGGATGTACAAGCCGCGTCCGGTGCCGTGGTATCCGCACGTTCCGCCGTAGAACCAGCGCCAGCCGGGTTTTCGGCCTGCTTAAGAAAAGAAACGCGCGCCCCCATGTCGGGAACGATGCGCGAATCCTTCGTCTCGAACCCCACGCGTACCCGCACCGTCGCCTTCCCCCGATCTGCGGTAGGTACGATGGCCACCACGCGCGCAGGAATACGCCAGCCTGGATAGGCGTCCAGGACGACCTCTCCCGCCATGCCCGTCTTGACGCGACCGATGTAGGCCTCATTGACGTCGACGTCGACTTCGAGCGAGTCCATATCGACGATGGTGCAGATGCCGCTACGGGTGAAGCCGCCGTTGGATTGCGGCGAGACGATCTCGCCAACCTGCGCGTCCTTGCGAATCACCACGCCGGCAAAAGGCGCCTTCACTTCGGTGTAAGCAACGGCCACATCGGCCATGTCCGACTGGGCGCGGGCCGATTCAGCCTGGCGTTCAGCGGCACGCAGTTGCGCATGCAGGGTCTTTACTTCGGTACGTGCCTGCTCTGCCGTCTCGCGAGACACGAGCTGCGTACCAAGCAGCTCCTCCTGCCGCGTGGCCTTTCGTTCCGCGTGATCGACCTCGGCTTTCACTTGCTCGACCTTGGCTCGCGCAGCCAGCAGCTCGGCAGAGGCGGCGCGCTGGGAGGCCGAAAGACTGTTATCGTCCAGACGCGCCAGCACCTGACCACGTTCTACCCGATCGCCCTCCTCGACGTTCACATCGACGAGCATCCCGGTGATCTGGGCCGACACCGTGGCGCGACGCCTGGCCGCCACATAACCGGTCGCCTGCAGCAGAATGTCGGCGCGCCCGCCTTGAGCGGCGGGCGTCGCAGCAGGCGGCATGTGCGCAGAACCAGATGCAATTTCAGCGGTAGCCTGCGTTTGCGCCGGCACTTCGGCAACGATGGCGTTGTCGTGCCCCCACAGCGCCCATGCCAGGCATCCCGACGCGATCACACCAGCGACGATTGCGACAACCAACAGCCGTGACGTCCCTCGGCGGATGTGCGCGGCATCAGCTGGTCGGTGCGTACTGCGGTCCAATCGCAGCTGGTCAAGCAAGTCCCCTTTGCTCATGTCGATTCCCTATCTGATGCGACTATGCCACTGCGCTTGAATCACGCCGGGCGATCTTGATCCCAGATTTTCGCAGGAGTTGAATCTGGCGGATCGCGTTGGTGAGCGCTGTCAAGGCAACCACCCCAATGAAGATCTTTGGCAACAGCACCAAGCTGGCGACGTCGATGGCTCGCTCACCACCACGCGGCGTCAGCGCGACCGACCAGGGGTCGACAACGACTCCCAGCAACGCCAACGCCAGCAGCAGATTCAACGCGATGCAGGCGATCAGCAGGCCGCGGTTCCAGTACCCCTGACAGAGCGTCACGATGGCCATCGTGACCGCGGCGATACATAAGCCTGCGGCGAACCACTGGCCCAAACCCAGCCACCCTGCACTTAGCCCCAGGCTGATCGGCTCCGAGCGCTGGAGCAGCTGGCCGGACAGGGTCGCGCCATGGATAAGGAACTTGCCAGTCAACACCAGCGCCGCGATCGACAGCAGCCCGCCGCGCACCGCCGGCGCACTGCGTTCGTCGCCAACCACGGTCGGCAGATTCCTTGGACTCCAACGCTGCATGAACTGGGTGCGTTCCATCCATGATTCCGCGGCATAGAAGCCAATAGTGACCCAGGCGAACGCCTGCAGCGCAAGCGTGTAGAAACGATAGAGCAGAACTGGAAAATCGCGGTACTGCGCCGCCCCGTAACCGAACAGATAATCAGCCAACACCAGTGCGGCGATAATCGCCAGCACACCCTTGAGTATCCGCAAATAGATGGGAAACAGTTGTGCGCCCACCAAACCCCGATCTCCTCGATAGGCGCTGGCGACCAGCAGCGGATGCCCGCGCCTCTTCAGCAGATCGGCGACCTCGTCGTCGCTAAGCGGCCGGCCGGTGGCTTGTTCCATTGAATCGATGGAGTCGGAAAGCGTGGAGTGCAGCTCCTCGCCCACATCATCGCGCATACGTTCGGGCAGGTGACGCCTGACCGCGGCGATGTAATTGTTCAATACACCCATCGTATTAGACCCCTATCAACGAGTTTACGGCGGCCTCTAACTCCAACCACTCGACGTTCAGATATTCCAGCATCGCAGCGCCGTCGGCCGACAGGCGGTAGTAGCGGCGCGCACGGCCATCCGCATCGTCCCAGCGGCTGCAAAGCAGGCCTTGTTCCTCGATGCGGCGCAACAAGGGATAGAGGGTTCCCTCCTCGACGCTGAGGCCCGACGCGGCCAGTTCCTTGCGAAGCAGATAGGCATGACGCTCTTCGCGAAGAGCCGAAAGCACGGCCAAGACCAACACTCCGCGGCGCAACTCGCCCAGCAACTTGCCTTTCTGATCGATCAGAGGATCGCTCACGCCGACATCCCGACCGTTGAACTGATGACACTGTATCACACACAGTATTGACATACAACGCCGCGCTCAAACGCCGCGCTCCGCCAGGAGCAGATAGCCGGGCGCGGTTGGATCAAAGGCATCGCCTGCCAGGTCGGCGACCCGGACCCGCTCGAATCCAAGATCGGCCAACAGCGCGCACGCCTCAAGTGCGGTATAGCCCTGCAGCGCCACGGTTTCGTGGGCGTTGTATCGATGGCCCTCGCCCAACTCGATGCGCAGGCGCAGGAGTTGCTGGCGCTCCTGGTCGGCGCGTTCTCTGAACACAGTGGCCCCCTCGCCCGCCGCATCCCGTTCGACGCGAAGGCCCGGTAGCGCCAGTGACGTCAGCGCTTCGGCATTAATGAAATCGCAAACCAACAGACCACCTGGACGCAATGTCGCATGCACTGCGGTAAAGAAGGCGCTTAGCCCGACGCGTGGCAGATATCCAATCCCTTGCCCCAGCGCCACCGCAAGATCGGCCGAAGCGACTAGGTCATCATTAAGGCGCTGATCGAGCAACGCCGAGCGCAACAGGTTCGACACCACTACGCGGGCAGTACTGGGAAGCACATCTCCGACTCGGGTTCCTTCTGCGCCGACCGCCAAATCGAGGACGTCTGCAGAACCGTCTGGCTGCACTTGAGCCGCCAACCAGGTAGACAAGCGCTCGCGCTGGGAGTAGCGACGCAAGCCGCGGTCCTGTTCCGCATGAGCGAGCCGGGCCTCGCCGCTGGCATCGCTCTCGCGCACGCGCTCGGCAAGCATGCCGATGGCCTCGAGCGGGCCATCGCGCAGCCCCAATTCCACTGCCGCCGCAAGCTGCGACACGAAAGGCGGTTTGAGCATTGAATGGTGACCGCCCTGGACAAGGTACAGCGCCATGCGCTGAATGCCGATCGCCTGCCAGCCCTCGTACGTTGCGCTGCGTCCGCCATGTACCGAGGCCAACGGGGCGCAATAAACGATCTCGCCAAGGTGCTCGCCGGACGGGACATAGGCATGGGCCGCGCGGAGATGGGCATGGTAGACCGACACGATGCGCTCGGTCATCGCGATCTCGTCCTCGTCGATCTGGCTGGGCTCGCGGTGCAGACGCTCGAGCAGGTGGCTGATGCGCCGTTTGGGCGGCAATTCACGCAGGGCCGTCGCGTCGATCATCAGTGGCACCGGCGAAATGGCGTCGGCGTAGGCCCACATGGCATCCACTTCATCCGGCTCGGGCAGCAACAACGATGGCGAAGGCGAATCGAGCATCACCACGCGTGGCGGGTCGCCACGCTGCGCGATCCGGCGCGCCATCTCCAGCGCCACCATGCCGCCAAGCGAATGGCCGATCAGCGCCACGCAGGGCCCTGCAGCGTGTGCATCGATCGCACGCAGGTATTCCTCGGCCATTTGCTCCACGCTGGCAGCCGGTTGCTCGCCCGCTTCCAAACCGCGGGGCTGTAGACCGTAGATGTTTCGTGCCAACCCGAGTTGCGCGGCGAATTCGGCGAACGCCGCCACCCGACCGCCAGCCCCGGGGATGCAATACACCGCACCGGCGTTGGCCGCACCCTGGCGCAGCGGGACGACGACCGGGTACTCGTGTGCATCCTGCGCCGCCAGCGCCGCGGCCAGGCCCGCGATGGAGGGCGTTTCGAACACCCGCAAGATCGAAACGTCCCAACCATAGCGATTCCGCAGGTGCGAGACCATCCGCACGGCCAGCAGCGAATGGCCACCGAGATCGAAGAATCGATCGTGCCGACCGATCCGTTCCACCCGCAGCAGCTCGCTCCAGACCTGCGCGAGCGCCTGTTCGTGCTTGCCCTGTGGCGCCTCGAACCCTACGCGCGCGGCCGAATTCCCATCCGGCGCCGGCAGCGCCTTGCGGTCGATCTTGCCGTTGGCCGTCAACGGGAACGCCCCCAGCACCACGATCGCCGAAGGCACCATGTACCCCGGCAACTGACGCGACAGCAAACCCTTCAACTCCTCCGCCTCCAGCACCGCCGCATCCTGCGCCGACACGTACGCCACCAGGCGCTTGTCGCCCGCCACGTCCTCGCGCACCAGCGCCAGCGCCTGGCCCACCCCGCACTGCTCGCGCAGCCGCGACTCGATCTCCCCCAGTTCGATGCGGTACCCGCGCAGCTTCACCTGATGGTCCAGGCGCCCCAGGTAGTCCAACTCGCCGTCGGCCAGCCAGCGCACGCGGTCGCCGGTGCGGTACATCCGCGCCCCAGGTTCGGTCGCGAATGGATCGGGCACGAACCGCTCCGCGGTCAGCTCCGGACGCATCCAATAGCCACGCGCCACGCCGATGCCGCCAATGTAGAGCTCCCCCGGAACCCCAACCGGTACCAGCGCACCCTGTGCATCGAGCACGTACAGACTCGTGCCGGCAATCGCGCGGCCGATCGGGACATCGCCGTCGCCAAGAGGCTCGCCCGGCATCACCGTGCGGATCGCGCAACCAACCACCGTCTCGGTCGGGCCGTACTCGTTGACGAACACCGCCTGCGGCATCCGCTCCCGCCACTGCCGCACCAGACTCGCGTTGAGCGCTTCGCCCCCCACCACCAGGCGCGTCGCGCGTGCCGACGGCCTGGCAAATTGCGCATAGCCTTGCAGCGCTTCCAGGTGCGCAGGGGTGATCTTCAGCAGGTTCCAGTGACCGTCCGCCTCGAAGCCCGCCGCCAGATCGGCCAATTCGTCGCCATCGGCCACCAGCACCGTGCGGTTGCCGGCCATCAACGGCAAGAACAGGCTGGTGATCGTGGCATCGAAGCTGATCGAGGAATGCACCGGACTTCCGCTGCCAAGGTCGGCATGGTAGGTCGCCGCCGCCCACTGCAGGTAATTCATCAGCCCGCGATGCGCGATCATCACGCCCTTGGGCCGGCCGGTCGAACCGGAGGTATAGATCATGTACGCCAGCCCGTCGCCAGCCACCGCATCGGCCTGCGCCGGCAACTGCGCCCCTGCTGGCATCGCCATGCCCGGATCGACGTACCACACCGGCACCCCACTCGCCGGCAACCCCGCGCGCAGCGCCGACTCGCTCAGGATCAGCGACGCCCCCGCGTCCTCGATGAGTTCGCTAATGCGGCCGGCCGGATAGCCGGCATCGATCGGCACGTACGCTCCGCCGCAGCGATGCACCGCCAGCAACGCGACCACCAGCGCAGTGCTGCGGCGCATGCACACCGCCACCCGGGACTCGGCACCAATGCCGGCCTCGCGCAGCCGCCACGCCAGCCGCGCCACCTGCGCTTCCAGCATCCCATAACTCAACTGGCCACCGCGGTCGGACAGCGCCACCGCATCCGGTTTGGCCAGCGCATGCGCCGCCACGATCGCATGCAACGGCCGCGGGTCTTGCGTCCGCGCCGGTTCGCCACGCCCATAGCCGAGCAGCTGCGACCGCCCTGCCTCGCCCAGCAGATCCACCTCCGACAGCGGGCCATCCGGCGCATCCACCACTGCGTGCAGCAACTGCCCATACCACTGCGCCCAGCGCTGCGCTGTCGCGGCGTCGAACAGCGCCGCATCGTAGATCAACGCACCGCTCACGCCGCCGTCCGCGCCGGGTTGCAGGTCC
>NZ_JAFIWB010000049.1 GCF_017163705.1 Xanthomonas bonasiae
CGCCCCCCCGCCCTGCCTTTTACCAATCCCGAATCTCCAATCCCCAATCCCGGCTCCAAACCCATGAAAGCCAACGAAATCAAGAAAGGCAACGTCGTCGAGTACAACAACGGCGTCTATCAGATCCGCGACATCGAACGCAGCTCGCCGCAGGGCCGCGGCGGCAACGTGCGCTTCCGCTTCGTGATGTACAGCGTGCCGGGCGGCAACAAGCTCGACGCCAGCTTCGACGGCGACGACGACCTGCGCGAGGTCGAGCTGACCCGCCACCAGGCCACGTTCTCGTACAAGGACGGCGACGCGTTCGTGTTCCTGGACGACGAGGACTACACCCCGTATACGCTCGATGCCGACGTGATCGGCGACGACGCCGGCTACATCACCGAAGGCCTGACCGGCATCTACGTGCAGGTCATCGACGACCAGCCGGTGGCGGTGCAGCTGCCGCAGAGCGTGACCCTGGAAGTGATCGAAACCCCGCCGGAACTGAAAGGCGGCACCGCGACCAAGCGGCCGAAGCCGGCCAAGCTCAATACCGGGCTGGAGATCATGGTGCCGGAGTACATCGGCAACGGCGAGCGCGTGCTGGTCAACACCACCACCGGCGAGTTCGCCGGTCGCGCGGACTGAGTCCGTGCGTCCGCGCCGCTGCATGGCCCTGGCCGTGCTGTTGCTCCTGCCGGGCCTGGCGGCGGCCGCTGCTGCCAAGCCTGCGGTCGCGGCGCCGGCCAAGGCCGGCTGCACGATCCCGGCGGAGGTGGATCCCGAGCACCACGCCGGCTTCTGCGCGCTGCCGCAGGAGATCCGCACCTTCGTCGCGCGCCAGGACGTCTGCAACCACTTCGCCGGCGAGGAGCCCTACGATGCCGCGCGGCGCCGCGAACTGGACAAGGCGATGGCGAAGTACTGCGACGGCAACGAGGCGACCTGGGCCAGGTTGCGGGCGCAGTATCGGCAGGATCCTGTGCGCGACGCCTGGTTGAGTCGCTACGGCGAAGACGTGGGTCTCGATTTGCCGTAATGGCGGCTGGTTGGGCGAGTTGCGCCGATGGTCCTGTCGCGGCTGAAGCCGCTCCTACAGGGGGCAGCAGCAATCTCTTGTAGGAGCGGCTTCAGCCGCGACACACCGTGTCAGCAAATCCATTCGCGTCCGATGGCATCAAGACGCTATGGGGCGCTCTGACAAACCCTGTCTTGATCGGAATCGGATCAACACGCGGCTCGCGTCAGCCGCGAATCACCTTGCCAGCGCCGTCATTTCGTGTCCGCAGGCTGCAGCAGCGACGGCGACAGCAACTGTAGCCCCCCGCCTTCCCGATTGAGATCGCGCAGCCGCGCGCCCACTGTCGCCAGATTCGTATCGATCTGCCGCAGTTCCGCGCGCAGCGGTGGCGGCAGCAAGGCGTGCAGGCGCGCCTGCAGCGCGGCGCCGTCGCTGCGCAGCGCGTCGATCCGCGCCTGCCCCTGCTGCTGCAGCCATGCGCGCTCCTGCGCCTGCGGCAACCCATAACCGGGCTGGCCCTGCAACAGCGTCGACGGTTGGCTCAACAGGCCTTGCTGCGCCAGCACCGCGCGAACTGCGGCAGCGGCATCCCGGGTCTGCGAACCCGCCGCGTCGGCGACCGTGGTGCCATCACCGGCACCGGCATCCGCGCCGGCGCCTGAATCGGCCATCTTCGACGCAGGCAGATGCGCCCTGGCCAGATAACGCCGCTTCAACGCATCGCGGCCGCGCTGCTCCTGGCGCCGGCGCGCGGCGTTCTCCAGCAGCAGCAGTGCGGCGCTGGCACGCAGGTCGCCACGCTGCAGCCAGGGCGCGCGCTGCGCCGCCGGCAGGTCCAGCCAGGTTTCCACGCTGCGCGCCGGCAGTGCCAGCTGCGCGCGCGCGACCGCGAACATCGCCGCGTAGTGCGCGCTTGCCGGCGCGAAATAGTAGCCCTGGCGTGCGGCGGCTTCGGCATCGTCCAGCACCGCGGTGTCGGCGATGCCGGCGCGGCCCAGGCGCCGCAGCAGGCCGGTCGGGCTGATCCCGGCCAGCCGCGCGCCGGCCAGCCGCGGCACGCCGTCGTGCAGCAGCTTGTAGGTTTCCACCGCGCAGTTGTTGCTGAGAAAGTAATAGCGCCCGTCGTAGCTCCAGTGCAGCTGCGCGGCGCGCTCCAGCAACGCCGCGCGCTCGTCGGCGGTCAGCCGCAGCGGAATCGACTGCAGGCCGCGCAGCTGCACCTGGGTGTAGTCGTCCACCACCTGGCGCAGCGGCAGCACGAACAGCCGCGACGGATACGAACCGATCAGGCCGCGCACGCTGGAGATCTGCACGTCGTCGACGAACGCGCGGAACGACAGCACCTTGTGATACGCCAGGTCCAGGCGGCAATCGGGACCGGGCGCGCGTCCCGGCGCGCAGATCACCAGCCGCAGCATGCTGTGGCCCCAATGGCTCATCGGCTGCGCGTTGCCCTCGGCCAACAGGTAATCGATCGCATAGACCCGCGCCGGATCCAGTTGCAGCAGCGCCGTCTCGTCGGCCAGCGGATCCTGCAGATAGGCCAGGCCGGGCGCGCAGGCGCTTGTCGGGGGCGACCAGGCCAGGCGCTGCGCGAAATACCGTGCCAGCGCCGGGCGCCGGCACGCGTAGTCGGGATCCAGCAGGAAATGTTCCAGGTTGACCGCGACGAATTCCGTCGGCGACGCCAGTTCGTAGCGGTCCGGGCTGCGCTCGCTGAAGGCGTTGCGGCCCATGCGCAGGCCCAGCCGCATCGGACTGACCTGCCAGCCGGCCAGATCCAGCAGGCGCGGATCCGACGACAGCCGGCCGGCCGCGGAGCGGTCGTAGAAATGCGCCAGTTCGTGCAGCAGCGCAGCGACCGCCGGACGCCTCGCCGGGTCGGCGCCGCCGTCGGCGGCACCGGCGGCAGGCGCCGCCAGCCACGCGCGCAGCAAGGCCTTGTTCAACAACAGGTGCCGCGCCTGCGCCCTGCCGTGCACCTGCTCGGGCAGGTCGTCGCGCCATTGCAGCGTCAGCGGCGTCTCGATCGCCGCGGCCCAGGCCGGCGGCAGCGTCGGCAGCGTCGCGTCGAGCAGGGCCTGGCTGGCCGCGCGTTCGGAAGCGCTCAATCCGCCTGGATCGACCTGCAACCGCACTGCCTGCGCAGGCAGTGCGCAAGCCAGCCAAAGCAGCGCCAGCCACGCCAGCCACGCCAGCCGGCGCAGCCGCCGGCGCGGCATCACAGCGCCAGGATGGCCTGCGCCAGTTGCAGGTCGCTGGCCTGCTGCGCCTGCGGGTTGCGCTCGCGCAGCACGCGCAGCGCCGCCTCCAGCTGCACGCCGCGGATGCGGCCGGCGCTGGCGACGAAGCCGGCCGCGTCGTCGCGCGCCTGCAGCACCAGCTTGTCGTCGCCGGAGCTGCTGTCCGAAGACGCGGAACTGCCGGCGGAACCGGCCGAAGCGGAACCGGCGGAACTGCCGGCGAAGCTGGAAGCCTGCGCGAACGCGGGGACGGTCAGGATCAACAACAGGGCGCAGCGCGCGGTCACTCGGTTCATCGCATCGGTTCCAACGGGATCGGGAAAGAGGCGCGGCCGTGGCCGCGCCGGCATAGCCTAGCCGGCCGCCGCCGCAAGCGCGAGCGCCGCCGCCGCGCGCATGCCTGCACGGCGCGCGCGGCTCAGGGATCGAACAGCTTGCCCGGATTGAGCAGCCCGGCCGGATCGAACACGCGCTTGACCGCGCGCATCAGCGCGATCTCCTCGGCGCTGCGGGTACTTTCCAGGTACGGCTTCTTGACCAGGCCGATGCCGTGTTCGGCGGAGATGCTGCCGCCATGCTCGGCCAGCACCTGCGCCAGCAACTTGGTGACCTGCTCGCAGGCGGCGATGAAGTCGGCGTCGGCGGTGGCGTCGGGCTTGAGCACGTTGATGTGCAGGTTGCCGTCGCCGATATGGCCGAACCAGACCACGTCGAACTGCGGATACGCTGCGCCGAGCAGCGCCTGGGTCTGCGCCAGGAACGCCGGCATCGCCGAGATCCGCACCGACACGTCGTTCTTGTACGGCTTGTAGCGCGCCACCGCCTCGGTGATGCCTTCGCGCAGGCGCCACAGCTGCGCCGCCTGCGCATCGCTCTGGCTGATCACCCCGTCCAGCACCCAGCCCTGCTCCATGCAGGTTTCGAACGCGGCCAGCGCCGCGGCTTCCTGCGCCTCGTCGCCGCTGGCGTACTCGGTGACCACGTAATACGGATAGACCGTGTCGAACGGCGCCTGCGCGCCATGCGCCAGCACATGCTGCAGCGCGCGGTCGGTGAAGAATTCGAACGCTTCCAGTTGCAGGCGGCCGCGGAACGCGGCGAATACCTGCATCAGCACTTCGAACGAAGGCAGCGCCAGCAGCATCACGTTGCTCGGCGGCGGCGGATCGGTCAGCCG
This sequence comes from Xanthomonas bonasiae, assembly GCF_017163705.1. Classification (GTDB taxonomy): domain Bacteria; phylum Pseudomonadota; class Gammaproteobacteria; order Xanthomonadales; family Xanthomonadaceae; genus Xanthomonas_A; species Xanthomonas_A bonasiae. The sequence goes on from NZ_JAFIWB010000049.1 coordinate 4,424, forward strand.
CAGCGTGGCCTCCACGACGATGCCGAGCGTGCCTTCCGAACCGATCAGCAGCTGGCGGAAATCGTAGCCGCTGGAGTTCTTGATCAGCCCGCGGTTGAGTTCGAGCAGCTCGCCGCTGCCGGTCACCACCTTGAGCCCGGCGATCCACTCGCGGGTATTGCCGTAGCGGATCACGCGGATGCCGCCGGCATTGGTGGCGATGTTGCCGCCGATCGAACACGAGCCGCGCGCGGCGAAATCCACCGGATACACCAGCCCATGCTCGCGCGCCGCGTTGTGCACCGCCTCCAGCGGCATGCCGGCCTGCACGGTGAGGGTGCGATCGACCGCATCGAACGCCAGCGCCTTGTTCATCCGCTCCAGGCTCAGCACCAGTTCGCCGTGCGCGGCCACCGCGCCGCCGGACAGGCCGGTGCGGCCGCCGGAAGGCACCACCGCCACCGCGTGCTCGTTGGCCCAGCGCAGCGTCGCCTGCACTTCCTCCACCGTCGCCGGCAGCGCGATCGCCAACGGCGCCGGCGTCCAGCGCCGGGTCCAGTCGCGACCGTAGTGCTCCAGGTCGGCGGGGTCGGTCTTCAGGCGCAGTCCGGGAACGGAGTGCGTAAGGGCGTCCAGGCGCGGGTCGGTCATGGGTCGGGATCGGGCGAAGGCAAGCGTTCAAGCCTGCCAGCGTTGGCTAGCGGCGTCCAGTTGGGCGGGACTCGGTACTGGGGACTCGGGACTCGCAGGGAGCCTGGGTCTGACCTTGCCCTCTCGCTTCATGCTGATGCTCCTGCTCTTCCGAGTCCCCAGTCCCGAGTCCCCAGTCCCGAACAGATGCAACTGAAACCTTTGCCAGCGTTGCGTCTGCGCGCCCCCGGCGTCCTATTGCGACGCACCAAAACGCGGACGCATCTGGCATAGTGACCGACCCTTCCGCCTCGCCTCGCCGCCGCAATGTCGCCCAAGAAAACCTCGTTTCCGAAGCAGGACATCCGCGTCCTGCTGCTCGAAGGCATCAGCCAGACCGCCATCGACGTGTTCCGCGCCGCCGGCTACTCGCAGATCGAACTGCACGCCAAGTCGCTGCCGGGAGAGGAACTGAAGGCGCGCATCGCCGACGCGCACATCGTCGGCATCCGCTCGCGCACCCAGCTCAGCGCCGAAGTGCTGGCGCAGGCCAAGCGCCTGATCGCGGTCGGCTGCTTCTGCATCGGCACCAACCAGGTGGACCTGGACGCGGCCGAGCTGGCCGGCATCCCGGTGTTCAACGCGCCCTACTCCAATACCCGCAGCGTCGCCGAGCTGGTCATCGCCGAGGCGATCCTGCTGTTGCGCGGCATTCCGCAGAAGAACGCCGAATGCCATCGCGGCGGCTGGTCGAAGTCGGCTGCCGGCAGCCACGAGACCCGCGGCAAGGTGCTGGGCATCGTCGGCTACGGGCATATCGGCACCCAGGTCGGCGTGCTCGCCGAATCGCTGGGCATGCAGGTGATCTTCCACGACATCGAGGCCAAGCTGTCGCTGGGCAACGCGCGCGCGGCGACCGACCTGGACGACCTGCTGGCGCGCTCGGACGTGGTGACCCTGCATGTGCCGGAGACGCCGTCGACCAAGGACATGATCGGCGCGGCGCAGATCGCGCAGATGAAGCCCGGCGCGCACCTGATCAACGCCTCGCGCGGCACCGTCATCGACATCGCCGCGCTGGACGCGGCATTGACCTCCGGCCACATCGGCGGCGCGGCGGTGGACGTGTTCCCGGTCGAGCCGAAGGGCAACGGCGACGTGTTCGAATCGCCGCTGGCCGCGCACGACAACGTGATCCTGACCCCGCACGTGGGCGGCAGCACGCTGGAAGCGCAGGACAACATCGGCGTGGAAGTGGCGGCCAAGCTGGTGCGCTACAGCGACAACGGCAGCACCCTGTCGGCGGTGAACTTCCCCGAGGTCACCCTGCCCGAGCACGCCGAGAGCCTGCGCCTGCTGCACATCCACCGCAACGTGCCGGGCGTGCTGTCGCAGATCAACGAACTGTTCTCGCGCCACAACGTCAACATCGACGGCCAGTTCCTGCGCACCGACCCCAAGGTCGGCTACGTGGTGATCGACGTGGCCGCCAGCGAGGAACTGGCGGGCGTGCTGAAGGACGAACTGGGGCAGATCGCCGGCACCTTGCGGACGCGGATTCTTTACTGACGGGGATTGGGGATTGGGGAGTCGGGATTGGGAAGAGCGGTGGCACTGGCGCGTCCTTTTTCCGACTGCGATCTGGCTTGGCGGTGGCTCCGACACGAATGCGGAAGGCCAAAACAAGCGCGCGAACGCTGACCACGCGACGCACGCTCTTACGAATCCCCAATCCCAAATCCCGAATCCCAGCCCCTCAGGGCTGCAGCTCGCCGCGCAACCCTTGGCTCAACAGATAGTCGTCGGCCTTCAGGTACCACCGCTCCGGGCCGGTGGTGACCGCCTCCATGTACAGGCCGCCGCCGTCCTCGCGCGGCGGGCGCTGCAGGCTGACGATCGCCACGCCATGCGGCGGTCCACTCAACGCCAGCAGCGTGCGTTGCACGGTGCGCGCCAGTTCGGCCGACTCCATCCGGTCGTCGACCGGGCGGAACGCCAGGCGGTAGGTGAACGAAGCAGCGGCGCGGGACATGGGCATGGACAGGCAACGGGCGCCCAAGGGTACCCAATCCCGCCATGCCCGCCCAGCCAGCGGCGGCCGCTCAGTGCCTGGACCCGCCAGCCAGTCCGGCAGCGCCCGTCACCGGCGTGTCAGCCGCCGCCGTGCGCCAGCCACTTGCCGGCCATGCGCCGCAGCGACGGATCCAGGTCCGGTTCGGCCAGCAGTTCGGCGATCGGGCGCCAGGCCAGGGCCAGCGATTCGGCGCTGACCGCGAACGCCTCGTCGGCGCCGGCGCGCACTACGTAGCGCGCGTCGAAGTGCCAGTGCCCCGGCACGTCCTGGCGCTCGGGGATCCAGTGCCGGTCCAGGTCGAACAGCGCGCCGTCTTCCAGCGCCAGATCAGGCAGCCCGGATTCCTCCTCGGCTTCCTTCAGCGCCACCAGCGCCAGGTCGCGGTCGCCGTCGGCATGCCCGCCCAACTGCAGCCAGCGCTGCAGCTTGCGGTGGTGGGTCAGCAGGGTGCGGGTGCCGTCGGCGCTGACCAGCCAGGCCGAACCGGTGAAGTGGCCATCCAGGCGTTCGCGCACGAACGGGTCCTGCGCATCGTCCAGCAACGCCAGGAATTGCGCGGCAACCTCGGCCTCCTGCGGCCAACGGGCGGCATAGGCCTGCAACTGGCGGCGCAGGGAAAGGTCCGGCATGGGCGGTTCTCACGATCGGGGACCGCCATTATCGCCGCCGACGGTGCGGCGCGGCTTGTGGCGGCCGTCCGGCTTTGGCATGGTACGACGCTTGCGTGGCCTGCTTGGGCCTAGCGCACCATCTTTACCGGGGCACGACAGCCCCGCTCGCCACCCAGGGGATCCACCGCATGCTGAAGTCTCTGTTGAGGGTCAAGCCGATCGAACCGGCCGGGCACGTCGATGCCGGCGAACCGTTCGAAGGCAGCCTGGAAGGCGAAGCCACGCTGAAACGGACCCTCACCGCCAAGCATCTGATCATGCTCGGCATCGGTGCGGTGATCGGCGCGGGCATCTTCGTGCTGACCGGCCAGGCCGCGGCCAACCACGCCGGACCGGCGGTGATGCTGTCGTTCGTGTTCGCCGGCATCGCCTGCGCCTTCGCCGGCCTGTGCTACGCCGAGTTCGCGGCGATGATGCCTGTCTCCGGCAGCGCCTATTCCTACTCCTACACCACCCTGGGCGAAGGCGTGGCCTGGTTCATCGGCTGGTGCCTGGTGCTGGAATACCTGTTCGCCGGCTCCAGCGTCGCGGTCGGCTGGTCGGCCTACCTGATCAGTTTCCTCACCGGCACCCTGGGGCTGCCGTTCCCGGCCGAACTGGCCGGCGCGCCGCTGGCCTGGACCGGCCACACCTTCGTCGCCTCCGGCAGCATCGTCAATCTGCCGGCGGTGCTGATCGTGGTCGCGGTCAGCGCGCTGTGCTACGTCGGCGTGACCCAGTCGGCGTTCGTCAACGCCATCGTGGTGGCGATCAAGGTCGCGGTGATCTGCCTGTTCGTCGGCTTCGGCATTTCCCACGTCGATCCGGCCAACTGGCACCCGTTCATCCCCGAGAACACCGGGCCGGGCGAGTTCGGCTGGAGCGGCATCTTCCGCGCCGCCTCGATCGTGTTCTTCTCCTACATCGGCTTCGACGCGGTCTCCACCTCGGCCGGCGAAACCAAGGACCCGCAGCGCAACATGCCGATCGGCATCCTGGTGTCGCTGGCGGTGTGCACGGTCATCTACATCATCGTCTGCGCGGTGCTGACCGGCCTGCTGCCCTACACCCAGCTCGGCACCGCCAAGCCGGTGGCCACCGCGCTGGAGCACTATCCGAGCCTGGCCTGGCTGAAGACCGCGGTGGAGATCGGCGCGATCGCCGGCCTGTCCTCGGTGGTGCTGGTGATGCTGATGGCGCAGCCGCGCATCTTCTACACCATGTCCCGCGACGGCCTGCTGCCGAAACTGTTCGGCAAGGTCCACCGCAAGTTCCACACGCCCTACGTCGGCACCCTCTTCGTCGGCGTGGTCGCCGCGCTGCTGGCCGGGCTGATCCCGCTGGACGTGCTCGGCGAACTGGTGTCGATGGGCACCCTGCTCGCCTTCGCCACGGTCTGCGTCGGGGTGATGGTGCTGCGCTTCACCAAGCCGGACCTGCCGCGCCCGTTCCGGGTGCCGCTGGCGATGGTGATCTGCCCGCTCGGCGCGCTGGCCTGCCTGTTCCTGTTCCTGCAGGCGTTCCAGGAACACTGGAAGGTGTTCGTCGGCTGGACCGTGATCGGCCTGTTCATCTATTTCGGCTACGGCATCCGCCACAGCCGCCTGGCCACCACCAAGGCCTGATCCGTCCCCACAGACCGGCGCCCGCGCCGGTCTGTGCGTTCGTCCCTTCGTCCATCGCGCGCAGCGCCAGGCTGGAACCGCTCCATGTTCAAACAACTCTGGGCCACCAAACACCCCCATGCCGCCCACGAGGACGCCGGCGGCCTGGGCCTGCAGCGTGCGCTCGGTCCCTGGGGCCTGACCGCGCTGGGCATCGGCGCGGTGATCGGCGGCGGCATCTTCGTCATCACCGGGCAGGCCGCGGCCAACCATGCGGGCCCGGCGATCATGCTGTCGTTCGTGCTGGCCGCGCTGTGCTGCGCGTTCTGCGCGCTGGCCTACGCCGAGTTCGCGGCGATGGTGCCGGTCTCCGGCAGCGCCTACACCTACACCTACGCCACCTTCGGCGAACTGGCGGCCTGGTTCATCGGCTGGATGCTGGTGCTGGAATACGGCGTGTCGGCCTCGGCGGTGGCGGTGAGCTGGACCGGCTATTTCCTCAGCCTGCTCGACCATTTCGGCATCCATCTGCCGGCGGCGCTGGTCAACGCGCCGCTGGACGGCAAGCTGCAGCGCACCGGCGCGATCGCCAACCTGCCCGCCGCCGGCATCGTGCTGCTGCTGACCTGGCTGTGCTACGTCGGCATCCGCAAGTCCTCGGCGATGAACATGGCGATGGTGGTGCTGAAGACCGGGCTGATCCTGCTGGTGATCGCGGCCGGCTGGAAGTACGTGGACACGGCCAACTGGCACCCGTTCATTCCGGCCAACGAAGGCCCCGGCAAATACGGCATGGACGGCGTGCTGCGCGGCGCGGCGATGGTGTTCTTCGCCTACATCGGCTTCGAGGCGGTGTCGGTGGCGGCGCAGGAATCGCACCGGCCGCAGCGCGACCTGCCGATCGGCATGATCCTGTCGCTGGTGGTCTGCACCGTGCTGTACATCGCCATGGCGGCGGTGATGACCGGGCTGGTGCCGTACACCCAGCTGGGCACCGACGAGCCGGTGGTGACCGCGGTGGGCGCGCATCCGCAGCTGGCCTGGCTGCGGGTGGTGGTCGAGGTCGGCGCGCTGATCGGCCTGTCCTCGGTGGTGCTGGTGATGATCATCGGCCAGCCGCGGATCTTCATGATCATCGCCCGCGACGGGCTGCTGCCGCCGCTGTTCACCAAGATCCATCCCAAGTACCGCACCCCGCACGTCAACACGGTGATCACCGGCATCGGCATCGCGCTGCTGGCGGCGCTGTTCCCGCTGGACGTGCTCGGCGAGCTGACCTCGATGGGCACGCTGATCGCCTTCGCCGCGGTCTGCGCCGGGGTGCTGATCCTGCGCCGCACCCAGCCGGACCTGCCGCGCCCGTTCCGCATCCCGTTCGCCTGGCCGATCTGCATCGCCGGCGTGCTCAGCTGCCTGGCGCTGCTGTCGGCGATGACCGCGCACAACTGGCTGCTGATGGCCGGCTGGACCGTGCTCGGCCTGCTGATCTATTTCGGCTACGGCTTCCGCCACAGCCGTCTGCGTGCCACACAGGCTCGCTAGAATAGGGGCATGAACGCACAGCCCTACGATACCGAACGCCTGCGCACGCTGGCCCAGCTGCTGATCGGCAACATCCGCGAATTGTCGGCGGCCGGCTGGACTCCGGCCACCAGCAGCAACTTCTCGCACCGGCTCGACGCCGCGCATGCCGCGATCACCGTGTCCGGCCGCGACAAGGGCCGGCTGGTCGAGGCCGACATCATGGTGGTGGACTTCGACGGCAAGGCCGTCGGCAGCGATCACCGGCCCTCGGCCGAGACCCTGCTGCACACCCAGCTGTACCGCCGCTTCCCGGAGGTCGGCTGCGTGCTGCACACGCACTCGCCGGTGCAGACCATCGCCTCGCGGCTGTATGCCGATGCCGGCCACGTACGCCTGGAAGGCTACGAGTTGCTGAAGGCCCTGCATGGCAACCAGACCCACGAGACCGCCGTGGAGTTGCCGGTATTCGCCAACACCCAGGACATGACCGTGCTGGCCGCGCAGGTGGACGCGCTGCTGGACCGCGCCCCGCTGTGGGGCTACCTGATCGACGGCCACGGCCTGTACGCCTGGGGCCGCGACATGGCCGAGGCGCGCCGCCACCTGGAAGCGATCGAGTTCCTGCTGCATTGCGAGCTGGAACTGCGCAAGCTGCGCGCAACCGGCTGAGCCCGGCGCACAGCGCCCGCGCGACAGCGTTCCAGCGCCGCAACGGCGGCTTCCCCGCCAGCTGCTACCCTTTTCCTCCCCCAACGCCCTCGCCCACCGCCATGAGCCGACTCCGCATCTTCGCCGAAACCACTCCCGACGCGCCGCTGTTCGACAGCCGCGATGGCGACGCGATCGCCGCCGAGCTGCGCAAGATCGGCGTCACCTTCGAGCGCTGGCAGGCCGACCAGCCGATCGAGGCCGGCGCCACCCCGGAAGCGGTGATGGCCGCCTACAAGAGCGACATCGACCGGCTGGTGGCCGCGCACGGCTTCAAGACCGTGGACGTAGTCAGCATCGCTCCGGACCATCCGCAGCGCGAGGAGATGCGCAAGAAATTCCTCGAGGAGCATTTCCACAAGGAAGACGAGGTACGGTTCTTCGTCGCCGGCTCGGGCCTGTTCACCCTGCACGTGGACGGCAAGGTCTACGAGATCGAATGCGTGCAGAACGACCTGATCGCGGTGCCGGACGGCACCCACCACTGGTTCGACATGGGGCCGGAGCCGCGTTTCATCGCGATCCGCTTCTTCACCGAGCCGGACGGCTGGGTCGGCCATTTCACCGGCACCGACATCGCCCAGCGCTTCCCGCGCTACGAAGCGGCACTGCGCGGCGAGGCGAGCTGAGCGATGGCCAGCCCGCGCGTGATCCTGACCGACATCGAAGGCACCACCAGCAGCATCTCCTTCGTCAAGGATGTGCTGTTCCCCTACGCGCGCCGCGCCCTGCCCGACTTCGTCCGCGCACACGGCCAGCAGCCGCAGGTGCGGCAGTGGCTGGACGCGGTGGCGAGCGAATGCGGCGGCATCTGCAGCGACGCGGTGATCGTGGAGACGCTGCAGGGCTGGATCGACCAGGACCGCAAGCACACCGCGCTGAAGGCGCTGCAGGGCATGATCTGGGAGGCCGGCTATCGCGACGCCGACTTCGCCGCGCACATCTATCCCGACGCCGCGCCGGCGCTGCGCCGCTGGCACGCCGACGGCCACCCGCTGTACGTGTACTCGTCCGGCTCGGTGCCGGCGCAGAAACTGTTCTTCGGCCATAGCGACGCCGGCGACCTGACCGGGCTGTTCTCCGGCTGGTTCGACACCGAGGTCGGCGCCAAGCGCGAAGCGGCCAGTTACGCGCGCATCGCCGAGGCGACCGGCGTGCCGGCCGCGCAGATCGTGTTCCTGTCCGACGTCGTCGCCGAACTCGATGCCGCGCGCGCCGCCGGGCTGGACACGGTGCTGGTCGATCGCCGCGAGGACTATCCCGAACCGCGCCTGGGCGATGCCTGCAACGGTCACCGGCGCGTGCAGAGCTTCGCCGAGCTGGCGCTCTGAGCGTCGCGGCACCCGCTGCGCGCTAACGCCGCATCTCCTCTGCCGCCCCCCATGCCTTGGTTCCTGCGCAACCTCCGCGTGCCGCACCGCCGCCTGGCCCTGGCCCTGCTGCTGGCGCTGCTGTTGCCCGCCTGCCATCCGGATGCCGGTGCAGCGCAGGCGCAGGCCGATGCAGCGGCGCCGGTCGATCCGATCGACCAGGCGCAACTGCGCAAGGCGCTGAACGCGCTACAGCCGCAGCGCCCGGGCACGACCGACCTGTACGTGGTCGGCTTCGCCGGCGACGCCAGCGAGGACGTGTTCCGCAACGAGACCCAGTACCTGCGCCAACTGTTCGCGCAGCGCTTCGACGCGGCGGGGCGCATCGTCACCCTGATCAACCACGCCGACAATCTCGGTGCCCACGCCTACGCGCCGCAGGCCTCCTACGACAACCTGGCCGACACCCTGCAGCGGATCGGCAAGCTGATGGACCGGCGCGAGGACGCGCTGCTGCTGTTCCTGACCAGCCACGGCACCGAGCAGCACGAACTGTATGTGCAGTTCGGCCCCGGCGAGGACGCCGACTACGACACCATCACGCCCAAGGAATTGCGCGGACTGCTCGACGATGCCGGCATCCGCAACCGGGTGATCGTGCTGTCGGCGTGCTACTCGGGCGGCTTCGTGCCGGCGCTGAAGAGTCCGGACACGCTGATCATCACCGCCGCGCGCCGCGACCGGCCCTCGTTCGGTTGCGGCAACACCGCCAGCGCGACCTATTTCGGCCGCGCCTGGCTGATCGACGCGCTGGCGCGCACCACCGATTTCGTCGAGAGCTATCGCCTGGCCACGGCCGAGATCACCGCGCGCGAACAGGCCGAAGGCGAAGCGCCGTCGTATCCGCAGCTGTATGTCGGCGCGCGCATCGCGCCGCTGCTGCAGCGCTGGCGTGCGCAGCTGCCGCCGGTTGCGGCACCGACTTATCCCTATCCGGAACCGAAACCGGAGACGCAGACGACAGCAGCGCCGGACACAGCGGCCGACGTCACAGCCGGGCAATAGCGCAGCCGGACAAGGATTCGGATCACCAGGCCGAAACGGCGGGCTCAGTGCGCGCGCGACAGCATTCGAAGGGATGGCGAGGTGGCTTCGCCCTCGCCCTCACACCCCCCATCTCTTCTCACGGGCACTTCCTTCGGTCGCCGCGAGAAGAGGAGCTTCAATATGGCGATGGGCATCGCCCTCCGCGATCGTACCTACCATGGGTATCGCGCGACGACAGCCTCGCAAGACGATCCGACAAAGTACGCAGCGCGGCATCGAGTGCATGTCTCTCGTACGCCGCCTTGCGAACAAATGCGAGTGAGTCGCGTTTGATCGTCGAATCGTGGCACTCGCTAGACTTGGCCCCGCAGCAAGCCCGCCAGCCTCACGCCAGCCAGCTGCTCCCGATCCTTCCGCCCGCTCGTCTTCGCTCGCCAGCCAGGATCACCCGCTTTCGACAGCCTCCCGCGCGGAGGCGTTTTTGTTTCCGGGATTCGGAAACTCCACTTGCTGGTCTTTTGGTCGGCGGTGCCGAAAAATCCGCGAGCTCTGACGGGGTTGCCACTCGCGCTCGTCGCGACTGAAGTCGCTCCCACAAGGACTCGCGGCAAGCCAACCGGGTGCACTGTAGGAGGGGCTTCAGCCCGGACAGTTCGCTGGCGGGGCCGACCCAGTTTGCCGGCTCGTTCGTCGCGGCTGAAGCCGCTCCTACAAAGGCGCGCAGCAGCGGGCTGGACGCAGTGTGGGAAGGACTTCAGTCCCGACAGCTGACGAAGCTATCTATCTCACTGCCGCATTGTCGCGATTGGAGCCTCCCTTACAGGAAGCGAAGAAAGCCAGCCTGAGTGCACTGTAGG
>NZ_JAFIWB010000004.1 GCF_017163705.1 Xanthomonas bonasiae
GTGCAGGTCTGCGGCGGGCGTGGGCGGCGGGGCGCGCGTGGCGGGCGGGCAAGCTCGGCGGCGATGGCGGCCGCGGCGTCTTCAACTGACATCATCGGCGTGCACGGTGGCTCGATGTAACGCAGGAATCCGGCCGGCTCGGGCGCGGGACTGTGCTTCGGTTGGCGCGTTGCACGTTTGCGTGCAGTCGTGGGGCGGGCAGGGGCGCTACGGGGTGACGGTTGACGCATGGCACAGCCTCCTTGGCAGACAGGAACCCGCGCCGAACGGCGACGGGATGTCGGGAGGTTAGAAACCGCACGTAGCCGGCGGGCTTATTTCCCCGAAGGGTGTTGTATTCGCCGCCCTCCCGACGCAGGTAGCACGTCGGAGTGTGCCTGCGGACAGGCACAAAAAACCCACCGGTTTGACGGAGGTGGGTGCCGCTACGTGAGGAGTTTCTACGCTCCTTGGAGGAATGGTGCTATTGGATTTTGGGGATGTCAACTGGTTTGGGGTGACGAGCGATGGCGCGCTTTCTAAATGAACCTGACCTCGTTATCAGAACGTCTCTTACTTCTTCTGTCTTTTTGCTGGCAGCTTGCTAGCCTTCTTACTTGGTTTGGTGGCAAAGGCTGGGGGACTCAGGTCAAGGCCGCGCACGGCAAGAAACGCATCGGGACCCAGCGTCGCCGCCAACTCCTGGGCCTCGCTGTTAAGGCGCCTAATCACCTCGCCGAAGCTGACCTTCTCGCCGTTGGCCGGATCCTCCCAAGTCTTGCTGCCCCTCCAAGAGATCACCAGCGCGCCCACACGCCGCTGTTCTGGCAGGAGATATTTATCCATAAGCTGCGCGCGAAGCGCCCTCTGGAAATCGACAATCGTGTAGCTGTTCTCGCCGACTTTTAGTTCGATAACAGCTTGGATTGATGCGTTAGACTTCGACACCAGCCGGATATCGGTCTCCTTCTCATCACCTGTCACGCCCTCTTGTGTAACTATGTAGCTCCCGCGATCGAGGCGCTCAAATTCCGCTGACAGAGCCCGCCTCAACAGGCGTTCTTTTTGGAAACTCGCCCACCCCTCGCGGTGCGATGAATCTCGGCGAAGATTATCTTCGATTTCATCAAGGCGTCCGTCCAGCACATGGGCCATCTGGCGAAGCGTTCTGGGGAAGATTTCGAAATTCGTCTCGAGTTCCCTGACCTCACGCTCGTTCAGTACCTCTGCGTCGAGTTCTTCCGCAAGTTTTTCTCGGCGGATCGCAATGATTCGGTCGCGGTAGTGCGAGACCTCGGGATCGTCTGACAAGCTGAGTTTCGCTCGCGAGGCTTCTTCCCCCCTTGCATCCATTAGGGTGTTGAACAAACTGGATCGCGCGTATTCCGCGTTCTCTCGGTTGCCGACTGATCGCACGCCTCCGGCCGGGTCGTCGTCCTCACTGCGCACATGGCGGTGTGCTAGCCGTAGCAGCCGAAGGATGAGATCGGGCCGTTCGCTCATTGAACCGAGGCCAAGGGTCGCTTGGTGCCCGAAGAACGCACCAAGCCATTCGACTACTTTCGAGTTCTTGGCGGCAGTGATCGATCCGGAGAGCCGCTCCAAAGTTTCAACTAACGCCTCGGCGTCCAGGCGACCCAAGATTGGCAGCCAGAGATCGACGTTCTTGAAATTGGGCCTCCCAGTCGTCGCAGCGATCGCTGCGTCCCGGAGAAGCGCCGCGTCTTCTGGCGATCCATGCGCGAGCAGGAAGTCGGCTGCGTTTCCAATGTTGCGCCGCTGGATATCAGTTAGACGCTGCTTCGCGACGACTGCATGCGCCCAAGCTCGAACGCGGGGCAGGAGAAGATGCGCCAACGGCTCCGCGCTACGCCGCAGGTATTTCAGGAGCATCCCGTGCGGGTCCGCATCCTTCCGAAGATCTTCTGACAGCTCATGACCAATCACGGCTTTTACGGCGATGGGATGTCGGGTCGCGAGCTGCTCAAGCCAGTAAGGAAGCCGATTGAGTTCCAAAAGCGCGTAACGACAGGCTAGCTTAGCCTCCTCAGTGCTTAGCCTGGCTGCCCAGGCAGGATCTTCCGCCTCGGCATAGATGCCCGCCAGACCCATCCGCCAACCAACTTGCGTTGTGTTCTTGTTTTCCTCATCACGCTCAGATCGAAGCGTGGGACTCTCGCGGCGCCAAGCCGCAGCGAACGCCTTTTGGAAGCGGTCTGCGAGATCCTTACTCAGCATCCGCTCAATGAACCCACGATTCCATCCCGCCTGCGAGTATGCGTCGCGTTCATTTCCCATGGCACGCCAAAAATTCCACAGCGTGTTCTCCACGCGGGCGTCCGAGAAAGCTAAGTCAGGGCTGCCGCGCAGCTCACGATGGAACTGTCGCCAGCTCGCGATACCCTTCGCGTGCTTCCTGCGATTTGCTTCCATACGCTCGGCGTTCTTCTTTTCCCATTCGCTGGGTTCGTGACTCGTGAGATACGCCCTTCGGAAGGCTTCAACCCTTGACCGCAATCCGTGCTCGCCTTTAGTCGATGCACTTAGCTGAGCGATCCACCCTTCAGGATCGGGCTTATGCATCGTCCACTCGATTGCAACTTCCAATGCGAGTGAACGCTCGTCAGGCCTTCTTTGGGGATCCGCAATGGCCGCAAGCACCCACGGCTCATCCCGCTGCGAAACGGGTCGGTAAACACCCTCATGTTGCAATTGATAGAGCCGACTCTTCGCGTCTTGCTTGTCCTTTAGGCAGTATTTGCGCGCGATGGCATCCTGTGCCCAGAAAACGCCGGAGCGGACCGAGTCAGGCGCTTCACTCAAAGCGGCTCGTAGGTCCTTGACATCGTCCCTAGTTTCGTAGCTCTCGACCGTGAGCAAGAGTGCGAGCGCAATGCCCCTGATCAGCACCGCATCGCACGGATGATCGCTTAGGCGCCGCAAGCAGATTGCCAATAGCGCGGGCACCAGATCCTGGCGCTTTGACTGCACCCGATAGAGAGACATGTCCCAGGCCAGGCCCGCATTGACCAGGGCAGATATCTGCCTCTGCATCAATAGAAGCGTATCAGCATGGAAGGGAGCGCGCGCCACAACAATGGTGAAGTGAGTGATAGGACCCGAATAACTTCGCCTCTTCAAGCCTTGCCGCGCGAAGATCTGCATGAGCTGCCCGGGAGACATTCGGTTCGGAAAGAACTCAATCACTGCACGCTTGACGAGAACGGGTGGCCAGTCAGGCGCACCGGCAGCGATCTCGCCGAGAAGTGAGAACAGTCGAGGGTCATCAAGGCGGGATAGTGCTGCGAGGGCGCTGATGCGACTACCAATCTCGGCTTTGGCATCTGCCGCAGCTTCATGAGCCAGATCCGCATTTTTCTTCATCTGGCCCCAGCCGATCAGCCCCAGCAGGGTTTCGCGAACCTCTGGATTCTCGATACCGCTCTTCCAGAGACGTGCCACGTCTGCCATAAGATCTTTTGACGCGAAGCGCTCGACTTGGAGGCTGGGCACGGCTTGGCCGCGCCACCCGCCCTTGCCGAAGCGATCGACATAGCCTTCTAGCGCCGCGCGGCGAAGGGGCATATCGAGCGACTCAGGATCCCCTGCGTGAAGAAGCAGTTCGGGTTCGTGCTTAATAACCTCTCCACGTATGAATGCATCATGCCGAGCTAGCCACGCCACTACAGGGCGCATTGCTGGCTTCGCGATGCGCTCGCCTTCGCGTGTGAGTGCAAAGAGCAGCCGCGCAACTTCGCGATGGGGGAGCCCCTTATCTCTAAGTTGGCGAAGTCGCTCGGCGGCAAGGAACTCAATGGCAGATCGGTGGTAGAAACGCACACGGCCGTAATTGGCGAACCCAAAAAGCCCACGCTCGAGCAAGGTGTCGAGCTGGTCTCCCGTCCAGTCGGGAAGAACCTTGCCGGGATCAAGAGCGCCGTCTCCCGAGGCACGGTCTCCCCCGTGGCCGTGCCAGATGTTGAACTTGCGCCCCAGGAGGGCAGCGAGCGCTATCCGTGCAGCGCCTTCGCGTGCCTTGATGGGCTCAAGCGAGACACGCTCATCGCGCTCTTTGTTCGGGCGCAACCTGATATCAATTGCTGTATCCACCTGATCGCGATGCGAGCGGATATAGCCGTTCTCTTTCCAGTCACCGCACAGCTCAAGGAAATCCAACGGTCTGCGCGCGAACTCGTGCGCGTTTCGAGAACTTATTGCCTCGAATAGCCTTTCCGGGTCAGTGACACCAGCGGTCTTTGCCATTGCCCGCATTTGTTCCCCGTTGAGCGGCGCAAGAGCGACACTTCTCCACATCGGAGCCTTGCCTTCCTGCTTTTCCGCCTCTTTCTCGCGCATCGCAATACTCGCGAAGGCGACCTCTGGATCCATCTGCGCTTCGACCAAAGGGACCGGGAGATACTTGGAAATGATCTCGCGATCCACCGGAATAGGCCGGGTTGTAATCACGATCGTGACTCGTCCCAGATGCCCCGCAAGTGATCTGGCGACTGACTTGACTGCGCGATCAAAGCTTGAAAGCGTCAGGTTCAGTTCGTCGATCGAGTCAAGAAAGAAGATCGCTCGCTCTGTCTGGGCCGACTTCCAGCTATCGAATCGAGCCTCCTCCTCTAGGGAGAAGCCCGCATCGAGTGAGTGTGAAGCGAGCGTAGCCAACTCCACAAAGAAGGCCGCGTGCCCATCGTTCCATAGAGAATCTCGCATTCTCTGGCATTCAAACGTCTTGCCCATTCCGGCTTCGGACACGATCAACACCCGGTCGGATTCCAACAGAGTTGTCCAATCAATCTTGCGTCCACCTGGAAAGTTCGCTAGGAACTCGGTGGCTTCCATGTTTTCGACCTTGTCGTCCGGCAGATCGGAGAAAGAGCGAACGACAGCGGTGTCGGTAATTGCCATGTAGATACGGGGTCTAGATATGGGATCAGGTTGTCTTATCTTTTTCTTTCGGAAGTGGAATTTTATTCATTGATCGAAGTAAGACGATGTACTTGGAGCTGGTGAGCGGCATAACGCCTGAATTAAGCTGTGCCGCGAGGCGGCATAGGCCTGAATGAATTGTTAGGCCGCCGCAGGTGAAAGATGTGCAGCCTTGTCACAATTGACCTGTCGTGTTCGTTCGCACGTTCAGCTTCCAGCGAATTTTCCCCTGCGTCTGACTATGTTGATGGTGGTTCTGGGGCGGAAACGGATCATCTTTATTTGAAGTGATCTCGCGGTTACAGCCCAAGCAAATATAGATACCGGACGTAGGGACCGTGTCACCTGAGTTATATGTGTTTTGCCACCAAGGTTTTGAGGTATCTACACTCTTAAGGACGGAGCTGTCAACATAGTTCGACATCGTGTGATCTCCTTTTCGTATCGAATCTCGCCTGAATTTTGATATGGCGGCCTAGAACTTGAGTTGAGCTGCGCCACGAAGTGGCGTCGGCTTGAATGAGTTGTTAGGCTACCGGTCGCCCCGGCCAGTTATCTTCCGGGTGATACTTCTCAAGTACGGTGTATATCTCTCTTCCTTGCATCGAATCTTCAAAAGTGACAGTCGATAGCACCACTGTAGGCTCTGTTCCAACAACAATCTTTCCGAGATCAGATGCTTTGTGCGAAGGCCGAAGCTCAGTGGCGAAATGAGCTATAAGGCCATCGAAGTAGAACCGTATCGTTTTCATAGGATATGGTGTTGCATTCTCGTTTTCGATATCAGGAATGTATTTGATGTCAGGATAAGGCGTCTGGTTGTGCATCAGGCCCTTAGTCGAAATTTGGGTGAGCTGGACAGGATAAAAGCCTGGATCTGGCTCTTCCTGGCCGAGCACGATCTTGCGTAGAACCTCAAGATCTTTTTGGGGTAAAACTACGTCTTTAAACTCATATCGCTCGCTCGCAGCCGCACGCCACAGCAAGCTGAGAAAGAACATTCGCAACCTCTTTGTGTCGAGGGAGACTTCGCGAATACCTAGGTGTTCACTGAACTTTGTATGCAGTTCGCCTAGCTCAACGGCTTCGCCCCAGCCGCTCCAAACGAGCTTGTGCTCCCGAAGCGCCGCGATTGCCCAGGTATCCAGAGCCGACAGGATGTCTTCACCTGCTCGAGTGACAAGCTCAGAGTCGTACCAACTGCTCCAACGACGACTGGGCTTAAGCCCGTCACCGTACTGAAAAAGTGGTGCGCCGGGTTGGCTCGGCCTAGTGAGCGCTTCAGGAATCAAATGAGATTTGACGAACGCTCCGGGTCTGCCAGTCAACTTGCAGTAGCCGTGACGTGTGCGCTGTGCAGGCTTCTTACGAGTCACTAGTGGCTTCCACTGTTGCCTAGCGCCTGAATTGAGCCGGCCCGCGAAGCGGGTTCGGCTTGAATGAATCTTTATGCCCCACTCGGCATCTCGTCCATGTACTTCTTGGTTAACAGATGGTTGTCTATCCAGTTGACAGTTAGACGAACAAGGATTTTGAGGTCAGACACATCCTTGTCACTCCACTTTCGGATGTAGTGGGTTTCGTCGTTGCCTAGCCAGGCCGCACGCTTTGCGCACTGCAAGATATTTTGATCCGAAACGTAAGTGTCAATGCATTTGGCAAGCGGCATGCGCTCAATCTTGTCTGCCTCGTCAGCATGTTCAGATTTTGAGAAGTCTTTGATCAGGAACTCAAGGGATTTACGCAGACCGATGCCAACTAGCTGATCTAAGTGCTCATCTGAGGCACTCTCAACCTGTCCGTAGATCTCGCAGAAAGTTGGCGAGATGTCTGCTACCGATTGAGGAAAAGACGACCGAGCCTTGTTTCTAGGGGCCACGGACCGGAGTGTGAGTTCCTTGCTGTGGAGCGAACGGCGCCTGTAGGTGGCAATGAATGGTCGTAGACAGCTGCGATTTGTGCAGAGATAGGTTAGATAAGCTTCGGATTTGTCGGTCGAAACATGCTGACTAATCAGCTTGGGGTGAACGGCGGTATGGCACTGGGGACACCGATCTGGAGGCGTGTCAATACTGAAGTACTCTGTCTGCCCGTCTAGAGTCTTTGCTTGAAGTTCAATGCTCATAGGGTCTTGTTGTGGGGCAGAACTACATATTCGGCGGGAAAATGGTGTGTAAAGGAGGTGTGTAGCGCGGCCGCGCCACCTTTCGAGGCAGCACGCATCCCAAATTCGATCCTTAGCCAGTCCCGCTGTCGCATAACCCTTGCGTCTAACCCCACGGCCATTTCCCAGTGCATCCTCGCACAAGGCCGACGCTATCACTTGTTGACGGCCGTCACAAGTTAAAGGCCGCTCGGCGTAACCGCCGGCGGCCTTAATTTGTAGACAAGTTGTTTGATCCCGCGCCATCCCAACTTGCCGGATGGCGCGTTCCACAGATAACTCAGTTACTAGGCGCACTCCAAACCTGCCCCTTAACCCCACGCACACTCGCATCCGCCGCGCTATCCAGATCGAACACGATCACGCTGTTCTCGCCTTTCCGCTGCATCGGCGCGGGGAAATACAACGCCCGCTGCGGCCCGATGTTCCAATGCCGCCCCAGGTTATGGCCGTTGGCCCAGGCGAAACCCTTACCAAACGCCTGCATGTCGAGGAAGGTGTCGGTGGGCGTGCCGATCTTGACGGTGCCGCGGTGGAAGGCGGGGCCGTCGACCTTGGCAGTGGTCCAGCCGGTGAGCTTGCTCGGGTCGTCCATCGGCAGCGGGAAGGTCTGCCAGCCGGTCAGGGGCTTGCCGTCGAGCAGGACGGGGTCGACCAGGCCGGCGCGGCCGTCGGGCAGGTGGGCGCCGTAGTTGATGCGGCCGCCGTTTTCCACCAGCACGTCCACGGTGTGGGTGCCGGCGGGAATGTCCACGTCCACGGCCACCTGCTGCAGGCGGCGCTCGGCGCTGCCGGCCAACTTACGATCCACGTAGACGCGGGCGTAGTCGCGCACCTCGCCCAGGTACAGGCTGCCCTTGCGCGGGCCGGTGACGGTGGTGCGGTAGAGGATGTAGCCGTAGGCCTGGCCGTAGCGCTCCATCGGCTGCGGGGTGTCGGTGGTGGCAGCCGGCGCGGGCAGGTTGTCCCACAGCGAGGCGGATTCGCGCAGCGGGGTGGCCGGCAGGTCGGCGAAGCGGATCGGGGTGGGCAGGGCGGGCGGCTGCACGCCGGTGACGCGGGCGATGGCGTCGCGGAACAGGGCGAACTTGGGCGTGGGCCGGCCGGCTTCGTCCAGCACGGCGTCGTAGTCGTAGCTGGTGGTCTGCGGGGCGTAGTGGTCGCTGGCGTTCTTCTGGAAGTTGGCGCCGTTCATGAAACCGAAGCTGGTGCCGCCGACGAACATGTAGATGTTCGCGGAATGGCCCTGGCGCAGGATCCATTCGAATTCGCTGGCCTGCTTGGCGGCGTCGGTGGCGGCATGCTTCTCGCCCCACTGGTCGAACCAGCCGGCCCAGTATTCGCCCACCATCTGCGGTTGGCCGGGGCGGAAGGTGGCCAGGCTCTGGAACGCTTTCTCGGCTTCGCCGGGGCCGAAGTTCACTACCGCCAGGGTGTCGGGCAGGGTGCCGTTGGCCAACACGTCGGCGCCGTCGGCGGTGAACAGCAGGGCCTTGTCGAAGCCGGCCTTGACGAACATGGCGCGGTTGGCCTGCATGTAGACGTGGTCGTCGTCGTAGGAGCCGTATTCGTTCTCGACCTGCACGGCGATGATGGGGCCGCCGTTGTGGTTGAGCTTCGGCTTGACCTGCGCGGCGACGGCGTCGAGGTAGGCCTGGCTGGCGGCGAGGAAGCGCGGGTCCTGGCTGCGCACGCGCATGCCCGGTTCGGCGAACAGCCAGGCCGGGTAGCCGCCGGCTTCCCATTCGGCGCACACGTAGGGGCCGGGGCGCAGGATCACGTTAAGGCCTTGCGCGGCGGCTTCGTCGATGAAGGCGGCCAAGTCGTTGTTGCCGCTGAAGTCGAACTGGCCCTGGCGCGGTTCGACCAGGTTCCAGAACACGTAGGTCTCCACGGTGTTCAGGCCCATGGCGCGCGCTTTCTGCAGGCGGTCCTTCCAGTAGGCGCGCGGGATGCGCTGGAAGTGGATGGCGCCGGAAATGATCTGGTAGGGCTTGCCGTCGCGGGTGAAGTGTTCGCCCTGGGTGGCGAAGGCGGGCCAGGGCGTGGTGGCGTGCGTCGGCTGTGCGGATGCCGGGAGGGAGAGCAGGAGCGAGAGGGCAAGGGCGGACAGGGAGCGACGCAGCATGTGGGGGTCTCTGGCGGGGGTGAGTTTTGTTTTTTGTAGGAGCGGCTTTAGCCGCGACAGAGTGCTACCGGAGAGTCTCGGTCGCGGCTGAAGCCGCTCCTACAAAGGGCGGGACGTATCAAACGAAGGAAGGAGGCAGATCTTCCTTGGCCGCGCCGAAGGCGGGGTTGGGCTTCGGCCCCATCTCCAGTTCCAGGGTGCCGCCGGCGGCGAGGTCGGCGTGGCGCAGCCAGCTGCGCGTGTACGGCTTGCCGTTCCAGCGGGCGCGCTGGATGTAGACGTTGGCGGCGCTGTTGCCGTGGGCGACGACGCTGAGGGTGCGGCCGTTGCCGACATCGACGTCGGCGCGCTTGAACAGCGGGCTGCCGAGCACGTAGGTGGCGCTGACCGGGTCCACGGCGTAGAAGCCCAATGCGCTGAGCACGAACCAGGCGCTCATCTGCCCGCAGTCCTCGTTGCCGGACAGGCCGTTGCGCGCGTCGTGGTACTGCTCGCGCAGCAGCCGCCGCACCATCGCCTGGGTCTTGTACGGCTGCCCGGCGTAGGCGAACAGGTAGGCCACGTGGTGGCTGGGCTCGTTGCCGTGCGCGTACTGGCCGACCATGCCGTCGATGTCCGGCGGGGCGTCGGCCGGCAGTTCGGAGCTGGTGGAGAACAGTTCGTCGAGCTTGGCGACGAAGCCGTCGCGGCCGCCGAACAGCTCCATGTAGCCGTACAGGTCGTGCTGGTTGAGGAAGGTGGCCTGCCAGGCGTTGGACTCGGTGAAGTCGCGCCATTTCGTGATGTGGCCCATCGCGCGCGGATCGAACGGGGCGGCCCAGTCGCCGTTGCTCAGCCGCGGCTGCACGAAGCCGCTCTTGCGATTGAACACGTTGCGGTAGTTGCGCGAGCGTTCGCGCAGGGCGCTCGCCTCCTTGGTGGCGCCGGCGGCCTGCGCCAGGTGCGCCACCGCCCAGTCGTCGTAGGCGTATTCGAGGGTGCGGCTGACCGCTTCGTCCACCGTGTCGCTAGGGATGTAGCCGCGCTTGCGGTATTCGTCCAGGCCGTGCGTGGTGTCGTCCATGGCGCGCTTGCGGTAAGCCGGCCAGGCGGCGGCGTAGTCGATGCCGGTGAAGCCCTTGGCGTGCGCTTCGGCCAGTACCACGGCGGAGTGGTAGCCGATCATGCAGCCGGTCTCCACGCCTTGCAGCGGCCAGATGCCGACGCCGTCCGGGCATTCGTTGGCGCCGCGCACCAGGCACTGCACCAGGTCGGGCACGCGCTCGGGCTGCATCAGGGTCAGCAAGGGGTGCAGGGCGCGGTAGGTGTCCCACAGCGAGTAGGTGCTGTAGTTGTGGTAGCCGGCGGGCGCCTGGTGCACCTTCAGATCCATGCCGCGGTAGCGGCCATCGGTGTCGCTGAACAGGGTCGGCGCGAGCAGGCTGTGGTACAGGCCGGTGTAGAAGATGCGCTGCTGCGCGTCGTCGTCGCTGTCGATGCGCACCCGCGCCAGTTCCTTCTCCCACGCGGCCACGGCAGCGGCGTGCACGCGCGCGAAATCGAAGTCGGGCAGTTCGGCGTCTAGGTTGGCCAGGGCGTTCTCGGCGCTGACCGCGGAGATGCCAACCTTGACCAGCAGCGGCGCGTCGGCCGCGTCGGGGTAGTGCAGCGCCACCTTCAGGTGGGTGCCGTCGGCCTGGTGCGCGCCGGCGGCCAGCGGCTGGTCTTCGGAATAGAGCTGGGCCTTGGCGAACGGCCGCGACAGGCGCATGGCGAAGTAGAGGTAGCGGCCGGTCGCCCACTGGTACACGCGGCGCCCGCCGGTCAGGGTGCGCGCATCGACGATGCGCAGCTGCGCGTCGCTGACCCGGGTCGCGATCTCGGGCTTGTCCTGCATGCCGTGGCACAGGTCCAGCAGCAGGTGCGCGGGCTTGCCCTTGGGGAAGTGGTAGCGGTGCAGGCCGGCGCGCGCGGTGGCGGTCAGCTCGGCGTGCACGCCGCTGTCTTTCAGGCGCACCCGGTAGTAGCCGGGCGAGGCGGCTTCGTCGGCGTGGTCGTAGCGCGAGCGGTAGCCGGCGTCCGGATCTTGCAGCGTGCCGGGGACCAGCTTGACGTCGCCGGTGGCGGGGACGACCAGGAAATCGAGCAGGTCGCCGACGCCGGTGCCGGACAGGTGGGTGTGCGAGAAGCCCATGATCGAGCCATCGGACTCGTGGTAGCCGGAGCACGAATCCCACACCGCGTTGTAGGTATCCGGGCTCAGCTGCACCATGCCGAACGGCAGCGTGGCGCCGGGGAAGGTGTGGCCGTGGCCGCCGGTGCCGATGAACACGTCGACGTGGCGGGTGAGCTCGGCCTTGGCGCGCGCGTCGGCGGGGAGGGCGTAGCTGCCGGCGCGCGCTTGCGCCAGGCGGGCGATGCCGCTGCTGCCGAACAGGGCCAGGGCGATGGCGCCCTGCAGGAAACCGCGTCGTGTGGCCATGGTGCTGTCCTCGGGGTGTGCAGCTGAGAGGGGATGATGTTTTTGTAGGAGCGGCTTCAGCCGCGACTCTGGCGTTGCCGGTCAGATCCGGTCGCGGCTGAAGCCGCTCCTACAGGGGGCGGTGGGGTGGTCAGGCTTTCAGCAGGTGCGGCTTGCGCTGGTGCAGGTCGATGATCAGTTCGCCGAACAAGGTGTTGGCCCAGGCGAACCAGTCCCGGGTGAACTTGCTGGGGTCGTCCTTGTCGAAGGCTTCGTGCATGAAGCCGCTGCCGGCGTCGGTGCTCTTCAGCCAGGCCAGGCATTGGCGGATCTGCGCGTCGTCGTCGCTGGCCAGCGCGTACTGCATGATCGACATCGGCCAGATCGTGCCCATGCCGCTGTGCGGACTGCCCACGCCTTCGGCGGCGCGGCCACGGTAGAAATACGGGTTGCGCTCGCTCCACGCCAGCTGGCGGGTGCGCAGGAACAGCGGGTCGCGGCGGTCGCAGCAGCCCAGGTAGGCCAGGCTCAGCAGGCCCGGCGCGTTGGCGTCGTCGATGAACAGCTGGTTGCCGTAGCCGTCCACTTCGTAGGCCCAGAACGCCTGCCCATCGGCATCGCGCATCTGCCCGAACTGGCGCGTGGCGGTCTCGACCTGGTCGGCCAGCGCGCGGCATTCGCCGGCGAAGGCGGCATCGTGGTGCAACGCTTCGCTCATCGTGGCCAGCTGGCGCAGCGACGTCACCGCGAACAGGTTGGCCGGCACGAACAGCGGGTACAGGCAGGCGTCGTCGGACGGGCGGAACATCGAGTGGATCATGCCGTTGGGCTTGGTCGGCTGGCCGTAGCCCTCCAGCACCAGGGTCTCGGTGGCCAGCGGCGAGGGGCGCTGGAAATTGTAGGGGCCGCGGTCGTGCAGGCGCTGCTGCTCGCGGAAGGTCTTGACCACCACGTGCATCGCCGCGCGCCAGTCGTCGTCGAACGGGGCGGTGTCGCCGCTGGCGCGCCAGTATTCGTGCGCCAGCCGGATCGGGTAGCACAGCGAATCCACTTCCCACTTGCGCTCGCCGACGCCGGGCTTCATCTCGGTGATGTCGGCCACCGACCATTTCAGGCGCTGGCTCTTGCCGTCGGGCAGGAACGCATTGGCGTAGGGGTCGAGCTGGATGCAGGCGGCCTGGCGCTGGATCAGGCCATGGAACATGCGTCGCAACGCCGGGTCGCGTTTGGCCAGCGGCACGTACGGATGCACCTGCGCCGAAGAATCGCGCAGCCACAGCGCCTCGATGTCGCCGGTGATGACGAAGGTGTCCGGCTTGCCGTTGCGGGTGCCGATTTCCACGGTGGTGTCGAGCGTGTTCGGATAGCAGTTCTCGAACAGCCAGGCCAGGCGCGGATCGCCGATGCCGGCCTTGACCGTGCGCAGGTGCTTTTCCACCGCGGCGCTGACGAAGCGCCGTTGCGCCGGGGCGGGGCGCTTGCTGGGCAGGCCTGCCGCCGCTGCGCCGGACGCGGCGAAGCCGGGCACGGCGCTGGCGAGCAGGCCGGCGCCGGCGGCGCTGCCGAGCAGCTGGAGGACATCGCGGCGGGAAGGCATGGGTGACTCCTGGTCTGGTTTATACGTGTGGGCGCATTGCTTTGCTTTTCTGTAGGAGCGGCTTCAGCCGCGACCGGGGGTTACCGGTAAGGCCCGGTCGCGGCTGAAGCCGCTCCTACAGGAAGCAATGGTGTGGCGCATTCGCTGGTTACCGCGGGATGGGCGCGCTGCCCTGGATCGAAAACGCGGCCTCTTCGCCGGGCGCCCCGGTGCCGGGTTGGCCGCCGCCGACGAACACGCGGTAGTCGCCAGGCTGCACCGTGCGCACGCCGGCGCGATCGACATCGCTCAGCTGGCGCGGCGTCAAGTCGAATTGCACCTCGCGCGACTCGCCCGGCTGCAGCGTCACCCGCTGGAAGCCGACCAGGGTGCGTAGCGGCGACTGCGCGCGTTGCGGGTATTCCAGGTACACCTGCACCACTTCGTCGCCGGCGCGCGTGCCGCTGTTGCGCAGCTGCGTGCGCACCTGCAGGTGCGCGCCGGCCTGCAGCGTCGTCGCCGACAGCTGCGGCGCGGTGTAGGCGAAGCTGGTGTAGCTCAGCCCGCTGCCGAACGCGAACAGCGGCTCGCCCTTGAAGTAGCGGTAGGTGCGGCCCTTCATGTCGTAGCTGACGTAGGCCGGCAGGTCCTTGGTGGAGCGGTAGAAGGTCACCGGCAGGCGGCCGCCCGGGTTGACGTCGCCGGCCAGCACCTGCGCGATCGCGGTGCCGCCGGACTGCCCCGGATACCACGCCGCGACGATCGCATCGGCATGCTGCTTGGCCCAGTTCAGCGCCACCGCGCTGCCGCTCATCAGCACCACCACGAGCGGCTTGCCGCTGGCCTTGGCGCGCTCCAGCAGCGCCTGCTGCGCCGCGGGCAGGGCGAGGTCGTTGCGGTCGCCGCCGTCGAAGCCGGGCACGTCGATGCGCAGTTCCTCGCCTTCCACATCCGGCGACAGGCCGACGAAGGCGACCACCGCATCGGCCTGCGCGACCGCGCGTTCGGCCTCGGCCAGTTGCGGCGCGGCCGGCGCCAGCCATTCCAGGCGCAGGCCCTGGTCCTGGCCGCGGTGCTCCAGTTCCAGGCGGATGCGGCGCGGGCGCGCGTCGTCGAAGTGCAGCACGGTCTCGACGTTGCGGCCGTCGGCGTTGTGCATGCCGGCCGGCAGGTGCTTGTCCTCGGCGTTGCCGGCGACGACCAGCTTGTCGTCGATGTACAGCCGCACCGGATCGTGGCCGGCGCAATCGAAGCAGCGCGCCACGCGCACCGCCAGGGTGTAGTCGCCCGGCCCGGGCGGCAGCAGCTCGCCGCTCCAGCGCACCGAGTAGCGGTCCTTGTCCACGCCCTTGGCCGGCGCCACGTGGTCCCAGTTGAAGCTGACCACGCGGTCCTGGCGTTGCGTGCGCGGCGTGCCGGCCAGGTCGACGTTGTCGAAATACTCGCCACGCAGGCCGGGCTTGCCGTCGCTGCGCAGGGCGGTCTCCGGGATCATGCCGGGCACGCCGGCGGCGAGCGGGGCGCCTTGCGCGTAACTGACGTTCGCGGCGCCGAAGCGCTCGCGCAGGCCCAGCAGCGGCGTCACCGGCGCGGCCGAGGTGCCCTGGTAGTTGGCTTCCAGCGCGGCCAGCGCATCGGCGTTGGGGCCGAGCACCGCCAGCCGCAGGCCTGGCTTCAGCGGCAGGGTGGCGTTGCGGTTCTGCAGCAGCACCAGCGATTGCTGCGCGGCCTGCAGCGCCAGCGCGCGGTGCGCGGCGCTGTCCACGTCCTTGGCACCCAGCCGCGCGTACGGGTCCTTGCGCTGCGGCTGCAGTTCGCCGAGCCGGTAGCGCGCGGCGAACAGCCGCACCAGCGAGCGGTCGAGCATGGCCTCGTCGGCGTCGCCGCGCTCGATCGCCTGGCCCAGCTCGGCATAGGCGTGGCCGCAGTTGAGGTCGTGGCCGGCCTTGAGCGCGGCGGCGGAGGAACCGGCGTTGTCGGTGCGGAAATAATGGAACTGGGTCATGTCGTCGACCGCGTCGCAGTCGGAGACGACGAAGCCCTTGAAGCCCCAGTCGCCGCGCAGGCGGCCGTTGAGCAGCCAGTCGGCGGCGCAGGCCGGGGTGCCATGCAAGGAGTTGTAGGCGCACATCACCGAGCCGGCGCGGCCGTCGACGATGGCGGCGCGGAATGCCGGGGTATAGGTCGCTTCCAGGTCGCGCGGCGACACGTCCACGTCGAAGCCGTGGCGGCCGGGTTCCGGGCCGCTGTGCACGGCGATGTGCTTGGGCGTGGCGATGGTGCGCGGGTGGCTGAGGTCGTCGCCCTGCAGGCCGTGGATGAAGCCCACCGCCAGCTGCCCGGTGAGGTAGGGATCCTCGCCGTAGGTCTCCATGCCGCGGCCCCAGCGCGGGTCGCGGAAGATGTTGATGTTCGGCGACCAGATGGTCAGCCCGGCGTAGCGCGGGTGGTCCTTGCCGGGGCCGCCGGCGAGGTTGAACTTGGCGCGCGCCTCGGTCGAGGTCACGGTGCCGACCTGCTCGAGCAGGGCGGTGTTCCAGGTCGCGGCCAGGCCGATCGCCTGCGGGAACACGGTGGCGTAGCCGTTGCGGGCGATGCCGTGCAGGCCCTCGCTCCACCACTCGTAGGCCGGCACGCCCAGGCGCGGGATCGCCGGTGCGTCGTTCATCGCCTGCGCGACCTTTTCCTCGCGCGTCATCTTGCCCACCAGCGCGGCGGCGCGGTCCTCGGCGTCGTCGGCATGGGCGAGCGGCGCAGCGGCCAACCCAAGCAGAGACAACCCCCGCAAAATCCCCTGTAGCAGCGGCTTCAGCCGCGACCGTGCGCTGCCCGCCTCGCGTCGCGCGCAATCGCTCGTGGTTCCCCGGATTTCCTGGTGCAGTGTCGTTGCCCTCCGCATCACTTCGTCTCCGCCGGCTCGGGCGGCGCACCGGCCAGCGTGGCGGCCAGGTCGCGCACCTGCAAGGCGCCGCGCAGCTGTTCCAGCGTGGCGCTGCTGCGCACGTGCACGGTCAGCGGCTCGCCCGGCAACAGGTCGAAGGCATTGTCGGACAGCGTGGCGTCCAGATCGCCGAACGCCAGCCATACCTCGCGCGCCAGCGTGGCGCTGGTCAGGGTCAGCGTGTAGCCGTCGCCGTCGGCGCGCAAGTCGGTGCGGATGTCCGGGCTGGGCAGATGCAGGTGCTTGGCCGCATCGAAGAACACCAGATTGCGCGACAGCACGCGCGCGCCGTCGAGCAGTTCGAACACCGCGACGCTGCGCTTGGGATCGGCGCGGCGCAGCAGCTGCGCATCGCTGAAGTTGCCCACGCGCACGCTGGACAGCGGCGCCAGGGTCACCGGCTTCTCGCTCTTGCTCAGCACCTTGCCGGAGACGTCCATCACCCGCATGCGCCAGCGCGCGGCCAGCGGCGCGGTGCGGTCGGACACCAGCGTCACCTCGGTCTGGCCCTTGTCGTTGCGCAGCGCGGCGATCAGTTCCGGCGCATAGAAGCGCTTGGCGTGGTAGTGCAGCGCCTTCCAGCGGCCGAAGTAGTCCAGGCTCGACCAGGACGCGCCCGGCCACACGTCGTTGAGCTGCCAGTACAGCGAGCCCATCGACTGCGGCCGCGACGCGCGCAGGTGCTCGGCGGCCAGGGCGATGCCCTCGGCCTGCATCAGCTGGCTCAGGTAGACGAAGCTCTCGAAGTCCTTGGGCTCGCCGAATTCGCGGCGGATGTACAGCAGCAGGCGCTGGTTGCCGTTGCCCTTGTCGAACTTCTGGTGCGCGCGCATCACCGGCGATTCCGGCTGCAGGTCGCCGGGTTCGGCGAAGGCGCGGATGGTGCGCATCTCCGGGAACGACTGCAGTCCGTATTCGGACATGAAGCGCGGGGTCACGTTGAGGTATTCGGTGACCGGCAGCGCCGGGCCGCCCCAGACCTTCCAGTAGTGCATGTCGCCGTCGTCGGGCTGGTCGGCGGCGCCGTCGAAGTCGGTGCCGGGCGAAGTAGCCCAGTACGGGGTGTCGCTGTCGTACTTGCTCACCGCTTCGCGCAGCACGGTGCCGAACAGCGTGGTCATGCCGCGTTCGATGCGGCTGCGTTCTTCCGGATCGATCGACTGCTTGAACTTGACCCGGTCGCCCCAGTTCTCCCAGCCGGTCTGCACTTCGTTGTTGCCGCACCAGATCACGATGCTGGGGTGGTCGCCCAGGCGCTTGACCTGCGCTTCGGCCTCGGCGCGGGTGTTCTCGCGGAACGCCACGTCGTAGGGCGGGATCGCGCCGCCGAACATGAAGTCCTGCCAGATCATGATGCCGAGACGGTCGGCATCCTCGTAGAAGCTGTCCGGCTGGTAGTGGCCGCCGCCCCACATGCGCAGCATGTTCATGTTGGCGTCGCGCGCCGATTGCAGGATGCCGCGCATGCGCGCCGCATCGACCCGGCTGGGGAAGCTGTCGAACGGGATCAGGTTGGCGCCCTTGGCGAACACCGGGATGCCGTTGACCACGATCGCGAAGCCCTTGCCCCACTTGTCGGTGTCGCGGCGCAGCTCGACGCTGCGCAGGCCGGTGACGCGCTGGGTGGCGTAGCTGTCGCCGGCGGCGTCGCGGATGCGCGCCTTGAACGTGTACAGGTCCTGCTTGCCGTAGCCGCTGGGGAACCAGCGCTGCGGCTTGGCGATGCGCACCGGCACGGTGAGCGTGTTGCTGCCCGGATCGAGCACCGCCTTCTGGCTCAGCTGCGCCACGCGCTGGCCGTCGGGGCCGAGCACGTCCAGCTCCAGCTGCACCTCGCCGCTGCGGCCGGCCTGCACCTCCAGTTGCGCGAGCAGTTGCGCCGCGTCGGCATCGACGCGTTGCTGGGCGATGTGCAGGCCTTCCACGCGCAGCGCGTCCCAGGCTTCCACGCGCACGTCCTGCCAGATGCCGGCGGTGACGATGCGCGGACCCCAGTCCCAGCCGAAGGTGTACGGCGCCTTGCGCACGTAGGTGGAGCTGTGCCGCGCGACGGGTTCGTCGCCGAAGGCCGAGTCGTAGGCGCCGGGCAGCGCGTACGGCTGCTTGGCCAGCCACGGCTGGATCTTCTTGATCGGCGAGAACAGCCGCACTTCCAGCACGTTGTCGCCGCGCTTGAGCAGCGGCTTGGCGTCGACCCGCCACTGCCGGAACATGTTGTCGGCGGCGAGCAGCTTCTTGCCGTTGAGGTAGACCTCGGCGTAGGTGTCCAGGCCGTCGAACACCAGTTCCACGTGCTCGCGCGCGAGCAGCGCGGCGTCGGCCTTGAAGCGGGTCTGGTACTGCCAGTCGCTCAACCCGGCCCACTGGATCTTGGCTTCGTTGTCGCGATAGAACGGATCGGGCACCACCCCGGCCGCGATCAGGTCGGTCTGCACCGTGCCCGGCACCTGCGCCGGCAGCCACTGCGCGGCCTTCGGGAATTCCTTGGCATGCGCCTCGCCCGGCGCCAGCCGCACCTGCCAGCCCTGTTGCAGCGACAGCGTCGCCGGCACCGCCGCCTGGGCCAACATCGGCAGGCCCATGGCCAGCAGCAGCCCGAGCCGGGCGGGGAAGCGCGCGCGCGGCGCGGAACGGGGACGGCGATGCGGCTGGGTCATGCGTGGATCTCCAGGGTCAACGCGCGGCGGCGGGGGGCGCCTGCGCGGTGGTTTCGATCAGGTGGACGGCGCCGATGGCGTAGTACGGGCCGTTGATGCGGGCGGTCGAACGCAGGCACAGGTCGTGCGTTCCGGTTTGCTTGGGCAACGGCGCTTCGAGCGAGAACTGCTCGCCAAGGGCCTTGCCGCCCGGCAGCGGGATCCGCGCCAGCAGCTTGCCCTTGCAGTCGCCCAGGCGCACTTCCAGTTCGCCGTGCGCGGTCTTGGCCGGGTACTGCTTGACCTTGACCTGCTCGTGCGCCAGTCCGTAATTGCGCGCCAGCCGCGCCGCATCGATGCGGATGCTGGCGATGCCGTCCAGGCGCGCGTCGGCGTAGCGCCAGCAGCTGCCGAACAGGTCGATGTTGAACACCGGCGTGTCCTTGCCCGGCATGTCCGGCAGCAGCGGCACGCGCAGGCCCAGGCTGCCGTCGGCGCAGGAACCCAGGCCCTGGGTGTCGCGGCTGAGCAGGCCGGGGCGGTCGAGGATGCGGGTACGCGGTGCGGCCAGCACGCTGCCGTCGTCGGCGAAGGTGGCCGCGCGCACGGTGACCGGCAGGGTCACCTCGAACGGCTTGGCGTAACGCGGCGAATCGGCCTTGGGCTCGCTGCCGTCGGTGGTGTAGCGGAAGCTGCCGAACTTGGCCTGGTTGCCGAGCACGATGCTGGCCTTGCCGCTGTCCAGCGCGGCGTTGTCGCCGCCCTGGATGGCGATGTCCGGCGCGAACGCGCCGTCGCCATAGTCGATGCCGAGCGCACGGTAGCGGTTGAGCTGCGCCGGCAGGCGCTGCAGGAAACCGTCCCAGCCACGCACCGCCATCGGCGACCACGCCGCCTCGGCCAGCGCGCCCAGGCGCGGGAACAGCGCGTGGTCGATATGCCAGGCCGAGGGAATGTATTCGGCCCACAGCGCGGCCTGCGCGCCGAGCACGTGCTTGGCTTCCTCGGCGCTGAGCGCGGCCGGGACCGGATCGAACTCGTAGACCTTCTGCAGCGGCAGCACCGCCAGCCGGCCGTTGGGCTCGTCGCTGCGTGCGCTCTGCAGGTTGTCCAGGTACAGCCAGCCGGCCGGCACCAGCACCACGTCGTGGCCCTGCTTGGCCGCGGTCACCGCGCCGTCGACGCCGCGCCAGGACATCACCGACGCGCTGGCCGGCAGGCCGCCTTCCAGGATCTCGTCCCAGCCGATCAGGCGCCGGTCGTGCTTGGTCAGGTAGTCGGACAGCTGCTGGTTGAACCAGCCCTGCATCGCGTGCGCGTCCTTGACCCCGAGCTTGCGCATCTGCGCGCGTACCGCGGGCGACCGCTCCCACTGGTCCTTGACCGCTTCGTCGCCGCCGATGTGGATGTACTGCGAGGGGAACAGCTGCAGCACTTCGTCGAGCACGCCCTGGATGAAGGTCATGCTCTTTTCGTCGGTGTCGAACAGGTAGGGATTGACGCCCCAGTCCACCGACACCTTCGGCCGCTGCTTGGTCACGCCGACCAGTTCCGGATATGCCGCCACCGCCGCCTGCGCGTGCCCCGGCATGTCCAGTTCCGGCACGATGGTGATGTGCCGCGCGGCGGCGTAGGCGACCAGGTCGCGGATCTGGTCCTGGGTGTAGAAGCCGCCGTAACGGTCGGGCACGCCCTGCGTGCCGGCGCCGGGCGGGGTACGCCAGGCGCCGATCTCGGTGAGCTTGGGATAGCGCTTGATCTCGATGCGCCAGCCCTGGTCGTCGGTCAGGTGCAGGTGCAGCACGTTGAGCTTGTGCTCGGCCATCGCATCGATGACGTGCTTGACCGTGTCCGGGCCGTGGAAGTGGCGGGCCACGTCGAGCAGCAGGCCGCGCCAGCCGAAGCGCGGCCAGTCGCGGATCTTGACCTCGGGCACGTCCACTTCGCCCTTGCCGGCATCGGGGGTGAGCAGCTGCCAGGCGCTCATCGCGCCGTAGAACAGGCCGCGCTCGTCGCGCGCCTGGATCAGCATGGTGCTGCCGTCCACGTCCAGCCCGTAGCCTTCCGGCGCTTCCACCGGGGCGTTGGGGTTCATCTGCAGGCGGATGGCGCCGTTGGCCGGAATGGTCTCGGCGCGCACCTCCAGCGACAGGCCGCGGGTCTTTTCCAGCAGCGTGGCCAGTTGCCGGGCCACGCGCATGGCCGCCTCGTCGTCGGTCGGGACCGACAGCGTGCTGCCGGTGCCGATGGTCAGCGTGGCGCTGCCGCGCTTGACCTGCGCCGGCGCCGGAATCAGCGGCAACGGCGCGGTGCTGACCGGCTTCGGCGCAGCCGGTGCGGGCGCTGCGGCGGGCTTGGCCGTGTCCGCCGCGGCGGGGGCCTGGCGGTCGCAGCCGCTCAGCACGGCAGTGAGGGCGAACAGGGCAAGCCCCAGCCACGTGGTGCGGGACGTCGCCGCGACGCCCGCCGGGGCGGTCGTCGGGCGGTGTGGCGTGCGCTGGCGTGCACCTGCTGCAATCATTCGGTCTACCTCGTGCTGTGCGGACGCCTATCGTAGTGGATCGGCGCGTAACGGATCAGCGCGATGCGGTCGGCAGCTCGTCCCACACCTTCGGATCCTCGGCGCCCAGCACCCAGCAGCTGAAGCCTTCCAGGCCGTATTCCTTCACCAAGTCGTAGCGCGCGCGGAAGCTGCGCGCATCCGGGCGGAACACCCACTCGCGCATGTCGTCGCGGTAGAAATAGAACCACGACTCCTGCTCCTGCGCATCCCACTGCACGGTGGCGTTCTGCTCGATCGCCAGCGGGAAGGACTCGTCGGCGTCGATGTAGGTCGCCGAGATGTTCGACGCTTCGGTGCCGTCTTCCTTCACCGGGTTGCCGGTGTACCAGCGGTAGCCGTAGGTGGCGATGCCCAGCGACAGCTTCTCCTTCGGCACCTGGGTCAGCGCGTAGTCCAGGTGCTTCTTCATCCACACCATGCCGTCGACCGGGCCGGGCGTGGTCCAGCGGGTGTGCTGGTCGTAGGTCATCAGGCTGACCAGGTCCACCGCCTGGCCCAGCGCCTTCAGGTCGTAGGCGCCGCGCCAGTACTCCCACATCCACTTGGAGAACTGCCCGCCCTCGGCGTAGCCCGGCGCGTTCGGCACCACCGCCACCGACATCTTGAAGCCGGCCTTGTGCAGCGCGTCGGCGGTCTGCTTGACCATCAGCGTGTAGGCGTCGCGGTCGGTCCAGGCGATGTTCTCGAAATCGAACTGGAAGCCGTAGTAGCCGTTCTTTTTGCCGTGGATCAGCAGCGAAGCGATCATGCGCTTCTTCGCGTCCTCGTCGTGCATCAGCTTGTGGAAGCCGTCGCGGCCGGTGGTCATCGACAGGATCGGCATCACCCGCAGCTGCTTGCGCTTGGCGATGTCGTAGATGTACGCATTGGGGGTGCCGTTGACCAGGCCGTTTTGGTCCACGCCGTACCAGGTCGGCACCACCACGTCGATCTTGTCGACGTTGGCCAGGAACGAGTTGGTCGATTTCTGCGTGCTCATCAGATAGAACAGCGCGGTCGGGTTCTTGGCCATGGCCGGGGTACAGACCATGGCCAGGGCAAGCAGCAGCCCTGCGAATCGCTTCATCATCGGGGGAATATCCGTCAGCGGGTGGAAGTGGGGGAGGGCAGGTCGATGCGGAACACGTAGGCGTGTTCGCCGGCCGGCTTGGCCGGCAGGGTCAGGTGCAGGCCGTCGGCGCGCTGTTCGAACGGCACCTTCTTGCCGGTGGCGAGCAGGGTCACGCCGCGCACGCCGTCGGCGGGCGTGAGCGAGCGGATCACCGCCTTGCCGCCGGCCGGCCAGCCCAGCTCGATCGCGTACAGCGCGCCGTGGCCGGTGGTGAAGCGGAAATCCTCGGCGGTGTAGGGCTTGGTCTTGGTGTCCTGGAAGGTGCCGCCGACCACCTCGGTCGGGCCCTCGCCGTAGGTGCGCCACGGCTGGCTGTCGTAGATCGCCTCGCCGTTGGTCTTCAGCCACTTGCCGATCGACAGCAGGATGTCGCGCTCGGTGTCCGGGATCGAGCCGTCGGCGCGCGGGCCGATGTTGAGCATCAGGTTGCCGTTCTTGCTGACCACGTCCACCAGCATGTGCACGATGAAGGTCGGGGTCTTGTAGGTGTCGTTCTCCACATAGCCCCACGAGGCGTTGCTGACCGAGGTGTCGGTCTGCCAGTGGGTCGGATGGATGCCGGTGAGCTGGCCGCGCTCGATGTCCAGCGTGCCGGCGCCTTCCGGGAACGCGCCGAGTTTGTAGTTCACCACCACCCCGTCGCCGCGCGCGGCGCCGTGGTTGTAGTAGTACGACAGCATGGTCGGCAGGGTGCTGCGGAAGGTGGGGTGCGCGATCCACCAGTCGAAGTAGATCAGCTCCGGGTCGTAGCGGTCGATCAGCTCGGTGGTGCGCGCCAGCCAGTCGTCCAGCCACGCCTGCGACACCGGCGTCCAGTCGTTGGCGACGTCGGCGTCGTCCTTGCCGCGCAGGCGGATCTGCGCCGGGCCGTACAGGCCGGCGTAGCGCGGGTCGTTGACGTCCGACTCGAACGTGCGGCCGCCGTCGAAGAACCAGTTGTGCTCGGCGCGGTGCGAGGACAGGCCGAAGTGCATGCCCTGCGCGCGGATCGCCTTGGACAGCTCGCCGATCACGTCGCGCTTGGGGCCCATCTTGGTCGCGGTCCAGTCCGACAGCTGCGAGTCGTACATCGCGAAGCCGTCGTGGTGTTCGGCCACCGGCACCACGTAGCGCGCGCCGGCCTCGCGGAACAGCTTGGCCCAGCCCTGCGGGTCGAACTTGGGCGCGGTGAACAGCGGGATCAAGTCCTTGTAGCCGAAGGTGGACTGCGGGCCGTACTTCTCGCGGTGGTGCGCGTAGTCCTGGCTGTCCTTGGCGTCGGGTTGGTACATGTTGCGCGAGTACCACTCGTTGCCGAAGGCCGGCACCGAGAACACGCCCCAGTGGATGAAGATGCCGAACTTGGCGTTGTCGTACCAGCCGGGCGAACGGTAGTGCTTCAGCGAGGTCCAGTCCGGGCGGAACGGCCCCTTGCGCGCGCCGGCGTCGGCCTCGCGTACCAGCCGCGCGCGTTCGGGCGCGTACTTGGCGGTGGCCTGCAGCCACTGCTGGTCGATCTGTTCGGGACTGAGGGTGGTGGCGGTGGGCGCGGTCGGCGACGGCGCATCCGCGGCGTCGGCGGACACGGCCGCCAACGCGAGAATGAGGGAGAAGCTGCTTGCCAGAGTCTTGCGTACAGCTCCGGCGTGGCGGGATCGGTCCGCGCGCAGGCGGGTCTCGGACGTCATGGAACTGCACTCCTCTGTAGAAAACGCGATGCCGGCGCAAACGAACTGCCGGGCAAAAAAAGGGCGCGCCACCGTGGAGGGTCGGTGGCGCGCCAGTCCTACATCAGAACTTGAAGTTCAGCTGCGCCTGGTAGCCGCGGCCGTTCTTGTACATGCCGATCGGCGCGTACTTGACCTCGTTGTACCAGTAGTACGTGGAGTCGAGCAGGTTGGTGGCGCTGACGCTGACGCTCATCCAGTCGTTGATCTCGTACGAGGCGGTCAGGTCGAGCTGCTTGTACTCGTCGGTGAACACGTTCGAGTCCAGGCGGCCGATCTGGGTGAAGTACTTGGAGCGGTAGCTGTAGTTCACCCGCACCATCCACGGACCGTTTTCCCAGTACGGGATCACGTTGTAGGTGTTGCGCGACAGGTACGGCAGGTTCAGGCCGTCCTCGGAGCTGGACTCGGCGTAGGTGTAGTTCGCCTGCAGGCCGAAGCCGTAGCCGAACGCCTGCTGGTAGTTCAGCGACGCGCCCTTGACCTTGGCGCCGGTGGCGTTGACCGGACGGGTCACGCTGTACGGCTGGTTGACGATGCCGTTGGTCGGGTCGCTGAGGATCTCCGTGGTCGTGGTGCTGACGATGTAGGAGCTGATGTCGCGGTAGAACACCTCGGCCGACAGCATGCTGGACGGGGCGAAGTACCATTCGGCGGCCAGATCGTAGTTGGTCGACTCGTACGGCTTCAGGTCCGGGTTGCCGCCGCTGGCGGTCAGGTCGCCGCTGGTGCTGTTGAGCGAGAACGAACCGGCCAGGTCGCTGTAGCGCGGGCGTGCCATCACCTTGGCCGCGGAGAAGCGCAGCACCTTGGTGTCGTCCAGGTCATAGGCGATGTTGAAGCTGGGCAGCGGCTTCTTGTACTCGTTGCTGACCTGCTCGAAGGTGTAGGTCGTGCCGCCATCGTTGGTCTGGTAGTACTGCGACTTGTCCTTGGTATCGGCATAGCGCAGGCCGACGTTGCCGCGGAACTTGCCGGCTTCGAAGTTCATCTGCGCGTACAGGTCGCTGGTGATTTCCTTGACGTCGTAGATCTGGCCGTACTTGGGCGTCAGCGCCGCCTGCGGCAGCGACTTCAGGTACTTGAGCACCGAGTTGAGGTTGGCGGTCGGCCAGTTGACCAGATCGCCGCTGGCGCCCAGGCCGTCGTACAGGCCGCTCGGCGTGGTGCCCGGGCTGAAATCGGTCAGCAGCACGTCCTGGTTGGCGAAGATCGCGTTGCCGCGCGAGTTCTGGCCGTTGTCGTGGTTGATGTACTTGTAGCCCACCAGCAACTTGTTGAACGGGCCCCACTGCAGATCGCGGGCCGCATCGAACTGGAAGTACTTTTCCTTGTCCTGGGTGGTGGTGTACTCGACGCCGCCGGCCTGCTGGCCGGACGCCAGGCCCCAGTTGGACGCGCTGTTGTTGTCGTAGGTGACGCCGGTGTGGCTGCCGTCGTAGTTGAAGTTGTAGCCGCCGTCCTGCAGCAGGAACTTCATCAGGTACTCGGGGTTCTTGCCGCCGGTGGCCTTGGTGGTGCCGGCCTGGGTGGTGAACACCCAGTTGTCGCCGTACCAGTCGTGGCGCAGGTTCACGCTCTGCGTGGTGACCGTGCTTTCGCGATAGTTGGTGTCGAGCTGGGCATAGGGCTGGCCGGCGGCGCCGTCGGTGACGGTGCCGGAGGTGATGTAGCCGTTCTCGACGTTGGCGCTGGTGACCTTCTGCAGGTCGTTGTTGCACGCCGGACAGACGTAGCGCGACTCGCTGAAGTTGTTGTACTTGCCCTTGATGTAGATGCCGGTCAGGTTGAACTCGTTCTGCTCGTTCGGCTTCCACTGCAGCGCGCCCTGCAGGCCGTTGCGCTCGCGGGTCTGCTGGAAGTAGGCGCTGTTGATGCCGGCCGGCACCTTGGCAGTAGCAACGTTACCACCGTCGCCCGTGACATTGGCGGTGGCGGGGATGTTGGCGCCGGTGGTGTAGCCGAAGAACTCGATGCCGGCGCGCGAGATGTCCTGCTTGTCGTGGGTGGCGGAGATCAACGCGCCGAACGTCTCGTCGTCGTTCTTCCAGCTCCACAGCGCCGAGCCGCGCGGGTTGCCTTCTTCCGAACGGTCGTTGTAGTTGTAGCCGACCGAGCCGCGGATGGTGTTCTTCGGCAGGTCCAGCGGCTTGCGGGTGTGCACGATCACGGTGCCGCCGATCGAGCCTTCGTCGATGCGCGCTTCCGGGGTCTTGTAGACCTCCATCAGGCCGATGATTTCCGGCGACAGCAGGGTGTAGTTGAAGGTGCGGCCGCTGGTGTCGGACGGGTTGCCGCCCCAGTCGCCCGAGGCGATGGTCTGGCCGTTGAGCAGCACGCGGTTCAGCGCCGGGTCGGTGCCGTTGATGCTGACCTTCTCGCCTTCGCCGAACTGGCGGTCCACGCTGATGCCCGGCAGGTGCGCCAGCGACTCGGCGGCATTGGTGTCCGGGAACTTGCCGATGTCCTCGGCGCTGATCGCGTCGACGATGGAGTTGGCCGAGCGCTTGACCGCCTGGCTCTTCTCCAGCGAGGCGCGGTAGCCGGTGACGGTGATGGTGTCCAGTTCCTGGACGTTCTTCGATTCTGCGCTGGAAGCGGGTGCTTCCTGCGCCATAGCATTACCGGACAGGTACAGCGCGGCCATGATGCTGATGGCTAACGTGGTGGTGCGGCTATTCATTGGCTAAACCTCTGGGTTAGTACATGGGCATGAGGTGCCAACCGATGTTCCGGTGTGCTGGCCGCTGCCCGGCCTGTTGATTGCGCGACACCTTGCGGTGGCTGCGCGTATCGCGTCTCGGTGCGCGTCGTCCGGTCGTTGACGCGGAAGTAGCCGGCCGGCGGCACCGAGGGCGCCGGTCCTTCCTTGTTTCCTGTTGAGTGACAACCAAATCCAGCAAAGCCGTGCAAGTTGCAGTTGCCTGATGCGCGGACGGGACTGTCCCGTTCCGTGCACGGCGTTGGAGCCGTTCGCCTTCCGTTGCGGGCCGCGGCCAGGAAACCTCCTGAGCGCGGCCTGCCAGGCACCGGATCGCGAGGCGGCGCTGCCCGGTGTCCCTGAACGTGGCGTGTCTTGAAGATGTAAAACTTGTATGCGACCGAGTCTGTAATAGCGTTGACAGCGTTGTCAACACTTACTTCACGGGATTTTGACAATTCTCGGCATTGATGCGACGGCAGGTGCCGAAGATGAACCTGCTTAGTTTCCGGGTCGCTGCGTAGGTGCTTGTCCGGCAAAGGAAATCCACGCTGGGAAGGTGGTCCGGCGGCGCATTGGTGGCGACATGTCCGCTGGGCTGCGATGCGCGACAGCAAGACCTGCATCCCAGAATTTGTGCATTGCGGCGAATTTCCGCCTGCCGTTCGCACCCGCTTTCAGGCGCTCCATCGGCAATGTCGGTGTCCTGTCGGAATAAGGCGACGAATCGGCCGCGATGGCTTATCGTGGAAGCAGTGACGGTAGAGCGACATTTGGGTGAATTTCATCTTGACAACGTTGTCAAGGTGGTCTGAAACTCGATCGATCAACAGGCCCATCGGCTGCGCCCTGTGGGGCGCAACGGGAGAATACGTGTCCGCAAGCAGTTCACCAGTGGCAGCGGCCGGGCCGCGCGCCGAGCCTTTCATCGCCGCCGACGTCGGCGGTACCCATGTACGTATCGGCCTGGTGTCGCGCGGCGACGCCACCGACAGCGTGCAGACGGTCAAGGTGCTGGACTATCGCAAGTACCGCTGTGCCGACTATCCGGGCCTGACCGAGATCATCGGCGAGTTCCTGTCCGGCGTGCCGGGTCCGGCGCCGACCCGTGGCGTGATCGCCAGCGCCGGCTATGCGCTGGAAGACGGCAGGGTGATCACCACCAATCTGCCGTGGAGCCTGTCGCCGCCGGAGATCCGCGAGCGCCTGGGCATGCAGGCACTGCACCTGGTCAACGATTTCGAAGCGGTGGCCTATGCCGCCTCGTCGATGGATGCCAGCGAAGTGTTGCATGTGACCGGCCCGCGCAAAGCGCAGCGCGGACCGGCGCTGGTGATCGGCCCGGGCACCGGGCTCGGCGCGGCGGTGTGGATTCCGACCAATGGCGGCGCAGTCGTGCTGGCCACCGAAGCCGGACACGCGGCCTTGCCGATCGGCAGCGAACTGGAAATGGCGATCGCACAACGGCTGCTGCGCACGCGCAGCTATGTGCCGGTGGAACACCTGCTGTCCGGCCCCGGTCTGCTCAATCTCTATAAGGTGTTGTGCGAACTGCACGATGCCGCGCCGGTGCATGCCTCGCCCAGCGAGGTCACCGCGGCGGCGCTGGGCGGCAACGATGCGCTGGCGCACGAAGCGCTGTCGGCGTTCTGCGGCCTGCTCGGCAGCGTGGTCGGCGACATGGCGCTGCTGTACGGCATCCAGAGCGGCATCTACCTGGCCGGCGGCTTCCTGCCGCAGATCGGCGCGTTCCTGGCCGCCAGCGCCTTCGTCGAGCGCTATTTGAACAAGGGCGCGATGCGCCCGGCGCTGGAGCAGATCCCGGTGAAGCTGGTGGAGCACGGCCAGCTCGGGGTGATCGGCGCGGCGAACTGGTTCCTGCAGCAGCAGCGCTAGCGCCTCCTCGCCGCGATTGTCGACCGACTGCGGGAGTGTCGCTGGGTGGCCCCACACCACTCAGTGCCGCTCCCGCGTCGTTTTTGTGCCGTCGTCGCGCGGGTTGACCGACTTTGCGATCGCAGTGCGGCGACCGCCTGCGCGGCCGCCGCGCCGCCGCGGCTACAGCGTGAAGTGCACGCTGAGCATGTAGCCGCGCCCGTTCTTGTACAGATAGTAGGGCTGGCTCTCCTGGCCGACGTAGCTGTAGTAGGTCTCGTCCAGCAGGTTGGTCCCTTCCATCTGCAGCTTGACCTTGTCGGTGATGGCGTAGGACACCGACGCATCGAGCTGGGTGAAGTCGTCGGTCATCTGGTTCGCGCCCAGGCGCCCGATCTGGGTGAAGTAGGCCGAGCGCCAGCCCAGGGTCAGCCGCGCCTCCCATGGCCCTTTCTCGAAGTAGGGGCTGAGGTTGTAGCTGTTCTTGGAGTTGTAGGGCAGGTTGTAGTCGCCCTGGGTGTCGGCCTTGGAGTAGGTGTAGTTCGCCGCCAGGCCGAAGCCGCCGCCGAGTTCCTGCTGGTAGCTCAGCGACACGCCCTTGACCTTGGCTGCGCCGGAATTCTGCGGCAGCGTTACCTCGTAGATGTCCTCGCGGTCGTAGGTGTTGTTGTGCAGCGGCTGCTGCACCAGGGTCTGCAGGATGTAGTTGGAGATGTCGCGGTAGAACAGTTCGCCGGCGAGCACGCTGTTGGGCGCGAAATACCATTCCAGCGACGCGCCGTAATTGGTGGAGCGGTACGGGTCCAGCGCTGGATTGCCGCTGCTGGCGGTGAGCTTGTTGTCGTCGGCGTTGACGTAGGGCGTGAGGTCGGCATAGCGCGGCCGCGCGATCACCTTGGCCGCGGCCACGCGCAGGATCAGCGCATCGGACAGGTCGTAGGCGAAGTTCAGCGACGGCAGCCATTCGCCGTAGGACTTGTTGTAGCGCACCGGCGCATAGGCGCTGCCGTCGTACTGGTAGCCGCCGATCGCGTCGCGGGTGTTGACGTAGCGCACGCCGATGTTGCCGCGGTAGTTGTAGCCGGAAAAATCCGCCTGCAGGTACGCCGCGCGGTTGCGCTCGACCACGTCGAAGCTGCTGCCGTAGCTGGGGGCGAGCGTGTCGCTGCCGGGCAGGCCGCCGACGTAGTCCACCAGCGCGCCAGGGCTTTGCCGCGGCCAGTGGCGCATGTCGTCGCTGACCGACAGGCCGTCCAGGTAGCCGCCGGGTGTGCCGCCGCCATAGACCGCGGCCAGCGTGGTGTCCGGATCGGCGGGGAAGCTGTCGTAGTACATGTCCTGCGCGGTGCTGTGGCGCGTGGCCTTGAGCCCGGCGCGCAGCTTGGTGATCGGCCCCCAGGCCACGTCGTGGTCGAAGTCCAGTTGCGCGTAGCGCTCCTTGTCCAGGTTCGGATAGCGGTTGACGGTGGCGCCCAGCACCGACATCGATTCCAGCGCCGACGGCGGCACGGCGTAGTCCACGCCAACGGTGCGGTGGTCGATGGCGTAGTCGTAGGCGCCGTTGCCGCGGAAGGTGAGGCCGTAGATGCGATCGGCGCCGCCGGCCGAGCGGGTCGCGCCGACCTGGCCGGAAACGTTCCAGCCGTCGCCGTGCCAGTCGCCGCGCAGGGTGTTGCTGCTGGTCTTGACCGTGGTCTTGCGTACGTAGGAGTCGAGGATGGTTTCGGCGTTGTCGCCATAGGCTCCCGAGGTGGCGACGCCGTCAGTCACGTCCAGCGCGGTGGCGTTGGCCGGCACGAAGTTGGCGTAGCGGCTCTGGTTGACGTTGTCGAAGGTCTCTTCGACATACAGGCCGGTGTAGGTCAGTTCGAAGGCATCGTTCGGCTTCCACTGCAGCGAGCCGGTGAAGCCGTCGCGCTTGCGGGTCTGGGTGAACAGCGCGCTGTTGATCGCGGTGGGGTAGACCTCTTGCTTGCCGGCGGCGACCGCGTCGGGAAAGCCGGCGCCCTGGATGTCGCTGTAGCCGAAGATCTCCACGCCGTCGCGGCGCAGCGAGCGCTCCGAATGCATCACCGAGCCGAGCACGCCGAGCGTGCCGGCGTCGTTCTTCCAGTTGTACAGCAGCGAGGCGTTGGGCTTGCCGTCCTCGGAGCGGTCGTTGTAGCCGTAGCTGACGCTGCCGGTCAGCAGGTTCCTGTCCAGTTCCAGCGGCTTGCGCGTATGC
Organism: Xanthomonas bonasiae; assembly: GCF_017163705.1. GTDB lineage: Bacteria > Pseudomonadota > Gammaproteobacteria > Xanthomonadales > Xanthomonadaceae > Xanthomonas_A > Xanthomonas_A bonasiae. The sequence goes on from NZ_JAFIWB010000004.1 coordinate 30,983, forward strand.
AGGATCACGGTGCCGCCCAGGCTGCCTTCGTCGATGCTGGCCTGCGGGCTCTTGTAGACCTCGGCGCTGCCGATCACTTCCGGCGCCAGCAGCGAATAGTTGAACGAGCGGCTGTCCGGATTGTTCGGATCGCCGCCCCAACTGGTGGAGGCGATGCTCTGGCCGTTGAGCAGGACCCGGTTCAGGGCCGGATCGGTGCCCAGGATCGAGACCTTCTCGCCTTCGCCGAACTGGCGATCGACGCTGACCCCGGGCAGGTGCGACAGCGATTCGGCGACATTGGCCGCGGGAAACTTGCCGACGTCCTCGGCCGAAATCGCATCGACGATCGCATCGGCGTTGCGTTTGATGTTGAGCGATTTCTGCAGGCTGGCGCGATAGCCGGTGACCTTGACCGCATCCAGTTCCTGGACCGCCGCGGGCGTGGCCTGGCCGCTGGCGGACGCGCCGGCGTCGGCCGCCGGCGCTGCCGCGTCGTCGCGCTGCGGCGTGGGAACTTGCTGGGCGAAGGCGCTGGCCGGTGCGGCCAGTGCGGCGGCGATGGCGAAGGCCAGGGGAGCGAGGCGGGTGTGGTTCAAGCGGGCGGTCTCCGAAAGGTGCGCAGGACGCGAAAAGCCTGCCGGTGTGGCGGCAGGCAAGTGACGCCATCGGCCCGGATGCGGCGCGATGGGCGAATGGAAAAGAAGGGCGGGGCGTGCATGCCGCCGCGCGGCGGAGACGGCACGTCGGCATCGGTGCTGTGCTGCGTGACGGCGCGCGCGCCGCACGTGGGCGCGGCAGCGGCCGATGGCGCACGCGGCTGCGCGTGCGTGGGTTGTGCGGACGGGCGGCCACGCGCTGGCGGGCCGTGTCGTTCGTTGCGCCGGTTCAAACCGGAAGCACCCCGCGCGATGGCTCAGGAGCGCCGACTGTGTCGCGCTTGTCCTTCGTTGTCAACGCGCATCGCGGTTAAAGAATCGCTAAGAAAAGCGCTGTTTTGCAGGGGAAATCCGCGATTCGTGCAGCGTCGGCGGCACCGCCGCGGCGCGCCTGCGGTCAACGATGTCTACGCGATTGCGTGCGCCGGTTCACAGGTCGCCGCAGCGCGCCTGCAATGCGGCGATCGCGGCCAGGCCGGCGGTTTCGGTGCGCAGGATGCGCGGTCCCAGGCGCAGGCCGGCGAAGCCGGCGGCGTGCAGCGCGGCACGATCGCGCGGCGACCAGCCGCCTTCCGGGCCGATCGCGATCGTCGCCGCGTTGCCGGCGATGTCCAGCGTGCGCAGCCGGTGTTCGCCTTGCGGATCGAGGATGAGCTTCAGCTGCGTGCCGGCCACGGCAGCGGCGGCATCGGCCAGCGCCAGCGGCGCGGCCAGGCCGGGCACGCGCGCGCGGCCGGACTGTTCGCAGGCCGAGACGACGACGCTGCGCCAGTGCGCCACGCGCTTTTCCGTACGCGCCGCATCCAGCTTCACCTCGGTGCGTTCGGCCCACACCGGCACGATCGCGGCCACGCCCAGTTCGGTCGCCTTCTGCAGGATCAGGTCCATCTTCTCGCCGCGCGCCACGCCCTGCAGCAGGGTGATCGCCAGCGGCGATTCGTTGTCCGCCGGCTGCGCCGCGCCGATCCGCGCGCTGGCGCCGCGCTTGCCGACCTGCAGCAGTTCGGCGTCGTAGTCGCAGCCGTCGCCGTTGAACAGCACGCAGCGGTCGCCTTCGCGCAGCCGCAGCACGCGCAGCAGATGCCCGGCGACGTCCTCGGGCAACACCACGTCGTCGCCGGCGTGCAGCGGCAGATCGACATGGCAGCGGGTCAGGCGCATGCCACGGCCTCGTCGATCGCGGCCAGGGTGGTCTCGGCGAGCAGCGCCAGCTGGTTGTCGTCCACGCAGTACGGCGGCATCCAGTACAGCACGTCGCCCAGCGGGCGCAGCACCACGCCGCGCTGCAGGGCGGCCCGGTACGCGCACAGGCCGACCCGTGCGCCGGCGGCGAACGGGGTGCGCTTGTCGCCGTTGCGGGTCAGTTCGAACGCGACCACCATCCCGGCCTGGCGCACGTCGGCCACGTGCGGATGGTCGTTGAACGGCGCCGACAGCGCGCGCATGGTTTCGGCGGTGCTGCGGTTGCGCGCGATCACGTCGTCCTGCTGGAAGATCCGCAGACAGGCCAGCGCGGCGGCGCAGGCCAGCGGATTGCCGGTATAGCTGTGCGAGTGCAGGAAGGCGCGCTCGCGGCTGTCGTCGAGGAAGGCGTCATATAAGTGTTGCGTGGCCAGCACCGCCGACAGCGGCAGGAAGCCGCCGGTCAGGCCCTTGGACAGGCACAGCAGGTCCGGCATCACCCCGGCCTGCTCGCAGGCGAACAGGGTGCCGGTGCGGCCGAAGCCGGTGGCGATCTCGTCGGCGATCAGGAACGCGCCGTTGGCGTCGCACAGCTCGCGCGCGCGGCGCAGGTAGGCCGGGTCGTGCATGCGCATGCCGCCGGCGCATTGCAGGCGCGGCTCCAGGATCACCGCGCAGATCTCGCCCGGATGGCGGTCGAACAGGTCGGCCAGCGCATCGGCGGCGGCATCGGCGCGCTGCCGTGCGCTCTGTCCCGGCGCGGCCAGGTAGGCGTCGGGCGAGGGCGCGAACAGCGCTTCGCACAGCAGCGGCGCGTAGACCCGCCGGTACAGCGGGATGTCGCCGACCGCCAGCGCGCCGATGGTCTCGCCGTGGTAGCCGTTCTCCAGCGCTACGAAGCGGGTGCGGCGGGTCTCGCCGCGGTTGTGGAAATAGTGGAACGCCATCTTCAGCGCCACCTCGACCCCGGCCGAGCCGTTGTCGGCGTAGAACACCTTGGCCAGCGGCGCGCGCCCGTCCTGGCGCGGCGCCAGCGCCAGCAGCTGCTCGGCCAGTTCCACCGCCGGCGCGTGGCTGAACCCGGCCAGCATCACCTGTTCCAGCTGGGTGGCCTGCGCGGCGATGGCCGCGGCGATGCGCGGCTCGCTGTGGCCGAACAGATTGGTCCACCAGCTGCTCACCGCATCCAGGTAGCGGTTGCCTTCGTGATCGATCAGCCAGGCGCCTTCGCCACGCGCGATCGGCAGCAGCGGCAGGGTGTCCGGATGCTCGCGCATCTGCGTGCAGGGGTGCCACAGCACCGCCAGGTCGCGTTGCCGCCAGGCGGCGGCAGTCTGTGATGCGGTCAGGTCTGTTAGCATTTCGCGCTCATGAACAGGTTCTTCGCTCCGTGCATTCTATCGATCGACGCCGCAAAGCGCCGCGGGGTGCCGGCGTGAGCCGTCCGTTGCCGATCATCCACGCGCTGCGCGAGCGCGGCGAGTCGGCCATAGAGCGCAAGGTCGAAGAGCTGGACCTGGAGTTCAGCAACGGCGAACGGCGCGTGTTCCACCGGCTCAAATCCCCCGGCCACGGCGCGGTGGTGGTGGTGCCGATGCTGGACGCGCAGACGGTGCTGCTGGTGCGCGAGTACGCCGCCGGCGTGCACCGCTACGAACTGGGCCTGGTCAAGGGCCGCATCGATGCCGGCGAGACGCCGCTGCAGGCGGCCGACCGCGAACTCAAGGAAGAAGCCGGTTACGGCGCCCGCCAGCTGCAGGTGCTGCGCGCGATGACCCTGGCGCCCACCTATATGAGCCACCAGTCCTGGCTGGTGCTCGCGCAAGATCTCTATCCCGAAAAACTTGCCGGCGACGAGCCGGAGGAACTAGAAGTGGTGCCCTGGAAACTGGCTGAATTGGACCAACTGATGTTGCGTGAGGATTTCTCCGAAGGGCGTTCGCTGGCGGCGCTGTTCATCGCCCGCGAGTGGCTGGGTCGTACCGGATGATCCGCATCACCGCAGACCTGCGCGAAACCGTCATCGCCATCGCCATCGACGCCGCCGCGGCGATCATGGCCGTCTACGCCACCGGCTTCGACGTCGAGCACAAGGCCGACGCCAGCCCGCTGACCCAGGCCGACCTGGCCGCGCACCGGATCATCGTCGAAGGCCTGGAACGGCTGACCCCCGACCTGCCGGTGCTGTCCGAGGAGTCGGCGCACATTCCCTGGGACGTGCGCGAGCACTGGACCAGCTACTGGCTGGTGGACCCGCTCGACGGCACCCGCGAGTTCGTCAAGCGCAACGGCGAGTTCAGCGTCAACATCGCGCTGATCCACCAGGGCGCGCCGGTGTTCGGCGTGGTCCAGGCGCCGGTCGATGGCCGCGTCTGGCACGCGGTGCGCGGCGAGCAGGCGTACCGTCGCGACGGTTTCCGCGACACCGCGCTGAACACGCGGCGGCCGGCCAGCGCGCCGCTGCGGGTGGCGGCCAGCCGCTCGCACCGCGATCCGCGCACCGACGCGCTGCTGCTGCGCATGGGCGAGACCGAGGTGATCGCGCAGGGCTCGTCGCTGAAGTTCTGTCGCATCGCCGACGGCGAGCTGGACGTGTACCCGCGCTTCGGCCCGACCTCCGAATGGGACACCGCCGCCGGCCAGTGCGTGCTGCAGGCCGCCGGCGGCACGCTGCTCGCCGCCGATACCGGCAAGCCGTTCCGCTACAACCGCCGCGAATCGCTGCTCAACGGCGATTTCCTGGCGCTGGGCGATCCGATGCTGCCGTGGCGCAGCTGGCTGGGCTGAGCGCCCGCTGTCGCCGGCAGCGGCGATGGCCTGCAAGGCGGCGTCGCGGCTGACGCCGCTGCAATGCGCGCCCTCGGTCGCCAGGCGCGATGACGGCGTTGCGGCCATGCGCCGCCGGTCGTTCGCGTGCGCCGCCGCGCCGCTGGTCCCGTCGCCGACCGCTCATCGCGCGGGCCGCTCTGCCAAACTAGCCGGCAGGCGGCGCCGTTGCCGTCGCATCGGAACCCGCACGTGACCGCAGCCCGCTACGACCTTCCCGCCCTGCTCGAGATCATGGCGCGCCTGCGCGATCGCGCGCACGGCTGCCCCTGGGACCTGGAACAGGATTTCGCCAGCATCGCCGCGTACACGATCGAAGAGGCGTACGAAGTCGCCGACGCGATCGACCGCAACGACCTGGGCGAGCTGAAGGACGAACTCGGCGACCTGCTGCTGCAGGTGGTGTTCCATGCGCAGATGGCGCGCGAGCAGGGCGCCTTCGGCTTCGACGACGTGGTCGCCGCGATCTGCGACAAGATGGTGCGCCGACACCCGCATGTGTTCGGCGACAGCCAGGTCGCCGACGCCGAGCAGCAGACGCTGAAGTGGGAAGAGATCAAGCGCAACGAGCGCGCCGCGGCCGGCAAGACCGACAGTTCGGCGTTGGCCGGGATCGCCCGCGGCCTGCCGGAATGGCAGCGCGCGGTGAAGCTGCAGGCGCGCGCGGCGCGGGTCGGCTTCGACTGGCCGGGGCCGGCGCCGGTGCTGGAAAAGGTGCGGGAAGAGCTGGAGGAAGTGCGTGCGGAATTCGCGCGCGGCCCCGTGCAGGACAACCAGGCGCGGCTGCAGGACGAGATCGGCGACCTGCTGTTCGTCTGCGCCAATCTTGCGCGCCACGCCCAGGTCGATGTCGGTGCTGCGCTGCGCCATGCCAACCAGAAATTCGAACGCCGTTTCCGCGCGATGGAGCAGCTGGCGCAGCACGACGGCGGCGCGTTGGATGGCTTGTCGCTGGACCGGCAGGAAGCCTACTGGCAGCGTGCCAAGCGCCAGGAACGCGACGCGGCGCAGTGAAGACGCTGCTGCTGTTCGTGCTGACCGCCGTGGCCGAGATCGTCGGCTGCTACCTGCCGTACCTGTGGCTGCGCGAGCAGCGCAGCGCGTGGCTGTTGCTGCCGGCGGGCGCCAGCCTGGCCGCGTTCGTGTGGCTGCTGAGCCTGCATCCGGAGGCCAGCGGCCGCGTCTACGCCGCGTACGGCGGCGTCTACATCGCGGTGGCGCTGCTGTGGCTGTGGGCGGTGCAATCGATCCGGCCCACGCGCTGGGACCTGCTCGGCGCCGGCCTGTGCCTGCTGGGCATGGCGGTGATCATGTTCGCGCCGCGGCAGGCCTGAGCTGCGCAATGTGGGCGTGGCGCAGATGCGGGCGATCCACGCTGCTCGCCACGTCCTGCGCAGCGGTTCCCCGCTGCCGCGTCCCTCCTCTTTGATGTCGGCGCCCGCGCGGCGGCGTATGCTGTGCCTGCGCTGCCTGGGAGGGCCAACGCATGCGTCGCTTCGACAGTTTCCGCGCGTTCTATCCGTTCTACCTGAGCGAGCACCGGCATCCGCTGTCGCGCCGGCTGCACTTCGTCGGCAGCGCCGGGGTGTTGCTGATCGTGCTGCTGGCGATCTGCAGCGGCCAGCCACGCTGGCTGTGGGCGGCGCCGCTGTGCGGCTACGGTTGCGCCTGGGCCGGACATGTCTTCTTCGAAAAGAACCGTCCGGCCACCTTCCGCCATCCGCTGTATTCGTTCGCCGGCGACTGGGTCATGTTCAAGGACATGCTGCTCGGGCGTATCCGCTGGTAGCGCTGGCGGCCGGCCGGCGCTCGCTATACTCGCGGCGTATTCATTTCTTTGGTCAATGGAGCGAGCCGATGCCGTCCACCTATTTCCTCGCGCTGGTGATCCTGGTCGCGGGCGTGATCGTGCTGTTCAAGACCGTGCGCATGGTGCCGCAAGGGTTCCAGTGGACCGTGGAGCGCTTCGGCCGCTACACCCACACCTTGTCGCCCGGCCTGCACTTCCTGATTCCGGTGGTCTACGGCGTGGGCCGCAAGGTCAACATGATGGAGCAGGTGCTGGACGTGCCCAGCCAGGACGTGATCACCAAGGACAACGCGGTGGTGCGGGTGGACGGGGTGGTGTTCTTCCAGGTGCTGGACGCGGCCAAGGCCGCCTATGAAGTGTCGAACCTGGAGATCGCCACGATCGCGCTGGTGCAGACCAACATCCGCACCGTGATCGGCTCGATGGACCTGGACGAATCGCTGAGCCAGCGCGAGACCATCAACGCGCAGCTGCTCAGCGTGGTCGACCATGCGACCAATCCGTGGGGCATCAAGGTCACCCGCATCGAGATCCGCGACATCCAGCCGCCGCGCGACCTGATCGATTCGATGGCGCGGCAGATGAAGGCCGAGCGCGAGAAGCGCGCGCAGATCCTGGAGGCGGAGGGCTCGCGGCAGTCGGAGATCCTGCGCGCCGAGGGCGAGAAGCAGGCCGCGGTGCTGGAGGCTGAAGGCCGCAAGGAAGCCGCGTTCCGCGACGCCGAGGCGCGCGAGCGCCTGGCCGAGGCCGAAGCGCGCGCCACCACGATGGTGTCCAAGGCGATCGCCGAGGGCGACGTGCAGGCGATCAACTACTTCATCGCGCAGAAGTACGTGGAGGCGTTCAAGGAACTGGCCACCGCGCCGAACCAGAAGTTCGTGCTGATGCCGATGGAATCCAGCGGCATCATCGGCTCGATCGCCGGCATCGGCGAACTGGCGCGCGAGGCGCTGGGCAAGCAGCAATCCGCGCCGCCGGCGGTGCCGCGTGGCATGCCGCCGCGCAGCGGAGTCTGAGCCATGCGCGCCGAGGTGGTCGCATGGGGCGCGCTGACCTTGCTGCTGTTCGCGGCCGAGGCGCTGGCGCCGGGCGCGTTCATGCTGTGGATGGGCTTCGCCGCCGCGGCGGTGTTCGTGGCCGTGCTGGTGCTGCCGGACATCGCGCTGCTGCTGCAGATCGGCGCGTTCGTGGTGCTCAGCTTCGTCTCGATCCAGATCTACCGCACCTGGTTCCGCGGCCGCGACCGGGTCAGCGACCGGCCGCTGCTCAACCGCCGCGCCGAACAGTTGATCGGCCGGGTGGTGACGCTGGACCAGCCGATCCAGGCCGGCCGCGGCCGCGCCAAGGTCGACGACGCGTTCTGGGTGGTCGGCGGCCCCGACCTGCCCGCCGGCAGCGCGGTGCGCATCGTCGGGGTGGATGGGATGACGCTGTTGGTGCAGGCGGAGTAGGGCCGGGATTGGGGATTGGGGATTGGGGATTGGGAGGCTGCCGTGCGTGCGCGGCATCTCCGCATGCTGCATGCATCCGTTGTAGGAGCGGCTTCAGCCGCGACACAATCTCTGATAATGCCTGTCGCGGCTGAAGCCGCTCCTACAACGGCGTGCCTTCGGGCGGGATCGTATGCGGCCGCCCCGAATCCCCCAATCCCGAATCTCCAATCCCGGCCGCTCGGCGGCGATAATGGGCGACTTTTCTCACGGACCCGCGCCATGACCCAGAAGACCATCCTCAACGACAGCCATCGCGCCCTCGGCGCCAAGATGGTCGACTTCGGCGGCTGGGACATGCCGATCCACTACGGCTCGCAGATCGACGAGCACCATCAGGTGCGCCGCGACGCCGGCATGTTCGACGTCAGCCACATGACCGTGGTCGACCTGCATGGCACGCAGGTGCGCGGGTTCCTGCGCCACCTGCTGGCCAACTCGGTAGACAAGCTGAAGCTGCCGGGCAAGGCGCTGTACACCTGCATGCTCAACCCGCAGGGCGGGGTGATCGACGACCTGATCGTCTACTACATGTCCGACACCTTCTTCCGCCTGGTGGTCAACGCCGCCACGCGCAGCAAGGACCTGGCCTGGATCGGCGCGCAGGCGCAGGCGTTCGGCGTGGAGGTACGCGAGCGCGAGGACTTCGCGATGATCGCGGTACAGGGCCCGAATGCGCGCGCCAAGGCGATCGGTCTGCTGCGCGAGGACGACCGTGCCGCGGTGCAGAAGCTGGGCCGCTTCGCCGCGTTCGAGGCGACCTCGACCGACGGCGTGGCGCTGTTCGTCGCGCGCACCGGCTACACCGGCGAGGACGGCTTCGAGATCGTGCTGCCGCAGGAGCAGGCGGTGGCGTTCTGGAACGCGCTGCTGCAAGCGGGGGTCAAGCCGGCCGGGTTGGGCGCGCGCGACACGCTGCGCCTGGAGGCCGGCATGAACCTGTACGGGCAGGACATGGACGACAGCGTGTCGCCGTACGAGGCGGCGCTGGCCTGGACCGTGGCGCTGGACGAGGGCCGCGTGTTCATCGGCCGCGACGTGCTCGAGGCACAGAAGGCCAACGGCGCGCCGCGGCAGATGATCGGCCTGGTGATGGACGAGAAGGGCGTGCTGCGCCACGGCCAGAAGGTGCTCACCGCGCAGGGCGACGGCGAGATCCTGTCCGGCACGTTCTCGCCGACGCTGGGCAAGGCGATCGCGTTCGCGCGCGTGCCGGCCGGCGACCCCGGGCAGGTGCGGGTGGACATCCGCGGCAAGGAGGTGCCGGTGCGCGTGGTCAAGTTCCCGTTCGTGCGCGAAGGCCAGGTCCAGCCCGGCGTCCTCGATTGAACCGGCGGCCGCCGCAATGCGCCCGCGACGTCGTTGCGGAGCATCCGGTTCGCTACACTAGCCACCCATCCCCGATACCGTCTTTTTCCGGAGCAGCCCCATGAGCGAGATCCCTGGCGACCTCAAATTCCTCAAGTCCCATGAATGGGCGCGCGTCGAAGGCAACGGTCGCGTCACCGTCGGCATCTCCGAACATGCCCAGGGCCTGCTCGGCGACCTGGTCTATGTCGAGCTGCCCAACGTCGGCGACGAGGTCGTCGCCGGCAACGGCGTGGCCGTGGTCGAGTCGGTCAAGGCCGCGTCGGACGTGTACAGCCCGCTCACCGGCAAGGTGGTCGAGGTCAATGCCGCACTCAGCGACAAGCCGGAGACGATCAACGAGGACGCCTACGGCGAAGGCTGGATCTTCGTGCTGGAGATCGCCGATCCGGAGCAGTTGAACGACCTGCTGACGCCGGACGACTACGCCGAGCTGCTCGAGGAAGACGGCCACTGAGCCGAGCCCCACGTCGCGACAGCCGAACCGGCCGCCTTGTGCGGCCGGTTTTCGTTTGTGCGGCACAAACGAAAGCGGCGGCAGGAAGCGGAGCGCGCTGTCGACAGTCCGCGAGGTTTGCCGATCGGGCGATCGGCATCTCCGAGTGGCCGGAGTCGCGGCGAGCGGACGCAACGCAGGCGCCGGATGCGCCGCACCAGGCGGTGGATGCCGGCCGCGCCGCATGCATCGACGCGCACGACCCGGGCGATCGGCATGTCTGCGTGGGCGGAGTCGCGGCGAGCGGACGCAACGCAGGCGCCGGATGCGCCGCGCCAGGCGGTGGATGCCGGCCGCGCCACATGCATCGACGCGCACGACTCGGGCGATCGGCATGTCCGCGTGGGCGGAGTAGCGGCGAGCGGACGCAACGCAGGCGCCGGATGCGCCGCGCCAGGCGGCGGATGCCGGCCGCGCCGCATGCATCGACGCGCACGACGTGGTCGCCACGTGCTGGAAGGCGGCGCCGCTGCAGCGGTGCCTGGACGCGGCGAACGTCGCGCCGGTTTTTTGGCAGTGACGGTGATGTGCATCGCAGTCGGGCGTCGCGGGCGCGGCGTCTGCGATCGCAGCAGCGCTTGCTGCGCTGCGGCCAGCGGCGTCGCGTTCGTCCGGTCGGGTGTGTTCGTCGTGGCGCGCGCGCGCGGTGCTGCGGGTCGGTCGAGGCGAGACACGCACTCGGCAGCGGACGCGGCGGCAACAGCACGCGCGACGCATCCGGTCGCGTGTGCGTGACGTGCCGGTGAGGAGCATGCGCAGACATGCGGACGCTACAACGGCATCGTCGTCGCCGCGGCGATGCGCTGCGAGGCGCCGCGCACGCGCGCTCGCAAGCGCCGAACAACGCGAAAAAGTTTGCGCAGTTTTGCGCATTTGCTCTTGTGCGATGCCGGAACGGCGCATGCCGCGAAAAGTTTTTTTCAGCTTGCGGACAGGCTCGCGTATGCGCGCCTGGATGCCGCCAGCGCCGCGCGCGGCAGCACGCGAAACGGCCGGTCGCGTCGGCGTGTTGCAAAAAAGCACGGGAATTACCGCTGTTTTTGTTTGCGTCGAAGTTTCGCCGCGGGTTTCGCAACGGCTGTCGTCGAGGTCCCGGGGCCGCCGATCGCGACGATCGGTGCGCTCGCGGCACGCGACGCCTGAAAAAAAATTGCGTAGAACTGTTGACAGTAAAAAAAAGCGTGATTAGGTTTCGCCCAGCAGACGTTGCTGCGCAAGCGAGTGAATCGGATCGACATCAGAACGCGAAGCACAACTTGGACCTCCACCAGGAACCTGACGATGGTGGATCAGGTGTCGCTTCCCTCCGAGAAACGCAACGTCTCCCCTGGCACGACACCCGTATCGAGCTTCGATACGGGTGTTTCTGTATCCGACCCGGCCCGCACTACGCGCCGGCGGATCCTGCAGGCGGACCATCGCCGCGGGTTTGCTTTAACTGGGCGTTTTCAATCCATAGTTCACTGACGAGGAGCCATCCCATGGCCACGAAAAAAGCTGCGAAAAAGAAGCCGGCCGCTAAGAAAGCGGTCAAGAAGACTGCCGCCAAGAAGCCGGCAGCGAAGAAGGTCTCGGTAAAGAAGGCGGTCAAGAAGGTCGCCAAGAAAGTCGCCAAGAAGGTCGCCAAGGTGAAGAAGGCCATCAAGAAGGCCACCGCCAAGAAGACCACCGCGAAGAAGGCGGTAAAGAAGACGGCGAAGAAGGCGACCGCCAAGAAGGCCGCCACCAAGAAGACCGCGAAGAAGGCCACCGCTAAGAAGGCCGTAAAGAAGACCGCGAAGAAGGCCGTCGCCAAGAAGGCGGTGAAGAAGTCGGCTGCCAAGAAGCCGGCCGCGAAGAAGGCCGTCGCCAAGAAGGCCGTCGCGAAGAAGAAGCCGGTTGCCCGCAAGAAGAAGACCGCTCCGGTCGCGCTGCCGGCAACGCCCGCGCCGCTGATCTGATCTGATCCATCCCGATAGCCGTACCTAGAGCTCTCTCCCCGGTGCCCAGCGGGGAGGGAGCTTTTTTATGGGCGTCCGTCTGCCGTCGCCGCGACCAGCTGCTTGCCGGCGTCGACATGGCACCGACCTGCCGCTGACGTGTCGGCTGCACGGTGGCCAGTCCGCGAGCCGGCGCTGTTGCCGCCACCGTGTTCTCTCGCCGCCGGGCGCGTGCCCGGGCTGCACTGAATTCCGACTGCGCTGCAGGCGGCGATGCTGCGCGAGTTCGCCAAGCCGCTGCCTCGCTGCCGCAGGCGACGTGGTCGAGGCCGCGCTCGGCTCCTCGCTTTCGTCTGCGCGAGGACATCCCGGCGGCGCTGCCATGTCGTGCTGGCAGCCTCGGCGTTTTCAAACCATCCGCACCGTGCTCCATGCGCCGGTGCCGCGCGCGCTGGCGGCGCCGGCGTGGAGCGTGCGAGCGCGAGCGGCAGGCGCTGAGGTGCTGGCAACCCCATCGTTGCAGTGCCGACCTGCTGCTCGGGCTGACTGATCTTGCTCCTCCACCTGGACCACGGGGGGAGGGAGGTGGTGCGCAGCGCCGGATGAGGGTGCGTGCGTAGCGACGCGTGTGGGGCGAGGTGGACGTGCGTCGCCATGCGCACTCATTGCCATGAGGCTTGGCCCGGATCCTCACGGCAGCTTCTTGCCGCGAGGCTGCGCCCCACCCTCAGCAACCTCTTGCGGCGAGGCTTCGTTCGATCCTCAGCAACCTCTTGCCGCGAGGCTTTGTCCGATCCTCGGCAACCTCTTGCCGCGAGGCTTCGCCCGGCCCCTCACTCCAACCCCTCTCCCGATGGGAGAGGGGCTCTATTCGCTTGATGGGACTTCTGCGCGGGTGTCCGCAGCTGATCCGGCGCCGGTTGTCGTAGTGACGGACGACGGTCGACGCAACCAAGGTTTTTCGGTCGATTGCTTCAAGCAGCGCTTCGATGTTGGCCGAGCCGCTACCGCGTGCCGCTCCCCTGTAGGAGCGGCTTCAGCCGCGACCGTATCGCCTGGATTCCATCAACGTCGGAGCCGGCGCAATTGCTGGCTTGCGCAGCCTCACCAGATCCTGTCGCGCCGGAGCGCAGGTCTCCCGAAACCAGCGCGCAGACAGCAGAAAGGCGGCTTGCGCCGCCTTCCGCCGAACCATCGGGAGACCACCTGCGTCAGTGCGGCGACGCGGTCGACTTGGACGAGGAGGCGCCCTTCTTGTCCTTCGGATCCGGACGCTCGGCCATCATGTTGTCGCTGCCGAAGTCGGTGTCCACGTCCAGCCAGCGCTGCGTCGGCAGGCCGATCGCGCGGTCCAGGATGGTCGGCAGCAGGCCGGAGGGCAGGCCGCTCTCGCCGTTCCACAGGATCGCCACGCCCAGGTCGCGTTCCGGCACCAGCGCGACCAGGCCGCGATAGCCCTGCACCGCGCCGGCATGGAACACCACCTGGTGGCCCGAGTAATCGAAGATGCGCCAGCCCAGCGCGTAGCTGGCCGAATTGACCCGCTCGCGGCGCCAGCCCGAGCGCATCTCGCCCGGGGTGGTGATCAGCGGCGCGTGCAGCGTGGCCAGCAGCGGCGCCGGCAGCACGTCCGGACGATGCCCGGTCTGCGCGATCAGCCATTGCGCCATGTCGCTGATGCTGGCGTTGACGCCGGCGGCCGGGGCCAGCCGGTAGTAGGTGGGCTTGGGCATCAGCGACACCCAGCCGTTGCGGCTGCGCACGTGCGGGCGCGCCCAGCGCGGGCTGGCCTGGATCCCGGCCAGGCCCATGCTGGCGTCGTTCATGCCCAGCGGCTTGAAGATGCGGCGCTCCACCGACTGCTCGTAGAAGCTGCCGGAGGCGGCGAACACCACGTCGCCGATCAGGCTGAAGGCGACATTCTGGTAGGCGTAGCAGTCGCCCGGCGCGCACTTGAGCGGCGCGTAGGCGAGCTTGTGGCTGAGCGTGTAGTAGTCGGTATTGGATTCGACGTCGCGGTCGTAGGCGTTGTAGGTCAGGCCGACGCGATGGCTGAGCAGGTCGGCCACGTTCAACTGGCGGGTGGCGACCGGATCGCTGAGCTGGAAGCCGGGCACGTAGTCGACGACCTTGCTGTCCCAGCGCAGGGTGCCGTCGTTGACCAGCAGGCCGGCCATGGTGCCGGCGAAGGCCTTGGACAGCGAGGCCAGGCGGAACACGGTGTGCGCATCGACCGGCTCGGGGCGGTTGACGTCGGTGACGCCGTAGCCGCGCGCACTGATCACCTGGCCGTTGTGCACGATCGCCACCGCCAGGCCGGGCACGCGCTCGCCGTAGGTGAGCTGCTCGGCCATCGCTTCCAGGCTGGCGACATCGAAGTCCCTGGCCAGCGGCAGTACCTTGCTCTCCGGCAGCGAGGCGCGGTACGGCAACGGCTGGGTCGGCGAGGTGTAGCGCGTGGCCTCGGTGTAGATCGGCGGCGGCAGCGGCTGCGAGGGCGCCGGCGTCTGCGCGGTGGAGGACATCGCAAAGGGCAGCAATGCCCCGAGCAACCCGGTTGCCACCGGTCGAAGGAGCCGGTGCCTGCTGTTCTGTTTCATCGCGCGTGTGGCCTGTGAGGTGCTGCCGAAACCGATTCTAGCGCCGCTTTTCGCCATTGCACAAACCGGGAGAAGATGAATGGGCATCGTCTTGATCCTGCTGGTGATTTTGCCGGGCCGACAAGGCCGGCAACGCGGCGTCCGCCGCGGTTGCCGCAACGGCGCGGCAGGTGCCTGAAACGCATGCAATCGATGTGCCGAAGCCGCTGCGGTCGCCGCCGGCCTGGCTGAACCGTTGCCAGCGCAGTGACGGCGCGGTACCGCTGCGGGATCATGGCGCATGCCCGATCCCGACCTTCCCCCGATCCCCGCCGCGCGTACGGCGCCGGCCGCCGCGACCTGGCTGGGACTGGCCTTCGTGCTGGTCTGGTGCACCGGCTACATCGCCGGCAAGCAGGTGGTGGCGCATGCGGCGCCGTTCACCGCGCTGCTGTGGCGCTTCGGCCTGACCGCGCTGTGCTTCGCGCTGGCTGCCGGTCCCGCACGCTTGCAGGCGCTGCCGCGGCAGGAACTGGCACGCAGCGCCGTGGCCGGGGTGCTGATGCTCGCCTTGCAGTTCGGCGGGGTCTACGCCGCCTTCGCGCTGGGCACCGGTTCCGGCGTGGCCGCGCTGGTGATCGGGGCGATGCCGCTGCTGGTGGCTTGGGCCAGCCCATGGTGGGGCGGCCAGCGCTTGCGCGCGGCGCAGTGGCTGGGCATGGCGCTGGGCTTCGCCGGCGTCGCCACGGTCGCCGCCGACCGCATCG
Source organism: Xanthomonas bonasiae (assembly GCF_017163705.1). Classification (GTDB taxonomy): domain Bacteria; phylum Pseudomonadota; class Gammaproteobacteria; order Xanthomonadales; family Xanthomonadaceae; genus Xanthomonas_A; species Xanthomonas_A bonasiae. The sequence goes on from NZ_JAFIWB010000004.1 coordinate 46,058, forward strand.
ACGGGGCGACGCCGTGGGGCGGCTGGCTGGCCTTGCTGGTGGGCCTGTTCGGCATCGCCGCCGGCACCCTGTACCAGAAGCGGCATGCCGCGCAGCTCGACCTGCGCGTCGGGCTGGCGGTGCAGAACGCCGCGGCGACGCTGGTGCTGCTGCCGCTGGCGGCGTGGGAAGGCTTCCGCTTCCAGGCCAGCGACGGCTTCGTCGCGGCGATGGCGTGGCTGGTGCTGGTCAATTCGATCGGCGGCTTCGCGTTGCTGTTCCTGCTGCTGCGGTGCGGCGCGGCCACGCAGGTGGCGAGCCTGTTCTTCCTGATGCCGCCGGTGACCGCGGTGTTCGGCCACGTGCTGCTCGGCGAGCACCTGACCGCGCTGAAGCTGTGCGGCTTCGCGCTGGCGGCGCTGGGCGTGTGGCTGGCAGGGCGCGCGCGGTGAGGCGCGGGTAGGCCCGCACGCTGCGCCTCAGCCGTCGCGCAGCACGCTGTGGCCGCGGATCAGGTCGGCGGCGCGCTCGGCGATCATCATCGTCGGGCCGTTGGTGTTGCCGCTGACCAGGCGCGGCATCACCGATGCATCGACCACGCGCAACCCTTCCAGTCCGCGCAGGCGCAGTTGCGGATCGACCACCGCCTGCGCATCGTTGCCCATGCGGCAGGTGCCGATCGGGTGGTAGATGGTCTCGGCCTTGGCGCGGATGTAGGCGACCAGGCCGGCGTCGTCCAGGTCGTCGCGTGCCGGCAGCAGCGGCGCGCCGCGCCAGGGATCGAATGCCGGCTGCTGCAGGATGCGCCGCGCCAGGCGCGCGCATTCCACCAGCATGCGCAGGTCGAAGCCGTCCGGATCGCTGAGGTAGTTCGCCTGGATCCGCGCCGGCGTGCGCGGGTCGGCGTCGTTGAGCGACAGGCGGCCGCGGCTGCGCGGCTGCAGGTGGCAGGCGTGCAGGGTGAAGCCGTCGCCGGGCAACCGGTTGCGGCCGTGGTCGTCGAGCATCGCCGGCACGAAATGCAGCTGGATGTCGGCGCGCGCGTCCGGCGCCAGCGGCGAGCGGATGAAGCCGCCGGCTTCGGCGATGTTGCTGCTGCCGGCGCCGCGGTGGCCGCGCAGGAAATAGTCGAAGGCGATCTTCAGCTGGTTGCGGCGGTCGTAGCTGATGCCCGGGCGGGTGCGGTACAGCGTGCACACGTCCAGATGGTCCTGCAGGTTGGCGCCGATCTGCGGCTGGTCCAGGCGCACCGTGATGCCATGGCGCTGCAGTTCGTCGGCCGGGCCGATGCCCGAAAGCATCAGCAATTGCGGCGAGTTCACCGCGCCGGCGCTGAGCAGCACCTCGCGTGCGGCCCGCGCCTGCACTTCGGCGCCGCGTTGCGCGTAGGCCACGCCGACCACGCGCTCGCCCTCGAGCAGCAGGCGCAGCACCAGCGCGTCGGTGATCACCTGCAGGTTGGCGCGCGCCTGCGCCGGCGCCAGGTAGGCGACCGCCGCCGAGCAGCGCGCGCCGTCCTTCTGGGTGACCTGGTACAGGCCCACGCCCTGTTGCTGCGGGCCGTTGAAATCGCGGTTGTGGGCGAAACCGGCCTGTTCTCCGGCAGCGATGAACGCGTCCGACAGCGGGTTGTGATAGCGCAGATCGGACACGTGCAGCGGCCCGTCGCCGCCGTGCAGCGCATCGCCGCCGCGGCTGTTGCGTTCGCTGCGCCGGAAATACGGCAGCACGCCCTGCCAGTCCCAACCCTCGGCGCCGTCGGCGGCCCAGTCGTCGTAGTCGGCCGCCACGCCGCGCACGTAGCACATCGCGTTGATCGAACTGGAGCCGCCCAGCACCTTGCCACGCGGCCACCACAGGCGCCGATCGTTCAAGGCCGGCTCCGGCGCGGTGAGATAGTTCCAGTTGATGCGGCGGTTGCCGGTCAGCCGCGCCAGGCCCGCCGGCATGTGGATGAAGGGATTGCGGTCGCGCGGCCCGGCCTCGATCAGCAGCACCTTGCAATCGCGATCCTCGCTGAGCCGGTTGGCCAGCACGCAGCCTGCCGAGCCTGCGCCGATGATGATGTAGTCGTACACCCGCGGTCCCCCTGTTTCGTGGCGCCGACGCTAGTCGCCGGGGATAGAGCATATGCTCGGCCGCGCCGCGGGATTGCGGACGCCGCGATGGGCGTGGGTCTGCGCGTGTCGGCGGCGCTGGCGATGTTGCAGTGCATCGGCTAACGTGCGCGCAACCACACGGCGAACGGCAGGCCGATGCAAGCGGAAAACAAGCGCGTCCAGACCGGCGAGCTGCGCGCGGTGCTGCTGTCCTTCGTCTATTTCTTCTGCGTGCTGTCGGCTTACTACGTGATCCGCCCGGTGCGCGAGCAGCTGGCCGCGGCGGTCGGCTCGACCCAACTGCCCTGGTTCTACATGGCGACCTTCGTCGCCACGCTGCTGCTGACCCCGCTGTTCGCCTGGATGGCGGCGCGTTGGCCGCGGCGGATCGTGGTGCCGGCGGTGTACGTGTTTTTCGCGCTGTGCCTGATCGGCTTCGTGCCGCTGTTCAGCGGCTACGGCGGGCTTGGTCCGCGTGCGCTGGGCGTCGTGTTCTTCGTCTGGGTCAGCGTGTTCAATTTGTTCGTGGTGTCGGTGTTCTGGAGCTTCATGGCCGATATCTGGAGCAACGAACAGGCGCGGCGGCTGTTCCCGCTGATCGGCCTGGGCGGCACCGCCGGCGCGGTGGCCGGGCCGCTGCTGACCCGCGGGCTGGTTGGGGTGATCGGTGTGGCGCCGCTGCTGCTGGTGTCGGCGGCGCTGCTCGGTATGGCGCTGGCATGCGTGATCCTGCTCGGGCGCTGGGCGCGGGTGCATGGCGCGCGTCGCCACGACGCCGGCCACGAGGCGGCGGTCGGTGGGGGCATGTTCGACGGCCTCAAGCAGATCCTGGCCAATCCGTTCATGCGCGGCATGGCGCTGCTGATGTTGCTGGGCGATTGCATCGGCACGGCCGGCTATGCGCTGATGACCGATTACTCCGGCGCCACCTTCCACAACGCGGTCGAGCGTACCGAGTTCGCTGCCAATATCGATATGCTGGCCAATGTGCTGCAGGTCGCCGTGCAGATCACCGTGACCCGCTGGCTGCTGATGAAGAAAGGCGCCGGCGCGGTGATCGTGCTGTGGGCGCTGATCAGCGTGGGCACGCTGGTGGCGACCGCGTTGTCGCCCGATCCCTATGCCCTGGCGGTGTGGATCGTGCCCTGGGTGGTGCTGCCGGTGGTGATCACCCGTTCGCTGACCTACGGCATGGTCGGCCCGGCGCGCGAGTCGCTGTACACGCGGGTGCCGCGGCAGCTGCGCTACCAGGGCAAGAACGCAGTGGATACGGCGGTGTGGCGTGCCGGCGACGTGGCCGTCTCCTCTGCGATGATCGGCCTGCGCGGGTTGGGCATGGGCGTGCCCGGTTTCGCCGCGCTGGCGGCGCTGGCGGCGACGCTCTCCGGCGTCATCGGCTGGCGCCTGGCGCGTGCGGTCGAAAGCGCCGCGCCCGTTGCAGCGGCAGAGACGTCCCCGACGCGCTGAGCCCACGCGCGCCGTACGCCTCCGCTGCCGGCCGCCGCGCCAGCCGCTATGCTGTGCTTCCTCTTTCGCCGATGGACGCGCGCATGACCCTGCTGGCCTCGATCCTGGTATGCCTGGTGGCCTTGCTGCACGTCTACATCCTGGTGCTGGAGATGTTCCTGTGGACGCGGCCGCTGGGCATGAAGGTGTTCCGCAACACGCCGGACAAGGCGCAGCTGACCAAGGTGCTGGCGGCCAACCAGGGCCTGTACAACGGCTTCCTCGCCGCCGGTCTGGGCTGGGGCGTGGCGGCGCAGCGCGTGGACGTGATGCTGTTCTTCCTGGGCTGCGTGGTCGTGGCCGGCCTGTACGGCGCGTGGAGCGTCAGCCGCCGCATCCTGTTCGTGCAGGCGCTGCCGGCGGCGCTGGCGAGCGCGGCGGTACTGCTGGCGTATTGAGCCGGCTGCGCGCCGGCATCGCGGTGCCGCGTCAGCCGTTCGCTGCCTTCGCGCGCGGCGACACCCACATGGCGATGCTGGCGAAGAACACCACCTGTTCGCGCGCGTCGCGGATCTCCACGCTGACCGGCAGCTCGTAGCCGCTGTCGGCCGCCACGATCGGCACGTCCGGTGTCGCCACCGCGTGCATCGTGCCGTTGGCCTTGCTGCGGTATTCGACGCGCATGCCTTTCGGGATCCAGCGCATCGACGGCGGCAGGCTGGCATCGACCATGACCCCGCCGGCTAGCTCGGCCAGGTTGCACAGCGCGATCGCATGCACGGTGCCCAGGTGGTTGCTGACCCGCCGCCGATGCGCGATGCGCGCCTCGCAGCGGCCCGGCTGCAGCACGGTGATGCGCGGGGCGATGCTGGCGAAGTAGGGCGCCTTGAAGCACACGGCGCGGGAAAACAGCCATTGCCCGGCCGGCCAGCGCTGCATGCGTCGATAGAGCGACAGCAGTTTGCTCATGGTGCGTGCCTCAAATGAAGACGGCGGACCGAAGTCCGCCGTCGTGGTGAGCGCATTGCCGAATGGATCTCAGGCCGCTTCGCGCGAATGGTCGTCGCCGGCCGTGGCACGGTGGTAGTAGCTGGCCGAGCGCAGTTCGTCGGCGTCGAAATCGTCCACGCTGATCGTGTCCATGGTGATCTCGCGCAGTTCCTCCAGCTGGCGGCGCTCGTCGGCCGACAGCACGCCTTCGCGCACCGCTTCGTCCAGCTGCGAGGCGAAGTCCAGCGCCTCGATGCCCTTGCTCTTGAGCGCCTTCAGGAACTTGCGCTCGACCGGCTCGGCCAGCACCGCCTTGGTCAGGTAGCTGGCGATGCGGCCGCCCGGATTGTTCTCGCACGGGGTCAGGAACACGCCCTGGCCCAGACGGTCGCGGGCTTCGTTCGGCGTCATCAGCAGCGCGGCGACGCGGTGGCCCAGGCGGTCGCCCGGGGCTTCGGCGCGGCGGCCCCACGGGAAGATCAGCGCCCACATCAGCCAGCCCACCGGACGGATCGGGAAGTTGCGCAACGCCGCCGACAGCGCCAGCTCGATCTTGTGCACGCTGTCGTGGAACGCCCAGGCCAGCAGCGGCTGGTCGGTCGCCGGCGCGCCGTCGTCGTGGTAGCGCTTGAGCATCGCGCTGGTCATGTAGATGTGGCTCAGCACGTCGCCCAGGCGGCCGGACAGCGATTCCTTGAACTTCAGCTTGCCGCCGAGCATCAGCATCGACACGTCGGCCATCAGCGCCAGGTTCGCCGAATAGCGGTCCAGCTTGCGGAAGAAGCGGCGGGTGTAGGCGTCGCCGGGCGCGGCGCCGATGCGCGCGGCGGTCAGGCCGAACCACAGCGAGCGCACCGCGTTGGAGATCGCGAAGCCGATGTGGCCGAACAGGTTGCGGTCGAACTCGTCGACGCCGGCCTTGTGGTCCGGATTGCCGGCGGCCTTCATTTCCTTCATCACCCACGGATGGCACAGGATCGCGCCCTGGCCGAAGATCAGCAGGCTGCGGGTCATGATGTTGGCGCCTTCCACGGTGATCGCGATCGGCGCCGCCTGCCAGCTGCGGCCGGCGAAGTTGCGCGGCCCGAGGATGATGCCCTTGCCGCCGACCACGTCCATCACGTCGCTGATGACCTCGCGGCTCATCGTGGTGCAGTGGTACTTGGCGATCGCCGACGGCACCGACGGCACGTCGCCGCGGTCCACCGCCGCGGCGGTCGCCTGCGACAGCGCGCTGATCGCATAGGCCTTGCCGCCGATCCGCGCCAGCGCCTCTTCCACGCCCTCGAAGCGGCCGACCGACAGGCCGAACTGCTTGCGGATGCGCGCGTAGGCGCCGGTGACGATCGCGCCGTACTTGGCGCCGCCGCTGGCGGTGGAGGGCAGGGTGATCGAGCGGCCCACGGCCAGGCACTCGTTGAGCATGTTCCAGCCCTTGCCGACCATGTCCACGCCGCCGATCAGCTGGCTGAGCGGGATGAACACCTCGCGGCCGTGGATCGGGCCGTTCTGGAACGGCGAGTTCAGCGGGAAGTGGCGGCGGCCGATCTCGACGCCGGGGGTTTCGCGCGGCAGCAGCGCCAGGGTGATGCCGATGTCCTTGGTGTCGCCGATCAGGCCGTCCGGGTCGTACATGCGGAACGCCAGGCCGACCAGCGTGGCCACCGGCGCCAGGGTGATGTAGCGCTTGTCGAAGGTCAGCTTGACGCCGAGCACGTTGGCGCCGTTCCACTCGCCCTTGCAGACGATGCCGTAGTCGGGAATCGAGGTCGCATCGGAGCCGGCGAACGGGCCGGTCAGGCCGAAGCACGGCACTTCCTGGCCGACCGCCAGACGCGGCAGGTAATAGTCCTTCTGCTCCTTGGAGCCGTAGTGCAGCAGCAGTTCGCCCGGGCCCAGCGAATTGGGCACGCCGACGGTGGAGCTGACCACGCTCGAGACCGAGGCGATCTTCTGGATCACCTTGTGGTGGGCCAGCGCGGAGAAACCCAGGCCGCCGTATTCCTTGGGAATGATCATGCCGAAGAACTTGTGCTTCTTGACGAAGCTCCACAGCTCCGGCGGCAGGTCGGCATGGACGTGGGTGATTTCCCAGTCGTTGGTCATCCGGCACAGCTCTTCCACCGGGCCGTCGAGGAAGGCCTGCTCCTCGGCGGTCAGCTGCGGCTTCGGATAATCGAGCAGCTTCTGCCAGTCCGGGTCGCCGGTGAACAGTTCGCCCTCGAAGCCGACCGAACCGGTTTCCAGCGCGATCCGCTCGGTCTGCGACAGCGGCGGCAGCACCTTGCGGAACACCTTCAGCATCGGCGCGGTGAGCAGCGGCTTGCGCACGAACGGCAACAGCAGCGGCACTGCGACCAGCGCCAGCAGCACGGCGGCGACGATGGTGGCGGTGTGGCTGGCGCCGAGCAGCCAGCATGCGACCAGCAGCGTGGCGCTCAGCGCGGCCCAGACGGCGAGCCGCATGCGGTGATAGGCGGCGAAGGCGCCTGCCAACAACAACACGAGGAAGGGTGCGACGATGCTCATGGGCTTGCTCCGGGGACTTGCTCGGTGACGGCGGACGGTGCGCCGGCGCTAGCCGGTGGCAGTGCGTCCAGATAATGCAACACAGTGGCGGTAAACGCGGCGTTGTCGTCGCCGGCCAGCATATGCGTGGCTTCGGGCAGGTGCACATGCTGCGCATGCGGCACCAACGACAGGAATTCTTCGATGCTCTGCGGCGTGACCAGATCGCTGCGCCCGCCGCTGACCAGCAGCACCGGGCAATGCACCTGGCGCGCGGCCTGCGCGATCGCGTCCTGGTGCTGCTCGCCGTCGCGCGCCAGCTCCTCGACCAGGCGCGGGTCCCAGTGCCAGTACCAGCGGCCGTCGGCGTGCCGGCGCAGGACGCTGCGCAGCGCGTCGGGCGACTTGCGCGCGCGCTGCGGCAGATAGGCGGCGATGGCATCGCCGGCGGCGTCCAGCGTGGCGAAGCCGTGCGGATGCGCCGTCATGAAGGCGAGGATGCGTTCGACCCCGGCCGGCTGCCAGCGCGGGGTGATGTCGACCAGCACCATCGCGCGGAACAGCCCCGGCCAGCGCGCCTCGGCCATCAGCCCGAACAGCCCGCCCATCGAGGCGGCCACCAGCACCGGCGCCGGCGCCATTTCGCCGGCGACCACGATCAGGTCGTCGGTGAATTGCTCGCCGCGGTAAGGCAGGGCGGCGGGATTGCGCGTGGAGTCGCCATGGCCGCGCGCGTCGTAGGCGATGCTGCGGTAGCCGTGCGCCTGCAACGCCGCGGCGCTGGCCATCCAGGCATGCCGGGTCTGCCCGAAGCCGTGCGCGAACAGCACGCTGCCCGCAGCGCCGGGTTCGGTGACGGTCGCGGCCAATTGCATGTCGTCCGCGCCGGCGAGCAGGGCGGAGGCCGCAATCGGCATGCTGGAAGGAGAGGAAACCATACGAGCTAGTATGGATGAGCCGGCAGCGATGTCAATACGATGCAGTATGGAAACGAAAAGCCAATGCTGCCGGGCATTTGCGTGCGATTCATGGAGGGCACATACTGCAACCGACTTCCCCGTATGGTTAAATCGACGGATGAACAATGCCTCCGTGTCTACCACCGACGATGCCGCCGCTCCCAGCGGTGGCCGCAACAACCGACTCAGCGCCGAAGATTGGGCGCAGGCGGCACTGGACCTGATCGCCGAACAGGGCGTCAACGCGGTGGCGGTGGAGCCCTTGGCACGGCGTCTGGGCGTGACCAAGGGCAGCTTCTACTGGCACTTCCCCTCGCGCGATGCGTTGCTGCAGGCGGCGCTGGAGCGCTGGGAACTGGTCGAGCAGCAGCAGGTGTTCGGCAGCCTGGAAGAGGTGCCGGATCCGCGCACCCGGCTGCGCGCGCTGTTCCAGCTGGTCGCGCACGAGGTCAAGCCGCACATCATCTACAGCGAGTTGCTGAAGGCGCTGGACCATCCGGCGGTGCGCCCGGTCATCGACCGGGTCTCGCAGCGGCGCATGGAGTACCTGATCGCTTCGTTCCGCCAGGCCGGCCTCAGCCGCACCGATGCCCAGCACCGCGCCCGCCTGGCCTACGCGGCCTACGTCGGCTTCCTGCAGTTGTCGCTGCAGTTGCACCAGCCCAAGCAGGCGCGCGAGGAGTTCGAGGCCTACGTCGAACACGTGATCGTGACCCTGATTCCCGGCTGATGTTCCAGGAACTGACCCGCGCCAGCGTGCACGAGCAAGTGCGCCGCCATCTCGCCCAGGGCGACCATCGGCGTGCCGATGCGCTGTGCGAACAGGTGTTGGCCACGGCGGCGGACGATGTGACGCTGCGGCGCATGCACGCGATGCTGCTGATGGAGAGCGGCGAGATCGCGCGCGCGGCCCAGGCCTGGGCCCTGGTGGCCGCCGCCGAACCGAGCCTGGAGGCGTGCAGCCGGCTGGGCATCTGCCTGGCCCGGCTGGGCGAGCATGCGCAGGCGTTGCCGGCGTTCGAGCAGGCCTTGCAGCTGTCGGCGGACGCGTTCCTGGTGCGGCTGTGCTACGCCGAGAGTCTGGATGCGGTGGGGCGCGGCGACGACGCCTTGCCGATGTACTTCGCCGCGGTGCATGCCGCGCAGGCCAAGGGCCGCTGGCTCGATCAGCACAGCACCGCGCCGGAGTTGCGGCCGCGGGTGATCGCGGCGATGGCGCGGATCGACCAGGGGCGGCACGCCTTGTTCGCGGCGGCGGTGCAGCCGCTGATCGACCGCTTCGGCGAAGCGGCGCTGCGCCGGGTGACGGCGGCGCTGCGGATCTATCTGGGGCTGCAGCCGCGTCCTGCCGACGACGGCCAGCGCCCTACCTTCCTGTATGTGCCCGATCTGGACCCCTCGCCGTATCTGGATGCGTCACGTTTCCCCTGGTACGCGCGGCTGCAGGCCGCCACCGAGGGCATCTGCAACGAAGTGCGGCAGGTGCTGGCGTCGCGCCAGGCGGTGCAGCCGTTCCTGGATTTCAGCAACGGCGCCACGCCGCAGGACTATCTCAGCGCCAAGCACGGCGATGGCGCCTGGGATGCCTATTTCTTCTATCGGCACGGCGTTGCGCATGCCGAGAACCTGCAGCGTTGCCCGGTCACCGCGGCGGCGCTGGCGCATGTGCCGTTGACCCGGATCGACCTGCACGCGCCGGAGGTGCTGTTCTCGATCCTGGCGCCCGGTACCACGATCAAGCCGCACTATGGCGTCAGCAACTCGCGCGTGGTCACCCATCTGCCGCTGATCGTGCCGCCGGAGTGCGCGCTGGAGGTGTCCGGCATCGCCCACCACTGGCAGGTCGGGCAACTGGTCACCTTCAACGACACCTGCCTGCACCAGGCCTGGAACCACAGCGATCAGCTGCGGGTGGTGATGATCCTGGACACCTGGCATCCGGACCTGGAAGAAGCCGAGACCCTGGCGCTGCGGCAGCTGATCGAGACGATCGGCGCGTTCAACCTGCGCGCTGGCCTGTAGCGGACGCAGTCGGCGGGACGCCGCGCGCGGCCCGCTCCAAGCACCCGGCGTCGGGCCGGCACGCGCCGCTCAGCGCTTGAACATCAGGTAGGTGGAGAGGATGTACTTGTCGTTGGAGACCGGCGGGTTGCCGACGTGCTGGTACATCCAGTACGGCGGGAACATCAGTAGCCTGCCGGTGCGCGGCACGGTCTCCACGTCCAGGTCGCAGAAGCGCGTGGTGCCGCCCTCGGCCACATCGTTGAGGTACCACAGGAACACCAGGTAGCGTTCGGACACCTCGTCGATCGAATCGAAGTGCGGCTGGAAGCGGTCGCTGCCGCCGACCTGGTATTTCTTCAGGATCAGCCGATCGATGGTGGGCCGGTACGGGATCGACAGGGTCAGCCCGAGGTCCTGGTTGTAGCGCGCCAGGTAGTGCTCGATCTTGTCCAGGAAGAATCCCAGGAACGCCGGATCGGCCAGCTTGCCGACATCCAGTTCGGTCCAGTTGCTGTCGCCGAGCGCCGCGCGGCTGTTGCTGCCGTTGCGCTGGTGATGCGCGCGCGAGGCCTCGAAGCCGTCGATCAGCTGGCGGCAGAACGCCTCGGGCAGCGCATCGTCGTAGCTGCGGATGTAGTCGCTCAGTGCTTTCATGGCGCAGCTGTCTCCAGGTCGTACCCCCAATGCGCGGCCACCGGTTGCAGGATCGGCAACGCGCCGGCCAGCCACGGCGCGTAGGCGTGCCAGCGGTCCACCGCGCGCCGGTTCACCGGTTCCACCACCTGCGAGTAGCTGGGCGTGCTGATATAGCCCTTGCGTGCGGCATGCTGGCTGAAGCCTTCCAGGAACTCGGGCTGCGCGATGCCGAGGAAGCCGCCGATGCGCTGCACCTGCGCGGGGAAATCGGCAACCGTTTCCTCGTATTTGAGGATCAGCAGGTCCGGCTGCAGCAGCGCCTGATGGTGGATCCAGAACCGCATCGCGTTGACGTAGCTCTTGGCCAGGCGTTCCAGGCTGGAGCACAGCACCATGAACGCCGGCGAGCGGAAGTTCTGCATGTAGCAGCTCAGCAGCACGTCGCAGGGATGGCGCAGGGCGAGAATGATCTTGGCGTTCGGGAACAGGCGCACGATCATCGGCAGGCGCAGCATGTTGAGCGGATTCTTGTCGACCAGCTGCTGGCCCGGGGCCAGCGCGATGACCTTGGCGATCTCCGACCAGTACAGCTGGCGCATCGCCTCGACCTGCGCATCGTCCAGTGCGCCCAGATCGTAGGGATAGCGCTTGCCCTGCGCCTCCATCCACTCGATGCAGCGCTGCAAGGTGGCGCGTTCGTCCATCGACGCGTAACCCGGGTGCGCGTCCAGCATCTGCTCGAGCATGGTGGTACCCGAGCGCGGGAAACCGACGATGAACACCGGCGAGGCGTCGCTGCCTGGCGCGTCGCCGCGCACGCCGGCGTAGCGCGCCTGTGCGTCGTCCAGCCATAGGCTGGAGACCTGCAGCGGCTCTTCGTTGGAGTAGGCGATCTCCGGCACGCTATCGGCTGCGAGCTTGAAGTGGATGGCATGCGCCTTCTCCAGCATGGCCATCGCGGCGGCGGGATGGCCTTGCTTGTCCTCGATGCCGGCAAGAGCGAAATAGGCGATGGCTTGGACCTGGATGTGCGGCTGCAGCTCTAGCAGGTTCTCGATTGCGCGGCGTGCCGCGGCATAGTCCTTGCGGCGCTGCGCCAGCGACGCTTCCAGTTGCAGGATTTCCACGCGGGTCTGACGGTCGTGCTGCTGTGGCGGCATGGATGCCGCCTGCGCCAACAGCGCGCTGGCCTGTTCGACGCGGTTGGTGCGTTCGTGCAACTGGGCCAGGCGGAGGACGTTGGACAGCGACGGGGCCTGTCCGGGCCGGCTCTGCGTGAGCAGCGCTTCGGCTTCATCGGTGCGGCCGACCTGGATCAAGGCGGTGGCCAGTTCCTCGCGCAGGTTGTCCGGCAGTTGCGGCCAGATCGCCGGTGGCGGCAGCAACGCTGCCGCGCGCTGGGCGTCGCCGCACTCGAAGCAGGCGATCGCGGCATAGATGCGTGCCTCGGCCTGGCTGGGGTCCAGGTCCACGGCATCGAGGAATCGGTGGCGGGCATTGGCGATGTCGCCCTTGTCCAGCAATACCAGGCCGTAATCGACCAGGTAGTGATACGTCTGCGGCGCAAGCGCCAGGGCTTGCCGATAGGCGTGCTCGGCCGGGGCGTGCTCGCCGAGCGTGCGCAGGGTCAGGCCGAGATTGGCCCAATGCGCGGATTCGTGCGGCTGCAGTTCGGTCAACCGCCGATAGATGGCGGCAGCGCCTGCGATATCGCCGGCATGTTGCAGCGACATCGCCAACAGCGTGTTCCAGGAAGGATCGCCAGCGGCGTTGGCCAGCGCCTTGCGACAAAGGTCGGCGGCCATCTCGGCCTGACCCTGGTCGATCAATTGGATGGCGTATTGCAGTTGCGGTGAGTTCATTCGGATCTGCCAATGAAAAGGGCCGCGCGAATGGTTCGCGCGGCCCCGTCTTCAAATCAAGAGCGTCGTTGCCGTGCTCAGAAGTTCATGCTGTAACGAGCCCACAGGTAGCGGCCCACGGTGTCGAAGCTGTTGACGTCCGTGTTCGCGTTGAGCACGTTGTTCTGATACAGCATGGGCGGCTGCTTGTCGAACACGTTGTCCAGGCCGACTTCCACCTTCGAATTGAACCACGGCAATGCGTAGTTCACGCTGACGCTGTGCAGGAAGTAGGAGCCGTAGCTAGGCGAGATGCCGCAGAACTGTGGCCTTTCAATGAGATCACAGCCCGCATCCGCACTTTTGTTGTCAACCAGAACGCGGCTGCCTACACGGAACGGCCCGATATAACGAATACGCCAGCTGGCGCCAAAATCACCCTTCTGCCAATTGACGAAAAGACGGCCGCGGACGCGTGAGTACAGGCCGTAGGTATCGTTGTAAGTGCCCGCGATGTGGGTCACCACACCATCAGGATCGGCCGGGTTGGTCTTGTTGTCGTAGCGCGCGATGTATGTGCCGTCCAGGCCGAAGGTGTAGCTACCCCAGGCGGTATCCGGCAGGCGGTAGCGCAGCGCAAGATCCCAGCCCTTGGTATCAAGGCGGCCCAAGTTGACCATGGGTTCGCGGATGAAATTGACCTGTCCATCCGGAAAGCGATTGATGAAGCCGCAGAACGGACTGCTCTCGTCTTGGTAGCAAATGTTGGTTACGGTCTGCGCATCGGCACGATTGATCGTGTCATTCAGGTACAAGCGCCAGTAGTCCAGGCTGACCGAGAAGCCCGGTAGCCACTCCGGATCGTACACCACGCCCCAGTCGAACGACTTGCCCTGTTCCGGCTTCAAGTCGAAACCGGCCGCGACCGAGCCAGACCATACGCCATTGGTCTGCGAGTTCGGAGCAGGAGCGATGCCCGTGCCGGGGATCGCGGTGGCGCCGGTGGGTGCGCCGCAAGCGGCTTCATGGTCGCGCGGCGCGCCAGCAGCGCCGTAGCCAAGACACGGATCGCTTAACTGCGGCGCATCGCCGGCGGCGCCGCTATACAGGTTGTCGATGGTCGGGGCGCGGAACACTTCGGCGACCGTGCCACGCAGCAGCAGGTTCTCGATCGGACGCCATTCCAGCTGGATCTTGCTATTGGTGGTGTTGCCGAAGGTGTTGTAGTCCGAGTAGCGCGAGCCCAGGGTCACCGCCAGCAGGTGCGCGAACGGGACTTCCGACAGCAGCGGGACGTACAGTTCGCCGTAGACTTCCTTGACGTTGTACTTGCCGCTCAGCGGGGTGCTGCAGGCTTCCTGCGAGATGAAACAGTTGCCGTCCGCATCGGCGATGGCGATGTAGTCCACCGAGGTCTTCTGGTACTCCTCGCGCCAGGAGACGCCCACCGCCAGCTGGGCGGCACCGGCCGGCAGCGTGAACAGCTCGCCGTTGGCATTGGCCTCGAAGCTGCGCATCTGATAGGTGGTGGAATAGGTCGGACGCGCTTCGTAATCTTCCAGCGTTGAGATCGTCTGCGGGTCGTTGATATTGAAGATGTTGAGCGGGGTACAGCCGGCGATCACGTTGCCGGCGCTGCCGCACTTGACCACGCCATCGGTGTCCTGGAACGACGGACCCAGTGCGTCGCGCAGGCCGGCGTAGTAGACGTAGCCGTAGCTGGTGTTCTCGCGGGTGTAGTGGCCGTAGTTCATCGCCGCGTCCCACTTCCAGGACGTATCGCCGACGAAGCCTTCCAGGCCGGCGACGACCTGGTCGGTGACGGTGCTGTAGTACGAACGGCGCTGACCCAGCGAAGTGAAGCGGGTCAGGAGCTGGTCGTATGTATTGCCAGCGGTATCGGCGCCGAAGCTGACGCCGAACGGGTTGTAATAGTTGTCGGCGGAGATCACAACCTTGTCGCTGCGGGCGTCGAACGGCAGCGCCGCGATGGCGAAGTTCGAGCTGGTCTTGTTGTGGTAGACCTGGGCGAACGCGTTGATGCTGTCGGTGATCTGGTAGTTGGCCAGGAAGAACGCGTTGGTGCGCTCCTGCGGCGTCATGATCAGGTTGGTGGCCTGATAGTTGAACGAGTCGCGCGCGCCGGAGTAGCAGCGGTAGTCGCCCTGCGAAGCGCCGCTGGCGCCCGGGGTCAGGGTGACGGTGGCGCAGCCGTACTGCGTGGCCAGGTTGGCCGGCATGGTGATGCGGCCGCCCGGGGTGCGGCTGGAACCGAGGATGGTCACCGAGCCGCTGTACAGGTAGGTCGCGTCCTTGGAGTACTTGCGGTCGGCCGAGGAGATGCCGTCGAACTTGTTGTAGTTCAGGCCCGCCATGATGTTGCCGCGGTCGCCGACCTGGCCAAAGGTGACCGAGCCGCCGTTGCGCGCGCCATCGCTCAGGTGGGTCGCTTGGCCGTAGTCGACGCTGACCGCCAGGCCTTCGAAGTCCTTGCGCAGGATGAAGTTGACCACGCCGGCGACGGCATCGGAGCCGTACACGGCCGAGGCGCCGCTGGTCAGGACTTCGATGCGCTCCACCGCGGTGGCGGGGATCGAGTTGACGTCGTTGTTGGCGACGCGGCGGCCGTTGACCAGCAGCAGCGTGCGCTCATCGCCCAGGCCGCGCAGGTCGACCGAGGACTTGCCGTCGCCGCCGCCGTTGTTGACCGCCGGGGTGGACGGCGCGCCGGACATCGCCGGCAGTTCCTGCACCAGGTCGCCGAGGGTCAGCTTGCCGGTCTGCTCGATCGCGGCGCGATCGATCACCACCACCGGGCTGGCGGTTTCGGTCTCGACGCGGGCAACGCGCGAGCCGGTCACCTGGATCGTGTCCAGGGTCTTGGAGGGGTCGCTGGAAGAGCTGTCCTGGGCAACGGCCGCACCCGTGCTGAGCAGGGCGGTGGTGCCAGCGGCGAGCGCGAACGTGATGGCGTCGCGCAGGCGATGGGTCTTGCAATTCATTGGCTCTCTCTCCGAATGAGATGTGGTGTCAACTGAAGGTTGTCCAGCGGTGGCGTCGAAAGGCGACACCAAAATCCGCAGGGTGAACCGATAGTAACTGCGTCTTCAGAGAAATTAAAGAGTTGTTAATAAGATCGACATAAATGTGATGTAAGTATCACTAATTTGCGCCGATCGGACAAAAAAAAGCCCCTCAAGGGGGCGTTTTTCCGCGGCAACTCCTTTTCGAACAAGGGGTTGGTGTTTACAAGTCCTGTTCGTAGCGCACGTAAGGGATGGTGCCTTCCTCGGTGCTGATGTTGTTCGGGGCGAACGGGTTCTTGCCGCGGGTGATCACGTTCTCGGCGCCGACGGTCAGCTGGCCGCTCCACGGAGTGCGCCAGGTCAGACCCACGCCGAGGCCGGACCACTTGCCCGGCTGGCCCGGCGCGTCGACGACGCGGCCGATGACGTTGGCGCTGAACGAGCCGTAGCCGCCGCCGATGCTCAGGCTCTTGCTGTCCCATTGGTCGACCAGCGCCTGCGAGGCATCGGCGATCGGGACCAGGCGCGCACGCGCATAGGTGCCGCCGATCGAGACGAAGCCTTCGCGGCCGATGTTCTGTTGCGCGAACACGGTCAGATCGTTCTGCTCCATGCGCAGCGCGGGCGTCTTGTTGGGGCCCGCCAGCCACGCCGGCATGTTCTCGCGGCCGGTGCCGGCCGACAGCGACACGCGCCCGCCGGGGCGGTTGAAGGTGGTGGTCGCGGCAACGTGGTGGCCGACATCGTTGTCGTCGTCGCCGAGGCTGGCGAGCATGCAATGGCTGGCCAGCCCGCTGATGCTGCTGCCACTGGCGCTGTTGCACAGCAGCCCGAGCGAATCGCCGGAGGACAGGCCGAAGGCGGCGTCGAGCGAGTTGCGGCCGAAGTGCCAGCGCGCGCCGACCGCCTGTTCGCCGGTCGGCTCCAGGTACAGCAGCGCCTCGACCTTGCCGCTGCCCTTGTTCCAGACCGGCAGCACGGTACGGTCCGCGGGCTTGCTCTGCGCATGCGCGCCCGTGCTCGCCGCAAGGGCGATCAGCAGGGCAAGTGGCAGGCGCAGTAAGGCTCGCATCGGCAGTCTGTGACTCTCGGGCGGGGACTAAAGTTCCCGCCGTGCAGGGTGAACGATACTAGGGGGTTTATGTTTCTTTAACAAGTCGGACTCCCCGGTCCTAGTCCTCGCCCCTGCCTATTGCAAGCGCTCCGAGGACGCCGGTTCAGCCGGGGTTACAGCGAACAATACGCCGAATTCCGTCAAGGGGAAGTCATAGTGTCGGCCGCAGAACTCGCACCGTATCTCAACTTGGCCGGTTGCCTCGGCCGCGGCGCGCGCTTCTTCCTCGCCCAGCGAGCGCAGCATGGCGGCCACCCGCTCGCGCGAGCAGGAGCAGCCGAAGCGCAGCGGCTTGGTGCCCAGCAGCTCCGGCGCTTCCTCGTGGAACAGCCGGTGCAGCAGCGTGTCGGCCGGCAGCGCGAGCAGTTCGGCCTCGCTCACCGTCTCGAACAGGGCGCCGGCGCGGTTCCAGCCGTCCTCGTCGCCGCTGTCGCCGGGCAACTTCTGCAGCAGCAGGCCGGCCGCCTGGTGGCCGTCGGCGGCCAGGATCAGGCGCGTCGGCAGCTGTTCGGACTGGCGGAAATAGTCCTCGAAGGCCTCGCCCAGCTCGGCCGCCGACAGCGCCACCAGGCTCTGGTAGCGCTGCGGCTCGCGCGGGTCCAGGCCGGGGTTCTCGATGGTGATCGCCAGCAGCGCGCCGCTGCCCAGCGCGCGCAGGTCGCGCGGGGCGTCGCTGCCCTCGCCGAGCTGGACGATGCCGCGCAGGGTGCCGGCCGCGGTGCACTCGGCGAACAGGGTGCGCAGCGCGCCCTGGCTGCGCAGTTGCACCGACAGGCGTCCGTCGACCTTGGTGTGGCCGGTGAACAGGGCCGCGGCCACGCAGGCCTCGCCCAGCAACTCGGTCGCCGCGGCGGGATAGCTGGCTGGCGCGAGGATGTCGCGCCAGGCGGACTCAAGGCGCACGTGCACGCCGCGCACGCCGGCGCTGGGCAGCAGGAAGCGGGTCAGGTGATCGTGATCGGAAGAACTCATCGCGGCCTCGCTGCGCATGGGAAGATGGCGACCGCAGGATAGTGGGTCATCTCGGTGGACAAAGTCGAAGAAGGCATAGCAATGGGGGCGACGCGGGGCGTTGCAAGTGGCGCGGCCGTGCCGCGGCGACGGCGCTGGCTGCGTTGGCTGCTGGCGGCGCCGCTGTTGTTCGCGCTGGCGAGCACGTCGCAGGTGATCATGCTGCGCTTCGTCGATCCGCCGTTCTCGGCGATGATGCTCGAGCGCCAGCTCGGCGCCTGGGGCGAGGGCGACTGGTCGTTCCGCGTCGCCTACGACTGGCGCGACAGCGCGCAGATCGCTCCGAGCCTGCCGATTTCGCTGGTGGCCGCGGAGGACCAGCGCTTCCCGAGCCACCACGGCTTCGATCTGGAGGCGATCGAGAAGGCGCGCGACCACAATGCGCGCGGCGGGCGCCTGCGCGGCGCCAGCACGATCAGCCAGCAGGTGGCCAAGAACGTGTTCCTGTGGCAGGGCCGCAGCTGGCTGCGCAAGGGATTGGAGGCCTGGTACACGGTGCTGATCGAGGCGCTTTGGTCCAAGCAGCGGATCCTGGAGGTGTACGCCAACGTCGCCGAGTTCGGCGACGGGGTCTACGGCGCGCAGGCGGCGGCGCGCAGTTTCTGGGGCAAGGATGCGGCGCAACTGAGTCCGGCGCAGAGCGCGCTGCTGGCGGCGGTGCTGCCGGCGCCGCAGCGCTACAACGCCGCGCGCCCGGGACCGTATGTGCAGCGCCGCGCCAACTGGATCCAGCGGCAGACGCGGCAGCTGGGCGGGCCGGCCTATCTGCAGGCGCCCTAGGAACATTCGAGCAATGGCGCGTGCGACGTTGGCCGCTTTTGCATATGTGCGTAGCGACGTGAGCGCTCGGGCACCAGCCCATGGGCCTGCCTGAGCCGTCCGTGCGTGAGGCGGACACTGCCTGCCAGGAGGCGGTCGAGGGTTTCGGCATGGCGCTGCGCAGGCGCCGCGTTTTAGCCCCTCTCCCATCGGGAGAGGGGTTGGGGTGAGGGTACGGCCTTCCATGAAGTTGGGGTCTTCGGCGGCAGGCGTGTCCTCATCCGCTTCTTCGAGGCACCTTCTCCCGAAAAGGCGGCCATGGTCCCGGTGAGAGAAGGGAGTGGCTCCGGATCCTCGTCGGGTGATGCGCTGCCGCTGGTGAACGCGCAGGCCGCTCCGTACCATCGGCACATGGAACCCGAGCGCCTGACCGTCGTCGTCACTGCCTTCAACGAGGCGCAGACCCTGCCGCTGCTGCAACCGCGGATCCTCGCCGCGCTCGATGGCGTGGATGGCCTGGAGGGGCGGGTGCTGTACGTGGACGACGGCAGCCGCGATGCGACCTGGGAGGTGATCCTGGCGCTGGCCGCGGCCGATCCGCGGGTCGGGGCGCTGCGTCTGTCGCGCAATTTCGGCAAGGAGCTGGCGCTGACCGCGGGCCTGGATTTCGTCGAGCGCGGCGCGGCGATGCTGCTGGACGCCGACGGCCAGGATCCGCCGGAACTGATCGCGCAGTTCGTCGCGCATTGGCGCGCCGGCTACGACGACATCTACGGCACCCGCATCGCGCGCGACGGCGAAGGCTGGCTCAAGCGCGGCACCGCGTCGCTGTTCTACCGGGTGATCGGACGCCTGTCGAAGACGCCGATTCCGGCCGACACCGGCGATTTCCGTCTGCTGTCGCCGCGCGCGCTGGCAGCGCTGGCGCAGTTGCGCGAGCGCCATCGCTTCATGAAGGGGCTGTTCGGCTGGGTCGGGTTCCGGCAGATGGCGTTGCCGTACCGGCGTGCGCCGCGGCTGGCCGGGCGCAGCAAGTTCGGCCTGTGGCGGTTGTGGAACTTCGCGCTGGAAGGCATCACCAGTTTTTCCACCGCGCCGCTGCGGGTGGCGACCTATCTGGGCCTGGCGACCGCGGTGGCCGCGTTCGTGTTCGGCACCTGGATCGTGATCAAGGCGGCGCTGTGGGGCGATCCGGTCGCAGGCTGGCCGACGATGATGGCGGTGATCCTGTTCCTGGGCGGCGCGCAGCTGATCGCGCTGGGCCTGATCGGCGAATACCTGGGCCGGCTGTACGAGGAATCCAAGCAGCGGCCGCTGTATCTGGTCGACAGCTGGCGCGCACCGGGCGGAGGAGTATCCTCGGCCGTACGATCCAGCGAACCGGGAGGCAGCGATGCGTACGGTACGACAGTTGTTGGGCGACAAGGGCGGTGAGATCCACGCGGTGTCGCCGGATGCGGCGGTGGTCGATGCGCTGCGGCTGATGGCCGACAAGGGCATCGGCGCAGTGCTGGTGATGCAGGACGGGCGTCTGGCCGGCATCCTCTCCGAGCGCGACTACGCGCGCAAGGTGGTGCTGCAGGACCGCTCTTCGGCGACCACGCCGGTGCGCGACATCATGAGCGCGAAGGTGTACACGGTGGAGCCGTCGCAGAGCGTGCAGCAATGCATGGAGCTGATGACCGGGCAGCGCATCCGCCATCTGCCGGTGGTGCAGGCCGGCGCGGTGGTCGGGGTGATCTCGATCGGCGATCTGGTCAAGGCGGTGATCGAGGAACAACAGCAGGAGCTCGATCAGCTGCAGCGCTATATCAGTAGCTGACGCGGGATTGGGGATTCGGGATTCGGAAAGTCAAAAGCACATCAGCCGCTCTTGCTTTTACGAATCCCCAATCCCGGCTTTCCACAGCCGAATGGCTGGTCATCCCCAATCCCGGCTACTTGGCGTAATGACCGCCGCAATCGGCGTCCTTGCCCGGGCCGGTTTCCAGCGTGGCGAGCAGGGCCGCCGGCGGGGCGATGCTGCCCAGCGCCAGGGCGATCGCGCCGCGCATGCCCAGGGCCTTGAAGTCGGGGCGGAAGGTCGGATCCTTGAAGGTGCCGCCGACGCGCAGCGGCGAGCGCAGCGACAGGATGCTGCGGTCCTTCGGGCGCGCCTTCAGCAGCAGGTCCAGCGTCTCGTCGCCCAGGTCGATGTCGCCGCTGCCGATCAGCAGCGTATCGGTACTGTCGAAGGCCAGGGCGCGCGACGCCATCACCCCGTCCCTGACCGCGAAATCGCCGAACGCGCAGCGCACCGGAATCTCGCGGTCCTTGGTGACCAGGAATTTCAGCGATTCGGCGATGTCCAGTCCGGCCAGTTCCATGATCAGGTTGCTGATGTGGCCCTTGCCCATGCCGATGGCGACGCTGCCGTCGGCGCTGCCGAGCATCTGTGCGATCGAGTTGCCGGTGCCGGCGAGCGCGATCTCGCCGCCGATCGCGCCGGAGGCTTCCTTGGCCAGTTGCCCGTCCGGGAACAGCTTGCCCAGTTGCATGCCGCGCACCGAGATCTGCGCGCGGGTGGCGATGGTCGGCTTGCGCGCGTCCATGCGGATGTCGGAGCGGATGTTGCCGCCGGCCACGCCGAAGTCGAGCGGCTGCAGCAGCAGGACGCCGTCGTTGAGTTTGAGGTGCGCGTCCATGTCGTCCAGCGGCAGCGTCTGCGCGTTGATCCGCTGCGCCTTCCAGCGCACGTCGGCGTCCATCGCGCGCAGCTTGCCCAGGTCGTACGGGGTGGAGGGCAGCACCTTGCTGTTGGCGGCGAGCTTGGCCGCCTGCGCCTTCTGTTCGTCGTTGGCGGTCTCGCCGGCGCCGGTGCGCGGCGGCGCACCGACGAAGCCGGCCAGGTCGTCGAAGTCCAGGCGCCGCGAACGCAGGTCGGCGCGCAGGAACGGGCGCTGCCCGGCGGTGTCGATCTGCACGGTGCCGGCCAGGTCGCTGTCGCCGGCGCGGCCGCTGAACTCCTCGTAGCGCCAGATTTCGCCATTGCGCTTGAGCCGGCCGTCGAGCTGGTAGGGCGGGGTGGAGGGAATGGCGATGCCGAGCAGTGGATACAGGTGTTCCATGTCGGTACCGGCCAGGCTCAGCTGCAGGTCGAACACACGCAGCTGGAACGGATTGGTCAGCGTGCCGCGCATGTGCGCCCGGGTGCTGCCGGCGCTGCCGCGCAGGTCGATCTTGAACGGATGGTCGCTCTCGCTCAGTTCCAGCGGCGAGGCGGTGCTGCCCTTGAGCGTGAACGGGTTGCCGCGCCAGCGGCCATCGCCGGCGACCGCGATCGGCGGCGCGGCGTCGCCGCGGCGGCGCTGCGAGGTCAGGCTGTCCACGCTGACGTCGATGTCGGTGCGGCCGGGGATGTCCTGGAAGCGCAGCCGCCCCTGCTGCACCAGCATGCGGCCCAGGACCACCTGCGTGCCGCCGTCGTTGCTGCCGAAGCTCCAGTTGCCGGGTTGCCCGTTCGGTCCGGTTTCCAGCAGCAGCGTTGGCTGGGTCAGGCGGATCTCCGGAATGCGTACCTTGCCGCGCAGCAACGGCCACAGCGACAGGTCGATCTCGGCACGCTGCGCGCTGGCCATCTGCGCTTGTTTCGACCAGTCCGCGTTGGCGAAGCGCAGGCGATCGCCGCGGATGGTGACGGTGCTGCCGAGGTCGACGTCGAGATTGCCGTCGATATGGAATGCGCGGCCGGTCTTGGCCTGCACCGCGCGTTCTACCGGACCTTTGAACCAGTTCCAGTCGAAGATCAGAATGACCACCAACAGCACCAGTACCAGTGCGCCGAGGACCAGCGGCCAACGCCGCAAGCGGCCGTCGGGCCGGCGCCAGGGCCAGGAGCGGCGCCGGCCACGTGACGCAGAAGTGGGTTCGCGATCCATCCCGCCATACTAGGCAGCGTGCGTGCACGGGGCGCGAAAGCGCGCCCTCCGGCAAACCGGTCTACAGGACTTGCCCGGTCACCGCGACGAAGTGGCAGACGCTGCCGCCGAGCACGAACAGGTGCCAGATCGCATGGAAGTAGCGCACCGTGTCGCGCTGGTAGAAGTAGGTGCCCAGCGTGTAGAACAGGCCGCCGGCCAGCAGCCAGCACAGGGTGCGGACATCGACCGAGTGCAGCAGCGGTTCGATCGCCACCACGATCAGCCAGCCCATGGCGAGGTAGAGGATGGTCGACAGCAGCCGGAAACGGCCGGTGAAGAACAGCTTGAAGATCACCCCGGCCAGGGCGATGGTCCAGATCGCCGCGAACAGGCCCCAACCCCAGGGGCCGCGCAGGCCGATCAGGGTGAAAGGCGTGTAGGTGCCGGCGATCAGCACATAGATCGCGCAGTGGTCCAGCACCTGCAGCCGCGCCTTGGCGCCGGGATGCGGAATGGCGTGGTACAGCGTGGAGGCGGTGTACAGCAGCAGCAAGGCGACCCCGAACACGATCGCGCCGGCCAGTTGCCAGCCGTCGCCGTAGATCGCGGCCAGGGTGATGAGCACCGAGCTGCCGGCCAGTGCGGCGACCGCGCCCAGGCCGTGGGTCAGCGCGCTGGCGAGTTCGTCGCGCCAGTCCGTAGAAGGCGGCGCGTCGGCGTTCATGAGCGAGGACCGCGGGTCTGCTTCCATGACCCGAAACGGTACCGCAATTGCGAGCGGTTCGCATCCGTTGCGATGCAGCACTTGGCGCGCGGTTCATGCCCGCGCGCTGCCGCCTCGGTTCCTCGCGTCAGTCCAGCGCGACGCTGTGCGCGTGCTCGCGGGTCGCGGCGAAGCGCACGTCCGGCGCGCGTTCCTGCGCCAGCTGCAGGTTGACCCGGGTCGGCGCCAGATAGACCAGTTCGCCGGCGCCGTCGATGCCGAGGTTCATTGCGTTCTTCTCGCGGAATTCCTCCAGCTTCTTGGCGTTGTCGCAGTGCACCCAGCGTGCGGTGACCACGCCGACCGGCTCGAAGCTGGCGTCCACGCCGTATTCGTCCTTGAGCCGGTAGGCGACCACTTCGAACTGCAGCACGCCGACCGCGCCCAGGATCAGGTCGTTGCTCATCAGCGGGCGGAAGAACTGGGTGGCGCCTTCCTCGGACAGCTGCGCCAGGCCCTTCTGCAGCTGCTTGAGCTTGAGCGGGTCGCGCAGCCGCGCGCGGCGGAACAGTTCCGGGGCGAAGTTGGGGATGCCAGTGAACGACAGCGCCTCGCCCTCGGTGAAGGTGTCGCCGATGGAGATGGTGCCGTGGTTGTGGATGCCGATGACGTCGCCGGGGTAGGCCTCGGCGGCGATTTCGCGGTCGCTGGCCATGAAGGTCAGCGCGTTGGCCAGCTTGGTGTCCTTGCCGGTGCGCACGTGCAGGGTCTTCATGCCGGCGCTGAAGCGGCCGGAACAGATGCGCATGAACGCGACCCGGTCGCGGTGCTGCGGGTCCATGTTGGCCTGGATCTTGAACACGAAGCCGGTCAGCTTCTCCTCGGTCGGCTGCACCGGGCGGCCGGTGGTGGCATGCGCCTGCGGCGGCGGCGCGTGCTCGGCGAAGAAGTCCAGCAGCGGCTGCACGCCGAAGTTGTTGACGCCGGAGCCGAAGAACACCGGGGTCTGCTTGCCGGCGCGGTAGGCGTCCAGGTCGAACGGATGGCTGGCGCCCTGCACCAGCTCCAGTTCCTCGCGCAGTTCGGCCAGCATCTGCGCGCCGATCCGCTCGGCCAGGCCGGGCGCGTCCAGCGACGGGAAGATGGTCGAGTCCTGGCGGGTGAAGTTGCGGCCCTGTTCGTACAGGTGCACTTCGCCGCTGATCAGGTGCACCACGCCCTTCAGGCGCTGGCCCATGCCGATCGGCCAGGTCACCGGCGCGCACTGGATGCCGAGCACGGTCTCCACTTCGTCGAGCAGGTCGATCGGCTCCTTGCCTTCGCGGTCGAGCTTGTTGATGAAGGTCATGATCGGCGTGTCGCGCAGCCGGCACACTTCCATCAGCTTGATGGTGCGTTCTTCCACGCCCTTGGCCACGTCGATCACCATCAGCGCCGAGTCCACTGCGGTGAGCACGCGGTAGGTGTCCTCGCCGAAGTCGGCGTGGCCGGGGGTGTCGAGCAGGTTGATGATCTTGCCTTCGTACGGGAACTGCATCACCGACGAAGTCACCGAGATGCCGCGCTCCTTTTCCAGCGCCATCCAGTCGGAGGTCGCATGGCGCGCGGCCTTGCGGCCCTTGACCGAGCCGGCCATCTGGATCGCGCCGCCGAACAGCAGCAGCTTTTCGGTCAGCGTGGTCTTGCCGGCGTCGGGGTGGGAAATGATGGCGAAGGTGCGGCGGCGCGCAGCTTCCTGGGCAACATCGGACATGGCAACGGCGCCCACTGGGCGATCACGGCTACAGGGAAGATCGCAATTATAGCGCCGCGGCGGCGGACACGGGTTGCGCGGCGGCCGCGGCGTCCTCGCTGCGCGGCAATTTGAGTTCGCCGAGCGCGCCGGCCATGCGGAACGGGATCGAGTCCAGGCGCATGCCGCGGTTGACCTGTACGGCGAAGTGCAGGTGCGGCGCGGTGCTCAGGCCGGTGTTGCCCGACAGCGCGAGGCGTTGCCCGGCGACGACGCGCTGGCCCGGCTGCACCGCCACGCCGCTCGGCGCCAGGTGCGCGTACAGCGCCATGCTGCCGTCGGCGTGGAGGATGCGCACGAAGTTGGCGCGGCCGCCGAAGGTCTCGCGGTCCAGTCCGGCCTCGGCGAAGCCCGCTTCCACCTGCATCACCGTGCCGGCGCGCGCGGCCAGTATCGGGGTGCCTTCGGCCAGGGCGAAATCCAGCGCGTAGTAGTTCTGCGCGTCGTGGTGGCTGAAGTGGCCGCCCACGCCCTGGTCCACGCGCACCGGCGCCGCAGCGAACGGCAACCTGTACAGGGCGTCCTGCGGCTTGGCGGCCGGGTCGCCGGGCACCGCCTCCAGTACCAGCTCGAACGGACTCGCGTAGCGCGGGTCGCTGGCGTAAAGCCGCGACAGCAGCGCGCTGCCGCGGGCCGGCAGCACCGCGCGCAGCGGCAGTGCCGGGACCGCGGCGAGGTTGTCGGCGCGGCGGGAGCGCAGTTGCACCTGCAGCGGCCCGTCCAGGCGGTTGTCGGCCCAGGCCTGTTGCCGTGGAGGTTGGCCATCCAGGCGCAACTGCGCCAGCGGCGGCTCGGCGCTCGCCGACGCCGGCGGCGGTTCGGGCGCCGCAGCGCGCTGCGGATCGGCCACGTGGTCGCCGTAATGGGCGATGCCGTTGGCGTCCTTCCACGCATACAGCGTCCCGGCTGCGCCTGGGGTGGACGCGACACCCAGCGCCCAGGCGACCAGCAGCGGCCAGCGTGGCGCGGCGCGGAACGGAGCGAGGGCGTTGTGGGCGGTGGCGGGGGCCGGGCACTGGCCGGGCATCGGGGCTCCTGGCGCCGGCGTGGGAGCGCCGTGGGTGCGGAGTATGCGGCAGCCGCGGCCCGGGCTCTCTTATATCGCTCCATCCGAATAAAGAGATTTGACAACGCCGAAAAACGCTGGCATCGTGGCGTCACCATCGAGACCGGCGGAGGGACAGGCCCTTTGATGCCGGGGCAGCCAGCGGACGCGCAAGCGACCGTGTAGGTGCCAAATCCTGCGGGGACCACCGCGTCCGCCGAAAGATGGTTCGATTCGTGCCTCCCGCACGTCGAACGCGAGCTCCGCGAAGCTCGATGGCCGTTCCTCCCCGGATACCGCCATGAGCCTCGTGAATACGCCAAACCGCCCCCTTACTGTGAATGCCCCGCTCGACCGCTATGCCGCCGCCGTTGCGCCGGCCGCCGACGGCGTGCTCGCGCTGCGCGGCGAAGTGGCGGTGGCGCTGCCGCTGCGCCACGCCGGCGTGCAGTTGCTGCGCCTGCGCTACGAGCTGACCGGTCCGGCGGACGCGCCGGTGGTGTTCGTCGCCGGCGGCATCTCCGCGCATCGCCATCTCGCCGCCAACGCGAGCTTTCCCGAGAAGGGCTGGGCCGAAGGCCTGGTCGCGCCTGGGCGGGCGCTGGACCCGAGCCAGCGGCGGCTGCTGGCGTTCGATTTCGTCGGCGCCGACGGCAGCCTGGACGCGCCGATCGACAGCGCCGACCAGGCCGATGCGATCGCCGCGCTGCTGGATGCGCTGGGCATCGCCCAGTTGCACGGCTTCGTCGGCTATTCCTACGGCGCGCTGGTCGGCCTGCAGCTGGCGGTGCGGCATCCGCAGCGCTTGCTGAAACTGGTCGCGGTCAGCGGCGCGCACCGCGCGCATCCGTATGCCGCGGCGTGGCGCGCGCTGCAGCGCCGCGCGGTGGCCCTGGGCCAGTTGCAGTGCGCCGAGAGCCACGGGCTGTCGCTAGCGCGGCAGTTCGCGATGCTCAGCTACCGCACCCCGGAAGAATTCGGCGAGCGCTTCGATGCGCCGCCGGAAGTGATCAACGGCCGCGTCCGCGTCGCCGCCGAGGACTACCTGGATGCCGCCGGCGCGCAGTACGTGGCGCGCACCCAGGTCAACGCCTACCTGCGCCTGTCCGAATCCATCGACCTGCACCGCATCGACCCGGCCGCCGTCGCCGTGACGACCGTGGTGGTCGCGGTCGAAGGCGACCGCCTGGTGCCGCTGGCCGACCTGGTCACCCTGGTCGAGGGCCTGGGCCCGCGCGGCAGCCTGCGCGTGCTGCGTTCGCCGTACGGCCACGACGCCTTCCTGAAAGAAACCGACCGCATCGACGCGATCCTCGCCACCGCCCTTCGCCCCACCGGAGCTACCGCATGAGCACTGCCCACGACAACGATCTGCCCTGTAGCTCCGCCACCGCCGCGGTGCGCGCCGGCATCGATCGCGATACCGCCTACGGCGCGGTGACCCCGCCGATCGTGCTGTCGTCGAACTTCAGCTTCGACGGCTTCGGCAACAAGCGCCAGTACGACTACACCCGCAGCGGCAATCCGACCCGCGACCTGCTCGGCGAAGCGTTGGCGGAGCTGGAAGGCGGCGCCGGCGGCGTGATCACGGCCACCGGCATGGGCGCGATCAACCTGGTGCTGAACGCGCTGCTGCAGCCGGGCGACAAGCTGGTGGTGCCGCACGATGCGTACGGCGGCAGCTGGCGCCTGTTCAACGCGCTGGCCAAAAAGGGCCATTTTGAACTGATCACCGCCGACCTGACCGACCCGCGCTCGCTGGCCGAGGCGCTGGCGCAGTCGCCGCAGCTGGTGCTGATCGAGACCCCGTCCAATCCGCTGCTGCGCATCACCGACCTGCGCTTCGTCATCGATGCCGCGCACAAGGCCGGCGCGCTGGCGGTGGTCGACAACACCTTCCTGTCGCCGGCGCTGCAGAAGCCCATCGCCTTCGGCGCCGACCTGGTCATCCATTCCACCACCAAGTACGTCAACGGCCACAGCGACGTGGTCGGCGGCGCGGTGATCGCCGCCACCGCCGAACTGCACCAGCAACTGGTGTGGTGGGCCAACGCGCTGGGCCTGACCGGTTCGCCGTTCGATGCGTTCCTGACCCTGCGCGGCCTGCGCACGCTGGATGCGCGCCTGCGCGTGCACCAGGAGAACGCACAGGCGGTGGTGGCGCTGCTCGACGGGCATGCCGCGGTCAACCAGGTCTATTACCCGGGCCTGGCCACGCATCCGGGGCATGCGGTGGCGGCGCGGCAGCAGACCGGCTTCGGCGCGATGATCAGCTTCGAGCTGGCCGGTGGCGAAGCCGAGGTACGTGCCTTCGTCGATGGGCTGCGCTATTTCACCCTGGCCGAGTCGCTGGGCGGGGTCGAGAGCCTGGTCGCGCATCCGGCGTCGATGACGCACGCGGCGATGACCGCCGAGGCGCGCGCCAATGCCGGCATCAGCGATGGCCTGCTGCGGCTGTCGGTGGGCATCGAGTCCAGCGAGGACCTGATCGCCGACCTGCAGGCAGGTCTGCTGCGTGCGCAGCAGGCGGGCGAGGCGGTGGCGCGCAAACGGGTGGACGCGTGAGCAGCAGCGTCGCCGATGCAATAGCGCCGGCGCCGGCGCAGGCCGCCGATGCCGCATTGCCGCGACTCGGTCTGCTCGGCACCGGCACGGTCGGCCGCGCCTTCGTCGCGCGCTACCAGGTGCTGCAGCAGCGCCGCCCGGGCTTGCCGACGTTCGCCTGGCTGGCCAATTCGCGGATCCTGCAGGAGTGTCGGCAAGCGCCGGCGCAGGCGTTGGCCGTGGCCAATGCCGCCGTGCGTGGCAATCGCGGCAGCGCGCCGCAGCCCGCCGACCTGCGTGCCGGCGACATCGTGGTCGACGCTACCGCCAGCGAGGCGGTGGCGCAGCGGCATGCCGAGTGGCTGGCGCGCGGGGTGCATGTGGTGACCGCGAACAAGCTCGGCCAGGGCGCTGCGTTGGCGCGCGCCGAACAGATCCATGCCGCGCGGCATGCCGCCGGCGCGCACTACGGCGACAGCGCCACGGTCGGTGCGGGCCTGCCGTTGCTGAGCAGCCTGCGCGCGCTGGCCGCCGGCGGCGACCATATCCACGCGGTGGAAGGCGTGCTGTCCGGCTCGATGGCGTGGCTGCTGCATCGCTACGACGGCAGCCGTGCGTTCTCCGCGTGCGTGCGCGAGGCCGCGGCGGCCGGCTACACCGAGCCCGATCCGCGCGAGGACCTGTCCGGCGAGGACGTGCGCCGCAAGCTGCTGATCCTGGCGCGCGCGGCCGGGCTGTCGTTGCGCGCCGAGCAGGTGCAGGTCGAATCGCTGCTGCCGGCGGCGCTGGCCGCGGCGGCACCGCGGGACGTGGATGCCGCGTTGTCGGCGCTGGATGCGCCGCTGGCGACGCGCCTGGCGCAGGCGCACGCGAACGGCGCCTGCCTGCGGTTCGTCGGCCGTTTCGATGCGCACGGCGCGTCGGTGGGATTGCGCGAGCTGCCGCTGGCGCATCCGCTGGCCAGCGGTGCCGGTACCGACAACCGCGTCGCCATCCACAGCGACCGCTACCTGCAGCAGCCGTTGCTGATCCAGGGCCCCGGCGCCGGGGCCGAGGTGACCGCGGCGGCCTTGCTCGACGACGTGCTGCGCATCGCGGTGCGCTGAGGCGCCGGCATCCGCTGCGCCGCTACGGCGCAGTGCTCGGTGCGGCGCTCGGCGCGGCCAGCGCCTGCAGCAGCGCGGCGTTGAAGCGCTGCGGCGCTTCGACCTGCGGGGAGTGGCCCAGGTCGGCGAATTCGACCAGCGTCGCGCCGGGAATCGCCGCCGCCGCGCGCTTGCCCAGCGCCGGATAGTCGCCCAGGGTCCTGGCCAGCGCCGGCGGCGCCAGGTCCTTGCCGATCGCGGTGCGGTCGCGCTGGCCGATGAACAGCGTGGTCGGTACGCGCAGTTGCGCGAACTGCTGCACCACCGGCTGGTTGAACACCATGTCCGAGGTCAG
Source organism: Xanthomonas bonasiae (assembly GCF_017163705.1). Lineage (GTDB taxonomy): Bacteria > Pseudomonadota > Gammaproteobacteria > Xanthomonadales > Xanthomonadaceae > Xanthomonas_A > Xanthomonas_A bonasiae. The sequence continues at coordinate 75,853 of NZ_JAFIWB010000004.1, forward strand.
CGCCTGGTTCCAGGCCACGCGCGCGTGGCCGGGGCCGGCATACAGCCCGGCCTGCATCGTCACCCAGCGGTCGTACTCCGGTTTCCATTGCCCGCCGTAGTAGACGCTCTGCTGGTACTGCTTGATCGAAGCGGCATCGGTCTTGAGCTCCTTCGCGTACCAGTCGTCGACGCTGCGCCACGGCACGCCGGCCGCCTTCCAGTCCTCCAGCCCGATCGGATTGACCAGCAGCAGCCGGCTCACGTCCTGCGGATACTGCAGCGCGTAGTGCGCGGCGAGCATGCCGCCCATCGAGTGGCCGACGAACACCGCCCGGGTGACCCCGGCGTGTTGCAGCAGCGCATGGGTGTTGGCCGCCAGTTGCGCGAAGGAGAACTGGTAGGCCTGCGGCTTGCTCGACTTGCAGAAACCGATCTGGTCCGGCGCGATCACCCGGTAGCCCGCGGCGACCAGCGCGGCGATCGCCGACTCCCAGGTCGCCGCGCAGAAGTTCTTGCCGTGCAGCAGCACGACCGTGCGGCCGTTCGGCGTGCCGCTCGGGGCCACGTCCAGATAGGCCATCTGCAACGGCTGGCGCTGCGAGGCGAAGTCGTAGCGCGCGACGGGGTACGGATAGTCGAAGCCTTCCAGCTGCGCGCCGTAGCGCGGTGCGGGCGTGGCGGCGTGGCAGGGCGGCAGCAGGAGCGCGGCGGCGAGCGCGGCGAGGAGCGTGTGTCGGCGCATGCGGGCTGGAGCGAGTGCGGGGATGCCGCGACTCTAGCCCGGGCCATGCACGGGCCGCGTCAACGCGCTTCAGCAGCGCGAGTGCACCAGGCTCAGGCAGGCGTGGTGCTGCATGCGCTCGGGCGGCTCCTGCAGCGCCGCCAGCACCTGCTCGGCCTGCGTGCCCAGCACCGGCCGGTACGCGGCCCAGCCGTTGCGGCCCTTGGCCTTGGCCTGGTACAGCGCGCGGTCGGCGAGGATCAGCAACTGCTCCCAGCCCAGGCGGTTGTCGGGATCGTGCACGAACGGGAATTCGGCCAGGCCGATCGAGCAGGTGACCTGGCTGTGGCGGCCATGATCGAGCGCGAAGGAGTGCGCGGCGATCGACCGGCACAGGCGCTCGGCGGCCACGGTCAGGTTCTCGCGCGGCGCCGAGCGCAGCACCAGCAGGAATTCCTCGCCGCCCCAGCGCACCACGTAGTCGCTTTCGCGGGTCAGCTTGACCAGCAGCTGCGCCATCTGCTGCAGCACCGCGTCGCCGGTGTGGTGGCCGCCGCTGTCGTTGATCGACTTGAAATGATCGATGTCGATCAGCGCGAACAGCATGCCCGAGGACAGCATGTCCTGGTCGTTGGCGGCCATGCGCCGGTACAGCGCGATGTCGCTGGGGATGTGCAGCGACAGGTAGCGGCGATTGCGCAGCTGGGTCAGGTCGTCGGTGAAGCTGGCTTCTTGCAGGCGCTGGTTGGCCGCCTGCAGCGCCTCGGTGCGCTGGCGCACCTGCCGTTCCAGGGTTTCGCGCTGGCGCTGGTTGACCACGCGCGCGATGCCGATGCCGAGCAGCGCCAGGGCCAGCACGCCCAGCACCAGCAGCAGCTTGTAGTACAGCGTCTCCTGGAAGCGCAGCCGGATCCGCAGCGGCAACTGCGCCGGCGCCTGCGCCCAGACGCCGGCGTTGTTGCTGCCGCTGACCTCGAACACGTAGTCGCCGCCGGGCAGGTTGGTATAGCTGGCCACGCGCTGGCGGATGTCGTCCAGGCTGCGCCACTGCGTGTCGTAGCCGACCAGGCGGTAGCGCAGTTCCACGTTCTCCGGGGCCTGGAACGAGGCCGCGGTGAACTCGAAATCCAGGTCGCGCGCCTGCGCCGGCAGCGGCGTGTCGCGCAGCGCCTGCGGCGCCATCCAGCGGCCCTGCGCGCGGATCCGTTCCACCACCGGCTGCGGCGCGACCGGATTCTTGACGATGCCGGCGGTGTCCATGGTCACCACGCCGTCGCGGCTGGGCAGCCACAGCGTGCCGTTGTCGATGAAGCCCTTGCCGTTGCCGGCGCCGTTGCAGCACAGGCCCTGCACGCCGCCGTGGCGCTGGCCGCGCTCGTTGAGCAGCAGTTCGGCCTGCAGCGGCGTGCCCGGCACCGCGATGCGCTTGAGCAGGCTCGCCAGCGGCACCCGGTACACGCCGCGCAGGCCGGCCACCCACAGGCTGCCGTGGCCGTCGTCGGCGATGAAGAACGCGGCGTTGGCGGGCAGCCCGTCGTGTTCGTCGAACATGGTCCAGCGCTTGCCGTCGAACACCCACAGCTGGTCGGACAGGGTGCCGATCACCCACTGTCCGCCGGGCAGTTCGTGGATCGCGGTGACGTCGGCGTCGGCCAGCGCCGAACCGGCCTCGGCGAGCGCCAGCAGGCGCTCGCCGCGCACTTCGTACAGGCCGGCCTGGGAGCCGATCAGCAGGCGCCCGGCGCGGGTTTCGTGGATCAGGCGGACCCGCGGGTCGCGCAGGCCCTCGCTGTTGCCATAGTGCTGCAGGCGCACGCCGTCGCTGCGGAACAGGCCGTCGCTGGTGGCGAACCACAGCCGCTGCGCGCGATCGCGGACGATGCCGTTGACCTGCAGTTCGTGCAGCGGCGCCAGCAGTGGCGGCTCGGCCGCGCGCCCGTCGCGGTACAGCAGTGCGCCGCGGCGGGTGCCGATCCACAGGTGGCCGGGTTCGGCGAGCAGGGTGTAGGGAACGTCGCCGGGCAGTTGGTCGCGGCTCAGCACTTGCTGATAGCGGCCGGCGCGCAGCCGCGCCAGGCCGCTGCCGGTGCCGACCCACAGCGAGCCGTCGGGGTCGCGCGCCAGCGTCCACACCAGCGGATCGGTCAGCCCTTCGTAGCTGCTGTAGCGGCGGGTCCAGCCGTTCCACAGCCTGGTCACGCCGCTCAGCTGGGTGCCCAGCCAAAGGTTGCGCTCGCGGTCCTCGAAGACCGCGCTGACGACGGTATTCTGACCGTGCTGGAGGGATTGCTCGACGATGCCGCCGTCGCGCACGCGCAGCAGATAGCCGGGCAGGCCCACCCACAGGTTGCCGTCGCTGTCCTGGAACAGCGCTTCCACTGCGCGTCGGGTCACCGCCGGGTCGCCGGGCAGCCACTGCCAGCGGCCGTCGCGGCGGAACAGCAGGCCGTCGCGGCTGCCGGCCCACAGCCGTCCCTGCGCGTCCAGCAGCTGCCGCACCGGCGCTGCGTGCGCGTCGGCCGGCAGCGGCAGCGGCTCCTCGTCGCCCTCGGCGAAGCGCAGCACGGCGCCGCGCGTACCGACCCACAGCTCGCCGCCGCGCGGCAGCAGCGCATAGGCGCCATCGGCGATGCGATGACGCAGGCGCAGGCCGTCGCCGACCACGGCATAGACGCCATCCTGCGCGGCGACCAGCACCGTGCCTTGCGCGTCGACCGCGATCGCTTCGATGTTCAGCAGCGGGGCTTGCGGGTCCAGCGGCAGCAGATTGCGGAAGCGGCCGTCGCGGTAGCGCGCCAGGCCGCGATAGGTGCCGATCCACAGGTCGCCGCGCGGGTCCACCTGCAAGGCCTTGATCCACGGGCCGGGCAGGTTGGCGGGGGCTTTCTCGCCGAAGGTGGTCATGCGCACGCCGTCGAAGCGCGCGAGCCCGCCCATCGTGCCGATCCACAGGTAGCCCTGCCGGTCCTGCGCGAAGGCCTGCACGCTCAGCTGCGGCAGGCCTTGTTCCAGGCCCCAGCCTTGGCGTTCGTAGTGGTTGAACTGCTTGTCCGGCTGCAAGGCGGCCGCCGTCGGCACGAGCGAGATCCACACTCCCAGGAGCATGGCCAGCTTTAGCGCACAGGTGCACCAGGAAGCGGGGTGGGACTGCAAGGGCATTCCAGTGCCGGTTCGGCGGATCGTCAATGTCGCTATCGGCGCAGGCGCGCCGATCTTTATCCGTAGCGCAACAAAGGCCTGCGCGGCGTCGGCGATCGCGACGGCCGCAAGGCCTGTCATCCAGGCAGGTCCGACCCGTGGCACGCGGTGGCGCGCCGCCCATGCAGCGTCGCCGTGCGGGCGCTGCGCGCTGCGCGGGACCGCGCCCCGGCCTGGTCCGCGCATGCGCCGCGGCGGCGCGATGTGCTCGGACAGGGAGGACGCGCCGGCGCCATCATCTCAGCACTCGATCACGTTCACCGCGAGCCCGCCGCGGCTGGTTTCCTTGTACTTGTCCTGCATGTCGCGGCCGGTGTCGCGCATGGTCCGGATCACCTTGTCCAGCGACACCTTGTGCTTGCCGTCGCCGCGCATGGCCATGCGGCTGGCGTTGATCGCCTTCACCGCGCCCATCGCATTGCGCTCGATGCACGGGATCTGCACCAGCCCGCCGATCGGATCGCAGGTCAGGCCGAGGTTGTGTTCCATGCCGATCTCGGCGGCGTTCTCGATCTGCCCCGGCTTGCCGCCGAGCGCGGCGACCAGGCCGCCGGCGGCCATCGAGCAGGCCACGCCGACTTCGCCCTGGCAGCCGACTTCGGCGCCGGAGATGGACGCGTTTTCCTTGTACAGGATGCCGATCGCCGCGGCGGTCAGCAGGAAATCGAAGATGCGCTGCTCGTCGCTGCCCGGGCAGAACCGGTCGAAGTAGTGCAGCACCGCCGGAATGATCCCGGCCGCGCCGTTGGTCGGTGCGGTGACCACGCGCCCGCCGGCGGCGTTCTCTTCGTTGACCGCCAGCGCATACAGGTTGACCCAGTCCAGCGTGGTCAGCGGATCGCGCATCGCCGCTTCCGGCTTGGACGACAGTTCGCGGTACAGCGCCGGCGCGCGGCGCGACACGTGCAGGCCGCCGGGCAGCGTGCCTTCCTCGCGGATGCCGCGCGCCACGCAGGCCTGCATCGCGTTCCACAGCTCGCGCAGGCCGTCGCGGATCTCGTCCTCGCTGCGCCAGCACTTCTCGTTCTCGAACATCAGCGCGGCGATGCTCAGGCCGCTGCGCGCGGCCTGCGCCAGCAGTTCGTCGCCGCTCTTGAACGGGTAGGGCAGCGGCGTCTCGTCGGCGACGATGCGGTCGTCGGCGGCGTCGTCCTGGTTGACCACGAAGCCGCCGCCGACCGAGTAGTAGTCGCGCGTGGCGATCACCTCCTCGTCGGCGGCGTAGGCGGTGAAGCGCATGCCGTTGGTATGGTAGGGCAGCTTCTGGCGCTTGTTCAGCGCCAGGTCGCGCTTCTCGTCGAAGGCGATGCTGTGCTGGCCCATCAGGTTGATGCGCTTGCTGCTGCGGATGCGCTCCAGCGTGCTCGGAATGATGTCCGGGTCGATCAGGTTCGGGCGCTGGCCTTCCAGGCCCAGCAGCACCGCCTTGTCGGTGCCGTGGCCGCGCCCGGTCAGCGCCAGCGAACCGAACACCTCGGCGCGGATCCGCACCACCTCGCCGAGCCGGCCCGGATCCAGCAGCCAGCGGTGCACGAAGCGCTCGGCCGCGCGCATCGGCCCCACGGTATGCGAGGAGCTCGGCCCGATGCCGATCTTGAACAGGTCGAAGGTGCTGACAGCCATACGTGCCGGAGAGGTGGAAGGCCAAAGACCGTCTATTCTATGCCCCTGGCGCATTGCGCACGCCCGCAACGCAGCATCGGAGCCGCGGCCATGTCCCTGACCCTGTACCAGCGCGACGACTGCCATCTGTGCGACCAGGCCCTGCTGGTCCTGGCGCAGGCGCGCGTGGGCGACCTGGACAGCATCTTCATCGACGGCGACCCGGCATTGGAAGCGCGCTACGGCGAGCGGGTGCCGGTGCTGCGCGACGCGGCGGGGCGCGAGCTGCAATGGCCGTTCGATCCGGCGGAGGTCACGGGCTGGCTGACCGCCGCGCAGTAGCCTGGCGGGTAGCGGCGCCTGGCGCGGCGGCATCACAATGCAAGTCATCCCCAGTCATGGCGACAAACGCAGAGGCGGCGACATGAGGGTTCCTTATCGTGCGGGCCTGGCAGTGCTTGCGCTGCTGTGGAGCGTCGCCGCAGCGCACGACCAGGCGCAGCGCCGTTTCGATCTGGAGACCGCGAGCATCGCCGAGATCAACCGCGCGATCGACAGCGGCGCCCTGGATTCGGAGCGGCTGGTCGCGCTGTCGCTGGCCCGGATCCGGGCCTACGATCCGCAGCTGCATGCGGTCATCAGTCTCAATCCGCACGCGCTGGAGCAGGCCCGCGCGCTGGACGCCGAGCGCCGCGCCAGCGGACGCCGCTCGCCGCTGCACGGCATTCCGGTGCTGCTGAAGGACAACATCGATACCCGCGATCTCCCCACCACGCTCGGCTTCTACGGCCTCCGCGGCGCGGTGCCGTATGCGGACGCCGCGGTGGTCGTGCGCTTGCGCGAGGCGGGCGCCATCATCCTGGCGAAGGTCAACCTGAGCGAGCTGGCGTCGGGGCCGGCGCTGAGTTCGCTGGGCGGGCAGACGCGCAATCCGCACAATCTCGCCTACAGCCCGGCCGGCTCGTCCAGCGGGACCGCCGTGGGCGTCGCGGCCGGCTACGCGCCGGTGGGCATCGCCACCGACACCACCGGCTCGGCGCGCTGGCCCGCGGCAACCAACGGCGTGGTCGGCCTGCGTCCGACCACCGGCGCGATCGGCTATGCCGGCATCCAGCCGAATGCGCCCACGCTCGATGCGGTCGGTCCGATCGTACGTTCCGTCGCCGATGCGGCGCTGGTGCTGAGCGTGCTGGAAGATGCGGACCGGCGGCCAGCGGCGGCGCGCGACGCGGACGGCCGCGCTCCCGCCGATTCCATGCTCGGGCTGCGCGCCGATGCGCTGCGCGGGGCGCGCATCGGGTTCCCGCGGCGCGACTTTTCCGGGGACGATCCGCAGGTGGACGCGGCGATGGAGGCGGCCCTCGACGCGCTGCGGGCGAGCGGCGCGTCGGTGGTGGAGATCGAACTGCCGCCGTGGTTGCTGCGCCTGAGCGGCGAGCTGCAGGCGATCCTCGTGCGCACCGAAGCCGCCCCCAGTCTCGATGCGTATCTGCCGGCGGCTTTTCCGCCGCGGTATCCGCAGCGCCACGCCGACATCCTGGCGCTGAGCGAAGCGCTCAACGCGGCCACGCCGGCCGGCGCCTTCCCCAATCCGGGGCGCCGCGACGGATACCGCGAGGAGGCCGCCGCGCCGCCGCCGACCGATGCGGTCTATCTCGCGGCCCGCGAACAGGGCCGCCAGTTCCTCAAGGCGTCGATGCAGGCGGTGCTGGCCCGGAACCGTCTCGATGCGATCGTCTATCCGACCCAGACCATGCGCATCAACCGGATCGGAGAACCCGCGCAGCGCAATGCGCGTGGTCTGTTCGGCAACTTCGGTCCGGGTCTGGCGAGTGTGGCGGGCTGGCCCGAGCTGACGGTACCGGCGGGTTTCACCGCGGACGGCCTGCCGGTGGGGGTGTCGTTCCTGGGGCCGGAGTTCAGCGAGCGGCGGCTGTTGGGCTACGGCTTCGCCTTCGAGCAGCGCACGCACGCGCTGCGCCAGCCGGCGGCGACGCCGCCGCTCGCAGGCGACCGTTTCGTCTATTGAAGCGGCGCGCTGCAAGCGGCGATCGCGCTCGTGCGGCGAGGTCGATCCGGTGTGGCCACAGCAAGCGCCGTGCGCCTATTCCGCCGCCAGGCCGGCCGCGGGCGCAGTGCCGTGCGGTTGCTCGGTCGCCGGCGGCGCGTCCGCATGCCATGCGAAACAGCAGATCACCGTGCCTTCGGCGTCCGTGCGGGTCGGCGCCGGATGCATGCCGGCCTTGCGCAGCACGCGCAGCGAGGCCAGGTTCTGCGGATACGCGGTGGCGATCGCGTGCTGCAGGCCCAGTTCCTCCCGCGCATACGCCAGCATCGCCTGCGCCGCTTCGGTGGCCAGTCCGCGTCCCCAGTGTTCGCGCCGGAACGCGTATTTCAGTTCGGCCTCGGCCTGGCCGGCCGGGTGGACCAGCCCGCAGAAACCGATGGTCTGGCCATCGGCGCGGTCCACCAACGCAGACATGCCGTAGCCGCGCGTGCGGTAGTTGCGTTCGGAGACGGCGACCCATTCCCTGCACTGCGCGCGATCCAGCGGCTCGCCGTCGCCGACCCAGCGCATGGCCTCGGCATCGCCGTAGACCGCGAACAAGGCATCGACGTCGGATGGGCGCAAGTGGCGGCCGATCAGGCGCGCGGTCCTGAAGATGTCCTTTTCCATGCCGCAAGTGTGGCATGCGTGGCGAAGCGCGCCGTTGGCCGGCCTCGGCACGCGAGCGCTCAGCGCGTGGCCTGCCAGCGAGCCGGGCATCGCTGGCCAAGACGGCAGGCCATGCCCTTGCTGCACCCCTCCAGGCACAAAAAAAGCGGCGGACCCGACGAGGGAATCCGCCGCCCAGTGGCCGCATGCCGCTGCGGCCTGTGGCGAATCACTTCGCCTTGAACACCACCTTGGTGCTGATCGCGGTTTCGTTGGGGATGGTCTTGGTGTCGGCCCAATCGCCGCCGCCGACGCCGAAGTCCAGGCGCTTGACGGTGGCCTTGCCGGCCAGCACCGGCTGCGCGCCGGGGGTCCAGGTGAAGGTCAGGGTCACCGGCTTGGACACGCCGCGCAGTTCCAGGGTGCCGTCGGCGGCGTACTGGTTGTTGCCCAGCGAACGGAACTTGTCGGCGCGGTAGTGGGCGGTGGCGAACTTGGCCACGTTGAAGAAGTCCGGCCCCTGCAAGGTGGAGTCGCGGTCGCCATTGCCGCTCTTGGCGCCGGCCAGCGGGATCGCCACGTCGAGCCTGGCGTTGGCCAGGTTGGCCGGGTCGAAGCTGAGCTTGGTATCGAAGCCGGGGAACTGGCCGGTGAACACTTCGCCGTCGTACTTGCTGGCGAACACCAGGCTCGAGCCCGGCGCCTGCACGTAATCGGCGGCGAACGCGGGGGCGGCGGCGAGCATCGCCACCAGGCTGGCGGCAACGGCGGCGGGGGAGGCGAAACGGGACGACATGATGGAACTCCTCAGGACTTGGGGGTCAGCCAGCCGCGCGGCAACATCCGCGCCAGGGTGGCATCGCGTTGGAACAGGTGGTGGTAGAAGGCGGCGCCGGCATGCGCCAGCACCACCGCGATCAGGATCCAGAAGCCCCATTCGTGCACCGCATGCGACAGGTCGCGCAGGTGCGTGTCGGGCGCGCTGAGCTTGGGCACGGCGACCAGGCCGAACCAGCGGAACGGGCGCAGGCCGCTGCTGGAGTCGTACAGCCAGCCGGACAGCGGCATGGCGAAGATCAGCACGTACAGCAGCGCGTGGGTGGCGCTGGCGATGCGTTCCTGCCAGCTTGGCGTGCCCGGCACCGGCTTGGGCGCGCCGGCGTACAGACGCCAGCCCAGGCGCGCGATCACCAGCGCCAGCACGGTCAGGCCGAGCGACTTGTGCGCGGTGTAGACCCAGAAGTACTTGGGCGTCTTCGGCAGCTCGCCCATGGTCAGGCCGACCACGCCCAGCAACAGGATCAAGGCGGCGATCAGCCAATGCAGGGTCTGGCTGACGCCACCCCAACGCTCGGCGGTGTTCTTGGCGGTCATGGCGTGGATTCCTGGCTGGCGCTGGGCGAGGGAGTGGGGGTGTCGGCGGGTGCGTCCGCCGGCGGCGGGTCGGGGTCGGCGCGGCCGTCGCGGGTGGCCTCGGCCTCGATGCGCAACTCGACCGTGGCGCCGATCACCGACGGCCAGGCGGCGATGCCGAAGTCGGCGCGCTGCAACGTGGTGGTGGCGGAAAAGCCCACGGTGCGGCGGAACGGCGGCAGCGGATGCCGCTTCAGCGCGTTCAGGGTCACGTCCAGCGCGATCTCGCGGCTGACCCCGTGCAGGGTCAGCGTGCCGAACACCTTGGCGTGGGTGGCGTCGACCGGCTCGATCCGGGTGGAGACGAAGCGCGCCTCGGGGAAATGTTCGCCATCGACCAGGTTGTGCGCCAGCGCGGCGCGGTTCCATTTGTCGTCGCCCAGGTCCAGGCGCTGCAGCGGCACCCGCGCGTCCAGCCGCGCGCTGCGCCAGTCGTCGGGGTCGAACGACAGCGTGCCGGTGCTGCCGGACACGGTGCCCAGCGCCTTGGAGAAGCCGGCGTGCTCGATCGCGAACAGCACGCGGGTGTGCACCGGATCCAGCGCGTACTGCGCCGGGGCGGCCAGCGCGGCGGTCGGCAAGGTCAGCAGCAGGGCGATCAGGCAGCGCTGGAGCATGGGTGGGCCAGGCAGGAGGGGTAGGCGGGATTCTAGGCGCAGTCCGCGGCGCTTGCGCCAGCGCGTGGCGCAATGGTTCGTTGCGTTGCGCGGCGGGTGGGATTTTGCGGCCCCCCGCGGTATAAGAACGCTGCCGCATCAAGGCGGCACGGAGCGGTCGCGCTGTCTGCGGCCGGCCCCGGCAGTGCGCCGGTGTTCATCCGCCGCCGATCGTTCACTGCCGCTGGAGCCGATGTCGATGCAAATCCCATGTCCTCGACGCCTGCGCCGCGGCTGGACGCTCGCCTGGCTGCTGCTGGTGCTGGCCGGTTGCTGCGCCGGTGCGCTGGCGTCGGTGCCGGAGCTGCCGCGGTTCCGCGTGCTGGGCGCCGAGCACGGGCTGCCGTCCAGCGAGATCTCGCGGCTGGCGCTGGACCGCGACGGCTACCTGTGGATCGCCAGCGGCGACGGCCTGGCCCGCTACGACGGGCGCGAGTTCCGCATCTGGCGCCACGACCCGGACGATCCGCAGTCCCTGCGCTGCAACTACGTGCAGGAACTGCACATCGATGCGCGCAACCGGGTCTGGGTCGCCTGCGAAGGCGGCGGCCTGAGCATGCTCGATGCCGCGCGCCGCGGGTTCCGCCACTTCAACATGGCCACGCAACCGGCGATGCGCAGCGACGAGGTGTTCGCGATCGCCAGCCGCGGCGACGAGGTGGTGTTCGGCACCTATGCCGGCGGCCTGTACCGGGTGCCCGCGGACGGACGCGTGCAGCGCATCCAGGCCGGCGACGGCGAGGTCGACGCGATGCTCGACGGCGCGATCGTCGGCCTGGGCTTCGACGCGGCCGGGGTGCTGTGGATCGGCACCTTCAAGGGCATGGTGCGCTACGACGGCACGCGCGCCAGCGCCTACCGCCTGCCCGGTCCCACGGATGCGCCGCAGAAGGTCGCGGCGGTGATCGCCCTGTCCGATGGCCTGTGGGTCAGCACCAACGGCGAGCTGTACCGGCTCGGCCACGATGGCCGCTGGCAGCGCGCCGACTGGACCGGCGCGTTGCAGCGCGGGGTGCTGTGCATGGCCGAGGACGGCAACGGCGGCTATTGGCTCGGCAACGGCCAGGGGCTGTGGCACAAGCCGGTCGACGGCGCGTTGCGCCGCATCGCCGAGGGCGAGGCGGCGGTGGCCGGCGCCAACGTGGTGGTGAGCATGCTGCGCGACAAGGAGGGCGGACTCTGGGTGTCGTTGCCGACCCGCGGCCTGGGCTATCTGCGCCCGGGCTGGCGGCGGCTGGCGGTGCTGGGGCCGGCGCACGGCCTGGCGCCGGACCTGTATGCCAGCCTGGCGCCGGCCCGCGACGGCGGGGTATGGCTGGCCGGGACCGGCGGCAATGTGTACCGGCTGCAACCGTCCAGCGGCGAGCTGAGCAAGCCGCGCTGGACGCCCAGCCTGCCCGGCGTGCGCGTGCTGTCGGTGCTGGAAGATACGGCCGGCGACCTGTGGCTGGGCAGCAGCGCCCAGCTGCTGCGCGGTCCTGCCCACGGCGGCGCGCTGAAGGGGTGGGGGCGTGCGTCGGCGGCCGACGCGACCCCCGACATCGGCGTCAACAGCTGGTTGCGCCAGCGCGCCGACGGCACCTTGTGGGTGGCCGCGCCCGGGTTCGGCGTGCAGGTGCGCGCGCTCGCCGACGGCCACGTGCTGGACAACATCCACGGCCCGCAACGCGGCCTGGCCGCTGCCGCCGATATCGCCGCGTTCGACCTGGCGCCGGACGGCACGCCGTGGCTGGCCGCCGAGCGCCTGCACTATTGGGACACCGCCGCCGGCCAGTTCCGCGCCCCGCCGGAGTTCGCCGGCGAGCGGGTGCAGTCGTTCGCCTTCGCCGATGCGCAGACCCTGTGGCTGCATCGCCTGTCCGGACTCGAGCTGTGGCGCCGCGAGGGCGGGCACTGGCAGCAGGCGCACCGCTATGCGGCGGCCGAGGGCGTGCCGGCGACCGAGTCGCAGGGCCTGGTCGTCGATCAGCAGGGACGCGCCTGGCTGGGCACGCGCCGCGGCCTGTTCCGGATCGATCCGCGGCACATGCCCGCGGTGCGCGCGTTCGGCACCCGCAACGGATTGAGCAGCCAGGAAGTGGTCAAGCGCGGGCTGTTGATGGCGGCCGACGGGGTGCTGGTGGCGGCCGCCGCCGATGGCAGCGTGGCGCTGCTGGATACGCGGCTGCCGGACCCGCCGCCGGTGCCGCTGACGCTGAGCGTGGAGAGCGTGCAGGTGCGCCGCGGCGAGCGGCTGCTGGCGCTGCCGGTGAGCGGCCGCTTCGCCCTGCAGCCGGACGATCGCGATCTGCGCGTGGTGGCGCGGCTGCTGTCGTTCGTCGATCCGGAGGGCATCGTCTACCGCTTCCGCCTGGCCGGCTACGACCGCGACTGGGTCGCGGTCGGCGCCACCGGCGAGCGCACGCTGCCGCAGTTGCCGGCCGGCGCGCACGTGCTCGAGGTGCAGGCGCGCACCCGCAACGGCGCCTGGTCGCCGACGCTGCGGCTGCCGTTCCGGGTATACCCGCCGTGGTGGCGCAGCGTCTGGGGCATTGCCGGGCTGCTCGCTGCCGCCGCGCTGCTGTTGCTGGCCTCGCTGCGCGCCTACCGCCGCCGCCTGCGCCGCCAGCATGCCTGGCAGCTGGCGCTGCACAAGCAGGAAGTGGCCGAGCAGGCGTCGCTGGCCAAGACCCGTTTCCTGGCCACGCTCGGACACGAGGTGCGCACGCCGATGACCGGCGTGCTCGGCATGAGCGAACTGCTGCTGGCCACGCCGCTGGATCCCAGGCAGCGCGGCTATACCGAATCGATCCGCCGCGCCGGTACGCACCTGCTGCACCTGGTCAACGATGCGCTGGACCTGGCGCGGATCGAGGCCGGGCGGCTGCAGCTCGACCTGCAACCGTTCGCGTTGCAGGCGCTGATCGCCGACGTGGTCAACCTGATGGCGCCGCTGGCGCAGGCGCGCGGCTTGCGCTTCGAATGCCACGACACCTTGCCGGGCGCGGTGACCGTCAACGGCGATGCGGTGCGGGTGCGGCAGATCCTGCTCAATCTGATCGGCAATGCGATCAAGTTCACCGCCAGCGGCTCGGTGACCTTGCACGTGTCGCCGCTGCACAGCGGGCACGGGCTGTGCGTGGAGGTCGCCGACACCGGCCCGGGCATCAGCGCCGAGCAGCAGGCGCGGCTGTTCCAGCGTTTCGAGCAGGGCGAAGGCCCGCGCACCGCCGCCCGCTACGGCGGCAGCGGGCTGGGCCTGGCGATCAGCCAGGAACTGGCGATGGCGATGGGCGGGCGCATCCAGGTCGACAGCCGGCTCGGGCACGGCGCGCGCTTCCGGGTGACGCTGCCGCTGCGCTGGCAGGCGCGGCCTGCCGAAACGGCGACGGTGGTGCCGCTGCCGGCGCGGGCACAGGCGCCGCTGCGGATCCTGCTGGTCGAGGACGAACCGACCGTGGCCCAGGTGATGGCCGAACTGCTGCGCAGCCGCGGCCATCATGTGGCCTGCGCCGCGCATGGCCTGGAAGCGTTGACCGAAGTGACACAGGGCACGTTCGACCTGGGCCTGCTGGACCTGGACCTGCCGGCGCTCGACGGCCTGGCGCTGGCGCGGCAACTGCGCGCGCTCGGCTACGACTTCCCGCTGATCGCGGTGACCGCGCGTTCCGACGGCGAGGCCGAGGCCGCAGCCAAGGCGGCCGGTTTCGCCTCTTTCGTGCGTAAGCCAGTCACCGGCGACATGTTGGCCGAGGCGATCGGGGAAGTGATGGAGGTTGAGGCCGGGACCCGGGACGCGGGACCCGGGACCCGGAAAGCGTAAGGTCTCGCTCGATTGCGCAGCGGGGTCGCAAGCCAGGGCCTGTGACGCTTCGAGTCCCGGGTCCCGCGCCCAGCGTCCGTCTGTTGCCAGCGGCGGCGCTTATCGCCGACGATGGCAGCGGGCATCGGGGGACACGGCGCCCATGCACAAGGGGACGAGGATGCGGTCGAGACGGATCTTGGGATGGCTACTGCTGCTGTGGTCGATGGCGGTCGCCGCGGCGGTGCCGCCGACGCCGCAGCCGCGCCAGCTGACCGTGGCCGACGGTTTGCCGTCCAACAGCATCAACGGCTTCGCCGAAGACCAACTCGGCTATTTGTGGCTGGCCAGCAGCGACGGCCTGGCCCGGTTCGACGGGCGCGGCTACCGCATCTGGCGGGTCGAGGACGGGCTGCGCGACAACAAGATCTGGACCGTGCACGTCGATGCGCAGAACCGGGTCTGGTTCGGCACCCAGAACGCCGGCATGGGCATGCTCTCGGCGGACCGGCGCACGTTCCGCTACTACGACCGCAGCAACTATCCGCAGATCGGCGGCGGCACGGTCTGGGCGATCGCCTCCACGCCCGACGGCAGCATCTGGTTCGGTACCGCCAACGGCGGCCTGGACCGGCTGCGGACGGACGGCACGCTGAATCGCTACATGCCGATGCCGGGCGACGAGCGCAGCCTGCCGTCGCCAGCGGTGATCTCTCTGGCGACCACGCCCGACGGCACGCTGTGGGTGGGGACGCGCGGCGGCGTGGCGCGCTGGACCGGGCACGACTTCGAACGGCTGCCGGCCTCGGCGCTGCCGCGGCCCGAGGTGCTGGGCCTGACCCCCGAGCGCGACGGCACGCTGTGGGTGGCCAGCCAGGGCGGTGCGCGCCTGCTGCGCGCCGACGGCAGCGTGGTGGCGCCGTACTGGAGCAACATGCCGAGCGAGAGCGTGCTGGGGATGCTGGTCCACGACCGCCACGGCAATCGCTGGTTCGACACCCTGGACGGCCTGGGCCGCGAGAGCGAAGCCGGGCAGATCCACAACGTGCCGCTGTACAGCAACTCCGCGCACGGCTTGGTCAAGCCCAATTGGTCGCTGGCGTTCGAAGACCGCGAGGGCGATCTGTGGTTCGCCAGCTTCAACGCCGGCCTGTGGTACCTGCCGGCCAATTGGCGGCAGTTCTCGGTGCTGTCGTACCGGGTGGACGATCCGGACTCGATGGGCAATCCCTACGTCATCGCGACCGCCGCCTCGCGCGATGGCGGGGTGTGGCTGGCAGGGACGCGCGGCGTGCTGGACAAGCTGGATCCGGCCACCGGTACGGTGCGCCACCACATCATGGCGCTGTTCGGGCGCGATTGGTCGCGCACGCTGGTCGAGGACGGCCAGGGTCGGGTATGGGCGTCGGCGTTGGCCGGAGTGCTGCGCTACGACCCGGTCAGCGGCGAGGTGCGGCGCTGGGGCAAGCAGGACGGTGCCGATGCGCCGATGCCCGGTGACGTCGATCGGGCGATGCTCAGCGGCGACGGCCGCCTGTGGCTGTTCGGCGAGGTCGGCGGTGCGCAGGTCCGCGATCTGGACGGACACGTGTTGCGCAACATCGCCCCAGGCGCCGACGGGCTGCCGGCGGAGCTGACCGTGGACGATGCCCGGCCCGGCCCGCTGGGCCAGCCCTGGGTGCTCGGCCAGCACGGCGTGCTGGCCTGGGATGCGACCAGCGAGCGCTTCGCGCCGGTGCCGGGTGCGCCAACGCGGCCGCTGAGCGCCTTCACCCTCACCGACGGCAACGTGGTGTGGCTGGCCAGCCTCGGGCGCCTGGAACGCTATCTATGGGACGGCGAGCGGCTGAGCCTGCTCGACCGCATCGACGCCGAGCAGGAGTTCCCGTCGCTGGCGCCGAACGGCATCGTGGTCGATGCCAGCGGCGTGGCCTGGCTGAGCAGCGTGCGCGGCCTGATCCGGGTCGACCCGGCGAGCAAGGCGATCCGCTCCTACAGCGTGCACGACGGCCTGCCCAACCAGGAATTCCGCGCCCAGACCCTGATCCAGGCGCGCAGCGGGCAGATCCTCGGCGGCACCCCCGACGGAGTGGTGCTGTTCGAGCCGGCGCAGGTGGTGCCGTCGCGGCGGCAGCCGCCGCTGGTGATCGAACGCATCGGCGTGCGCCGCGGCGAGCGCGCGCTGGATCTGCTGCATGCCGGCAGCATCGCGCTGCAGGAAGGCGACCGCGACCTGCATGTGGTCGCGCGCCTGCTGTCGTTCTCCGACACCGACGCCAACACCTACCGGTTCCGGCTCAGCGGCTACGACCCGGACTGGGTCGACGTCGGCGCCAGCGGCGAGCGCCTGTTCTCGCGCCTGCCGTCGGGCCACTACACCCTGGAAATGCAGGCGCGCACCGCCGACAAGGTGTGGTCGAAGGTCACCACGCTGCGCTTCCGCGTGCTGCCGCCGTGGTGGCGCAGCCCCTGGGGCATGGCCGGGCTGGCCTTGCTGGCGCTGTTGGCGCTGTGGCTGGCGTCCTACCTGTACCGGCGTCGTTTGCGCCGGCGCAACGCGTGGCAACTGGCCCTGCACAAGCAGGAGCTGGCCGAGCAGGCCTCGCTGGCCAAGACCCGCTTCCTGGCCACGCTCGGCCACGAGGTGCGCACGCCGATGACCGGCGTGCTCGGCATGAGCGAACTGTTGCTGGCCACGCCGCTGGATCCCAAACAGCGCGGCTATACCGACTCGATCCGCCGTGCCGGCGCGCACCTGCTGCGCCTGGTCAACGATGCGCTGGACCTGGCGCGGATCGAGGCCGGCCGCCTGGAGCTGGACCAGCAGCCGTTCGACCTGATCCAGCTGATCGCCGAACTGGAGGCGATGATGGCGCCGATGGCGCACAGCCGCGGCCTGGCCTTCGCCCTGGACAACGCGATGCCCGCGGCGGTGACCGCCAGCGGCGATGCGACCCGGGTGCGGCAGATCCTGCTGAACCTGCTCAACAACGCGATCAAGTTCACCGACCACGGCGGCGTGACCCTGCGCGTGGCGCCGCTGCACGAGCGCCACGGCGTGCGTTTCGAGGTCGCCGACACCGGTCCTGGCATCAACGCCGAGCAGCAGGCGCGGCTGTTCCAGCGCTTCGAGCAGGCCGACGGCCCGCGCACCGCCGCCCGCTACGGCGGCAGCGGCCTGGGCCTGGCGATCTGCCAGGAACTGGCGGTGGCGATGGGCGGCCGCGTGGAGCTGCACAGCAAGCTCGGCGTCGGCACCCGTTTCATCGTCGATCTGCCGTTGCCGTGGACCCCGGACGCGCTGCATCCCGCGACGCGCGGCGAGCGCGAGGCCCTGGCGGCGACGCAGCCGCTGCGCATCCTGCTGGTCGAGGACGACCCTACCGTCGCCGAAGTCGTCAGCGGCCTGCTCAGCGCGCGCGGGCACCACATCACCCATGCCGCGCATGCCCTGGCAGCGCTGACCGAAGCGGCCGGCAACCGCTTCGACGTGGCCTTGCTGGACCTGGACCTGCCCGGCCTGGACGGCCTGGCGCTGGCGCGGCAACTGCGCGTGTTCGGTTACGAGATGCCGCTGATCGCAGTCACCGCCCGCGCCGACGCCGACGCCGAACCGCAGGCCCGCGCGGCCGGCTTCGACGGCTTCCTGCGCAAGCCGGTGACGGGAGACATGCTGGCCGAGGCGATCGAGGCAGTGCTCGGAGGCCGGGATTAGGGATTCGGGATTGGGGATTCGCAAGAGCGGCAGTGGTGGCAATTCGCTTTTGCGAATCCCCAATCCCGAATCCCCAATCCCGGCCACTCAGCTACTCAGCCACTTCCTCCACCTTGTCCGGATGCGGCCGCGTATCGGGCAACTGCCAGAAGATCAGGGTCGAGGTCAGGGTGATCGCGCCGACGCAGACGAAGGTCGCGTGCAGTGCGGCGGTGGCGCCGTGGCTGTCGCCGAGGTGGTCGTTGAAGGCCGCCAGCAGGCTGCCCGCGGCGGCGGCGCCGAAGCCGGTGGCCAGCATCATCACCATCGACAGCAGGCTGTTGCCGGCGCTGGCCTGGTCGCGGTCCAGGTCGCGCAGCGTGACCGTGTTCATGACCGTGAACTGCAACGAATTGACCGCGCCGAACAGCGCCAGCTGCAGCAGCCGCCAGCCCAGCGGCTGGCCGGCGTCGAACAGCATGAAGCTGGCCATCGCGACGCCGACCAGCACCGTGTTGCTCATCAGCACCCGGCGATAGCCGTAGTTCTCCACCAGTTTCACCGCTGCGCGCTTGGCGGCCATGCCGGCCAGCGCCACCGGGATCATCATTAGCCCCGCGCGCATCGGACTCATGCCCAGGCCGACCTGCAGCAGCAGCGGGATCAGGAACGGCATGCTGCCGCTGCCCACGCGCGCGAACAGATTGCCGAGGATGCCGATGCGGAAGCTGACCACCTTGAACAGGTGCAGCGGGAACAGCGCCGCCGGCGCGTTGGCCGCATGCAGCCAGTAGCCGATCAGCGCGGCCAGGCCGGCGATGGCCAGCAACATCACGAACGCATGGCGCAGGCCCAGTTCGGAAATCCCGTCCAGCGCCAGCGACAGCGCGATCATGCCGAAGGCCAGCATCGCGTAGCCGATCAGGTCGAAGCGGGTGCGCTGCTCGCCGTGGAAATCGGGCATCACCTTCAGCGCCGCGGCGAAGCCGATCGCGCCGATCGGCAGGTTGATCAGGAACACCCAATGCCACGACGCCACCTGCACCAGCCAGCCGCCGAGGGTCGGCCCGACCAGCGGCCCGATCAGCGCCGGGATCGCGATGAAGCTCATCGCGCTCAGGAACTGCTCGCGCGACACCGAGCGCATCACCGCCAGGCGCCCGACCGGCAGCAGCATCGCCCCGCCGATGCCTTGCAGCACGCGCGCGGCGACCAGGTAGGGCAGGCGCGGCGCCGCCGCGCACAGCAGCGAGCCGAGGGTGAACAGCACGATCGCGGCCAGGAAGGTGCGGCGCGTGCCGTAGCGGTCGGCGATCCAGCCCGAGGCGGGGATGAACATCGCCACCGCCAGCGCATAGCTGAACACCACCGACTGCATCTGCAGCGGGCTCTCGCCCAGGCTGCGCGCCATCGCCGGCAGCGCGGTGTTGACGATGGTCGCGTCCAGCATCTGCATGAAGATTGCCAGCGACACCAGCCACAGCAGCGGCCGGAAACTGCGGTAGTTCGGAACGGAGATCGGATCGGGGGAGGGCGCGGACATCGGCACGCACGGCAACGCGAGGGATGCATAGGATCGCGCAGATCGCGTCGCGGCGTCGTGCAGCAGCGGGCGGTTGTGGCGCATGGCGAGCACGGCAGCCCTGCTGCGACGGCGGAGCGAGGCGCGTCGCGCGGCGTGTCGTCTTCGGTTCTGTGCGGGGCTTCGGTGCCGAAGCTGTCCGCAGCCGTTGGGTTAACCGCTGCTTTCGTCGCGACTGAAGTCGCTCCCACAGGGATTTGCGGCGAGTTGGCTGGTCCACTGTAGGGGGCTTCAGCCCCGACCTGTGTCCGCAGCTGTCGGGTCCGCCACTTCGCTCGTCGCGGCTGAAGCCGCTCCTACAGGGATTTGCGGCGAGTTGGCTGGCGCACTGTAGGAGGTGCTTCAGCCCCGACCTGTGTCCGCAGCTGTCGGGTCCGCTACTTCGTTCGTCGCGGCTGAAGCCGCTCCTACAGGGATTTGTGGCGAGTTGGCTGGTGCACTGTAGGAGGGGCTTCAGCCCCGACCTGTGTCCGCAGCTGTCGGGTCCACCACTTCGTTCGTCGCGGCTGAAGTCGCTCCTACAGTGAGCTTGCGGCAAGTTGGCTGGGTGCACTGTAGGAGGGGCTTCAGCCCCGACCGATGCTCGCAGTCGTCGGGTTCGCCACTTCGTTCGTCGCGGCTGAAGCCGCTCCTACAGGGAGCTTGCGGCGGGCCGGCTGGGTTCTGTGGGAGGGACTTCAGTCCCGACTGCAAGATGTTGGAAGTGCGTGTTGCGCCACTCCCCGCATCCGAGGGACGCAAGGCGCCCAGCGGATGCGACGGCTCGGCGCGCGGCGCTATGCCTGCCCGCGGCGGCTGTGCCGCTGCACCGCGGCGACCAGCGCGCCGACGTGCTCGGGCTGCATGTCCGGCGACAGCCCGTGGCCGAGGTTGAACACATGGCCTTCCGCCGAGCCGTTGCCGTCGGCATAGCTGCGCAGCACGCGCTGCACCTCGCGTTCGATCGCCGCCGGCGAGCCGTACAGCATCGCCGGATCCAGGTTGCCCTGCAACGCGACGCGGCCGCCGGTGCGGCGCGCGGCATCGGCCAGGTCGATGGTCCAGTCCACGCCCAGGCCTTCGGCGCCGGACGCGGCCAGCTCTTCCAGATACGGCGCGTTGCCCTTGCCGAACAGGATCAGCGGGGTGCGCTCGGCGCCGTCGCCGCGCGGCAGTTCGCGGGCGATGCGCTGCAGGTAGGGCAGCGAGAACTCGCGGTACATCGCCGGGCTGAGCACGCCGCCCCAGGTGTCGAATACCTGCAGCGCCTGCGCGCCGGCCGCGCGCTGCGCCGCCAGGTAGGCGATCACCGCGTCGGTGTTGACCGACAGCAACTGGTGCAGCGCCGCCGGTTCGTTCAAGGCCAGCGCCTTGATCCGCGCGTAGTTGTCGCTGCCGCCGCCCTCGACCATGTAGCAGGCCAGCGTCCACGGGCTGCCGGAGAAGCCGATCAGCGGCACGCTGCCGTCCAGCTCGCGGCGGATCACCCGCACCGCGTCCATCACGTAGCGCAGTTCGGTCTCCATGTCCGGCACGCCGAGCCGGGCGATCGCCGCCGCGTCGCGCACCGGGTGCTTGAACTTCGGGCCTTCGCCCTCGACGAAATACAGCTCCAGGCCCATCGCATCGGGGATGGTGAGGATGTCGGAGAACAGGATCGCCGCGTCCAGCGGGAACCGCGCCAGCGGCTGCAGGGTCACTTCGCAGGCCAGTTCCGGGGTCTTGGCCATCGCCAGGAAGCTGCCGGCGCGGGCACGGGTGGCGCGGTACTCGGGCAGGTAGCGCCCGGCCTGGCGCATCAGCCACACGGGGGTCTGGTCCACGGGCTCGCGGCGCAGGGCGCGCAGCAGACGGTCGTTCTTGAGCATGGGGGTTTCCTTAGCGCGGGGCGTCGGCGCCGCGAGTGAACATGACCTGGAAGCCGCGCTTGATTTGCGCATCGCGGGCTTTCTCGAAGGCGGCGTGGGCCTCGTCCTGCAGCAGGTATTGCTCGCGCTTGAGCTGCGCGCGGCCGCCGATCTGGCCGCTCTCGCGCAACAGCTCCCAGCTGCCGAACAGGTCCGGTTGCAGGGTCAGCTGGATGTAGCGGGGCGGCTCGTTGCCGCCGGGGCGTTGCTGTAGGAAGACGCGCATGGGCCGATTGTACCCATCGCGGGTCGCCGCGGCGTCGGCGCCGGCCGCGCGTTATGGGACGGGTGGGGAAGCCGGCAGGGCGTCCGGGCCGCGGTCGGCGGGCGGCTGGCGCGATGCGCGCATTTGCCGGCGCGCTGAACCATGGACGACGCGCGACGTCCGGGGCGCGCGCGTCTTGGCGCAGGCCTGCGCCCCGGGCGCGGTGCAGGGCACGCGCGCATGCTGGTTCCAGCTGGGGGCACTGTGGGAGGTCCGACGTGGTGAGACTGACACCCACCACGTCGCTCGTCGCGACTGACATCGCTCCCACAGGGACTTGCGGCGCGCCGGCGGCCGAGGGCGGATGGATGCCGCGGCGCGACGGGGTGCGCTACGCCGCGGCGCGCACGGCGGCGTCCAGCACCGCCAGCACCGCCGCCTCGTCCACGTCAGGCACCACCTCGGCCCGGCCGATGCCGCGCCACAGCACCAGCCGCAGGCGCCCGGCGATGTTCTTCTTGTCCAGCCGCATCCGCGCCAGCAGCGCCTGCGGCGCCAGTCCGGCCGGCAGCGCGGTGGGCAGGCCGTAGTCGGCCAGCAGCGCGCGCAGCCGTTCGGTGTCCTGCGCCGTGGCCATGCCCAGCTGCGCCGACAGTTCGGCCGCCAGCACCATGCCCACCGCCACCGCTTCGCCGTGGTTGAGGTTGGCGTTGCCGGGCGCGCCGTAGCCCTGTTCGGTCTCGATCGCATGGCCGAAGGTGTGGCCGAGGTTGAGCAGGGCGCGCTCGCCCTTCTCCAGCGGGTCGCGGGCCACGATCTCGGCCTTGTGCTCGCAACTGCGCGCGATCGCCTGCGCCAGCGCGGCCGGCTCGGCGCCCAGCAGCGCGTGGCGTTCGGCATGCAGCCATTCGAAGAACAGCGGGTCGCGGATCGCGCCGTACTTGATCACCTCGGCCAGGCCGGCGCGCAGTTCGCGCGGCGGCAGGCTGCGCAGGGTGGCGGTGTCGGCCAGCACCGCGCGCGGCGGATGGAACGCGCCGACCAGGTTCTTGCCCTGGGCGATGTCCACCGCGGTCTTGCCGCCGACCGACGAATCGACCATCGCCAGCAGCGTGGTCGGCAGCTGCACGCAGTCGACCCCGCGCATCCAGCACGCGGCGGCGAAGCCGGCCAGGTCGCCGACCACGCCGCCGCCCAGCGCCAGCACGCAGGCGTCGCGGGTCGCGCCGAGCTCGGCCAGCGCGGCGATCGCCGCGCCGAAATTGTCCAGGGTCTTGGAGGCCTCGCCGGCGGGGATCGTGAAGGCGCCGATCTGCAACTGCGGGCGCGCGGCCAGCAAGGCCTGGCGGACCTGCGCCGCGTACAGCGGGGCGACGTTGCTGTCGCTGAGCAGCAGCACATGGCGGCCGCGCACGTGCTCGGCCAGAAGCGCGCCGTCGTCGAGCAGGCCGGGGCCGATGCGGATGGTGTAGGCCGGGTCGCCTTCGACCGCGACGCTGCGTTGGGAGACAGTCATGCAATGGGGTCCGGAAGTTTCCACGACGCGGCCAGGCGCACGACCAGCTGCGCGGTGGCTTCGGCGGGATTGAGGTGGTCGGTGTCCAGGATCAGGTCGGCGACTTCGCGGTACAGCGGCTCGCGCACCGCGTGCAGGTCGTGCAGCACCCGTTCGCGGTCGCCGCGCTGCAGCAGCGGGCGGCTGCGGTCGCGTTGCAGGCGCTGCAGCTGCGAGGCCACGCTGACCCGCAGGTAGACCACGAAACCGTGCTCGCGCATCTCGCGGCGGCTGTCGGCGTCGAGCACGGCGCCGCCGCCGGTGGAAATGAGGTGGCCGGGGGTGCTGAGCACGCTTTCCAACACGGTGCGCTCGTGCTCGCGGAAACCGGCTTCGCCGGCATGCTCGAACAGCGAGGCGATGCTCGCGCCGGTGCGTTCGACGATGGCCTGGTCGCTATCGACGAAGGCAAGGCTGAAGCGCTCGGCCAGGCGGCGGCCGATGACGCTCTTGCCGGCTCCCATCGGGCCGACCAGCACGAGATTGGGGGCGGGATTCATCCGCCGATGCTAGCAGACGCGCCGCGTGCGCAGGCCGGTCGCGCTGCTTGCATGCATTGCGCCGAGCGCGTGCCGGCGCGCTTGCGGCACGAGCGCGTCGCGGCGCTGGCCGGCGCCTCTGCGCGTCGCGCGGCGTTGGCGGCCAGTCAGCTGGGACGGCCAGCGCGCCGGTCGCGGCGGCCATGCCCGCGCGGCCCTGCGCACGGCATGTGTGGCGCGGTGCTGCGGGCCGCAGCGAAGGCTGGCGAGCGCGCAGCCGATCGCGGCACGCGGTCCGGGCCGGTAGGACCGGCGCCATGGCAGCCCCGCGCTGCCGCGTGCGTCGCGCCGTGCATGGCGCGACAATGGGGCATCGTCCGCCGAGTGCCTTGCCGCCATGCCCGATCTCTACGCCGAAGCCCTGTCCACGTTCGCCGACCTGTTCGCGGAGGCGCGGACCAGCGACGAGGCCGAATACAACGCCATGGTCGTCGCCTCGGCCACGCTGGAGGCGCGTCCGTCCTCGCGGGTGGTGCTGCTGAAGTCCTACGACGCGCGCGGTTTCGTGTTCTACACCCACCTGGACAGCCAGAAGGGCCGCGAGCTGCAGGCCAACCCGCAGGCCTCGCTGCTGTTCCTGTGGCGGCGCATGCGCGAGGACGGGGTGCAGGTGCGCATCGACGGCGAGGTGCAACTGGTCGCCGCGGCCGAGGCCGATGCGTATTTCGCCTCGCGTCCGCGCATGAGCCAGATCGGCGCGTGGGCGTCGGCGCAGTCGCGCACCTTGCAGTCGCGCGAGGAGTTCGAGCAGCGCGTGGCCAAGGCCGAGGCCAGCTTCGAAGGCCGCGAGGTGCCGCGCCCGGACGGGTGGGGCGGGTTCCGCGTGGTGCCGCGCAGCTTCGAGTTCTGGTACGGCGGCAAGTACCGCCTGCACGAGCGCTGGCACTACGCCGCCGACGCCGCCGGCCACTGGTCCAAGCGGATGCTGTTCCCGTGACCGAGCGGTTCTCGATCCGCGCCGCCGCTGCCGCCGACCTGCGCGCCTGGGCGGCGCTGCGGATGGCGCTGTGGCCGGACGAGCGCGATGCCTTCGGCGGCGTGGCCGAGGCGCTGCAGCGCGAGGACGCGGCCAATTTCCTGGCCTTCGCCGGCGATGGCCAGGCGATCGGCTTCGCCGACGTCACCCTGCGCCAGGACTACGTCAACGGCACCGACAGTTCGCCGGTGGCGTTTCTGGAAGGCTGGTACGTGGCGCCGGCGTGGCGTGGCCACGGCATCGGCCGCGCGCTGCTGCGCGAGGTGCGCGAGTGGACCCGCGCGCAGGGCTGCAGCGAGCTGGCCTCCGATGCGCTGATCGACGACGCCGCGGCGCAGGCCGCGCACCGTGCCTGCGGGTTCGAGGAAACCGAGCGCGTGGTGTATTTCCGCATGCCGGTCGAGGACTGACGTGGGTCCGCAGCGCATCGTCTGCCTGACCGAGGAACCCACCGAGACGCTGTACGCGCTCGGCGAACAGGCGCGCATCGTCGGCATCAGCGGTTTCACCGTGCGTCCGCCGCAGGCGCGCCGCGACAAGCCCAAGGTCAGCGCCTTCACCAGCGCCAAGATCGGCGAGATCCTCAAGCTGCAGCCGGATCTGGCGATCGGCTTTTCCGACATCCAGGCCGAGATCGCCGCCGAGCTGGTGCGCAACGGGGTGGAGGTGTGGATCGCCAACCACCGCAGCGTCGAGGGCATCCTCGACTACATCCGCCGGCTCGGCGCGCTGGTCGGCGTCGGCGCGCGTGCCGCGGCCTACGCCGACGAGCTGCAGCGCGGGCTGGACACGGTCGCGGCACAGGCGGCGGCGCTGCCGCGGCGGCCGAAAGTGTATGTCGAGGAATGGGACGAGCCGATCATCACCGGCATCCGCTGGGTCGCCGAACTGGTGCGCATCGCCGGCGGCGACGACGTGTTTCCGGAGCTGTCGGTGGAACCGCTGGCCAAGGCGAGGATCCTGGCCAACGGCGACGAAGTGGTGCGGCGCGCGCCGGACATCATCCTCGGCTCGTGGTGCGGCAAGCGCTTCCGCCCCGAGCGCGTGGCCGCACGGCCGGGCTGGGCGGCGATCCCGGCGGTGCGCGACGGCCAGCTGTTCGAGATCAAGTCGCCGCTGATCCTGCAGCCGGGACCGGCGGCCTTGACCGACGGCGTGCGCGCGATCGCGGCGATCGTGCAGGCCTGGGCGCAGCGCCAGTAGCCGCGCCCACGCGGGCTCAGCGCGCCGGCACCGCCTGGGTGCGGCCGGCGATGCCCACGCCGAGCAGCGCCAGCAGCGCGGCCACTGCGAAGGTAGACAGGTACGCGGCGGCCACCGACCGGGTCAGCAGCGCCGCGAACAGCGAGCCGCCCACCGCCAGCGTGGTCGCCACCGCGATCGCCTCGCTCAACTGCAGCGCCGAACTGTTCGCGCCCTGCTGCGCCGGCGGCGACAGGGTCAGGGTCAGCACCGACAGGGTCGGATAGATCAGGCCCATGCCCAGGCCGGTGGCGGCCCAGCCGCCGATCGCGACCGCCGCGGGCAGCGCCGGCCACAGCGCCAGCGCGGTGATCGCCACGCCCAGCGTCATCAGTGCGCAGCCCACGCGCAGCCGGCGCAGGCGGGTGCCGTCGCGGCCGTAGTGGCCCTGGTACCAGGAGCCGGCGAACCAGCCCAGCGCGCCCACGCTCAAGGCCACCCCGGCCCAGGTCGGCGACAGGCCGCGTTCGCGCGACAGCAACAGCGGCAGGAACGCCTCGCAGCCGAAGAACGCCGATCCGGCGATGCCGCGCAGCGCGATCACGCTGGGCAGCCCGCGTGCCGCGCGCAGGGTGCCGCGCGGCAGCAGCCGCCATGCGCAGGCCAGCAGCAGCGCCAGCGCCGGCAGCACCGTGGCCGCCGCCCAGGCGCCGCGCTGCTGGCCGCCCAGGTACAGCAGGCAGATCCCGGCCGCAGCGCCGATCGACCACAGCAACGGCGCCGCGCTGGAACGCGCCGCTGCGGCCACGCGCGGCAGGCTGCGCAATGCCGGCTGCAGCAGCGCCGCCGAGGGCAATGCCAGCAGCGGCACCGCCAGGAACACCCAGCGCCAGCCGACGTGTTCGACGATCAGCCCGCTGATGCTCGGCCCGATCAGCGACGGCACCACCCAGCCGGCGGAGAACGCGGCGAAGATGCGCGGCCGCAGCGCCTGCGGATACAGCCGTGCGACCAGGACATACAGCGCCACCGAGATCGCGCCGGCGCCAACGCCCTGCACCAGCCGCCCGGCCAGCAGCATCGGCATCGACAGCGCGAAGCCGGCCAGCAGCAGGCCGCACACGAAGCACAGCAGGCCGGCCCACAGCGGCGCCGCCGGACCGCGCAGATCGCTCCAGCGCCCGGCCACGGTCATGCCGATCGCGCTGGTGGCCAGGCTGCCGCCGAACGCCAGCGCATACAGCCGCAGACCGTCCAGCTCGCGCGCCACGGTCGGCATCGCGGTGGCCACCGCCAGCGCTTCGAAGGCGATCAGCGAGACCAGCGCGACCATGCCCAGCGTGGTCGCGCGGTAGCGCGGTGCCAGCACCGAATCGGCGGCGGACGCTGCGGGTGCGGTGGCGTCCGGCAGCGCCGGTGCGGCGCCTTGGGATTCGTTGCTGGAAGACGTGGCGTGGTTCATCGAAAAGCCTTGTGCGGGGCAAACGGGCCGGCAGCGGCCGCTTGCGCGGCGGGGAGCGGACGCGCAGCATGCAACCTCAACCGGACTCGAGGTCAAGCGATGCACGAGGAACTGAGCGTGGGGCAGGTGGCCGAACGCAGCGGCGTGGCGGTGTCCGCGCTGCATTTCTACGAGAAGAAGGGCCTGATCCATAGCCTGCGCACAGCCGGCAACCAGCGCCGCTATGCGCGCGACGTCCTGCGCCGGCTGGCGGTGATCCGCGTCGCGCAGCGCGTCGGCGTGCCGCTGGACAGCATCAAGGCCGCGTTCGCGCAGCTGCCCGATGCGCGCACGCCCACGCGCGCGGAGTGGGCGCGGATGTCGGCGGCCTGGCGCCAGGAGCTGGACGCACGCATCCTGCAGCTGACCCAGCTGCGCCACCAGCTCACCGATTGCATCGGCTGCGGCTGCCTGTCGCTGCGCCGCTGCCGCTTGAGCAACCCCGCCGATGCGCTGGGCGCGCAGGGCGAAGGCGCGCAGCGCTGGACAGCGCCGTGAGCCACGCCGATGCTGGGCGCTGCGTAACCAGCGGAGCGGTGTGATGAAAGTGGCGGTCTACAGCGCGCGACGCTACGACATGAAGTTGCTGGCGCAGGCCAATGCCGCGCATGGCCACGACCTGGTGTTCGTGCAGGACGCGCTGAGCGCGGCGACGGTGCCGTTGGCGGCCGGCTGCGGCGCGGTCTGCGTGTTCGTCAACGACCGGGTCGACGATGCCGTACTCGCGCTGCTGGCCACGCTGGGCGTGGGCCTGGTCACCACCCGCTCCACCGGCTTCAACCATGTCGACGCGCTGGCCGCGCAGCGCCACGGCATCGCCACCGCGCGGGTCAGCGACTATTCGCCGTACTCGGTGGCCGAGTTCGCGGTGGGGCTGCTGATCGCGGTCAACCGGCGCATCGCCCGCGCCAGCCAGCGCACCCGCGACGGCAACTTCGAGCTGGACGGGCTGATGGGCTTCGATCTGCACGGGCGCACCGTCGGCGTGGTCGGCACCGGCAAGATCGGCCGCATCTTCGGCCGCATCATGGCCGGCTTCGGCTGCCGCATCCTCGGCTTCGATCCGTTCCCGCATGCCGAGTTCCTGGCCCAGGGCGGCACCTATGCGGACCTGCCGACCCTGCTGGCGCAGAGCGACGTGGTCTCGCTGCACTGCCCGCTGACGCCGCAGACCCAGCACCTGATCGACGCGGCCGCGCTGCAGCGGATCAAGCCCGGCGCGCTGCTGGTCAACACCAGCCGCGGCGGCCTGGTCGATACCGAAGCGGTCATCGCCGCACTGAAATCGGCACGGCTGAGCGGCCTGGCGATCGATGTCTACGAACAGGAAGCGGACCTGTTCTTCCACGACCTGTCGGCCACGGTCATCACCGACGACGTGATCCAGCGCCTGGTGTCGTTCCCGAACGTCATCGTCACCGGCCACCAGGCGTTCTTCACCGAAGAGGCGATCGGCCAGATCATGGCGGCGACGCTGGACAACATCAGCGCCTTCGAACGCGGCGCGCCGGTGCCGAACCCGGTTCCGTTGCCGCTCCCGCCCGGCGCTGCGAGCGGCGGCGCCTGACCCGAAAACGCGCTAGAAGCTGCGGCTGAAGCGCACCGTGCCGGCGCCGTCGGCGCTGCGCACGTCCACCACGAAATTCAGCTGGTCGTGCTCGCTGGTGCGCACCGTGCCGACATAGTCGGTGTAGGCGTCGGTGACCGCTTCGCGCAAGGCGATGGGTTGCCGGCGGCCGCTCAGGTCGGCGGCCACGGCACGCACCTCGCCGGTGGCCGGGAGTTCTTCGCTGCCGTGCACGCGGCGCAGCGCGATCATCACCAGGGCGGTGTCGGCGGCGCGCACGATGCCGTAGCGGCGCGCCACGCTGTCGCTCATCGCCAGCGTCGGCAGCGCGTTGTAGTGCACCCGCAGCGCACCCAGGTCGGCCTGCGCGGGCGTGGCCGCGACCAGCGTGGCGGGGCGCGGCGCGTCCTGCGCCGAGCAGGCGGCCAGGGTCAGGCACAACAGCGCGGTGGCAGGCAGGCGGCGCATGGCGGCTCCGGGTCAGTCGTTGGCGGCGGACAAGGCGCGGCCGCGGGCGGCGGCGGCGGCGATGGCGGTGGCGGTCAGCGCCTCGAAGCCGCCGGCCTGGAAGGTCTCGATCGCGGCCTGGGTGGTGCCGTTGGGCGAGGTCACCCGGCGCCGCAGTTCGCTCGGCGCCTCGCCGGATTCGGTGAGCATGCGCGCCGCGCCGAGCACGGTCTGCAGCACCAGCGTGCGCGCCGCCGCGGCCGGCAGGCCTTGCGCGATGGCGGCCGCCTCCATCGCTTCGGCGAGCAGGAACACATAGGCCGGGCCGCTGCCGGAGACCGCGGTGACCGCATCGATCAGCGCCTCGTCCTCGACCCAGACGGTGACGCCGGCGGCGGCCAGCAACTGTTCGGCCTGGCGCTTGTGCGCGGCGCTGGCCTGCGCGTTGGCGAACAGCCCGGTGACGCCGGCGCCGAGCAGCGCCGGCGTGTTCGGCATCGCCCGCACCACCGCGTGCGCGCCGCCCAGCCAGCGGTCGATCTGCCGTGCGGTGATGCCGGCGGCGATGGACAGCAGCAGCGGCCGCTGCGCCTGGGCCAGCGTGGCCAGTTCGTTGCAGACGCTGCGCAGCACCTGCGGCTTGACCGCGAACACCCACAGCGGCGCGCCGTCGGCCGCTTCGGCCGCCTCGGCGACCGCGTGCACGGCGTAGTCGGCGGCCAGCGCCTCGCGCAGCGCCGGCACCGGCTCGGCGACGCGGATGGTGTCCGGCGCGATGCCCTGCCGGACCAGTCCGGCGATCAGGCTGCGGGCCATGTTGCCGCCGCCGATGAAGGCGATGTCGGCGCTGGAATGGGCAGGAGGCATGGCGAGGCACCGAGGACGCGAGTGCGCCTATGGTAGCGGCTGCAATGCCGGCGGACAGCCTGTCGGTCGCTGGCCGGCGCGGCGAGCGGCCGCTGCTGCCGTTCCGGTGGCCCGCGCTGGCGACAGGCCGCATCGCCAGCGCGGGGTGGCTCAGTTGGCCTCGGTGAAGGCGATCGAGGGCGTGCTGCCGCCCGACGCGGTGCAGCTGCCCAGGTTCAGATTGTTGGTCTCGCCGGTGGTGCCGGCATTGGCGGCACAGGTCGGCGCGGCAGTGGAGCCGTTGGTCGCCGCCACCTTGACCGTGATCGACGAACCGGAATTGAAGTTCGCGCGCGAACCGCCGGCATTGCCCACCACATTGAACTCGGACGACTTCCACACCGTCGCCAGTTTCACCACGCTGTCCTTGGCGCTGATGCTGTAGGCGGTGCTGCCGTTGGTGAAGGTGATGCTGTCGTTGCCGTTGGCGGTCGCCGAGCCGGTCAGCTTGACGTTGGCCAGCTGCGTCGCCGGCACGTCGGGGGCGCTGACCGCATTGCTGTTGCGGTAGCAGTCGGTGCCGCCGTCGCTGAGCCAGCCGCTGGGGCAGCTGGAGCCGTAGCCGATCAGCCAGTACTGGATGAACACCGCCGCCTCGCCCTGGGTCTCGTAGTCGGTGGCGTAGACGAACTGCTGCCACACGGTGCAGCCGGAGTGTCCGTTGCACACGCTGGTGGTGCCGTCGTAGTTGGAGTTGATCTGCAGCGAGTATTCGTTGGGACCGAGAATGCCGCCGCCGCCGAAGGCGGAGACGCCGACGCCGGTTTCCGAGGTGACCCCGCTGACCTGCGGAAAGCTGCCCACGGTCTTGCTGATCAGGGTGCTGGACTGCAACGCGTAGTCGTAGCCGTTGCCGGTGGTTTCGGTGGCGCCCCAGTGCACGCGGTGCGGGATGGGATGGACATGCCGGGTCAGGGTCTTGCAGGTGTCCGCTTGCCAGTCGGTGCTGGGGTAGGTGGCGTGGAAGCAGCCTTCGGCCGGCGCCGGCAGGTGCGCCATGGTGTCGCGCCAGGCGCCGTGCGCGCGCACCTCGGCGGGCGTCATCAGCGATTCGTCGGTTGCCGACGCCGCAGTCGCCATTGGCGCGGCCATGGCGGCGGGGACCTGCAGCAAGCCGATGACACACGAAGCAAGCAGGAATCTGGTCGATGCATCCATTTGGTTGACCTCGTACGAGCCGATCTCATTCGGCGATGGGCCGCGGAAAGCCCGCGGCCGGGGCCATGGAAACGGAGGTTTTCGAGGCAGGACTTTGACCGACTTAACGGTTATTGACCCGCTCTGCGGGCGGACGTTCGCGCACGCAGAAACGCGATGTTTTTCAACTGTTTGACCTACGACATCTTTCCGACGTCGCTTAATCGCGTTTGAATATTCCGTAGACAAGCGCGCGCCCGCGCTTGCCATCGCAACAGCGTTGGCCGCGCTGCGCGGTTTCAGGGCGCCGCGCGTGGCGCGCGGCTGCCGAACAGCGCGGTGCCGATGCGCACCATGGTCGCGCCGTCGGCGATCGCCGCGGCGAAGTCGCCGCTCATGCCCATCGACAGCGTGTCGGCGCCGGGGTGCCGCGCTTGCAGGCCGTCGAGCAGGGCGCGCATGCGTTGGAACGCCGCGCGCCGCAGCGCCTCTTCGGGAAACGGCGCCGGGATCGCCATCAGCCCGCGCAGGCGCAGCCTCGGTTGCGCGGCGATCGCCGCGGCCAGCGCGTCCACCTCGCCGGGGGCGCAGCCGTGCTTGCTGGTCTCGTCGTCGATGTTGACCTGGATCAACACGTTCAGCGGCGGCCGCTGCGCTGGGCGGCCGTTGGCCAGGGCGGCGACCAGCTTGATCCGGTCCACGCTCTGCACCCAGTCGAACAGCACGGCGGCCTGTTCGGCCTTGTTCGACTGCAGGTGGCCGATCAGATGCCATTCCAGCTCCAGCCCCGCCAGCTCGGCGATCTTGCCGGCCGCTTCCTGCACGTAGTTTTCGCCGAACGCACGTTGTCCCTGCGCGGCCAGGGCCGCGATCGCCGCGGCCGGCTGGGTCTTGGACACGGCCAGCAGGCACGCCGGCGGGCGCTGTGCGCAGGCCGCGGCGCGGTCCATGTCCAGGCGGATCTGCTGCAAGGGGGAGAGGGGCACGGGCGGCGCTTCTGGCAATGGGGAAGGGCGCTATACTGCCGCCCGGGGAATCATCCTTCCAGTCGCAGCCCAAGGGGAAAAGCAGCGTATGGATATCGCTGAACTATTGGCGTTCTCGGTCAAGAACAAGGCATCCGACCTGCACCTGTCCGCCGGCCTGCCGCCGATGATCCGGGTCGATGGCGACGTGCGCCGCATCAACATCCCGGCGCTGGACCACAAGCAGGTGCACGCGCTGGTGTACGACATCATGTCGGACAAGCAGCGCCGCGACTACGAAGAGTTCCTCGAAGTCGACTTCTCGTTCGAGATTCCCAGCCTGGCGCGCTTCCGCGTCAACGCGTTCAACCAGAACCGCGGCGCGGGCGCGGTGTTCCGCACCATTCCCTCGGAAGTGCTGACCCTGGAAGACCTGGGCTGCCCGCCGATCTTCCGCCAGCTGATCGACCAGCCGCAGGGCCTGATCCTGGTCACCGGCCCGACCGGCTCGGGCAAGTCGACCACGCTCGCCGGCATGATCGACTACATCAACAAGAACGAATACGGCCACATCCTCACCGTCGAGGATCCGATCGAATTCGTGCACACCTCGCAGAAGTGCCTGATCAACCAGCGCGAGGTGCACCGCGACACGCACGGCTTCAACGAGGCGCTGCGCTCGGCGCTGCGCGAAGACCCGGACATCATCCTGGTCGGCGAGTTGCGCGACCTGGAAACCATCCGCCTGGCGCTGACCGCCGCGGAAACCGGGCACCTGGTGTTCGGCACCCTGCACACCAGCTCGGCGGCCAAGACCATCGACCGCATCATCGACGTGTTCCCCGCCGGCGAGAAGCCGATGGTGCGCTCGATGCTGTCCGAATCGCTGCGCGCGGTGATCTCGCAGGCGCTGCTGAAGAAGGTCGGCGGCGGCCGCACCGCGGCGTGGGAGATCATGGTCGGCACCCCGGCGATCCGCAACCTGATCCGCGAGGACAAGGTGGCGCAGATGTACTCGGCGATCCAGACCGGCCAGCAGAACGGCATGCAGACCCTGGACCAGCACCTGCAGGACCTGGTCAAGCGCAGCCTGATCACCCGCAACCAGGCGCGCGAGTACGCCAAGGACAAGCGTGTGTTCGAGTAGCCGGGATTGGGGATTCGGGATTGGGGATTCGCAACGGCGGGTTTCCGGTCCGGGCCCCGCTCTAGCGAATCCCGAATCTCCAATCCCGAATCCCTGCTCCGAAGGAGCCCGCCATGAGCACCATCGACTTCACCTCGTTCCTGAAACTGATGGCGCACCAGAAGGCGTCGGACCTGTTCATCACCTCGGGCATGCCGCCGGCGATCAAGGTGCACGGCAAGATCACCCCGATCACGCAGACGCCGCTGACTTCGCAGCAGAGCCGCGATCTGGTGCTGAACGTGATGACCCCGGCGCAGCGCGAGGAGTTCGAGAAGACCCACGAGTGCAACTTCGCCATCGGCGTGGCCGGGGTCGGGCGCTTCCGCGTCAGCTGTTTCTACCAGCGCAACCAGGTCGGCATGGTGCTGCGCCGGATCGAGACGCGCATCCCCACGGTCGATGAGCTGAACCTGCCGCCGGTGATCAAGACCCTGGCGATGACCAAGCGCGGCATCATCATCTTCGTCGGCGCCACCGGCACCGGCAAGTCGACCTCGCTGGCGGCGATGATCGGCTACCGCAACCAGAATTCCACCGGGCACATCATCACCATCGAAGACCCGATCGAGTTCGTGCACAAGCACGAGGGCTGCATCATCACCCAACGCGAAGTCGGCATCGACACCGACAGTTGGGAGAACGCGCTGAAGAACACCCTGCGCCAGGCGCCGGACGTGATCATGATCGGCGAGGTGCGCACCCGCGAAGGCATGGACCACGCCATCTCCTTCGCCGAAACCGGCCACCTGGTGCTGTGCACCCTGCATGCCAACAACGCCAACCAGGCGATGGACCGCATCATCAACTTCTTCCCCGAGGACCGCCGCAGCCAGCTGCTGATGGACCTGTCGCTGAACCTGCGCGGCGTGGTCGCGCAGCAGTTGATCCCGACCCCCGACGGCAAGGGCCGGCGCGTGGCGATGGAGATCATGCTCGGCACCCCGCTGGTGCAGGACTACATCCGCGAGGGCGAGATCCACAAGCTCAAGGACGTGATGAAGGAATCCACCAACCTGGGCATGAAGACCTTCGACCAGAGCCTGTTCGAGCTGTACCAGGCCGGCGAGATCAGCTACGAGGACGCGCTACGCCACGCCGACTCGCAGAACGAAGTGCGCCTGCGCATCAAGCTCGCCCAGGGCGGCGACGCCAAGACCCTGGCGCAGGGCATGGACGGGGTGGAGATCGCCGAGGTGCGCTGAGCCGGTCCGTCCGACAGGCGGTCGGGAGGGCAGGCGCAGGCAAGATGACAGGGAATCGACACGACACCGGTTATATGCAGGTCCTCCGCTGGTGTCGTGTTTTCAGCCAAATGCTCGCAGGAGTCCGTTGAGGACTCTTCAACCCAAGGGAGGGGATCCGCGTGAACGACGTGCCTGAGGTGCTCTGGTCGACACAGCCGCATGCCGGCTACTACATCAATTCGGTGGCGGTGTCCGGCGATGGCAATGTCATCGCCGCCGGTACCTTCTTCCACGAATACAGCAGCGCGTCGCAGAGTGCCGGGCTGGACGCGGTGCCCGTCGCCCAGCGCAAGATCTTCGAACGCATCGACCCTGCCGCCACGCGCAGCGATGTGCGCGGCAACCAGGACGGGACCTTCGGCACCTACGCCTGGGATCGCACCGGCAAGCCGCTGCTGGCGAAGGAATTCGACGGCTGGCAGGGCGTGTACTGGGTCGATGTCGCGGCGAACGGGAGCACCGTCGCCAGCTGCGGCTGGAGGAGCCAGAATCCGTACGCGGGCTTCATCGGGGCCTGGTCGGTGCCCGGCGGCGAGGAACTGCTGTCGTATCCGCTGACTGGGGGCCGCGGCAACATGGTGTCGCTGGATGGGCGTGGGCTGACCTTGCTGGCCGGTGCCGATCAGGGCTATCTGTTCTGCCGCGGCGCCGCCGCAGCCTTCCCCGCGCCTGTGTACATCGCGCTGAGCGCTGCCGGCGACACCGTCGTCGCCACGGGCCTCTCCATCGACGGCAGCACCGGGCTGGTGGCCAGCTATCACGGCGAGATCATCCTGTTCTCGATCGCCTCCGGACAGCCGACGGCGCTGGCGCGCTGGCAGTTGCCCAATGGCGCCTACACCCATACCGCGGCGCTGTCCGGCGATGGGCGCAGGGCCTATGCCGGCGCCGGCGACGGCACGCTGTACGCCTTCGACGTGGCCGCGTTCCAGCGCACGCCCGCGCCGGCCTGGAGCGTGGCAGCACCGGGTGGCGCGAAGACCATCTACGGGCTGGCCTGCGATGCCGCCGGGGACAAGGTCGCGATCGCCGGCAACGTCCCGCAAGGCGGCATCGTCGCCGTGTTCGCCGATACCGGCAGCGCGGCCCAGCCGCAGTGGACGGCGTCCAGCCAGTACTCGCCCAACTGCCTGGCGTTCGATCCTGGCGGGCGCTGGTTGGGGCTGGCCGATGGCCACCCCGACGGTACGCCTGGCGGGTTCACCCTGTGGGATGCGAGCGATGGCGCGCTGCAATGGAACTGGGCCGCGGGCAACATGAGCTGGCCGATCCGGCTGAGCGGCGATGCGTCGGTGGTGGTGGGCGGCAGCGACGACAGTTCGGTCACCGCGTTCGTCGGCCCCGGTTCGGCCACCGTCCGGAGCCGGCCGGAGGCGGATGGATGACAGGCTGGGACGCCGAGGCGCCGTTCCGCACGCGCGCCGCGGCGCCGCGCCGTCCCGGCGCGCTGCTGATGCTGTCGGTGGTGCTGGTGGTGGCGTGGTTGGCGGGCTTCGAGTTGGCGCGGGTGCTGGGCTATCAGACGCATGCGAGCCTGTGGTTCCCGCCGGTGGCGGTGACGCTGGCCGCCTTCATGGTGCTGGGCTGGCGCGGCGCGCCGGCGATCGCCATCGCCTGCGTGCTGGCCACGCTGCTCAGCTTCTATCGCACGACCGAGCATCCGGCCGTCCCCGGCCGGGCGGTCCTGTGGTACGCGCTGCTGTTCACCGCGCAACAGTTCTGCATCTGGGGCGGACTGGCCTGGCTGCTGCGGCGGGTCGGGCAGGGGATGTCCTCGACCAGCCTGCCGCGCGCGGTCACCTACTTCATCCTGGGCGGCGGGGTGGCCTCGCTGCTGTCCGCCTGCCTGGGCGGCGCGGGACTGGTCGTCACCGGCGCCATCGATCTGCCGGCCATGTTCGCCCAGTCGATCCCGTGGGCGATCGGCGACTACGCCGGTCTGCTGGCGCTCGGCCCGCTGGCGATCCTCGCGGTGCTGCGTCTGGCCGAGTCCCTGGGGATCGCACCGCGGCCCGGCATCCCGCGCTTGTCGGGGATGATCGCGCCGAGCGGAAGCGCCGCGGGCTATCTGGTCAAGCTCGCGCTGCTGCTCGGCATCACCCTGGTGGTGATGTGGCTCGCGGCCGCGTTGCCGCGACAGCCGGCGGTGGTCTTCGCGTTGTTCGTGGTGGTGGTGATCCAGCTGTGGATCGTGCATACCCACGGAATGCTGCAGGCGCTGGTGGCGATCGCCGCCTTCAGCCTGATGATCGCACTGGCCACGCCGCTGCTGCGGCTCGAGGCGCAGGCGCTCGCGCTGCAGTTCGCCATGATCAGCCTGGCGGCGAACAGCTACTTCGGTTTGGCCGTCCCCGGGCTCTACGCCGACAACACGCGGCTGCGCCATGCGCTGGTGCGCGATCCCGTGACCGGGGCGCTGTCGCGGACCGGATTCCTGGAACAGGTGCTCAACGATCTGCAACTGGCCGCGCAGGAGCCACGTCCGTTGGCGGTGATCGTCGCCGACATGGACAACCTCAAGGCGATCAACGACCAGTTCGGACACGCCGCCGGCGATGCGGCCTTGCGTGCCTTCGTCAAGCGCTGCCGGAGCTGTCTGCGGCCGGGCCAGTTGCTCGGGCGCCGCGGGGGCGACGAGTTCGCGCTGTACCTGCCGCTGACCACGCCGGACAAGGCGCGCGGGCTCACCGATGCGCTGCGCGGGGCGCTTGCCAATCCCGGCGAGGACGACGGCTTCGCGACCGGGCTGTCGGCCAGCTTCGGCCTGGCCCTGTGCGACCGGCGGGATCTAGACGCGGAGGCGCTGGAGGAACTTCTCGAACGCGCCGATGCGGAGATGTACGCGGACAAGCGGCAGCGCCGCGCCTTCGCTCGCTGACCGCGGTCGACGCGGCGCGATTCGACAAACGCATCGGCCGAGTGCCACGCATGCAAATGGACAACCCCTACGCCGTCCCTGCCGCCGCGCTGGCGGACGCCGCGCCCGATGCCGCCCCGACCGATCCGCTGGCCGCGCTGTTCGCGCCGTCGGGCATCAAGCTGGCCCTGTTGTGCACGACCACGTTCGGCTGGTATGCGCTGTACTGGTTCTATCGCAACTGGCAGGCGATCCGCCTGATCTGCGGGCGCCGGCGCATCTCGCCGGTGTGGCGCTCGGTGTTCTCGCTGATCTGGATCTTCGCCTGCTTCCGCGCTCTGGATCGCTTGATCGGCGCGCACCGCCGCAGCGTACTGGGCTGGTGGGGACCGGCCCTGGCGTATGTCGGATTGAGCCTGCTGGCGGCGTGGCCGACCCGACTGTCGTTCCTGGCGCTGCTGTCCTGGACGCCGCTGCTCGCGATCAACCGGCGCCTGGTCCGCTTCAAGCGGGCGCGCGGCTTGCGCGAACGCCCGCAGGAGCGATTCACCGCGTGGACGTGGGTGTGGCTGGCGATCGTCGCACCGTTCTTTTCGCTGGCGCTCTTCATGCTGGTGGTGAACGTGCTGCTGCAGCAACCGATCCAGGTGAACTTGCCCGCACCCCGCTGAGCCGGCGTCGCGGGGGGCGGCGCATCGCCGGTCCGGCATGCGGTCGCGATCCGTGGATGAAGTTTCATCTGCAACCACCGCCCCGCTTGGTGTCTAATACCGCACCCCCGCGTCTTGCCTATTCCCGTGAGCCTCCCCGATTCCGATCTGCGTCCGGACCTGGACCCTTTGCCCGACGACGGCACCGTCGTCACTTCCGGGCCGCTGACGCCGCCGGCGGATTCGGCCGGCACCGCGCGCGATGCGCAGGCGCTGCGGCACAGCGTGGCCGAAGACATCCAGGGCATGCTGCTGGCGACGCTGGTGGCCTCGCTGGGCCTGGCGGTGTTCGCCAAGGGCGGACTGATGATCGGCGGCATGGCCGGGGTGGCGTTCCTGCTGCACTACGCGCTGGGCTGGAACTTCGGCCTGATGTTCGTGCTGGTGAACCTGCCGTTCTACTGGCTGTCGGTGCGGCGCATGGGCTGGGAGTTCACCCTGAAGACCTTCGTCGCGGTCGCCGCCTGTGGGGTGCTGACCGATCTGCTGCCGCGCTGGGCGCAGTATTCGGCGATGACGCCGCTGTATTCGGCGCTGGTCGGCGGCGCGCTGGTCGGGCTGGCGATCCTGTTCTTCATCCGCCATCGCGCCAGCCTCGGCGGCGTCGGCATCCTGGCGG
Organism: Xanthomonas bonasiae; assembly: GCF_017163705.1. Classification (GTDB taxonomy): domain Bacteria; phylum Pseudomonadota; class Gammaproteobacteria; order Xanthomonadales; family Xanthomonadaceae; genus Xanthomonas_A; species Xanthomonas_A bonasiae. Next base: position 114,622 of record NZ_JAFIWB010000004.1, read on the forward strand.
TCTACCTGCAGCGCAGCCGCGGCTGGAGCGCGGGCAAGGTGCAGATGAGTTTCGACGGGGCGCTGATGCTGATCGCGTTCTTCGTGCTGGCGCCGCCGCAGGTGCTGTACTCGGCGATCGGCGCGGTGGTGCTGAGCCTGGTGCTGATGTTCAACCACCGCTCCGGGCGCTACATGGGCGTGTGAGCGGCACGCCGCTGCGCCTGCGTTGCGCGACGCGCGCAATGCGCGGCGCGTCGGTCTGCGTTGGACGCAGGCGGCGAATGCCGACACCATCGCCAGGCGGCGCTCGATGCCGTGCCGATCCCATGTGCGTGCAACCGCCTTTGCGGTAGTGGGCGTCCGATCCACCTTTCGCACTTTCATGATGCGCATTCCATGCGCTGCGGGCGCGTGACCGCAGCAACAGTTGGAGTCAGGACGCCATGCCTCGGGTGAAGGCATGGCCCGTTCGCAACTGTCTACGGGAGATCCCGCGTGTCTACGAAATGGCCTTGTCGGCGCGTTCGCCGGCGGCGCATGCTGGTTGCGCAGGCGAGGGGCAATACGCGCGAATGACGTGACGCGATCCACGGGAGTCATCGTGCCTGCGATGGGGGAACCGAACTAGATTTTCCAGCGCTTGCCGGTCGGCATCGTGAGCTGCCGCATGGCCGCGCGCCGTCATGGAATGTGGCGTTTTCAGCTGTCTTTCGCGTACCGAAGGAGAATGCGATGAAGCGTGCGATAGGGTTCGCGGCGTTTGTCTGTGTCTTGATCGCGGCGTGTTCGGCCGTGAATCCCGGTCCCGGTCCGGGACCGCAACAGGGCAGTGGCGGCGTGCTGCCGACCAAGCCGGGATCCGTGGCCGGCGCCTGCGTGCCGCCCGGGTCGCCGAATTCGAACTGGTTTCCGCACGCGAACACGCCGGCGCCGGATTCGACGGATTTCGGTTCCGACAGCACCAATTGCGACTTCCACATCTGGTCGTGGAATGCGTTCCTGTGGCTGACCCAGGACGTGGGCGGCCAGCCGCGCTTCCTGACCATGACCACCGACGGTATCGGCGGTGTCGCCGACGGCGTGCTGGACCCGTTGATCGGCCGCGCGCAGCAGGCGCGCACCGTGGAACTGATCGATCAGGCCGGGCCGGACGGGGTGTTGGTGGATCGCAACGGACGCGCGGTCTACTACTCGATCCACTCCAACGACGTCTTCGGCCAGTTCATCGCCAGCAACGGCCTGCAGGACCCCAAGCGACTGCGCGCATTCAATCCCGACACGGCCTTTCCGGTGGGCAGCATGACCCTGAAGGCGGCGTGGAAGGTGGTGCAGCCGGGCGAGGACGTCTCGACGTTCTATACCCGCCAGGCGCAGATCGCGAAGCTGGGCATGCGCAAGGGCAAGATCGTGGCCACCGCCGACACCGAAACCCAGACCGTGGCGCTGGTCGGCTTCCATATCGGCGGCACGGTCAACGGGCATCCGGAAATGATCTGGGCCACCTTCGAGCACCAGGACAATGCGCCGGACCTGCCGCAGCCGATGGAGAAGATGCAGCCGAACGACATCGTCTCCGCCAGGGATTGGACGTTCTATCAGGCCAATACCCCGCTGAAGCAGTGCAACGTCAACGCGGCCGGTTCCGGTGCGCTGACCCTGAACGCGCAGACGCAGACCCTGAGCCCGGTCACCCAGGTGTGCCGCATGGTGCCTTACGGCGGAGAAAAGCCGTGCCCGAGCGGACAGGACTGCAACATCGACAACATCAAGTCGATGAACGCCTCGGTGGATGGCCAGTTGAACGATGTGTGGAAGAACTACTTCGAGGTCGGCGCGATCTGGTTCAACCAGATGGACGCGCTGCAGCCCAACTGCACCTTCCAGCCCGGCTCGTCGCTGGAGTGCGTGCCGCCGGACAAATCGCCGCTGCTCACCGGCTCGATGCGGCTGTCCAATTCCACCATCGAGACCTTCACCCAGGTGCAGAGCACGCAGGACAACTGCTTCGCCTGCCACAACACCACCCAGGTGATTTCGCCCGATCCGCGCGCGCAGTCGTTGCCGGGGCTGAACGTCAATCTCAGCCATGTGGTGATCAACGATTACTTCCAGGCGCAGCTGCCGCAGAAGGCGCCGCCGGCGCCGCGGCCGGCCGCGCAGCGCTGATGCGCGCCCCCTCATCCGGATCAGGAGCAGATCATCATGTCCAGCAACGTGTTTCGAGTGCATCCGGCGATCGGCATCGGCCGCGTCGGCGATAGCCAGGCGTTCTATCTGGCGCCGGTGACCGCGGCCGGCGTGCGCGGCGCCGACGGTCTGATGGGCGGGTTGCCGGTGCAGCCCGGTACCGAGTCCACGCCGATCACCGCCGAGCAGTTCCGCGATGCCGACGGCAACGTCAAGCGCCAGGCCGCGCGTTTCCACATCTACGCCTATCCCGGCGGCAGTTCCGGCACGTATCCCAACGGCGGCGGCACGCGCGTGGACGTGGGCAGCACGATCGACGGCAAGACGGTGAAGGACATCGTCTGGACCGTGCATGTGGCCAACAAGAAGCTCAACAACTATTCGACGGTGAGCAAGGGCGAGCAGTTTCGTGGCATCGCCGCGTACGAGTCGCCGGGCCTGTTGCAACTGCGCAATCCGGACTACACCGGTTCGGGCGACCCCGACGATCCGGTGCGCCTGCAGCAGTTGGTCATCGACCCCGGTCCGCGCGCGATCAGCGTCGCTGCCGGCAGCGCGGCGGCGCTCGGTTTCGATATGCAGACCACTCCCAGCTACGCCGATGCCGCCGGCACGATCCAGCCGGTGCCGGACTATCCGGTCAGCTTCCCGTTGATGTTCCATACGCTTCACGAGCCGCTGGGCACGCTCGACTCGTTGGGCGACATGCGCGTGGAAGCCAACGGCGCGTTGATCGTGGCCGGCGGCTTTGCGCGGACCTCGGCGGTCGTGCAGGCCGACGGAAGCTATCCGCCGTTGACGGATGCGACCGAGAACGGCCTGTGGTACGACGATGCCGCCGACGGCCCGGTCAATGCCGTGCTGATCTTCAGCGACGGCTCCAGCGCCAGCGTGCAGGGCGCCTGGTACGTCACCGGCGATCCGGGCTACGCGCCGCAGACCCGCAATGTGGTCTCCACCTGGGACGACGTCTACGACGTGTGGGTGCGCGAACTGGGGCTGGTGCCGTCGCTGTACGCCAACAACGCCTTCGTCGGCACCTACCAGCCGTCCTTCAGCGACGACATCCAGCCGATCTTCCACGCGGCCATGCTGCAGCGCTGGAACACCAACCTGCCGTCGGGCGCGATCAGGGGCCACGACATGATCGGGCAGATCCAGCCGACCGACGACCCGACCGCCAAGATCCCCAACCTGAAGACCCTGATCCGCGATCCCGCCTCCGCGGCCGACACCCAGACCGGCTCGCCGATGATGCCGCTCTCGCTCGGCGATGCGCAGAAGAGCTTCCTCAGCGTCAGCGCGACCCAGTACTTCCTGCTCAACCAGTGGCATGGCAACAACTACGTGCAAGGCGGCGCACCGACGCTGGGGCCCGGCGAGCTGCTGGACCGGGTCACGCTGCAGAACTGCCTGGGCGGCCGCTACAGCCCGGGCATCGAGGTGTCGTTCCCGATCCGCGACACCAACCTCTATGTGACGCAATGGCAGCAACAGGATTGCGGGCCGTTCCGCATCAACCAGGCGTCGCTGGACTACGGCGCCGCGCAGAAGGGCAAGCCGTTCCTGAGCTTCGGCTACGTGCCGCTGCAGTCGTACCCGGTGGAACCAGGCGATCTGTCCAAGTTCATGTCGGTGCCGTGGCATACCGACTACAACTCCTGCGCCACCCATCTGCCCGATCCCAATCCGGGAGCCGGCAGCAGCAACCCGAACATCCCCCCGAACAACACCTTGTTCTGGTCGTGGCCGGCGGAGCGGCCCTTCGCGGTCTATCCGGTGGCGTTGTGCCAGGTCGATCCGGAAGACGAGACATGGTACCCGGGCCCGCAGGTGTATTCCGTGCGCGGCACCGGCACCGACAGCGACTATCCGGCGCAGGTCGGGCGCTTCCAGAACTACGCGGATTTCGTCGCCAACTGGGCCAAGGTCGGCTTCGTCGTCAGCGGTGCGCAGATCGCGCCGCCGGCGGGGCAGCCGCCGTATCCGGCGGACATGTTCCTGGAGGTCGCGAGCCAGTTCGACGTGGGCCAGGAATTCGTCGCGCCCTGGCCGATGGCCAACATTCCGGCCTATCCGCCGCCGTCGGCAGCGGTGACCGCCGATGCCGATGGTCTCGGCTGAGCCGATCGACGCGATGGCCGCGAACGCACGCCATGCCGTGGCGATCGTCGGCGGCGGCGCGGCCGGATGCGCCACCGCACTGGCGCTGGCCGCGCGCGGTATCGAGGATGTCGTGGTGGTCGACATGGGCCGCGCGCCGGGCTGGCGGCTGGGCGAGGCGCTGGCACCGACGGCCAGCGCGGCGCTGCAGCGCCTGGGCGTGTGGGATGCGTTCCTGGCGCAGCGGCCGCTGGCGTCGGCCGGCAGTTGCGCCAGTTGGGGCGCGCCGGAACTGGGCTACAACGACTTCATCGTCGCCGGCCAGGGCAAGGGCTGGCACGTGGATCGCGCCGCCTTCGACGCGATGCTGGCGGCGGCGGTTCCGGCGCGGGGCGGCACGCTGTTGCGCGGACTGCGCCTGGGCGCGATCGGCCGCGACGCGGACGGCGGCCATGTCCTGGAACTGCATGGCCAGCACGGCGATGCGCGCCGCGTGCGTGCCGGATTCCTGGTGGATGCCAGCGGCATCGCCGCCGTCGCGGTGCGGCGGCTGGGCGTGGCGCGCAACGAAGTGGACTGCCTGGCGTTCGTCGCCGGCGTCTTCGCGCTGGAGCGCGCGGACGCGATTCCGTCGCAGGCCTTGCTGGAGGCCTGTCGCGATGGCTGGTGGTACGCGGCGAAGTTGCCGGGTGGGCGCATGATGCTGGCCCTGGCGCTGGAGCCGCGCCGGCAGCGGCAGTTCCTGGACACGGCGGCGTGGCTGGCGGCGGCGCAGCAGACCCAGCACGTCGCGCGCTGGCTGGCGCAGGGCGGTGCGACGTTGCCCGATGCCGGCGGCCTGATCGCCGCACTCGGGCCGTCGGCGATCCTCAGCCGCGTGGTCGGCGAGGATTGGCTGGCGGTGGGCGACGCGGCCAGCGCCTACGACCCGCTGACCGCGCACGGCATCGTCAAGGCCCTGCAGGACGGCGAGGCGGCGGCGCACGCCCTGGCGGCGCGGCTGCAGGGCGGCGGCGCGGCACCGCTGGCGGCCTACCAGGACGGGGTGTTCGCACGCTTCCGTGCCTATCTGCGCGAGCGCGGGGCGTTGTACGCGCGCGAGCGGCGTTGGGCGCAAGCGCCGTTCTGGCAGGCGCGGCTGGCGGCTTGATCCGCCGCACGGCGGCGCTGCATGTGCGCTGCGGCGCAACGACCGTGTCGGGGCATGCCGTCGCGTGCTGGTGCCGGCGTCAGCCGTCGCGTTCGTCGCGATCCGGGCACGGCGTCGCGATGCCGAGCCGTTGCGCCAGGCGCCGCGCGTCGAACGGCGCATGCACCTTCATGTCGTTGTCGAAGTAGCAATACACGTCGCGGCGCGTGCGCCGCGCGGCGGCAGGACCCGCGCGTTGCGCCGCGGCCGGCTCGCCGCCGCGGTGCCAGGCGTCGATCCGTGCGGCCCAGGCGTCCAGCGCCTGGTCGCTGTAGCCGCTGGCATACAGCTGCGCGTCGCCGTGCAGGCGCAGGTACAGGAAATCGGCGGTCACGTCTTCCAGGTACGGCCATTTGCCGGCGGTGTCGGCCTGCACCAGGGCGACGCGGTGCTTGCGCAGCAGCGCGATCGCCGCGGGCGTGGCGAAGCTGGGATGGCGCACCTCCAGCGCGTGGCGCAGGCGCCGGTTGCGGTCGATATGCAGCAGGCTGCGCTCGCGCATGCGTGCGGCGTCGCGCTTGCTGGCCAGGGTCAGCGCCGCTGCGTGGCTGCGCGGCAACAGCGACAGGAACTCGTCCAGCAATGCAGGGTCGAAGGCCAGCGACGGCGGCAGTTGCCACAGCAACGGTCCCAGCTTCGGCCCCAGCCCGAGCAGGCCGGAAGCGAAGAAGTTGGCCAGCGGCTGCTCGCAATCGCGCAGCCGTTTCAGGTGGGTGACGAAACGCGGACCCTTGACCGCGAACACGAAGCCGCGCGGCGTCGCAGCGTGCCAGGCGGCGTAGCTCTTCGGCGTCTGCAGCGAATAGAACGAGCCGTTGAGTTCGACCGAGCGGAAGCAGCGCGAGGCGTATTCCAGTTCGCGCCGCTGCACCAGGTCGGGCGGATAGAACACGCCGCGCCACCGGGGGTAGCGCCAGCCGGAGATGCCGATACGCAGGCTCATGCGCCGACCATGCCGGCGGCGGCGTTCAAGCGCCGTGCATGCCATGGCAAGACCGCGTCGGCCGTGGCGTGGCCGGCGTGGCGCAGACGGTCAGCCGGCGGCGTTCATTGCCCAGCCGGCGTGGCCGCGATCACTGCGACGCCGGCGCGCGCGCGAATGGACAACAACGGCAACGCCACCGCCTGCTGGCCGGGCGCGGCGTACAGCCACAGCGCGCAGCAGGCGGCGTAGGAGGTCAGGTAGCTGCTGCGGAAGGCGACGATGCTGGCGCTGTAGCAGTCCGATCCGTGCCGCAGGCGCAGGTCGGCGACGTAGTCGAAGGTGTAGTGGCCGGCGTCGCGCCACGGCCATTGCGCGCGTTCCTCGGGGTCGCCGATCCCGGCCGGAACCGGGCAGCGCGCGTTCGGGTCCGGGCTGCGCTGACGACCCTGCGCATCGAAGCCGAGGCGCTGCAGTTCCTTGTCCGCGACCGCGCGCCACTGCGGGTGCTGTGCCAGCCAGCGCGCTGCGTCCTGGTCCTCGGGCGTGGCCTGCGCCGGATCCTGCGGCGGCGCCAGCGTGTGCCGGTAGCGGTAGCGCACCTGCAGCACGCGCGGGCTGCTGCGCTCGCCGGGCAGCGGCGACAGCGGGCGCGACAGGGTCAGCATGTCCTGGAAGTAATCGCCGTCGCGATACGCCGCATAGCTGCGGCCGTCGATGCGCAGCCAGTACAGGGCCTGGTCGCCGCCGCGGCCATTGATGCTGAATACCCCCGTCGCCGGTTCCGCTTCGGATGCGGCATTGGGCGGGGCGAGGAAGCCGTGCGCGGCGTCGCGGCGCAGCACCGCGATCTCGGTGAACAGACCGGTGCCGCCGACGTAGGCGGTGTCCAGCAGGTCGCGTTGCCCGTCTTCGTCCAGGTCGAGCAGGGTGTAGTGGTGGTTGCCGTTTTCGGAGACGTCGTCCTGCACGGTGCTCGCGGGACCCAGGTATGTACGCAACGCCTGCCATTCGGCGGCGCTGACGCCGGCCGGTTGCTTGGGCGGCGGCGCCGCGGCGCCGTCCGCGTCCGCCGTGGCGATGTCGAAACTCAGCCCGGTGGTGTCCGCATGGCGCTGCAGCACCGTGTCGATCGGGGTGGGGTCGGTGGCCGGTTCGGCCTCGATCTCGCGGCGCAGCTGTTCCAACACCTGCGGCAGCGTCGTCGTCCCGCCATCGGCTACATGCGCCTGCGCCGCGCTGAAGGCGGCCAGCGCAAGCAGCGTTGCCGCAATCCACGATGTCGGCCGTGTCCGTGGCATCCGCTGCGAGGCGGCGCCGGCGACGCACGCAGGCGCGGCATGGTTCACGCGCTGCGCATCCACGCCGGATCCAGCCGCGCGATGCGCGCGAAGGCCGGGCAGTCTTCGCGGTGCGCGCCGCGCAGGTAGCCCAGGCTCATCAGGAACTCGCCGGTGATCTCGCCGCCGGTGAAGCGGAAAGTGCGCTTGAACAGCTTGATCCACTCGGCCTTGGCGCGCGGATGGTGCGCGTCCAGCCAGGCGGCGAAACCGCCGTGCGAGGCGCGCAGGCCCTGGATCACCTGCGCGTTGTGGATCGCCGCGTGCACCTTGAGCCGGTTGCGGACGATGCCGGGGTCGGCGAGCAGGCGCAGCACGTCGGCCTCGCCGTAGCCGGCGACCGTGTCCACATCGAACCCGGCATAGGCGGCACGGAAGCCGGCGCGTTTCTTCAGCATCAGCTCCCAGCTCAGTCCGGCCTGGTTGATCTCCAGCACCAGCCGTTCGAACAGGTCGGATTCGGCGCGCTGCGGAACCCCGTATTCGTCGTCGTGATAGGGGCCGTGCAGCGCGTGGCCGGGGGCGATGTCGCAATAGCTGGTCATGTCGGGCGGACTCCGTCAGTCGTCCTGGTCGTTGTCTTCGGGGGAGATTTCGGCGCGCTGCGCATCCGGCAAGGTCAGGTCCGGCCAGCGCCGCGGCGCCAGTTGCAGCTTGCCGGCGCGCAGCGCGTCGAACGGCGCATCCGCGCGATCGGGCGAGCTGGGCGAGAAATGCACGCGCGCCACGTCCTGCCAGCGGTCCTGGCGGTGCGCATGGATCCGGCATTCCATGCCGAAGTTGTCGGTGTCGTTGCACAGCAGCGCTTCACCGCTACCGTCGCCGTCCAGGTCGCGCACCAGCAGCACGCAGTGGTCCTCGCGCTGGCGACAGCCGCCGTCATGCAGGGTGCCGGCGAGCACCGCCTGCCACCAGCCATCGCCGGGATCGGCGCTGCCGGCGGCGAGCGGGATGTGCTGGCGCAGTTCGGCCGGAGCGGCGATGCGCTCCTGCGCGCGCTTCTCGTCGCTGGCGTCGCCGTCGTCGCCCCAGCGCTGCGTGCGCTGCAGGATGCGTTGCAGCCGTTCGCGCTGCGCCGGGTCCTCGGCGAAGCCGGGCGCATCGCGTAGCGACTGCGCCGCCCGGTAACCGCGGCGGCCGCTGTCGAAGCGCAGGTAATACAGATCCACGTCAGCGGCCGCGGTGCGGCCGTCGGCGAAGCGTTGCAGCTGGTCGCCGGCCACGATGCGGTACGGGTCCAGCAGCGGCGAAGCGGTGGCCAGCGCCAGCGCGATCACCACCCAGGACATGACCCGGTTGACCGGCGCCAGCGGCCGCAGCCAGCGCCCGTCCGGGCGCAGTACCGCCCACGCGTAGCCGAACGCGTAGCCGCAGGCGACCACCGCCACCAGCACGCCGTTGAAGCGCTCCGCGCTCCAGCCGTACTGGTCGATGCGCAGCCACAGCGCGTACAACGCCAGCAGCGCGTACAGCGACAGGCTCAGCAGGCCGGCGTCGATCAGCCGCCGCAGCCATTGCGGATAGGGCGCGGTGGCGGCGCCGTCCTGGTAGACGGCATTGACGAACACCACCAGCGCCGCCACCAGCGCGATCAGGATCTTGGCCGCGGCGCGGGTTTCCCACAGCGGCTGCAGGCCGGTGAACGGCAGGCTCAGCGCGAACAGCACCGCCACGAACGCCAGCAACGGCAGCAGCCCGGTGCAGATCGCGAACAGGATCTGCCGCATCACCTGCACCGCGCGCTGCTGGGTGCGGCCGATCAGCAGGCCCAGGCCGAACATGATGCCGGTGGCGAGATAGACGAACGCGCTCTGGCGGAACAGCTCGCGGAAGAACTCCAGCTTCACCAGCGCGAACAGCGCGCCCCACAGCCACAGCACCAGCCAGCAGATGCCGACGAACAGCCAGGCCAGGGCCAGGGTCAGCGCGTTCTGCCAGGCATGTTCGAACAATTCGCGGTACGGCGCCTGCCAGTGGCCATGCTGCAGCCGGCACTGCAGCCACGGCAGCAGCACGAACATGCCCAGCGCGATGGCCATGCCGAACGGCACCAGCACCTTCTCGCTGCGCAGCCCGGGCGCGCCGGTGGCGCTCCACGCGGCCCAGGCCGACAGCGCCGCCACCAGCAAGGCCAGGGCGATCGCGTGCTGCCACAGGCGCAATTCGCCCAGGCGCCGCACCGACAGCAGGATCAGCGTCGGCACCGTCAGCACCAGGGTGTACCAGCACACCCGGCCGCCCAGCGCCGCGAACGGCCACCACCCGGCATCGGCGCCACGCTGGGCCAGGTACAGCAGCGCGCCCTGCAGCAGCGCCACCAGAACGATGAAGGCGCGGGTCTGGCGCGGCAGATCGGGGGCGGTTTCCATGCGAGACAGCATCCTTGGCGGCGCGGCGGTGCGCGATCGGGGCGATTATGGCAGTCCGCCCCGGCCCGGCGCAGCGCCGGCGCGGGAGGGACGATAGAATGGGGCCATGTCCGCTTTGCCTACCCCCCTGGCCAACCAACTGCTGATCGCGCTGCCGGCGCTGTCCGATCCCAATTTCGCGCGCGGTGTGGCCCTGATCTGCCAGCACGACGCCAACGGCGCGATGGGCGTGCTGGTCAACCGCGCCTCCGAATACACGCTGGGCGAAGTGCTGGCGCAGATGGGCATCGACACCATCGACGACACGCTGCGCGAGCAGGTGGTGCTCAGCGGCGGGCCGGTGCATCCGGAACGCGGCTTCGTGATCCACGACGGCGAACGCGCCTGGGATTCGAGCCTGGCGTTCGGCGACGGCCTGTTCCTGACCACCTCGCGCGACGTGCTCGAAGCGATGGCGCGCGGCGACGGTCCGCGCAACGCGGTGGTCGCGCTGGGCTGCGCCGGCTGGGGCGCCGGACAGCTCGAATACGAACTGGGCGAGAACAGCTGGCTGACCGCGCCGGCCGACGCCGAACTGCTGTTCGAGCTGCCGCTGGAGCGGCGCTGGCAGACCGCGGCCGGCCGCATCGGCGTGGACCTGTTCCGCCTCACCGACTACAGCGGACATGCCTGAGCCCGGCGCGCCCGCTGCGGACAGCGCCGCCGCCGGCACGATTCGCCGCGACGGCACCGTGCTCGGTTTCGACGTCGGCAACCGCCGCATCGGCGTGGCCGTCGGCAGCAGCTTCGGCAGCGGCGCGCGCGCCCTGGCCGTGGTCGATGTGCACGCGCAGGGGCCGGACTGGCCGGCGCTGGACCGCCTGCACGCCGAATGGCGCCCGCACGGCCTGGTGGTCGGCGACCCGCTGACCCTGGAAGGCGCCGACCAGCCCAACCGGAAGCGCGCGCATGCCTTCGCCCGCGAACTCGGCGCCCGTTACAAGCTGCCGGTGGTGCTGGTCGACGAGCGCTCCAGTTCGGTCGAGGCGGCCAAGCGCTTCGCGGTGGACCGCGCCGCCGGCCGCAAGCGCCGCCGCGATGCCGCCGCGCTGGACGCGGTGGCCGCCGCGGTGATCATCGAGCGCTGGCTGGCCGCGCCCGACGACGCCACTCCCATTTCCTGATTCCCTGCCCGGACCCGCCATGACTGACCCGCAACTCGATTCGAACGGGCGCCTGCGCCACCTGCTGACCCTGGAAGGCCTGCCGCGCGCGACCTTGCTGCAACTGCTGGACCGCGCCGGGCAGATCCGCGACGCGGCGGTGGGCCGGGTCGGCAAGCGCAACGTGCTGGCCGGCACCGCCGTGTGCACGCTGTTCTTCGAACCGTCCACGCGCACCCGCAGCTCGTTCCAGCTGGCCGCGCAGCGACTCGGCGCGGACGTGCTGAACTTCGACGCCTCGACCTCGTCCACGCGCAAGGGCGAGACCGCGCGCGACACGCTGAAGAACCTGGAAGCGATGGGCGTGCGCGGCTTCGTCGTGCGCCATCCCGAGGACGGCGCGGTCGAGCGCCTGGCTGAAGCGGCCGGCGAGGGCACCGCGCTGATCAACGCCGGCGACGGCCGCAGCGCGCATCCCACCCAGGGCCTGCTCGACATGCTGACCCTGCGCCACGCCAAGGGCGGCGATTTCTCCAAGCTCAAGCTGGTCATCGTCGGCGACGTCAGGCACTCGCGCGTGGCGCGTTCGGACCTGCATGCGCTGCGCACGCTCGGCGCCGGCGAAGTGCGCGTGTGCGGCCCGCAGGCATTGCTGCCCGACGACGGCACCCTGGATGGCTGCGTGGTCGGCGACGACTTCGACGCCATGCTCGACGGCGTGGACGCGGTGATGATGCTGCGCCTGCAGCGCGAGCGCATGGAGGAAGGCCTGGTGGCCTCGCTGGAGGGCTACCACGCCCAGTACGGCCTCACCGCCGAACGCCTGCGCCGCGCCGCGCCGGGCGCGGTGGTGCTGCATCCGGGCCCGATCAACCGCGGCGTGGAGATCACCGACGAGGTCGCCGACGGTCCGCAGTCCTGCGTGCTGCGCCAGGTCGCCAACGGCGTGGCGGTGCGCATGGCGGTGCTGGAGACGTTGTTGGGGTGAGCGCGAGCGTGTGATCGCGACAGAACGTGTGGGAGCGACTTCAGTCGCGACGGGCCTTGTCAATAAAGCCTGTCGCGACTGAAGTCGCTCCCACAGGCTGACTGGCACATCCGCGCCACGCCGTTTCGGCCTACCATCGGGGGCGATCCTCCCCACGGACGCCCCACATGATCCATGTCCTGCGCCGCGCCGGTTTCGCCGCGGCTTGCGCTTCCTTCGTCGCCTTCGCCCAGGCCAGCGCCGCCGCGCCGGCCGCCGCCGCCCCCGCCGGCGGCTACGACCCGCTGGCCCTGTTCGCGCCGCTGCAATTGCCGCAACCGGCCACGGCCTATCGCAGCGGCGGCGGCGTGCCCGGGCCGCTGTACTGGCAGAACCGCGCCGATTACGACCTGCACGCCAGTATCGATCCGGCCACGCGCACGCTCAGCGGCCAGGAAACCATCACCTACAGCAACCGCAGCCCGGACACGCTGGACGTGCTGTGGCTGCAGCTGGACCAGAACATCTACCGCGCCGACGCGCGCGCCCGCGGCGTGCGCCCGGCGCGGGCGGAACGGCCGCCGGCCCCGGCCAGCGACGGCTATCGCATCGCCAAGGTGGAAGTGGAGCAGGGCGGCAAGCGCGTGCCGGCCAACTTCCTGGTCGACGACACGCGCATGCGCGTGGACCTGCCGCAGCCGCTGGCCGGCGCCGGCAAGGCGCTGAAACTGCATATCGACTACGCCTACACGGTGCCCGGCACCTGGGGCGGGCGCACCGCGGTCACCCCGGCCGGCGACGGCGACATCTACGAGATCGCGCAGTGGTATCCGCGCATGGCGGTGTACGACGACCAGCGCGGCTGGGACACGCAGCCCTACCTGGGCGCGGAGTTCTACCTGGAATACGGCGACTTCGACTACGCGGTGACGGTGCCGTGGAACTACCTGGTCGCCGGGTCCGGCGAGCTGGTGAACCCGGCGCAGGTGCTCACCGCCACGCAGCGCCAGCGCCTGGCCCAGGCCGCGGCCAGCGACCGCACCGTGGTGATCCGCAGCGCCGCCGAAATCGGCGATGCGGCCAGCCGGCCCACCGCCAGCGGCACCCAGACCTGGCGCTTCCACATGGCGCATACCCGCGACGTGGCCTTCGCCGCCTCGCCGGCGTTCGTCTGGGACGCGGCGCGCATCAACCTGCCGGAAGGCAAGCATGCGCTGGCGATGTCGGTGTATCCGCGCGAAGGCGTCGGCGCCGACAAGTGGGACCGCTCCACCGAGTTCGTCAAGGCGTCGATCGAGCACTTCTCGCAGTGGTATCCGTATCCGTGGCCGGTCGCGGTGAACCTCGGCGGCCATGGCGCCGGCATGGAATATCCGGGCATCGTCTTCGACGACATGCACGACGGCGGCAAGGACCTGTTCTGGATCACCGCGCACGAGCTGGGCCACGGCTGGTTCCCGATGATCGTCGGCTCCAACGAACGCCGCTACGCGTTCATGGACGAAGGCTTCAACACCTTCATCGACGTCTACGCCTCCGATGCGGTCAACCACGGCGAATTCGCACCCAAGCGCGACAGCGAGTACGCGCCGAAGGGCGGCAACCCGGTCGACGAGATCCTGCCGCTGCTGGCCGATGCGCAGGCGCCCAACCTGCTCGACCGCGCCGACGCCACCAGCGAGACCTACCGGCATCCGCTGACCTATTTCAAAGGCGCGCTGGGCCTGGTGCTGTTGCGCGAACAGATCCTCGGCCCAGAGCGCTTCGACCCGGCGTTCCGCAAGTACATCGCCACCTGGGCGTACAAGCATCCGACTCCCTCGGATTTCTTCCGGCTGATGGAAAGCGAGTCCGGCGAGGACCTGGCGTGGTGGTGGCGCGGCTGGTATCTCAACAACTGGCAGCTGGACATGGGCGTGCGCGCGGCCAGCTATGTCGAGCACGACCCGGCGAAGGGCCTGCTGGTGACCTTGCAGAGCAGGCAGAAGCTGGTGATGCCGGCGACGCTGCGCATCGACTTCGCCGACGGCAGCCATCTCGACCAGCGCGTGCCGGTGGAGACCTGGATCCAGCAGACCCAGCCGCAGATCCGCGTGCCGAGCACGCAGAAGGTGCTGCACGTGACCCTGGATCCGGACCACCGCCTGCCCGACGCCGATCGGGGCGACAACGCGATCGACGCGGTAGGCTGAGTCCGCGGGCACCACGGCGCCTGGCGGTTGCGCGCCGCTTGCGCCGTGCCGCCGGCGCGGCGATCGTGCCGCGCCGCACGCGTCCGCGTGCGTTCGCACGCAGGGAGAAGGATCTTGCGAACCCGTGCCGCCGCCGTAGCGATCGCCGCATGCAGTGCCGTAACGCCGGGCAGGGCGTCGCGCGTTGCGCGGGCCATGCGCATTCGCCTGCTCCACGCGACGACGGCGCCGCCACGCGCGCGCCTGTTGCCGCGATGGCGCGGCGGCGTGTCGCGTCTGGCCGCGCTGCTGTGCCTGCTGGCGGCCGCGCCGCTCGCCAGCGCCTGGCATCCGCAATATCCGCCTTGGGCCGGCACGCCGCCGAGCGCGGCCTGCAAGCTGCAGGCGCTGGAGCCGGCCGATGGCGGCGAGATGCGCTGGGATGGGATCACGACCTATCGCCATGCCGGCATCCGCCTGCAGCTCGACGTCACCGGTATGCCGACGCTGCAGCTGTTCGATGCGCACGATCGCGCCCTGGTCGCGCCGGTCGCCTTGAGCGGCTCGCCGATGGGGTTCCATGGCGTGGAAACGGTGGATCTCAACCACGACCGACGGCCGGATTTCATCGTCACCCTCGGCAGCGGCGGGGTCGGCCTGGCCGGCGGCAACGCGTGGCGCCGGGTGCTGCTGTCCGATGCCAACGGCTACCGGTCGATCGACGTGGAGACCCACGAGCCCAGCGCCGATGATTACCGGGCGCTGCCGCACCGCGCCGGCTGCGGACTGCTGCAGCTGGTGCCGGTCTGGGCCGATGCGTCGCTGACCCGCGACCGCAAGCCGCATCTGTTCTGGGTCTATCGCCTGTTGCGTTTCGACCACGGGCGCGCCGCATACGCCGACGCGCGTCTGCCCGGCTTGCCCAAGTGGATCCTCTACACCGCGCGACCGCACAACAGTCGGACCACCGCGCTGCTCGGATCCGCGCAGAAGCGCGTGGCGTGGGCAGCGCGCGAGCATGGCAGGATCACGCCGGCACCGACTGGCCCATAGCGTTCCCGATCGTCCGGGCGGCCGTTGGCGGCAGCGCTCGGCCGACATCGCCTGCGCCGGTCCATGCTGCACGCGCAACATCGGCCGCATGTGGGGCGGATGCGCCAATGGCGCGCGAATGTCTCCGCGGCGAAGCGAGCGCGCTCGTCGGGTGGCGCCGAGCGTCGCGCCGATGACGCTGCGTCGCGGTTCTTCGTCGTAGTCGGCACGCCCGCAACGTCGCGCGCGAGCGCGTTGCAGGCACCTGTCTTCGCCTGTCGTTGTCTGTCTCCATCTGTCCGTTCGTGTCTGTTTCGCATGTCTTGCGGCGCGATCGTAGGTGCGGATCTAGCTTCCCGTTTCGGCCGATTGCGCCGGCGCCGAGCCGGGCGAAGACTGCGCCCGGCCCCCACGCCCCGTGCCATCGCCCATCGCATCCGCGAGGGCGCCAGGCATCTATCGCTGCAAGATGGGAGAGTCTGATGAACATCCAGCCGCTCAAGGGCGCGCTCGCGCTTGCCCTGGTTTTCTGCGTATCGCCGGCTGTCGCCGGCCCGGTCGGCTACGGCGCCGCCACCACCGGCGGCGGCAACACGACCCCGATCAACGTCGCCACGATGCAGGCGATGCAGGCCGCCATCGACAACTACTCCGGCAGCGGCGGCCTGGTGCTGAACTACACCGGCCAGTTCAACTTCGCCAGCATCGGCAACGTCTGCGCGCAGTGGCAGTTGCCGGCCAATACCGTGCAGATCAAGAACAAGAGCAACATCACCATCAAGGGCGCCAACGGCTCGTCGGCGAATTTCGGCCTGTGGGTGGTGGGCAATGCGCACAACATCATCATCCGCAACATGACCATCGGCCTGCTGCCCGGCGGCGAGGACGCCGACTCGATCTCGCTGGAAGGCAACTCCAGCGGCGAGCCGTCCAATATCTGGGTCGACCACAACACCTTGTTCGCCTCGCTGACCAAGTGCTCCGGCGCCGGCGACGCGTCCTTCGACGGCGGCATCGACATGAAGAAGGGCGTCCACCACGTCACCGTGTCGTACAACTACGTGCACGACTACCAGAAGGTCGCGCTCAACGGCTACAGCGACAACGACACCAAGAACGCGGCCGCACGCACCACCTATCATCACAACCGCTTCGAGAACGTGGAGTCGCGGCTGCCGCTGCAGCGCCGCGGGCTGAGCCACATCTACAACAACTACTTCAACAACGTGCTCACCTCCGGCATCAACGTGCGCATGGGCGGGATCGCGCTGGTCGAGGCCAACTACTTCGAGAACGCGAAGAATCCGGTGACCTCGCGCGACAGCAGCGAAATCGGCTACTGGGACCTGATCAACAACTACGTCGGCGGCGGCATCACCTGGAGCGTGCCGGACAGCACCAGCAAGCCCTACGCCAACGCCACCACCTGGATTTCGTCGAAGACGTTCCCGCAGCCGCTCGGCTACGTCTATACCGCGATTCCGGCGGCGCAGGTCAAGGCCAAGGTCATCGCCACGGCCGGCGCGGGCACCAACCTGGCGGAGTAGGCCGCCCGACGGCCGTGCGGCCGCCCGGCGCTGTCCGGAGCGGCCGCATGCGGTCCATCCGCGTGCGCACCGCGCATGCGATGCTAGCTGCGTGTGCGCGGATCCGCGCCGCATCGGCCGCTCGGTTTAGGCCAGGTTCGGAACGGCGTGCGGGTCGCAACGACTCGCCGCTGGGTATCACGATCCCGTCGCCGTCGCGCCTTGTAGGTGCATTTTTCACGTGGAATTCATCGATCCGGGCGTGTCGCAGTCACTTCGCCGGTCGATCTCCACACGCCTTTCACGTATGTGAGGGCATTCAATAAAATGTGCGAAATTGCGCATCAAGAATTCGCGGCGATCGCCGTTACATCGCCCAAGCGCCGATACTTGCGTTGCGTAAAAATGTCTCGAAATTGAAACATTCGGCTCGGCGCTCGCGTTGTGTCAGGGCTCCGCGGCCCCTCGATTTCGTGCCCATTTCCGCACTCGACCAGTGGAGGCGCCTTTCTATTCCATTTCCCCCACTAGGTACCTCCATGATCGGATTTCTTCAGCGCTACAACGTCGGTACGCGCCTTTCCTCTGCCTTCGGCCTGCTCATCCTGCTCTCCTGCGGGCTCGTCGTTGCCGGGCTGATCACGCTGGCGCAGTCGCGCAACCAGATGGAAAACATCGTCAAGCGCAACACGATCCTGGCGTATACCGGCGAAATGCGCGAGGCCAGCGCGATCATCGCCATCAACCTGCGCAATATCGTCCTGCCGACCACGCACGGGCAGAACCTCCATTTCGCGAAGATCATCGAGCAGGAGCGCGCGCGTTACAGCGAAGCGCACGACAAGCTCTACGCGATACCGGTCACCGACAGCACTGGCGCGGAGATGCGCAGGCAGATCGATCTCGGCTACCAGAACTCGCGCGTGGCCAACCAGTCGGTGTTGGATCTGGGGATGGAAGACAAGGACGAGCAGGCCCTGCTCGTGCTGACGGAGCAGGCCGGTCCCGCGACGGACAAGTGGCAGGAGGCGATCACCACATATTCGGAGCGGCAGCGCCAGCGTGGCGCGAGCGCCTACGCCGCCGCCAACGCGGCGATGGACCGCGGCCGCGGCATGCTGATCGCCGGCGGCGTCATCGTGATCCTGATCAGCTGTGTGCTGGCCTGGCTGATCACCCGCAGCCTGACCGTGCCGCTGAGCCGCGCCACCCGCGCTGCCGAAGCGATCGCACGTGGCGACCTGGACAACGATGTGCAGACCCAGGCCACCGACGAAACCGGGCGCCTGCTTGGCGCGATGCACGGCATGCAACACCAGCTGCGCAGCCTGATCGGCGCGCAACTGGAGATGGCCAAGCGCCACGATGCCGGCGAAATCAGCCATCGCATCGATGCGCAGGCGTTCCCCGGCGACTACGGGCGCATGGCCGCGGAAACCAATGCCGTGGTCGGCTCGCATGTCGCGGTGCAGCTGAAGCTGGCGCAGATCATGGGCCGCTATGCGGTCGGCGACCTCGATCAGGACATGGACCGCCTGCCCGGCGAGAAGGCGACGTTCACCCGGACCATGGACGAAGTGAAGGCCAACCTGTCGGCGATGAACGGCCAGATCAAGCAGCTGGCGCAATCCGCCGCCGACGGCGACTTCAGCGCGCGCGGCGATGCCGAGCGCTTCCAGTTCGACTTCCGGGTCATGGTCGAAAGCCTCAACCAGCTGATGACCACCGCCGATGGCAACCTGCAATCCTTGTCGGCGTTGCTGCAATCCATCGCCGCCGGCGACCTGACCGCGCGCATGCACGGCGAGTTCCGCGGCGTGTTCGCGCAGATGCGCGACGACGCCAATGCCACCGCCGAGCAGTTGTCGGAGATCGTCGGCCGGATCAAGCATTCGGCGGTGTCGATCAACGCCGCCGCCACCGAGATCGCCGCCGGCAACGACGACCTGTCGCGGCGCACCGAGCAGCAGGCGGCCAGCCTGGAAGAGACCGCTGCCTCGATGGAGGAACTGACCTCCACCGTGAAGCAGAACGCCGAGCATGCACGCCAGGCCAATCAGCTCGCAGTGGGCGCTGGCGCGGTCGCGTCGCAGGGCGGCGAGGTGGTCGGCCAGGTGGTGACCACGATGAGCGGCATCGAGGCCTCCTCGAAGAGGATCGCCGACATCATCAGCGTCATCGACGGCATCGCCTTCCAGACCAACATCCTTGCCTTGAATGCCGCGGTGGAGGCGGCGCGCGCCGGTGAGCAAGGCCGCGGCTTCGCCGTGGTCGCCAGCGAAGTGCGCACCCTCGCCCAGCGTTCGACGGGGGCGGCCAAGGAGATCAAGGACCTGATCGACGACTCGGTGAGCCGGGTCGCCGAAGGCTCGGCGCTGGTCGGCCAGGCCGGCAAGACCATGCACGAGATCGTGTCCTCGGTGCAGCGCGTGACCGACATCATGAGCGAGATCTCCGCGGCCTCGCAGGAGCAGTACGCCGGCATCGAGCAGGTCAACCAGACCGTGACCCAGATGGACGAGAGCACGCAGCAGAATGCGGCGCTGGTGGAAGAGGCCAGCGCCGCGGCGCGCTCGATGGAGCAGCAGGCGACCGAACTGACCCAGGCGGTGGCCTTGTTCAAGCTGGAAGAGAACGCCGCGCCGGTGCGCCAGCCGACCCTGGCGAAGGCGCCGAAGCCGAGGAACTACGCCCGCCCGGCGCCGGCGCCAGCCACTGCGCGTCGCCTGCAGTCCGTCGCCGCGGTGGCCACCGACAAGGACTGGCAGGAGTTCTGATCGGCGTATGCGCTGCTCGCCGCCCTCCAGCCGGGGGGCGGCGTGCTGTCCAGCACACGCATCGCATGTCGTGCTGGAAGTGCGGGCCAGTTGCCGCGGTATCCGGCAGCGGACGCCGCGCCGCCGCCCGCAATGCTATCTCGATCGACCGACGCGCCTCACGCCGTCGGGCTTGCTGTGTTTTCGCGGCGGCGTGATGTTGAGCCGCCTGCCGGTCCACCCCGGCATTCCGCATCGACGGGGAAGAAACCACGTCCCATGTTCGACGCCACCGCCGCGGCGCTGCCCGCGCTGTTCCGTCACCTGGATCTCGTCCAAGCCGCTCCTGCAGCCGCTGGGCTATAGGTACACCGCGTCACGGCGGCGCAGACCAAGGCCAAGGTCATCGCCACGGCCGCTGTGAGCACCAATCCGGACTAGCGGCTTGCGCTTCTCGCGTCACGCCATGCGTCCGCGCGATTCGTTCGCGGGCACGTGGCGCTGCGTCTTGCGCGCATGCTGCAGAACGCGAACTTGCGGTGCAAGACGCGTGAAGAGCGCGGCCGCCGATGCGGCGATCGACCTGGCCGAGCCGCGCTATGGCCGCCAGCCAAGGATGCGCGACGTCATGACGCCGTCGCTGCCGGCCTTGCGCGTTTTTCACGTTGATTTCACCGTTTTCCCGCTTTCCGGATCCGTCCGCAACTTCGGATTCACATCACGATGATGTCCGTGACGGCATTCAAAAAAATCTGTGTCAATGCGCATCAAGAATCCAATGCGGTCGCCGTTACTTCGCCCAAGCATCGGCGCTGGCTTCGCGCGCAGTGGGCAAGAATTTTCAAGATTCGGCCTGCAGTCCACGCTGCGTCGCAGCTTCGCGATGTGTTCCATTTCGTGCCCGGTTCCGCATCTTCGAACTCGTAGCGCGTTTCCATTCCATCCCCTGGCAGGTACCCCATGATCGGATTTCTTCAACGCTACAACGTCGGTACGCGCCTCTCCGCGGCCTTCGGCGTACTCATCCTGCTTTCCTGCGCGCTCGTCGTCGCCGGGTTGATGACCCTGGCGCAAGCGCGTGAACGCATGGACAGTATCGTCAACCGCAACATGACCATCCTCGAGTACACCAGCGCGATGCGCGAGGCCAGTTCGATCATCGCGGTCAACCTGCGCAATATCGTCCTGCCGACGACGCAGGAAGAAAACATCCAGTTCGCCAAGCGCGTCGAGCAGCAGCAGCAGAACTACAGCGAGACCCACGACAAGCTCTATGCGATTCCGGTGACCGATGCCACCGGCGCGGAGATGCGCAGGCAGATCGATCTCGGTTACGAGCGCTCGCGCGCCGCCAACCAGCAAGTGCTGGATCTGGGCATGAACGACAAGCCCGACGAGGCGCTGCAGGTACTGATGAAGCAGGCCGCGCCGGCCACCCAGCAGTGGCAGGACGCGATCAACGCGTATTCGGAACGGCAGCGCGTGCGTGGTGCGAGCGCCTATGCCGCCGCTAGCTCGGCGATGGATCGTGGCCGCGCCATGCTGATCAGCGGCGGCGTGGTGGTGGTCGTGGTCAGCGCGCTGCTGGCCTGGCTGATCACCCGCAGCCTCACCGTACCGCTGAGCCGCGCCACCCGCGCCGCCGAAGCGATCGCACGTGGCGACCTGGACAACGACGTGCAGACCCAGGCTACCGACGAAACCGGGCGCCTGCTCGGCGCGATGCATGGCATGCAGCATCAGTTGCGCAGCCTGATCGCCGCACAGCTGGACATGGCCAAGCGCCACGATGCCGGTCAGATCAGCTTCCGCATGGACGCCGCCGCGTTCCCCGGCGACTACGGACGCATGGCCGCGGAAACCAACGCCGTGGTCGGCTCGCATATCGAGATCAAGATGAAGTTGATGCAGATCATGGGCCGCTACGCGATCGGCGACCTCAGCCAGGACATGGACCGCCTGCCTGGCGAGAAGGCCGTGCTGACCCAGACCATGGACGAGGTGAAGGCCAACCTGTCGGCGATGAACGGCCAGATCAGGCAGCTGGCGCAGTCCGCCGCCGACGGCGACTTCAGCGCCCGCGGCGATGCGGACAGTTTCCAGTTCGACTTCCGCATCATGGTCGAGAGCCTCAACCAGCTGATGACGACCGCCGACGGCAATCTGCAGTCCTTGTCGGCCCTGCTGCAATCCATCGCCGCCGGCGACCTGACCGCGCGCATGCACGGCGAGTTCCGCGGCGTGTTCGCGCAGATGCGCGACGATGCCAACGCCACGGCCGAGCAGCTGTCCGAGATCGTCAGCCGGATCAAGCACTCGGCGGTGTCGATCAACGCCGCGGCCAGCGAGATCGCGACCGGCAACGACGACCTGTCGCGGCGTACCGAACAGCAGGCCGCCAGCCTGGAGGAAACCGCCGCCTCGATGGAGGAACTGACCTCCACGGTCAAGCAAAACGCCGAACACGCGCGCCAGGCCAACCAGCTCGCGGTCGGCGCCGCGACGGTGGCGTCGGAAGGTGGCGAGGTGGTCGGCCAGGTGGTGACCACGATGAGCGGCATCGAAGCTTCCTCGAAGAGGATCGCCGACATCATCAGCGTCATCGACGGCATCGCCTTCCAGACCAACATTCTCGCGCTCAATGCGGCGGTGGAAGCGGCGCGCGCCGGCGAACAGGGCCGTGGCTTCGCCGTGGTCGCCTCGGAAGTGCGCACGCTGGCGCAGCGTTCGGCCAGCGCGGCCAAGGAGATCAAGGAGCTGATCGACGACTCGGTGAGCCGGGTCGCCGAAGGTTCGGCGCTGGTCGGCCAGGCCGGCAAGACCATGCACGAGATCGTGTCCTCGGTGCAGCGCGTCACCGACATCATGAGCGAGATCTCCGCCGCCTCGCAGGAGCAGTACGCCGGCATCGAGCAGGTCAATCAGACCGTGACCCAGATGGACGAAAGCACGCAGCAGAATGCGGCGCTGGTGGAAGAGGCCAGCGCCGCGGCGCGGTCGATGGAGCAGCAGGCCACCGAACTGGCGCAGGCCGTGGCCTTGTTCAAGCTGGAAGACAACGCCGCGCCGATGCGCCAGCCGACTCCGGCGATAGCGCCGAAGCCGAGGAGCTACGCGCGTCCGGTGCCGTCGCCGGCGCCGACCGCCGCGCGTCGCCTGCAGGCGGTCGCCGCGGTGACCAACGACAAGGATTGGCAGGAGTTCTGATCGGCACTGCGGTGTTGGCCGCCCTCCGAGCGGAGGGCGGCTTGCCGTCGCGGCACGCAAGCATCGCGTGTCGCACAGGTTTCACGGGCCGATTGTCCCAGGCAAACGCCGTGTCAGGCAGCGGCGCAGCGCCACGATTTTGGCTATATTTGCCGCATGGGCGCAGGCAGGGGGCGGGCGTCGCAGATCAAGGAAAGATCGTGGAAATCCAGCAACGCCGCTTTTCGAACCGTATCGGCTACGTTTTCGGCGACGACGAAGTGCACTATTCGGTGCAGGACAGTTCCGGCAGCCGCAGCTTCTCGGTGGCTTACGGCGATATCGGCCGCGACCGCCAGGCGCTGACCGAACGCAACCAGTGGCTGCGCAATGCCGGCCTGCTGTGGGGCGTGTTGGGGCTGGTGCTGACCGTGATGTCCTCGCTGAAATACCACGCGTTCGCGCCCTCGTTCTGGCTGTGGGTCGGCA
Organism: Xanthomonas bonasiae; assembly: GCF_017163705.1. GTDB lineage: Bacteria > Pseudomonadota > Gammaproteobacteria > Xanthomonadales > Xanthomonadaceae > Xanthomonas_A > Xanthomonas_A bonasiae. The sequence continues at coordinate 137,982 of NZ_JAFIWB010000004.1, forward strand.
TGATCTGCTATTGCGCCTATCACCTCGTGGTGACCCACTACCTGATCATTCCGACCGAAAAAGGCAATCTGCTGGTGATCAAGAATGCCGACGGCGAGCGCATCGTTGCGCAGATCGAGCAGCGCCGCGCCAGCTACCTGCGGCGCGAGTACGACGTCATGCTCGCCGAAGAGCATCCCGAGCAGCGCCGCAACCGCTTCAAATGGCTGCATCGCGAGGGTGTGCTGAGCAGCGAGGAACTGGAGCAACGCCTGCAGCAGGTGGATGCCCGCGATCCGGCACTGCTGGTGGTGCAACAGGTCTTGTCGGGCAACCAACTGCCCTGAGCCGGCGGCGCGTCGCCGACGCGGGTGCCCGTGCCGCGCGCGGATGCATGAGGTGATGCAGCGTCCGCTGTCCCGGTAATGCCGGCGTGTCTGATTCGTCCAGAGCTGCACGCGGTTATGGATCGCGATCCTGCTTGGTCGAATGTGGACTTGCGCATGCAACAAAAAACGCCGCGGCCGTCGCCGGCCGCGGCGCTGTGATGCAGGCAGGTGAGGCCTGTTACTGCGGCGCGCTCGGCGCCTTGGTGCGCGGGAGCACGTACGAGGTGATGTACTCGCCGTTGGAGCCGTAGACCACGACGATCATCTGGTTGGCGTCCTGGTAGACCACGGTGGCGCTGCACGGGCAGCTCGCGGCGGCGGTGACCATGCCGAGCGGGCGGTCCTTCTCGTCGTTGACGACGATCAGCTGCTCTTCGGCGGCCAGGCCGATCGGCAGGCGCGATTGGGCACCCGGGGTGATCCCGAGTACCGTGATCACCTCGTCCTTCGACGAGTTGATCTGGGCAAAGGTCAGCCCGGATTTCTCGAACGTGTAGACCTTGAACAGCGGCGACAGGCTGACGTTCTTCTTGCCGGCCGGGACGCGTTCGCCCAGGCCTTGGATCGTGTCGTTGGCGTCCAGCTTCTGCCCGGTGGCGTGGGTCTGCGCCGCGGTGAATGCGACCGCCAGAACGGCCAGGGTCAACAGGGGTTTGATCATGGTGTCTCTCCTTGTCTTGATGCAGCGGACCGTTGCGCTCGGGCCGGGCGGCAGCCGTGGTCCTTTCCGGCCGAGCCGCTCGGTGCAGGCCATCTCCCGGCCTGCCATCACGCGTGCGGACGGAGCCGTACCGGACGATCGGCGTAGCGCCTTTGGGCGGCGCTACGCCGGTCGTCGGGCAACGCTTCCGATTCGACGCTTTGTTCAGTATTTCTGACGTTAGTATCGCTGTCAATATCTAAAATCAACGACATACGTCGCGCGCGCCGAAATTTCATGGTTTCGTATCTCCGAACTCGGGGTGTCGCCTATCGGCCGTGCAGGTCGTGCCCGGTCCGCACGCGCGCGGGCAGGTTGAGACGGGCAGGGAACGCGAAGGGCGGAGCGACGGGCAGGGCAACGTGCAGGGCAGGGCGACGGGCATGCGTCCGGTGGCGGCACCGCCGCTGCTCTCGGCTGCGCGCGAACGCGCAGCGCAGTGGATGGGGCGGTCGCCGCTCGACAGCGCGGACGCGGCGCCGCACGCTCGGCGCCACCGAGCGCAGGCGCGCCCGTCCAGCGCCGGTCGTGGGTCGGAAGATCCGGCGACCCGCTCAGGATCGGCTGCTGCGCGGCGGCGAGCACGGCACCATCGCGACGCGGTATCGTGTCGGGATTCCTGCCAATCGACGAACCCGATGCCGCATCCGTCCATGCCTCCCGGTCCCGCCGCCCCGTCCGCCGCGCCTGCGTTGCGCCATGCGCTGAAGCCGCGGCAACTGATCATGATGGGGCTGGGCAGCGCGATCGGCGCCGGCCTGTTCCTGGGTTCGGGCGTGGGCGTGCACGCGGCCGGGCCGGCGGTGCTGATTTCCTACCTGGTCGCCGGCGCGCTGGTGATCATCGTGATGAACGCGCTGGGCGAGATGGCCGCGGCCAAGCCGGCCAGCGGCGCATTCTCGGTGTATGCCGCCGATGCGATGGGCGCCACCGCGGGCGCGACGGTGGGGTGGTTGTGGTGGCTGCAGCTGGTGATCGTGATCGCCGCCGAGGCGGTGGGTGCGGCCGGGCTGCTGGCCACGGTCTGGCCGGCGTTGCCGGTGCCGCTGGTCGCGGTGGTGTTCATGGCCGCCTTCACCGCGATCAACCTGCTCGGCGTGCGCAATTTCGGCGAGTTCGAATTCTGGTTCGCGATCCTCAAGGTCGTGGCGATCGTCGCCTTCATCCTGGTCGGCGTGGCGCTGCTGGCCGGCTGGCTGCCGAACGTGGCCTCGCCGGGCTGGTCCAACGTCACCGGCAACGGCGGTTTCGCGCCGAAGGGCGCCGCCGGCATCGGCGCGGCGCTGCTGGTGGTGGTGTTCGCCTTCGGCGGCACCGAGATCGTGGCGGTGGCGGCGGCCGAGACCGCCGACCCGGAGCGCAGCATCGCGCGCGCGATCCGCACCGTGGCCTGGCGCATCCTGGTGTTCTACATCGGCTCGCTGAGCGTGATCATCGCGGTGGTGCCGTGGCAGAGCGAGGCGCTGAGTTCGCCGTTCGCCGCGGTGCTGCAGGCGGCCAAGATTCCCGGCGCGGCCACCGGCATCACCCTGATCGCGGTGATCGCGCTGCTGTCGGCGCTCAACGCCAATCTGTACGGCGCCTCGCGGATGATCTTCTCGCTGGCGCAGCGCGGCGAGGCGCCGCGCGTGCTGGCCTTCACCAACCGCCAGCAGGTGCCGCTGCTGGCGGTGCTGGCGAGCGTGCTGTTCGGCTTCGTCGCCGCGGTGCTGGAATTGCTGTATCCGAATCGGGTGCTGCCGACGCTGCTGAACATCGTCGGCGCGACCTGCCTGCTGGTGTGGACGATCTCGCTGCTGTCGCAGCTGATCCTGCGCGCGCGCGCCGATCGCGCCGGGACGCGCCTGCCGTTCCGCATGCGCGGCTATCCGGTGCTGACCCTGCTGGCGCTGGCGATCCTGGCGGTGATCTTCGGCCTGCTGGTGGCCTCGCCCGACACCCGCGCGCAGTTCCTGTCGATGGCCGCGCTGACCGCCGCGATCGCGTTGATCAGCGGCGTGGCGCGGCGGCTGCGCGCCGGGCGGGCAGGGTAGGGCGCCGCACTACCTTGTAGGAGCGGCTTCAGCCGCGACCGGAAGGTGGGTAACGCGATCAGGCCCGCACAGCACGGGGTTCTTGCGAGAACGCAAAGCCCTCTGGCTCACGCTCGTCGCGGCTGAAGCCGCTCCTACACAAAAGCGGTAACGGCCTGGTGGCCTCGCCCGACACCCGTGCGCAATTCCTGTCGATGGCCGCGCTGACCGCCGCGATCGCATTGATCAGCGGCGTGGCGCGGCGGCGGCGCGCGCAGCGGGCAGGGCAGGGCAGGGCGCCCAGCTTCCTGTAGGAGCGGCTTCAGCCGCGACCTGATGCCGGGTACTGCGATGAAGGCTGAAGAGCACGTGGCGTTTTTTGCGAGGAATGCAGAGCGCCCGGTGCTCACGTTCGTCGCGGCTGAAGCCGCTCCTACACAAGAGCGGCGACGGCTCAGCCCAGCAACAGGCGCGCGCCCAGCGCACACAGCAGGGCCGGCGGCATCACCAGCGCGCCGACTTTCAGGAAGCGCCAGAAGCCCACGTCCTCGCCTTCGCGGCGGATCGCGGTCAGCCACAGGATGGTGGCCAGCGAGCCGGTGATCGACAGGTTTGGCCCCAGGTCCACGCCGATCAGCAGCGCGTCGACGACCAGTTGCGGCGGATGCGCCTGGGCGATGGTGGTGCTGGCGATCAATCCGGCCGGCAGGTTGTTCATCAGGTTGGAGGCGAACGCCAGCAGCGTGCCGGACGCGCCGGCGGTGGCCAGCGGCGACTGCGCCGCGGAGGCGGACAGCGTCTGCGCGAGCCAGGCGATGACCCCGGTGCGCGACAACGCCTCGACCAGCACGAACAGCCCGGCCACCAGCGGCAGCACCGCCCACGACACCGCCTTGGCCAGCGGCAGAGGCGATTGCCGGCCGCCCAGGCACACCGCCGCCAGCGTGGCCACGCCGGCCAGGCAGGTGGGCAGGCCCAGCTCCAGGCCCAGCGCCGACACGCCGACCAGCAGCGCCGCGGTGGCGAGGATGCCGGCCAGCGCGAAGGCGCCGCCGCGGCTCAGCGGCACCGTGTCCACGCGTTCGGCGCAGCGTCCGCGCAGGTCCTTGCGCTCGGCCCAGTACAGCATGCCGAAGGTGACCCCGATCGCCAGCAGCGACGGCAGCGCGAACGCGGCCATCCACGCGCCCAGGGTCGGCATGGTGCCGCCGTACAGCACCAGGTTGGCGGGATTGGAGATCGGCAGCACGAAGCTGGCGGCGTTGGCGATCAGCGCGCAGGCGAACAGCAGCGGCAGCGGCTTGGCCCCGGCCTTGCGTGCGGCCGCGTATACCGCCGGGGTCAGCACCACCGCGGTGGCGTCGTTGGACAGGAACGCGGTGACCACGATGCCGACCCCGAACACCAGCGCGAACAGGCGCCGCGGCGAGCCCTTGGCCAGGTTCACCGCATGCATTGCCACCCAGTCGAACAGGCCCTCGGCGCGCGCGGTTTCCGACAGCAGCATCATCCCGATCAGGAACAGGTAGACGTCGTAGCCCTTCAGCACCGCATGCCAGGCTTCGACGCCGGGCATCAGGCCGAGGACCATCAACAGCACCGCGCCGCCCACCGCCCACAGCGCCTCGGGCAGCTTGAACGGCCGCGTGATCACGCCCGCCGTGGCCAGCGCGCAGATGCTCCAGGTGGCGAGGTTCGCCGAGTGTCCGCTGAGCATGGTCATGCCGCCGTCGCGGCGGGTGCGGCCGGGCAGGGCGCATGCACGCGGCAGTCGGCGAGGGTGGTGGCGCGGTCTGCGGCGGATGCGGAGGGAAGAACGGACATGGCGGCAATCGGCGCGCGTATCGGCGAGGAAGAACGGGCCGGCAAGGATAGCAAGCCGGTCGCCTGCGGCCTGGCGTTCAACCCGCTTCGCGGAGCGGGCGCGCGTCGGCGTTCAGCGGCGAGGCGGTAGCGACACGCGAACTCCGACAAGCAGGGACAAGGGCCATGGCGGCGTCGCCACTATGCGTTGCACGCGTCGACCGCCCACGCACGTTTCTGCCGGCCTCGGAAAAGCAGGCGCCAGCGCTGCGAATGCACTGCGCGCGCGCGGTGCAGGCAGCGATCGATTAGAGCCCGCTTCTGCCGATTCCCCATTCCCCATTCCCGATTCCCCTACCGCACATACCTATCGATCCAGCGCTGCAGGAACTCGCTCAGGCTCAGCCTGGTCGGCGGCGATAGACCGGCGCTGCGTGCGAAACCGGCCGCGGCCTGGGCGAAGTCCTGTTTCGCACGCCGCGTCGCCTGCTGCGCGGCCGCCTGCTGCTGGCGCAACTGCACGATGTGCAGCGACGGCCGCCCAGGCGGCGCGAACTTCTGGTCGCGGCGCAGCGCATCGGCGGACAGGGTGGTGGCGTGCGCGGCGTGCGACAGCGCCTGCCTGGCCTTCAGTACCTGCAGCAGCCATTGTCCGGTCTCGCTGAGCCGCCAGGGCGCGGCGGGATCGGAGGTGGCGATCAGCAACGGCGGGAGCGCGGCATCGGCGAGGCCGGCGGTGCTCGCGTCCAGGCGCTGCAGCCGTTCGAGAAAATCGGCCTGTGCGGAGGCGGTGTCGGTTGCCATGGGCGGCCCGGGAAGAAACGAGCGCGGACTGTACGCGGTTTTGCGCGGGGGTGGATGCTGCGCCGCCGAGGGGCGCGCCGTGCGCATGCAAGCCTAGCGCGCAATATATTTGCACGCGCATTCGCGGCGGGCGAGCGCGCCGCGGCTACGTTCAGGCGCCTTCGTCTGGTAGCCGTTGCCCTGCCTTCGCCTGGCTTGGCGCCGGCCGTGTCGGGCGCATTTCCGGTCCGGGCGCTGCCGCTTGTGGCAAGGGTTCGGTCGCGGCTGAAGCCGCTCCTACAGGGGCAGGGCCGGAAGACGCGCCGGTGCGCACCGCCGGCTCAGCTGCCGCCGGTCGCGGTCTCCGGCGCCGCGTCGGCGGTGTCGCCGCCGCGCTTCTGCGCGAACAGCCATTGCCACATCTTCGGGTCGCGGTAGGTGGCATCCCAGGCGTTGTGGTTGCCTTCCGGATATTCGGTGTAGCGCACGTCGGCATCCAGGTTCTTGAACGCGCGATAGATCTTGCGGTCGTCGTGCGGCAGCACCACGTCGTCCTCGGCGCCATGGAACATCCACACCGGGATCCGTTGCAGGCGTTCGGCCAGCGCGGTGTAGGGGTCGGGCAGTTCCGCCACCGGGGTCACCACCAGGTATTCGCGATCCTCGTGCGGGGACAGGATCGCGCCGCACACCGGCACCAGCGCGGCGAAACGCTGCGGCTGCTGCAGCGCGATTTCCCAGGTGCCGTAGCCGCCCATCGACATGCCGGTCAGGTAGGTGCGCTGCGGATCGCCGTTGAATTCCGCGCTGGCCGCGTCCAGCGCCTGCAGCGCCATGGTCGCGTTGACCCCATTCCACTCCTGCTCGTCCGGCACCTGCGGCATCACCACCAGCGCCGGGAAGTCGCCCAGGTGGCGGCGCAGGTACGGCCCCACGCCGGCATCGGCCTGCTGCCTGCCGTCGCTGCCGCGCTCGCCGGAGCCGTGCAGGAACAGCACCACCGGCACCGGTCCCTGGCGGTGCGGCGGCGCCGGCACGAACACCTGGTAGCGGTACAGGCGACCGTCCACGGTCAGCTGGCGGGACACGAAATGGCCGGTGGCCGGGTCGCTGGGCAGGCTGCTGCAACCGACCATCGACAGGCACAGCAGCATCAGCAACGAACGCATGGACATGGGCGGCCCTCGGCGGTGGAGGTCCCCAGTATCGGCGTCCCGGCGCTTCGGCGACAGAGCGGCGTGCGGCCAGGGCCGGGTCCGGACATGCGCCAGTCAGGCGCCACCCGCGCGGCGTTCAGCCTGTCGCGGCCGCCCGGCACGCGACGGCGAGAAAGCCGACACATGTGCGCGCGCGGGCGATGCGACGGCGTTCGCGGCAATGCGCATGCCGCGCAGGCTCGCCTACAGCAGCACCAGCGTGGCCAGGCCGAGGAAGCTCAGGAAGCCCATCACGTCGGTCAGAGTGGTCAGGATCACGCCGCCGGCCAGCGCCGGATCGAAGCCCAGGCGCTTGAGCGTCAGCGGCACCAGCACGCCGCCGAGCGCGGCGGTGAGCAGGTTGATGGTCAGTGCCGAGCCGATCACCAGCGACAGCAGCGGCTGCTTGAACCAGGCCAGGACGATCAGGCCCAGGCCGATGCCCAGCGCCAGGCCGTTGATCAGCGCCACCGCCAGTTCCTTGCGCAGCAGCACGGTGACGTTGGACGCGCCGATCTGGCCCAGCGCCAGGCCGCGCACCATCAGCGCCAGCACCTGGGTGCCGGCGTTGCCGCCCATGCCCGCGACGATCGGCATCAGCGCGGCCAGCGCCACCAGCTTGGAGATGGTGCCCTCGAACTGGCTGACCACGCTGGAGGCGATGAACGCGGTGCCCAGGTTGATGGTCAGCCACAGCAGGCGGCGCCGGAACGCGCGCCGCACCGGGCTGAACATGTCCTCGTCCTCGTCCAGGCCGGCGGCGCTCATCGCCTGGTGCTCGGCCTGGTCGCGGATGATGTCGACCACGTCGTCGATGGTGATGCGGCCGAGCAGGATGTTGTTGTCGTCCACCACCGGCGCGGAGATCCAGTCGTGGTCGGAGAACTGCCGCGCGACCTCGTCGGCGCCTTCGCCCACGTCGATGGCCGGCTGCTCGTCGTCGATCAGCCGGTTGATCGGGGTGGAATCCTCGTGGGTGACCAGCGCGGCCAGCGACACCCGGCCCAGGTACTGGTGGCGGCGGCTGACCACGAACAGGTGGTCGGTGTGGTCCGGCAGTTCGCCGCGCAGGCGCAGGTAGCGCAGCACCACGTCGACGTTGACGTCGGCGCGCACGGTGACCACGTCCGGGTTCATCAGGCGCCCGGCGCTGTCCTCGGGATAGGACAGCACCTGTTCCAGGCGCTCGCGGTTCTCGCGGTCCATCGACTTGAGCACTTCGTCGATGACCGTGTCGGGCAGATCCTCGACCAGGTTGGCCAGGTCGTCGATGTCGAGGTCTTCGACCGCGGCGATGATCTCGTCCGGGTCCATGTCCGCGAGCAGGCTTTCGCGCACCTCCTCGCCGACGTGCAGCAGCACTTCGCCGTCGTCTTCCGGATCGACCAGGCCCCACACCACCACGCGCTTGCCGGGCGGCAGCGACTCGAGCAGGTTGCCGATCTCGGCCGGCGCCAGCGTATTGACCAGCCGCCGCACCGGGCCCAGGCGCCCGCTGTCCAGCGCATCGGACAGCAAACGCAGCTGCCGCGCGGTCTTGTCGTGGCGGACGGCATCGGCCATGCGCTGCTCCTGAAAGTGGAAGGCCGCGCGCCGAGGGCTCGCGGTCGGTCAGATGTTCATCGCAACATTATCGCCTGCATGTTGCGGGAAGCACAGCGGGCAGGGATTTGGGAGTCGGGAGTGGGGAGTCGCAACGGCGCGGCGCCGTCCGGCGAAATCGCGTCCTGCGGGCTGGCGAAAAAAGTGCCATGCCCGGAAATCGGCGTCCGCTCCCTGTAGGAGGGGCTTCAGCCCCGACGCCTTGCCGTTAGAGCGCCGGGGCTGAAGCTCTTCCTGCGCAGGCGCAGCTGCAGATCCCGAATCTGCTTTCCAGAGGCGGTGGGGCCTGAAAGCGCGGGAGCTGGAGCAGGGGTCATTGCGCTAGCACCGGCGCGGTGGTAGCGCAGGTGGTCACGCACGCTCTTGATTGTTGCGAATCCCCAATCCCGACTCCCCAATCCCGGCTCTCAAGCCAACCAGCGCTCGATGCCCTTGCGGTCGCGCGCCTGCAGCAGCTTGGCGCCGCGCAGGCGCAGCGCCTGCAGGTCGGTGTCGCGGATCACCCGGCGTACTTCCAGCATCGTCGCCGGGTGCAGGCTGAACTCGCGCAGCCCCAGCGCCAGCAGGATCGGGGTCAGCGCCGGATCGCCGGCGATCTCGCCGCACACCGCCACCGGCTTGGCGTGGGCGTGGCCGGTGGCGATGACCTGCGCGATCAGGCGCAGCACCGCCGGGTGCAGCGGCGAATACAGCTCGCCCAGCGCTTCGTTGTTGCGGTCGGCGGCGAGCAGGTATTGCACCAGGTCGTTGGTGCCGATCGACAGGAAGTCGATGGCGTCGATGAAGGTGTCCAGCGCGATCGCCGCGGCCGGGACCTCGATCATCGCGCCGATCTGCACCTGCTCGGCGATGGCGTGGCCCTCGCGGCGCAGTTGCGCGGCGATGCGCTTGAGATGCCGGCGCATCGCCATGATCTCCTCGCGCGCGCTGATCATCGGCACCAGCACGCGCACCGGGCCGTAGCCGGAGGCGCGCAGGATCGCGCGCAGCTGCGTGTCCGAGACCTTCGGCCGGGCCAGCGACAGGCGCACGCCGCGCAGGCCCAGTGCCGGGTTCTGCTCGTTGCTCATGGTCAGGCCGGTGCGGTCGGCCTTGTCCGCGCCCAGGTCCAGGGTGCGTATCGTCACCGGCCGCCCGCTCATGCCGAGCACCGCGTCGCGGTAGGTGCGGAACTGTTCTTCCTCGTCGGGCAGCGCGTCGCGCTGCAGGAACAGGAATTCGGTGCGGTACAGGCCCAGGCCGTCGGCGCCGAGCGCATGCGCGCGGGCCACGTCGTCGCGCGACTCGGCATTGGCCAGCAGCACGATATCGACCCCGTCCAGGGTGCGGCTGGGCTTGGAGCGCAGCTTGCCGAGGCCGCGTTGCAGCTTGGCCTGGTCGCGCACGCGGGTCCGGTAGTCGCGCAGGTCGTCGGGCGTGGGCTCGACGATCACCGCGCCCTGCACGCCGTCGACGATCAGCACGTCGCCGTCGTTGATCTTCTGCAGCGCATCGGCGACGCCGACCACCAGCGGCAGGTGCAGGCTGCGCGCCAGGATCGCGCTGTGCGACAGCGCGCTGCCGGCGCTGGTGACGATGCCGACCACGCCCTGCGCCTGCAATTGCGCCAGTTCCGACGGCGCCACGTTCTCGCACACCAGGATCTCGCCGGCCAGGCCGGCGCTGTCGGGCTGGCGCTTCTGCAGGAACGCGTGGATGCGCCCGATCACATGGTCCAGATCGTCCATGCGGCTTTTCAGGTAGGCGTCCTCCATGGCGTCGAACACGGTCGCCAGGCGGTCGCGCTGCAGGCGCAACGCATAGTCGGCGCTGTAGCGGCCGGTGCGGATCAGTTCGTCCAGGCCGTGCAGCAGTTCCGGGTCGTCGAGCAGCAGCGCGTGCAGGTCGAGGAACTCGCCGACCTCCTTGGCCAGGGCGCCATGCAGGCGCTGGCGCAGGCCGTGCATTTCCTCGCGCGCGGCGTTTACCGCCAGGTGCAGGCGTTCCAGTTCCTCGGGCACCTGCGCTGCGCCGATGCGTTGTTCGGCCACGTCCAGCGCATGCGGCAGGCGCACGCGCGCGCGGCCCAGCGCGTTGCCGCGCGAGGCGCCATGGCCGGCGATGCGCAGGCTCACCGCGCGCACCCGTGTCGGCGCGGCGGCGTGGTCGCGGCCGGCGGCCGGCGCCGCATGCTCAGCTGTCCTCGTCGAAGCGCCGCTCGAACAGGCCGACCACGGCCTCCAGCGCGTCGGCTTCGTCGGCGCCGTCCACCCGCACCGTCACCGGCGTGCCCTGCGCGGCGGCCAGCAGCATCACGCCCATGATGCTCTTGGCGTTGACCTCGCGGCCCTTGGCCGCGAGCGTGGCGTTGCAGCGGAACGAGGACAGCGTCTGCACCAGCTTGGCGGTCGCGCGCGCATGCAGGCCCAGTCGGTTGGATACGATGAGTTCGCGTTCAAGCATCGTCGATCACCACTCCATTGCGCGAGCCAGCGGCCGCGGTCGCGGGCAACTGGTCCAGCCCCTGTTCGGGGTAGTTCATGATCCGCAGCAGCATCGGCAGGCTCAGCGCCGAGACGCGCCGCACCGGCGTGCCGAGGCGGGCGAGTTTCGTCGCCAGGTTGCTCGGGCTGGCGCCGTACAGGTCGGTCACGACCAGCACGCCGTCGCCGTCATCGACCCGCCGCAACGCCGCCGACGCCTGCGGCAGCAGCGCATCCAGATCGGCATCGAGCGGAACTTCGAACGCTTCGGTCTTCAGCGGCAACTGCCGCAACAATCCGGTGGCCACGCTCAACAGCGACGCGCCCACACCGGGATGAGTAATCAGGAGAATGCCACAGGCCATGGGAGAACGTTAACAGGTCGGGCAGGGCGCAGGGAATGGCCGGAAGGCCGGGAGTGGGGATTCGGGATTGGGGATTCGCAAACGCCAGAGCAACGGCCGCAGCCGCTCCCGCTTTTGCCAATCCCGAATCCCCAATCCCGGCCCTTCAGTCCTGCTCGCGATGGAACGTCGCCACTTCCGGCCAGCCCTGCTCGCGCGCGTGGCGGGCCAGGCGTTCGGCCAGGTACACAGAGCGGTGCTTGCCGCCGGTGCAGCCGAAGGCGATGGTGACGTAGCTGCGGGTGTCGTTGCGCAGCCGCGGCAGCCAGGTGTCGAGCAGGTCGACGATCTGCGCGGTGTACCGCTGCACGTCCGGCTGTGCGTCCAGGTAGTCGCGCACGCCGCTGTCGCGGCCGGTCAGCGGCCGCAGTTCCGGATCCCAGTGCGGGTTGGGCAGCACCCGCGCGTCGAACACGAAGTCGGCTTCGGCCGGCACCCCGCGCCTGTAGGCGAAGGATTCGAACAGCAGCGACAGGCTGTTCTCGTTGGTCAACGCGAACTCGGTGGTCACCCGCCGGCGCAGCTGGTGCACGTTGAGCGTGCTGGTGTCGATCACCGCGTCGGCCTCGCGGCGCAGCGGTTCGGTGAGCGCCCGCTCGCGCTCGATCGCCTCGGGCAGCGACAGGCCCAGGTGCGACAGCGGGTGCCGGCGGCGGGTGTCGGCGTAGCGCTTGATCAGCGCCTCGTCGGTGGCGTCGAAGAACAGCAGCCGCGCGTCCAGGCCGAACTGCGCCACCGCCTCGCGCCAGCGCGACAGCTGCGCCAGGTCGCTGTGGCGGCTGCGCACGTCGATGCCCACCGCCAGCTTGCCGGGGCCGACGTCGTCGCGCACCAGGCTCTTGACGAAGGCCGGCAGCAGTTCCACCGGCAGGTTGTCGACGCAGTAGTAGTCCAGGTCCTCGAAGGTCTTCAGCGCCACCGATTTGCCGGAGCCGGACAGGCCGCTGACGATCACCAGGGTGGAGGTGTTCGCCACCGCGTTCATGGCGTGCGCCGTTCGAGCAGGTTGCTGTGGCGGGCGATGAACATCGCCGCCGGGTCGATGCCCTTGGTGCGCAGGATGTGCAGGCGCGTGGCGGCCTCGGTCAGCACCGCCAGGTTGCGTCCGGGCATCACCGGCAGGGTGATCAGCGGCACGTCCAGGTCCAGCACGTGGCGGGTGCCGGAATCGCCGGTCAGGCGCTCGTAGCCATGCGGGGTCGGTTCGGTCATGGGCCGGGTCAGGTGCACGATCAGGCGAAGATACTTGTTCTTCTTTACAGCGGTGTCGCCGAACATGTCGCGCACGTTGAGCACGCCCAGGCCGCGCACTTCCAGCAGGTCCTGCAGCAGTTCCGGGCAGGTGCCGTCGAGCACGTCGGGCGCGATCTGGGTGAACTCGGGGGCGTCGTCGGCGACCAGCCGATGGCCGCGGCTGAGCAGTTCCAGCGCCAGCTCGCTCTTGCCGGAGCCGGCCTCGCCGGTGATCAGCACGCCGATCGAGTAGATCTCCATGAACACCCCGTGCAGGATCACCCGCGGCGCCAGCGTGCGCGCCAGATGATAGGAGAGGTGGTTGAGCAGTTCGTGGCCGCGCTTGGGCGAGCCCCACAGCGGCGTATCGGATTCGTCGGCGGCCGCGCGCAGGTCTTCCGGGCACGACTGGTTCTTGGTGATCACCAGCGCCAGCGGCCGCACCTGCACGATCTTCTCGATGGTCTCCCAGCGCTGGCGCGAATCCAGCGAATCCAGCCAGGCCAGTTCCTCGGTGCCGAGGATCTGCACCTTGTTCGGGTAGATCGTATTGAGGTAGCCGGCCAGCGACGGGCGCCGCGACACCGCGTTGCCGGCTTCCAGCTCGCGGTGTTCGCCCTTCTGTCCGCCCAGCCAGCGCAGGCCGAGCCGGTCGCGTTGCTGGTCGAACAGTTCGCGGGCGGTGATGCTGGTATTCATGCTCATGCGGCGCTGGCCTGGGGGGCGCCGCCGAGCAGGTCGTGCAATGCGGCAGCGTCGGGGGCGCGGCGCAGCGCGGCGCGGAAGCCCTCGTCGGAGAACTGTTCGGCCAGTTCCGACAACAGCATCAGGTGTTGGTGGGTGTAGTGCGCCGGCACGGCCATCGCGAAGATCAGGTCGACCTGCGCGCCGTGGCCGTCGAAGTCGATCGGCTGGTCCAGCCGCAACAACGCGCCACGCGGTGCGTCGAGATGCGGGGCGCGGCCGTGCGGGATGGCGATGCCATGGCCGATGGCGGTGCTGCCGAGCTGTTCGCGCTCGCGCAGGCTGGCGAAGAGTTCGTCGAAGCCGGCTTGCGGACAGGCCAGCAGGCCGGCGGCGGTACGCAGCAGGGTGTCGCGATCGGCGGCCGGCAGCACCTGGGTGCGGACGGCCGCCATCAGATCGGTCAAGGGCATGGCAGGAGCAACGTGTGCAGGATCACACGATATTGTCGCGCACCTCGGCGGCGTGGTGGTCCTGTTTCTTTTCCTTGTGCTTGATGATCAGCCGGTCGAGCTTGTCGGCGAGCAGGTCGATCGCCGCGTACATGGTCTGCGCGCTGGCATCGGCGTGCAGGGTGCGGCCGGGAACGTTGACCGTGGCTTCGACGTGGTGGTCGGGCTTGCGCAGCGCCAGCTGGGCGCGGACCTCGATGGTTTCCTCGTAATGCCGCTTCAGCCGCTGCAGCTTGGTCTCCACGTACTCGCGCAAGGCGGGGGTGACTTCGATCTGCTGGCCGTAGGTCTCGATACGCATCGGATACTCCTTGGTTCGGGATTCACCTTATGAACCATTGCCGCCTGCCGCCGATGCGTCAACCGATGCGGACGCGTTCGTGGGAAGCGGAAATGTTCATGGCCTCACGATACTTCGCAACCGTGCGCCGCGCTACAGGCACGCCGGCGCCTTTCAGCAGGTCGGCCAGCTTGGCGTCAGAAAGCGGCTTGCGCGGGTTCTCGGCCTCGATCAGGCGCCGGATCATCGCCTGAATGGCGGTGCTGGAGGCTTCACCGCCGCTATCGGTGTCGATGCCGGAGGCGAAGAAGGCGCGCAGCGGGATGGTGCCGCGCGGGGTGCGCACGTACTTGCGGGCGATGGCGCGGGAGATGGTGCTCTCGTGCAGGCCCAGTTCGCCGGCGATCTCGCGCAGGGTCAGCGGGCGCAGCGCCTGTTCGCCGAATTCGAGGAAGCCGGCCTGCTGGCGCAGCAGGCAGCGGGTCACCTTGAGCAGGGTCTCGCCACGCGCCTCCAGGCTCTTCAGCAGCCAGCGCGCTTCCTGCAACTGGCCGCGCAGGTAGCCGGCGTCGCTTTCGCCGCACTGGCGGATCAGCTGTTCGTAGCCGCGGTGGATGGTGACCTTGGGCCGCGCGTGCCCGGCCAGCGCCGCGTGCCAGACGCCGCGCTGGCGCCAGATCACGCAGTCGGGCACCACGTAGGTGTCGGCGCTGAGTTCGCCGACCTGCTTGCCCGGGCGCGGGTCCAGCGAGCGCAGCAGCGTGACCGCGGTCTCCACCGCCGAGGCCGGGCGCTTGAGTTCGTGGGCGATGCCGGCGATGCCGCTGCGCGGCAGTTTCTCCAGCGGACCGTTGGCGATGGCGCGCGCCAGTTCCAGTCCGGGCGTGTCCGCGGGCAGCACGTCCAACTGCAGGTTCAGGCATTCGCCCAGCGTGCGCGCGGCGATGCCGACCGGGTCGAAGCGCTGGATCTGGTGCAGCACGGTGAGGATTTCCTCCTCCTCGGCGACGATGTCCGGCTGCAAGGTTTCGGCGATCGTGGCCAGCGGTTCGCGCAGGTAGCCGTCGTCGTCGAGCGCGTCGATCAGCGCCGCGCCGATGCTGCGGTCGCGCGGCGACAGGTGCGACAGGTGCAACTGCCACAACAGGTGATCGATCAGCGTGTCGGGTTCGGCGACGCGCTCGGCGGCGCTGCCCATGTCGTCGTCGTCGTCGAAGGAGCCGCCGCCGCCGCTGCTCCAGGCCGGCTCGGCATCGGACCAGTCGTCGCCGTCGTGTTGCGGCACGTTGTCCAGCGTATCGCCGGCCGGCGGCGCGACCTCGGCCTCGCCTTCGGCGCTGCCGGTGCCGGCCACATCGAGCGTGGGTGCGGCGTCTTCGGCCCATTCCAGCAGCGGATTGCTCTCCACCGCCTCGGCGATCTCCACTTCCAGTTCGGCGCTGGACATCTGCAACAGCTTGATCGCCTGCCGCAACTGCGGCGTCATGACCAGATGCTGTCCCAGCGATGTCTGCAGCCGTGCTTTCATGCCTGTGCCGAACGGGAAAGGGCGTGGCGCAACGCCCGCGCGGTCAGAGCCTGAAGGTTTCCCCGAGGTAGACGCGGCGGACGTCGCTATTGGCCAGCAGCGCTTCCGGCGCCCCCTGCGCCAACACGCTGCCTTCGTTGAGGATATACGCCCGGTCGCAGATTCCCAAGGTTTCGCGCACGTTGTGGTCGGTGATGAGCACGCCGATGCCGCGTTGCTTGAGGTGGGTGACGATGCGCTGGATTTCGCCGACCGAGATCGGGTCGACGCCGGCGAAGGGTTCGTCGAGCAGCATCATCCGCGGTTTGGCGGCCAGCGCGCGGGCGATCTCGCAGCGGCGGCGCTCGCCGCCGGACAGGCTGGCGCCGAGCTGGTCGGCGACGTGGCCGATCTGCAGTTCGTCCAGCAGCGAGGACAGTTCGCGCTCGCGGCCGGCGTCGTCCAGGTCCTCGCGCAGTTCCAGCACCAGGCGGATGTTGTCGGCCACGCTGAGCTTGCGGAACACCGACGGCTCCTGCGGCAGGTAGCCGACGCCGAGCTTGGCGCGCTTGTACATCGGCAGCGCGGTGATGTCGTTGCCGTCGAGCACGATGCGCCCCGCATCGGCCTCGACCAGGCCAACGATCATGTAGAAGCAGGTGGTCTTGCCGGCGCCGTTGGGGCCGAGCAGGCCGACCACTTCGCCCGCCTCCAGGGTCAGGGCGAACTCGCGCACGACCTCGCGCTGCTTGTAGCGCTTGCGCAGGCCTTCGGCGAGCAGCATCACTGGCCTCCTTGCTTGGCCGGCGTGGTGGGCTTGGCCGGCGTCGCGGCGGGCTTGGCAGCTGGCTTGGCGCCAGCGGCGCCGGCCGGCGCCGCGTTCTTCGGCTGGATCACCGTGTGCACGCGGGTGCCGTCGCCGCCGCCCTGCATGTCGCCGGTCTTGGTGTTGTAGACCATACGTTGGCCGGCATTGGTGCCCTTGGGCGAGGTCATGCGGTAGTTGCCGGTCAACACCACCGTGTCGGTCGGCACCTTGTAGTCGATGTTGTCGGCAACCGCGTCCATCGGCGAGCCGTCGTCCAACTCCTGCTTCAGTGTCGCCTGCTTGCCGGAGAACACGACGCGATCAATGTCGCCGTTCTTGAGGAACAAGTCGGCTTTATCTGCGTGGATTTCAAGTGTTCCTTGAATGATGACGACATTGCCCCAGTAATGGACCTGGCCGTTGTCGGCGAGCATGTTGCCGTCCTGTTTGTCGGACTTGATGTCCATCGGCTGATTGCGATCGGACGACTTGGCCATCGCCAGTGCGGGCAGCAGCAGGGCGAGCAGCGCGAGCTTAGCGGGCAGCGTTGGGTTCATAGCGGGTCTTGACCTGTGAAAGGAGCTTGTACTGCCGGGATTTCAAGTCGACCTCGAAGCCGACGCCGGACTGCATCATACCGGGCCGGGTCATGGTGACCGGTTCGGCGGTGCGCGCGGTGCTGGTCTGCGGGAAGACGTCCAGGCTCTGGGTACGGAAGGTGGTGGGCGGGATGCTGGGCACCTTGGGGCTGTCGCCGGCGACGTCGCCGCGCAGGCGCAGTTCGGTGCCGTCGGCGCTGACCCAGCCGGTCTTGCTGCGCATTTCCCAGTGCTGGCCGTTGGCGTCCGGCATCAGGAACAGCGGGGTTTCGATCGCCATGGTCTGGTCGGCGCGGCTGCGTTCCATCTGCGGCGCGCGCAGGGTCATCGACTCCTTGCCCTGCTTGTCCAGCGCGACGATCTGGAAATCGTGCGCGATGTAGTCCGAGCGGGCCTCGGCGTCGCTCGTCGGCACCCGCTTGCTGCGCTGGTGCCAGGCCGACCAGCCGCTGACCACGGCCGCGACCAGCAACAGGCCGCCGAGAACGGTGCGCCAGCTCATGCGCCATGCTCCTGCAGCAGGGAGGGGACGTGGCCTTGCGCGGCCAGCAGCACGTCGCACAGCTCGCGTGCGGCGCCTTCGCCGCCGCGGGCGCGGGTCAGCCAGTGCACATGCTCGGCGGTCCACGGATGCGCATTGGCCGGGGCCACCGCCAGGCCGACCACGCGCAGTGGCGCCAGATCCGGCAGGTCGTCGCCCATGAAGCACACCTGCTCCAGGCTCAGCCCGCGTTCGTCGCACAGCGCCTGCACCCCGGCGCGCTTGTCCTTGACCCCGATCTGCACCAGCAGGCCCAGTTCCTGGCCGCGCTTCTCCGCGGCCAGGCTGGGCCGCGCGGTGATCAGCGCCACCTCGATGCCGTGCCGGCGCAGCTGCACCAGGCCCTGGCCATCGAGCACGTTGAACGCCTTGCTCTCGTTGCCGTCGCGGTCGTAGTACAGGCGGCCGTCGGTCAGCGTGCCGTCGACGTCGAAGCACGCCAGGCGGATCCGGGCGGCGCGGTCGATCAGGTCGGCGGGAAGGTCGGCCAGCGGGGAATAGGGCATGGTTCGCTATATCGGGGCGGGAAGGCCGGCTTTCCAGCAGGCCAGGGCCAGCGGCGCAGGGCGCCGGCGGGCGGTGAACAAGTTCAGGCTGTTAAACCACTCTGGCGCGCAACAGGTCGTGAATGTTGAGCGCGCCGACCGCGCGGCCGTCGCCGTCGACCACGATCAAGCCGTTGATCTTATGGGTTTCCATCAGCCGTGCGGCCTCGGCGGCGAGCTGGTCGGCGCCGATCGTGCGCGGCTGCCGGGTCATCACGTCGGCGATGCGGGTCTGGCGCACGTCCAGCGCGCTGTCCAGGGTACGGCGCAGGTCGCCGTCGGTGAACAGGCCGAGCAGGCGCCCGTCGCCATCGACCACCGCGGTCATGCCCAGGCGCTTGCGGCTCATCTCCACCAGCGCTTCGCTGAGGCTGGCGTCCTCGCGCACCCGCGGCAGGTCGTCGCCGCCGTGCATCACGTCGGTGATGTGCAGCAGCAGGCGCCGGCCCAGGCTGCCGGCCGGGTGCGAGCGGGCGAAATCGTCGGCGGTGAAGCCGCGCGCGTCCAGCAGCGCCACCGCCAGCGCATCGCCCAGCGCCAGCGAGGCGGTGGTGCTGGAGGTCGGCGCCAGGTCCAGCGGGCAGGCCTCGGCCGGCACGCTGACGTCCAGGTGCAGGTCGGCCTCGCGGGCCAGCGTGGACTGGGCGCGGCCGGTCATCGCGATCACCGCGTTGCCCTGGCGCTTGAGCACCGGCAGCAGCATCAGGATCTCGTCGGATTCGCCGGAATAGGACAGCGCCAGGACCACGTCGGCATCGGTGATCATGCCCAGGTCGCCGTGCCCGGCCTCGCCCGGATGCACGTAGAACGCCGGGGTGCCGGTGGAGGCGAGGGTGGCGGCGATCTTGCGCGCCACATGCCCGGACTTGCCCATGCCGGTGGCGACCACGCGCCCGCGCGAGGCCAGGATCAGCCGGCAGGCGGCGGCGAACGCGGCGCCGATGCGCGCGCCGACCGCGCCCAGCGCAGCCTGCTCGATCTCGACCACGCGGCGGCCGCTGGCGACCAGGCTGGCGTCGTCGATCGCGGCGGGGGACAGGGGCGATACAGCCATGCGGATGCCGGTCGGAGGGTAGAATGGCCAATCATTTTATTAGGAAAGCCCGTTGGACGCCGAAACCATCCGTAAACTGATCGAGGCCGGCCTGCCCGGCGCGCGCGTGCAGGTGCAGGGCGACGACGGCGTGCACTTCGAGGCCACCGTGGTCAGCGCCGCGTTCGCCGGCAAGCTGCCGCTGGCCCGCCACCGCATGGTCTACGCGACGCTGGGCGAGCTGATGGGCGGGGCGATCCATGCGCTGGCGCTGACCACGCTGACCCCCGAGCAGGCCGGCTGAGCCGCGTTCCGTTCCGTTTCTTCTTTTCGAATCCCCCGAGACCCATGGCCAAAATCGTAGTGACCGGCGGCAACGCGCTGCACGGTGAAGTGAACATTTCCGGCGCCAAGAACGCGGTGCTGCCGATCCTGTGCGCGACCCTGCTGGCCGATGCGCCGGTGGAGATCACCAACGTGCCGCAACTGCACGACGTGATCACCACGGTGAAGCTGCTCGGCGAACTGGGCGCCGAAGTCACCATCGACGAAGGCACCCTGGCGCGCGGCAGCGCGATCACCGTCGATCCGCGCAAGGTCGACCAGCACGTCGCGCCGTACGAACTGGTGCGCACCATGCGCGCCTCGATCCTGGTGCTGGGCCCGCTGCTGGCCAAGTTCGGCGCGGCCGAAGTGTCGCTGCCCGGCGGCTGCGCGATCGGCTCGCGGCCGGTGGACCAGCACATCAAGGGCCTGCAGGCGCTGGGCGCGGAGATCAGCGTCGAGAACGGCTACATCAAGGCGACCAGCAACGGCCGCTTGAAGGGCGGCCGCTACGTGTTCGACATGGTCAGCGTCACCGGCACCGAGAACGTGCTGATGGCCGCGACCCTGGCCGACGGCACCACGGTGCTGGAGAACGCGGCGATGGAACCGGAAGTCACCGATCTGGCCGACTGCCTGATCGCGCTCGGCGCCAGGATCGAAGGTGCCGGCACCTCGCGCATCGTGGTGCAGGGCGTGGAGCGCCTGTCCGGCGGCCGCCACGCGGTGCTGCCCGACCGCATCGAGACCGGCACCTTCCTGGTCGCCGCGGCGATGACCGGCGGCAGCGTCACCGTGCGCCGCGCGCGCGCCGACACGCTCGACGCGGTGCTCGACAAGCTGAGCGAGGCCGGCGCCACCATCGAGAGCGGCCCGGACTGGATCCGCCTGGACATGCATGGCAAGCGCCCGCGCGCGGTCAGCCTGACCACCGCGCCGTACCCGGCGTTCCCGACCGACATGCAGGCGCAATTCATGGCGCTCAACTGCGTGGCCGACGGCGTCGGCGTGATCAACGAGACGATCTTCGAGAACCGTTTCATGCACGTCAACGAACTGCTGCGCCTGGGCGCGGACATCCAGGTCGAAGGCCATACCGCGATCGTGCGCGGCAACGAGCGGCTCAGTGGCGCGCCGGTGATGGCCACCGATCTGCGCGCCTCGGCCTCGCTGATCCTGGCCGGGCTGGTCGCCGACGGCGACACCACCATCGACCGCATCTACCACCTGGACCGTGGCTACGAGAACATCGAGGAGAAGCTGGGGGCGCTGGGCGCGTCCATCCGGCGCATCGCATGATCCTCAAGGGCCGCTTCACCCGCCGGCGCAAGGTGCTGCTGGCGGTGGTGATCCTGGTGCTGGCCTGGGTCGGTTACGCCTGGTACGCGGGCATCGCCATCACCCAGGGCATCGAACAGCGCGACATGGACTGGAACGGCGACGGCCAGGTCAGCCGCAGCGAGATCGCGCAGGCGTTCTACGCGGTCGGCGTGACCCGCACCCAGGACGGCCCGCGCCAGTGCAGCACCTTCTACTGGCGCGACAGCGGCGCGCAGATCCGCGTGGACTGCCGCACCACGTTCGCGCCGGCCGACCACGCCAAGTAGTCGGCGGCCACGGCTCCGCCGTCGATCGCGGCGGCCGCGCCAAGGCCGGGCGTTGCCACGATGCAACGCCCGGCGCTTCGCATGCGGCGCGTCTTGCGCCTGGATGGCGGCATCGGGACGGCCGCACCGGATGGCGTGGAAGCTGCGCACGCAGCCGCTTGGGGTGCGCCACAAAGCGCATATGAACGTTTTATGAAGAACGGCGCGCCGATTTGCAGCTCGCCGTTCATGCGTGGCGCCGTTTGTATCGGTGACCGCAACGACTGAAATTCTGCTGGACAAGCGTTTTCTGCGCAGCGCGCGGGCAAAGCGTGTCCGCAATGTCGTGGTTCTTGCCTGAACGTCGTGATTGCGTGGAGCGGCGGCGATGCCCGGTAAACGTCCGGCGCAACCCCGATGCGTAAATGCGGGTCAAGCCTTCGTAGGAATTTCGTTAAGAGCCTGCGTAACGGCGACTCCGTCTTCCGCCCACGTGCGCGTCTCTCGCCGCGCGTGCCGCGGAAGGCCCCCAACGCCTCGTCCTGCAAGAACCCGCCCTCATGAGCCAGACACGTTCACGCCACTCGTTCAAACCTACCGTAATAGCCACGATGCTGGGCCTGTGCCTGGTGCAGGGCACTGCGCTGGCGCAGAGTACCGCCGGCGACATCGCCGGCAGCGCGGCCTATGTGCAAGGCGTGCAGATCCAGATCAAGAGCCTGGATAGCGGGACAGCCCGCGTCGTCGCGTTGGGCGCGGAAGGCAAGTTCCGCATCCCCGCGCTGCCGAGCGGCAGCTACGATGTCAGTCTCATCGAAAACGGCAATGTGGTCGCCACGCGCAATGTGATGGTCGTGGCCGGCAAGACGGTGACGGTCGATTTCGGCGAGCCGGCGACGAAGTCGTTGCGCGCCGTCACGGTCAAGGCGCCGATCGTGGTCAACGGCATCGACACCAGCAGCGTCGAATCGCGCAGCACCTTCAATGCCGCACAGTTGAACGAACTGCCGTTGCCGCGGGACGTGAGCAGCGTCGCCCGCATGACCCCAGGCACCTCGCAGGGCAGCGGCTATTTCGGCAACCTGAATTCGTTCGGTGGCGCGTCGGTGGCCGAGAACGCGTACTACGTCAACGGCATGAACATCACCGACTCCTACGACAGCCTGTCCTTCAGCGAGGTGCCGTGGCAGGCGATCGACCAGCTCGACGTGCAGACCGGCGGCTATGGCGCCGAGTACGGCTTTTCCACTGGCGGCGTCACCAGCGTCAACATCAAGCGCGGCACCAACGAGTGGCACGGCGGGGTGAGCATCGATTCGGCGCCGGACGCGTTGCGCGCGCACCTGGACGACGAGTATTTCCGCAGCGGCAGCCTGTACCGCCCGCAAAGCAACAACACCACCAACTCCAATACCTACTCGCTCTGGGAAGGCGGTCCGCTGATCCAGGACAAGCTGTTCGTGTTCGTGATCGGACAGTTTCAGCGCAACACCGGCAGCGTCTGGAACGGACGCACCGCGTCCACCAGCACCAGCAGCACCAGCTACGACTACAACACCAGCAAGCCGTACAAACTGGTCAAACTGGACTGGTTCCCGAACGATCGCAACCATCTGGAATTCACCGGCTTCGACGACAGCAGCCGGACCAGCTACGACTATTTCAAGACCTCGTTCAGCGGCGACGAGGTGACCCGGACCACTTACAACGGCCGGCTCGTGTCCAAGAGCGGTGGTCCCACGACGGTCTTCAAGTGGACCAGCAACCTGACCGACAATCTGACCGCGTCGCTGCAATACGGCAAGATGAAGACCGTCAGCGAGCAATACACCAGAAGCCCGGACGGCACGACGACGACCTACGACGGCGATGTGAATTCCACCAGCAGCTCCGGCTGCCCGGTCACCTTCTATGCGTCGCGCTATACCGGTGCCGAAAACAGCTGCTACGCCAGTTCGACGCTGGGCATCAGCAATGGCTACAGCCAGCGCGAGGACACCCGGCTCGATTTCCAGTGGACGCTGGGCAACCACGATCTGTCCTTCGGCTACGACTACAACGACTTCACCGCTCGCCAGGGCACTTCGTATTCCGGCGGCCACTACTACTACTATTACAACGACAACTACGTCTACGACTACGTCTACAAGACCGGCGGCACCGTCGAGGTGAAGCAGAATTCGTGGTACGTGCAGGACAAGTGGCATGTCACCAGCAATTTCCTGCTGTCCTTGGGCATCCGCAACGACGGCTTCAAGAACTACAACACCGCCGGCGACGTGTTCGTCAAGCAGGACAACATCTGGCAGCCGCGCCTGGGCTTTTCCTGGGACGTGAACGGCGACGGCGCGTCGCGTCTGTTCGGCAACCTGGGACGCTACGCCCTGCCGATCGCCGCGAACGTCGCGTTGCGCGCGGCCAGCGCCTCGGTCTACTCGGAGACGCTGTACAGCTACAGCGGCGTCAGTTCGACCGGCGTGCCGCTCAACGCCTCGCAGATCGGCGACACCTACTACTACAACGGCGAGAACGGCACCTCGCCCAATGCGACAAGCGTGACCAGCAAGAACCTCAAGCCGTATACCCAGGACGAGGCGATCCTCGGTTACCAGTACACCTTGAACACCCAGAACGACTTCCTCAACAGCTGGGTGCTGGGAATCAAGGGAACCTACCGCAAGATCCACAACGCCATCGACGATACCTGTTCGACCCAGTCGCTCTACAACGCGGCCACTTCCGCCGGCTACGACACCTCGGCATGGGACGAGTGGACTGCGCCGGAAGGCGCTTCGGGTTGCTGGCTCTACAATCCCGGAAGCTCCTCCACCGTCAGTGTCGACGTCGATGGCGACGGCAAGCTCGACACCATCACCATGTCCGCCGATTCGCTCGGTTCCAAGGCCCGGCGCACCTACAAGGCGTTGACCCTGAGCGCGGAGAAGTCCACCGACACCTGGTATGCCAACGTCAATTACACGTGGTCGCAGAGCAAGGGCAACTACGAGGGCCTGGTCAAATCCAACAACGGCCAGTCGGATACCGGAACCACGGCGGATTTCGATTTCGCGCAGATCATGCAAGGCGCGTACGGCTTCCTTCCCAACGACCACATGCACACGCTGAAGCTCTATGGGGCCTACAAGTTCTCACCGGAATGGCAGGTCGGCCTGTCCCTGCAGGTGCAGTCGGGCGCTCCGGTCAGCTGCTACGGCGGCGGCTACGGCACCTTGGATACCTACTACGGCTATGGGGCGCAGTGGCACGTGTGCAACGGCGAGATCAGCACCCAGGGAACGCAGGGGCGCACGCCGTGGACCTTCAACGCCAGTCCGAATCTGGTCTACAAGCCTGCCGCGATCAAGGGCCTGACGGCGCAGCTCTCGCTGTTGAACATCTTCAACAACGTCAAGCCGCTGCAGGTGTATCAGGCCTACGAGACCGTGAGCTCGTCCGGTACCAGCTACTACGAGTACTACAAGCTCGGTCAGTACTACCAGACGCCGCGCTATGCACGTCTGCAGCTGATGTACGAATGGTGATGCGCCGGCGCCGTGCCCGAATGCACGGACGGCGGACCCTGGCGTCCGCCATCGGCTAAAAAAAACCCCGGTCTCGGCCGGGGTTTCTTTTATGCGGAAGGGCGTTGCCGGCGTGCACGGCGCGGAAGATCTGGCGGTCCGCGCCTTGGGCGAGCTTTGCCGCCCTTGCGCGGATCAGTGCAGCGTCTTGATGGTCAGGTCCAGTGCGTCCTGGCCGTTCTCGCGCTGCAGGATGCGTACCGGCACCGGCATGTCCGGCACGATCCAGGCGATGATTTCCTTGGAGCCGTCGCTGCGGCTGACCTTGGTCGCCTGCTCGCTCTTGCCGTTGACGGTGATCGCTTCCTTGCCGGCCACCTTGTAGGTCATCGGCTTGGCGCGGCCCTCGTCGACCATGCGGTAGCTGGGGGTCTTGCCGGCGTTGACGTCGCGCGCGATCGCCAGGTTGATCAGCAGCGCGTCCATGTCGCCGGGCTGCAGCTTCACCGGGCCACGGCGGTCGGGCTTGATGTCGCCGGCCCAGGTCGCCTGCGCGGTGCTCCAGTCGTAGTTGGCGGTCACCGCCTTCTTCTTGATCAGGAACAGCGAGCGGTCGTCGCTGCTGAGCGGGCGCAGCTGCCCGCCCTTTTCCTCGAACACGGTGCTCTGGCTCAGGTCGGCGACCTGGTTCTTGATCGACAGGCTGTAGCGCCAGCGGTTGTTGCCTTCGCTGGCCAGGGTCATCAAGCCGTTGGCCTGCATGCCCATGTAGCTGGCCTGGTAGTCCGCCTTGAACGGCTCCAGCGCCAGGGCGGGCAGGCTGGCCAGCGCCAGCAGGGCGGCGGCGACGGCGGACAGCGGGCGGGCGATGCGTGTCATGGTCAGACTCCTTGGTATTCGGTCAGGCGCAGGTCGATGCGGTCTTCGCCGTCTTCGCGCTGCAGGATACGCACCGGCGTCGGCACGCCGTTGGCGATCCACAGAATGGTCTCATTCTTGCCGCCGTTGGTGCGCGACACGCGCAGCGCGTCGTAGCTGATGTCGCCGACCTGCACCGTCTCGGTCTGCTCGGCGGCGTGGTAGATGTGTTCGCGCACCCGGCCGACATCGACGAAGCGGTAGGTCATGGTCTTGCCCGGCTGCGCGTCGCGCATGATCGACAGGTTGATCAGCAGCGCGCTCTGGTCGCCGGGCTGCAGCGGGATCGGCTGCTGCCGGTCCTTCTTCAGGTCGCCGTCCCAGCGCGCCACGCCCTTGCTCCAGTCGTAGACGCCGGTGACCTTCTTGCCAAAGAACATCGCCTTCTTCACCGTGCTCTGGCTCTGCGGCACGTAGCGCCCGTCCTGGGTGCGGAACACCGTGCTCTGCTCGATGTTCAGGCCGAGGATGCTGGCGAAGCCGCTGCGGCCCTGCACGCCCAGGTCCACGCGCCATTCGTCGCCATTGCCGTGGCTGACTTCCATGCGCGCGTCGCCGGCCTGCTTGCCCTTGTACAGCGCCTGGTAGGTGGCCACGAACGGCTGCAGCGGCGGCGGCGTCCAGGCTTCGGCCGGCAGGCCCGGCGCCGCCGCGGCAGGCGCGCCGGGTGCGGCGGCCGTGGCCGGTGCGGCCTGGGCCGATGCCGGTGCAGATGGCGCAGGCGGCGGCGCCTGCGCGAGCACGCCGACGGCTGGCGCCAGCAGGCCGAGGCTGGCCACGGCGAGAACAGCGAACTGACGCGGAAGGAGCTTCATGGGATGGCTGCGAGGGAGGGAAGTTGGGCGCGAACACGACCAGTGCGCTTCGCGCTGCGACGTATTCAGGGAATCAGCATGCCCTGGCAATCTAGGCGCAGCGGACTAAACCGGCACTGACCGTCGAGCCAGACCCTGCCATCCCGTTCAGCCAGGCGCCCGGACGCAGCCAGCTGCAGCGCCGCGCACAGCAGCTGGTGCTCGCGCGGCAACAGGCGTTGCGCCAGGTCCTCCGGGCGGTCGCCGGGCTGCACCGGCACCCGCACCTGCGCGACCACCGCGCCGGCATCCAGTTCCGGCACCACGAAGTGCACGCTGGCGCCGTGTTCGGCGTCGCCGGCCGCCAGCGCCTGCGCATGCGTGTGCAGGCCGCGGTACTTGGGCAGCAGCGACGGGTGGATGTTGAGCAGGCGGCCGGCGAAGCGCTGCACGAAGCCGGCGCCGAGGATGCGCATGTAGCCGGCGCAGACGATCCAGTCCGGCTGCACGGCGGCGACCGCGTCGCCCAGCGCCTGGTCGAAGGCGGCGCGGTCGGGGAAGCTGCCAGGCGCCGCCGACCAGCGCTGTGCCGGCGCCACCTTGGCCAACGCCGGCGCCTGCGCGCGGTCGCTGAACACGCCCGCCACCTGCGCGTCCAGCGCGCCGGCGGCGATCGCGTCGAGCAGCGCCTGCAGGTTGGAGCCACGGCCGGAGACCAGCACCGCAAGACGGATCGTCATCGGCTACGCCTTCCGGAACAGGGCGATGGCGGCCGGGCGCTGCAGCACCAGCAGGGTCCACACGCCCAGTGCCGTGCCCAGCGGGAAACCCAGGCAGGTCACCACGGCGGTGGCGTTGCACAGCAGCAGGCGGCGGCGCTGGCGCAGCGCGCGCCCGGTCAGCACCTTCAGGATCAGCGAGACCAGCCCGAACGCCAGCAGCATCGACAGCAGCACGATCGCGACCACCCCGGCCTGGGCCTGGTCGGGGCTCTGGCCGACGGCGTTGAGCTCGGCCTCGCGATGCACGCCGTAGGCCAGGAGGCCGCCGACCAGCAGCAGCATCAGGCACTGCAGCCCCGCCATCACGGCATACAGCATCGCCAGGGTGCTCAGCTCGGACTCGGCACGCAGGGTCTCGGCGTGGGCGATGTCCGCAACGGGAAGGGGTGGGGGCAGTGCCATCGTCCGTCTTCTAGTGCGGGGAAGGGGGCAGGCGCCCGCCGCGCTGCCACGGCCAGGCGCTCGCGCAGCCCAGCGTGGCCAGCAGCATGTCCATGTGCGCGTCCCACGGATCGCCCTGCTGGCCGTTGTAGGACTCGGCCTGCTCCGGCGACAGCAGCAGCGCGATCAGCCACTCCAGCCATTCGTAGAGCAGGCTGGCGCACATGATCGCCATCGTCGCCAGCACGAACGCCTGCCGTGCGGTCAGCGCCGGCCAGCGCTGACGGGCGTAGTCGCGCAGCGCCGGCGCGAAGCACAGCCCGAACAGCAGGTGGATCAGCCGGTCGGTGTGGTTGCGCTGCCAGCCGAACGCGGCGTTCGGCGACCAGCCGCCGCTCAGCGTGCGCAGCCACTGGTCGTAGGGCACGTTGGAATACAGCCAGTGCGCGGCGATGTTGTGCACGCTGATGAACGCGCAGATCGCGGCGAAGTGCGCGCTGCGCAGCGGCCAGCGGCGGTCGTGCCAGACCAGCCAGGCGATGCCCAGCACCGCCAGCGAACTGTGCATCGCCTGTTCCGCCGGCCACAGCGTATGCACCCAGCTGGCGGCGAACACCGCCAGGGTCAGCGCCAGCCAGGCGCGTTTGCCCGCCGCCATGCGGCTCAGCCGATGTGCACGCGTTCGCCGGCGCCGGCCGCCACCACCGCGCCGATCTGCCAATGCGCCAGGCCCAGCGTGTCCAGGCTGCGCTCCAGCGCGGCGATCTGGTCGGGCGCGGCCACCAGCACGAAGCCGATGCCGCAGTTGAAGGTGCGCCACATCTCGCTGTCGGCGACCGCGCCTTCGCGCTGCAGCCATTCGAACACCGGCGGCAGGGTCCAGGCGCTGGCGCGGATGTCCAGGCCCAGGCCGTCGGGGATGACGCGGATGATGTTCTCGGTCAGGCCGCCGCCGGTGATGTGCGCCATCGCGTGGATGCCGTCGGCGTGCTCGCCGCGCAGCAGCGACAGGATCGGCTTGACGTACAGCGCGGTCGGCGCCATCAGCGCGTCGGCCAGGGTGGTGCCGCCGAGCTGCAGCTCGGCCGGGCGCCCGGCGCGGTCGTAGATGCGGCGGACCAGCGAATAGCCGTTGGAGTGCGGGCCGGAAGAGGCGATGCCGATCAGCACGTCGCCCTGGCGCACCTTGGCGCCGTCGAGCAGCTGCGACTTCTCCACCGCGCCGACGGTGAAGCCGGCCAGGTCGTACTCGCCTGGCGGGTACATGTCGGGCATTTCCGCGGTCTCGCCGCCGATCAGCGCGCAGCCGGCCAGTTCGCAGCCGCGGGCGATGCCGCCGACCACCGCCACGGTGGTCTCCACGTCGAGCTTGCCGGTGGCGAAGTAGTCCAGGAAGAACAGCGGCTCGGCGCCCTGCACCAGTACGTCGTTGACGCACATGCCGACCAGATCGATGCCGATGCTGTCGTGCCGGCCCAGCTGTTGCGCCAGCTTCAGCTTGGTGCCGACGCCGTCGGTGCCGGACACCAGCACCGGCTCGCGGTACTTGCCGGACAGGTCGAACAGCGCGCCGAAACCGCCCAGCCCGCCCATCACTTCGGGGCGGAAACTGCGCTTGACCAAGGGTTTGATGCGTTCGACGACGGCATTGCCGGCATCGATGTCGACGCCGGCGTCGCGGTAGGTCAACGGGGCGGCGGCGGGGGTCTTGGGAGTGGTCACGGGCGGTGGCGTCGGCGGAAAGACGGCGATTTTAACAGGCCGCATTGGCGCTACGACCGCATTCGGGCAACAATTCGCCCCGGATACGCCGAGCAATGGAACCTTCGATGCGCCGCAGCCTTGCCTTACTCCTGTCTTTCGCGCTGTGCCTGCCTGCCGCGGCCGCCCTGGCCCAGGCCGGTCTGCGCACCGAAGGCGACGTCGCCGGCGCGCAGAGCCCCTACGACGCCGAGGTGCCGGTCAACAGCCAGAGCGAGGCCGACCGCAACGGCGCGGTGGCGCGCGCGCTGGGCGTGGTGCTCGGCAAGATCTCCGGCGACCGCGCGGTGATGTCGCGCCCGGGGGTGACCCAGGCGCTGCGCAACGCCAAGAACTTCGTCGACAGCTACGACTACCGCCAGGACCAGGGCACCTCGCCGAGCGGCGCGCCGACCTTCCGTACCACCTTGATCGCGCGCTTCCGGCAGAGCGACGTCGACGGCCTGGCCGCGGCGCTGGGCCTGCCGCTGTGGCCGCAGCCGCGGCCCAAGCCGGTGCTGTGGCTGGCGATCGACGACGGCAGCGGCCCGCGCCTGGTCGGCGTGCAGCAGTCCAATGCCGCGCGCAGCGTGCTGGACCGGGCGATCGAGCGCGGCTACCGGCTCGGCCTGCCCACCGGCAGCGCCGCCGAGCAGGCGCTGGTCGGCGCGATCTGGCGCCAGGACACCGCCGCGGTGGCCAGCGCCTCGTCGCGCTACAGCCCGCCGATGCAGCTGATCGGCAAGCTGTACCGCAGCAAGTCCGGCGGCTGGACCGCCGACTGGGTGTTCGTCGACAGCGGCAAGACGCTGTCCAGCTGGTCGGTCAGCGACGCCGACGCGCGCCGGGCCATGGCCGCCGGCGCCGACGGTGCCGCCGACGCGCTGGTCAAGCGCTACGCCAAGGCGGCCAGCACCGGCCCGGCCGGCGTGTACCGGGTGGTGATCAGCGGCATCCGCAGCGCCGACGACTACCTGCGCGTGTCCGCGGCGCTGCAGAACACCTCGGTGGTGCGGCGCATCGTGCCGATCCAGGCCAGCGGCGACCGCCTGGAACTGGATCTGGACCTGCTCAGCGGCGTGTCCGGGCTGAACCGCATGCTCGGCGCCGACAGTCCGCTGCAGCCGGTGACGGTGCCGGTCGAGGGCGGTCCGATCATCCTCAATACCGAGCGCACGGAGTACCGGCTCAAATGACGCTGTCCCCCGAAGCGGAAATCGCCCAGTTCCTGCGCCGCCTGAAATGGGCCGCGGTGATCCTGGGCGTGCTGTGGGTGATCGCGCTGCTGGCGCCGATTCTGACCCCGTTCGTGCTGGCGCTGCTGCTGGGCTGGCTCGGCGATCCGCTGGTCGATCGCCTGGAGCGCGCCGGCCGTTCGCGCAACATGGCGGTGACCCTGGTGTTCGTGCTGATGCTGCTGTTGCTGGTGCTGGCGCTGCTGATCCTGGTGCCGATGCTGGAGCGGCAGATCGTCACCTTCATCGATGTGCTGCCGCAGGCGCGCGACTGGTTCACCGGCACCGCGATCCCGTGGGCCGAGCAGAAGACCGGGCTGCAGCTGATGGCCTGGCTGGATCCGGAGCGGCTGATCGAATGGATCCGCGGCCACTGGCAGCAGGCCGGCGGCGTCGCCGCGACCTTCTTCGGCTATCTGTCGCGCTCGGGCTTCGCGATGGTCACCTGGGTGGTGAACCTGGTGCTGCTGCCGATCCTGACCTTCTACTTCCTGCGCGACTGGGACATCCTGGTCGAGCGCGTGGCCGCGACCATCCCGCGCAACCACGTCGCCACGGTCGGCCGCCTGGCGCGGCAGTCCAACGACGTGCTGGGCGCGTTCATCCGCGGCCAGTTCCTGGTGATGCTGGCGCTGGGGGTGATCTACGCCGGCGGGCTGAGCCTGATCGGGCTCAATCTGGGCCTGCTGATCGGCATCGTCGCCGGCCTGATCAGCTTCATCCCGTACCTGGGCGCGACCACCGGCATCCTGCTGGCGATCCTGGCGGCGCTGGTCCAGTCCAAGGGTTTCGACCTGCAGCTGATGATCCTGGTCGGCGTGGTGTTCACCGTCGGCCAGTTGCTGGAAAGCTACGTGCTGACCCCGCGCATCGTCGGCGACAAGATCGGCCTGCACCCGGTGGCGGTGATCTTCGCGGTGATGGCCGGCGGCCAGTTGTTCGGCTTCCTCGGCATGCTGCTGGCGCTGCCGGTGGCGGCGGTGGCCAACGTGCTGCTGCACTACCTGCACGAGCAGTACCGGCAGAGCGAGCTGTATGCCGGCGACAAGTCGGCGATCCTGCTCGATGGCAGCGCCGAGCGCGCGCCGCTGATCGAACTGCCGCCGCGTAGCCCCGACCAGCCGTGAGCGTGCCGCAGCTGCCGTTGGCGTTGCGCTATCCGCCGGAGCAGCGCTTCGACCGCTATGTCGGCGCCCCGGCCGGCCTGCTGGCGCAATTGCAGGCCGTCGCCGACGGCCGCGACGTGGACTGGATCTACCTGTCCGGTCCCGCCGGCACCGGCAAGACCCATCTGGCGCTGGCGCTGTGCGCGGCGGCCGAGCAGGCCGGGCGCAGCGCCGCCTACCTGCCGCTGCAGGCCGCGTCCGGGCGCCTGCGCGACGCGCTGGAAGCGCTGGAAGGCCGCGACGTGGTCGCGCTGGACGGGCTGGAGGCGATCGCCGGGCAGCGCGAGGACGAAGTGGCGCTGTTCGATTTCCATAACCGCGCGCGCAGCGCGGGGGGCACCCTGTTGTACACCGCGCAGGCGATGCCCGACGGGCTGGCGCTGAATCTGCCCGACCTGCGCTCGCGGCTGGCGCAATGCACGCGCATCGCGCTGTCGCCGCTGGACGACGCCGGCCGCGCCGCGGTGCTGCGCGAGCGCGCGCAACGCCGCGGGCTGGTGCTGGAGGATGCGGCGATCGACTGGCTGCTGACCCATGCCGGCCGCGACCTGGCCGGCCTGGTCGCGTTGCTGGAGCGGCTGGACCGCGAATCGCTGGCGGCGCAGCGGCGGGTCACGGTGCCGTTCTTGCGCAGGCTGGGAATGGGGAGTGGGGAATCGGGAATGGGGAAAAGCTGACACTCCGCAACCGGAAGCCGTGCTGCGAACTCGGTGAGCGATTTTTCCTGCTTGGGCGATGCACGGTATCCCCGATCTCCCAAGAATTCGACGCACGCGTTCGCATTTCATCGGCCGTGCCCTGGCGTGCCGTTCTCGGAATCGACGTTCTTGGAGGTGGCTGCGCGCCAGCGTGACGCGGGCAACCCCGCGGGAACCTCAGCTTTTCCCCATTCCCGATTCCCCATTCCCGATTCCCAGCTCTCCATCCAACGCTGCCAACCGCTGCGGCGTGCCGACGTCGGTCCAGCGGCCGCGATGGTGCAGGCCATGGATGGCGCCGTCGCGCATGTGCGCACGCAGGATCGGCGCCAAGGCGAATCGAGGCGGCGTGCCGTGGTCGGCAATCGGCGTAGCGAACGCCGCCTGCCAATCGCGCAGCAGCTCCGGCCGATAGACGCCCACGCCGGCGTAGGTCAGCAGCGGCGCGCCGTCGCTGCGCAGCGTGGCGTCGGCATGCAGCGCGAAATCGCCGTGCGCCGCATAGGCCGGCGGATCGACCAGCACCAGCTGCGCCAGCCCGGCCGGCTCCGGCGCCAGCTGCGCGAAATCGAAATCGGTCCAGATGTCGCCGTTGACCAGCAGGAACGGCGCCGGCCCGAGCAGCGGCAACGCGTGCAGCATGCCGCCGCCGGTCTCCAGCGGCGTGGCGCCTTCGTAGGAATAGGCGATGCGCAGGCCGAACGCGCTGCCGTCGCCGAGCGCCTGCGGGAACTGCTCGGCCAGCCACGAGGTGTTGATCACCACGTCGCGCACGCCCAGCGCAGCCAGCTTGCGCAGGTGCCACACGATCAACGGCGTGCCGCCCACGCTCAGCAGCGGTTTGGGCGTGCGTTCGGTCAGCGGCCGCATGCGTTCGCCGAAGCCGGCGGCGAAGACCAGCGCCTTCATGCTCCAGCCGCCGCGCGCTGCGCCAGCGCCGGCTTGATCCGCGTCTCCAGCAACTGCGCCAGCGGCTGCAGGGCGGGGTGGCGCGGCAACACCTCGTCGAGGTAGCCGATGAAGCGCGGCACGTTGTCCAGGTACCAGGCCTTGCCGTCGCGGTAGTTCAGCCGCGCGAAGATGCCCAGGTTCTTCAGGTGCCGCTGCACGCCCATCCAGTCCGCATCGCGCAGGAACTGGGCCAGCGGCGGCAGCGCGATCCCGGCCTGCAGCGCGCGCGCGTGGTAGCGCGCCAGCCAGCCATCGACCCGCGCCAGCGGCCAGCTCACCGTGGTGTCCTTGAACAGGCTGACCGGATCGTAGGCGACCGGGCCGAGCACGCAGTCCTGGAAATCCAGTACCGCGGGGCCGTCGGCCACCGGCATCAGGTTGCGCGGCATGAAGTCGCGGTGCACCAGCACCCGCGGCTGCGCCAGCGCGTTGTCCATCAAGCGGCGCTGCACCAGTTCGAGCGCGTCGATTTCGGCGCAGTCCAGGTCCAGGCCCAGGTGCCGACGCAGGAACCACTCGTCGAACAAGCCCGCGTCGCGCTGCAGCAGCGCCTCGCCGAACACGCCCAGTTCCGGCGGCGGCGCGATCGCCTGCAGCCGCAGCAGTTGCCCGAGCGCGGCATCGAAGTGGGCATCGGCCGAGGCAGCGTCCAGCGTCTGCGCCAGGGTCGGCCCGCCCAGATCTTCCAGCAGCAGGAAGCCGGCCTCCGCGTCCTGCGCCAGGATCGCCGGCACGCGCACGCCGCCTTGCTGCAGTAGCGCATGCATGCGCAACCACGGACGCACGTCCTCCAGGCCGGGCGGCGAATCCATCAGCACGCGGCTGGCGCCTGCGCCGTGGCTGCGCCAGTAGCTGCGCCAGCCGGCGTCGATCGACGCGCGCTGCAGCGTCGCCTGCGTATCGCCCAATGCGGTGCGCGCCCAGTGTTGACGTTGTGCTGCGCGCAGGTCCGGCGCGTCGGGAAGATCGGTGCTGGAACTCATCGGTACGCTGCGGCGGACATTGGCCGCACAGCGTAAACGTGCGGCGTCGGCATGGCGAGCCGTGCCGGCGCCGCGGTGCGGCCTAGCGCTTGCCGAGGAACAGCCGCAGCAGCGCGAGCAGGGCGATGGCGCCGAGCAGCGCACCGAGGAAGCCGGCCGGCTCGCCGCGGCTGTACCAGCCCATGTAGTGGCCAAACCAGCCGGCCACCAGCGCGCCGGCGATGCCGAGCAAGACGGTGAACAGGCAGCCGGAGCGGCCGCCGCTCGGACCCAGGAAGCGCGCCAACAGGCCGACCACGAAGCCGACCAGGATGACGTACAGCCAACTGTCGCTGCCGAACAGGTTGTGCATGGGAGCGTACCGAAACGTGGAAGTGAAGCGGATCGTGCCAGATTCGGCCGCCACGCGGCGTACATGGCGCAGTGGCGGGCGACGCCCTTTAAGCGGCCGTGCAGGCGCGGCTCACGCAGGCGCTGCAGCGATGCACCGGGTCTGGCCGCGCCCGCAGCATGGCGGCCGTCGTCGCCGACGGCCGCCGCACCCTCAGCAGCAGCCGTGCCCGCCGTGCTGCTCGCCGCCGGCCACCGCGGCGCTGCCGGTGGTCTCGCCGCGCACGCTGGCCGCATGGTGCTCGGCGATCACCCTCGACACGCAGGCGGTGACCCGCTTGCCCATCGGGATGTGCAGGAACTCGTTGGGCCCGTGCGCGTTGGAATGCGGGCCGAGCACGCCGGTGATCATGAACTGCGCGCCGGGGAACTTCTCGCCGAGCATGCCCATGAACGGGATCGAGCCGCCTTCGCCCATGTACATCGCCGGCTTGCCGAACGCCGCCTGCGAGGCGGCCTCGATCGCGTCGGTCAGCCACGGCGACTGCGCCGGCGCGTTCCAGCCCGAGGATGACTTCTCCAGCGCCAGCGACACCTCGGCACCGTACGGCGGGTCGCGCAGCAACACGTCCTTCAGCAACTCGCCGGCGCGCTTGCCGTCCAGCGTCGGCGGCAGGCGCAGCGACAGCTTCACCGCGGTCTGCGGGCGCAGCACGTTGCCGGCCGAGGCCAGCGGCGGCAGGCCGTCGGCACCGGTCACCGACAAGGCGGGGCGCCAGGTGCGGTTGAGCACCAGTTCGGTCAGGTCCTCGTCCATCGGGGTCATCCCCGGCAGGAACGGGAACTTGCTGTAGACCTCGTCGCCGAGCACCTCGGCGACCTTGCGCGCCTGCGCCAGGCGTTCTTCCGGAATCTCCGAATACAGGCCCTCGATCTTGATCTTGCCGGTGGCCTCGTCCTCCAGCCGCGACAGCAGGTCGCGCAGCACGCGGAAACTGGACGGCACCACGCCGGACGCATCGCCCGAATGCACGCCTTCGCTGAGCACCTTGACGCTGAAGTTGCCGCCGGCCAGGCCGCGCAGCGAGGTCGTGCACCACAGCTGCTCGTAGTTGCCGCAGCCCGAATCCAGGCACACCACCAGCGACGGCTTGCCGATGCGTTCGGCCAGGTGGTCGACGTAGGCGGGCAGGTCGTAGCTGCCCGATTCCTCGCAGGCCTCGATCAGGATCACGCAGCGCGCATGCGGGATGCCCTGGTCCTGCAGCGCCAGGATCGCGGCCAGCGAACCGAACAGCGCATAGCCGTCGTCGGCGCCGCCGCGGCCGTACAGGCGGTCGCCCTTGAGCACCGGCGTCCACGGACCCAGGTCGTCGTCCCAGCCCGTCATCTCCGGCTGCTTGTCCAGGTGCCCGTACAGCAGCACCGTGTCCGCGCCGGTCTCCGCGCCGGTGGCCGGCACTTCCAGATAGATCAGCGGCGTGCGCCCTTCCAACTGCACCACCTCCACCGCCAGGCCAGGGATGGCCTGCGCGCGCGCCCAGCGCTCCATCAGCCGCACCGCATCGTCCATGTAGCCATTGGCGACCCAATCGGCGTCGAACATCGGCGATTTGTTGGGGATGCGGATGTAATCGACCAGTTGCGGGATGATGTCGTCGTCCCACTTCTCGCTCAGGAAACGGTCGATCTTGGCACTGTCCATGGAGCACTCCAGCTTTGTTGCAAAAGAAAGTGACGCACATTCTACGCCGCGACCGCCGTGTAGGGTTTTTCCTACACGTTGACGCGCCGTTTACCTGCTGTTTGGAAAGGGCGTTGGCGATAGGCTGTACCCATGTGGCGAGGGATGCTTTCGACACCGGCAGGAGAGGCCGGTGAAGTCCCCATCCAAGTCACAAGGAGTGTTGCCATGCAGTCTTTTATCGTGGTCCTGAAGTCTCTGGTCCTGGCGTTGCTGCTGACCGGTTCCGCGCTCGCCGCGGACAAGGTCAACATCAACTCCGCTAGTGCAGCGGAAATCGACCGGGTGTTGTTGAACGTGGGTGCCTCCAAGGCACAGGCGATCGTCGACTACAGACAGGCACACGGCCCCTTTAAAAGCGTCGAGGACCTGACGCAGGTGAAGGGAATCGGACTCAAGACGGTCGAACGGAACCACGACCGGATCGAAGTGGGAGCCACGAAGGCGACCACGCCGACGGTAGCCAAGACGGCAGCCGCCAAGCCGGTGGAAAGGCGTTAAACGGATTTAAGGATTAAACGGATTTAAAGGCATTCAAGGGATTTGAAAGGACAGAGGATACGGCTGGCGCAGGACGCGCGGTCGCGACCTCGCTGAGCAGGACGCTCAGCGGGGGAGGCAGGAAGCCGACAAGGACGTACATCGTCGCCCGGTGTTGCACAATGACGTGCAGCCGGGCGACGTTTTTTATGGGCGAAGGTTTTTTGTCGGGCGCTTCGCGCCGGTCTGCTCGCCGCGATCCGGTACTCCTGCTGTCGGTGGCTGCCAGAGCGGCGCGCCGATGCGCCTGCGCCGGCGAGACCCGCCGACGTCGCCGAACGGGCGATGGCCCGTCGCGATTCTCGCAAGACCGCTGGCTGGCGCTCGCCGACGCCGTTCGTACTTGCCGACGGCTGGGGGGTAGGCGCGGGAAACCGCAGATGCCTGCCGATGTCGCTGCCTCCGGCAGCGCCGCCGGATCGTGCAGAATGCGCCGATGGACTGGTGCAACATGCCTTCGCGGGTGATCCCCGCCAACGACTACCGCCGCGAGCGCTGGCGTAACGGACTGGGTTGGACGCGGGAGATCCTGCGCCTGCCGCAAGCGGACAGCGACGACTGGCTGCTGCGCCTGTCGATCGCCGAGATCGAGCAGGACGCGGCCTTTTCCAGTTTTCCCGGCATCGATCGGGAACTGGTGCTGCTGCGCGGCGCCGGCCTGCGCCTGCGCTTCGACGACGGCGCGGTGCACCTGCTCGAGCCGCCGTATGCGCGGCTGCGCTTCGCCGGCGAGCGGCCGCTGCGCGGCGAACTGCTCGACGGCCCCACCCACGACTTCAACCTGATGTGGCGTCGCGACCGCCTGCGCACGCAACTGCTGCATCGGCCGCTGGTCGGGCCGATGCTGTTCTTCGCCGAACCTGGAATTCGTTGGGTCGTTCATCTTCTGGCAGGGCAGGCGCAGTTCGATGAGGGCTGCGGATTGCCGCCGCTGGCCGCCGGCGACAGCGCCTGGTTGGCCGCCAACACCAGGCAGCGCTTCGCTTTGAGCGGTGGCGGCGAGCTGCTGGCGATCTGCATCGAGCCGCTGGCGACGCACGCCGACTGAGCTTCCTGCGCCACGCGCGTGGCTCTTGCGGGGTTGCCGCCGACCGCGTCCAATGCGCGAACGCGGCTATCCCGGAGCCGTGGACCGGAACGAACAGGTGGCCTCGGATAACAGCAGGTGGTTGGCGAAAGTATTGGTAGTGGACGACGACGCGGCCTTGCGCGACCGGATTCGCGATTATCTGGCCCGTTTCAACTTGCAGACCCACGATGCCGAAAACGGCGTGCAGCTGTATGCGCAGCTGGCGGCCGATCGCTACGACGCGGTGCTGCTCAATGCCGGCCTCGGCGGCGGCGAAGGGCTGAACCTGTGTCGGCAGCTGCGCGACCGCGGCGGCATCGCGATCGTGATGATGGCCGACCAGGCGGAGCCGGTGGATCGGGTGATCGGCCTGGATCTGGGCGCGGACGACTATTTGAGCCGGCCGCTGGACCTGCGCGAACTGGTGGCGCGGCTCAACGCGGTGTTGCGGCGTACCCGTGCGGCGCCGCCGCCAGCGCCGGCGCAGGACGGCGCGTGGCAGGTCGATGCC
Source organism: Xanthomonas bonasiae (assembly GCF_017163705.1). Lineage (GTDB taxonomy): Bacteria > Pseudomonadota > Gammaproteobacteria > Xanthomonadales > Xanthomonadaceae > Xanthomonas_A > Xanthomonas_A bonasiae. The sequence goes on from NZ_JAFIWB010000004.1 coordinate 176,327, forward strand.
TACCGGCACCAGGCGGTGGCGCCGGATGGGCGCGCGATCCCGTTGTCGCCCAGCGAATTGCGCTTGATGGCGGTGTTCCTCGAGCAGCCTGGCAACGTGCTCAGTCGCGAAGACCTGCGGGCGGCGATCGGCGACAGCGACGGCAGCGTTCCCCAGGGCGGTCGCGGCATCGATCTGCAGGTCTCGCGGCTGCGGCAGAAGCTGGGCGACGACCCGCTGGTGCCGCAATGGATCCGCACCGTGCGCGGCAAGGGCTATCTGTTCGAGCCGCACCGGTTGGGGATGCCTGCCGCACGCTGATCCCGTGCCGCGTTGCAGGCGGCATGGAGATCGCTTCAGTCGTGCCTGCACGCCGGGCATCGCCGATCCGCGTATCAGCTGCCGGTACCGCTCGCGGTGCCGCGCATGGCCGCGCCCATGCGGCCGGCGCGATGAGACTGCCGGCGCGCGCGCGGCACGTGTTCGACCAGCGGATGCCGCGCGCCGCATCGCATCGTCGGTCGCGGCTGCAATGTGATGTTTATCGCGTGTTTCAATATCGATACAAAGCCGATATCTGGCTGACAAACCCTGCATCGACACTGCCTGCGTCGGGTTGCCGCGTCGGCGCAGCCATGACCGCAGCGATGGCTGCATTCCACGACTGCACTTCATGACCACAGGGGGTCAACATGATCAGCAGCATCAGCAGTGGCAGTTCGGCCTATGCCGTCAGCCGCACCAGCACGGCCAGCAGTGCGCTAGCGCAGACGACGCAGGCCGAAAAGCAGAATCCGCTCCAGCAATTGTTCAAGAGCATCGACAGCGACGGCGACGGCAGCCTCAGCAGTTCCGAGCTGAGCACGGCGTTGAAGTCCAGCGACAGCGACACCGATTCCAGCATCGATATCGATGGCTTGCTTGGCATGCTCGACCAGGATGGCGGCGGCACCGTCAGCGAAAGCGAGTTCGCCCAGGCCTTGCAGCCGCCGCCGCCGCGTAGCGATGGCGGTGGCGACAAGGTGGACGCCGAATCGCTGCTCAACAGCCTGGACACCGATGGCGACGGCACCATCAGCAGCGAGGAGTTGAGCGCAGCGAGCCAGGGCAGCGACAGCAGCGATCTGTTCGCCACGCTCGACAGCGACCAGGATGGGGGGATCAGCCTGCAGGAGCTGAAGGAAGGCACGCGTCCGATGGGACCGCCGCCGCCGCGAGGGGGGGAGGGCAGCGATGCCGCCAGCGCCGGTACCGGCAGTTCCAGCGCCTCCAGTTCAAGCAGCGACAGCAGCGCGCAGGATGCCTATGCCTTGCTGGCCCAGCTGGCATCGAACCAATACCGCAGCTTCGGCGGCGCCGCCAGCGCATCGAGTTCGTTCTCCGTCGCCGCCTGACCGCGGCGGTCCGCCCTCGTGGCGGACCGGCCGCCGCGTCGTGCGCCGCTGGCGCACGGCAAGTCCGGTGCCGACGCAGCGTAGGGATCATCCAGGCGATTCGCACGGCATCGGCGCGCGCATTGCGCATCCCGCATGTTTCGGGGCACGCCTGCGGACGGCGGTAAGCGCGCACTCGCCGGCATTGCCGACCTGGCTCGCATGATCGTGCTTCATGTGCATCGGCGCCCAATGGAGCGATGGCGTACGGCCGCTTCCGCGTTTCCCGCGACAGGTCACGTTCGGCCTGTGCCTCGGCCAGCGCACGGCGCTGGCGTGCTGCGCCGGCGCCGTGTCCGGCAACGTGCATCGCAGGCGATCGGCCGACGACGCGCTCGCGCAGTTCAGCGCCGGTCCCGGCTCACAACGGGAACAGCTGCAAGGCGATCTGTTCCCAGGTGTCGCGCGGTCCGCTGATCGGAACCTGCTGCATGCAAAAGCCGATGTCGGAATCGGGCCTGATCAAGGCGGTGGCCATGAGCCGGCGGCGCAGGGTTGGCGCATCGTAGCCGTCGAGCAGGCCATAGGCATCGAGCAGCGCCTTCACCAGAGTCGGGTCGCCTTGCGCCATGAAGATCAGTGGCGTCAGCAACTCGAACAGATCGCACTGGCCGACGATCGCGTCGCCGAAATCGAGCAGCCCACTGAGGGTCCATTTCCCCTGGATGTGGTGCGCCATCAAATTCCAGGGATGGATGTCCATGTGAATGAAGCGCGGCTGCGCGGGTGGCGAAAAATCGCCCGCCGCCTCGATGTAGGGCAGGACCTGTGCCGCCAGATGCGCGGGCATCGCATTGCGCCGATGCCGCGCGAGGCAATCGGAGATCAGCGTGGCGATGTAGTGGCGCCACTCTACCCGGATCGCGATGTCGGCCTCGAACGCGACGCTGCGCAGCTCGCGCAGCAGCGTTCCCACTTGCAGCATGATCGAACGCTTCTGGCCGACCTCCAGGGCCGGCCAGACATCGGCCAGCGAGGAGCCCGGCAGTCGGCTGCAGATCACGAACACCCAATTGTCGACCACGCCGCCGCCAAGGAGACGCGGCGTCTGCAGCGACAATGTGCCGTCCAGCAACGGTGCGACGAGGCGCTCCTTTTCGCCTTGCTGGCGCCAGTTGGGCGGCACCAATTTGACGATCACCTCGTCGCCAAGCTGGAACAAGGCATTGGCGCCCTCGGGGATCCGCGTCCAGCGATCGCCCGGCAATCGAAACGCTTGTCGAAGCCGGTCCAGTACCGGCATCCAGTCACTCAATGGCGCGCGCGCGATGAGCTCGCAGGACTGGGCAATGCTGGGTTGTTCGGGCAAACAGGCGACGGAGATTTTCATTGCGGAAGGTGCTGGCGTTGCGCACGCGATCATACGCCGGCACGCCTTGCCGCCGCCGCCGCGCGGGCTTTCGCGCGTGTCATGCATCGGGCGGGGAAAGAAGTCTGCGAGATCGCGTCGTCCCATTGTCGGTAGTGGGATGACGCGCGCGTGGCGAACCATCGCACTTACTTGGTGAAGCGCGGACTCCAACCGTCGAAGCGTAGGTGCAGGTGACGGTGCTTTACCAAGTAGGTGAGCGCGACCATTGCCGCGGCGAAGCTCGCGGCCGCACCGATGCCCAGTGTCCGGCGTGGACCGAATGCGTCGACGACCCAGCCGACGATGGGGCGCACCGAGCGGCGTCGTACCCACCGCGATGGCCAGACGCAACGGCGTGATCGGCGCGCGCACCGCAGGTCCTGTGGAGCGTTGCGTCAGGCTGCTGATCGAATCGGTCAGGGGCAGTGCCGACATGGCAAGCGGCACCGGCAGGTTGCGCAGACCGCTATCGCACATGGCCACGCCTGGATCGCATTGCCCCGACGCCGGCGCAAGCGCTGGCCTCAGTACACGTCGCGCCGATAGCGCCCTTCCAGCAGCAGGGTTTCCTTGCCCAGCCGCCCCAGCACCTCCTCCAGCACCGCGTCCACGCCCGGGGCCATGCCGCGCAGGCTGCCGCAGACGTAGATCGCCGCGCCTTGCGCGACCCAGTCGCGCAGGTCCGCTGCGGCCGCGCGCAGCGCATCCTGCACGTAGCGGTGCGCGCCGGCGTCGCGCGAGAACACCGCATCCAGCCGCTGCAGCGCGCCGTGCGCCAGCCAGGTGCGCAGTTCTTCGCCGTAATGGTCGTCGTGCGCGGCATGGCGTTCGCCGTACAGCAGCCAGGTACGGGGCGCGCCGGCGTCGATGCGCGCGCGCAGGTGCGCGCGCAGCCCGGCGAGGCCGGTGCCGTTGCCGATCAGGATCAGCGGCCGCGCCGGATCGGCCGGCGGATGGAAGTGCGGATTCGGGCGCAGCCGCAACGCGATCTCGGCACCGATCGGCGCGGTGTCGCATAGCCAGCCGCTGCCCAGGCCGGGCGTGCCGTCCGCGTGCAGCGCGCGGCGCAGCAACAGGCGCAGCGCGCCGTCGCTGGGCATCGAGGCGATCGAGTATTCGCGGTGCGGCAGCGGTTGCAGGTGCGCGGCCACGGCGGCGGGCGCGGTGCCGGCGAGCTGCTCCGGCTCCGGCAGGTGGCTGCGCGCCAGCAGCGCGGCCAGCGTCGTCGGCGCCTGGCCGGGGCGCTGCAGCGTCGCCGTGCCGTCCACGCCGCTGGCCTGCAGCCAGGCCTGCACCACGCTGTCGCCATGACACGGGCCGATCTCGACCAGGTCGCCGGCCTGCCACGCAGGCAGGGCGCCGTCGGCAGGCAGCAGCGCCAGTTCGAACACCGCGCCGCCGGCGCTGCCGGGATTGCACAGGCGCCGCTGCTGCAACTGCCAGCGCTGGTAGGCCGGCGGACTCCAGTCGGGTTGCTCGCTGCCGCCGGCGAGCTGGCCGAGCAATTGCTGCCAGTGGCGCAGTGCGGCGTCGTCGGCGTTGTCCACGTCGATGCGGTCGAACAGCGGATGCGCGCCGTGCTGGCGCAGCCAGGCATCGAGCTGGCGGCCGAATGCGCAGAAATGGTCGTAGCGGCGATCGCCCAGCGCCAGCAGCGCGTAGCCCAGCTGCGGCAAGGCCGGCGACTGCGCCATCGTCTTGCGCAGGAACGGCAGCGCGTGGTCGGGCGGATCGCCTTCGCCGCTGGTGCTGACCACGAACAGCGCCTGCGTTGCGCCGGCCAGGTCGGCCGCGGTGACGTTCTGCAAGGGCAGCACGCGTACCGCCTGGCCCGCCGCGCGCAAGGCCGCGGCACTGCGCAGCGCCAGTTGCTGGGCGAAGCCGGTCTGGCTGGCCCAGGCCAGCAGCAGCGGCGCATCGCCCTGCTTGCCGGTGCGCCGCGCGCCGCGGCGACCGCGCCCCCACAGCCAAAGGCAGGCTGCCGCGTAGCTGCCCGTTGCCAGCGCCGCGTAGAGAATGCGCTGCTGCGATGGCGCACCGTTCCACCATGGTTGCGGGTGCAGCCGCAGCAGCGCATAGCCGATCGCGCCCAGCAACGCGAACGTCGCCACGTGCCCGACGGCATTCCAGTTGCGTTGCGGCCGCGGCCGGGTCATGCGTCGAGCAGCGCGGCGAAGGCGCTGCTGAGCCGCTCCTGCACGCGTTCGCCATCGCGCAGCAGGAAGCGTGCCGCCAGCCGTTCGCGTTCGGCGCAGGCCAGGCCGGCGTCGGCGCCGAGCACGCTCAGCGCGGTGGCCCAGGCATCGGCCTGCATCGCATCCGTGGCGACCACGCTGACCGCCGCCAGCGTCGCCGCGATCGGCCTGCCGCTGCGCGGATCCAGGGTATGGCTGTAGCGCTGGCCGTCCTGTTCGAAGCGGTGCCAGCGATCGCCCGAGGTGGCGACCGCGCGGCCGTCCAGCGCCAGCACCCGCGGCGGCGTCGGCGCCTGCGCGTCTTCGTCCGGCGCCGATTCCACCAGCACCCGCCATGGCTGACCATCCGGCTTGCGGCCGTAGCCGTAGAGTTCGCCGCCGACCTCGACCAGTGCGCTGGCCACGCCCTGCGCCTGCAGTGCGCGCACCGCCAGATCCACCCCGTAGCCCTTGGCGATCGCCGAAAGATCCAGGCGCAGGCCGCCCGGCTGGCGCAACCCGGCGCCGCTCTCGTCCAGCACGAGTTGCCGCCAGTCGCCAGCAGCGCGCGCCTGGCGCAACGCATCCGCATCGGGCACGCGCTGGCGGCTGGCGTCGGCGCCGAACCCCCACAGGCCCAGCACCGCGCCGATGGTGGGATCGAACGCGCCGTCGCTACGCCGCGCGATGTCCAATGCGCAGCGCAGCACCTCGGCGAACGCCGCGGGCAGCACGTGCACGCTGCCGGCGGGGGCGCGGTTGTAGCGGCCGATGTCCGAGTCCGCCTCCCAGGTGCTCATCTGCGCGACCACCTGGTCGAGCTGCGCCTGGATCGCCGCGTGCAGCGGATGCAGGTCGCGACGGCGGCGCAGCACCAGCTTCGCGCTCCAGGTCGTGCCCATGCTCTGGCCGCCAAGCGTGGCGATCTCGGTCTCGGCGTCGGCCTGGGGCGCGAGCGGCGTGTTCATGCCGCGCCGTGCCGCCACGCGCAGGGCAGGTGCGCTGTCGCGGTCACTGCGGCAGCACTTCCAGCGTCGCCACGTAGCTGAGCCGGCGCTGCTTGGCCTGCGGCAGCGAGGTCTTGCTGTCCTCGCTGGTGGTTTCCAGCCAGTACATGCCCGCTTCCGGCCAGGTCACGCTGAAGCTGCCCTGCGCGTCGGTGGTCAACTTCTGTTCGTCCTGCGCGTTTCGGTAGCGGGTGCCGCCGCGCACGATCTCCACCTCCAGCCCCGGCGCCGGCTTGCCGTCGATCTGCAGCCTGAAGGTGGCCTTCTCGCCGGCGAACAGGTCGTTGGGATGGGTCACCGGCACCAGTTCCAGGCCGCGGCCGCTGGGCTTGAGCGCGGTCTGGTTGGGCGCACCGTTGGTGACGAAGGTTTCCACCCGGCCCAGCGATTGCGACACCTGCAGGTCCTTCGCGTCCTTCGGCACTTCGCTGGCGAAGCTGGCGGCGTTGCCGCGCCAGCGCTTGCGCTGGCCGTTCTCGTTCCAGTTGGCGAACAGGCCGTCGTTGACCAGGGCCAGGCGGTAGGTGCCGGTCTGCAGCAGTTCCACGTCGAACACGCTGCGGTACTTGCCGGTGGCCGGATTCTGCGGCTGCACCGCGCTGCCGTCGGGCGCGGTGATGGCCAGGGTATCCAGGCGCAGCGGCACGTGGTTGAAGTAGAACAGGTCGTTGGACACCGCCGCATCGACGGTGATCCACGGCCGCTCGCCGGCCAGCACGGTCTGCGAGGGTTGCAGCCAGGCCTTGTGGGCGAGGGCGGAGAACGGCAGCACTGCGGCGATGGCCAATGCCAGCACGAAAGAACGCTTCATGGACTTGCTCCTTGCGACGAAAGAGGGAATCACGGCTTGACGCTCAGGCGCACCGCGCCCAGTTCGCTGCTGCCTTGCGCGCTGCCGGTTGCGCCGGCCTTGGCCGGCCACGCGAACGGGATCTTCAGCAGCTCGCGGCCGCCGACTTCGCGGACCGCCTCGACCACCAGCGTGTACTGGCCCGGCGCCAGGCCCTTGAGCTGCTGCGCGTCGGTGAACGCCAGCGCGTGCTTGCCGGCCGGGCGGGTCGGGCCGCTGACGCCGTCCACCGGCATCTGCAGCGTGCGCCCGCTGCGCCGCCACCACTGGCGCAGGTCCGGCAGCCACTTGGTGCCGTGGCCTTCGGCGGTGTCCTTGGACTGGTACCAGACCGCCAGGTTGCGCGCGACCTGCTGGTCGGCGCCTTCCACCCAGATCGCGACATAGGGGCGGTGGTATTCGGCGACGTTGAGCTTGGGAATCTCCACGTCCAGTTCCAGCGTGGCCGCATACGCGGGCATCGACAGCAGGCCGCTCAGGGCGATGGTCAGGGTGACGCGCATGCGAGGCTCCATGGGGTGAAAGAGGTGGATCGGATCAGTGGATCAGCAGCAGTGCGATCAGCAGCGGAATCAGCAGGCCCAGCCCGACCAGCGGCCAGGTCAAGCGCCGCTGCCGCGCATGCAGCTGCAGCAGGAACAGGCCGGTGATGCAGAACACCAGGCAGGCCACCGCGAACAGGTCGATGAACCAGCCCCACGCCGGGCCGGCATTGCGGCCCTTGTGCAGGTCGTTGAAATAGGAGATCCAGCCGCGGTCGGTGCGTTCGTACTCGACCGCGCCGCTGCTGCGGTCGATGCTCAGCCAGGCATCGCGGCCGGGACCGGGCAGCGCCAGGTACACCTCGTCGGCCGACCACTCGGCCGGTTGCCGGCCCAGGCTCAGCGCCAGTTCGCGTTCCAGCCAGGCCGACACCGGCCGCGGCAGCGGCGCGTCGCCATCGGCATGGGCGCCGAGCCGCTGCAGCAACGTGGCCGGCAGCTGCGTCGTGCGATTGAGCACCTGCGGCTTGGCCTCGATGCGCGCGGCGTGGTTGAGGGTCAGCCCGGTAGCGGCGAACACCAGCATGCCGATCAGGCACAGCGCCGAGCTGATCCAGTGCCACTGGTGCAGCGTGCGCAGCCAGAAACCGCGGCGCTGCTGCGCCGTGGCCAGATCGGGAGAGGAAGAGTCGGACAACGCGGCGGTCGAATCGAAGTAGGGCGGGATGCATTCTACATAAATGAGAATTAGTCGCAATTGCGGCGGTGCTGCCGCCGCAGATGCGGCCCGGCAATGGTCGGGCTACACCTCAAACGCAGCGGCGCCGTCCCGGTTGACCGCCCGGGTCAGGTCTCGGACCAGTCGCGCAACAGGTTGTGGTAGACGTTGCTCAGCCGCAGCAGCGCCGCGGCGTCGGCCTTGGTTGCGGTCAGCGCCTGGATCGAGGTGTCCAGTTCGAACAGCAATTGCCGCCGGCTGGCGTCGCGCACCAGGCTCTGCACCCAGAAGAACGCCGCCACGCGCGCGCCGCGGGTCACCGGCAGCACACGGTGCAGGCTGCTGGACGGATACAGGATCAGGTCGCCGGCCGGCAGCTTCACCTCGTGCTCGCCGTAGGTGTCGCTGATGACCAGTTCGCCGCCGTCGTACTCCTCCGGTTCGCACAGGAACAGGGTGCAGGACAGATCGGTGCGCAGAGTCAGCGCCGGCTGCGTGGCGCTGGCGGCCAGGGTCATCACCGAACCATCGACGTGGAAACCGTACTCGCCGCCCCCCTCGTAACGGTTGAAGCGCGGCGGGATCGTGCGCAGCGGCAGCGCGGCGGCGAAATACAGCGGGCTGCGCGCCAGCGCGTTGAGCACCGCCTGGCCGAGTTCGTGCTTGAGCGGCGAGGCGTCGGGCAGTTGCAGGTTGCGCTTGACCTGCGCGCCCTGCGCGCCGACCGTCTCGCGGCCGTCGGTCCAGTCTGCGCCGTCGAGCGCCTGGCGGAAGCGCGCCACTTCGTCGGCGCTGAGGATATCGGGGATGTGCAGCAGCATGGGGCGCTCCGGCAGCGGCCGCCTTCGAGCGAAGGCGGCCGCTGCGCATGGATGGACGAAGCGGCGGTCAGAACTTGATTTCGGCGCTCAGCATCGCCGAGCGCGGCGCGCCGGGCGTGTAGCGGAAGCCGCTCTTGTTGATGGCCGCGACGTAGTCCTTGTCGAACACGTTGTACACGTTCAGGCGCAGGTTGAAGTGGTCGTTGATCGGGTAGGTCACGACCGCGTCCCATACCGTATACGACTTCACCAGGGTCGGCGTGCCCACCGCGCCGTCGGTGCCGCGCTTCATCTCGCCGGAGTAGCGGGCGCCGCCGCCGACGGTCAGGCCGAACGGCAGGGTGTAGGTGGTCCACGCGGTGAACGCGCTGTCTGGGGTGTAGGCCAGGTCCATGCTGCCGTCCTGCGACACCTTGGCGCCTTGCTTCACCTGCGCGTCGAGCTTGGTGTAGCCGGTGGAGATCGACCAGTTGTCGCTGAGCTTGCCGACCGCCGACAGTTCCACGCCCTGCACCTGCTTCTCGCCGGTCTGGTAGTACAGCCCGTCGCTGCCCTGCGCGATCTCGTTGCTGACGTCGGTGCGGAACAGCGCCATGGTCACGAACAGGTTGTCGTCCAGGAAGTTCCACTTGGTGCCGACTTCGGCGGTCTTGGCCTTCTGCGGGTCGAAGCTCGGATTGTTGGCGTTGTTGGCCGACGCGCTCAGTTCCAGCGAGCTGCCGCCGGGAGGCTGCTGCGAGATCGCGTAGTTGGCGTACAGGCTGATGTTGTCGGCCGCCTTGTAGACCGCGCCGAGCTTCCAGCTGAACAGCGTATCGGACACGTCCGCGTCCACGCCGACCGCGGTGGTGCAGGGCACGGCGGTGGAGGTGGCGGTGGTGCAGGTCAGGCTGTTGAAGTCGGTCTTGTAGCGGTCGGCGCGCACGCCGGCGGTGACCAGGAAGCTGTCGCCGAACTTCAGCGTGTCGAAGGCGTAGGCCGAGAACGTGGTGGTGGTGCCCTTGCTGTGCGCGCCGTTGCGCGCGGTGAACAGCGGCGTGGTGTTCCAGTCCGGGGCGTAGACGTTGGCCGGGTTGGCCGCCAGCCAGGCGGCGCGGTTGACGATGTTGTGGCCCCAGCTCTGCAGCTCCTCGCGCGCGGCTTCCACGCCGGTGCTGAGGTTGTGCTGCACCGCGCCGGTGGCGAAGTCCACGCGCAGGTTCAGCTGGTCGGTGAGGATGGTGTACTGCTGGTCCTTGAACGTGGGCAGGCTGCGCGCCACCGTCCAGGTCGAGGTGTCGGCGGGGTTCGGCGTGCGCAGGTTGGCGGTGTTGGGCATGAACGCGAACAGCAGGTAGTCCTGTTCGTTGCGGCCCCAGCGCGCGGTGTTGGTCAGCTTGACCGTGTCGGAGAAGTCGTGCTCGAAGCGGAAGGTCGCCATCTTCGCGGTCACGTCGTCGTGGTCGTAGCGGGTGCCGTAGAAGTTCTCGCTGTCCACGCGCGGGGCGTTGGTCAGCCAGGGACGCGCGGGATCGGGCGAGGTGTAGCCGGGCAGGCCGAAGGTCGGCACGCCGCCGTCGGGCACGTTGTCCTGCTTCACGTACAGCAGGTCGAAGTAGTAGCGGGTGTCGCTGCCGAGACCGAACACCAGCGACGAGGCCAGGCCCCAGCGCTTGTTGTTGACGTGGTCGCGGCCGATCGCATCGCTGTCCTGGCCCATGACGTTGACCCGCAGCGCGCTGCTGGCGCCCAGCGCCTGGTTCCAGTCCGCGGTGACGCGGCGCTGGTTGTCGCTGCCGCCGGACAGCGTGCCGCTGACCGCATCGGTCAGGTTCGCCTGCTTGGTCACCAGGTTGATCGCGCCGGTCGGCGCGCTGCGGCCGTTGTCGGTGCCGGCCGGGCCCTTCTCGACCTCGATCTGCTCGATGTTGAACACATCGCGCGAGATCGAGCCCAGGTCGCGCACGCCGTCGACGAAGATGCTGCTGGAGCTGTCGAAGCCGCGCATGTAGATCGCATCGCCGGTGGTGGTGTTGCCGTTCTCGCCGACGTAGAAGGTGCCCACGCCCGGGCTGTTGCGCAGCGCCTCGGTCAGCGTGGTGGCGCCCTGTTCGTTGAACAGGTCCTTGCTGATCACGTTGATCGTCTGCGGGGTGTCGATCAGCGGCTGGGTGAACTTGGGCGAGTCCGGGGTTTCCACCAGGTAGCGCTTGGCGCGCTGCGCTTCCACGTCGACCTTGTCCAGGGTGGTGGGCTGGTCGGCAGCCGCGGCATCGGCGGCCAGCGCCGGAGAGGACAGCAGGCTCAGGCCGCTCAGCAGTGCGGCGGCGGTGAGGGTCTGCGCGGAGATCTGGCGGGAAACGGCGTGCTTGCGGCTCTTGATCGGGGAGGTCATGGAAGGTTCGGCTATGCAGGATGGAAGGGCGGTCCGCCGCGCACGCTGCCGCCGTGTCCGCAAGGACAGGGAAGCGCGTGCGAAAGGTCGGAGGGTGGCCGGATGGACCGGCTGCCGCTGGCCGCTTAACGCGGACATCACATCTATTTCCGCGCAAATGCGAATTATTTGCAATAGCTTTCGTTACATTGCGTTACATGGCGGCCGGTGGCGCTGCTCCGGGGATCGCCGCGCAAGCAGCTTGTTCCGCTGTAGATATTTGAAAGATAAAGATTTTCGGGGGCGAGCGCGGCGGCGCGCTCAGTCGCGGTCGTCGCGGGTCCACAGTCCGCCGTGTTCGGACTTCACCGGGAACTTGGGCACCGGACTGTAGGCCGGTGCGCACAACGGACGGCCGTCGCGGATGTCGAAACGGGCACCGTGCAGCAGGCATTCGATGCTGCCGGCGGCGGCATCGAAGGTGCCGGGGGACAACTCGTAGTCCTCGTGGCTGCAGCGGTCCTCCAACGCGTAGAAGGTGCCGTCGAGGTTGAACACCACGATCGGGGTGGCGGTGACTTCGTCCCACACCGTCGCGGTCTCGCCCGGCGCCAGCGCGCCGTCGGCGCAGACGAAGGTCCAGGTCTCGCTCATGCGGCGCCGCCCAGCGGCTTTTCCAGCACTTCGAAGCGCAGGTCGTCGCGCTTGGGTGCGCCGAAGCGTGCGTCGCCGTAGGGGAAGGGTTTCTTGATCCCGGTGCGGCGGTAGCCGCGGCGCTCGTAGAAGGCGATCAGTTCGTCGCGCACGTCGATCACCGCCATCCGCATCACCGGCAGCTGCCATTCCTGCCAGGCGATGCGTTCGGCCTCGGCCAGCACGGTCTTGCCCAGGCCGCCGCCCTGCGCCTGCGGCTGCACCGAGAACATGCCGAAATAGCCGGCGCCGTCGTCGTCGGCGATGTGCGCGCAGGCGATCAGGTCGCCGTCGCGCTCGGCCAGCAGCACCAGGCTGCGCGGGCGCAGGATGTCGGCGCGCAGCACCTCGCGGTCGATGCGGTTGCCGTCGAGCAGGTCGGCCTCGGTGGTCCAGCCGATGCGGCTGCTGTCGCCGCGATAGGCCGAGGTGACCAGGGCGGCGATGGCGTCGAGATCGGCGACGGTGGCGGTGCGGAAGGTGAGGGTGTGCATGGGCCGATTTTAGGCTTTGGAGCTGGGAATGGGGAATGGAGAATCGGGAGGCGTGCGCTCACTGCGTTGGCCGGGCGTAGCCCGCGCGCTGAGCGCTTTGCCGATTCTCGATTCCCCACTCCCGATTCCCTGCCTACCTCAACAGCTTGCGCACCTTCAGCAACGCCGCCACGAAGCGCTCGATCTCGGCGTGGGTGTTGTAGAACGCCAGCGAGGCGCGGCAGGTGGCGGCGACGCCGTAGAACTGCAGCAGCGGGTGCGCGCAGTGCTGGCCGGAGCGCACCGCCACGCCTTCCAGGTCCAGCAGCGTGGCCAGGTCGTGGGCGTGCGCGCCCTCGACCAAGAACGACACCACCGCGGCCTTGCCCGGCGCGGTGCCGAAGATGCGCAGGCCGTCGATCTTCTGCAGTTCCTCGGTGAAATGCGCCAGCAGTTCGGTCTCGCGCGCTTCCACGTGCTGCAGGCCCAGCGCGCCCAGGTAGTCCACCGCCGCGCCCAGGCCGACGAAGCCGGCGATGTTGGGGGTGCCGGCTTCGAACTTGTGCGGCGGATCGTTGAACACGGTGCCGTCGAAGCTGACTTCCTTGATCATCTCGCCGCCGCCGATGAACGGCGGCATCGCCTGCAGATGCTCGCGCCGCGCCCACAGTGCGCCGGTGCCGGTCGGGCCGCACATCTTGTGCCCGGTGATGGCGTAGAAGTCGCAGCCGATCGCGGCAACGTCCAGCGCGCGGTGCGGCGCGGCCTGCGAGCCGTCGATGACGCTGACGATGCCGCGCTTGCGCGCCTCGCGACAGATCTCGCGCACCGGATTGACCGTGCCCAGTACGTTGGACACGTGGGTCAGCGCCAGCAGCTTCACGTCCGGGGTCATCGCCTTGCGCAGCGCGTCCAGGTCCAGCGCGCCGTCGGCGGTGATCTCGGCGACCTTGATGGTGGCGCCGGTACGCTGCGCGACCAGTTGCCACGGCACGATGTTGGCGTGGTGCTCCATCCGCGACACCAGGATGCTGTCGCCGGCCTTGAGCCGCGGCAGCGCCCACGAATAGGCCACCAGGTTGATCGCGAAGGTGGTGCCGCTGCACAGCACCAGCTCGTCGGCGCACACGTTGAGGAAGCGCGCCAGCTTGTTGCGCGCGCCCTCGTAGGCGTCGGTGGCCTCGGTGCCCAGCGCGTGCACCGCGCGGCTGACGTTGGCGTTGTAGCGCCGGTAGAACTCGTCCAGCGCCGCGATCACCTGCAGCGGCTTCTGCCCGGTGTTGGCGTTGTCGAAATAGATCAGCGGCTTGCCGTGCACCTGTCGCATCAGCAGCGGGAAATCGCTGCGGACCTTGTCCCAGTCCGGCGCCTGGTCCGGCGCGGTCTTGTGCGGGGCGACGCTGCTCATGCCACGCCCGCGGCGGCCAGCGCCTGGTCCAGGCGCGCGACCAGGAATTCGCTCAGCGATGCATCCAGCACGCGCAGCGGTTCGCGGCAGAACGCGGCGGTCAGCAGCTGCTGCGCGCGCTCGCGCGGCAGCCCGCGCGAACGCAGGTAGAACAGCGCATTGGCGTCGAGCTGGCCGACGGTGGCGCCGTGCGCGGCCTTGACCTCGTCGGCGTCGATCACCAGCACCGGCTGGGTATCGATCTCGGCATCGGCGGACAGCAGCAGGTTCTTGTTCGACAGGTTGGCATCGCTGCCGTCGGCGCCCTGGCGGATGTGGATGCCGCCATGGAACACCACCCGGCTGCGCGCCGCGGCCACGCCGCGCCACAGCAGTTCGCAGGCGGTGTCGCGGGCGATGTGCTCGATGCCCAGGCGGGTGTCGATCTGGCGGCGGCCGTTGCCGAGCAGCACGCCGTTGGCGACCAGCCGCGCGTTGTCGCCTTCCAGGCGCACGTTGAGCTCGTGCCGCGACAGCGCGCCGCCCAGCTCCAGGTCGATGCGCCGGTACTGCGCGTCGCGCGCCAGCACCGCATCGGTGCGCAGCAGCGCGGTGACGCCGGACGCGTCCGCCTGCACCCGCGCGTGGGTCAGCTGCGCGCCGGCGGCCAGGTGCACGTGCGCCAGGGTGTTGCTCAGGTGCGCGGCCTCTCCCAGGTGCAGGTGATGCTCGACCAGCGACAGCGCCGCGTCCTGGCGCAGTTCGATCAAGTGGCGATGGTGCCAGGCATGGTCGCCGGCGCCGGCGGTGGACACGAACACCAGGTGCAGCGGCACCGCGGCCTGCACGCCGGCATCCACGCGCAGCACGCTGCCTTCGTCGGCCAGCGCGGCATTGAGCTGGGCGAACACTTCGTCGCTGCGCTCGAAGCGGCGGCCGAGGAAGCGCATCGCATCGTCGCCGCTGCGCAGGATCGTGGACAGGCGCTGCAGTTCGACCCCGGCCGGCAGGCCGGCCAGGTCGGACAGCGCATCGCTGGCGCGGCCGTTGACGAACACCAGCCGCGGCGCAGGAATGCCGTCGACGATGGCCGCATCCACGGCGGGCGCCGCGCTCGGCGCCGGGCTGAAGCTGCGCCGCTCCAGCGCACGCAGCGAGGTGTACTTCCACGCCTCGCTGCGCGGGCCGGGCAGGCCGTCGCGCAGCGCCTGTTCCAGCGGCGCGCGGCGTGCGCCGTCGCCGTGGAAGGCGGCCGCCAGGGAGTCGAGCAGGGCGCTCATCAGACCGTCGCCTCCGGCGCCACACGGTCCTTCAACCATGCGTAGCCATGCGCTTCCAGTTCCAGCGCCAGTTCCGGGCCGCCGCTCTGCACGATGCGGCCGTCGGCCAGCACGTGCACCACGTCCGGCTTGATGTAGTCGAGCAGGCGCTGGTAGTGGGTGATGACCAGGAACGCGCGCTCGGGCGAACGCAGCGCGTTGACGCCTTCGGCGACGGTCTTCAGCGCGTCGATGTCCAGGCCGCTGTCGGTCTCGTCGAGGATCGCCAGCTTCGGCTCCAGCACCGCCAGCTGGAAGATCTCGTTGCGCTTCTTCTCGCCGCCGGAGAAACCCTCGTTGACGCCGCGGTGCAGCAGCTCGTCCTTCAGGTGCAGCACGGCGAGCTTCTGCCGCACCAGCTTCAGGAACTGCATCGAATCCAGTTCGGTCTCGCCGCGCGCCTTGCGCTGCGCGTTGAGCGCGGCGCGCAGGAAGTAGGTGTTGTTGACCCCGGGGATTTCCACCGGGTACTGGAAGGCCAGGAACACGCCGGCGGCGGCGCGTTCTTCCGGTTCCAGCTCGAGCAGGTCGCGGTCTTCGAAGCGCACGCTGCCCTGGGTCACCTCGTAGCCGTCGCGGCCGGCGAGGATATTGCCCAGCGTGGATTTGCCGGCGCCGTTGGGACCCATGATGGCGTGCACCTGGCCGGGCTGCACCTGCAGCGACAGGCCCTTGAGGATGTCCTTGCCGGCGACGGAAGCGTGGAGGTTTTCGATGTTGAGCATGGGAATTGGGAATCGAGAATGGGGAATAGGGAAAAGCAGGTGTTGCCGCAGCTCGGAAGAATCGGGAAGAGAACCGATTCCCGATTCTCCATTCCCGATTCCCTGCCCGGTGGGCGTCAGCCGACCGAGCCTTCCAGCGAGACTTCGAGCAGCTTCTTGGCTTCCACCGCGAACTCCATCGGCAGTTCGCGGAACACCTGCTTGCAGAAGCCGTCGACGATCATCGACACCGCGTTTTCCTGGTCGATGCCGCGGGCGCGGCAGTAGAACAGCTGGTCGTCGCTGATCTTGGAGGTGGTGGCCTCGTGCTCGACCGTGGCGGTGGGATGCTTGACCTCGATGTACGGGAAGGTGTGCGCGCCGCACTGCTTGCCGATCAGCAGCGAATCGCACTGGGTGTAGTTGCGCGCGCCCTCGGCGCTGCGCTCCACCTTGACCAGGCCGCGGTAGGTGTTCTGGCCGCGGCCGGCGCTGATGCCCTTGCTGACGATCTTGCTCTTGGTGCGCTTGCCGATGTGGATCATCTTGGTGCCGGTATCGGCCTGCTGGCGGTGATGGGTCAGCGCCACCGAGTGGAACTCGCCGACCGAGTCGTCGCCGAGCAGCACGCAGGAGGGATACTTCCAGGTGATCGCCGAACCGGTCTCGACCTGGGTCCAGGTGATCTTGCTGCGCGCGCCGCGGCATTCGCCGCGCTTGGTCACGAAGTTGTAGATGCCGCCGACGCCGTTCTCGTCGCCCGGGTACCAGTTCTGCACGGTCGAATACTTGATCTCCGCGTCTTCCAGCACCACCAGCTCGACCACCGCCGCATGCAGCTGGTTCTCGTCGCGCATCGGCGCGGTGCAGCCTTCCAGGTAGGACACGTAGGCCTTGTCCTCGCACACGATCAAGGTGCGTTCGAACTGGCCGGTGTGGCCGGCGTTGATGCGGAAGTAGGTGCTCAGTTCCATCGGGCAGCGCACGCCCTTGGGAATGAACACGAAGCTGCCGTCGGAGAACACCGCCGAATTGAGCGCGGCGAAGTAGTTGTCGCCGACCGGCACCACGCTGCCCAGGTACTGCTTGACGATTTCCGGATGTTCCTTGATCGCCTCGGACATCGAGCAGAAGATCACGCCCTTCTCGGCCAGTTCCTTGCGGAAGGTGGTGCCGACCGAGACCGAGTCGAACACCGCGTCCACCGCCACGCCGGCCAGCTTGGCGCGCTCGTGCAGCGGCACGCCGAGCTTGTCGTAGGTGTCCAGCAGTTCCTTGGGCACGTCGTCCAGCGAGGCGTACTTGGGACCCTTGGGCGCGGAGTAGTAGCTCAGCGCCTGGAAATCGATCGGCGCGATGTTGAGCTTGGCCCAGTGCGGCATCGGCATCTTCAGCCAGTGCCGGTAGGCGGCCAGGCGCCACTCGGTCATCCACTCCGGCTCGTCTTTCTTGACGGACAGGGCGCGCACGACGTCTTCGTTCAAGCCGGGCAGGAACGAGTCGGATTCGATGTCGGTAATGAAGCCGGCGTCGTAGCGACGTCCCAGCCGTTCCAGGATTTCAGCGTTTTCGGTGGCCATGGGGGCTGCCTACAGTCAGGTGGTCGCGAAACGCACGGCGATCGGACGCCGTCTGGTTTCGCCGGAAGAGGGAAGCGGGTGCAGCATCTGCGCCAGGGTCACGCCGCGCAGCGCATCGGCGACCACGTCGTTGATCAACCGCCAGTTGGAACGCACGCCGCATTTCTGCGCGATGCTGCACTGGCTTTCCTGGTGGCTGCATTCGGTGATCGCCAGCGGGCCTTCCATCGCCTCGACGATCTGGATCAGGGTGATGGCGTCGGCCGGGCGCGCCAGCCGGTAGCCGCCGTGCACGCCGCGCAGGCCCTCGACCAGCCCGGCCTGGGCCAGCGGCTTGAGCAGCTTGCTGACGGTGGGCGGCTCCAGCCCGGACTGCTCGGCCAGTTCGGTCGCGCTCAGCACCTCGCCGGGACGCGCGGCGAGCACGGTCAGCACGACGGTGGCGTAATCGGTCAACTTGGTGACGCGGAGCATGGGGCAACGGCCGGAATTCAATGCGGACCGAAATTGTACGCTTTCGCGGCGCCGGCGTCCAAGCCGCCCGTTCATGTTTTTCGCGATCGCTGCGATCGCTGCCGCCTACAGCCCCGGTGCTGCTGCCTGGCGCGATCGGAAGGGCTTGGGATCGCCGCCGATGTGCGCCAGAATCAGCGCTTTCCCGTTCCGGACCGCCGCATGCCCCGCAAGATCGCCGCCCGCAAGTCCCGCATCCATGGCAATGGCGTGTTCGCCGTGCTGCCGCTCAAGAAAGGCGAGCGGGTCATCGAGTACAAGGGCCGCCGCCGCACCCATGCCGAAGTGGACCGCGACGAGGCCGGCGATGTCGAGACCGGGCACACCTTCCTGTTCACCCTCAGCGACGACTACGTGATCGACGCCAATTACGAAGGCAACGACGCGCGCTGGATCAACCACAGCTGCGCGCCCAACTGCGAGGCGGTGATCATCGAGGCCGAAGGCGACGACCGGCGCCAGGACAAGGTGGTGATCGAGACGTTGCGCGCCATCAAGCCGGGCGAGGAATTGACCTACAACTACGGCATCACCCTGGGCGAACGGCATACGCCGCGGCTGAAGAAGATCTGGGAGTGCCGCTGCGGATCCAAGAACTGCACCGGGACCATGCTGCAGCCCAAGCGCTGAGTGCGCACCTGCACGTGGCCTAGACGCGCGGCTCACGACGCGGCAACCGCGGCGCTCCTACGGTGACGCTCCCCCTGTAGAGGAGTTTCCCATGAGCACAGCATCTTCCCTGTCCGGCAAGCGCGTCGCGGTCCTGGCCACCGACGGCTTCGAACAGTCCGAGTTGCAGGAGCCCAAGCGGCTGCTGGAATCGTGGGGCGCGCAGGTCGATGTGATCGCGCCCGGCGACGCCTCCAGCATCCGCGGCTGGAACAAGAAGGACTGGGGCGACAGCGTGCCGGTCGACAAGCGCCTGGCGCAGGCCGATGCCGGCGACTACGACGCGCTGGTGCTGCCGGGCGGAGTGATCAATCCGGACAACCTGCGCACCGAAGCCACCGCGATCCGCTTCATACAGTCCTTCGCCGGCGCCGGCAAGCCGGTCGCGGCGATCTGCCACGGCCCCTGGCTGCTGGCCGAAAGCGGTCTGGTGCGCGACAAGCAGGTGACCTCGTGGCCGTCGGTGAAGACCGACCTGAGCAATGCCGGCGGGCGCTGGCAGGATGCGGAAGTGGTGGTGGACGGCAACCTGATCACCAGCCGCAAGCCGGACGACATTCCCGCGTTCGCCGCGGCGGTGGCCAAGGCGCTGGGCTGAGTTTGGCGCCCGGCCTGCGCAACCAGAAACGGCGGCCTGTGGGCCGCCGCTTTCTGTAGGAGGGCTTCAGTCCCGGCCGGGAATGCAACAGCCGGATCGCGTTCGGGCCGAGAGCAGTGTCGCGGCTGAAGCCGCTCCTACAGAAAAGCAGTGGCCCACCAGCTGCACTGTAGGAGCGGCTTCAGCCGCGACAGACGGCATCAGACGCCCGACGTTGTCCAACCGGTTAGGTTCCTGCAGAGCTCCCTGCCAATCGTCGCGTCCAAGACGTCGCGCGCGACTAGCACCGAACAAGACGTCGCGCGCGACTAGCACCGAAGCCAATACGCGGTTTCTCCCTCGCCCTGATCCGCGGCGCGCAGCGTCACCGCCTCACCCGCCGCAGCGCAGCCTCACTGCCCCGACAGTGCGCCGGCCGGTACCAGCTTGCCGATGTCCTGGTTGAAGTGCACCACCAGCTTGCCGTTCTCCACCGCCGCCGATTCGATCTGCACGTTGCCCATCACCGCGCCCAGCGCCGGATCCAGCTTGTAGATCGGTTCCTTGCGCGCGTAGTCGCCCAGCCAGACATTGAGCAACTCGCGGGTATTGGCGTCGAGCTTGCCGCCGTTGGCGGCCGGGCGGAGATCATCGATGGTCGGCGACTGCAGGTGGAAGCCCTGGGTCTGCTGTTCGTAGCGCAGCCCGCTGGTCAGCAGCACCGTGCCCAGCGGGGTCGGCGCGCCGCCGCCGGTGGCCATGCTCAGGTCGAACTGCATCTTCAGCCGGTCGCCCGGCGGCAGCGACAGCTTGGGATCGCGGATGGTCATCTTCACCAGCCCGCCGAGCGCCTTGTGCGTCTGCGGGAAGCTGCCGTCCAGATACTGCTGCACATCGGCAGCGCCGACGCTGACCTGTCTGCCCTGGATCATCGGCTCGGCCTGCAGCTGGGTCGCGGCAACGAGGGTCAGCAGCGCGGCGGCGCGCAAGGTCAGCAGGCGGAGCTTCATGGGATGTGGTGCCTTGGCGGAATCAGGGGTTCAACATAACCGCAGCCGGTGAATGCGCGATTAGCGGAAGAGGGGGGTGGAGCGGTCAGGCCTGCGGAAACGCGTGCGCCGGCTGGTCACGCGGCGGTCGGCGCCAGCCGCGCCAGGATCGCATCCAGCGCCGGACGCAGCGGTGCCAGCAAGGCCTGCGCCTCGCTGTCGCTGCGCTCGCTGAGTCCGCGCAGCAGTTGCGTGCCGACGGTCAGCGCGGCGCGCTCGTCGCCGTGCAGGCCGGGATGACGCTGCGCGGCTTCGAGCAGGCGCATCCAGTCCTGCCGGCAGCGGGCCTCGAATTCGATGGTGCAGCGGCCTTGGCATTGCAGCCCGTCGGCCTCGATCGGCGTGACGGTGATGCGGTAGCGTTGGGAGGCGGTCATGGGCGTGCGCACGGCGGGTCGGTCGACCCAAGATAGGCGCCGTCCGCCGCTATCACGAGAGGGATGGCCGCGACGCTCTGTTCCAGGGCGCGTCATCAAGCATCGGGCGCCGGTCGTGCCGCAGGCGGCGGCCGTGCGGGTTGGGCCATGGCCGCCGATCGGCGCTACGCGGCGTGGATCCGGCCGTCAGAGGCGCGTTGCCATTTCCCTCGCAGAACAGCCAGCCAGACTCGGTTTAGATGCCTTGGGCGCGATGGCACGCCTCTTTGCGACCGTTCAGCGCGCCGCACGCAGCAGCGGCAGCGGATCGTGGGTACCGCCCTCGGCATAGACGCCGTAGTGCAGATGCGGCGGCGTGCCGCGCGCGTTGCCGCTGTCGCCGACCGTGCCGAGCGGATCGCCAGCCTCGACCAGGTCGCCGACCTGCAGGTCCGGCGCCCAGTCCTGCAGATGCGCGTAGTAATGGCGTTGCCGGGCCGGACCCATCACCCACACCTGGCGGCCGCCGAGGCCGCGCTCGGCGACCGCGACCACGATGCCACGCGTGGCCGACAGCACCGGCGTGCCGCGCTTGGCGAAGATGTCCACGCCGGCGTGCTGGCGATCGCGACCGCGCGGCGCGCCGAAGGTGGCGGCCACGCGGCGCGGGTCCACGCCTTGCACCGGCATGCGCAGCGCGGTCGGTGGCGGCTGCCGCGCCAGTTCCCAACCGGCCCGCGCACGCAGCGCCCACGGCTGCTGCCAGGCCCAGGCCAGCGCGAGCGCCGTGCAGGCCAGTGCGGTCGAGCGCAGCAGCCAACGGCGCAGCGTCCGCGCAGGCGAGGGCGCCGCTGCCGGCATCGCCTCAGCCAGCCTGCGTGCCGGCCTGCTTCTGCAACTGCTGCTTCAGCGCGTCGTCGATGCCGAGCTGGCGCGCCAGTTCGTCCAGGTAGCTGCGTTCCATAAAGTTCTGTTCGTCGGCGGCGAGCAGGCTGGCCAGGTACATCTCCGAGGCGATTTCCGGCGTCGTCGCGGCTTTCGCCACTTCGGCCGGGTCCAGCGGCTTCTCCAGTTCCGCGTGCAGCCAGCGCTGCACGTCCTCGTCGCCGTCGAGGCGGGTGAACTCGCCTTCGATCAGTTCGCGTTCGCGGGTGTCGATATGGCCGTCGGCCTTGGCCGCGGCGACCAGCGCGCGCAGGATCGCCTGGCTGTGCTGTTCCACTTCCAGCGGCGGCAACCGGTCCAGGGTCTGCGGTTCTTCCGGCGCGGCGGCACCGAGTTGCTGGCGCTTGTAGTCGCCGTAGGCGCGGTAGGCCATCACCCCGATCGCGGCAAGGCCGCCATAGGTCGCCAGCTTGCGCGTGGTGCGGTTCTTGCCCAGCAGCAGGCCGAGCGCGCCGCCGCTCAGGGCGCCCTTGCCGAAGTCGGCGTTGAGCATGCCGCCGAGGCCGCCGCTCCTGGCGGGCGATCCCGCCGAGGCGGACGTGCCGGTCTTGGCCATGGCCTGGCCGGCGGCGCCCTGCGCCGATTGCAGCAGTTGGTCGAGAAAGCCCTGTAGCTTCATGCACGCGTTCCTTTCGAATTGAAGCACCGGTATAGCCGGCGTCGCCTTAGCGGGCTGTCAATCCCGCTGCGGGCGGCGGCGAGCGCGCAAAAAA
Source organism: Xanthomonas bonasiae (assembly GCF_017163705.1). Classification (GTDB taxonomy): domain Bacteria; phylum Pseudomonadota; class Gammaproteobacteria; order Xanthomonadales; family Xanthomonadaceae; genus Xanthomonas_A; species Xanthomonas_A bonasiae. The sequence goes on from NZ_JAFIWB010000004.1 coordinate 198,473, forward strand.
AACGAGACGGCGCAGGCCGTCTCGTCCGGTGTGCTTGCCTGGATCAGGCGACGCTGCTCAGAGCGCGGCGTCCTTGAGCTTCTTCAGCGGGCGCACCTTCAGCTTGGTGGTGGCCGGCTTGGCGGCGAACCACTGCTCTTCCTTGGTGAACGGGTTGATGCCCTTGCGCTTCGGCTTGGCCGGCACGCTGACGGCGGTGATCTTGAGCAGGCCCGGCAGGGTGAACGAACCGGCGCCCTTCTTGCTGACCGAGCCGGCCACGGCGTGCTCGAGCGAGGCCATCACCGCGCGCACGTCCTTGGCGACGACGCCGCTGGCTTCGACGATGTGGGCGACCAGCGCGGACTTGCTCAGCGCTTCCTTGATCGGCTTGGGAGCGGCCGGCTTGGCGGCGGTCTTGGTGGCTACTTTCTTCGCTGCCTTTTTCGGGGCAGCCTTTTTCGCGGTCTTTGCCATGATGTCCTGATTCCGTAAACGATAGGTGGTTGGGTCGCGCCGACCCCGTCGGCATGGCGAAATGTAGGGCATGTGCTACGCCGCGCCAATAGGCAAACCGCAAAAAGACGCGGAAAAAGCCCCGTGCCGCGTTTTTTTTCGCCGCAAGGGCGGATTTGGACCGGGAAAACGGCAGCGCGCTGCCGCTAGGCGCAGCGTTCATGCCGAGCCGCGACCGGCATCGCGCCGCCTCGCCGCGGCCATTGGCAATGCTGGAATCCAGTGCGCAGACGGCTGCCCGGACCGGTCCGGCGGACAGCGATCTCACTCGCCGCGTCGCCGTCTGCTTCCGATGTGCGCGGCTGGCGCGCACGCTCCGGAGGCGGCGCGGTCGCTGCCGTGCGTGGAGGCGCCGGGTTGCGCGGCGAGCTGGCCGTTGCTGCGCAGGAGGCGTGCAACCTGACGAGCTGGCCGCGCCGTCGTCCGTCGACGAGTTCGCCGGGCTGGGCGGCCGGCGTCGTCTGTGTGCGAGCAACCGCCATCGCTTGCGGAGCATCGCTGCGGTTGGCCAAACAACGCCGCCAGCGGTGCCCGGACGCGCGCACCGCCCACGGCGGGTATTGCGGCGCACAAGGCCGTAACGCCCGCTGCTCTATCGTGCCTGCCTCATTCACCACGGGAGTACCGCATGGGCATTTCGCGTCACGCCACCGCGCATTGGGAAGGCGATCTCAAGAACGGCAAGGGCCAGCTGAGCACGCCGCAGAGCGGTCTGCTGGAGAACACCCGCTACGCCTTCAGCAGCCGCTTCGGCGACGAGAAGGGCACCAACCCGGAAGAGCTGATCGCCGCCGCGCATGCTGGCTGCTTCACCATGGCGCTGTCGGCCAAGCTCAGCGAGGCGGGCTTCCCGCCGACCTCGCTGGACACGCGCGCCGAGGTCGATCTGTCGATGGAAGGCGGTCCGCAGTTGTCGCAGATCCGGCTCAAGGTCAAGGCCGTGGTCCCGAACATCGAGGCGGCGCAGTTCCGTGCGTTGGCCGACGACGCCAAGCAGAACTGCCCGGTGTCCAAGGCGCTGAGCGCCGTGCCGATCAGCCTGGAAGCCGAACTGGGCTGAGTGTTGGGCCTGGCGCGTGCCGCCAGGCCTTTTCCCGAAACGACGGTCAGGCCACGCCGGCTACGGCTCGCGCGGCCTGGCCGTTTGCCGTTGCATGGGAACGGTTCCAGTTGCGATACGCGCAAGGCCCCGTTGCGGCAACAGCTGTCGCGGCGCTAAACAGTCGCCGTCCACCGGGCCCAATTCAGTCTCGTTTCACCGGCGCGGACCGAGCATGCAGGTGCGCGATCCACGCGCCTGGAATCTTCGACATGAACAAGCTCTCGACCCGTCTTCTGACCGCCGCGCTCGCCGTGGGCGTGGTCGGCTCCGCCACTGCGCAGGACTACGGCCGCTACGATGGCTATCGCGATCGCGGCTATCCGAGCAGCGGCAGCTACGAATACGCCCGTGTGGTCCGTGCCGACCCGATCATCGTGCCGGTGCGCGGCCCGCGCGAGACCACCGAGCGCTGCTACGAGCGCCCGGCTTCCGGCGAATATGTCGAAAACGGCTACCGCGGCAATGGCTACTACAGCGACGGCTACCGCGGCACCGACGGCGGGCGCAGCGCGGCCACGGTGGTTGGCGGCATCGCCGGTGCGCTGCTGGGCAGCCGCGTCGGCGGCGGCAGCGGGCGCTTCGTCGGCACCGCGGTCGGCACCATGGTCGGCGGCCTGGCCGGGCGCTCGATCTACGACAGCAATACCCGCACCACCGTGCAGACCGGCTCGGTCAGCGTGTGCGAACCGGTGGCCTATCGCAGCGAGAGCTACGACCGGGTGGACGGCTACGACGTGACCTACGAATACGGCGGCCGCTACTACCACACGCGCAGCGCGGAGCGTCCGGGCGACCGCATTCGGGTGCGCGTGGACGTGTTGCCTGACTGAACGATGCGGACGCCTCGCTGAGGCGTCCATGGGGCATCGGCCGCCAGCGCCGTGGCGCTGGCGGTCGACGACGATTCGTCAGGCGGCCCTGCCGCCCACTCCTGCCGTTGCAGGCAAGCGTTATCGATCTGCCGCTCAGCGCCAGTCGATGCGCCCGTCGATCACCGTCTGTACCTGGCCGCCCGACCAGACCTCGCCGGCGCTGTCCACGCTCAGGGTCAGCAAGGCATCGTGGCCGACCTCGCGGCCCTGGCTGACCACGTAGCGGCCGTCGCGGCCGGGCAGGGCGTCGCGGTGGTCCAGCCACGCGGCGAGTACGGCGTTGGCGGCGCCGGATGCGGCATCCTCGAACCGGCGGCCATTGCCGACGAACGCACGCACTGCCAGCTGATACGCCTGGTCGTCGGCCCGCGCATAGGCGAACACACCCATGCTGGCGGTGCTTTCGGCCAGCGCGGCGATCGCTTCCCAGTCCGGCGCCAGGCCGCGCAACGCGGCCTCGTCGGCGATTTCGACCAGCCACCAGCAGCGGCCGCCGTCCATGCGCACCGGCGGTTGCGCGCCCAGCCTCCAGCCGGCCAGCGCCGCGGCCAGGCGCGGATCGGCGGCGTCGGCGATCTCCGCGACCTGCGCGCGCGGGGTGCGGATGGCGATGCTGCGCTCGCCACCGTCCGCATCCACGCGCAACGGCAGCAGCCCGGCGATGCCTTCCTGGACCAGCACGCCGTCCTTGGGCACGGCGATGCCTGCCTCCAGCACCGCATGCGCGGTGCCGACGCTGGGGTGGCCGGCGAACGGCACTTCCTTCTGCGGACTGAACATGCGGATGCCGTAGCTGGCGCCTGGCTGCGTGGCCGGAAACACGAAGGTGGTCTCCGGCAGCCGCGTCCAGCGCGCGATCGCCTGCATCGCCGCCGCGTCCAGGCCTTGCGCATCCAGCACCACCGCCAGCGGATTGCCGGCGCCGGGGCGCGGGGAGAACACATCCAGTTGCAGGAAACGGCGCGTGGTCATGGCAGGCACTCGAAGGCGGGGGCGCGCAGCTTAGCAACCGCGGCGCGCGCCCGATGCAGGGCCGGCGCATCGCGGGCTTGGCCGGCAAGCGCCAGGAGCGCTGCGCTTGGCATAGAATCGCAGGTTCCGCCCGGCGTTCCGGGCCTCTTTCCCTCCACCAGACCCCACAACGAAATGTCCTCTTCCCCCCACGTCGATCGTTGGATCGTCCTCAAGTTCGGCGGCACCTCGGTGTCGCGTCGTCATCGCTGGGACACGATCGGGAAGCTGGCGAAAAAACGCGCCGACGAGACCGGGGCGCGGGTGCTGGTGGTGGTGTCGGCGCTGTCGGGGGTGACCAACGAGTTGACCGCGATCGCCGACGGCAGCGCCGACAGCGCGCAGCGCGTGGCCGCGCTGGAGCAGCGCCACCGCGAGTTCCTGGGCGAACTGGAACTGGATGCGGACAGCGTGCTCGGCGAGCGCCTGGCGGCGCTGCGCGGATTGCTCGACGACCCGCGCGCGGCGAGCCGCACGCTGGACTGGCAGGCCGAGGTGCTGGGCCAGGGCGAGTTGCTGTCCTCGACACTGGGCGCGGCCTACCTGCGCGCCAGCGGCCTGGATTTCGGCTGGATGGACGCGCGCCAGTGGCTGGACGCGCTGCCGCCGCAGCCGAACCAGAGCGAGTGGTCCAAGCGGCTGTCGGTGTCGTGCCAGTGGCAGTCCGACACGGCCTGGCGCGAACGTTTCGTCGCCCAGCCGGCGCGGATGCTGATCACCCAGGGCTTCATTTCGCGGCACCAGGACGGCGGTACCGCGATCCTCGGCCGCGGCGGCTCGGACACCTCGGCGGCCTACTTCGGCGCGCTGCTCGGCGCCAGCCGGGTGGAGATCTGGACCGACGTGCCGGGTATGTTCAGCGCCAATCCGCGCGAAGTGCCCGATGCGCGCCTGCTGACCCGGCTGGACTATTACGAGGCGCAGGAAATCGCCACCACCGGCGCCAAGGTGCTGCACCCGCGCTCGATCAAGCCGTGCCGCGACGGCGGCGTGCCGATGGCGATCCTGGACACCGAGCGCCCCGAGCTGCCCGGCACCAGCATCGACGGCAATGCGCGCACCGTGCCCGGGGTCAAGGCGATCAGCCGCCGCAACGGCATCGTGCTGGTGTCGATGGAAGGCATCGGCATGTGGCAGCAGGTCGGCTTCCTGGCCGACGTGTTCGCGCGCTTCGCCAAGCATGGGCTGTCGGTGGACCTGATCGGTTCGGCCGAGACCAACGTCACCGTGTCGCTGGATCCGAGCGAGAACCTGGTCAACACCGACGTGCTGGCGGCGCTGTCGGCCGACCTGGCGGAGATCTGCCGGGTCAAGATCATCGTGCCGTGCGCGGCGATCACCCTGGTCGGACGCGGCATGCGCTCGCTGCTGCACAAGCTCTCGGACGTGTGGGCCACGTTCGGCAAGGAGCGCGTGCACATGATCTCGCAGTCGTCCAACGACCTGAACCTGACCTTCGTCATCGACGAGGCCGATGCCGACGGCCTGTTGCCGATCCTGCACGCCGAGCTGATCGACAGCGGCGCGATGCCGGTGGAGGAGACCGAGGTGTTCGGTCCGCGCTGGCGCGAGATCACCGGCAGCGTGCGCGCGCGGCCGACGCCGTGGTGGCATGCCGAGCGCGAGCACCTGCTGCGCCTGGCCGACGCCGGCACGCCGCGCTATGTCTACCATCTGCCGACGCTGCGCGAGCGCGCCCGCGCGCTCAAGGCGATCGCGCCGATCGACCAGCGCTACTACGCGATCAAGGCCAATTCGCATCCGGCGATTCTCGAGGCGCTGGTCGCCGAGGATTTCGGCCTGGAATGCGTGTCGCACGGCGAACTGCGCCGGGTGTTCGACACCTTGCCGGAGCTGTCGCCGCGGCGGGTGCTGTTCACCCCCAGCTTCGCGCCCAAGGCCGAGTACGAAGCCGCGTTCGCGCTGGGCGTGACCGTCACCGTGGACAACGTCGAGCTGCTGCAGCGCTGGCCGGAACTGTTCCGCGGCCGCAGCCTGTGGCTGCGCATCGACCTGGGCCACGGCGACGGCCACCACGAGAAGGTCAACACCGGCGGCAAGGCGTCCAAGTTCGGCCTGTCGGCGACGCGGGTGGACGAATTCGTCGAGGTCGCGCGCACGCTGGACATCCGCATCGTCGGCGTGCACGCGCACCTGGGCAGCGGCGTGGAGACGGCGCAGCACTGGCGGCGCATGTGCGACGAACTGGCTGGCTTCGCGCGCCGCATCGGCAGCGTGGAGGTCATCGACATCGGCGGCGGCCTGCCGATCGCGTACAGCGCCGACGACGAGCCGTTCGATCTCGATGCCTGGGCGCAGGGCCTGGCCGAGGTCAAGGCGGTGCACCCGGCGTTCCGCCTGGCGGTCGAGCCGGGCCGCTACCTGGTCGCCGAATGCGGCGTGCTGCTGACCCGCGCCACCCAGGTGATCGAGAAGGACGGCATCCGCCGCGTCGGCATGGATGCGGGCATGAACGCGCTGGTGCGCCCGGCGTTGTACGACGCCTGGCACGACGTGGCCAACCTGAGCCGGCTCGAGCGCGAGGCCGATGCGGTGTTCGACGTGGTCGGCCCGATCTGCGAATCCAGCGACGTGTTCGGCAAGCGCCGCCGCCTGCCTGCCGCCACCGCGGCCGACGACGTGATGCTGATCGCCGATGCCGGCGCCTACGGCTACGCGATGGCCAGCACCTACAACCAACGCGAGCTGCCGCGGGAGGACGTGATCGATGCGCCTGCCGTCTGAGACCCGCTTTCTTGCGCCGCCGCGCGCAGCGCGAGCGGCATGCCGTGCTTCGGCGCGAATGCCGCTCAGCCCGATTCCGGATACGCCATGACCGCTTTCGACAAACAGCAGATCACCACCTTCCGCTTCGTGCGCTGCGCGTTCGACGCCGACAGCGGCGTCGCGCGCCTGGTCTATGCCTTCGACCAGGGCCCGGAGCTGGTGGAGACGATCACCGTGCCCGGCGCGCCGTTCGTGCTGGACGCGGCGCGCGCGCAGGCCGTGCAGCACGCGCTGCGCCTGCTGCACCTGATCGCCGGGGTCAGCTACTACAAGGCCGCGGTGCCGCCGCGGATCGAAATCGACGACTACGCGATCGATGCCGAGACCGCGGCGCTGCTGGACAGCGTGTATCTGCACGGCCTGGGCGAGTTCGCCTATCGCAACGGGCTGGATCTGCGCGAGCGGATCCGCTTTCCGGCGACGGCGGCAGACGAGCAGGGGGCTCCGGCACTGGGTCTGCGCGGGCATGCGCTGGTCGCGATCGGCGGCGGCAAGGATTCGCTGGTCAGCATCGAGGCGTTGCGCGCGGCCGGCGTGGAGCAGACCGTGGCCTGGATCGGCGGCTCGCAGCTGATCCGCGCCTGCGCCGAGCGCACCGCGCTGCCGACCTTGAACATCGGCCGCGCGCTGGCGCCGGAGCTGTTCGAACTGAACCGGCAGGGCGCGTGGAACGGGCATATCCCGGTGACCGCGGTGAACTCGGCGATCCTGGTATTCGCCGCGCTGCTGCAGGACGCGGGCCAGGTGGTGTTTTCCAACGAGCACTCGGCCAGCTACGGCAGCCAGATCGCCGGCACCGGCGAGGTCAACCACCAGTGGTCGAAGGGCTGGGCGTTCGAGCAGGCGTTCGGCGCGCACGTGCAGCGCTACGTGGCCGCGGATCTGCGCTACTACTCGCTGCTGCGCCCGCTGTCGGAACTGGCGGTGGCGCGGCAGTTCGCCAAGACCGACCACTACGACGCGCATTTCTCCAGCTGCAACCGCAACTTCCACATCCTCGGCGAGCGTCCGGCGCACCGCTGGTGCGGGGTATGCCCGAAGTGCCATTTCGTGTTCCTGGCGTTGGCCCCGTTCATGCCGAAGACGCGGCTGGTGCGGATCTTCGGCCGCAACCTGCTCGACGATGCGGCGCAGGCGCCGGGTTTCGATGCGCTGCTGGAATTCCAGGACCACAAGCCGTTCGAATGCGTCGGCGAGGGCCGCGAATCGCGCGCGGCGATGGCCACCCTGGCGGCGCGCGCGGAATGGAAGGAGGACGCGCTGGTGGCGCGGTTCATCCGCGAGATCCAGCCGCAGCTGGACGCCGGCGACCTGCGCGTGGAGCCGCTGCTGGCGCTGGACACGCAGCACCGCATTCCGGCCGAGCTGTGGGAACGCGTGCGTGCGAATTTCGCAGCTTGACGGTCTGCGCGTCGCGCTGTGGGGCTGGGGCCGCGAGGGCCGGGCGGCGTATGCCGCGGTGCGCGGCAGGGAATGGGGAATGGGGAATGGGGAATCGGCGGCGGCGCTGCCGCTGACGGTGTTCTGTTCGGCTGACGAAGCGGCTTCGCTGTCGGCGCTCGGGGATCCCGCGCTGCAGGTGGAAACCGAGGTCAGTGCCGAGCGGCTGGCTGCGTTCGACGTGATCATCAAGTCGCCCGGGATCAGCCCGTATCGGCCCGAGGCGCAGGCCGCCGCCGCGCAAGGCACGCGCTTCATCGGCGGTACCGCGCTGTGGTTCGCCGAACGTGCGGACGCCGACGGCGTGGTGCCGGGCAGCGTCTGCATCACCGGCACCAAGGGCAAGAGCACCAGCACCGCATTGCTGGCGCACCTGCTGCGCGCCGGCGGCCATCGCACCGGCCTGGTCGGCAACATCGGCCTGCCGCTGCTGGAAGTGCTGGCGCCGCCGCAGCCGCCCGACTACTGGGCGATCGAACTGTCCAGCTACCAGACCGGCGACGTGGCGCGCAGCGGTGCGCGGCCGCAGTTGGCGCTGGTGCTGAACCTGTTCCCGGAACATCTGGACTGGCATGGCAGCCAGGCGCGTTACGTCGAGGACAAGCTGGCGCTGGTGACCCAGGCGCGGCCGCGCATCGCGCTGCTCAACGCCGCCGATCCGCAGCTGGCGGCGCTGGCGCTGCCCGACAGCGAGGTGCGCTGGTTCAATCGCGAAGACGGCTGGCACATGCGCGGCGATGTCGTGCATCGCGGCGAAGTGGCGGTGTTCGACAGCGCGCGGGCCCCGCTGCCGGGCCGGCACAACCGCGGCAACCTGTGCGCGGTGCTGGCGGCGATCGAGGCGCTGGGCCTGGACGCGGCGGCGCTGGCGCCGGCCGCGGCGGAGTTCCGGCCGTTGCCGAACCGGCTGCAGACCTTGGGCGAGCGCGACGGCGTCGCCTACGTCAACGATTCGATCAGCACCACGCCGCACGCCACGCTGGCGGCGCTGGAGTGCTTTCGCGGGCGCCGCATCGCGCTGTTGGTCGGCGGCCACGATCGCGGCCTGGACTGGCAGGCGTTCGCAGAGGCGATGCGCCACGGCGCGCCGCTGGAGATCGTCACCATGGGCGGCAACGGTCCGCGCATCCACGCGCTGCTGGCGCCGTTGGCCGCGACCGGCGGTTTCGGCCTGCACGCGGCCGCGGACCTGCCGGCCGCCGTGGCGTTGGCGCGCGAAGCGCTGGGCGAGGGCGGCGGCGTGGTGCTGCTGTCGCCGGGCGCCCCCAGCTTCGGCGCCTACCGCGACTACGTCGCGCGCGGCCGCCATTTCGCCGAACTGGCCGGGTTCGATCCGGAGGCGATCAGCGCGATCCCTGGGCTGGGCATCGCCTGATCTGGGGGCTTCGCGCATTGAGCTGGCGCGCACGCCGCATGACCGCCGCTGCGCTTAGACTGCCGGCTGGTTCCGATGGGAGAGACGCGATGCGCACTCGTTCGATGCGGTGGATCGGCCTGCTGGGCCTGGCCTTGGCGCTGCCGTTGCCGGCGCTGGCCGCGATGCAGGCCAAGCCGGTGGAATGGAAGGTCGGCAAGGACAGCTTCAGCGGCGTGCTGGTCTACGACGATGAAGACAACGACAAGCGCCCGGGCCTGGTGATGGTGCCGAACTGGCGCGGGGTCAACGCGTCGGCGATCGAAAAGGCCAAGCAGCTCGCCGGCGACGACTACGTGGTGCTGCTGGCCGACGTCTACGGCAAGGGCAAGCGTCCGGCCAACGACGCCGAGGCCGGACAGTTCGCCGGGGCGCTGAAGAAGGATCCGGCGACGTTGCGCGCGCGTGCATTGAAGGCGGTCGAGGTGCTGAAGGCGCAAGCCGGCAAGGCGCCGCTGGACGCTGCACGGATCGGCGCGGTCGGCTTCTGCTTCGGCGGCACCACGGTGCTGGAACTGGTCCGCGCCGGTGCGCCGCTGGCGGGCGTGGTCAGCCTGCACGGCGGCCTGAGCACGCCGTCGCCGGCCGCCGCAGGCAGCGCCAAGACGCCGCTGCTGGTGCTCAACGGCGCCGACGACAAGAGCGTGAGCCGCGACGACATCGCCGCCTTCGAGCAGGAAATGAACGGCGCCGGCGCCGACTGGCAGTTCGTCAACTTCAGCGGCGCGGTGCATTGCTTCGCCGAGGCCGATGCCAACAGCCCGCCGGGCTGCCAATACAATCCGCGCGCGGCCAAGCGTGCCTATCGCATGCTGCACGATTTCTTTGATGAGCGATGGGATTAGGGAATAGGGATTCGGGATTCGCAAAAGCGGCAGGTCTGCGCTTTACGAATCCCAACCCTGTCAGGGCACGCGCGCGCGTCGGATCAGCGCTTAAGTTCGACTGCGGAGCACGCGTTTCAGAACCATGGGGATTCGCAGAAGCCGCATCGCCGCTTCTGCGAATCCCCAATCCCCAATCCCCAATCCCCAATCCCGTCCGGCGCGCGCAGCGCGCCGGATCAATGCCTGCGTTCGACCGCGTAACGCGCCAACCCGCGCAGCGCGGCCACCGCCTCGCTTTCCGGCAGGCCGTCCAGCGCGCGTTCGGCGGCGGCGGCGTATTCGGCGGCGCGGCGCCGGCTGTACTCGAGCCCGCCGCTGGCCTGGATCGCCGCCAGCACTTCCGGCATCGCGTCGGCATCGCCTTGTTCGACGATATGGCGCAGGCGCTGGCGGGTGGCGTCGTCGGCGTGCGCCATCGCGTGGATCAGCGGCAGGGTGGCCTTGCCTTCGGCCAGGTCGTCGCCCAGGTTCTTGCCCAGGTCGGCGGCATCGGCGGTGTAGTCGAGCACGTCGTCGGCGATCTGGAACGCATAGCCCAGGTGCATGCCGTAGTCGTACAGGCGCTGCTGCACCTCTTCGGACGCGCCCGAGGCCATCGCCCCGAGCCGGGTGCCGGCGGCGAACAGCACCGCGGTCTTGCGCTCGATCACGCGCAGGTAGGCGGCCTCGTCGGTATCCGGGTTGTGCACGTGCAACAGCTGCAGCACCTCGCCCTCGGCGATGCGGTTGGTGGTGTCGGCGAGCAGCCGCATCACCGCCATGCTGTCCAGTTCGACCATCAGCTGGAAGCTGCGCGAGTACAGGAAATCGCCGACCAGCACGCTGGGTGCATTGCCCCACAGCGCATTGGCGGTGCTGCGGCCGCGGCGCAGGTCCGATTCGTCGACCACGTCGTCGTGCAGCAGGGTCGAGGTGTGGATGAACTCGACGATCACCGCCAACTGGTGGTGCATCGGCCCGCCGTCGCCGCAGGCGCGCCCGGCCAGCATCACCAGCATCGGCCGCAGGCGCTTGCCGCCGGCGGAGACGATGTGCTCGGCGATCTGGTTGATCAGCACCACGTCCGAAGCCAGACGGCGGCGGATCAGGGCATCGGCGGCGCTCATGTCGGGCGCGGCCAGCGCCTGGATCTGAGGCAGCCCCAGGGCGGGGCGGAGGTCTTCGGCGAGGCTCATGCGGTCGGACTAGGGGGAATGCAGGGATTATAGGCCCCCCGGTGCGGGCAAGTCTTACGCCTGAACCGGGGTCGGGCTGATATCCGCCGCCAGCCCGGTATAATTCACTGTCCTCGCCCGTTCCCGAACGGGCAACCCTATCCGACATGCCCGCGCCCGAGCGGGTTCACCACCCCGAACGGAAGAATTCCATGGCCCGCGGCATCAATAAAGTCATCCTCGTCGGCAACCTCGGCAACGACCCCGACACCAAGTACACCCAGGCCGGCATGGCGATCACCCGGATCAGCCTGGCCACCACCAGCGTGCGCAAGGACAAGGACGGCAACCAGCAGGAGCGCACCGAATGGCACCGCGTGGTGTTCTTCGGCAAGCTCGGCGAGATCGCCGGCGAGTACCTGCGCAAGGGCAGCTCGGTCTACGTCGAAGGCTCGATCCGCTACGACAAGTACACCGGCCAGGACGGCGTGGAGAAGTACTCCACCGACATCGTCGCCGACGAGATGCAGATGCTGGGCGGTCGCGAAGGCGGCGGCGGTGGTGGTGCCGGCATGGGCGGCGATCGCCCGCAGCGTTCGGCACCGCCGCGCCAGGAGCGCCCGAGCCAGGGCGGCGGCGGGCAGGACTACGCGCCGCGCCGCCAGCAGCCGGCACCGCAGCAGTCCGCGCCGATGGACGATTTCGCGGACGACGATATCCCGTTCTAAGACACATAGTCATTAGAAATAGGTCCAGGAAGAGCCCCGTTTTGCGGGGCTTTTCTTTTTCTCGATGCTGCTGGCCCGCAGACGCGAAGCAGTTCTTGTCGAAGTGCGGCTCGGATTCGAATACGGCGTACACCGTTGTGGCGGGGACGGAGCGATGCCGCTGTCGGTCGAGCGATATAGGCGTGAAATGTCGATCGAAGATGACGATATCGATCTGTTCGCTGCGGCCGCCGGCGCTGTCAGTCACAAAGCCCGTCTCGACCTTGTCGCGATCGGGCAAGCCAGCACGGAAGACCTCGATCCAGTGGTCTCGTTGACACTGGCTTGCATGCCACGATGCTTGATCGCCTGAGAGGCGCAGCGAACCTCCGGCGCGAGTTGGTCCCGTACTCCAACGACGGCGTCGAAGCCTGACGTTATCGACCGATTGGGTGGTCATAGGCATAGTTCTTCTCACGATTTGGAGAATTGGGGCCGAAGCGTGCGCGCAAGCGGCGGGTGCCTCGCTGTTCTTGCCTTCGCGGGACCGGATTGATCGCCGGCGTGGCTTCGTGAGCGGCCGCCTCGAGCAACGACCTAGCGCGGTCTTTCGTGCCGAATCCATGCTGTCGCTCACGGGCGGGCACAGCCCGGCCGGAACGGGTCAAGTGGCGTGAATGCAGGTAGCCAGTGTGGCGAACAGGCCCTGGAACGCATCGTCGAACCGGCCCCCAGCCGCCATCCAGGCAGTCCACTGCCACAACCTCAAGCAGGAATCACGGTTTCGCCGGTTTCTCGCCATGCCTCGCCTGCGTAGCGGGCCATGGTGCACGGGAGGCCAGCCCCTTTCCGCTGCACCTCCGGTAGTGCCCTCCGTGCGCCGCACGAAATTCCATCGTCGTCCTGCAGCGACCGGCGCGACGGGCGTTGTGCTTTGCAGCATGGGTTTTCGTGCACTGCGTCTTGCAAAAAAACGATTGTCTACTTTATGGTGCAATCGATTGCATTGCGGCGAATCCTCAATGTTTGATACCGGTTGGGAGGCCGGAAGTGGATGTCCATCCATTCGATCGGACCGGCGCCAGCCCCGGGGTTCACGAGGCGAGATGCGCTGCGCGTCGCTGTCGCCGGGAGCCTTGGCCTGGGCGCTGCGGGCATGCTGCCTGCGTTTGCCGCTGCCGCTGCCGCGCCGCTCAAGGGCAACCTGAAGCATTCCGTCGCCCGCTGGACCTTTCCGCAGCAGTCGGTCGCCCAGCTTTGCCAGACGGTGAAGAGCATCGGTTTTGCCGCGATCGATCTGGTCGGCCCGGCGGATTGGCCCACGCTGAAGGCCAATGGCGTGTACAGCGCGATGTGCAACGGCGCGGAGATGGGCCTGGACAAGGGCTTCGCCGGCAGCCAGTTCCACGACCAGCTGGTCGAGCGCTATACGCGGCACATCGATCTGGTGGCCGATGCCGGCTATCGCAACCTCATCTGTTTTTCCGGCAATCGCAACGGCATGGATCCCCAGGAAGGCATGGCCCACGCCGAAGCGGGACTCAAGCGCATCCTCGGGCATGCCGAGAAGCGCGGCGTCGTGCTGGTGATGGAGCTGCTGAACTCCAGGGTCGATCATCCCGACTACCTGTGCGACCACTCCGCCTGGGGCGTCGAGCTGTGCCGGCGGATCGGCTCGGATCATTTCGGCCTGCTGTACGACATCTACCACATGCAGATCATGGAGGGCGACATCATCGCCACCATCGGCAAGCATCACGCGTGCTTCAAGCATTACCACACCGCGGGCGTGCCTGGCCGGCACGAGATCGGAGACCAGCAGGAACTCCACTATCCCGCCATCTGTCGCGCGATCCGCGACACCGGTTTCGACGGCTATCTGGCGCAGGAATTCATGCCTGCGGCGCCGGATCCCGTCGGCTCGCTGCGCGAGGCGATCCGCCTCTGCGACGTCTGAAACGCTATCCACCAAGGTGAAGTAGAACCCATGGCAGACAATCACTACGACGCCATCGTCGTCGGCTCGGGAATCAGTGGCGGTTGGGCGGCGAAGGAGCTGACCGAGAAAGGCCTCAAGGTGCTGATGCTGGAACGCGGACGCAACATCGAGCACGTCAAGGACTATGTCAACGCGATGAAGGAGGCGTGGGATTTCCCGCACCGCAACCGACCGACCCAGGCGATGAAGGCCGACTATCCGGTGCTGATGCGCGACTACGGCCTGGTCGAGAACCTGCAGGGCATGTGGGCCAACGAAAAGGAATCGCCCTACACCGAGATCAAGCGATTCGACTGGTACCGCGGCTATCACGTGGGCGGTCGCTCGCTGCTGTGGGGACGGCAGAGCTATCGCCTGTCGGACCTGGATTTTCAGGCGAACCTCAAGGACGGCATCGCCACCGATTGGCCGATCCGTTACGCCGACATCGCGCCCTGGTACGACTACGTGGAGAAGTTCGCCGGCATCGCCGGCACGCGCGAGGGCCTGGACGTGTTGCCCGACGGCGAGTTCCTGCCGCCGGTCCCGTTGAACATCGTCGAGAAGGACGTGGCCGCGCGGATCAAGAAGGCCTTTGGCGGGACCAGGCACCTGATCCACTCGCGCACCGCCAACATCACCGAGCCCAAGGTCGAGCAGGGCCGCGTCAACTGCCAGTATCGCAACAAGTGCATCCTGGGCTGTCCCTACGGCGCCTATTTCTCGACCCAGTCGGCGACGCTGCCGGCGGCCATGAAGACGGGCAACCTGACCTTGCGGCCGTTCTCGATCGTCAAGGAAGTGCTCTACGACAAGGACCGCAAGCGTGCGCGGGGCGTGGAGATCATCGATGCCGAGAGCGGACAGACCTACCAGTACACGGCCAACGTGATCTTCCTCAACGCCTCCTCCTTCAACTCGACCTGGCTGCTGATGAACTCGGCCACCGATGTCTGGGAAGGTGGGCTGGGCTCTTCGTCCGGCGAGCTTGGGCACAACGTGATGGACCATCATTTCGGCGCCGGTGCCGCCGGCCGGGTCGAGGGCTACGACGACAAGTACTACTTCGGCCGGCGTCCCTGCGGCTTCTACATTCCGCGTTTCCGCAACGTCGCCGCGGACAGGCGCGGTTACCTGCGCGGGTTCGGCTACCAGGGCGGCGCCAGCCGCACCGGGTGGTCGCGCGAGATCGCCGAGCTGAACATCGGCGCCGACCTGAAGGACGCGCTGACCCTGCCTGGGGACTGGCGCATCGGCATGACCGGATTCGGCGAAATGCTGCCGCACCACGACAATACGATCCGCCTGGACCCGCAGCGCAAGGACAAATGGGGGTTGCCGGTGCTGGCGATGGACGTGTCCCTGCGCGCGAACGAAAAGGCCATGCGCAAGGACATGGCCGCCGATGCCGCGGAGATGCTGGAGGCCGCCGGCGTCAAGGACGTGCAGATGCACGACGACGACTACGCCCCGGGCAAGGGCATCCACGAAATGGGGACCGCGCGCATGGGCCGCGACCGCAGCAACTCCGTGCTGAACCAGCACAACCAGGTCTGGGACGCGCCGAACGTCTACGTGACCGACGGCGCCTGCATGACCTCCAGCGCCTGCGTGAATCCCTCGCTGACCTACATGGCGCTGACGGCACGGGCAGCGGACCATGCGGTGCGCGAGCTGAAAGCGGGGAATCTGTGATGGAACGCCGCGAACTGCTGAAGATGATCGTCGCTGCCACGGGCGCGGCCATGATCGGCCTGCCCGCGCTCGTCCATGCACAGGCGCCGGCCGAGGGGGCGAACAACGCCTTCTCCGCGGCCGATGTCGGCACCCTGGACGAGATCGCCGAGACCATCCTGCCGCGGACCAAAACGCCGGGGGCGAAGGACGCCGGCGTGGGCCTGTTCATGGCGCAATTCGTCACCGATTGCTACACCGCCCAGCAGCAGGCGGCGTTCCGCGCCGGCCTGGTCGAGATCGACAAACGCGCCGGCGGCCGATTCGTAGCGCTCACGCCGCAGGCCCGCACCGAGCTGCTGCGCACCCTCGACGCAGAAGCCAGGAAACACGTCGTCGCCATGACCGACACCGGCACCGCCAAAGTGGCGGACGCGATGCCGCATCACTTCACGATGCTCAAGCAGCTGGCCATCTTCAGCTTCTTCACCTCGAAGGTCGCCGCGACCGACGTGCTGCGCTACGTCGCCGTGCCGGGTCGCTACGACGGCGATCTGGCCTATGCCCCCGGTACGCCCGCCTGGGCGACCAACTGATGGACCGCAACGATTCGCCCATGCACCACTTCCCAGGGGACAAGATGACCAGACCCTTCCTGACGGCGGCCTGCCTGCTGGCCGCGGCGCCTGCGTTCGCGCAGGCCGGCGGCGACCTGTCGCGCGATCCGGCGAAGACCGAGGTGTGGAAGCCCGTACCCGCGATCGTGGCCACGCCCCCGGGCCGCGCGCCCTCCGACGCGATCGTGCTGTTCGATGGCAAGGATCTCTCGGCCTGGGAGTCGGAGCAGGGCGGACGCGTGCCCTGGAGCGTCGCCGACGGCGCGCTGACCGTGGTTCCGGGCAGCAAGGGCATCCGGACCAAGCAGCGCTTCTGCGACATCCAGCTGCATGTCGAGTGGCGCACGCCCACCGCGACCCGGGGCTTCGACGGCCAGCAGCGGGGGAACAGCGGCATCTTCCTGCAGGAACTGTACGAGCTGCAGGTGCTCGACAGCTACAACAACCCGACCTATGCCAACGGCCAGGCCGGCGCGATCTACAAGCAGGCCATTCCGCTGGTGAACGCTTCGCGTGCGCCGGGCCAGTGGCAGGCCTACGACATCATCTGGAAGGCGCCCCGCTTCTCGCAGGGGGGCGGGCTCACGTCACCTGCCCGCATCACCGTCCTGCAGAACGGCGTGCTGGTGCAGGACGACACCGTGCTGTCGGGCAAGACCGAATACATCGGCGCGCCGTCGTACTCGCCACATGCGTGCGCGCCGATCTCCCTGCAGGAGCACGATTCCAAGGTCAGCTACCGCAACATCTGGGTGCGCGAACTGTAGCGCCGGCGCGCAGCCGGCGCCGGCTTCCTACTGGGCCAGGAAGCTGGCGATGTTGTCCACGTCCTGTTGGGACAGCAGCGGAAACGGCGGCATCAACCCGCCGCCCTTGCTGATCTTCTCCTTGATCTGCGCCGAGTCCAGCCGCTTGTCCACGTCGGTGAGCGCGGGGAACGCGCCCGGGACGCCCGCGCGATCGGCGCCGTGGCAGGCCGTGCAGTTGGTCGCGTAGAGCTGCGCGCCGGCCGCAGGGTCGTCCTTGGACCACGCCGTGGTCGCAAGCGTCGCTCCCAGTAGAGCCGCGGCCACTGTCAGGATCGTTTTCAAGCGAGGCTCCTTTGCGTGCTAGCGATGCGTGCTGGCGGGCAGGTGTTCGCGCAGATAGTCGGCACCGGTCTGGATGACCGTGGCCGGATCGCGCGGATGGTCGTGCTCGATGATGTACCAGCGCACGCCGGCACCCGCCGCGGCAGGCAGGATCGCGTTCCAGTCCAGCACGCCCCGGCCCACGGCGGCGAAGCCGCCCTCGTCCTCGGCCTGGCCTTTCGGCGCGTTGTCCTTGGCGTGTACCGCGAACATGCGGCCCTTGAATTTGCCCAGCATCGCCGCCGGGTCGTAGCCCGCGCGCGCGACCCAGGCCAGGTCCAGCTCGGTCTGCAGATCGGGGCCGGCCGCGGCGAACAGCAGTTCCAGGCCCGTCTTGCCATCGAAGTCGACCAGCTCGAAGTCGTGGTTGTGGTAGGCCAGGCGCATGCCCTTGGCCCGCGCCCGCTTCGCGATCTGGCCCAGTTCCCGGCCCAATGCGGTCCAGCCCGCGGCATCGGTTGGCCGATCCTTCTCGGCCAGGTAAGGCACCACCAGCGTCGTGTTGCCGATCGACCGGTTGAAGGCCACCACGCCGTCCAGGTCCTTGCGCAGATCGGCCAGTTGCACGTGGGACGAGATCGCCTTGATCGCATACCTGTCCAGCAGCTGCTTGAGTTCCACCGCGCTGACGTTCTGCGTGCCGACCGTTTCCACCGCGCCCACGCCCGCGTCGTGGACGATCTTCAACTGTTGGTCGAGCGAGCCGGCGTCGCGCAGCGTGTACATCTGCACCGCGATGGGTGCTTGCGGGCCGGCGGCGTCGCGTGCGAAGGCGGGCAGGGCGACGAGGAGCAGCAGTGCGAGGGTCGCGGTCCTGCGTATAGGTGTGTTCATCAAGAAGTCCTCCCGGGATTCAACCGATGGATGTCCAGGCGCGCGTCCTGGCCGATGTGATGACGCGATCGACGATCAGCGCCGAGCGCACGCCGTCTTCGAAGGTGGGCAGGCCTTCCGGCCGTTCGCCTTCGATGGCGCGATAGGTGTCGGCGACGAACGCCTCGAAACAATCGCCGTAGCCCTGCGCGTGCCCGGCCGGCAACGTCGACAGCCGGCGCTGTTCGGCACTGCCGGCGCCCGGTCCGCGCACGAAGATTTCCTCGCGCTGGTCGGGCCGGCCGATCCACAGCCGTTCGGCGTCCTCCTGGTCGAACGCCACGCTAGCCCTGGCGCCATCGATCTCGAACCAGAGGCGATTGCGGCGTCCCGCCGAGACCTGGCTGACCGTCAACGACGCCAGCGAGCCCGCGCCGGTCCTGAACATCGCCGCGGCCACGTCCTCGCTCGAGACCGCCTGCATCGCGCCGCCCGCCCCCGGCGTGGTGAAGCTCTGCCCGGTGAGGGCGCCGCGCTCGGCGATCACGGTGGCGAACGCCGCGCTGACCTCGACGAAACGTTCGCCGCCAACCCATTCCACCAGGTCGCACCAGTGCGAGCCGATGTCGGCGAACACGCGCGATGCGCCGCCCAGTGCCGGGTCCACGCGCCAGTTGTTGCTGGCGGGGTCCAGCAGCCAGTCCTGCAGGTAGCTGCCGTGGATCAGGCGCAGCGGCCCCAGTTCGCCCTGCGCGATGCGTGCGCGCGCCTCGCGGACCACCGGGTGGTAGCGGTAGACGAAGGGCACCGTGGCGACCAGTCCGGTCGCGGCGGCCAATGCCGCCAAGGCCTGGGCGTCCTGCAACGTCGTGGCCAGCGGCTTCTCGCAGATCACGTGCTTGCCGGCGTCCAGCGCCGCCTGCGCCATGGCGCGATGCAGGTGATTGGGCGTGCACACGTGCACGACCTGCACCTGCGGATCGGCGACCACGTCCTCGATGTCGCGGTAGGCGCGCGGCACATCCCACGACTGCGCCACGTCGCGTGCGCGTTGCGGGGAGGAGGCGGCGACGCCGCGGACGTCGGCACCGGCCAGCAGCGCCGCGCGACGATGCACGGCGCCGATCATGCCCGTGCCGACAATGGCGATTCCAAGCTTGCTCATCGGATGGGGTCTCAGCGCGTGGAGGGCGCAGCGGCGGCGACCGGGCGGTCGCGGAACAGCAACAGGAAGGCGACCAGCACGACCAGCGCCACGCCTGCCGGGAACAGCCAGATCTGCTGCCAGTTCGGACCCGCCGCCGTGGTGTAGTGCTCCACCACCGCGCCGGACAGGAACGTGCCGATCAACATGCCCACGCCGTACGTGGCCAGGGTGATGAATCCCTGCGCGCTGCTGCGCGCGGCGGGGCCGGCGTGCGCATCGGTGTAGATCTGGCCGGTGACGAAGAAGAAGTCGTAGCAGATGCCGTGCAGCACGATGCCGATCACCAGCAGGGAGAAGCCGCCGCCCGCATCGCCGAAGGCGAACAGGGCGTAGCGCACCACCCAGGCTGCCATGCCCACCGCCAGCATGGTTTTGACGCCAAGCCGCACGAACAGGAACGGCATCGCCAGCATCAGCAGGACTTCGGACACCTGGCCCAGCGATTGCAGGCCGGCCGCGCCGCGCACGCCCAGATCGTTGAGATACGGGTTGGTGAAGTTGTAGTAGAACGCCAGCGGGATGCAGATGGCGATGGACGCCAGGAAGAACACCAGGTAGGAGCGCGACTTCAGCAGCCGCAGCGAGTCCAGCCCCAGGATCTGCCCCAGCCCGGCGTCGCGCTGTTGCGCCAGCGGCGGCGTGTGCGGCAGGGTGAAGGCATACAGGCCCAGGGCCAGCGACGCCATCGCCGCCATCCGGAACGTCAGCTCGAGCCGGTGCGCCTGTTCCCAGCCCAGCCAGCCGATCAGCACGCCCGCCACGATCCAGCCGACGCTGCCGGCCACCCGCACCAGCGGAAACTGCTTTTCGGGCGATTGCATGTGCCGCATCGCCACGCTGTTGGCCAGCGCCAGCGTCGGCATGAACAGCAACATGTAGCCCATGACGCAGGCGGAGAACATGCCGAAGCTCGTCGCCGTGGACGCCAGCCACATGAGCACCGCGCCGGCGAGGTGCAGCACCGCGAGGATGCGCTGCGCCGCGAAGTAGCGATCGGCGATCAGGCCGACCAGGAACGGCGCCACGATGGCGCCGATGGACTGGCTGAGGAAGGCCGTCGCCACCTGGCTCGCGCTGGCCTGCAGGGGGCCCTGCACCAGGTACGTGCCCAGGGTCACGAACCATGCCCCCCAGATGAAGAACTGCAGAAACATCATCGCGCCCAAGCGCGACATGGTGTGCGTCATGGCTTCCCCTCCCAGGGCGGTAGTGGCTCAGGTCCCCAGCATGCGGCGCAGCGATTCCGGATCGGCGCCGCTGTCGGCAAAGTCGTCGAAGGCGCGTTCGGTCACGCGGATGATGTGCTCGCGGATGAACGCGGCACCCTCCCGTGCGCCGTCTTCCGGATGCTTCAGGCAGCACTCCCACTCCAGCACCGCCCAGCCCGGGAAATCGTATTGCGCGAACTTCGAGAAGATCGCCTTGAAGTCGATCTGGCCGTCGCCGAGCGAACGGAACCGTCCCGGACGATCGATCCAGTCCTGGTAGCCGCCATAGACGCCGCTGCGCGCACTGGCGCGGTACTCCGCGTCCTTGACGTGGAAGATGCCGATGCGCGCGTGATACCGGTCGATGAAGCCCAGGTAGTCCATCTGCTGCAGCAGCAGGTGACTGGGGTCGTACAGAATCCGGGCGCGCGGGTGGTGGTCGACCACCTCGAGGAAGCGCTCGAAGGTCGCGCCGTCGTGCAGGTCCTCGCCCGGGTGGATCTCGAAGCACAGGTCCACGCCGCAGGCGTCGAAGGCATCCAGGATGGGACGCCAGCGGCGGCCGAGTTCGGCGAAGGCCTCTTCCACCAGGCCGGGCGGGCGTTGCGGCCAGGGATAGAAGTAAGGCCAGGCCAGTGCACCGGAGAACGTGGCATGCGCCGCCAGCCCCAGGCGCTGGCTGGCCTTGGCGGCCAACAGCAACTGCTCCACCGCCCAGGCCTGGCGGGCGGCAGGATCGCCGCGCTTGTCCGGCGGTGCGAATCCGTCGAACAGGTGGTCGTAGGCAGGGTGGACGGCGACCAGCTGCCCCTGCAGGTGGGTGGACAGCTCGGTGATCTGCAGGCCGTGTCCGGCCAGCATGCCGGCGATGTCGTCGCAGTACGCCTGGCTCTGCGCGGCCTGGGCCAGATCGAACAGGTGGGGCGCGCTGGTCGGTACTTGTACGCCAGAATATCCCAGGCCCGCGGCCCACCCGGCCAGCGTGTCCAGGCGATCGAAGGGAGGAGTGTCGCCGATGAACTGCGCCAGGAACAGCGCCGGACCCTTGAGCGTTTTCACCGTGATTCGCCCTGATGCAATCGATTGCATTTATCCTAGCATGGGCCTTCCGCAAGACCCGTTGTGCACTGCACAGAAGAAAGAAGAACTGACGTCATGGCAACCATTTACGACATCGCAAGGCAGGTCGGCGTCTCCGCCGGCACGGTGTCGCGAGCGCTTTCCCGGCCGGAAAAAGTTCTGCCGGCCACGCGCACGCGCATCGAGCAGGCCGCCGCCGCGCTGGGCTATGTCCCCAACACGGTCGCCAGGACGCTCAAGACCCAGCGCAGCGGCAAGCTCCTGGTCACCGTCCCGGATATCGCCAATCCCTTCTTCGCCCAGATCCTGCAGGGCGCGGAGGACGCGGCGCAGGCCGTCGGCTACGCGGTCCTGCTGGGCGATACCCAGCACCAGCCCGATCGCGAGGAGCGCTACGCGCAGATGCTCCGGCGCAACGAGGCGGATGGCCTGATCGTGCTGGGGCACCGCCTCCCGCCGACGGCGCGCGCGATCGTCAAGCAACTGGGTGCCGCCGCGCCGGTGGTCAACGGATGCGAGTTCGACCCGGCGCTGGGCATTCCCAGCGTCCACATCGACAACGCGGCCGCCGCGCGCACCGTGATGGAACACCTGTATGGACTGGGGCACGAGCGGATCGCCGTGGTGGGCGGCCCGCCCGACAATCCCCTGCACCAGCAACGGCTGGAAGGGGTCCGGGCCTGCGGCAAGGCGCGCGGCCGCCTGCGCAACCTGACCGTCGTGCCGGGCGACTTCTCCGTGGAATCCGGCCATGCGGCCGCGATGGCGCTATTGGCTCGCGCGCCCATGCCGACCGCGATCTTCTGCTTCAGCGACCAGATGGCGCTGGGCGCCCTGGCGGCCTGCCGCGACATGGGCATCGGCGTGCCGGACGACCTGTCCATCGTCGGCTTCGACGACCTGGCGTCGTCCAGTTATCTCACGCCGCCATTGACGACCATCCGGCAACCCATGCGCGAGATCGGTGTCCGCGCGGTCAACCTGCTGCTGGCCATCATCGAAAACGTGGACGTGCCGCTTCAGCAGACCCTGGATTTCAGCTTGATGTTGCGTGGGTCGACTGGTGCGCCGCGGGGGTAGGTGACGGCAGGAGGCGACCGGGCTGGTGGCGCAGTTCCCGAGCGAGGGGCATCGCGAAACGCAGCTCGGCGCGAGTATTGCGATGGCGCACGATCGCTCTCAGGCGCGCCCGCGCTTGCGCGCCGACACCTTGCCGGCTGCGCGTGCGCCCGTGCCGGTCGCCTGCCGCGGCGCGGCGCCGAGCAGGAACTGCTCGACGGCGCGTTGCGTCATCTTGCGCACCAGCGCTGGCGCCAGCGGCGGCGGATCGCGCTGGTAGATGCGCGCGTCCACTTCCGCGGTCAGCAGCGCCAGGAAGTGCAGGGCGGCGATGGTCGGGTCGCTGTTGCGCAGCTCGCCGCGCGCCATCGCCGCTTCCAGCACCGCGGCCACCGCCACCACCGATTCGCTGGGGCCGGCCTGGTAGAACAGCTGCCCGACCTCGGAGCGGCCGGCCTCGGCCACCACCATGCGGTAGACCGCGATGGCGAGCGCATCGTTGGTCACCACCTGCAGCATGCATTCGCCGAAGTGCAGCAGCATCGATTGCAGGTCGGTCTCGCCGGCCAGGGGCGCCTGCAGGCGCCGGATCGCGTCGGACAGATGCGCGGTCGCCGCGGCGCGCACCACCGCGCTGAACAGTTTCTCCTTGGACGCGAAATAGCCGTACAGGGTGGCCTTGGAGCCGCCCAGCCGCTTGGCCAGTTCGTTCATCGAGGCGCGCTCGTAGCCCAGTTCCTGGAACAGTTTCGTCGCCGCCTCGACGATGGCCTCGCGTCGGGCCTCGGTTCGAACCTTCATTGCGCCTCCTAAAGTGAACCCAACTGTACATTTTTCTTGACAGTGGGGAAATTCGCTTCTAATAATAAACCGTACAGTACGGTTTCATTTCGAGGCGACGATGTCTCGGCCAGCGATCGGCGGCGTCGGTCGCTGTGATGCCGCACTGCGATGTTCCGTGCACCACCGCGCGAAGCGGCTGTCCCGTCGAATCCACGAAAAGGGCTTTCCCATGAAACGTTCTTCCTTGCTCTGCCCGCTGGCGCTGACGATCTGCCTGGGTGCAGTCGGTTGCGCCAGCACGCGCCCGGTCGTCTACAGCGGGCTTGCTTCGGCGCAGCAGTTGCGGCCGAACCTCGGCGACCGCTCCGGCCGGGTTCCGTACGACTACGCGGCCGGCGCCGACTGGCGCGACTACGACAGCGCGGTGATCGAGCCGGTGGCGATTTATCGCGGGCCGGACAGCCAGTTCGACGAAAAGGTGACCGAGCAGGACAAGGCGGAGCTGGCGAATTTCATGCGCGCCACGTTCGGCGAAGCGCTGCAGGCGCGCTTTGCGCTGCTGGACCGGCCGCGGCCGGGTTCGCTGCGTGTGGCGGTGACCCTGACCGGCGCCAAGAAGACGCCGCAGGTGGCCGGCACGGTGACCAAGTTCGATCTGGC
Source organism: Xanthomonas bonasiae (assembly GCF_017163705.1). GTDB lineage: Bacteria > Pseudomonadota > Gammaproteobacteria > Xanthomonadales > Xanthomonadaceae > Xanthomonas_A > Xanthomonas_A bonasiae. The sequence goes on from NZ_JAFIWB010000004.1 coordinate 222,551, forward strand.
CGGCGGCCCGTACAACGTGGTGCAGTCGATCCGCGGCAAGGAAGGCGCCTTGTCCGGTTCGGTCAGCTACGCGGTGGAGATCTACGACGCCGGCACCAACCGCCTGCTCGGCGCCTACGTGTCCAAGCAGTATCCGAACGCGATGAACGTCAAGGCCAGCATCGGTGGCCTGGGTGCGGCGAAGGCGGGGATCCGCAAGGGCGCCGAGGATCTGGTCGCACGGTTGAACTAGCGCTGTCGCGGTAGGCGACAGGCCACACCGCCGTGTCGCCAACGCCATCGCGCCCATGCAGTGCCGGCCGCCGCGCACACGCCTGGATGTCGTTGCGGCGGCGGCTGCATCCACCGCGTCGCCGCACGTTGCGCCGCCTCGTGCACAGCTGCTTTCCGTTCCGCTCCTCTCCGATCAGGACACCCCCATGCGCCCGCGTCGACCCACTCCGCCACGCCTTCCGCATAGCCTGCGTCCGGGATTGCAGGCGCTCTACGATCTTCCCGATATCCCGCCGCGTCGGCGTATGCCGGCGGCGTCGCTGTTCTGGCGCGGCACGGTCGTGGCGGTCGTCCTGGCCGCGCTGCTGGTGCTGCCGATCCGCGCAGCCTGGGCCGCCACGGTCGACGACGACGCCGCGCCGGCACGCGGCTCGCGCTGGGGCCTGGGCATGGCCGCACTGACGGTGCACAAGCCGTACCGCGGGGTCGAGCCGGACCTGATCGCGCTGCCCTTGCTGGTCTACGAGAGCAAGTGGTGGAGCGTGTACGGGCCTTCGCTCAGCCTGAATCTGCCGTCGCTGGGGCCGGTGGCGTTGTCGTTGACCACGCGGCTGTCCCACGACGGCTACGACGCATCCGATTCGCCGTCCCTGGACGGCATGCAGCAGCGCAAGGATCGGCTGTGGCTGGGCGGCTCGGGCACGTGGCGCACCGGTTTCGCCGACACCGCGCTGGAGTGGATGCACGACGTGTCCGGTTACAGCCGCGGGCAGCGCGTCGGCCTTTCGGTCGAGCATGTCTTCGATCGCGGCCTGTTCGAACTGATTCCGCGGCTGGGTGCGGCATGGCTGGATCGCCGCTACGTGGACTATTACTACGGCGTGCGGCCGCAGGAAGCGCGTGCGCAGCGGCTGCCGTATCGCCCCGGCGCCAGCATCAATGTCGAGGCCGGTCTGCGCGCGGCCTACCGCGTCGCGCACCGCGATTCGTTGTTTCTCGATGTGGGCGTGGATCGCCTCGGTGCGCAGATCCGCGACAGCCCGCTGGTCGACAGCGCGCTGCAGTCGCGCATCGTGCTGGGCTACGTGCATGTGTTCTGAGCGCGCGCCGCGCTCGGCGCATGCGCTGGATCGTCGGCGACGGCGCGGTGGCAGCTGTTGGCTGTGGCTGGCCGTGGCCTTGGCCGTGCCGGACCCGGCTGCGGCGCAGGCATGCGCGACGCCTGCGGCGCAACGCGGCCCGGCGCTGTTCGATCTGCGCCTGGACAACGATTTTCTCGGCCTGGCGCAACAGGACCAGGGCTATACCAACGGTGCGGTGGCCAGCGTGGTTCTGCCGGATATGGTCGGCGCGGCGGCCGATCCCTGCCGCGCCCGCGTCGCGCGCTGGCTCAACGCGCGCACCGAGCAGTGGTTCCCCGGCCGCTTCACCCGCCAGAAGCTGACGGTCAGCCTCGGCCAGGGCCTGTTCACGCCGACCGACGGCAAGCGCGCCGATCCGATCCTCGACGATCGTCCGTATGCGGCGGTGGCGATGCTCGGTCTTGGCTACAACCTCGGCGATGCGCGCAGTCTGCGTAGCACGCAGTTGCGCGTCGGCATGGTCGGTCCGTCGGCGCGCGGGCGCGAGGTGCAGGACGCGGTGCACGGCGTGTTCGGGCTGCAGCGCTTCCAGGGCTGGGACCGGCAGTTGCGCGATCGGCCGGTGCTGCAGCTGGTGCACGAACGCCTGCAGCGCTGGCCGGGATCGGCGCCTGGTGAAGGGTGGGGTTGGGACGGCGTCGGCCATGTCGGCGCCAGCGTCGGCAATTTCGCCCGTTATGCCAACGCCGGATTCGAATGGCGCTGGGGCCGGCGCTTGCCGGACGATTTCGGCAGCGATCCATTGCGCCCGGCCGGCGGGCACAGTGCGATGGCCGAAACCGGATGGGCCGCGCGGCCGTGGGCCTGGCATCTGTTCGTCGGCATCGACGCGCGCTGGATGGCCCACGACCTGACGCTGCAAGGGCAGTCCGGGCAGCGCATCGATCCGCGCCCGTGGGTGGGCGATCTCGCCGCCGGCGCGGTGCTGCGGCGCGGCCGTTGGCAGGCGACGCTGGCGCAGTACCGGCGCACGCGCGAGTTCGACCAGCAGCGCGAGCCGGCGGTATTCGGCAGCCTCAGTATCAGCCGCGCGTTCTAGCCATGGCCACGCTCTGCGACGACGCGACCAGGATGCGCGGGCGGCACCAGGAGTGCGTGCTGGTGACCGACGGTTTCGGCTACCTGGGACGCTGGATCGTCGTCGCGCTGTTGCGCGACGGCTACCGGGTGCGTGCGGCGGTGGCCGATCCGCGCTGGGAAGCGGAGATCCGCGGCGCGATCGCGCTGCACGCGAACGCCGCCGGTCGGTTCGACATCGTCGCCGCCGATGTCCAGTGCGACGCCGGCTGGGAGCGCGCGATTGCCGGTTGCGCGTTCGTGCTGCATAACGCCGCGCCGGTCGTGGCCGACACGCCGCGGCGCACGGAGTTGGCGCAGCGCGCGCAGCAGGCGACGTGGCGCGTGCTGCACGCGGCCGACCGCGCCGGCGTGCAACGCGTGGTGATTACCGCGCCGGCGCTGGCGGCGCTGCCGCCGTGCGGAGCGACGCGCCGTGCCGACGAGAGTTGCTGGACCCGGATGGAGGCGGTGCGGCTGGACGCGCGAACGCAGATGCGGATCCTCGCCGAGCGCGATGCGTGGGCGTTCGTCGAACGCCACCGCAGCCGCATGCAGCTGACCACGCTGCTGGCCGGTTCGGTGCATGGGCCGCTGCTGGGCGCCGACACCCCGGCCTCGGCGCAGCTGCTCGCGTGCCTGCTCAACGGCCGCGTGCGGCGGCTGCCGCGGCTGGGGTTCGACGTGGCCGACGCGCGCGATCTGGCCGCGCTGCACCTGCGCGCGATGCGGCATCCGGACGCCGCCGATCAGCGCTTCCTGGCTGTCGGCGAGCATATGCAGGTCGACGAGATCGTGACCTTGCTGCGCGCGCGTTTCCCGCAATACGCCGCACGCATGCCCACGCGCGTGGCGTCCGGCCTGAGCGCGTGCCTGGACCGGCTGTTCGACACCGGCGTGCAGCGCCTCGCGCCGGAGCTGTGCCGTTGCCGCGACTACGACACGTCCAAGGCGACGCGGGTGCTCGGCTGGTCGCCGCGTCCTGCGCGCGACAGCCTGATCGACGCGGCCAGGAGCCTGATCCTGGCGGGGCAGGTATAGCGTTGCACTCGGCCATTTTCTTGTCATGTCCGGCGGCGACCGCTTCCGCTACGTGCGCGCCGTATTACACTTCGCCCGCAAGCCAAACCAACACATGGATACAGGGGATAGGGATGAGCGGGAGACTGGGGGCAGTCGCGTTGTGCTGTTTGCTGGGGATGGGGATCGGAATGGGGAGCGCGCAGGCGCAGGTGAATCTGGCGCCGTTCCTGATGAAGGAACAGGTCGTCGAGCTGAAGCTGTCGCCGACCGGCGAGTATTACGCGGCCACCGTGCCGCTGGCGGACCGCACCGCGCTGGCGGTGATGCGCCGCTCCGACAACAAGATCGTCGGCAGTTTCTCGATGGAGAAGAACACCCATGTCGCCGGCTTCGAGTGGGTCAACGACACGCGTGTGTTGTTCAGCATGAATATCAAGATCGGGGCGATGGACCTGCCGCGTTCCACCGGCGAGCTGTTCGCGATCAATGCCGACGGCAGTGCGGCCGAACTGTTGGTGGGCCAGCGCGTCACCGGCAGCGGCCCGGGCACGCTGATCCAGACCAAGAAGGTGGAGGATGTCATCGCGGAGTGGGTCGGTCGGTTGCCTGGCGACGACCGCAACGTGGTGATTCAGGTGCGTCCGTTCAGCGTCAACAAGGATCCTTACAGCCGCAGCGAGGTGCTGGACGTGTACAGCGGCCGGCGGCGGCCGCTGGTCGGCTCGCCGAAGGTGCGTGGCGCCGATTTCTACAGCGACGAGCAAGGCAAGGTGCGTTTTGCCTGGGGTTCCGATGCGGACAATGCCAGAAAGCTGTTCTACCGCGATGCGCAAGGCGGCGACTGGCGGCTGCTCAACGACGAGAACCTCAGCCATCATGGCGAAGAGCCGATCGGCTTTTCCGAAGACGGGCGCACCGCGTATCTGCAGGTCGAGCAGGACAAGGGCAGCGACGCGATCGTGGCCTGGAACGTGGACAGCAACGAGCGCAAGGAGGTGGCACGCGATGCCCTGGCCGACCGGTACCGGATCATGTATCGCCACGGCACCCGTATTCCGGTGGGGATCCAAGTGCTGGCCGACAAGCCGCGTAGCCTGTTCTTCGACCCGACTTCCCCTGAGGCCAAGACCCAGCGCTCGCTGGAAGCCGCGTTCCCGGGGCAGGCGGTCTATGTGACGTCCAGCACCCGCGATGGCCGGCTCAACCTGGTGCAGGTGCAGTCCGGGCGCAATCCTGGCGAGTTCTACCTGTTCGACACCGTGGCGAAGAAGGCGGATTTCGCATTCGCCAGCCGTGCCGCGTTGCAGCCGCCGAAGCTGGCCGAGGTGCGGCCGATCGCATTGCAGGCGCGCGACGGCCTGCCGCTGCACGGCTTCGTGACCCTGCCAGCGGCGGCTGCGGCCGGCAAGGTGCCGATGGTGGTGATGCCGCATGGCGGCCCGTTCGGCGTGTTCGACGACGGCCTGTTCGATCAGGACGCGCAGATCCTGGCCAGCGCCGGCTATGCGGTGCTGCAGGTCAACTACCGCGGTTCGGGCAACTACGGACGCGCCTTCCACCTGGCAGGCGGCGGGCAATGGGGCGGTGCGATGCAGGACGACGTGACCGACGCCACGCGTTGGGCGATCGCCCAGGGCATCGCCGATCCTGCGCGCATCTGCATGTACGGTGCCAGCTATGGTGCCTATGCGTCGCTGATGGGCGTGGCCAAGGAACCGGCGCTGTACCGCTGTGCGGCCGGCTATGTCGGCGTCTACGATTTGCCGATGCTGTACGTCAGGGGCGATACCTACCAGCGCGACTCCGATCAGACATTTCTGCGCGAATGGGTGGGATCGAGCGCCGAACTGGCCGCGGTGTCGCCGGTCAATCTCGCCGACAAGATCAAGGTGCCGGTGTTCCTGGCGGCGGGCGGCGAGGACGAACGTGCGCCGATCCAGCATTCGAAGAAGATGGAAGCGGCGCTGAAGAAGGCCGGCGTACCAGTGGAGACGCTGTATGTCCCGACCGAGGGCCACGGCTTCTACACCGAGGAACACCGCCGTGAGTTCTACACCCGGCTGCTGGCGTTCCTGAGCCGCTCGCTGGGCGGTGCACAGGCGGCGCCGGCGCCTGCGCGCTAGTCGTCGCGAGGCTAGCGCTGCCATGCGCAGGCACCCGTAACCGGCGAAGACCGATCCGCGGCCCGACCCCATGGTCGGGCCGCAGGTCGCGCATCACTTCTGACTGGGGTAGCTCAGTGTCACCAGCTGGCACTTGGAGCTCTTGCCGCCATCGTAGTCGTAGATGACGTGCAGGTTGATACCCTTCGAATTGACGATGGGCAGCACGATCTGCCAACGATTGGGCTTGCCTTCCGGTTCCTCGCGCACCTTCTTCCGGATTTCCGATTCCAGGTCCGACGGCGTGTTGATGCCGTCGGCAGGGCCGCGTTCGCGCACGCGGCTGTAGAAATGGAAACCGTTGTCGGTCCACTGCCGCGGCAGCATCTTGTTCCAGGCCGAATTGGTCACCTGTTTCCACTGCTGATCGATGTTGCCGCTCAGCTGAAACGGATACGGGCAGGCGGCCTGCGCCGCCGTGGTGCCCAGGCACAGGGCCAGACAGGCCACTGTCTGCGCGGCGAAAATCTTCCACTTCATGGTCTTCATTGCGGTCCTCCGTTGCGATGCATGTGGTCCATGCGCCCGGCTCGGTGCCCGGCGCCTGCGCAGGCGGTGCCTGCGATCCGCATGACGTGTGCGCGGCCGCGTTGTGAAACGCCGCCACATTGCTGTGCCCGCGCCGGGATCCGCTCAACGCACCCCGTGCATCATCCGCCGCAGCAGCGGCGCGGCCAGGAAGGCCAGCACCGCGCAGCCCACGCCGATCCACAGCATCAGCCAGAACAGGTGCGCGTACTTGGCGGCGGCGTCGGCGACGTTCAGCGCTTCGCCTTCCGGCACGTCGATCGCGGCGAGCTTGCCGAACAGCGCGGCCAGCGCCTCGGAGAATGCCGTGGCCAGGAACCAGGTGCCCATCATCAGGCTGACCACGCGCGGCACTGCGAGTTGGGTCACCGCCGACAGCCCGACCGGCGACAGGCACATCTCGCCGGCTTCCAGCACCAGATAGGCCAGCACCAGCCACCACACGCTGGCCATCTGTCCACTGGCGCCGACCTGCTGCGCGGCCAGCGCCAGCGGCACGAACGACACCCCGGCCAGCAGCAGGCCCATCGCCGACTTGGCAGGCTTGGACGGCTCCAGGCCGCGCCGTTCCAGCCACGCCCACAGCGCGGCGAACAGCGGCGCCAGCAGCACCAGGAACAGCGCCCCCAGGTAGGTCAGCGAACCGGCGGTCTGCGGCAGCACCAGACAGTCGCGGATCAGGAGCAGCAGCATCAGCACGCTGACCGCGACGAACAGCAGGCGTGGCGCGGCCGAGGTCGGGTTGCGGTCGGACAGCGACGCCGCGGCGACGAAGCCCAGCGGCGCCAGCAGCAACGAGGCGATCGACCACGGCAGCGGCGTGCCAGTGCGGATCACCAGCGACGGCACGATGTCCTTGGTCATCAGCCGGTCGGTGAAGGTGACCCAGGAACCGTAGGTCTGCTCGTACAGGGTGAAGTACACCAGCGCCATCGCGATCAGCACCATCAGCGCGATCATCTGCTGGCGCTGCACCGGCGTGCACTGGGTGCCGGTGAACCAGGCGAACCACAGCAGCACGCCGCCGAGCACCACCAGCATCAGCAGCAAGGCCAGCGAGATCTCGCCGCCCAGGCTGAAGGCGCCGTTGGCCGCGGCCCACATCAGCCAGGCGACCGGCAGCACGCCGAGCACCGCGACCAGATAGATCGCCCATTCGCGCGGCAGCCCGGCCACGCGCTGGCGCAGCAGCGCCGGTTGCGCCGGCTCGGCATGGCCGTGCAGGTATTTCTGGCCCCACAGGAACATGCCCAGGCCGAGCAGCATGCCGAGCCCGGCGGCGCCGAAACCGTAGCGCCAGCCGTAGGCTTCGCCAAGGAAGCCGCACACCAGCGAGGCGAACAGCGCGCCGAGGTTGATGCCGGCATAGAACAGCGAGAAGCCGGAGTCGCGGCGCGGATCGTCCTGGGCGTACAGCTTGCCGACGATGGTGGAGATGTTGGGCTTGAGGAAGCCCACACCCATGATGATCAGCGCCAGCGACAGGTAGGTCACGCCCAGCGACGCGGTATCGCGGACCACTTCGCCACCGACCCGCGTGGCGGCGTGGCCTTCGAAGGCCATGCCGACGTGGCCGAGTACCAGCAGGATGCCGCCGAACACCACCGCCTTGCGCATGCCCAGCCAGCGGTCGGCGAGCAGGCCGCCGATCACCGGCACGCAGTACACCAGCCCGCCATAGGCGCCGAGCAGGTCGAGCCCGGCCTTGTCGCCGAACAGGTGGTACTTGGTCAGGTACAGCAGCAGCGCCTTCATCCCGTAGAAGGAGAAGCGCTCCCACATCTCGGTGAAGAAACAGACGTAGACGCCCTTGGGGTGGCCGAGGAAATCGTCGCGCGCGTCGCGGGCGGGGAGGGCGGTGGCGGACACGGCTGGCCTGGGGCGGGAAGGGCAGCGGCGGAGTATAGGCGTGCCGGCGGCGCTTGGCTGAGTCGCCGCAGCGTGGCGATATTTCCTCCTTCGGGACCATGGCTCTTTTGGGGGAGAAGGTGCCCCGCCGGGGCGGATGAGGGTGCGGGCGCAGCCTCATGGGAGCGAAGCAGTGCGAGGCTTCGCCCCGTACCCTCACCCCAACCCCTCTCCCGATGGGAGAGGGGCGATCGCGGTTCCTTCTCCCGCCGGGACCATGGCCCCCTTTTCGGGGGAAGGTGCCCCGTAGGGGGATGAGGGTGCGAGCGCAGCTTCATGGGGGCGAAGCAGTGCGAGGCTTCGCCCCGTACCCTCACCCCAACCCCTCTCTCGATGGGAGAGGGGCTGCCCATCGGCCGCCGGGGCGCCGCTGCATTTGCGAATCCCCAATCCCCAATCCCAAATCCCCGCCTCCCAGGCATGTGCCACAAGCTGGGCGCCGGGATGCTGGACTTGCCCAGCCCCAGACGCTAGCGTGGAAAACGTTTTTGTCGTTTCAGGGGTAACCATGAACAACGCTGCTGCGCCGCGTCAGCTCACTTTCCGCGCGGTCGTGCTGGCGATCGTGCTGGCCGTCGTGCTGTCGGCCGCCAACGCCTACCTGGGGCTGTTCGCCGGCCTGACCATCGCCACCGCGATCCCGGCGGCAGTGGTGTCGATGGGCGTGCTGCGCCTGCTCGGCGGCGGCACCATCCTGGAGAACAACATCGTGCAGACCGGCGCCTCGGCCGGTTCGTCAATCGCGGCGGGGGTGATCTTCACCATCCCGGCGCTGGTGATCATGGGCTACTGGCCGGACTTCAAGTACTGGTGGGTGCTCGGCATCGCCGGCATGGGCGGCCTGCTCGGGGTGCTGTTCTCGGTGCCGCTGCGGCGCTCGATGATCGTCGAGGATCCGCTGCCGTTCCCCGAGGGCAAGGCCGCGGCCGAAGTGCTCAAGGCCGGCGAGAATCCCGGGCCGGGACTGAAGATCCTGGCGCTGTCGGCGACCATCGGCGGACTGGTCAAGCTGGCCGCGGCCAGCGGCCTGAAAGTGATTCCCGACACCTGGGCGCAGGCCACCTACCTGGGCAGCAGCAAGCTGGTCGGCTACGTCGGCACCAACCTGTCGCCGGCGCTGCTCGGGGTCGGCTACATCGTCGGGCTCAACGTCGGCATCGTGGTGCTGTCCGGCTCGATCCTGTCCTGGCACATCGCCATTCCGCTCTACCAGCAGTTCTTCATGGGCTCCGATCCGGCGCTGGCGCAGAGCCTGACCACCGCGCCGGCGGCCGAGGCCGCGTTCGCCATCTGGGCGGCCAAGGTGCGCTACCTGGGCGTGGGCGCGATGCTGATCGGCGGCGTGTGGACGCTGTTCTCGCTGCGCAAGTCGCTGCTGTCCGGGGTCAAGAGCGGCTTCGCCGCCGCGCGCAAGAGCACCGCCGGCACGGTGGTGGCCGAGACCGACCGCGACCTGCCGATGAAGTGGATGCTGGTCGCCTTGCTGCTGTGCACGTTGCCGCTGCTGGGCCTGTACCAGGCGATCGTCGGCCAGTGGCACGTCAGCATCCCGATGACCTTGATCATGATCGTCGCCGGCTTCCTGTTCGTGTCGGTGTCCGGCTACCTGGCCGGGTTGATCGGCTCGTCGAACAATCCGGTGTCGGGCATCACCATCTCCACCATCCTGTTCGCCTCGGCGGTACTGGTGCTGTTGCTCGGGCGCGACTCGCCGATCGGCGCGGTCGCCGCGATCATGATCGGCGCAGTGGTGTGCTGCGCTGCAGCGGTGGGCGGCGACAACCTGCAGGATCTGAAGGCCGGTTACCTGGTCGGCGCCACGCCGTGGAAGCAGCAGCTGATGCTGGCCATCGGCGCATTCTCCTGCGCGCTGATCATGGCCCCGGTGCTGAACCTGTTGGCGCAGGCCTACGGCATCGGCGCGGCGACGCCGGAGCATCCGAACTCGTTGGCCGCGCCGCAGGCGACGCTGATGGCCTCGGTGGCCAAGGGCCTGTTCGGCGGCGAGCTGCCGTGGACGATGATCGCCATCGGCGCCGGCGTCGGCGCGGCGATCATCGCCCTGGACGAATGGCTCAAGCGCACCGGCAAGCGTTTCCGCGTGCCGGTGCTGGCCGCGGCGATCGGCATCTACCTGCCGCTGGAACTGATGGTGCCGATCTTCCTCGGCGGGCTGATCACCTACCTGGTCGAGCGCTTCCACAAGATCCGCGCCGACGACGAGGAAGGCCGCGACCGCGTGCACCGTCCGGGCACGCTGTTCGCCGCCGGCCTGATCACCGGCGAGGCGCTGATGGGCATCGCCATCGCGGTGCCGATCGTGGTCTCCGGCCACGCCGACGTGCTGGCGCTGCCTGCCGGCTTCCATCTCAACCAGTGGTACGGCCTGGTCCTGCTCGCCTTCGTCGGCTGGCTGCTGTACCGCACCGGCAAGAAGGGCGAGCCGACCGCACCGCTGCCGCCGTCGGCGTAAGCATCAGCACCCTCAGCAAGACACGAAGCCCGGCCTGCGCCGGGCTTCGTGTTTGTGGCGATCGCCCACAAGCGCAACCCGCAGTCCGCTCCCGCGAATCCCCAATCCCCAATCCCGGCCCCTCCATGACTTCATGCCTTTGCACCACGTCCACCCGCGCGCCTACCATCGACGTTTTGCCGTGTTCCGGAGACGCCCGATGACCTTGCGCTACGCCTTGCTGCCCCTGTGCCTGCTGACCGCGCTGCCTGCGCTGGCGGCGACCCGCGGTTTCGATGTCCGCGACATGGTGGCGCTGGACCGGGTGTCCTCGCCGCTGCTGACGCCCGACGGCGGCACGGTGATCTTCGCCAAGCGGCAGGTGGACAAGGCCAGCGACAAGGCCAGTACCGGGCTGTGGCTGCGCAATCTGCGCACCCGCGATGCGGCGCCGCCGAAGCGGCTGACCCCGGACGGCTGGAACGTCAATTCGCCGGAACTGTCGGCCGACGGCAAGACCGTGTACTTCCTCAGCGCCAAGTCCGGCCGCCAGCAGCTGTACGCGCTGCCGCTGGCCGGCGGCGCGCCGCGCCAGCTCACCGACTTCGCGCTGGACGTGGACAGCTACCGGGTCGCCCCGCAGGGCGACCGCGTTGCCTTCAGCGCCGGCGTGTTCCAGGACTGCGGTTCCGACCTGGGTTGCACGCAGAAGCGCCTGGACGCGAAGAAGAGCGCCAAGGCCAGCGGCGTGGTGTTCGACCAGTTGTTCGTGCGCCACTGGGACACCTGGAACGATGGCCGCCGCAACAGCCTGTTCGTGGCGCCGCTGCCCGGCGACGCCAAGGCCAAGCCGGTGGTCGGCGCCTCGGCGATCAGCGTGACCCTGGCCGGCGACATTCCGTCCAAGCCGTTCGGCGGCAGCGAGGACTACACCTGGGCGCCGGACGGGCAGTCGCTGGTGGCCAGCGTGCGCGTGGCCGGGCGCGAGGAGCCGTGGTCGACCAACTTCGATCTGTACCGGCTGGATGCGGCGGGCAAGGCCGCGCCGGTCAACCTGACCGCGGCCAACCCGGCCTGGGACGCCGGCCCGGTGTTCTCCGCCGACGGCAAGACCCTGTACTACCGCGCCATGAAGCGCCCCGGTTTCGAAGCCGACCGCTTCGGCCTGATGGCGATGGACGTGGCCAGCGGCAAGACCCGCGAGATCGCGCCGCAGTGGGACCGCTCGGCCGGCGAGATCGTGCCCTCGGCCGACGGCGCCACCGTGTACACCACCGCCGACGACCTCGGCCAGCATCCGCTGTTCGCGGTGGATACCGCCAGCGGCAAGGTGCGCACCGTGGCCGATGGCGGCAGCGTCGGCGCGCCGGTGCTGGCCGGCAGCACGCTCGCGTTCACCCGCAACAGCCTCAAGAGCGGCGACCAGGTGTTCGTCGCCGACGCCGACGGCCAGCATCCGCGCGCGATCACCGCCAGCGCCGGCGAACAGCTGCCGGACGTGGCCTTCGGCGACTACGAGCAGTTCCAGTTCAAGGGCTGGAACGACGAGACCGTGCACGGTTACGTGGTCAAGCCGTACAACTACCAGCCCGGCAAGACCTATCCGGTCGCGTTCCTGATCCACGGCGGCCCGCAGGGCAGCTTCGGCAACGGCTGGAGCAACCGCTGGAATCCGCAGACCTATGCCGGCCAGGGCTACGCCGTGGTGATGATCGATTTCCACGGCTCCACCGGCTACGGCCAGGCGTTCACCGATGCGATCAGCCAGCACTGGGGCGACCGCCCGCTGGAAGACCTGCAGAAGGGCTGGGCTGCGGCGCAGCAGCAGTACAAATTCCTCGATGGCGACAAGGCCTGCGCGCTCGGCGCCAGCTACGGCGGCTACATGGTGTACTGGATGGCCGGCAACTGGAACCAGCCGTGGAAGTGCCTGGTCGACCACGACGGCGTGTTCGACAACCGCACCATGGGCTACGCCACCGAGGAACTGTGGTTCAGCGAGTGGGAGAACGGCGGCACGCCGTGGCAGAACCCGGCCGGCTACGAGAAGTTCAACCCGGTGCTGCACGTGGACAAGTGGAAGGTGCCGATGCTGGTGATCCACGGCCAGCAGGATTTCCGCATCCCGGTGGAGCAGGGCCTGGCCGCGTTCAGCGCGCTGCAGCGCAAGGGCATCGCCTCCAAGTTCCTGTACTTCCCGGACGAAAATCACTGGGTGCTGAAGCCGCAGAACAGCATCCTGTGGCACGACACGGTCAATGGCTGGTTGAAGCAGCATATCGGGCAGTGAGGCCAGGATTCGGGATTCGGGATTTGGACTCGGGACTCGGGACGGGTCGCACGGATGAGTGATCTATTCCATCCGCTGCGTCGATCGATGGTGCGGCGCTCGCGTTCGCGCCGTCCGGCTTTGCTCTTACGAGTCCCGATTCCCCTGTCCCCATTCCCGGCTTCCCAATGATCCACAACGACATCGTCATCTTCGGCCTGATCGCCGCCACGCTCGGGGCGGTGTTCTGGACCGCCGCGCGGCCGCATGGATTCTGGAAGCGCTTCTACAGCGTCGTGCCGGCGCTGCTGCTGTGCTACCTGATTCCCGGCATCTACAACACCGTCGGGTTGATCGACGGGCAGCACAACCGCCTGTACGACCCGGTCGCGCGCGACGTGCTGCTGCCGGCGGCGCTGGTGCTGCTGACGCTCACCGTCGACCTGAAGGGCATCCTGCGCCTGGGGCCGAAGCTGGTGGCGATGTACCTGGGTGCGTCCTTCAGCATCATGCTCGGCGCGGTGGTCGCGTTCCAGCTGATGAAGTGGCTGCATCCGGCCACGGTGGCCGGCGATACCTGGGCCGGCATGGCCGCACTGGCCGGCAGCTGGATCGGCGGCGGCGCCAACATGCTGGCGATGCGCGAAGTGTTCAACGTCGATGCCACCACCTTCGGCCAGTTCGCGGTGGTCGATGTCGGCGTCGGTTACGTGTGGATGGCCTTGCTGATCTTCCTCGCCCCGCGCGCGGCGGCGATCGATGCGCGCAGCGGTGCCGACACCAGCGGCATCGACGACCTGAAACACCGCATCGCGCAGTTCCAGGCGCAGCACGAACGCGTCGCCAGCCTGACCGACCTGATGCTGATCGTCGGCCTCGCGTTCGGTGCGGTCGGCCTGGCGCATGCGATCGCGGTGCCGACCGCGGCGTGGTTCGCGGCCAACGTCGCCTGGGCCAAGCAGTTCAGCCTCGGCGCGCCGTTCGTGTGGGTGGTGGTGCTGTCGACCACGATCGGCCTGCTGCTCAGCTTCACCCGCGCACGCACCCTGGAAGGCGCCGGCGCCTCGCGCATCGGCTCGCTGCTGCTGTATTTCCTGATCGCCTGCATCGGCATGCAGATGGACCTGCTGGCGCTGTTCGACCGCCCGTGGATCTTCCTGCTCGGGCTGATCTGGCTGTGCGTGCACATCCTGCTGTTGCTGGCGCTGGGCAAATTGCTGCGGGTGCCGTTCTTCTATTTCGCGATCGGCTCGCAGAGCAACGTCGGCGGCCCGGCCTCGGCACCGGTGGTGGCGGCCGCGTTCCATCCGGCGCTGGCGCCGGTCGGCGTGCTGCTGGGCACGATGGGCTATGCCACCGGCACCTACCTGGCATACCTGGTCGGGATCACCTTGCGCGCGATGGCGGGGGCGCCGTAGCGCATCGGCATGACCCTGTAGGAGCGGCTTCAGCCGCGACGGGCTTTACCGATGCGTTCTGTCGCGGCTGAAGCCGCTCCTACAGGGGATTTGCGGCGGCCTACTGCTGCAGCGCGACCCGGCGCTGCTGCTCTTCCTGCTGCGGCACGTTCGCCTGCAGATTCTGTTGCTGCAGCTGGCCGACGTTGGCCTGCGCCGGTTCGCTGGCCGCCGCCGCGGTCTGCACCTGGCTGCGCAGATGCGCCGGGTCGTCGGCGCGGCCCTGCACCGCGAACAGGCGGTCGCCGTCGCGGCTGGGCACCAGCTGGTCGATCTGTTTGAGGCCGTCCTGTCCGGCACGCGCGGCGACGCTGGCGGCGGTGTTGAGGAACTGCGCGTCGTCGCGCAGGCCGAGTCGCTCGCGCTGCCCGTCCAGTTGCACCACCGCGTCGTTGAACAGGCGGCTGCCGGTGGGCAGCGCACGTTCCTGGGTCTGCGCGTGGCTCTGCGATTCCAGTTCCTGCGCCTTGATCACCGAATCGATGCCGTGCAGGTCCAGCCGATGCTTGAGCATCATCCCCGGCACCAGGCGCTGGCCGAACGACAGCGGATCCGGGTCCGGCAACTGGATCTGGTGGCCCGCGGCGTCGGGCATCGCCCATTTCAGCGGGATGCTGTCTTCCTGCAGGTGGGTCAGCAGTTCGTTCTTGACGTGGTAGCCGCGGATCAATCCATCGGCGGCGTAGTCCTTGGCCGCGGACGCGTCCAGGCCTTCGCGCTCCAGGGTGCGGTCGTTGACCCCGGCGGCGTTGTAGGTGACCGCCGGCACGTCGTTGACCATCGCCGAGGCCGCGGCCAGGCCGCCGCCGAGCGAATGCCCGGAGATCATCAGGTCCTGGCCGAACGCCTGCTTGGCCTGGCTGCCGAGCTGGATCGCCGAGGCGTATTGCGCGTCGGCGAAGCCCAGGCCCTGGCCGATGTTGTGCTTCCAGTCCTTGCCTTCGTCGGTGCCGCAGAACGCCAGCACCACGTTGCCCTGTTCGTTGCGGTAGAACGCGGCATCGAAGCCGCTCTTGGCATCGTGCAGCATGCCCGGATCGATGCCGGCGCGCTGCACGGCGCCATCGTCTAGGCGGGTCCAGCCGTCGGGCAGCGCCGCGAAGCTTTCCGCGCCGCCGGCGCGGCGCTGGGCGGCCGTGCCGTAGAGATCCTGCAGCAAGGTGGGAAGTTGCGTGTCCACCGCCTGCGGCTGCTGGCCGCGAACGGCTTCGGCGAACGGGGCGGACGCGTCGGTATTGGAAAGATCGTTCTGGCTCATGCGCGGCTCCTTGCGTGTGCTGCGAACAGCCGCCTCAGCGGCCCGCTTCCAGGGGGATGTCGTGGGCGCTCAACCAGTCGCGTACCGCGGCGCGGGTCTGCTGCGCGGTGCTGTTGAGCAGGCGCTCGGGCGTGGTGAAGAAATACGCCTGGAAGGTCTTCTGCTGCGCGTTGCGCAGGCCCGGATCGACCCCGGCCTGCAGCAGTTTCAGCACCCAGGGGTTGCCGGCGCTGCTCTGCGCGGCCAGGTGCAGCAGCGAGTTGCCGCTGGCATCGACCCGGTGCGGATCGGCGCCGGCCTGCAGCAGCAGCTGGATCTGTTCGTCGCGCTTGCTCTGCAGCGCGCGGAACAGCGGCGTCCAGTTGCCGCGCGCGCTGACCGGATCCACCGGCGCGCCATGCTGCAGCAGGATCTTCAGGTATTGCGGGTCCTTGGCCATCGCGGCCATGTGCACCACGGTTTCCTGGTCCATGCCCGGTTCGGCCGGATTCGCGCCAGCGTCCAGCAAGGCACTGAGCGCGCGCGGCTGTTCGTTCCAGATCGCGTATTCGAGCAGGGTGACGTTCTGGTCGCCGTGCGCGGACAGGTCCACGCCGGGCGCCAGTGCGGCGATGCGCGCCGCGTCGCCGCGCGCGACGGCGGCGGCGATGTCGGCGAGGTGGGGATCGCGGAACGCGACCGAGTGATCCTGCAGCGTGGCTGACATGGCAGAGTGCTCCTTGGCGCCGGGCGGGGCGGCGCATGAGACCGAGATGGACATCGAGGTCGCAAGCGCGATCAGGACGGGGAACTGCTTGCGCATGGAGGGCTCCTTTTCCTGTTCGCGTTCCTGTTGCCGGTGGCGACGTTCCTTGCCACCGTGACCGATGCTAGCAGCTGTCCGGCGCCGGTTCGGTAAGGTTTTGTTACAGCGCTGGCGCGATCTGCATGGGCGTGGCATGCGCGGTGGAGCGCCGATCGACCCGGACGCATGTTTGCGCCGGGGGCGGAGAATGGCCCGATTGCGGCGCAATGCACCCGCCGGCGCTGCCGCACGCAGGTGGCGTACATGCGCAACTTGGCATAATGCGGGTTTTCCGCCGAGGCCCTTGCGATGACCGCGACCCCCTTCGACCTGCTGATCAGCGATTGCGACGGCGTGCTCGTCGACAGCGAGGTGCTGGCCGACCGGGTCATGTTCGACGCGCTGGGCGCCTACGTGCCGCGGGCCGAGCTGGAGGCCTACCTCGCCGGCAGTTTCGGCCAGACCGCGCACGAGATCGTGGAGCGGGTGCAGCGGCATTTCGCGGTGACCCTGCCGCCGGGCCTGTTCGAGGAAATCCGGGAACGTTCGGAAGCGTTGATCGCCGCCGAGGTGCAACCGATCGACGGCGTCCGCGAGGCGCTGCTGGCGTTGCCGCTGCCGCTGGCGGTCGCCTCCAACAGCCTGCGCCACAGCGTGGTGGCGTCGGTGGCGCGTGCCGGGCTGACCGAGCGGGTGAACGGCCACATCTTCAGCGCCGACATGGTGGCGCGGCCGAAGCCGGCGCCGGACGTCTACCTGCTGGCGGCGCACACCCTGGGCGCGGCGCCGCCGCGGTGCCTGGTGATCGAGGACAGCGTCACCGGCGCCAGCGCGGCGCTGGCCGCGGGCATGACCGTGATCGGTTTCACCGGCGCAGCGCACATCCCGCCAGGCCACGCCGACACCCTGCGTCACCTCGGCGTGGCGGCGGTGATGGAGCACATGCGGCAGTTGCCGCAGGTCTACGCCGAACTGGTGCGCGCGGCGGCGGCGTAGTGTCGATCGAGAGGCCGCGCTGCCGGGTGGCGGCGACGCACAAACGCGGAGTCGGGGCTGTCCGCTCGCTGTGGCCTTGCCGCGGAGCGTGGCGGACGGAGTAGAGCGTCTCCGGACAGCATCATGCCATCCGTTGTGTGTGTCTTCTCCGGGCTGCCTGTCGCGGCTGAAGCCGCTCCTACACGGGGCGGCGCGTGTTCAAAGCAGGTCGAAGTGCGCGCTTACGCATCGAAGCGTCATGGCTTGCTTTCCGCAGCCGCGATGCCCTCGGGCACCGCGCTCCCGCCGTTGCCAATCCCGGCTTTCCACAGCCGAATGGCTGGTCATCCCCAATCCCGAATCCCGGCACCTCAACAACAACGAAACCCGCTCTTGCCGCCATAGCGCGCTTCCTGGCGCTCGCGGAAGAAGGTCTTGTAGTCCATCGGTTGCCGGTCGGGATGTTTCTCCAGCACGTGGCGCACGTAGTTGTCGTAGTCGGGGATGCCGCAGCACAGCCGCGCGGTCTGCACCAGGCGCCGCCACAGCCGGCGGTGCGCCTGGTATTGCCCGACCGGAACCAGGTCGTTGCTCATCACACGTCCGCCATCTGGTGCGGCTGCAGCGCCACGTACGCGGTTTCCTTGTCGCTGCGCTGCGGGTTGCGGCGCGCGGCGAGGATGGTCTTGACCGAGTAGATCAGGATCGAGAACACCACGAACAGGAACAGCGCGGTCAGCCCGGTGTTGACGTAGGCGTTGGTGACGATCTGCTGCATCTGCGGCACCGTCTTGGCCGGTGCGGTGATGGTGCCGCTGGCGATCGCCTCCTGGAACTTGTGCGCCTGCGCCAGGAAGCCCTGCGCCGGGTTGGGGTCGAAGATCTTGATCAGCCCGGCGTAGGTGGTGCAGATCAGCAGCCACAGCGCCGGCACGATGGTGACCCAGGCGTAGCGGTCGCGCTTCATCTTGAACAGCACCACCGTGCCCAGCATCAGCGCGATGCCGGCGAGCATCTGGTTGGAGATGCCGAACAGCGGCCACAGCGTGCGGATGCCGCCGTACGGATCCTTGACCCCGGTGTAGAGCAGGTAGCCCCACAGCGCCACGCAGCCGCCGGTGGCGACGATGTTGGCGCCCCACGATTCGGTCCGCTTCAGCGCCGGCACGAAGTTGCCGAGCAGGTCCTGCAGCATGAAGCGCCCGGCGCGGGTGCCGGCGTCGACCGCGGTGAGGATGAACAGCGCCTCGAACAGGATCGCGAAGTGGTACCAGAACGCCATCATGTCCTCGCCCGGCAACAGCTGGTGCAGGATCTGCGCGATGCCCACCGCCAGGGTCGGCGCGCCGCCGGCGCGGGCCAGGATGGTGGTCTCGCCGATGTCGCGGGCAGTGGCTTCGAGCACTTCAGGAGTGATCGCGAAACCCCATTCGCTGACCTTGGCCGCGACCGCGACGACGTCGCTGCCGACCATCGAGGCCGGCGCGTTCATCGCGAAATACACGCCCGGCTCGATGATCGAGGCGGCGACCAGCGCCATCACCGCGACGAACGATTCCATCAGCATGCCGCCGTAGCCGATGTAGCGCATGTGGCCTTCGTTGGCGAGCAGCTTGGGGGTGGTGCCGGAGGAGATCAGCGCATGGAAGCCGGACACCGCGCCGCAGGCGATGGTGATGAACAGGAACGGGAAGATGCCGCCGGTCCACACCGGGCCCATGCCGTTGTGCGCGTACTGGGTCAGCGCCGGCATCTTCAGGTCGGGCATGACCACCAGGATGCCGATGGCCAGGGCGATGATGGTGCCGATCTTGAGGAAGGTGGACAGGTAGTCGCGCGGCGCCAGCAGCAGCCACACCGGCAGCACCGAGGCGACGAAGCCGTAGCCGATCAGCATCCAGGTGATCTGCACGTCGGTGAAGGTGAAGGCCGGGCCCCAGGTCGGATCGGCGGCGACCTTGCCGCCGAACCAGATCGCGGCCAGCAGCAGGATCAGCCCCACCACCGAGATCTCGCCGATCTTGCCGGGGCGGATGTAGCGCATGTACACGCCCATCATGATCGCGATCGGCATCGTCGCGATCACCGTGAACATGCCCCAGGGACTCTCCGCCAGCGCCTTGACCACCACCATCGCCAGCACCGCCAGGATGATGATCATGATCAGGAACGCGCCGAACAGGGCGATGGTGCCGGGCACCTGGCCCATCTCCTCGCGCACCAGGTCGCCGAGCGAGCGGCCGTTGCGGCGGCTGGACAGGAACAGCACCACGAAGTCCTGCACCGCGCCGGCGAACACCACGCCGACCACCAGCCACAGCAGGCCGGGCAGGTAGCCCATCTGCGCGGCGAGCACCGGGCCGACCAGCGGTCCGGCGCCGGCGATGGCGGCGAAGTGGTGGCCGAACAGCACGTGCTTGTTGGTCGGCACGTAGTCCAGGCCGTCGTTGTTGAGCACGGCGGGCGTGGCCCGGGTGGGGTCCAGCTGCATCACCTTGGTGGCGATGAACAGGCTGTAGAAGCGATACGCGATCAGGTAGATCGAGACCGCGGCGACCACGATCCACAGCGCGTTGATGTGTTCGCCGCGGCGCAGGGCGATGGTGCCCAGGCAGAACGCCGCCAGCACCGCGAGCGCGGCCCAGGCCAGTTTGGAAAACCCTTTCATGCAGATCGCTCCCCCACAAGATTCCCGCAAGGGTCGCCCCGATGGCCTGGGGGGTCAATGCCGGGACAGGCGATGGCCCTAGTACTTTGGTCGTAGTCGGCGCCGTATTCGACGATCGCGCGGGTCGCGGGGACGCATGCCAGGCCGTGGCGGTGGGGAGGCGGTGGGTCGAGACGGACTTTGCCTGATCGCTAGGCATCGCGCGGAGCATCGGGTGCAAGAGCGCGGCTGCGGGATCGGCGGGCTTGGCTGCAGTCGGGACTGAAGTCCCTCCCACAAGAGCGGTTATGGCCGGCACGCGCACCGGCATCGGCATCGACATCCGCATCGCGCCCAAACGCGCCACGCCGACACTTCCGGTGCAGCCGGTGCACCCGGCGCACGGCCGGCCGGCGCCCCTGCGATGGAACGATGGGTTGCGCCGATCGCGATTGGCCGCCGGCGGCGGCGCGCCCATATACGGTGCTTCACCAGGAGATCGCCCGCCATGACCGACACCCTCACCGCCGCGCCCGCGCGCATCGCGCGCACCATCCGTGGCCGCGCCACCGCCGACGGCGACGGGGTCAGGCTGACCCGCGTCATCGGCGGCGGCGAACTGCCCGAGCTGGACCCGTTCCTGCTGCTCGACGAATTCGGCACCGACCGCGCCGAGGCCTACATCGGCGGTTTCCCCAGCCATCCGCACCGCGGCTTCGAGACCGTCACCTACATGCTCGACGGGCGCATGCGGTACAAGGACAACCACGGCAACGAAGGCCTGCTGACCCCGGGCAGCGTGCAGTGGATGACCGCCGGCCGCGGCCTGGTGCATTCGGAGATGCCGGAGCAGGAGTCCGGGCGCATGCGCGGCTTCCAGCTGTGGGTGAACCTGCCGGCGCGCGACAAGATGACCGCGCCGCGCTACCAGGAATTCGCGCCCGAGCGCATCCCGCTGGCGCAGCCGGCGCCGGGAGTGACGGTCAAGGTGATCGCCGGGCAGGTCGGCGACGTGCACGGGCCGATCGCGCAGCCAGCCACCGATCCGCTGTATCTGGACATCGCGCTGGACGCCGACGCGCGCTGGGACCACCTGTTGCCGGCCGGGCACAACGCGTTCGCCTACGCCTACGAGGGCGCCGCGATGCTGGGCGAGGGCGAGGCCGCGCGCGAGCTGCCGGCGCAGACCCTGGCCGTGCTCGGCGGCGGCGACCTGCTGCAGTTGCGGGCAGGCGCGGCGGGCGCGCGGCTGATCCTGGTCGCCGGCCGGCCGTTGCGCGAGCCGGTGGCGCGGCACGGGCCGTTCGTGATGAACACGCGCGAAGAACTGATGCAGGCCTTCGTCGATTTCCAGGAAGGGCGGTTCTAGCGGCCTGGGGTGGCGATCGACACGCCATGAAACCCTGTAGGAGCGGCTTCAGCCGCGACAGGTTCTACCCGGAGGGAATCTGTCGCGGCTGAAGCCGCTCCTACAAAGGTGTCGGCAGGTTCAGCGATCCAGCGCCACGCTGGTCGGACGCATGTCCAGTCCCTGCACCAGCGACTGCAGCGATTGCAGCTCCTGCACGTCGCCGGCATCGATCCAGACCTGGGCGTAGTGGTCCTTGCCCAGCTCGACCACGGTGACCCGGCGCGAGGCCAGGCCCGGCGCATCGACTCCGCCCAGATCCGGCCGGTACCAATGCACGCTCTCGCCGGCGATGCTGCCTTTCTCTTCGCGCAGGTTGCGCGCCAGCGGGATGTTCGGGTCGCGCGAGGTCAGCATCATGCCAAGCACCTGGCGGCCGTCGGCGGCCGTCGCGCGGCACACGATGAAGCCCTTGTCGCTACGCTCGCTCCACTGCAGGTTGGACTGCGGCGGCAGTTGCGGACAGTTCTGCGCCTGTTGCGCCATGGCCGTGGCCGCCGCCAGCACGGCAGGCAGGACCGACAGGCCGGTGAGCCAGTTTGCAACCCTCATTCGCGATGTCCCCATGCACCGCCGCGTTGCGACGGTATCGATCTTCAGCGCACGCCGACGCAGGCGCACGGCACGTCACCCTCATTCCTTTGCGGGATCCGCGTGCAGTGCATACCCCTACGCAATGCGTGTCCCGGTGTGCGGCCGCCATTTCCCCGCCGCTGCCCGAACCATAGCCCAGCGAGCGGCACTTGACAATTGGAATGCGGGTCGAAAACCTGCGAGCCGGCACCGGCGTGGGGCGGCGCTCGCCTGAATGCAGTCAGTGGGCGGTGGCCGCTGCGGCGCCCGTGCCGCGTTGAAGCAGGGGATGCCGCCGCGCCAGCAGGCGCATTGCGGTGTCGTCCTTCCATCCCTGTAAAGGAGTACAGCCCATGCCCAGCATCGATCCGCGCAGATTCGTCATCGTCGCCAGCTACCTGTCGCCCGGCGTCGCCGTCGGTGGCGGCGGTTTCGTCATCGTCGGCGGCAAGGTGATCAAGGTGCCGCCCAAGGGCCTGCGCCAGCTGCAGGCGGTCTACACCCTGCTCGAGGCCAGCGACGGCGTAAGCAACAAGGCCCTGGCGCAACAGCTGCAGCAGCTTGCGGTGGACTTGGTCGACGACGCGGTGCCGGCAAAGGGCCGCGTGGCGGCCGCTGCGGCGCGCTAGCGCGTTTCGCGATCCGCTTTGACGCAGTGGGAAAGCGACTCCGGGTGGCCTCGCTCATCGGTCGTGACGGGCCTGACCGATGGTGCCCGCGGCGACGGGCGACACCAGGCCGCCCGGCGTCGCTCCCTCGGGTCGCGGCGTCCTGGTCGACATGCCGCGATGCGCGGCGCCGCGCCCGAATCACGCCGATCGCGCCGGCCGCCTTACTTGCCCGGTTCGGGCAGCGGGATGAATTCCTGGTCGTCGCCGGGGATCAGCCCGAAGCGGCCCTCGCGCCAGTCCCGCTTGGCCTGCTCGATGCGCTCGGTGGAGCTGGACACGAAGTTCCACCACAGGTGGCGCGGCCCGTCCAGCGGCTCGCCGCCCATCAGCATCGCCTTCAGCGGGGTCTTGGCGCGCAAGCGTCCGCGCGCGCCGGCTTCGGGCAGCACCAGGTAGCGCGCGGGGATGTCCACGCCGTCCAGCTGCGCCTCGCCTTCCAGCACGTACAGCGAGCGCTGCACGTGGCCCGTGTCCAGGTCGATCTCCGCGTCCGCGTCCAGGTCCAGCGCCACGTTGAGCGTGTCGGCGAACACCTTGACCGGCGATTCCTCGCCGTAGGCGCGGCCGGCGATCACCCGCAGCCACACCCCGTCGCGGCGCTGCTGCGGCAGGCTGGCGGCGGCATGGTGGTAGAACGCCGGCGCGGTTTCCTCGGCCGATTTCGGCAGCGCCACCCAGGTCTGCATGCCGTGCAGCGGATGCGGCTGCGCGCGCAGCGACGTAGGCGTGCGCTCGGAATGGGCGATGCCGCGGCCGGCGGTCATCCAGTTGACGTCGCCGGCGCGGATCACCTGGTCCGAGCCGAGCGTGTCGCGGTGGCCGATCTCGCCGGACCACAGGAAGGTCACCGTGGCCAGGCCGATATGCGGATGCGGGCGCACGTCCACGCCGTGGCCGGGTTCGAAGATCGCCGGACCCATGTGGTCGATGAACACGAACGGGCCGACGCTGCGCGCCTGCAGGCTGGGCACCGAACGGCGCACTTCGAAACCGCCGATGTCGTGGACGCGGGGAGCGATCAGGGTGGGCATGCGCGGCCTCGCGGACGTGGGAACAAGGGGGACGAGCTTCGCATGCGCGATGGCCGAAGTGGGAGCGTTGCGGCAAGACGGACTGTCCCGGGCCGCAGTGTTTACTGTGTCGCATGGGGCGAGTCCTCCCAAGGCTGGGTCGGCGTTGCGCCGCGATTGGCATGCGTGTTCGGCATGCCAGACTAGCGAAATCGCATAGTGCTGAAGGGCGCGCGTTTTTTGTCTGCAAATTTGTAACTTTGGGTGATGTTATCGACGGCGAACCGGAATAATCGGGCGCTGCCGGCCGGGGCCGTCCCGGCCTGCAGCGTTGCAGCGCGCTCGCTGCATTCCTCCCCCAACTCGAGAGCATCCTGATGATCCGTTCGTCGAAATCCAGCAATACCGTCACCGCCGTGCTGTCGATCGCGATGGCGCTGGCGGCGTTTGCCGCCGTGCCGGCACAGGCGCAAAGCGCCGACATCAATGTCCCCACCGTGATCATCAACAACCTGTGGAACGCCAAGGCGTTGCTGGTGGCGGGCGGGCAGGGCGGCGGATGCTATCCGGTCAACAACGGCGGCCGCGTCGCCGGCCCGACGCTGCGTACCAATATTCGTTACACCGCGATCGGCATGAGCTCGGCCAATTGCGCCGGCGGAACCGGCCTGGCCAGCGTTAACCTGCAGTTCTTCGCGCGCCCGCGCCCGGCCGGCATGTACATCCAGATCGTCAACGGCGGGATCAACATCGGCAACCGGTAGTCGCCAGCGATGCCCACCGCCGGCCATGCGCGATCGACGCGTGGCCGGCGGCATCGCATCGCGCTGCTGCAGGCCGTGCTTGCCGCCGCCGCGCACCGCGCAGGCGGCACCCGACGCATCGATGCGTAGCGGCTGGATTCAGAACAACTGCCCGCTCTCGGCCGCCTGCATCGTGACCTCGCCGCGGCGCGAGGCCAGCCGGTCGGCCAGGCGGGTCGGCTCCGGCAGCCGGTAGCCGCGCAGGTAGCGTTGGGTCCAGTCCAGCGCGCTGTCCACCGCGACGCGGTGGCCGGGCGAGACGATCAGCGGATTGCAGCGCGGCTTGCTGCGCAGCGCCCAGCCGACGGTGTCGCCGCGGTGCACGATGGGGCTGCGGTCGCCGGCCTGCGGCCCGGGTTCGTCGTGGCGCCCGGCCAGCAGTTTCTTGGCCACGCCGATGCTGGGCAGGCCGGTGACCACGCCGAAGTGCGCGGCGATGCCGAGCCGGCGCGGATGGGCGATGCCCTGGCCGTCGACGAACACCAGGTCCGGACGCTGCCGCAACAGGGCCAGCGCGGCCAGCAGCGCCGGCAGTTCGCGGAAGCTCAGCAGTCCCGGCACGTAGGGCATCGAGGTCGGCACGCGGGCGATCTCGGCCTGCTGCGGCTGCAGGGTGTCGGCGTCGATGAGCACGGCGGCGGCGCGGGTAATGCGGCCCTCGTCCTCGAAGCCGACGTCGAATCCGGCCAGCCAGCGCGGCGGGTCCGGCACTTCGTCGTGCAGCCGCACCTGCTTGGCCAGCGTGGCCTGCAACGCCCGCGCCTGCACGATGCTGCCGTCCCAGTCGCCGAAGACCTTGTGCGAAGAAGTATCCATTTGCGAATGATCGCGCCGCATTCGTGGCCGTGGCGTGGAGGAGCTGGGAATGGGGAAACGGGAATGGGGAATCGTCGAAGCATGCTCCTGATCGATGTCTGGCGACGAGAGGTCGCGGTCTCGACGAGAGGGGGACGGTCGTCGGCGCCGATCCGCTTGCGTTCCAGCGCAGCGTCAGCCCGGCGTGCCCTTTGTAGGAGCGGCTTCAGCCGCGACAGATCGCCAGACGGCAAAGCGCGCCGGAACGCCAAGCCGTTTCCATTCCCCATTCCCGACTCCCCATTCCCAGCCACCGGCTACAATCCAGGGCCGCACGACCCACGCATCCCCCAACGGAGACCGTCGCAGTGACCCGCAAACTCGTACTGTTGCGCCATGGCCAGAGCCAGTGGAACCTGGATAACCGCTTCACCGGCTGGGTGGACGTGGATCTCACCGAGCAAGGCCGCCAGGAAGCCGCCGCCGCCGGTCGCCTGCTGCGCGAGGAGGGGCTGCAGTTCGACGTGGCGCACACCTCGGTGCTCAAGCGCGCCATCCACACCCTGCAGGGCGCGCTGAAGGAACTGGACCAGGACTGGCTGCCGGTACACAAGAGCTGGCGCCTCAACGAACGCCACTACGGCGGCCTGCAGGGCCTGGACAAGGCCGAGACCGCGGCCAAGCACGGCGAGGAACAGGTCAAGATCTGGCGCCGTTCCTACGACATCCCGCCGCCGCCGATGGAGGCCGACGATCCGGGCCATCCGCTGCACGACCGCCGCTACGCCACGCTCGACCGCAACGCGTTGCCGGCCACCGAGTCGCTGGCGACCACGCTCGAGCGCGTGCTGCCGTACTGGCACGACGCGATCGCGCCGCAGCTGAAGGCCGGGCAGACCGTGCTGGTCACCGCGCACGGCAACTCGTTGCGCGCGCTGTACAAGTATTTGAACGGCGTCTCGCGCGAAGAAATCCTGGAACTCAACATCCCCACCGGCATTCCGCTGCTGTTCGAGCTGGACGACGAGTTGAAGGTGCAGTCCTACCGCTATCTCGGCGATCCGGAAGCGGCGAAGAAGGCGGCCGAAGCGGTGGCCAACCAGGGCAAGGCGAAGTAACACCCGCGCGGCACGCGCCGCATCAAGGAGGATGGGATGGGTGGATTCAGCATCTGGCACTTCGTGATTCTGTTCGTCGTACTGGCGCTGCCGGTGCTGGTCTTTGCGGCGGTATGGCTGGCCATGCGTCGCGACCAGCGTGCGCAAGCATCCCAGCGCGCTGCTTCGCCGCCGCCGTTGCCACCGGCGGCATCGGTGGAAGCGCGGCTGCGCGCGCTCGAAGCATTGCGCGCGCAGGGCCT
Organism: Xanthomonas bonasiae; assembly: GCF_017163705.1. Classification (GTDB taxonomy): domain Bacteria; phylum Pseudomonadota; class Gammaproteobacteria; order Xanthomonadales; family Xanthomonadaceae; genus Xanthomonas_A; species Xanthomonas_A bonasiae. Next base: position 249,045 of record NZ_JAFIWB010000004.1, read on the forward strand.
GATCGACCAGGCGGAGTACGAACGCCGGCGCCAGCAGATCCTCGCCGAGTTGTGAGCGCGCCGCGCGGCGGCGCGCGGGCTCAGTCGCCGCCGCTCGCGTCCACCCACACCCGCATCTCGCCTTCGCCGCGGTTGGCCCAGGCGAAGTAGGGCACGAAGGTCAGGGTCTGCGCCTGTCGCGACGGCGGCAGCGCGTCGTAGCGGTACAGCGGCGAGGCGTCGGCCTGCGCATCGTCGTGGCCGTGCAGGCGTTCGCCTTCGGCCTGCAGCAGCACCTGGCCGGCCAGCGTGCCGCTGCCGGGTTCGCTGCGGATCGCCGCGTCGGCGGGCAGGCGCAGCTGGTGCAGCTGCGTGCCGTTGTCGGCCTGCTCCAGGCAGTAGACCAGCGGCCCGCGCTGCAGCGCGACCTTGCCGGCCAGATGGCGCACGCGCGGATGGCCGCTGACCCGCATCGGCGGCATCGGCAGGCGCAGGTGCAGGGTGTCGCCGCGCTGCCAGCGCCGGCGCAGCACGCAGTAGCCGTGCTGCAGATGCGCCTCGATCGCCACCGCTTCGCCGTTGAGTTGCAGTTGCGGCGTACGGCACCAGTCAGGCAGGCGCAACGCCAATGCAGCTTCGATCGGCGCCTCGCAATCCACGCTCAGTTCCACCTGTTCCTGCCACGGGTACTCGCCACGCTGGCGCAGGGTCAAGGTCTGCCCGTCCACGTCGAACGCGGCGTCGCTGCCGACGTACAGATTCACGTAGAGCGTGTCGTCGCGGCGGGTGTAGATGTAGTGGCCGAGCGAGGTCAGCACGCGGGCGATGTTCGGCGGACAGCAGGCGCAGCCGAACCAGCGCTGGCGCACCGGCTTGACGTGGTCGAAGCCGTGGTTGCCGTGCACGGTGGGCGGATGCACTTCCAGCGGATTGACGTAGAAGAAGTGGCGCCCGTCCAGCGCCATGCCGGCCAGCACGGTGTTGTACAGCGCCCGCTCCATCACGTCGGCGTAGCGGCTGTCCGGCGCCAGCTGCAGCATGCGGTTGGCGAACATCATCAGCCCGATCGAGGCGCAACTCTCGTTGTAGGCGGTGTCGTTGGGCAGGTCGTAGTCGACGCTGAAGGCTTCGCCGTAGCTCTGCGCGCCGATCGCGCCGGTGAGGTACAGCTGCCGCTGCGTGGTGTTCTCCCACAGCCGCTCGCAGGTCGCGCGCAGTTCGGCGTCGCCGCTGTGCCGCGCCAGGTGCGCCACGCCGGCGTACAGGTACACGAAGCGCACCGCGTGGCCGACCGCGGTGGTCTGCAGCGCGACCGGCACGTGCGCCTGGCTGTAGGCCTTGTCCTCGATCATCCACGCCGGCCCATGGCCGCCCCAGAAGAAGCTGCGCCCGCGCTTTTCGTATTCTTCGTCGTAGTAGTGCGGCGCGGTGCCGCGCTGCTCGACGAAGTAGCGGGTCAGCGCCAGGTAGCGCGGCTCGCCGGTGGCCTCGTACAGGCGCATCAGCGCCAGTTCGATCTCCGGATGCCCGGGATAGCCATGCAGCTGCGCGGGGCCGGGGCCGAAGGTGGCGTCGATGTGGTCGGCGAGCCGGCACACGATGTCCAGCAGCGCGCGCTTGCCGGTGGCCTGGTGGTAGGCGACGCCGGCCTCGATCATGTGCCCGGCGCAGTACAGCTCGTGGCATTCGGCCAGGTTGGTCCAGCGCTGCTCCGGCGCCTTCACCGTGAAATAGGTGTTGAGGTAGCCGTCGGCCTGCTGCGCGGCGCCGATCAGTTCGATGGTGGCGTCGGCATCGCGCTCCAGCGCCGGATCGGGATGCTGCGCGAGCAGGTAGGCCACCGCTTCCAGCCACTTGGCCACGTCGCTGTCCTGGAACACCATGCCGTAGAACGCACCGTCGCTGCGCCCGGCGGCGATGCGGAAGTTCTCGATCGCGTGGCTGGGTTCGGCATCGGCGACGTTGTCGTTGAGCGCATCCCATTGGTACGGCAGCACCACGTCCTGCACCAGGCGCTGGTAGCGCTGCCAGAACGGGTCGGCGATGCGCAGGCGGTCGAGCGGGAGTTCGGGCGGCGGGGCGAGCGAGTGCGGCATGGAGGCGGCGATCCTGTGGGGAGGAGGAGGGGAGCGGTCAGTGCACCGGGCGCGCGGCCAGATCGGCACCGATCTCGGCCAGCAGCGGCCGGCGCAGGCGGCAGCGGTAGATCACCGCGGCCAGCAGCAGGTGCAGCGCGGCGGGAATCAGCGTTTCCAGCAGGGTGATCGCCTGCAGCGAGGCGGCGGTCTGGTGCTCGGCGCCGGCGCGGTAGCCCACGCGCACGAACAGGTAGCTGATCACCACCGCGCTCGAGGCCCAGGCCAGCTTGATGCAGAACAGGTTGAAGGCGAAGTTGATGCCGGAGGAGCGGATGCGGTTCTTCCACGCGCCGTAGTCGTCGGCGAAGGCCATGATCGAGAAGTGCAGCGGCAGCGCGAAGCCCAGCACCAGGCAGTTGACGAAGATCAGCCCCAGCCACAGCGTCTGCTGCGCCGGCCCGGTGGGCATGCACCACTGCAGCACGCCCAGCGCGGCCAGCGCCAGGTTGGTGTGCAGGTACAGGGCCAGCGGATCGAAGCGGCGGCACAGCGCGTTGACCACGAGCGCGCCGAGCACCGTGGCCAGCGCCACCATCGCGAAGAACAGCGAGGTGTAGCCGGCGCCGCCGCCGAGCACGTAGTTGATGAAATACAGATAGCCGCCGCCGCGGATGTTGAACACGTTGATCAGCAGGAACGACATCAGCAGCACCAGCCGCATCTGGTCGTTGCGCAGCAGCCCGCGCAGGTGTTCGCCGATGCCGGCCTCGCCCAGCAGGCTCACCGGCACGCGCTCGCGCACGGCGAAGAAGCAGCACAGGAACATCGCCACCGCCAGCCCGCTGAGCACGCCCACGCCGAGCTGATAGCCGTGCGCGGCATCGCCATTGCCGAGCACCCGCACCAGCCACGGCAGCCCGACCGAGACCAGGAAGCCGGCGATGCCGCACAGCACGAAGCGCCACGACTGCGCCGACACCACTTCGCGGTGGTCGCCGGTCATGCTGTTGATCAGCGCGCAATACGGCACGTTGATCGCGGTGTAGCACAGCGACAGCAGGAAATAGCTGGCGAAGGCGTAGGCGACCTTGGCCGCGTAGCTCAGCTGCGGGGTGCTGAAGGTCAGCACGCAGGCGATGCCGATCGGCAAGGCGATCCACAGCTGCCAGCCGCGGAAGCGGCCCCAGCGGCTGCGGGTGCGGTCGGCGAGCAGGCCCATCAGCGGATCGGACACCGCATCGGCGATGCGCAGCACGGTGAACAGCGTCCCGACCAGCGCCGGGGTCAGGCCGAACACGTCGGTGTAGAAGAACGTGAGGAAGTTGGCGATCAGGCAGGTGACAATGGTGCCGCCGGCATCGCCCAGGCCATAGCCGAACTTTTCCAGGCGCGAGAGTCGGTGCGTGGCGGCCTGTTCGGCGCCTGCGGCAACGGGGCCAACGGCGGTCGCATTCAACGGGACGGTTCCTGGCGGGCGCGGGAGGCGGCGCCACCGCAAAGTCGCATGCCGCCGGCATCGGAACAAGAGCCGGCGCGGTATAAAAACGGTACGATTCCGACCTGCATGGCTGCAGTGGTGCTCGCGGCGATGCCGTGCGTTATTTGCTGCAGTGCAGCGTGCCATTCTCGCCGGGGAGACGCTTCCGACATGCTCGAACTCGCAGTCGCCTATCCGATCCGGGTCCAGAACGGCGGCCTGTTCATTTCCCGCGGGGTCGGCGCGCACCCGACCCGGGTGATCCAGTCCTACGAGCTGATCTTCGTCGAGCGCGGCACCTTGTCGATCCGCGAACAGGACGACGACTTCCACATCGGTCCCGGCGAGACCCTGATCCTGTGGCCGGGCCGCGAACACGCCGGCCTGGGCCGCTTCTCCGACGAACTGCGCTTCTACTGGGTGCATTTCGAACTGGCGCCGACCGCCGTCGCCGCGGACGAGGCGACGCTGCTGTCGATGCCGCAACGCAGCGCGATCCGCGACCCGGAGCGTTTCGTCGGCCTGTTCCGCTGGTTCCTCAGCGAGCAGGAAGAACGGCGCACGCTGCCGATGCTGGAGCCGATCGTGCTGTCGATGCTGCAATGCGTGGCCGGCGCCTGGCCCGACCCGCACGACTCCGACCGTGCCGGCGTGGCGCTGGCGTACCGCGCCAAGCAACTGATCGGCACCCAGTTCCACACCGCGCTCACCGCGTCCACGCTGGCCGCGCAACTGCATTGCAACCCGGACTACCTGGGCCGCATCTACCGCCGCGCGTTCGGCACCACGCTGACCGAGGCGATCCATCGCCAGCGCATCGCCTTTGCCGAGAAGCTGCTGCTGGTGAACACCTGCACCGTCGACGAAGTCGCGCAGCGCGCCGGCTTCAGCGACAGCGGCTATTTCCGCCGCATCTTCCGCCAACGCCTGGGCATGACCCCGACCGCGTATCGGCGGTTGTACTGCAAGGAGCACATCAACTCGGGGTGAGCGCGTTCGCGCAGCGGCCTACACAGGGCATTGCCTACACTGCGCCGATGTCATGGAGAGTCCGCAAGATGAAGAAGGCGCTGAAATGGAGCGGCATCGCCCTGGCCGCGTTCGTGCTGGCCTCGCTGGCGGCGCTGTACGGCTACGGCCGCTTCGCCGACCGCGCGCAGGGGCCGGCCAGCCACGCCCTGCCGGCGACCGCACTGCAGACCCCGATCGACCGCGTGGTGGCGCCGCTGACCGCGGCGCATCCCGGGCACAGCGGCATGGTGATCCTGCCCGACAACGTCGAGGCGTTCGCGGTGCGCGCGGCGGCCGCGCGCGCGGCCGGGCGCAGCCTGGACCTGCAGTACTACATCTGGCATGCGGATTTCACCGGCAACCTGCTCTACAACGAGCTGTTGCGCGCCGCCGACCGCGGCGTGCGCGTGCGCCTGCTGCTGGACGACATGAACGTGCACGGCAGCAATTCGGTGCTGGCCGCGCTGGACCGCCATCCGCTGATCGAGGTGCGGCTGTTCAACCCGACCCGCGCCCGCGAAGGCACGCTGATGCGCGGCGTGGAGCTGGTGCTGCGGTTCTTCAGCGTCAACCGGCGCATGCACAACAAGGCCTGGATCGCCGACGGGCGCATGGCGGTGGTGGGCGGGCGCAACGTCGGCGACGAATACTTCGATGCGGCGCGCGACACCAATTTCATGGATACCGATGTCGCGGTGGTCGGGCCGGCGGTGGCGCAGGCCGCGCAGATCTTCGACGCGTACTGGAACAGCCGCACCGCGGTGCCGCTCGGTGCGCTGGTGCAGGCCGAACCGGAGGCGCTGCCCAGGCTGCGCGCCAGCATCGATGCCGGCCTGGGCTCGACGCGTGCGCATCCCTACGTGCAGCGCCTGCGGCAGGCGCCCAGCGTGCGCAACCTGGTCGAGGGCGAGCGCCCGCTCCACTGGAGCGCCGAGGCGTCGATCGTGTCCGACCCGCCGGAGAAGGCCGAAGGCGCGCCGCCGCGCGCGGACTGGATGACGCCGCGGCTGGTCGGCGAGATGGCGCGCGCGCAACGCGAGCTGGCGCTGATCTCGCCGTACTTCGTGCCGGGCGAGGAGGGCATGCGCTGGATCGGCCAGCTGCGCCAGCGCGGCGTCGCGGTGGGCGTGCTGACCAACTCGCTGGCGGCCAACGACGTGGTCGCGGTGCATGGCGGCTATGCCGGCTACCGGGTGCCGCTGCTGCGCCAGGGCGTGGCGTTGTTCGAGCTCAAGCCGCAGGGCGATCCGGGCGGCAGCCTGTTCGGCTCCAGCGGCGCCAGCCTGCACACCAAGGCGTTCGTGGTCGATGGGCGCGAAGGCTTCATCGGCTCGTTCAATCTCGACCCGCGCTCGATGAATCTCAATACCGAGATGGGCCTGCTGTTCCGCGATCGCGCGGCGGCGGCCGAACTCGAGCGGCTGTACCGGACCAAGGTGTCGGCGCCGGTCAGCTACCGGTTGGCGCTGCAGGATGGGGTCGTGCGCTGGCACGATGCCGCGGCGCGGCCGCCGCAGACCTGGGGACGCGAGCCGGAGGCGGGGATCTGGCGGCGTGCCGCGGCGCGGGTGATCGGCTGGTTGCCGGTGGAGTCGCAGCTGTAGCGGCACCGACCGGCGCGAAATTGCAGGAGCGGCTTCAGCCGCGACAGGTTCCATCAGCCGCGACAGGTCCATCGGTGATGCCCGTCGCGGCTGAAGACGCTCCTACAGGAGCTAGCGACCGCGGAGCGGCGTTAGCCGAGCTGCTGCACGATCTCGCGCGCCATCGATCCCAGCGGCAGGATCTTCTCCGCGCCGCCGCGCTTGATCGCTTCCTTGGGCATGCCGAACACCACGCTGCTCTGTTCGTCCTGGGCCACGGTGCGCGCGCCGGCCTGGCGCATCTCCAGCAGGCCGACCGCGCCGTCGTCGCCCATGCCGGTCATGATGATGCCCAGCGCATTGCCGCCGGCGGCGCGCGCGGCGGAGCGGAACAGCACGTCCACCGACGGCCGGTGCCGGTTCACCGGCGGCCCGTCCACCACCTCGACGAAATACTGCGCGCCGCTGCGGCGCAGCAGCATGTGCTTGCCGCCGGGCGCGATCAGCGCGCGGCCCGGCACCACGCGGTCGTTGTTGGCCGCTTCCTTCACCGCGATCTGGCACAGGCTGTCCAGGCGCGCGGCGAACGCGGCGGTGAACTTCTCCGGCATGTGCTGGACGATGACGATGCCGGGACTGACCCGCGGCAGCGCGGTCAGCACTTCCTCCAGCGCCTGGGTGCCGCCGGTGGAGGTGCCGATCGCGATCACCCGCTCGGTGGTCTGCGCCAGCGGCCGCCCGCCCTGCGCCGGCAGGATAACGTCGGCGTTGTGCTTGACCTCCGCTTCCACCGGCGGCGCGGCGCTGCGCGCGGCCAGGCGCTTGACGTTGGCGCGCGCGGCGGTGCGCACCGTGGCGACGAGTTCGTCGGCCGAGTCGGTGAGGAACTGCTTCAGGCCGAGCTTGGGCTTGGTCACCACCGCCACCGCGCCGGCGGCCAGCGCGTCCATGGTCACCCGCGCGCCCTTCTCGGTGAGGGTGGAGCAGATCACCACCGGGGTGGGGCGCTCGCTCATGATCTTGCGCAGGAAGGTGATGCCGTCCATCTTCGGCATTTCCACGTCCAGCACGATCACGTCCGGCCATTGCTGGCGCATCTTGTCCATCGCCAGCAGCGGATCGGCGGCCGCGGCGATCACCTCGATGCCGGGCGCCTCGTTGAGCACCGCCACCAGCACCTGGCGCACTACCGCCGAATCGTCGACCACCATGGCCTTGATCGTCGTCGTCATCGGTCGTTCCTTTGAGTAGCGGCAGCGGTGTTCATGGCTTGCGGTACACCGACGGCGCCACCTGCACGACCTCGTTGTTGACGTCGTTGAGGCTTTCCGAGTGGCCGATGCAGAAGATGCCGCCGCGCTTGAGCACGGAAAGCACCCGCGCGACCACTTCGCGCTTGGTCTGGCCGTTGAAGTAGATCATCACGTTGCGCAGGAAGATCACGTCGAACTGGCCGAGGTTGGGCAGCGACGCGTTGAGGTTGGCGTGCAGGAAGCGCACGTTGTCGCGCAGCTTGCGGTCGATCAGCAGGCTGCCTTCGTATTCGCCGCGGCCTTTCAGGCAGTAGCGCTTGAGCAGCGCCGGCGGCATGTGCTCGATGCGCTGCAGCGGATAATGGCCGGTGCGCGCCTTTGCCAGCACACGGGTGCTGATGTCGGTGCCGACCACTTCGTAGGGGCGTCCCTGCAGCGTGTCGTCCAGCACCATCGCCATGCTGTAGGCCTCTTCGCCGGTGGAACTGGCCGCGCTCCAGATGCGGAACGGCGCGTTGCCCTTGTGCTCGCTCGCCAGCTTGCGCAGCAGTTCGAAATGCTTGGGCTCGCGGAAAAAGTAGGTCTCGTTGGTGGTCAGCAGGTCGATCGCGGTCTGCACCTCGCCGCTGCCTTCGCGGCTTTCCAGCAGCTTCAGGTACTGGGTGTAGGTCTGCAGCGAGTGCGCCTTCAGGCGCTTGCCCAGGCGCCCGCACAGCATCGCCTTCTTGGCCGGGGAAATGGTGATGCCGGCGGCGTCGAAGATGAAGCGCTGGAACTTGCCGAATTCCTGCTCGGTGATGGTGTCGGTGCTGGTCATGATGGTCCGGGAGTCAGTGATGCGGCGCTTGCGCCGCGGTGGGGCCGTGTTCCTGCAGCCGGGTCTGGTGCTCGAGCAGCCAGGTGGTCAGCGCGCCGCCGCCCATCGGCCGCGCCAGCAGATAGCCCTGGCCCAGGTCGCAGCCCAGTTCCTGCAGCAGTTGCCAGTCCTCGACCGTTTCGATGCCTTCGGCGACGGTGCTCAGGCCCAGCCGTTGCGCCATGCCCAGCGCCGATTCCAGCACGGTGCGCAGGTTGCGGCTGCGGTGCGCGTCGTGCACGAAGATGCGGTCGATCTTCAGTTCGGTGAAGGGAATGCGGGTCAGCTGTTGCAGCGAGGAGAAACCGGTGCCGTAGTCGTCCAGCGACAGGCCGAAGCCCTGCAGCCGCAGCCGCGCCAGCATGCCCAGCGCGCTGGCCTCGACCAGCGAGCTTTCGGTGATCTCCAGGATCACGTCGGCCGGCACCAGCCCGTGGCGGCGCAGTTGGCTATGCAGTTCGTCGAGCAGTCCCGGGTCCTGCAGCAGGCACGGCGACAGGTTGATCGCCAGGCTCAGGCGGAAGCCGGACTGCTTCCAGGTCGCCAGCCGCGCCATCGCCTGGTCGGCGACGCTGGCGGTCAGCGCGTGGATCAGGCCTTCGCGTTCGGCCAGGGCGATGAAGCGGTCCGGCGCGATCTGCCCGTTCTGCGGATGCCGCCAGCGCGCCAGCGCTTCCACGCCGCTGACCTGGCCGCTGCGCATGTCCACCTTGGGCTGGTACGCCACTTCGATGTCGCCGCGGCGCAGCGCTTCTTGCAGCATCGCCGCGTCGGTGGGGTCGCCGGCGCCGGCGTCGTGGCGCGCGGCCGGCAGCGGCTGCGGGTGCGCCTGCAACGCCGCATCGAGCTCGGCCGCGCGCAGCGGTTTTTCCAGGCCGGCCAGTACCTGCAGGCCATTGGCGCGGCCGACCTGCAGCACCGAGTCGATCAGCGCGGCGCCGCGTTGCGAGGCGACCACGATCGGCACGCGCACGCTGCAGCGGGCCAGCGCATCGAGCAGCTGCACGCCGTCCATGCCGGGCATTTCCAGGTCCACGATCAGCAGCCCCGGCGCCGGTCCCTGGCTGACCCGCGCCAGCGCCGCATGGCCGTCCGGCACGCCCTCCACCGCCACCGCGCCCAGCCGCATGCACAGCGCCAGCGCATGCTCGCGCTGCACATGGCTGTCGTCGACGACCAGGACCGTGCCGAATTGGCTGAGCGTGGCGATTTCGGGGACGAGCGACATGCGGATTCCGTCGATGGGCGAGGGCTGGGCGCGGCGCCAGGCGCCACGCCGCGAGGGCAACTCAGGCGGCCATGCCTTCCTCGACACCCGACTCGACGCCGGCCATGGCGACGAACTCCTGGGTGGACAGCGCCGCATCGGCATCGAGCAGGATCACGAAGCGCTCGCCGACCTTGCCCATGCCGTGGATGAAATCGCGGCGGATGCCGGCGCCGAACGCGGGGGCCGGGGCGATGTCGGCGGCGGCGATCTCCAGCACTTCGCTGACCGCGTCCACCAGCAGCCCCAGCACCTGGCGCTCGTTGCCGTTGGCGACTTCGACGATGACGATGCAGGTGCGCTTGGTGACCTCGCTGGCGGCGCGGCCGAAGCGTTGCTGCAGGTCCACCACCGGCACCACCGCGCCGCGCAGGTTGATCACCCCGCGCAACGCCGGCGGCATCATCGGCACGTCGGTCGGCGTGCGGTATTCGATGATTTCCTTGATGCCGAGGATGCCGACGCCGAACATCTCCTTGCCGAGCAGGAAGGTCAGGAACTGGTCGGGAGCGAGATCGGTGCCGCCGAACGGTACGGGCGATGGGTGAGCGGTCATGGCCGGTCCTCAGAAAGTATCGAATTGGGCTTCGTCCGGCGTATCGCCGGCCAGCGCGAGCTGGCTGTCGGCGAAACGCACGAACGGCTTGCGGGCCGCGGCACGCGCGGGCGGCTGCTGCGGCTTGCGCGCGGTCGCGGGCGCAGCCGCGGCGCGGCGTGCCTGGACCACGCCGGCGAGCTTGAAGAAACTCATGAGCTGCTGCAGTTGCTCGGCCTGGCCGCTCATTTCCTCGGCGGTGGCGGCCAGTTCTTCGGAATTTGACGCCGCCTGCTGGGTGGTCTGGTTGAGCTGGCCGATCGCGGTGTTGATCTGGTTGACGCCCGAGGCCTGTTCTTCGGAGGCGGCGGTGATTTCCTGCACCAGGTCGGAGGTGCGCTTGATCGACGGCACCATCTGGTCGAGCAGCTTGCCGGCATTCTCGGCCAGTTCGACGCTGGAGCTGGCGACGTCGCCGATCTCCTGCGCGGCGATTTGGGCGCGCTCGGCCAGCTTGCGCACTTCCGCGGCGACCACCGCGAAACCCTTGCCGTGTTCGCCGGCGCGCGCCGCTTCGATCGCGGCGTTGAGCGCGAGCAGGTTGGTCTGGTAGGCGATGTCGTCGATGATGCCGATCTTCTGCGCGATCTGCTTCATCGCCTGCACCGTGGCGCGGACCGACTCGCCGCCGTCCATGGCCTGGCTGGAGGCCTTGCTGGCCATGCCGTCGGTGACCTTGGCGTTCTCGGTGTTCTGCCCGATCGAGGCGGTCATCTGCTCGATCGCGGCGCTGGTCTCTTCCACGCCCGCGGCCTGTTCGCTGGCCGCCTGGCTCAGCGACTGCGCGGTGGCGCTGACTTCCTCCGAGGCGCTGGCCAGCGCCTCGGCATTGCCGTTGACCTCGCCGACCACCTGCGACAGGCGCGCGATGGTGTCGTTGACGTAGTTCTTCATCTCCGCATAGGCGCCATCGTAATTCTTGTCGATGCTCCTGGTCAGGTCGCCGTCGGCCATCGCGCCCATCACCCGCACCACGTCCTGGATGCTGTCGCCGGTGGTCTGCACCAGATCGTTCAGGCCCTGGCCCATCTCGCGCTGGAAGCCGGCCAGACCGTCGAGAGCGATGCGCTCGGAGAAATCGCCGCGGTTGGCGGCCTGGACCACGCGGCGCTGGCCGTCGATGACCAGCTTCAGCCGCTCGACCATGCTGCGCATCGCATACAGCGCGCTGCCGTTGTCGTTGGCGCGGACCTTGACGTCCAGCGCCAGGTCGCCCTGCGCCACCTTGTTGGCGATCTCGGCCACGTAGGCCGGCTCGCCGCCGAGCAGGCGCATCAGCCCGCGCACGATGAACACCGAGATGCCCGCGCCGAGCAGCACGCACACCGCGATCACCGCGATGATCCAGCTGCGCGCGCTGGCGTACAGCGAATCGCCCTGCGCGCTGGCGGCTTCGCCGCCCTTGACGTTGATGTCGACCAGTTTGTCCAGCAGGTTGGAGGAGTCGTCGAACAGTTTCTGCTGTTCGCCATTGAGCAGGGCCATCGCCTCGCTGGTCTTGAGTCCTCGCGACAGCTCCAGCACGCGCTTGTGCAGCACCAGGTACTGATCGAACTTGCGCGAGAAATCTTCGTAGTCGGCCTTTTCTTCCGGCGATGAAATCAGCTTGACGTAGTGGTCGCGATTGCTCGCGTACTGCCCCAGTACCTCGTCCATCACCTGCTCGAGCTTGGCCATTTCCTGCGGGCTCTCGCTGATCACATGCTGCAGCTCGGCCACGCGCAGGTCGGAGGTGTTGGTGTTCATCTGCTGGATGTAGCGGATGCTGGGCATCCAGTTCTCGGCCATGTCGGTCGAGGACTGGTTGACCTGGGCCAGCTTGTCGGTGGCGAACAGGCCCATGCCGAGCATTAGCAGCAGCACTGCGGCGAAGCCGAGTCCGATTCTTGTACCGATCTTCATATTTGCGAACACGGGTGTGATCTCTGTTGATTGACTGGAGAGCGTGGCGTTGTCCCGGCAGCGGACGGCGATCGTCGGCAACTGCGGGACTGGACGTGGCGTCGGATCAGAAACTGTCGAAGTGCACTTCGTCCGGCGACGTCACCAGCGCCAGTCCGCCCTCGCCGTAGCTGAAGGTGCGTGTCCGCGCAGGCGCCGTTTTCTTGCTGGCGCGCGGTACCGCGACCGGCCGCCGCGGCGCCGTCACCTGGTTGGTGCGGAAGAAGCTCATCAGCTGCTGCAGCTGCTCGGCCTGGCTGCTCATCTCCTCGGCGGTGGCGGCCAACTCCTCGGAATTGGAGGCAGCCTGCTGGGTGGTCTGGTTGAGCTGGCCGACCGCCGCGTTGATCTGGCCGACGCCGGAGGTCTGTTCCTCGGACGCGGCGGTGATCTCCTGCACCAGGTCGGAGGTGCGCTTGATCGACGGCACCATCTGGTCGAGCAGCTTGCCGGCGTTCTCGGCCAGCTCGACGCTGGAGGTGGCGACGTCGCCGATCTCCTGCGCGGCGATCTGGCTGCGCTCGGCCAGCTTGCGCACTTCCGCGGCGACCACCGCGAAGCCCTTGCCGTGCTCGCCGGCGCGCGCGGCCTCGATCGCCGCGTTCAGCGCCAGCAGGTTGGTCTGGTAGGCGATGTCGTCGATGATGCCGATCTTCTGCGCGATCTGCTTCATCGCCGCGACCGTGGAGCGCACCGCTTCGCCGCCCTCGATGGCTTCGCGCGCGGCCTTGGCGGCCATGCCGTCGGTGATCTTGGCGTTCTCGGTGTTCTGCGCGATCGAGGCGGTCATCTGCTCCAGCGACGCGCTGGTTTCCTCCACGCCCGCGGCCTGCTCGCTGGCCGCCTGGCTCAGCGACTGCGCGGTGGCGCTGACTTCCTCCGAGGCGCTGGCCAGCGCTTCGGCGTTGATGTTGACCTCGCCGACCACCTGCGCCAGGCGCGCGACGGTGCCATTGATGCTGTCGCACAGTTCCTTCAGCTGGCCCTGGCACGGCACGTTGGCGGTGCGGGTCAGGTCGCCGTCCTCGATCGCCTTGAGCACCAGGCGCGCTTCGTTCAGCGGGCCGATCACAGCGTCCAGCGTCTGGTTGATGCCGTCGACGATGCGGCGGAAATCGCCGTGGTGCTGGCCGGCCTCGGCGCGCACGTCCAGGCGCCCGGCGCCGGCGGCGTCGACCAGCAGATTGGTGTCGCGGATCAGCGCGCGCAGGTTCCCGCGCACCTGTTCGATGGTGTCGTTGATGAATGCCTTCTTGCCGGGCAACTGCGCCAGCGGCGCATCGAAGTTGCCGCGGCCGAATTCGGCGACCACGCCCATCGCCAGCTTCTTGACCGCGATGTGGCCCACGACCATGCGGTTGATGCCGTCGGCCATGCTGCGGAAATCGCCTTCGAAGCGCTGGCTGTCGATGGTCACGTCGATGTCGCCGGCGTCGTGTTCGGCGGACATGTGGTTCATCTGCGCGATCAGCCCCAGCAGGTTGCGGCGTACCTGTTCGATGGTGTCGTTGATGAACGCCTTCTTGCCGGGGAAGCTCTCCAGCGGCGCCTGGAAGTTGCCGCGGCCGAATTCGGCGATGCAGGCCATGGCCTTCTTCTTGGTCGCGATGTGGTCGCCGACCATGCGGTTGATGCCCTCGGCGATGGTGCGGAAGTCGCCTTCGAAGCGCTGGCCGTCGATGACCACGTCGATGTCGCCGGCATCGTGCTCGCGCGTCATGCGCCCGATCTCGTCGCCGATCTGGCGCACGCCGGACTGCACTTCGCGCAGCGCCAGCAGGATCTCGCAGGCCTGGTCGTTGCGCACCGTCGGCATCACCACCTCGAAATTGCCGCGGGCGAAGCGGGTCAGGGTGGTGGTGGCGATGCGCAGCGAGCGGGAGATCGCATGCGCGGCGTAGGCGAGCGCCGCGCCGCCCAGGACCGCCGCGGCGACGGCCAGCGCCAGGATCTGGCCCGGCGGCAGCGCCAGCGCGAAGCCGGCCGCGCTGGCTGCCAACGGCAGCAGCACGGCGATGCAGGAGCCAGTCCATAGCTTGGTGGAGAGTGAGATGGCGTTGGACATGACGGTGTACCTATGGATGTTGGGGTGGCGCACCCGGCCTTGCGGCCGGTTCCGGTGGGCTGTTGCGGGGTCAGAAGGTTTCGAAGGCGGTTTCGTCCAGCCGCGCCGCCGCCGGGACGCTGCCGGCGAAGGCGCGCAGGCGCGGCGCCCGCGCTGCCGGTGCCGGCGCGCGCCGCGGCAACGGGGTCGGGGCGGACGCGGCGGCGCTGGGGTTGGTCTTGAAGAAGTTCATGAGCATCTGCAGTTGTTCGGCCTGGCTGCTTACTTCTTCGGCCGTGGCGGCCAATTCTTCAGCGTTGGCGGCGGATTGCTGCGTGGTCTGGTTGAGCTGGACCACCGCGCAGTTGATCTGGCCCACCCCGGAGGTCTGCTCTTCGGAGGCGGCGCTGATCTCCTGCACCAGGTCGGAGGTGCGGCGGATCGACGGCACCATTCCGTCGAGCAGGCGCCCGGCGCTTTCCGCCAGGTCCACGCTGGATCCGGCCACGTCGCCGATCTCGTGCGCGGCGACCTGGCTGCGTTCGGCCAGCTTGCGCACCTCTGCGGCGACCACGGCGAAGCCCTTGCCGTGCTCGCCGGCGCGCGCGGCCTCGATCGCGGCGTTGAGCGCGAGCAGGTTGGTCTGGTAGGCGATGTCGTCGATGATGCTGATCTTCCGGGCGATCTCCTTCATCGCCGCGACCGTGGCGCGCACCGCCTCGCCGCTCTCGGCGGCTTCGCGCGAGGCCTTGGCGGCCATGCCGTCGGTGACCTTGGCGTTGTCCGAATTCTGCGAGATCGAGGCGGTCATCTGCTCCAGCGACGCGCTGGTCTCCTCCACGCCGGCCGCCTGCTCGCTGGCCGCCTGGCTCAGCGACTGCGCGGTGGCCGACAGCTGCTCGGAGGCGCTGGCCAGGGTGGCGGCGTTGCCGTTGACCTCGTTGACGATGCCGGTGAGCTTGTCGATGGTGGCGTTGACGTAGCGCTGCATGTCGGCGAAGGCGCCTTCGTAGCGGCCTTGCACCTTGCAGCTGAGGTCGCCGTCGGCGACCGCGCCCATCACCTTGATCACGTCGCCGACGCTGCGCAGGTTGCCGCGCGCCTGCTCGATGGTGTCGTTGATGAAGGCCTTCTTGCCGGGCAGCTGCGCCAGCGGCGCGTCGAAATTGCCGCGACCGAACTCGGCGACCACGCCCATCGCCAGCTTCTTGACCGCGATGTGCGCGGCCACCATCTGGTTGATGCCGTTGCCCATCGCGCCGAAGTCGCCTTCGAACTTGGCGGTGTCGATGACCACGTCGATGTCGCCCTTGTCGTGCTCGGCGGACATGCGGTTGATCTCGGCGATCAGGTGCTTGAAATTGCCGCGTACGTGCTCGACGGTGTCGTTGATGAAGGCCTTCTTGCCGGGCAGCTGCGCCAGCGGCGCGTCGAAGTTGCCGCGGCCGAACTCGGCGACCACGCCCATCGCCAGTTTCTTGACCGCGATATGCGCGCCGACCATCCGGTTGATGCCGTCGCCCATGGCGCGAAAATCGCCTTCGAGCTTGGCCGTGTCGATGATCACGTCGATGTCGCCCCTGTCGTGCTCGGCGGACATGCGGTTGATCTCGGCGATCAGCTGCTTGAAGTTGCCGCGCACGCGCTCGATGGTGTCGTTGATGAAGGCCTTCTTGCCGGGCAGCTGCGCCAGCGGCGCGTCGAAGTTGCCGCGGCCGAACTCGGCGA
>NZ_JAFIWB010000050.1 GCF_017163705.1 Xanthomonas bonasiae
GGATTGGGGATTGGGGATTCGGGATTCGTAAAAGCGCAAAGCGTGCGATCAGACATTCGTAGTCGCTTTTACGAATCTCCAATCCCGAATCCCGAATCCCGAATCACCGCACTCCAGCCACCCGCTGCGCCAGCTTCTTCGCCGAGATCCCGGGCTTGGCGCCCAGTTCCTGCGCGAACAGCGACACCCGCAATTCCTCCAGGTCCCAGCGCAGCGCC
Organism: Xanthomonas bonasiae; assembly: GCF_017163705.1. GTDB lineage: Bacteria > Pseudomonadota > Gammaproteobacteria > Xanthomonadales > Xanthomonadaceae > Xanthomonas_A > Xanthomonas_A bonasiae. The sequence continues at coordinate 219 of NZ_JAFIWB010000050.1, forward strand.
TGCCACTGCGGATCGGCGCCGCGCCCGGCCGCGGCGGCATCGGCCAGCGCATCGACGAAGGGTTTCAACTCCAGCATCCGCGCCTGATCGCGCGCCGGATCGCGCTTGGCGCGTTCGGCGCGCAGGATCATCGCGCGCAGGTAGCGCGGAAACTGCGCCAGCGCCGTCGCCGGGGTCTCGCGCAGGAAGCCCGGATGCACCAGCGCCGCCAGCTGCGCGCGCAGGTCGTCGAGGTTGCCGCTGGCCCAGCCCATCAGCGGCGATTCCAGCTGCGGCTTCAATTCCGCCGCCGCGCCCATGATCGCCTCGGCCAGCTTCAGCCGCTCCATCGCCTCGCCGAACAGTTGCTTGCCGGCGGCATCGCGGCGCTGGGCGAAGCCGCCCGGGTCGCGGATCGCGTCCAGGCCATCTTCGAGCAGTGCATTCAACGCCGCATCGACCAGATCGCCGCGCAAGCGCTCCTGCGACTCGATCGCCGCATACAGCAGCCCGGTCTTCGGCGACACCGGCAGCTGCTTGCGCGCCTGCTTGACCTTGTCGGCCAGCGCGATCTCCAGCAGCCGGCGCACGCCGCGCGGATGCGCCGCCTCGGCCTGCGCGCGGTCGGCGAAGATGCGCAGCGCCGCCGCGTCGCCTTCGTCCACCAGGGCCGGATACGCCGGCACCCCCGCTTCGCCCGGCACCTGCAGCGGGATCGGCGCGGACGGGAACTCGCGCAGCCCGTCCGCGGCCATCTCGCGCCCGGCACGGGCGGCGAACGCCTGCCCTGCGCGGTCGCCGAAGCGGGCGCGCAACGCGTCCAGGTCGCGCGATTCGGCCAGCACCTTGCCGGCGTCGTCGCGCAGCCGCAGGTTCATGCGCAGATGCGGGTCCAATGCGCTTTCGTCGAAATCCAGCGCGCTCAGCGCCGCGCCGGTGGCGCGCTGCAGGAAGCGCGCCAGCTCGCCGCGCATGTCGTCGGCGCCGGGCTGCGGGAACGCCTCGTAGAACGCGCGGGCGAAGTCCGGCGCCGGCACGTAGTTGCGGCGCATCGCCTTGGGCAGGCTGCGGATCAGCGCCGCGGCCTTGTCGGCGACGAAACCCGGCGCCAGCCACGACAGCCGCGCCGCATCCAGCGCATTGAGCAGGTGCAGCGGCACCTCCAGGGTCACGCCGTCGTCGGCCGCGCCGGGTTCGAATTTGTAATGCAGCGCCAGCCGCGCGTCGCCCAGCGCGAAATACTTCGGATAGCGGTCGGCCTCGCTGCCTTCGCCCGGCAGCAGATCGGTCAGCGACCAGTGCAGCGCGCGCCGCTGCTCCGGCGGCAGCGCCTTCCACCACGCGTCCAGGCCGGCGGCCGAGTGGATCTCGCCGGGAATCCGGTCCAGGTACCAGCGCGCCTGCCAGTCCTCGTCGGCGACGATGCCGGCGCGGCGCAGCTTGGCTTCTTCCTCGTGCGCCTGCGCCAGCACTTTCTGGTTGTCGGCGACGAAGCTGGCGCGGGTATTGATCTCGCCCGGCACCAGGCCCTGGCGCACGAACAGTTCGTGCGCGCCGGGCGGGTCGATGCGGCCGTAGTGCACCGGCTTCTTCGGCGCCAGCACCAGCCCGAACAGGCTGATCTGTTCGGAGGCCAGCACCTGCCCTTGCGCGCGCGACCAATGCGGGTCGAAATGCTTGCGCGCCAGCAGGTGCGGCAGCTCGGCGATGACCCAGTCCGGCTCGACCGCGGCATTGGTCATGCCCCACACCTTCTGCGTGTCCAGCAACGTGGCCGGCAGCACCCACGGCGGCGGCTTGCGCGCAAGCGCCGAGCCGGGGAACAGCAGGAAGCGGCGCTGCCGCGGCGCCAGGAAATCGCCCTTCTCGGTGCGATGGCCGACCTGCGTCGGCAGGCCGGCAAGCAGCGCGCGGTGCAACGCCTGGTAGGCGGCGGCGCGTTCGCGCTCGCTGGCACGCGGCGCATCGTCGGCCGGGCTGGCCTGCGCTGCAGGCCTGGGTTCGGCGGGCGCTGGCGCCGACGTGGGTTCGCTGCGCCCTTCGCGCGCCAGCCGCGCAGCGCGATGCAGCTGCCCGCGCGTGGCGCGCGCGCTGGTCTCGGCATCGCGTGCCGGCGGCGGCGACGCCGCACCGGCCAGCAGCGGCAGCAGCGAGGCCGCCGCCGGCTCTTCGCTCCAGCCCAGTTCCTCGCACAGCAGGTGCAGCTGGCGGTGCAGTTCGCGCCATTCGCGCATGCGCAGGAAACCGAGGAAGTGGCGCCCGCACCAGTCGCGCAGCTTGGACTGGGTCAGCTCCTCGTGCGCCTGCCGGTAGCCGTCCCACAGGCGCAGGATGCCGACGAATTCCGAGCGCGCATCGGCGAAGGTGGCATGCGCGTTGTCGGCCGCCTCGCGCGCTTCCGGCGGGCGCTCGCGCGGGTCCTGGATGCCCAGGAACGCGGCGATCACCAGCATCGGCCGCAGGCAGCCGTGCTGCTGCGCGGCCACCAGCATCCGCGCCAGCTTCACGTCCACCGGCAGCCGCGCCATCTTGCGGCCGATCTCGGTCAGCTTGCGCAGGCCATGGCGGTCGGGCTCGCCGACCGCGCCCAGTTCCACCAGCTGCTGCCAGCCGTCGGCGACCGCGCGCTCGTCCGGCGGCTCCAGGAACGGGAAATCCTCGATCCGCCCCAGCCCCAGCTGCAGCATGCGCAGGATCACCCCGGCCAGGCTGGAGCGGCGGATCTCCGGATCGGTGAATTCCGGCCGCGCCTGGAAATCGGCCTCGGCGTACAGCCGGTAGCAGATGCCTTCGGCCACGCGTCCGCAGCGGCCCTTGCGCTGGTTGGCGCTGGCCTGCGAGATCGGTTCGATGTGCAGCCGGTCCAGCTTCTGCCGCGGGCTGTAGCGCTTGACCCGCGCGTAGCCGGGATCGACCACGTAGCGGATCCGCGGCACCGTCAGCGAGGTCTCGGCGACGTTGGTGGCCAGCACCAGGCGCCGCCGCGGGCCGGGATTGAACACCCGGTCCTGGTCGCTGTTGGACAGCCGCGCGTACAGCGGCAGCACCTCGGTCTCGCGGTACTTGCGCCGCTCCAGCGCCTGGTGCGCATCGCGGATCTCGCGCTCGCCGGGCAGGAACAGCAGCACGTCGCCGCGCGGGTCGAGCCGGGTGATCTCGTCCACCGCGGCCACGATCGCATCGTTGACCGTGAGGCCGGGATTGGGGAGTCGGGAGTCGGGAGTCGCAACGGCCGTTCGCGGCGAACGTTGGCCCTCTCGCGCTTCCGCCAATCCCGAATCCCCACTCTCCAATCCCGGCTCTTCCAGCGGCCGGTAGCGCACTTCCACCGGGAACGTGCGGCCCTCGACGCTGATCACCGGTGCGCCGTCGAAATGCTCGGCGAAACGCGCGGTGTCGATCGTCGCCGAGGTCACGATCACCTTCAGCTCCGGACGCTTGCGCAGCAGCTGCTTGAGGTAGCCGAGCAGGAAATCGATGTTGAGGCTGCGCTCGTGCGCCTCGTCGACGATGATCGTGTCGTAGCTGGACAGCCAGCGGTCGCTGGCGATCTCGGCCAGCAGGATGCCGTCGGTCATGAACTTGATCCGGGTCTCCTCGCCGACCCGGTCGTTGAAGCGCACCTGGAAGCCCACCGCCCCGCCCACCGGCGTGCGCAGTTCCTCGGCCACGCGCGCGGCCACCGCGCGCGCGGCGATGCGCCGCGGCTGGGTGCAGCCGATCATGCCGGCGGCGCCGCGGCCGGCGGCCAGGCACAGCTTCGGCAGCTGCGTGGTCTTGCCCGAGCCGGTCTCGCCGGCGATGACCACCACCTGGTGCGCGCGGATCAGCGCCACGATGCGCTCGGCCTCGCGCGCGATCGGCAGCTGCTCGTCCAGGGTGATCGCCGGCTGCGCCGCCGCGCGCGCCTGGCAGCGCGCCTGCGAGTGCCCCAGCGCCTGCTCGAACGCTGCCTCCAATGCGGGATTGCCGGGCGCGGCCTGCCAGCGCGACCATAGGCCGAACAGGCGGCCGCGGTCGCGGGTCAGCGCCCCGTCGATCGCGTCGCGGCGCTCGCGCAGGCGGGCGGCCAAGTGTTTTTCGATAGTGCTCATCAATCAGATGCCGTTGAACTTTGAATAACAGCGCATGCTTTAGTCTGTCTATTGTGACGCCATATCGTTCCCAACCCCTCAAGAGGATTTCCTGATGGCCAAGAGCAAGACCCCCGGCAAGACCAAGAGCCCCGCCAAGCAGGCAGCGTCCACCACGCCACTGGCGTCGCTGGCGCCGTCCGCGCCCAACATCGATATCGGGATCAGCGGCGGCGACCGCAAGAAGATCGCCGATGGCCTGTCGCACTTCATGGCCGACGCGTTCACCCTGTACCTGAAGACCCACAACTTCCACTGGAACGTGACCGGGTCGATGTTCAATTCGCTGCACCTGATGTTCGAGACCCAGTACACCGAGCAGTGGGCGGCATTGGACGACGTCGCCGAGCGCATCCGCGCGCTGGGCTTCAACGCGCCGGGCTCGTACAAGGAATTCGCCGCGCTGACCTCGATCCCGGAAGAGCCGGGCCTGAGCGACAGCGCCGACTGGCGCGAGATGGTGCGCCAGCTGGTGGTCGGCAACGAGGCCCTGTGCCGCACCGCGCGCAAGGCGCTCAAGACCGCCGACGATGCCGGCGACGACCCGTCGGTGGACATGCTGACCCAGCGCCTGCAGACCCACGAGAAGTACGCGTGGATGCTGCGGTCGCTGCTGCAGTAAGGGTACGACCACGCCTGCGCAGCAGGCATGGCCTCCCAGAGTTTGCGCCGCAAACTCTGGGCCCAAGCTGCGTGGCTTCCAATCCCCGCGCCTTCGGCGCGCCCCCTTACCAAGGGGGCTTGCACGCTGGAAGGTTTGCGCAAGAGGCCTCCTGCCTCACGTACATCCTGCATACTGACCCACCAGGGTCGCGGCCCGCCCACATGGACGTTCTATGAGTGCTGCGTATCCCTCGCTGCGTCGCCCGCTGCTGGCCATCGTGCTGGGATGCGTCGTCGCTATCGCAGCGGGCTTGGCCGCCGGCTTTTATGCGTTGTGGCAGCTCGGCGACTCGGGCGTGCCCACCAATAGCGGACATGGCCTGGTCGCGTTGTTGCTCGCCGTGCTCACCGCGATCGGCTACAGCATCAGTTTTCTCGTTCCCGCGCTGAACTGGTTCGCCGGGGGATGGGCCGCGTGCGTCGCCCTGGCCCTGGCAGTGGACTGCTGCCAGCCGCAGCAGCGCAGCGTGCCGAAGATGACCGCACTGGCGCTGCTGGTGCTGCTGAGCGGCCCGGGCCTGGTGGCAGTGGCGGTGTGGGCGCGCGGCTACGACGCCGACCATCCCGCGCAAGTGCTGGCGACGATCGCGCCGGCGCTGGCCTGTTCGGCGGCGCTGCTGGTCGCGCTGCCGGTGCTGGTGATCGGCCACTTCGTCGGCAGGCGCCGCGCGCGTCGGGCAATGCCTACGCACGCGGTCGCTGGCGCCTGACACCGCGGTGCGTGGTGGCGGCACACTGCCGCGCTTGACCTACGCGGTATCCTAGGCGCATGCAATCTTCCGCCCATTCCGTGCTCAGCCGCGTGTTCGGCTACGACCAGTTCCGCGGTCCGCAGCAGGACATCGTCGAACACGTCGCCGCCGGCCAGGACGCGCTGGTGCTGATGCCCACCGGCGGCGGCAAGTCGCTGTGCTACCAGATCCCCTCGCTGCTGCGCGACGGCACCGGCATCGTCATCTCGCCGCTGATCGCGCTGATGCAGGACCAGGTCGAGGCGCTGCGCCAGCTCGGCGTGCGCGCCGAATACCTCAATTCCACGCTGGATGGCGAAACCGCGCAGCGGGTCGAGCGCGAGCTGCTGGCCGGCGAGCTGGACCTGCTGTACGTCGCCCCCGAACGCCTGCTGACCCCGCGCTTCCTGTCCCTGCTCGAACGCAGCCGCATCGCCCTGTTCGCGATCGACGAGGCGCACTGCGTGTCGCAATGGGGCCACGATTTCCGCCCCGAGTACCGGCAGCTCACCGTGCTGCACGAGCGCTGGCCGCAGATCCCGCGCATCGCCCTGACCGCCACCGCCGATCCGCCGACCCAGCGCGAGATCGCCGAACGCCTGGACCTGACCCAGGCGCGCCACTTCGTCAGCTCCTTCGACCGCCCCAACATCCGCTACACCGTGGTGCAGAAGGACAACAGCAAGCGCCAGTTGCTGGATTTCCTGCGCGCGCACCGCGGCAGCGCCGGCATCGTCTACTGCCTGTCGCGGCGCAAGGTCGAGGAGACCGCCGAGTTCCTGGCCAAGGAAGGGCTCAACGCCCTGCCCTATCACGCCGGCCTGCCGGCCGAAGTGCGTGCCGCCAACCAGCGCCGCTTCCTGCGCGAGGACGGCATCGTGATGTGCGCCACCATCGCCTTCGGCATGGGCATCGACAAGCCGGACGTGCGCTTCGTCGCGCATACCGACCTGCCCAAGTCGCTGGAAGGCTACTACCAGGAAACCGGCCGCGCCGGGCGCGACGGCGAAGCCGCCGAGGCCTGGCTGTGCTACGGCCTGGGCGACGTGGTGCTGCTCAAGCAGATGATCGAAAAGGGCGAAGCCGGCGAAGACCGCAAGCGGGTGGAGCGGCGCAAGCTCGACCAGCTGCTGGGCTATTGCGAATCGATGCAGTGCCGGCGCCAGGTGCTGCTGGCCGGCTTCGGCGAGACCTATCCGCAGCCCTGCGGCAACTGCGACAACTGCCTGACCCCGGCCGCGGCCTGGGACGCCACCGTGGCCGTGCAGAAGGCGCTGAGTTGCGTCTACCGCAGCGGCCAGCGCTTCGGCGTCGGCCACCTGATCGACATCCTGCGCGGCAGCGACGGCGAGAAGATCAAGCAGTTCGGCCACGACCAGCTCAGCACCTACGGCATCGGCAAGGACCTGGACGCGCGCGCCTGGCGCGGGGTGTTCCGGCAACTGGTCGCCACCGGGCTGCTGGAAGTGGACAGCGACGCCTACGGCGGGCTGCGCCTGACCGACGCCAGCCGCCAGGTGCTCAAGGGCGAACGCCAGATCATGATGCGCCGCGAGGCGCCGAGCCGCGGCCGCGAACGCGGCGACCGCAGCGGCAGCCCGCGCACCGGCGTGCCGGTGCAGCCGCAGGACCTGACCCTGTTCAACGCGCTGCGCGACCTGCGCGCCGGCCTGGCCAAGGAGCAGAACGTGCCGGCGTTCGTGATCTTCCACGACAGCACCCTGCGCAATATCGCCGAACAGCGCCCGACCAGCCTGGACGAACTGGCCCATGTCGGCGGCATCGGCGGCACCAAACTGGCCCGCTACGGCCAGCAGCTGATCGATATCGTGCTGCAGCAGGGCTAGCGGAACCGGCCCGGCGACGGCCGTTTGCCGCCACGTCGCGGCCCGTGCCCGGCACCGGCAAGAAAATCCCCGGCCGCCGACAGGCCGGGTTCAACGTGGTATTGATAGCGTCGCCTCATGGTGGCGCGCAGCTGCGGTTGCAGCCCCCCAGCCCTTCTTTCCTTGGCGTACGTCCGATGAAACGATCCTTCCTGCTAGCCTGCGCCCTGCTCGCCGGCCCGGCCATGGCGCAGACCTCCGCCGACGGCGGCAACAGCGACAGCGAAGCGGCCAAGCGCGCGCTGGACCTGAGCGTGCCGCAGCAGCCGATCACCTACGGCACCGACCCGGTGTACAAGGCCGACCCGCCCGGCGCCTATTACGGCGACACCAGCGGCACCTCGGCCTCGGCACAGAAGGCCGCGGCCACCCAGGCCCTGGCCGAGGCCGAACAGGCGCGCGCCGACCGCTGCAAGGGCGACGTGCACGGCAGCGTCTCCACCGGTTTCGGCTATTCCTCGCGCGGCGGCAACAGCAACTACCAGGCCGCCAACCTCAACCTGTGCAAGACCTACTACAACGACGACGGCAAGCCGCGCGAAGTCGGCATCAGCATCAGCGTCGGCCAGAGCGAAGGCCACGGCGGCTATTACGGCCGCGGCGGCTACGGCTATCCCTACGGCGGCTGGTAGGTAGCCCCCAGACGGCCGGCGCAGCGGCGGCCTGCCCGCGCCGACATCGGGCAGGCGCCCGCCATGCATCGATTCCCGCGCGCGGCCGGAGCGCGATCCGACGCCTGGTGCGGCACTGCCCGGCAACGTCTCCGCCGCCGGCGAACGCGCCGGCCCGGGCAAGTGGTCCAAACCAGACAGCCGCGGATGGCTGCACAGCCAGCGTCATCCGTCGCGTCCATCTCGCAGCCCACCACTACGCGGACGCCACGCCGCAACGCCGCGCCCGCGAACGCGCTCAGGCTTGCGCCACGCAGCGGCCGCGGCTCAGAAATCCAGGCTGTAACCCACCGTCAGCGTGCGGCCACGCCCGGCGAAATAGCGGTCCGGTTCGACCAGCGCGCTCTGCGAGTAGTAGGTGATGTACTGGCGATCGAGCAGGTTGGCGACGGCCAGGCGCAGTTCGCCCTGGCGCAACCGGTAGTTCAGCGCCGCATCGACCAGCGCATAGCCGCTGAACCGCTTTTGCGGATCGTCGAAGCTGCGGCCGAACGCGTACTGCGCCTGCACGAAGCTGGACAGCCGCGGCGTCCATTGCGACGACCAGCTGCCGACGACGCGGTTGGGCGCGATGTTCAATCCGTCCAGGTGCGCATCCAGCGTGCCGTTGCCGTCGCTGTCGTAGCGCCCGCGCGTATACGCATAGGCCAGGCCGAGGCGCTGCCGCTCGTTGAGCCGATACTTGGCGCTGGCATCCACGCCCTCGATGCGGGTCTTCTCCCGCGCCATCTGGAACGCACCGTCCACCGCGATCACCCGGGTGCCGTAGTCCGAGCGCGACTGGAACACGCCGACATCGACATCCCACGCCGCGCCGCGCAGGCGCGTGCCCAATTCGACATTGCGGGTCAGCACCGGCTGCAGCGCGCTCAGGCTGGCGACGCTGGTGCCGGGCGTGTTGATCGAGCGCAGCACGCGGCCCACGTCGGGCATGCCGAAGCCTTCGGAATAGCTGGCGAAGACGTTGAAGCGCTCGCTCGGCGCCAGCACCGCGCCGACGTTGTACAGCGTCTCGGCGAAGGACAGGGTGCCGCCCTGCACCTGCACCCGGTTGTAGCGGGCCAGGGTCTGGTAGCTGTCGATGCGCAGCTTCGCGTCCTCGTGGCGCACGCCGCCGTGCACGGTCAGCTGCGGCAGCAGCCGGTATTCGCCCTGCAGGAACGCGGCCAGGTCGCGGTATTCCGACTCAGGCACATAGGTGCGGCCGGTGCCGTACAGGTCCTGCTTGCCGCTGTCCCACAGGGTGTCGAAGCCGCCGGTGAGCTTGAGCCGGCCATCGAGCAGGTCGTCCTTGCCGAGGCTGGTCTTGGAACCCCACTTGGACGCGACCGAGCGCGACTGGTCGTACAGCGTGCCGTTGGGCGCGATGCGCGGATCCTGGAAGGTGGCCGAGTTGTCGGCGCCGAACAGGCCTTCGAACTCCTGGTTGAACACCATCGCCTTCAGTTCCATGCCCGCCAGGTCGTGATGAACATAGGACAGGCCGGTGGTCCACACGTCGTTCCATGGCGGCGTGCCTTCGGGCCGGCCGCGCACCGAGGTGGTCGGGATGCCGAGTTCGCGATCGCCGGCCACGCCGAGGTACTCGGCCTTGGACTTGATCCGGTAGCGGTTGGAACTGAACTGCAGCTCCTGCCGGTCGTCGATCCAGTAGCCCAGCTTGGCGTGCACGTCGTAGGCGCGCGTGGCCATCAGATCGCCCTGGGTCACGTCGGTGCCGATCGCGCGCCCGTCGCCGTCCAGGTACAGGCCCTGGTCCTCGTAGCCGACCGCGAACAGGTAGTCGAGCTTGTCGCGGCGCCCGTCGATGCGGTAGCTGGTCCTGTAGCTCGTGGTCTCGGCATCGACGTCGGTGGTCGGTACGGTCGCCTGCACCTCGACATGCTGGTTGAGCGCGCCCGGCTGCGGGCGGCGCGTGACCAGGTTGATGGTGCCACCGGTGGCGCCCAGGCCGTTCATCGCGTTGGCGCCCTGGATCACCTCGATGCGCTCGACCATCGCGTAGTCGATCGTGTGCGCTTCGCGCCCGGTCGGGCGCAGCGGATTGGACTGCGGGATGCCGTCGACCAGGATCAGCGGCGTGCGTCCGCGCAAGGTCTCGCCGCTGCCGTTCATCTTGCCGCGGCTCGGCGTATACGACGGCAGCAGGCTGGACAGCAGGTCCGACGAATTGCTGCTGATGCTGAGCTGCTGGGCGATCTCCTGCTGGTCGATCACCACCACGGTCTGGGGCGCCGTGTCCGCGGGTTGGTCGGTACGCGATGCGCTGACGACCACGGCGTCAAGCGTTTGCGTGGAGGGCGACTGCGCCCGGGCAACAGTGATGGCAGCCGCCAGCGGAAGCATGGCGACGGACAGGGAACACAGCAGACGCATCAACGGATCCTTGTGACAAGGACGGTACCAATCGCAGATGTGCCGGCGCCGCCCGATAACGAGAATGATTATTATACGCACAGGCGCACGCGCGACCCACTTCTTGGCCGCAGCGCTCGTCCGGCTTTGCTTCGCGTCGCCGCCGCGTAGCGAGATCGGCGTCGTGTTCGAGCGAAGTACCGCTGCGCGCTTCGCGCGGCCGACGCCCCGCGAAGCGCAGTGCAAGGCCAGCAGATCGCCTGGCTGCAGGCCGAGCCCGCCGCGGAAAACCGCGTCAGCCGGCAGCGGTGTACATGCCCGGGAAATAGGCTCCATCAGCGAGTGCGGATACCGCGGCGCGGTGAATCCGTAGCGCGCATACAGCGAATGCGCATCGCTGTTGGCGAGGCTGAAACGGCGCAGGCCCTGCAGCTCGGGATGGGCCAGGATCGCCTCCATCAATGCCTTGCCGTAGCCCTTGCCGCGGTCCTCGGGCAACCCGAAGACGTCGCCCAGGCAAGCGAAGGTCGCGTAGTCGGAGACCACCCTGGCGAACGCGACCTGGCGGAGGCCGACGAAACCGCCGAAGCACAGGGAATGCGCGATCGCCTTTTCCAGCAGCGCCAGCGGGATGTCCTTGGCCCAGCCGGTGTGCTGCGACAGATCGCGATGGATCTCGCGCGTCTGCAGTTCGGCCTTGTCGGTGCTGATTCGCAGCCCGCACATCGTGCCGACTCCTGAAAGACGGCCGTCCGCGGGCACGCCGAGGCGCCGCAATCGCCCCATTGTCGCCATTCGGCGCGTGCGATGGCAGGTTTCCCTTGAGCAGGCACCTGCCCGACCGCGGCAATCAGCCGAGCGGTCGCAGCAGCAGCAATAGACACAGTGCCAGCATGAACACCGCGATGCAGGCGTCCAGCATCCGCCATGCGCCGGACTTGCGGAACACCGGCTGCAGCAATCGTGCGCCATAGCCCAGGCTGCAGAACCAGGCCACGCTCGCCACGCAGGCGCCGCACGCGAACGCCCAGCGCAGCGCTCCCGGATAGCGGGTGGACAGGCTGCCGAGCAGGACCATCGTGTCGAGATACACGTGCGGGTTGAGAAACGTGAAGCCCAGGCAGGCCAGCAGCACGCGGCGCCGGCTCGCCGGCGTCTCGCCCTGCGCCTTCAATGCGCCGGCACCGCGCCAGGCGCGTTGCGCCGCCATCAGGCCATAGACGCCGAGGAAGGCCGCGCCGGCGTAGCGCAGCACCTGCAGCAGCGCGGGCCATTGCTGCACCAGCGCGCCGATGCCGGCGACCCCGAGCACGATCAAGGCGATATCCCCGGCTGCGCAGACCGCCACCACCAGGCCCACCTGCTGCCGCTGCAAACCCTGGCGCAGCACGAACGCGTTCTGCGCGCCGATCGCGACGATCAAGCCGGCGCCGGCGATG
>NZ_JAFIWB010000051.1 GCF_017163705.1 Xanthomonas bonasiae
GCCAAGCCCGCCCCCGCCGCCGCCGTGAAACCCGCCGACCGCAGCCACGACGAAAGCTCCTACGCCGAGCCGGGCAAGGTCGTGATCAAGGACCTGGCGCTGGACCTGAAGCTGGATTTCGACAGCAAGCAGATCGGCGGCACCGCCACCTACACGCTGGACTGGAAGGACAAGAGCGCCAAGCAGCTGCTGCTGGACACGCGCGAGCTGACCATCGAGAACGTGCAGGGCGACGACGGCAAGGGCAACCTGGCGCCGCTGCAGTACGCGCTGGCGCCGGCCGACAAGATCTACGGCAGCAAGCTGACCATCGAAGCGCCGAACCAGCCGCAGAAGGTCACCATCGCCTACCACACCGCCGCGACCGCTTCGGGCCTGCAGTGGCTGGAGCCGTCGATGACCGAGGGCAAGAAACTGCCCTTCATGTTCAGCCAGTCGCAGGCGATCCACGCGCGCAGCTGGGTACCGCTGCAGGACACGCCGAGTGTGCGCTTCACCTACAGCGCGCACGTCGTTTCGCGTCCGGACGTGATGGTGCTGATGAGCGCCGACAACGACCCGAAGGCGGCGCGCGACGGCGACTACACGTTCAAGATGCCGCAGCCGATCCCGTCCTACCTGCTGGCCATCGCCGCCGGCGACCTGGTGTTCAAGCCGATCTCCGAGCGTTCGGGCGTGTGGGCCGAGCCGACCATGGCCGACAAGGCGGCCAAGGAGTTCGAGGACACCGAGAAGATGATCGTCGCCGCCGAGACGCTGTACGGTCCGTACCGCTGGGGCCGCTACGACATGCTGGTGCTGCCGCCGTCGTTCCCGTTCGGCGGCATGGAGAACCCGCGCCTGACCTTCGCCACCCCGACCGTGATCGTCGGCGACAAGTCGCTGGTGTCGCTGATCGCGCACGAGCTGGCGCATAGCTGGTCCGGCAACCTGGTGACCAACGCCAGCTGGAAGGACATCTGGCTCAACGAAGGCTTCACCACCTACGTGCAGGCGCGCATCACCGAGGCGCTGTACGGCGCCGAAGCGGCGGAGATGGAGCGCGAGATCGACCAGACCGACCTGCTCGCCGAGGTCAAGGACATGAGCCCGGCCGACCAGGCGCTGGCGCTGCCGGCGCTGACCGAGCGCGATCCGGACGATGCGCTGAGCCAGGTCGCCTACGTCAAGGGCGCCTGGTTCCTGCAGTTCCTGGAGCAGCGCTTCGGCCGCGCGACCTTCGATGCGTTCCTGCGCGGCTGGTTCGACGACCACGCGTTCCAGAGCGCCAACACCGACCAGTTCGTCGCGTATCTGAAGAAGAACCTGCTGGCCAAGAAGCCCGATGCGGTCAGCGAGGCCGAACTGCACGCGTGGCTGGACGAGCCGGGCATCCCGGCGTTCGCGCAGAAGGCGCGTTCGCGCAACTTCGCGATGGTCGATACCGCGCGCATCGCCTGGGCCGGCAGCGGCACCCTGCCGGGCAAGCAGGTCACCGACGCCTGGAGCACGCAGGAGTGGACGCGCTTCCTCAGCGGCCTGGGCGCCACGTTGAAGCCCGAGCAGCTCAAGCAGCTCGACGCCGCCTACCACTTCACCGGCACCGCGAACGGCGAGATCGCCATGCGCTGGTATCCGCTGGCGATCCGCAGCGGCTACGTCGACGCGCGCCCGGCCGCCGGCGAGTTCATCGCCCGCGTCGGCCGCCGCAAGCTGATCCTGCCGATCTACGCCGAACTGGTGAAGACCCCGGACGGCCTGGCCTTCGCCAAGCAGGTCTTCGCCCAGGCCAAGCCCGGCTACCACCCGATCACCACGGTGTCGGTGGAAGACATGCTGGCCAAGGCCGACAAGGGCGCCGCCGCGCACTGAGGCGGCGCTGCGTGCGCACGCACGGCACGTATCACGGCGCCGGGAGCAGTCCCGGCGCCGTTTTCGTTTGCGCAACGGCGACGGCCGCCGCGCGCTGCCTGCGGCGCACCGACCCGAGCGCACTGCGCCAGCGTGCAGGGCTTGGCGCAAACCGGGCCGCATGCGAAGGTAGGCGCATGGCACGTTTCCGGTTCCCGGCTCTTCCATGTTGCTGCTGACGTTGTTGCTGCTGCTGGCGTTCACCGCGCTGGCCGTGGGGGTGACGCTGCTGGTGGGCGCGGTGCTGCTGTTGCGCAGCAAGCCGTTCCTGCTGGTGCGCCTGGAAAGCCTGCGCCTGCGCCGGGGCAGTGGCCTGCAGCGCTGCCAGACGCAGGTCGCCGGGCATCGCTGGATCTACCTGCACCGCGCCGCGGCCGATCCCGCCGCCCCTGCGCTGCTGCTGGTGCACGGCTTCACCGGCAGCAAGGAGAACTGGTTGCCGCTGGCGCGCGCGCTGGGCGACCGCTATCACCTGTTCATTCCCGATCTTCCCGGCTGGGCCGAGAGCCAGCGCATCGACGGGCAGGACTACGGTTTCGTCGCGCAGGCCGAGCGCGTGGCCGCGTTCGCCGCGCAGTGCGTGCGCGGGACGGGCAGCGAATGCGTGCTGGTCGGGCATTCGATGGGTGGCGGCATCGCCGCGCTCGCCGCCGCGCGCCATCCGCCAGTGTTCGATCGCGTCGGCCTGCTCAACGCCGCCGGCGTGCGCTTCGCCGACAACGCCTTCGGCCAGGCGGTGCTGGACGGCGACAATCCGTTCGCGGTGTACGACGCCGACTCGCTGCGCCGCTACATCGACACGGTCTTTCTGCTGGAGCCGAGCAAGCCGCGCATCCCGTCCTGGGCGGTGTCGTCGATCGTCGCCTGGCGGCGCAGCGAGGCCGGCTTCGAACAGCAGGTGCTGGCGCGGATCGGACGCAGCGAGGAAGCCTTCCTGCCGTTCGAGGAAGCCGCGCGCATCCGCCAACCGGCGCTGCTGCTGAACTGCGTGCAGGATGCGGTGATCGATGCCAGCGCGCTGGCGCTGTACGCGCAGCGCGTGCCGCAGGCGCTGCAGGTGCTGCTCGACGGCAGCGGCCACATGTCCATCGTCGAGAAGCCGGCCGAGGTCGCGCAGGCGATCGATACGTTGATCCAACGAGGAGTCCCCCGATGAAACGCATTCTGCTCGGCGCGCTGTGCGCCGTCGCCCTGGCCGGTTGCGGCGACCACGAGGCCGAGCGCAAGGCGCAGGCCGCCGCCGAGGCGCAGGCCAAGGCGCAGGCCGCCGACGACCTGGCCAAGCAATACGACGCCGCGGTGAAGTCCGGCAACTGGGACCTGGCGCGCATCCATGGCGCGGCGCTGCTGGAGCAGTACCCCGGTTCGGACGCGGCCGAGCGCATCGAGCCCGGCTATGCCGAGGTCAAGGCCAAGGGCGAGGCGGCGCGCGAGCTGCGGCGCATGCAGGCCGCCTGGGAGTATTCGCAGGTGCCGGCCGGCAAGGGCACGCAGCGCTCGGCGATGCTGTACAGCCGCGACAAGGTCGATGTGGACGGCAGCGGTCCCAAGCCGGTGCAGCTGGTGTTCCGCGACCACCCCGAATGGAAGCGCAGCGCCTACCTGGTGCTGCAGGCCGGCGATTTCCGTTGCGCCGGCGGCTGCAAGGTGCAGTTGAAGGCCGACGCGGCCGCGCCGCGCGCGGCCGCGGCATGGCGTCCGAACACCGACGAGGCGATCGCGATGTTCATCAGCGACGACAAGGCGCTGTGGAAGCTGGCGCGCAAGACCACGGTGCTGCAGATCGAGTTCCCGGTGAAGGCCGGCGGCACCCGGACCGCGGTATTCGAGACCGGCGGCCTGGACGGGTCGCAGATGCCGGGATGGGATTGAGCGCGGCGGCACCCGGCGCGCGCCTGCGCCAGGTGCGGCACTGGGTGTTCGACATGGACGGCACGCTGACCCGTGCGGTGCACGATTTCGCGCTGATCCGCCGCGAGCTGCAGATTCCGCAGCAGGCCGACATCCTGCAGCACCTGGCTACGCTGCCGGACGGGGAGGGCGCCGCCAAGCACGCCTGGCTGCTCGAGCACGAACGCGAGCTGGCCTTGGGCGCCGTCGCCGCGCCCGGCGCGCCGGCGCTGCTGCGGACGCTGCATGCGGCGGGTTGCCGGCTGGCGGTACTGACCCGCAACGCGCAGGAACTGGCGCAGCTGACGCTGCGTGAGATCGGGGTCGAGGATCTGTTCGAGGACGCCAGCATTCTTGGCCGCGACGAGGCGCCGCCCAAGCCGCATCCTGGCGGTCTGCAGCAGTTGGCTGCGCACTGGAGCGTGGCGCCGCATTCGCTGGCAATGCTCGGCGATCACGAATACGACCTGCAGTGCGGGCGCCATGCCGGCGCGACCACGGTGCTGCTGCATGCGGACAATCTCTGGCCGGCGCTGGCCGATTTGCATTTCGCCGATTGCGCGGCGCTGCTGGACTGGTGGCGGGACGCGGCCGGGTAGGGCGTCTTCTCTGTGGGAAGGACTTCAGTCCCGACGCTTTGCCGGTGAAGCCCCGTCGGGACTGAAGTCCCTCCCACAAAGGTGAAAAGCGCGCCAGCTGCGGTCGTTGCCTCTGGCATGCAGATCCGGTTTCTTGTGCGCGTGCGTCGCTTGGCGTGTTGCCGATCCCTGCATCCTTCTGATTCCCCTGCCAGGGCCACGGCGAAGGCAAAAGCTGAAGACAAAAGCAGAGCTTTCGCCTTGCGGCGAGTCACTTTTCTTTGCTTGTGCAAAGAAAAGTAACCAAAAGAAAGCACACCCTGCCTTCGCGCCCTCCGCGCTGCGCGCTCCGGGTCCGCGAATAGGCCGGGATTCGCGGAAGGGGCATCCTGCCCCTGCCGCGAACGGCGCACATCCCTGTGCGCCGCCCCTTCGGGGTTTTTCCCGACCTATTCGCCGCTGCGTAAGGGACCCGGAAAGTCCAAAGCAACAGCAAGAGCAAAGGCAACAGCACGACGAGCACGGGCTGGGGAGTTTGCCGCCGCGGATGCAGCGGTTTGCCGCTCGCGCCGGTGATCTGCGGTGCCGCATTTCCAACAACTGCTGTGCGATGCAATAGCGTCGGGACTCAAGTTCCTTCAAGGAGTCTCGGGCGCCAGTACCCCAACGCGCACCGGCAGCACGGCGACGGATCGGTCCGGGATCTGTCCTGGAGTCTGCCAGGTACGCCCGTCGCTGCCGCGCATGGCGCTTCTGCCCCCGCTGCGCCAATCGCGATACAGGCGGGTGGCGCAAAGTGTGCCGTTCTCGATACAGCGCTGCGGCGCGACAGGGGCGCGGCGGTGTCCATGCCGCGGCCGATGCTTGCGGCTCAACGATGGCGCAGTGCAGCAGCGTGCTGGCACGTCGATTGCTCCCTTTCTCCCGATGTTTCCACATCCCGCCGCGCAGGCCGTTCGACGGTAAGCGCCACGGCTCTTCAACGAGGGGAGTAGAACGATGCACAGTCATCCATGTCGTACCCGTGCCTGGACGCTGCTCGCGCTGGCAACCGCGCTGGTGCTGGCAGGCTGCAAGAAGCAGGAAGACGCCGCGGCACCGGCCGCACCCGCCGCCGCGCAGCAACCCGCCGCGGCGGCGCCGGCCGCGGTGGCCGACACCGACAGCGAGTTCGCCGCCACCGCCAGCAATCCCGACAACTGGGGCGGCATCGGTCGCGACTTCGGCCTGAACCGGCACAGCCCGCTGGCCGAGATCAATCGCGACAACGTCAAGAACCTGAAGATGTCGTGGGAAATGAAGACCGACGCCACCCGCGGCCACGAAGGCCAGCCGCTGGTGATCGGCAGCATCATGTACATGGTCAGCGCGTATCCGAACAACGTGTTCGCGATCGATCTGGCGCAGGAAGACGGCGGCAAGGTGCTGTGGAAATACACCCCGCAGCAGGACGAGCGCTCGGTGGCGGTGGCGTGCTGCGACACGGTCAACCGCGGTGCGTCCTATGCCGACGGCAAGCTGGTGTTCGGCAGCCTCAGCGGCGACGTGATCGCGCTCGATGCCAAGACCGGCAAGGAAGTGTGGAAGCAGAAGCTCGCCCATCCGGAAAAGGGCGAGACCATCACCATGGCGCCGATCATCGCCGACGGCAAGGTCGTGGCCGGCATCAGCGGCAACGAGTTCGGCGTACTCGGCCGCGTCGCCGCGTTCGCGCTGGGCGACGGCAAGCAGGTGTGGTCCTGCGATGCGGCCGGCAGCGACAAGGCGATCTGCCTGGGTCCGGACTTCAACAAGGCCAATCCGCAGCACGGCCAGCTCGGCGACCTGGGCATCAAGACCTTTCCGGAGGACGGCTGGAAGCGCGGTGGCGGCGCGGCGTGGGGCTGGTACAGCTACGACCCGAAACTGAAGCTGGTCTACTACGGCACCGGCAATCCCGGCCTGTGGAGCCCGTCGTACCGCTGCGGCAAGACCACGCAGAAGGAATGCGATACCGGCGAATACGACAACAAGTGGTCGATGACCCTGTTCGCACGCAAGATCGATACCGGCGAAGCGGTGTGGGGCTACCAGAAGACGCCGTTCGACCAGTGGGACTACGACGGCATCAACGAGCCGATCCTGGTCGACCTGACCATCGACGGCAAGCAGGTCCCCTCCGTTGTGCAGTTCGACCGCAACGGCTTCGCCTACGTGCTCGACCGCCGCGACGGCACCCTGCTGCGCGCGCACAAGTTCGTGCCGGCCAACTGGGCCGAGAGCATCGACATGAAGACCGGCCGCCCGATCAAGGTCGCCGCGCATTCGCCGCTGGAGCGCGGCAAGAAGGTCGAGGCGTTCCCGTCGGCGATGGGCGGCAAGGACCAGCAGCCGTGCTCGGTGGATCCGGCCAATTCGGCGGTGTTCTTCTGCGGCACCAACAACTGGCACATGGAACTGGAACCGCAGGAACGCGGCAACACCATGATGGGCCTGCCGTACGTGTTCGCCAACGTGATGATGAAGCCGAACGAACCCGGCGCGCTGGGCATCGTCAAGGCGTTCGACGTGGTCGAAGGCAAGTCCAAGTGGGAGATCAAGGAGAAGTTCCCGGTGTGGAGCGGCACCCTGGTCACCGACGGCGGGCTGGTGTTCTACGGCACGCTCGACGGCTGGTTCCGCGCGGTGGACAAGGACACCGGCAAGAAGCTGTGGGAGACCAAGTTGCCGTCGGGCATCATCGGCAACCCGATCGCCTACAAGGCCAACGGCCACCAGTACGTGGCGGTGTTCTCCGGCATCGGCGGCTGGATCGGCCTGCCGGTCGCCGGCGGCCTGGATCCGGGCGATCCGTACGGCGCGTTGGGCGCGGCGGGCCTGGCCTTCAGCAACGGCTTCGACAAGATCCCATTGGGCGGCATGGTGCATACCTTCCGCATCGACGGCGCCGGCAAGACCGTCACCGCCAGCGCAACCGCCACCGCTGCAGCGGGTGGCGCACCGGCCGCCGCGGCCAAGACCGCGCGATGAGTCGGCGGCGACGCGTCCATGTTGCGAGCGACCGCCCGGGGGAGGCGGTCGCCCCGCGGCGCTTGTATCGGGGCGCGCGCGCCGTGGTGTTGCTTTGCAGCCTCGGACTCGTCGCCGCAGGTTGCACGCGCGAGCCGTCGTCCGCGACGGCTCGCGTTCCTGAGGCCGCCTCCAGCGCGGCCGCCAAGCCAGCGGCGGGCAGCACGCCCGCGCCCGCGCTCCCCGCCGATGCGGCGGTGCTGCGGGTCTGCGCCGATCCGGGCAACATGCCGTTGTCCAATCGCGCCGGCGAAGGTTTCCAGAACAAGATCGCGCAGGTCCTCGCCGAGGCGATGGGCCGGCGCCTGGAATACGAATGGCGCACCTACTATCAACGTGGGTTGGCGCGCAGCACGATCAACGCCGGGCGTTGCGACGTGCTGATGGACATGAACAGCGATTTCGAGATGGGCTTGCCCACGCAGCCGCTGTACCGCTCCACCTATGTGCTGGTGACCCGCAAGGGCCTGGCGTTGCAGCCGACGTCGCTGGACGATCCGGCGCTGAAGAAACTCAAGATCGGCGTGTTCCAGAGTTCGCCGGCGCGGCAGGCGCTGTTCGACCACGGCGTGTCCGGCGACGTGCAGTATCTGTTCTACGATTCGGCGACCTCGCCGCAGGACCACCCCGGCAAGCTGGCCGAACGCGTCGCCGGCGGGCAGCTCGACGCCGCCGAATCCTGGGGCCCGGTCGCCGGCTACTACGCCGCGCGCGGCGGCCTGGGCGTGGTGCCGCTGAACGTCATCGACGACGAAGTGCTGGAGTATTCGATGGCGTGGGCGGTGTCGCGCAAGAACGCCGACCTGCGCGATGCGCTGAACGCGGCGATGCAGCGCAACGCCGGCAAGATCGGCGCGATCCTGCGCGAGTACCACGTGCCGCTGGTGGCCTGCGCCGACTGCATCGTCAAAGGCGATCTGCGCTCGCACGGCAGCTACGACACGCCGGCCGACGATGTCACCACGCCGAGCCCACAGGCTTCCTCGGAGATGCTGGCGCAACTGCAGCTGCGCATCGCCGGCGGTGCCGATCCCAACCAGGAACTGGCGCATGCGCTGGATGCCGGCGATGGCGTGCGCGTGGCCTGGCTGCTGCGCCACGGCGCCAGCGCCGACCGGCCCAACCTGCTGGGCGAGCCGCCGCTGCACCAGGCGATCCGCAACCAGGCGCCGCCCCTGGTCGGCGAGTTGCTGGCGGCCGGCGCCAACGTGGAAAGCCGCGACGGCAGCGGCTGGACGCCCTTGATGAAGGCGGCCTGGGGCAACGACGCGCAGAGCACCAAGCTGCTGCTGGCGCGCCGGGCCAAGGTCGATGCGGTGTCCAAGGACGGCTGGACCGCGCTGGACCTGGCGATCTCCTATGCCGATGTCGAACTGGTGCAGGCGCTGCTCGGCGCCGGCGCCAACGTGCGCCGCAGCAATCCGGCCGGCTTCACCCCGGTGATGTTCGCGGTGGCGCGCAACGATCCGCAGATGCTCGATGCCTTGCTGGCGCGCGGTGCCGAGGCCGACCGGCCCAACCGCGCCGGCGTCACCCCGCTGATGCTGGCCGCCGCGGCCGGCCGCGAGGCCGCCAGCCGCCGCCTGCTCGCCGCCGGCGCCAACGCGGCCACCCGCGACGCCGACGGCAAGACGCCGGCGGCGCTGGCGCAACAGCGCGGCGATGCGTCGCTGGCGCAACTGCTGACGGAGGCCGAACACCGACGCACGCAATGACCGCCACGCCTTACCTGCTCGTGCCGCCGCCGCGGCGTTCACGTCCCCACAGTCCGTCCCGCAAAGGTTCTTTTCCCATGCGCAATGCCGTCGTCCGCCGCTCCGTCGTGCCGAAGCTGCTGCACCTGTCCCTGTTCGCGTTGACCCTGGCCCTGGCCGCTTGCGGCAAGGAGGCACCGCCTTCCGCCCCCGCCGCC
>NZ_JAFIWB010000052.1 GCF_017163705.1 Xanthomonas bonasiae
CGAACGCCCGGCCACGGATGGCCGGGCCGGTGGTTCCGGCGCACGTGGCGCCGCGCCAGGGATGGCGGCGTGAACCCGTCGCGCCGCGCACGGTCCAAGCGTTGGCGACAGCCATGACCAGGTCATCTGTGCGCCACGTCATGCGCGAAATGCGGCATGGGTCGATCGCCGCCGCGCCAAACCCGTTTCCGCGCATGAAGCGCAGCTGCACGCACCGCACCCGATGGCGACCCTTGTCACCGCGTTCGGTTACATAAGGTTTTTCACCGCAAGGATCCGATGCAATGCGAAATATCCGTTCCCTGACCCGTTCCCCTTCCGCCGCGCGCCAGTCGGGCATGAGCCTGCTGGAAATCATCATCGTCATCGTGCTGATCGGCGCGGTGCTGACCCTGGTCGGCAGCCGCGTGCTCGGCGGTGCCGATCGCGGCAAGGCCAATCTGGCCAAGTCGCAGATCCAGACCATGGCCGGCAAGATCGACAACTACCAGCTCGACACCGGCAAGCTGCCGTCCAAGCTCGACGACCTGGTCGCCGCGCCGGGCGGCGTCAGCGGCTGGCTCGGCCCGTATGCCAAGCCCGCCGAGTTGAACGATCCGTGGGGCCACCCGATCGAGTACAAGGTGCCGGGCGACGGCAAGCCGTTCGACCTGATCAGCCTGGGCAAGGACGGCCAGCCCGGCGGCAGCAGCTACGACGCCGACATCAAGTACGAGTGATCCCGGCGCCGTGATCCACGCCCCTGCCGGCGTTCCCCAGCGCGGTGCGCACGCGTGCGTACCGCTGGCGCGTGCGCGCATGCGCGGCGTGTCGCTGCTGGAGATGCTGCTGGTGGTGGGGCTGATCGCGATCGCCGCGATGCTGGCCGCCTCGGTGCTGACCGGCGGCATCGACGGCATGCGCTTGCGCTCGTCGGCCAAGGAGATCGCCGCGCAACTGCGCTACACGCGGGCGCAGGCGATCGCCACCGGGCAGCCGCAGCGCTTCCTGATCGATCCGCAGGCGCACCGCTGGCAGGCGCCCAACGGCCGCCATGGCGAGATCCCGCCGTCGCTGGCGATCCGCTTCAGCGGCGCGCGCGAGGCGCAGCGGCACGAAGACGAAGGCGCGATCCAGTTCTTCGAGGACGGCGCCGCCACCGGCGGGCGCATCGAATTGCTGACCCGCAAGGCCAGCTGGCGCATCGACGTGGCCTGGCTGACCGGCGAGGTCAAGGTCGGGCGTCCGCCGCAGCAGGGCATGCCATGAAGGCGCAACGCGGCTACACGCTGATCGAGGTGATCGTGGCGTTCGCGCTGCTGGCGCTGGCGCTGACCCTGCTGCTCGGCTCGCTGTCCGGCGCCGCGCGCCAGGTCCAGCGTGCCGACCAGCTCAGCCGCGCCACGCTGTACGCGCAATCGTTGCTGGCCGCGCAAGGCGTGGAGCAGCCGCTGCAACCCGGCCGCGAACAGGGCAGTTTCGAGCAGGGCCATTACCGCTGGACTCTGGACGTGGCGCCGTACGTCGATGCGCGGCGCCCGCCGGACACGACGCTGACGCCGGGCGCGCCGACGCTGCTGCAGCTGAACCTGCAGGTGCGCTGGGGCGATGCGCCGGCGCAGGCGCTGCAGTGGAAGACGCTGCGCCTGGTCAGCGCGCAGGGCAACGGGGTGCCGCAGTGAAGCGCGCACCGCGCCGCGCCGCCGCGCGGGGCTTCACCCTGATCGAGGTGCTGCTGGCCACGGTGCTGCTGGTCGGCGGGCTGACCCTGGCGTTCGCCACGCTGCGCTCGGCCACCGCGATCAGCGGCCGCGGCGAGACCATCGCCGGGCGCAGCGAGCGCATGCGCGCGGTCGAGGGGTTCCTGCGCCGGCGCCTGAGCGGCGCGCAGGCGCTGGCGCTGGACATCGACAGCCGCACCCTGCAGCCGGTGCGCTTCGTCGGCGAACCGCAGCGCATGCAGTTCGTCGCCGATCTTCCTGACTACCTGGGCCGCGGCGGCCCCTACGTGCACGACCTCAGCGTCAGCGGCGATGGCGGCCGGCAGCGCCTGGCGATCGCGCTGGTGCAGGTGCAGGCCGGCAAGCAGATCGCCGAGGACAAGCCGCGTGCGCCCGAGCCGCTGGCCGAGGGTCTGCGCCAGGTGCGCTTCCGCTACCGCGGCATCGATCCGGAGCGCGGCAGCATCGGTCCCTGGCAGGAGCGCTGGGAGAAGACCGACCAGTTGCCGCTGCTGGTGTCGATCGAACTGAGCAGCGACGACGGCATGGTGTGGCCGCCGCTGGTGGTGGCGTTGCGCCAGGCCGGCGGCGCGGAGGCGCGGCAATGAGCGCGGCGCCTCGGCAGGCGCGCGGCGCGGCGTTGGTGCTGGTGCTGTGGCTGATCGCGCTGCTGACCGCGCTGATCGGCGCGTTCGCGCTGACCGCGCGCACCGAGGGCCTGCAGGGCAAGGTGCTGGGCGACGGCGCGGCGGCGCAGGAGCGCGCCCGTGCCGGGCTGGAGTACGCGCTGACCCGGCTCGCCGGCACGCCGACGCAGCCGGGCTGGCGCGCGGACGGGCGCCGCTACCGCTGGCAGTACGAAGACGCCACGATCGACCTGCGGATCACCGACGAGAGCGGCAAGGTCGATCTGAACCTGGCCGACGCGCCGCTGCTGGCGGCGCTGGTGCGCGCGGTCGGCGGCGATCCGCAGCGCGCCGACCGCATCGCCGCGGCGATCGTGGACTGGCGCGACCCGGACAACCTCAGCCAGCCCAACGGCGGCGCCGAGGACCCGGACTATGCCGCCGCCGGGCTGCCGTACGGCGCCAAGGACGCGCCGTTCGAGAGCCTGGCCGAACTGCAACTGGTGCTGGGCATGGATGCGGATCTGTACGCCAAGCTGCTGCCGAACCTGACCCTGTACAGCGGGATTTCGCGCCCGGCGCCGGATTTCGCGCCGGCGCCGGTGCTGACCGCGCTGGGCCTGGATGCGCAGCAGGTGCTGGCGCAACGCGAGCGCAACGACCCGGCGCAAGCCGCTGCGATGGGCGGGGGCGGCGGCACCTACAGCATCGAAAGCCGCGCGCAACTGGCCGCGGGGCGCGCGGCGGTGCTGCGCGCCGTGGTGCGCCCAGGCTCGTCGGCGCTACCGGGCTCCGCCTACACTGTGCTGCGATGGGAAGAAGGATCGACCGTTCGATGACTGCGTGGCGGGACACGATGGACAAGCTCGGCGTGCGCATGGCGCCCGGTGCCGGCGGCGTGCTGGCCTGGTGGCAGCGTTCGCTGATGGCGTGGCTGCCGCCGCGCTGGCAACTGCAATTGGGCTGGTCGCAGGCGCGGCTGCTGCTGTGGCGCGACGGCGAACAGCTGTACGTCGCGCGCCAGATCGATGCCGAACTGGGCACGCCGCTGGCGTTGCCGTGGCCGCTGCTGCCGAGCGACCTGGAGGCCGTGCTCGGCCCGCGTCTGGCCGCCTTGCCGCGAGTCTGGCTGCTGCCGGCGCAGTCCGCGCTGCAGCGCACGCTGCGCCTGCCGGCCGCGGCCGCCGACCACCTGCGCGACGTGGTCCGGTTCGAGATCGACCGGCAGACGCCGTTCCAGGCCGACCAGGTGGTCTACGACGTGCGCCTTGGCGCGCGCCGCGACGATGCGCAACTGGACGCCGAACTGGTGGTGGCGCCGCGCCGCGTGCTGGACGAACTGCACGCCAGCGCCGGCGCGCTGCGCCCGACTCTGGCCGGGGTCGATGTCGCTGGCGCCGACGGCGCGCCGCTGGGCGTGAACCTGCTGCCGCCGGAGCAGCGCCATCGCCGCGCCGATCCGATGCGGCGCTGGAACGCGATCCTCGCCGCCACCGCGCTGCTGGCGCTGTTCGCCGCCGGCTGGCAGTTGCTGGACAACCGCCGCGACGCGCTCGAGCAGTTGCGCGCGCAAGTGGACAGCGGCGCGCAGCGCGCGCGCGGCGTGGCCGCGCAGCGCCAGCAGCTGGTCGATCTGGTCGAAGGCGCGGCCTTCTTCGACCAACTGCGCGCCGAGCGCCCGACCGCGCTGGAAATCTGGAACGAACTGAGCAAGCGCCTGCCCGAGGGCACCTATCTGGAAAAATTCTCGGTCGAGGGCGACCAGTTGCAGCTGATCGGCCTCAGCAGCGAGGCGTCCTCGCTGGTCGGCCGGCTGGAGGGCTCGCCGCTGTGGCGCACGCCATCGCTGACCGGCGTGCTGCAGGCCGATCCGGGCAGCCACCGCGACCGCTTCACCCTCACCGCCGAACTGGCCGGGACCAAGCGCAAGGAGGCCGCCAATGCCGGTGCAGGTCGATAAGCGCGACCGCTGGCTGGCGCTGGGCCTGCTGCTGGCGGCGCTGGCGCTGGCCTATCTGCTGCTGGTGCATCCGTGGTGGACGGTGCCGATGCGCGAGGTCGAGGCGCAGATCCAGGAATTGCGCCAGCGCGAACTGCGCGTGCGCATGCAGTTGCAGCAGGCGCCGCAGGTGGCGCAGCGGCTGCAGCAGGCGCAACGCGACCTGGCCGCGCGCCCGGGTTTCCTGCGCGAGACCTCGGCCGAGCTGGCTTCGGCCGGGCTGGTGCAGCGCCTGGAAAGCGCGGTGGCCACCGCCAGCCCCGGCAACCGCAGCTGTGCGATCAGCAACCGTTCGCCGCTCGCCGCCGACAACCGCCGCGACCGCTTCACCCGCGTCGCGGTGCAGGTGCGGCTGCGCTGCGGCACGCCGGAACTGGCCGCGGTGCTGCACGCGCTGGAGAGCGGCACCCCGGCGCTGTTCGTGGACAACCTCAACGTGATGGCGCAGCGCTACCAGCTGTCGCCGGGCGAGAGCGGCAACGGCCTGGACGTGGCCTTCGAACTGGCCGGCTATCTGCGCCCCAACGCGATGCCGCCGCCGCCCGCCGCCGCGGGCATGCCGCCAGGCATGCCGCCGCCGCCGCCACCCGGCGCGCCGGCGATGGACGCCGGCACGCCGGCCGGCCCCGGGCCGAGCGAACCGGCGCCCGCGCAAGCGCCGCCGGCCATGCGCGATGCGGCCACGCCGCAGCCGCCGCAGCAAGTGGAGGGCGCGCATGCGAATTGAAGCGATCGGCCTGCGCACCGTGTGGCTGGCGACGCTGGCGCTGTGGGGGCTGCTGATCTGGGCGCTGGGCCTGGCCGGCCTGGGCCAGCGCATCGTGCCGCTGCCCGACGATCCGGGCATGACCCAGCGCCTGCCGAGCTTGCCGGCGGCGTCGGGCGAGCGCCTCGGCGATTATTCGCGCTACGCCGAGATCGCCGCGCGTCCGGTGTTCGCCGAAGACCGCCGGCCGCATCCGTTCTTCCTCAGCGCCGACAACGGCCAGGGCGCCGCGCCGAGCGTGCGCCTGACCGGCGTGCTGCTCACCGACAGCTTCAAGATGGCCACGCTGACCACCGAGCAGGGCGAATCGCTGCGCCTGCAGGAAGGGCGCGACCCGGTGAAGGGCTGGCGGTTGCTGTCGCTGGAACCGCGCCGCGCGGTGGTCAGCGGCGGCAGCGGCACCCAGACCCTGGACCTGCAGGTGTTCGACGGCAAGGGCGGGCAGCCGCCGACCGCGCTCGGCCAGGGCGCGCGGCCGCCGGGCATGCCGCCGTTGCCGGGGCCGCCACCGCCCGCGGCTGCGCCTGTGGTCAACAACGCCCCCGTCAATCCCGTCGCCACCACGCCGCAGGCGGGCGCCAACGGGACGTCGACAACGCCGGCACCGAGCGCACCGGCGGCCGCGCCGGCGCCGTCGTCGGAACAGTTGCAAGCCATCCGCGAACGTATCGAAGCCCGCCGCCGGCAGTTGCAGCAGCAGCGCCAGAACGGCACCACCCCCGGCCAGAACCCTTGAAGAGTGATCGCATGACGCCGCGCTTGTTTTCCCTGTTCCTCGCGATCGGCCTGGTGGCCGGCTGCGCCACCACGCCCTCGCCGGACGTCCGCCGCGGCGCCGCGATCAATCCCAACGTCGGCGCCGCCGGCAGCACCAGCACCACGACCGACGGAACCACGGGCACGGCCGATCCCAACGACGTGCCGGACCGCGTCGCCCCGGTGATCCGCCGCGGCAGCGGCAGCATGATCAATTCCAGCGCCGCCGCCGCGCCGGCGCCGTCGCTGGCCAACGCCAGCAGCGGCAGCGCCACCTTCAACTTCGAAGGCGAGTCGGTGCACGCGGTGGTCAAGGCGATCCTCGGCGACATGCTCGGGCAGAACTACGTGATCGCGCCGGGCGTGCAGGGCACCGTGACCCTGGCCACGCCCAAGCCGGTGTCGCCGGCGCAGGCGCTGAACCTGCTGGAGATGGTGCTGGGCTGGAACAACGCACGCATGGTCTACAGCGGCGGCCGCTACAACATCGTGCCCGCCGACCAGGCCCTGGCCGGCACGGTGGCGCCGAGCACCGCCTCGCCGGCCAGCGCGCGCGGCTTCGAGGTGCGCGTGGTGCCGTTGAAGTTCATCTCCGCCAGCGAGATGAAGAAGGTGCTGGAGCCGTACGCGCGGCCGAACGCGATCGTCGGCATCGACGGCTCGCGCAACGTCATCACCCTCGGCGGCACCCGCGCGGAACTGGAGAACTACCTGCGCACGGTGCAGATCTTCGACGTGGACTGGCTGTCGGGCATGTCGGTGGGCGTGTTCCCGATCCAGTCGGGCAAGGCCGAGCAGGTCGCCGCCGACCTGGAAAAGGTGTTCGGCGAAAACAGCAAGACGCCCAGCGCCGGCATGTTCCGCTTCATGCCGCTGGAGAACGCCAACGCGGTGCTGGTGATCACCCCGCAGGCGCGCTATCTGGACCAGATCCAGGAGTGGCTGGACCGGATCGACAGCGCCGGCGGCGGCAGCCGGCTGTTCTCCTACGAACTGAAATACATCAAGGCCAAGGACCTGGCCGACCGCCTGGCCGAAGTGTTCGGCGCCGGCGGCAACCGCAGCGATTCCAACGCCTCGCTGATGCCGGGCACGCAGCTGAGCCAGATGGGCGGTAGCGGCCTCAACGGCAGCAGCGACGGCAGCCTGGGCGGCGGCAGCAGCCTCAACGGCAGCAGCGACAGCCTGTCCTCGAGCAGCGGCGGTTCCTCGTCCGGCAGCAGCAGCGGCGGGCTGGGCAACGGCAGCCTGCAGCTGTCGCCGCGCACCTCCGGCAACGGCAGCGTGACCCTGGAAGTGCAGGGCGACAAGGTCGGCGTGTCGGCGGTGGAGGAGACCAACACCTTGCTGGTGCGCGCCACGCCGCAGTCGTGGCGCTCGATTCGCGACGTGGTCGAGAAGCTCGACGTGATGCCGATGCAGGTGCACATCGAGGCGCAGGTGGCCGAGGTCAGCCTGACCGGCCAATTGCAGTACGGCGTGAACTGGTACTTCGAGCAGGCGGTGAGCGCCGCCAGCGATGCAACTAACATCGGTATCGGAGGCGGCGCAGGCCTGCCCAGCGCCGCGGGACGCAGCATCTGGGGCGATATCGCCGGCAAGGTCACAAGCACCGGTCTCGGCTGGACCTTCCTCGGCAAGAACGCTGCCGCGGTGATCACCGCCCTGGACCAGGTCACCGACGTCAAACTGTTGCAGACCCCGTCGGTGTTCGTGCGCAACAACGCCGAGGCCACGCTCAACGTGGGCACGCGCATCCCGATCAACTCGACTTCGATCAACACTGGCATCGGCACCGACACCAGCTATTCGTCGGTGCAGTACCTCGACACTGGCGTGATCCTGAAGGTGCGCCCGCGGGTGACCAAGGACGGCATGGTGTTCCTGGACATCGTGCAGGAAGTCAGCACGCCGAGTACGCGGCCGGCGGCGTGCACCTCGGGCACCGCCACCGTGACCAACAGCTCGGCCTGCAACGTTGACATCAACACGCGCCGGGTCAAGACCGAGGCGGCGGTGCAGAGCGGCGACACCATCATGCTCGCCGGCCTGATCAGCGACAGAACCAGCGATGGCAGCAACGGGGTGCCGATCCTGAGCAAACTGCCGGTGGTCGGAGCATTGTTCGGTCAGAAGACGCAGGACAAGACCCGCAACGAAGTAATCGTGCTGCTGACCCCGACCATCGTGCGCAACCCGCAGGAAGCGCGCAATCTCACCGACGAATACGGGCAAAAGTTCAAAGTGATGCAGCCGCTGCCGGCTTCGGGCAAGAAGTAAGCGCAGGTGACCCTGCCCATCGTGCTGCTGCCGGTCGGCGTCGACGACGCCGCGCTGGACGCATGCCTGGGCGCGCTGGAGGCGCATACCCCGGCCGGTACCCGGGTGTGGCTGGCCGACGACGCGCAGGCCGGGCCGCGCGGGCAGCGCGTGGTCGAGGCCTGGCTGGCGCATACCCGCCTGCAGGCGGACTACACCCGGCGTCCGCGCATGCTCGGCGAGGTCGCGCATCTGGACGAGATGCTGCGCGCTTGCGGCGCCGCCGACGTGGTGGTGCTGGCCGCGGACGCGCAGCCGCTGCCCGGCTGGCTGCAGCACCTGGGCGCGTGCCTGGCGCGCGATGCGGCCATCGCCAGCGCCACGCCGTGGAGCAATGCCGGCGAAGCCTGCGCCTGGCCGCGGCTGGGCGAGATCAATCCGCTGCCCGACGATGGCGAACGCCTGGCCCGCGCCTGCGCGGCGCTGCCGCCGGAGCATCCGGAACTGCCGTCGGCGGTGTGCCACGCGGTGGCCCTGCGCGGCGCGGCGCGGCAGCGCGCCGGCGGCCTGGACGCGAGCAGTTACGGTTCCTGGTACGCGGCGCTGATCGACCTGTCGTTGCGCATGGCCGGACTCGGCTGGCGCAACGTGCTGTGCGAAACAGCCTACGTGGCGCGCAGCGGCGAAGGCCGCGCCGCCGACGGCGACATGGATGCGCTGGCCACGCGCTGGCCGGCCTGGCACGCGCGCCTGGCCGGCTTCCTGATGCACGATCCGCTGCGCGCGCGCCGCGAGGAGCTGCAACGCCTGTACGCCGAGCTGCCGCCGCCGGACCCGCAGCGCGCGTTGTTCGACATCTAGCGCGTTTTCGACGCGGGCATCTGCAATCGGCCAATCTGCGGAGTGTTGTCAGTCGGCGGAGTGTTGTGGGAGCGACTTCAGGGCACCTCTAAAAACCTGCCTGCTTTGGCATCATATGGTCTGAGAAGACAGCCGAGGCCTTGCGATGATCA
>NZ_JAFIWB010000053.1 GCF_017163705.1 Xanthomonas bonasiae
CAGGGTGCCGTAGATCGGCGCCAGCGCGCCGTACTTGTTCTCGACCGGATTCCATTCGCTGGAGTAGAAGAAGCTCAGGCCCTGCATCTGCAAGGCATGGCGGCCGCCCCACAGCATCGACAGCGCAGCGCTGGCCAGGGCGATGAGGACGAAGACGACGGTGGCGGTGAGCGTCCAGCGGAACAGACGGTCGGCACGGGCGTCGCGCAGGTCGCGTCCGCTGGGCGCCGGTATCGCTTCGGGAATGACAGTGGCGTTCATGGGCTCGGTGTTTGCCGGAGCGCGCGGTGGCGCGGTCCGATCGTTGCCGCGGCGGCGATGGCCGCGCGCGGTGGGTGGCTGCGTCGCTCCCGCGCGAGCGGGAACCCGAAAGTCCGGACTACGTCGTACCGATGCGGCGCCCGGCGCTGCCTGCAGCAATGCCGGGCGCGGTTCACATGCGCGGCGCGTCACGCCGCCGCGCACATGCTTCCGCCGGCGAGGGCGGAAGCGGAGTGGCGCTTACTTGAACTCTTTGGCCCAGTACGCCTCGATCTGCTGCACCAGCTCCGGCGGCAGCGGCACGTAGTGCAGTTCGTTGGCCTGCGGCTGGCCCTTCTCGAACGCCCACTTGAAGAACTCCAGGGTCGCCTTGCTGCGCGCCGCATCCTTGGGCTGCTTGTGCATCAGCATGAAGTTGGTGGCGGTGATCGGCCACGCCTGCGCGCCGGCGGCGTTGGTGATGACCAGGTTGAAGTCCTTGGCGTTGGCCCAGTCGGCCGACGCGGCCGCCGCGGCGAAGCTTTCGGCGTTGGGCTGGACCCAGTTGCCGGCCGCATTCTGCAGCGAGGCGTACGGCATCTTGTTCTGCAGCGCGTAGGCCAGTTCGACGTAGCCGATCGAGCCCTTGATCTGCTGCACGTACGAGGCCACGCCTTCGTTGCCCTTGCCGCCGACGCCGCCCGGCCACTGCACCGAGGTGCCTTCGCCGACCTTGCTCTTCCAGTCCGGGCTGACCTTGGACAGGTAGTTGGTGAAGTTGAAGCTGGTGCCCGAACCGTCGGAGCGGTGCACCAGGTTGATCTTGGTGCTGGGCAGGGTGGTGCCCGGGTTCAGCGCGACGATCGCCGGATCGTTCCAGGTGGTGACCTTGCCGAGGAAGATGTCCGCCAGCACGCTGCCGGTCAGCTTCAGCTTGCCCGCTTCCATGCCGTCCAGGTTGACCACCGGCACGACCCCCCCGATCGCCGAGGGGAACTGGCCGAGGCCGGCCGCGGCCAGCTCGGCGCTGTCCAGCGGCTTGTCGGAGGAACCGAAATCGACGGTGCCGGCCTTGATCTGGGCGATGCCGCCGCCGGAGCCGATCGACTGGTAGTTGATCTTGTTGCCGGTGGCGGTGTGGTAGTCGGCCGACCACTTGGACACCAGCGGATAGATGAAGGAGGCGCCGGCGCCGGAGATTTCCGCGGCGGTCTTGGCGCCGTCGGCCGGAGCGGCTGCGGGCGCACCACCTGCCGCATCGGCGGCACCCTGCGGCTTGTCGCCATTGCCCGGCTGGCAGGCAGTGACGGCGAAGGCGAGGGCCAGGGACAGGACGGCAAAGCGTGCCGGCTGCAATTTCATGGGGTCACTCCGTAGCGAAGAGGGCCGGAAGGTCCGGCGGATGTTCGCTATGAAATGATGTTTTTGTTACAGCCTCATGACGTAGCTGCCCGTGCGTGAAATTGGTCAAGGAAAACAGCAGCTTCGCTCCCTTCTGCCGTCGCGAGCGGGGCCGGGGGGGAAGGGGACGGGCGAAGCCACGCGCAGATGGGCGGACTCGCTGCGCTGGTGCTCGCGTCCTCCGGTCTCTGGTCGTCTCTGGTGCGTCCTGCGATATCAGGCGCTGCTCCGCGTCCTCTTCAGACACCGCTTCACGCCTGCCCTCATCCGCCCTTCGGGCACCTTCCCCCGAAAAGGGTCATGGTCCGAGGGGAGAAGGGGCATGGTCTCGGAGGGAGAAGGAACAAAAAACGCGGACCCCGTGAGGGGTCCGCGTCCGGGTAGCGATCGGCGGAGAGAGAGAGCCGATCAATACTTCAGGTTGGCGCTCCAGTACGCGTCGATCTGCTTGACCAGCGCGTCCGGCAGCGGCACGTAGTCCAGCTGCTTGGCCTGGGCGTCGCCGTTGGCGTAGACCCACTTGAAGAAGTCCTTGGTGGCCTTGGCGCTGGCCGGGTTCTTCGGCTGCTTGTGGACCAGGATGAAGTTGGTCGCGGTGATCGGCCACGACGCCTCGCCCGGGGCGTTGGTCATCACCAGGTAGAAGTCCTTGGCGCTGGCCCAGTCGGCGCTGGCGGCAGCGGCGGCGAAGCTCTCGTCGCTGGGCTGCACGAACTTGCCGGCGGCGTTCTTCATCGCGGTGTAGGACATCTTGTTCTGCAGCGCGTAGGAGAGCTCGACGTAGCCGATGCCGCCCTTGATCTGCTTGACGTAGGCGGCGACGCCTTCGTTGCCCTTGCCGCCGATGCCGACCGGCCACTGCACCGCGGTGCCTTCGCCGACCTTGCTCTTCCAGTCCGGGTTGACCTTGGACAGGTAGTTGGTGAAGTTGAAGCTGGTGCCCGAACCGTCGGAGCGATGCACCACGGTGATCTTGCCGTCGGGCAGCTTCACGCCCGGATTCAGGGCGACGATCGCCGGGTCGTTCCAGGTCTTGACCTTGCCCAGGAAGATGTCGGCTAGGGTCTTGCCGTCCAGCTTCAGCGCGCCCGGGGCGACGCCCTGCACGTTGACCACCGGCACCACGCCGCCGATCACCGACGGGAACTGGGCCAGGCCGGATGCGGCCAGGTCGTCCGGCTTCAGCGGCGCATCGGAAGAACCGAAGTCGACCGTGGCGGCCTTGATCTGGGCGATACCGCCGCCGGAACCGATCGACTGGTAGTTGACCTTCTTGCCGGTCGCGGCGTTGTAGTCGGCCGACCACTTGGACATGACCGGATAGATGAACGAGGCGCCCGCGCCGGTGACATCGGCGGCATTGGCGGCGAACACGAACGACGCGGCGACGACAGCAGTCGCGACGCGGGATTTGAGCGAGAGGATCACGGAGGAAGCTCCTGGAGGGTGGTATGCGGGGCACCGCATGCGGTCATTACATAACCGTTCGATGACGGTGCCGGGGCTGCTACATGACGGAAACATGACGCTGCGACGAGCACGGCGCCGATGCCGCGCACGGCATGCGCCGCGCGCGGCATCGGGCCGCGGCGATTACCAGTAGAACTGCGCGCGCGCTTCGAGGATGTTCGGCTTGTCGCTGACGTTGCCGCGGGTGGTGCTGCTGTACTTGCTGCTGTCCACCATCACGTAGTTCAGCGCCAGCTTGAAGTTGGAGCGCCAGTACCAGTTGGCGCCGACCGTCCAGGTGCTCATCTTGCCGCCGAGCACGCCGTCGACCAGCGGTGCGCCGACCGGACGCGCGATCAGGTCGCCGTCGTTCAGGTCGATGCTGTCGTAACGCACGCCCAGCTGCCACATGCCGCTGGCCGGTTCGTTCGGCAGCGGGGTGGTCGGCACGCCGGCCTTGTAGCCCCAGGTCTCGCCGGTGATGTTCCACACGCCGCTGAGGTACCAGCCGTCGCTGCTGTAGTTGTCGCTGGAGCCGTAGCGCTCGACCTTGGCGTTGTAGTACTCGGCCTGGGTCTTGAACGGGCCGGTGACCCACATCGCTTCGCCGCCGATCACGCCGATGCGGTCGGTGTTGGTCAGGTTGCCGCTGTCGACCAGGCGCACCGAGGCCAGGTCGGCGTCCGGACGCGCGCGCAGGCGCAGCGTGTCGGCGTCGGTGTCGTAGTTCACGTAGCTCAGGCCGAAGTGCAGGATGTTGCCCGCCTCGTTGATCGGCGCGAAGGTGCCGCGCGCGCCGTAGCCGCTGCCGTGCGCCAGGTTGCGGGTCAGCTCGCGGCCGAACACGCTGCCGACCACGCTCCAGTTGTTGTCGCCGAAACCGACCGCGCCGCCGAGGCGACGCGACACCGCGTAGGTGTTGGTGACCGAGGCCTTGGAGATGAAGTCGTTGTTCTTGGTGCTGGACAGTTCTTCCAGGCTGTTGGGCTGCTTGTACTGGCCGACCTGCAGGAAGTTGTTGGCGTTGCCGCCGAACTTGTACTTGATGTTGTTGTCCAGGAACTTGCCGGTGCTGCGCACGGTGGTGCCGTTGTTGGCCGACTCGCGCAGGGTGCTGGCGTCGTAGCCGACGACCCACTCGTAGTTGCCCGGGCCCTTGCCCTTGGCGACCAGCTCGGCGCGGCGGATGCCGAACTCGGAGTTCTTGCCGTTGTTGCCGGTGGTGCCGTTGAGGTCCTGGACGTCGTTGTCGTACCAGTTGCCGTCGGCCTGGACCAGGCCTTCGAAGGAGATTTCCGAGCCGCCGATCACGTCGATGGCGATTTCGGCGTGGGCGGCAGGCGCGAACATCGCAGCGAGCACGGCTGCCGAGAGAAGGGTGCGAGACAGTTTCATGGGTTGCCTGGGCGGTGGAAGATGCGCGCAGGCTAATATGTGAAGATTGCGTAAATGTGACACTTAACGTACACCGGGCGTGCACGCCGGCGCACGCCACTGCGTTATCTGCGCCATTGGACGCGCGCCATGTTGCGTTCCGATGGCGCGCAGATGAAATGCCGCATGCGGGTGTGGCGGACGACGGACATCACAAAGCGCGGCATCGTCTCGCCAGCGCGCCATCGATTGGCTCTTTTGTGCGCTGCACCACTTGTCGGTCGCGGACCCGCTGGGTAGCGTGGAGACATGAACTCGCATGCCCGCAAACGGATGCCGATGCTCGCCGCACTGTTGCTGATCGCGCTGCTGGCGCTGATGCCGGCGTTGCGCCCGGCGCCGACGGCGCTGGCGCCGGCGCCGACCGACAGCGGCCAGGCGGCTGCGCCGGAAGTGCAGGTGGCGGACGCGCAGGATGCATCGCGCAGCAGCGCCGATCAGCTTGCGTACGACGACACGCCGGTGCTGCCGGCCGCGCCATGGCGGCCGGCACGCATCGCGCCGATCTGGCCCGAGCCGGCGGCGCGGCACGGCGCCGGCACCCATCCGCGGCCGCGTCTGCGACCTCCCAGCGCCTGAGCCAGCGGATCCGATCCCGCTCGGCCGCCGGCCGCGTCGAGGTCGATCGCCGCTCCGACTTCCACCCGCCCGCCAGCACCTGCCTACTCGTGCAGTGCGTCCACGGCGCGGCCCTCGCTGTCCGTCCCCCGTTCTGCGGCATCCGCCGCGGCGACGCCTTTCCCTTGTCCCGAGGTTCCCCCATGGAAAGTCTGCTCAATGGTTTCCGCCACTTCCGCAAGGAGGTCTACCCGCGCCAGCGCGGCCTGTTCCGGCAACTGGCCGGCGGCCAGACCCCGCACACGCTGTTCATCACCTGCGCCGATTCGCGGGTGATGCCGGAACTGATGTTCGCCGCGCAGCCCGGCGAACTGTTCGTCTACCGCAATATCGGCAACGTGGTGCCGCCGTACTCGCAGCACGTCAGCGGCGTGGTCGCGGCGATCGAATACGCGGTGGCGGTGCTGCAGGTGAAACACATCGTGGTCTGCGGCCACACCGACTGCGGCGCGATGAAGGCGGTACTCAACCCCGACGCGTTGCGGGACGTGCCGAACGTGGCCGCCTGGCTCAAGCACACCGACAGCGCGCGCCAGGTCGCCGCGCAGCACGACCACGCCGGGCACCCCGAGGACGCGCTGCACTGCCTGACCGAGGAGAACGTGGTGTCGCAGCTGGACCACCTGCGCACCCAGCCGGTGGTGGCGGCGCGGCTGGCACGCGGCGCGCTGCGCATCCATGGCTGGATCTACGACATCGCCCACGGCGAGATCCGCGCCTTCGATGCCGAGCAGGGCCGCTTCGTGCCGCTGCTGCCGGAAGAGGGCAAGCGCGCGCCCGAAGCCACCCCGCGCCCGCGCCTGGTGCCGGTCCTGCGCAACGTCGCGGTCTGAAGGAGTCGACCATGCGAACCATGACAGAACCCTCCCGCGCCGGCGCCTCCGCGCTCGCCGGCTACCTGCGCAACGGCGCGTTCGGCCGCGACCTGCTGGCCTCGGTGGTGGTGTTCCTGGTCGCGCTGCCGCTGTGCATGGGCATCGCCATCGCCTCGGGCATGCCGCCGGCCGCGGGCCTGATCACCGGCATCGTCGGCGGCCTGGTGGTCGGCATGATCGCCGGCTCGCCGCTGCAGGTCAGCGGCCCGGCCGCCGGCCTGGCGGTACTGGTGTTCGAACTCGTGCGCCAGCATGGCGTGGCCGCATTGGGGCCGGTGATCCTGCTGGCCGGCGCGATCCAGTTGATCGCCGGGTTGTGCCGGGCCGGCGTGTGGTTCCGCATGACCTCGCCGGCGGTGGTCGCCGGCATGCTCTCGGGCATCGGCATCCTGATCGTCGCCTCGCAATCGCACGTGCTGATGGATGCGGCGCCGAAGGCGCGCGGGCTGGAGAATTTCGCCGCGTTGCCGGCGGTGCTGTGGCAGGCGCTGGATACGGGCGTGGGCCGCGCCGCGCTGTTGGTCGGCCTGGGCACCATCGCGATCATGCTGGCCTGGGAGCGGCTGCGTCCGCAGCCGCTGCGCTTCGTGCCCGGCGCGTTGCTGGCGGTGGTGGCGATGACCGCGCTGGTGCAGCTGCAGGGCCTGGACGTGCGCAAGGTCGACGTGCCGGCCAATCTGTTCTCGGCGATCCAGACCCCGACCCTGGCCGAGATGCTCGGCGTGTTCGATGCGACGCTGCTGCTGTCGGCCTTCACCTTCGCCTTCATCGCCAGCGCCGAGACCTTGTTGTCGGCGGCGGCGGTGGACCGCATGCACGACGGCCCGCGCACCCACTACGATCGCGAACTCGCCGCGCAGGGCGTGGGCAACATGCTGTGCGGCTTTCTCGGCGCGTTGCCGATGACCGGGGTGATCGTGCGCAGCGCGGCCAACGTGCAGGCCGGTGCCGCCACGCGCATGTCCACCATCCTGCACGCCGGCTGGCTGCTGGTGTTCGCGCTGCTGCTGCCTTGGCTGCTGCGGATGACCCCGGTGGCGTGCCTGGCCGGCATCCTGGTCTATACCGGGCTGAAGATGGTCAAGCTCGGGCAGGTGCGCGACCTGGCCGCCTACGGCCGCGGCACCGCCGCGATCTACCTGGCGACCACCTTCGCCATCGTCGCCACCGACCTGCTCACCGGCGTACTGATCGGTTTCGCCTTGTCGTTGTTACGGCTGGCGCTGCAGCAGTCGCGGCTGAAGGTCGGCGTGCATGCGCACGAGGACGCCGATGGCAGCGCTGCGGCAGGGGCCGGAGCCGGCAAGCTGCGCCTGTCGCTGGAGGGTTCGGCGACCTTCCTGCGCGTGCCGACGATGGCGCGCACCCTCGAGCGGTTGCCGCCCAACACCGAGCTGCATCTGGACGTGGCGCGGCTGCATCACGTCGACCATGCCTGCCTGGAGCTGCTGCGCGACTGGAGCCGCAATGCCGCCGCCCGCGGCTGCGCGCTGGTGGTGGACTGGAAGGAACTGGACCGACGCGTGGAGGGGCAGCGCGCGGCGTAGCGGGCGGCGTTGTCCCGATGCGCATCCACACGCATCGTGCAGGAGTGGCTTCAGCCGCGACGAGCGAAGCGATGGATGTTCCGAACTGACATGCAGTCGGGACTGAAGTCCCTCCCACAAAAGGCCTCGCCGCTCGGCTGCGCTTGGGAAGCCTTTGTGGCGGCGATTTCGGTTGCGACGAACGCGGCGATGGGTCTTCCGGTTGCGCGAGCGGTCGCGGCTGAAGCCGCTCCTACAGTGCATCCGGCCGGCGATCCGCAAGCTGGTGTAGGAGCGGCTTCAGCCGCGACGAGCGAAGCGGTGGACGTTCCGAACTGAACATGCAGTCGGGACTGAAGTCCCTTCCGCAAAGACCTCGTAGCTCAGCTGCGCTTGGGAAGCCTTTGTGGGGCAATTTCGGTTGCGACGAACGCGGCGATGGGTCTTCCGGTTGCGCGAGCGGTCGCGGCTGAAGCCGCTCCTACAGTGCA
>NZ_JAFIWB010000054.1 GCF_017163705.1 Xanthomonas bonasiae
CTCAACTGGCCACCGCGGTCGGACAGCGCCACCGCATCCGGTTTGGCCAGCGCATGCGCCGCCACGATCGCATGCAATGGCCGCGGGTCTTGCGTCCGCGCCGGTTCGCCACGCCCATAGCCGAGCAGTTGCGATCGCCCTGCCTCGCCCAGCAGATCCACCTCCGACAGCGGGCCATCCGGCGCATCCACCACTGCGTAAAGCAATTGCAGAAACAGCTGCGACAAACGCTCTATGGTGCTGGCATCGAACAGCTGTGCGTTGTATTCGAACACACCGCTTAACCCGTGGACACTTTCGTCCAGCGACAGGGTCAGATCGAACTTGGCTGTATTGGCCTGACGCTGGATCTGCGAGACCTCCATGCCCGGCCACGACGGCGCCTTGTCGGACTGGCCACGGCCGAACAGGAACATGGTCTGGAACAACGGTGTATGGCTCAGCGAGCGCTGGACCTTCAGCGCGTCGACTATTTGCTCGAAGGGTACGTCCTGATAGGTTTGCGCATCGAGCACGGTCTGTTTGACCTCGCGCAGCAGCTCGCGGAAGGTGTGTGTGCCGGCGACCCGACTACGCAGCACGATGGTATTGACAAAGAGCCCGATCAGCCCGTGCAGCGCCTCGTGAGTGCGGCCGGACATCGCCGAACCTACGGCGATATCGTCCTGGCCCGACCACCGCGCCAGCAGCGCCTGGAATGCGGCAAGCTGGCACATGAATGGCGTCGCGCCCTCGACCAGCGCCACCGTGCGCAGGCGCTCCGCCAGTGCAGCGGGAACCTCGAATCGTACCGATCCACCCTGGTTGCCGAGCACGGGAGGACGTGGATGGTCGAGCGGCAACTCCAGCAATTCGGGCAAGTCGTTCAGGCGCAGGCGCCAGTAGTCCAACTGACGCGCGAACGCCTCCTGGTGCAAGGTGTCGCGCTGCCAATGCGCGTAATCGCTGTACTGCAGCGCCGCCTCGTCGATGCCGCGCTGGGCCATGCCCCGGCTGTGGGCGGCGTAACCATGGGCGAACTCGCGGGCGAACACGCCAAGCGACCAACCATCCGAAAGGATGTGGTGCATGTTGATCAGCAAGACATGGTCGTGCTCGTCCAGGTTCAGCAGACGCACCCGCAGCGGACTGGCCGCGGCCAGATCGAAACGATATGCCGCCTCTTCGGCCAGCAAACGCTCGGGATCGGCGCCGGCCGCACGCTCCAACGAGAATGCCAGTTCCGCGGACGGCCGCAGTTCCGGCGTCACCGTGCCATCGATCTCCGGATAACGGGTCCTGAGCACGTGATGACGCTCGACGATGGCCATCACCGCAGCCTGCACCGCCTGCGCATCGAGGACGCCACGCAGGCGCATGCCGAACAGCATGTTGTAGTGCGGCGATCCGCCAGCGAGCTTGTCCAGGAACCATAGCCGCTCCTGGGCGTAGGACATCCGCAGTGGCGTATCGGCAGCGGCGCGACGCAGCAGGGGTTGCTCGCGTGAGGAGTCGGCAGGCGCGGACAGGCACCGAATCAAATTGGCCTTGTGCGCACGCAGGCGGTCGAGCAAATCCGGCGTCATCCGCCCCTCTGGCGCGCGGTAGCGCAGTTGCTCCCGGTCGACCCACAACCGGATGTCCAGTGCTTGAAATTCCGCCAACAATGCCAATGCAGACTTCATACCGCCCCTTCGTCCATCGCTTCGTCCAATGCCTCGCCCGATCCCTCGGCCGACAACTGCGCCCACTGCAGGGCCTGCAGCAAGTTGGCGAAATCTTCCACCACCGGCGCCTCGAAGATCCGCGCAAGCGGCAGCTCGACGCCGAATTCGCGCTGGCATGCGGCCA
This sequence comes from Xanthomonas bonasiae, assembly GCF_017163705.1. Classification (GTDB taxonomy): domain Bacteria; phylum Pseudomonadota; class Gammaproteobacteria; order Xanthomonadales; family Xanthomonadaceae; genus Xanthomonas_A; species Xanthomonas_A bonasiae. Next base: position 1,831 of record NZ_JAFIWB010000054.1, read on the forward strand.
CCAGCCGGGTCGCCAGCAGCGAATGCCCGCCCAGTTCGAAGAAGTGGTCCTTGATGCCTACCCGACCAACGCCCAGCAGTTCGCCGTAGAGCGTGCAAAGTCTGTGTTCGATCGAACCTCGCGGCGGTTCGTACTGGCGCAACGTGCGGCCCGCCGGCAATGCGGCCAGTTGCAGGGCAGTGGTGACGCCACTGAGATCGACAAGCGCTCGCGCCATGGCTTCATAGGGTACGCGGGCCACGGCCGATGACATCGTCGATTCGACCCGGCCGTCGGCGCTCGCGGCCGTCGTTGCATCGGGTTCCGGATCGACCAACGTACCGGTATCGGCTTCGACCGCATGCGCCTGCCCGATCTCCCACTCCAGCGCTGCCGCCGCGTGCGCCGGCACGATATATGGCGTGCCGGCTGCATCGGCAGCGTAGCCGCCGAAGGCGGCTGCCAGAAAATCGCGCGCCGGCGCATTGCGTTCGCTCGCGACCAACGTCAGTTCAAGCGAACCGCATCCCGATGCGAGCGCGCGCCTGCCCAACTCGCGCAGCATAGCGTGCTCGACGCCGCGTCCGAGCGCGCGGCAGCTCAACAGGAAGGTATCGACATGCAACGCATCTGCGACGCGGCGGTACAGCATCACGCCGATGAGACCGTAGTCGCCGAAGCGGTCGCGCAGGCGGACACAGAAGCCGTCCAATCCGCCGACACGCAGTTCGCGGGCGAGCTCGGCCTCGGTCCGGCGCCGGCCATTGAGGTTGAACTGATTTGTGCGCACGGTCAGCTCGGACACACGGGCGAGCTCGCGTTCGCCCACCGGGTCGATGCCGATCACCAACTCAAGCGACGCGATGAAGCCCGCCAGGCTCGGCGCATCGGATGCAGCGATGGTGCGTAAACGGTTCTGCCGATACATCTGCCCACGTCTGCGACTTTCCTCGCCGCCAACGCGTACGTCCAACGCCCATACCTGACGCAGCAACGGCATGATCGCGGCTTCGTCCTCGGGTACTTCCAGCGTCAACACCTGTGGGCAGGCGCTGCGCATCTGCGCACATTGGACCGGGTCGTCGTCGAGGAACACGAAACTGTCCAGGCCAAGGCCGAGTTCGGCAGCCAATTCGCGCAGGTTGTCGGGCTTTGAACGCCAGTTGATGCGCCATGCGGTCAAATGTTCGCGCTTCAGCCGCATTTCGCTGCGGCCGTCGAACACTGCCATCACGTCACTCTCGACGTTGCGGCTGCACAGGCAGAGCAGCACGCCAGCGTCGTGCAGGCTCACCAGCAGGTCCTGCAGCGCCAGCCGCACCGGCGACAGCGACACGCCTGCGGCACCGACCTCGGCGCAAACGCCGCCCCACAAGGTCTGATCGCAATCGGCAACCAGCACCTTCACCGGCGCACGCTGCAGACCGTGCCAGGCGCGCACCGCGCCGACGGCCAGCGCGGTCATCGCATCTGCGCTGTAGGGCAGATGCGCCAGCCGTTCGCTGTCCTCGTCGAACCAACCGCGCAAGCCGAAGCTGTCCAGCACCTTGTCGCCTTCGACGACCTGCACTGCCGGCCATTGCTCCGCCAGCTCGATCAGGCGCTGCTGTTCGCGACGGCAGGCCGCCGCCAGTTCGGCATCCTCGTTCAGCCGCGGCGAGGCTGGTGCGATCAGCAACAGATACGGCACGGCGCTGCCGGAAGCGGCAGCGCCAAGCACCTCACAAAACTGGGCCACATTGCGTTCGAGCGCGGCCAGGTCCGGCTGCACCGCGCTGCCAAGCCAGTCTTCCAGCCGCACAACCAGCAGATTGGCGCCTTGCGCGTTGCGGCGCATCACGCTGTGGGTGTCGACCAACTGCTGGAACAACTGCGCATACGGCGCCATCTCCACCCGCACCGGCAGGCCGGACCATTGGGCGAAATGCGCCAGGGCCTCATGCATCGGAGCAACCGTGAACGTGCCGGCCACTACCAGTTCGCGTTCGGGCGCGGCGGCGGTTGCAGCGAGTACCGTGGATCCGGGCTCGAACCCCGATTCCGACACAGCCACGGCTGCATGCCGTTCCAGCAATTCCAGCAGGCCAATGGGGGTCTGCACGAACGCGACACGGCGCTGATCGAACAATATCGCCGGCTTCGGCTCGGCCACCAAGGTGCCGCCGTTGGCCAATGTACCAGCCAGCGCCGCTTCGAGGTCATCGACCTCATAGCAGGTGTGGTACAGGGTGATGCCACGCGCCAGCAGTCCAGCCACCTGGGGCCCGGATACCAGCTCGATGCGCATTCCGCCCGCGACCTGGATCAGGCACAGGCTCGCGTCCTGCAGCGGATCGTATACGGTGTCGCCGACTGTTTCGACCCGGAACTGCGACCGCACGAAGGCCACACCGGCGGCGATGTCGGCGCAGGCGACCCCGATATGGTGGAAGTACATCGCCTGCGCGCCCGCGTCGGGCTCGCGTGCCGGCGCCGCCGGCACCTCCCCCTGCACCAGCTGCGCCAGCGCAGCGAGCACGTCGGCGGCGATGGCGGCCACGGTATCGGCGTCGAACTGGCCCGGGTCGTAGCACAGCCGCAACGAATGCTCGCCGGCTAGCGCCACGAACGCGGTCAACGGATAGCTGATCTTGTACGCGGTGGGCGCCGGCTCCAGTTCCACGCCCAGGCGCTTGCGGTCACGCTCGATGTCGCGGCGCTGGGTGTCGGTGATGAAATTCTGTACGACCAGCAGCGAAGCGAACAGCGGCTCGCCGCCGGCCACGCCGCTATGTTTCTGGATCTGCGCCAGCGGCAAGTGGCTGTTGCTCTCGTGTTCCAGAAGGCGCGCCTGGATCTCGCGCAACCACGGCACGCTGGCCTGCCCACGCGGTGGCCGCAAGCGCAGCGGCAAGGTGTTGATCAGCGGACCGACGATGGTCTCCACCCCATCCAGCTCGGCCGGGCGACCGGAGGCGACGGTGCCGTAGACGACATCATCGCGCCCCTCTTGCGCGGCAAGCGCCACGCCCCACGCGGCCTGGTAGACGCAGCCCGCGGTGAGTTGCTCGCGGCGGGCGAAATCGCGCATGGCCTCGACCAGGTCCGCCGGCACGGTCGTCTGGTACTCGGCGGCGGTCTCGTGCGACAGCATGCGATGCCAGTCGGCGCGCGCGCCGGCACGGGTCGGCCGGGTCACGTCGCGCAGGTAATCGCGCCAGTAGGGTGCGGCATCGCCATTACGCTGCCGGTCGCGCATCCAGCGAATGTAGCTGCCGTAGGAGCGCGCCGCCGGCAGGGCCGGCGCTTCTGCCTGGCTGCGCTGGGCATAGGCCTGCATCAGTTCGCGCAACACGATCGCGCTCGACCAGCCATCCACCAGAGCGTGATGACGGGTCCACAGCATGCGGTACGCGTCCTCGCCCAGGCGCAGCAGACGCACCCGCGACGCTACCTGACGCCCCAGATCGATCATGGCGGTGCGGTCTCTGGCCATCAGCGCATCGCCGCGGCGGGTGCGTTCCCGGTCGTCGAATTCACGCAGATCGTGCTCGTCCCAGGCCACTGGCGCGCCCAGCATCGCCAGCTGCCGTGGCTGTTCGCTGTCCAGACCATGGAACACGGTGCGCAAGATCGGGTGGCGCGCGGCCACGTCATTCCAGGCCTGGCGCATCGCCGCCGGGTCGAGCTCGCCGCTGACCGCGAGATCGAGCTGCAGCATGTTCACGCCAGTGCCTGGCCGCAATTGGGTTTCGAACAGCATGCCGTGCTGCAGCGGCGAGACCGGATGGATCGACTCGATCCGCTCGCGCCCGCCGCAATCGGCGAGGAGCCGCTCCAGTCCGTCCTGGTCCAGTTCACAGCCAGGATAGTCGGAGGGGGTGCATCCTGGATGCGCGCCTGCCACTGCGACCTGGGCCAGTTCGCTCAGCGCCTGCAGCAGCAGCGCACCCAGACGCTCGGCCTCACTGCGGCTGCAATACCCCTGGTCGACGGAGATCTGCAACGCCATCCGGCCTTCGGCCACGGTGCCGGTGATGGCCAGCGGCTGAGTGCGGCGAGCAGTGGCGCCGTGCAGGTTCGCGACCTTCTCAGGCAGCACATCGAAGGCGACGTCGGTCCGCTCGGCGCTACGCCCGAACTGGCCCATGTAGTTGAAACTGACCTCAGCTTCGGCCAGCGCCCGCATGCGCGCACGTACCGTGGCGTCGGTGCTGCCGTAGCGCAGCGCGCCGTAACCGATGCCGTGTTCCGGCGTGGCACGCAGCGTCTCCTTCACGCCAGCCAGCAGGCGTCCAGGGGCGACCGCGGTCGCGGCCGGAAGCAGCACCGGATAGCGCGAGGTGAACCAGCCTACCGTGGCAGTGGTGTCCAGGCCAGGATCGATCGCCTCGCGGCCGTGACCCTCCAGTTCCACCAGCAACCGGTCGCTGCCGTTCCAGCGTTGGAAGGCTAGTGCCAGCGCGGTCAGCAGGGCGTCGTTGACTTCGGTACCGAACGCGCGCGGCAGGGTCTTGAGGATGATGTCGGTGGTGCTGGCGTCGAGCTCGATCGACACGGTGTCGATGCTGCCCGTAGTGCGCGAGGCGGACTGCGCTGCGCGTGGCCCGGCGACCGACTCCCACCATTCGACCTCCCCGCGTGCATGCGCTGCGTGTGCGTGCCGTAACACGGCCTGCGACCACGATGCCAGCGGCGAACTCTTCTCGCCCAGGGCGGGCGCGCGACCGGCGCAGATCTGCGAATAGGCGATATTGATATCTTCCAGCAAGATCCTCCAGGACACCCCGTCCACCAGCAGATGGTGGAACAGCCACAGCAGCCGCATCGATCCCGGATGCGTCGTTTCGACGAACACCAGCAAACGGCTGAGCACGCCGCCGCTCACGCTCAGCGAAGCCTGTGCGGCGGCGGCGGCGGCTTCGCGCGCTGCCTCGCGCCGTTGCGCCGGCAATGCGGACAGGTCGACCAGCAATGGCGCCGGCGGCGCGGCCTCGGTACTGATGTCCTGCCACCAGTTGCCCTGATCGTCGCGCGCGAAGCACGAGTTCAGGCCGTCGTGGCGTGCATGCACCGCCGCGAGCGCGCCGCGTAGCGCCGGCCAGCGCAAAGCCGCGCCGCTGCGCAGATAAACGGCCTGATTGTAATGGTCCAGGCCTTCGGGATGCAGCGCGAAAAAGCGCGCCTGACTCGGCAGCAGCGCCATGCGCCCGTGGGCCGGCGCATGCGATGTCGCCGCAGCCGGTGCGCTCGCTTCCAGTCCCATGGCGATCACAGCAATGGTCTGTGCCTGGAAGATGCGCTTGGGCTGCAATGCAAAACCCAGGCGGTTGGCGCGTGCGGCGATCTGGATGGCGATGATCGAATCGCCACCGAGCTCGAAGAAATTGTCGTCGATCCCGACCTGGGCGACGCCCAGCACGTGTTGCCAGACCTCCGTCAGTTGCGCTTCTACCGCATTGGTCGGCGCACGGTAGGCGCGGCCACTGCCGCGCGCTTCGATCGCCGGTAGCGCACTGCGGTCCACCTTGCCGTTGCGCGTCAACGGCAAGGCCCTCAGCGTCTGCCATGCGCCCGGCACCATGTACTCCGGCAAGCGCTCCGCCAGCCACGCGCGCAATTGCTCAGGTTTCAGCGCCGCGCCCGCGACCGGGACCACGTACGCGCTCAGGCGTTCGCCGGCCGCCAGCACCACCACCGCCGACTCCACGGCCGGGTGCGCACCCAACACCGACTCGATCTCCCCCAGCTCGACCCGGTACCCGCGGATCTTGACTTGGTGGTCCAACCGCCCCTGGTACACCGTCGTGCCATCGGCCCAGCGCACGCACAGGTCCCCGGTGCGGTACAGGCGGCTGCCGGCAGGCCCGTACGCATCGGGTACGAAACGCTCCGCGGTCAGGTCCGGACGGCGCCAGTAGCCGCGCGCCAC
>NZ_JAFIWB010000055.1 GCF_017163705.1 Xanthomonas bonasiae
CCCCCGTCCGCACCCCCGCCGCGCCAGGCCTGCAGCGGCGCCGGCCGACCGGGTGCGCTGGCAGGCACCGCGGGAATAGGCGAAACTATCCGGCTGCGGCGGCCGTCCCGTGCCCGCGTCAACCCGTATTTTTCTACATCGTGCCGAGAGCCGTGGGCTCCCGGTGGCAGGAGTCCACATGCAAGCTTCGATCGAAACCACCGGTACCTTGGAACGGCGTCTGACCTTCACCCTGCCGGAGGAGCGCCTGGAGACCCATATCGGCGGCCGCCTGCGCGAAGTCGCGCGCACCGCGCGGATCAAGGGCTTCCGTCCCGGCAAGATCCCGCCGAAGGTGATCGAGCAGCGCTTCGGGCCGCAGATCCGCGCCGAGGCGCTGGACGGCCTGCTGCGCGAAACCTTCGATTCGGCGGTGCGCGAGCACGAACTGCGCCTGGCCGGCAACCCGCGCATCGACCGCGCCGGCGACAACGAGCTGCAGTTCGTGGCCACCTTCGAAGTGGTGCCGGAGTTCGGCGACATCGACGTGGCCAAGCTGGAAGTGATCCGCCACACCGCCGAGGTCACCGACGCCGACATCGAGCAGATGATCGAGAACCTGCGCCTGCAGCGCCGCACCTGGCAGCCCGCTGGGCGTCCGGCGCAGGACGGCGACCTGGTGACCCTGGAAACCTGGTCGCAGGCCGGCGACGAGCGCCTGCCCGCCGAGGGCGTGGAGAAGGGCAGCAGCGTGATCGGCTCGGGCGTCATGTTCCCGGCGATCGAGCAGGGCCTGGTCGGCCTGTCCAAGGACGAGGAAAAGACCCTGACGGTCGATTTCCCGGCCGACTGGCGCGTGCCGCAATTCGCCGGCAAGCAGGTCCAGGTGCACGTGAAGGCGGTCGAAGTCGCCGCGCCGGTGCTGCCGGAGGTGGACAAGGAGTTCATCAAGAGCTTCGGCGTGAAGAGCGGCGATGCCGAGCAGTTCCGCAAGGACATCCGCATCAACCTGGAGCGCGAGCTCAAGGGCGCGCTGATGAACCGGCTGCGCCGCGAGGTCGGCGAGCAGCTGATCGCCGCCTACGCGTCGGTGGAAATGCCGCCGCGGCTGGTCGAGAACGAGGCGCGTTCGATGCTGGCGCAGCAGGTGGAACAGATGCGCCGCTCCGGCCGCGACCCGGGCCAGGTGCCGGACGACGCCCACCAGGGCTTCGTGGACGCGGCGCGCAAGCGCGTGCTGGTCGGCCTGCTGGTCGGCGAGGTCGCCCGCCGCAACGAGCTGCGCCTGGACCCCAAGCGGGTCTCGGAAACCCTGCGCCTGATCGCCTCGACCTACGAAGAGCCGGAACAGGTCATTGAGATGTACCGCAACGATCCCCAATTGATGGGGGGACTGCAGAGCCGTGTGATGGAAGAGCAGGTGATCGACTGGATCGCCGAGCGCGCCAAGCACACCGAGCAGGCGATGACGTTCCAGGAAGCGATCCGCCAGTAAGGCGCCGCTTCGCGGCGGCCCGCATATTGCATGCGGGTTGGAGACGCAATCCAAGCCCTCGCAGCCGTGGGGGCGCGACAAGATGCGAAGCCCTGCACATCCCCGTGCAGGGACGACACAGAGCAGGAGTTCCCGCGTGGACAATGTGACCAAGGCCTTGAATCTGGTTCCGATGGTGGTCGAGCAGACCAGTCGCGGCGAGCGTGCCTACGACATCTATTCGCGCCTGCTGAAGGAGCGGCTGATCTTCCTGGTCGGTCCGATCGACGACCACATGGCCAACGTGATCGTGGCGCAGATGCTGTTCCTGGAAGCGGACAACCCGGAAAAGGACATCAGTATCTACATCAACTCGCCGGGCGGCGTGGTCACCGCCGGCATGGCGATCTACGACACCATGCAGTACATCAAGCCGGACGTGAGCACCATCTGCGTCGGCCAGGCCGCCTCGATGGGCGCGCTGCTGCTGGCGTCGGGCGCGGCCGGCAAGCGCTATGCGCTGCCGAACTCGCGGGTGATGATCCACCAGCCGCTGGGCGGCTTCCAGGGCCAGGCCACCGATATCGACATCCACGCGCGCGAGATCCTGACCCTGCGCTCGCGGCTGAACGAAATCCTGGCCAAGCACACCGGCCAGTCGCTGGAAACCATCGCCCGCGATACCGAGCGCGACAACTTCAAGAGCGCCGTCGACGCGCAGACCTACGGGCTGGTCGACCAGGTGCTGGAGCGCCGTCCGGAAGAGTCGATCCAGCCGGCATAAGGCTTGCATGTACTGCAAAACGCAGCGTATTCCGCAGGGCCGGGGCCGGGCTAGCGTCCTCCCGGCCCTGTGTTATTCTCGAAATCGAACCCCCGTTCATCGGGTGGGGTAACTGGGTAAGCGAAGCAATGAGCGAAGACCGGCAAGGCCGTTCCGGCGACAGCAACAAGATTCTGTACTGCTCGTTCTGCGGCAAGAGTCAACACGAGGTCCGTAAGCTGATCGCCGGGCCGAGCGTGTTCATCTGCGACGAATGCGTCGAGCTGTGCAACGACATCATCCGCGAGGAGCTCGAGGAGAAGGCGCAGTCCGCACGCAGCAGCCTGCCCAAGCCCAAGGAAATCCTCGAGGTGCTGGACCAGTACGTGATCGGGCAGCTGCGCGCCAAGCGCACGCTCGCCGTGGCCGTGTACAACCACTACAAGCGCATCGAGAGCCGGCAGAAGAACGACGAAGTCGAGCTGGCGAAGTCCAACATCCTGCTGGTCGGTCCGACCGGTTCGGGCAAGACGCTGCTGGCCGAAACGCTGGCGCGCCTGCTCAACGTGCCGTTCACGATCGCCGATGCGACCACGCTGACCGAAGCCGGCTATGTCGGCGAGGACGTGGAGAACATCATCCAGAAGCTGCTGCAGAAGTGCGACTACGACGTCGACAAGGCGCAGCAGGGCATCGTCTACATCGACGAAATCGACAAGATCTCGCGCAAGAGCGAGAACCCGTCGATCACCCGCGACGTGTCCGGCGAAGGCGTGCAGCAGGCGCTGCTGAAGCTGATCGAAGGCACTGTGGCATCGGTGCCGCCGCAGGGCGGACGCAAGCATCCGCAGCAGGAATTCCTGCAGGTGGACACCAAGAACATCCTGTTCATCTGCGGCGGCGCGTTCGCCGGCCTGGACAAGGTGATCCAGCAGCGCTCCAACGACGTCGGCGGCATCGGTTTCGGCGCCAAGGTGAAGAGTTCCGAGCGCAAGCGCGAAGTCGGCAAGATCCTGGCCGAAGTGGAGCCGGAAGACCTGATCAAGTTCGGCCTGATCCCCGAGTTCGTCGGCCGCCTGCCGGTGGTCGCCACGCTCGAGGAACTGGACGAGCCGGCGCTGATCCGGATCCTGACCGAGCCGAAGAACGCGATCACCAAGCAGTTCAAGAAGCTGTTCGAGATGGAAGGCGTGGAGCTGGAATTCCGGCCCGACGCGCTGCTGGCCATCGCCAAGAAGGCGCTCAAGCGCAAGACCGGCGCGCGCGGCCTGCGCACCATCGTCGAGTCGGTGCTGCTGGATACGATGTACGAGCTGCCGTCGCAGGAAAACGTCAGCAAGGTGGTGGTGGACGAGTCGGTGATCGAGCACAAGTCCGAGCCGTACCTGATCTACCAGACCCCGCCGCCGGCGCCGAAGGTGGCCTCGGCCGAGTGAGTGCCGGGTGAAGCCGCGGCGCTGTCCTGCCGCGGCCGTCGCGACTGGCTAAACGCTTGAAAGAAAAGGGTCTTTTTCGCTGCCCTTGCATCATCCAGCCGATGGCCCCATAACGGGGCCATCGGCATTTTTATGCCCGCCTTTCCGCATTCCCGCACCCCACATCGGAACCCTCATGGCCCAGTCCAAATCCGAAGTCCTCGACCTGCCGGTCCTGCCGTTGCGCGACGTCGTGGTCTTCCCGCACATGGTCATCCCGCTGTTCGTCGGCCGCGACAAATCCATGCGCGCGCTCGAGCACGCGATGGAGGCCGACAAGCGCATCCTGCTGGTCGCGCAGAAGTCCGCCGAGACCGACGATCCGGTGGCGGCCGACCTGTACAACGTCGGCACCCTGGCGCAGGTGCTGCAATTGCTGAAGCTGCCCGACGGCACCATCAAGGTGCTGGTCGAGGGGCTGTCGCGGGTCAGCGTCGACAAGGTGGTCGAGCGCGACGGCGCGCTGCAGGGCGAAGGCAGCGAGATCGATGCCGTCGAGTCGCGCGAGGAGCGCGAGGTCGAGGCGATCGCGCGTTCGCTGATGTCGCTGTTCGAGCAGTACGTCAAGACCAACCGCAAGCTGCCGCCGGAGCTGCTGCAGACGCTGTCGGGCATCGACGAGCCGGGCCGCCTGGCCGACACCATCGCCGCGCACATCGGCGTGCGCCTGGCCGACAAGCAGCGCCTGCTGGAAACCCTGGAAGTGGGCGAGCGGCTGGAGATGCTGGTCGGTCTGGTCGACGGCGAGATCGACGTGCAGCAGCTGGAGAAGCGCATCCGCGGCCGGGTCAAGTCGCAGATGGAGAAGAGCCAGCGCGAGTACTACCTCAACGAGCAGATGAAGGCGATCCAGAAGGAGCTGGGCGATCTGGACGACGCGCCTGGCGAACTGGAAGAACTGGCGCGCAAGATCGCCGAGGCGGGCATGCCCAAGCCGGTGGAAACCAAGGCCAAGGCCGAGCTCAACAAGCTCAAGCAGATGTCGCCGATGTCGGCCGAGGCCGCGGTCGTGCGCAACTATCTCGACTGGCTGCTGGGCGTGCCGTGGAAGAAGCGCAGCAAGGTGCGCAAGGACCTGAAGGTCGCGCAGGAAACGCTGGACGCCGACCACTACGGCCTGGAGAAGGTCAAGGACCGCATCCTGGAATATCTGGCGGTGCAGTCGCGGGTGAAGCAGATGAAGGGCCCGATCCTGTGCCTGGTCGGCCCGCCCGGTGTCGGCAAGACCTCGCTCGGCCAGTCCATCGCCAAGGCGACCAACCGCAAGTTCGTGCGCATGTCGCTCGGCGGCGTGCGCGACGAGGCGGAGATCCGCGGGCATCGGCGTACCTACGTCGGCTCGATGCCGGGCCGCATCGTGCAGAACCTCAACAAGGTCAGCAGCAAGAATCCGCTGTTCGTGCTCGACGAGATCGACAAGATGTCGATGGACTTCCGTGGCGATCCGTCCTCGGCGCTGCTGGAAGTGCTCGATCCCGAGCAGAACAACGCCTTCAACGACCACTACCTGGAAGTGGACCTGGATCTGTCCGAAGTGATGTTCGTGGCGACCTCCAACTCGCTGAACATCCCCGGCCCGCTGCTCGACCGCATGGAGGTGATCCGCATCCCCGGCTACACCGAGGACGAGAAGCTGGCCATCGCCATGCGCTACCTGGTGCCCAAGCAGCTGAAGGCCAACGGCCTGAAGGGCGACGAGCTGGAGATCGCCGCCGACGCGATCCGCGACATCGTGCGCTACTACACGCGCGAATCCGGCGTGCGCAACCTCGAGCGCGAAGTCGCCAAGATCTGCCGCAAGGTGGTCAAGGAAATCGCGCTGGCCGGCCCGCAGCCGGCGGTGGCCAAGAAGGCGCCGGCGAAGAAGGGCGCGGCGGTGCGCAAGGACAAGGCGCGGGTCAGCGTCGGCTCCAAGAACCTGGACAAGTACCTGGGCGTGCGCCGCTTCGATTTCGGCCGCGCCGAGGAGCAGAACGAAGTCGGCCTGGTCACCGGCCTGGCCTGGACCGAAGTCGGCGGCGATCTGCTGCAGATCGAATCGACCCTGGTCCCGGGCAAGGGTGCGGTGATCCTGACCGGCCAGCTCGGCGACGTGATGAAGGAATCGGCCTCGGCGGCGCTGTCGGTGGTGCGCTCGCGCGCCGAGCGGCTCGGCATCGAGGTCGACTTCCTGCAGAAGCACGACGTGCATCTGCACGTGCCCGACGGCGCCACGCCGAAGGACGGCCCCAGCGCCGGCATCGCGATGGTGACCTCGCTGGTGTCGATGCTGACCAAGGTGCCGGTCAAGGCCGATGTGGCGATGACCGGCGAGATCACCTTGCGCGGCCGCGTCTCGGCGATCGGCGGACTCAAGGAGAAGCTGCTGGCGGCGCTGCGTGGCGGCATCCACACGGTGATCATCCCGGAGGAGAACCGCAAGGATCTGGCCGACATTCCGGAGAACGTCACCCGCGACCTGAAGATCGTGCCGGTCAAGTGGATCGACGAAGTGCTCGACCTGGCGCTGGAGACGCCGCTGAAGCCGAAGGTCGCGGCCGCCGCCGAGGGCGAGCCGGTGCGGCGCAAGCCCAAGCCGAAAGCATCCTCGAACGCGCGCGTCAAGCACTGAGGGGCGCTGAACCGCGCCCGCCCAAGTGGCTCAAACCCGCGCCGTTGCTGGCTTTTCGGCTTGCGCGGGTGGGAGGCCGCTGGTATAAATGCACGACTTGCGAGCACTGCGAACGCGCGTGCTTGGTAGTGAAAAAATCAATCGGGGCCTCGTCGCAGACGAGGCAGGCCACGCCGACACCCGATCCTCAATTCCGCGGTTTTCTGCCGCACATGGAGTCATCAAGAAATGAATAAAGCCGAACTGAACGACGCTATCGCCGCCGCTGCGGATATCTCCAAGGCCGAAGCCGGTCGCGCCGTCGACGCCTTCGTGTCCGAAGTCACCAAGGCGCTCAAGAAGGGCGACAGCGTGACCCTCGTTGGCTTCGGCACCTTCCAGGTGCGCGACCGTGCCGAGCGCACCGGCCGCAACCCGAAGACCGGCGACTCGATCAAGATCGCCGCGTCGAAGAATCCGACCTTCAAGGCTGGCAAAGCGCTGAAGGATGCCGTAAACTAATCGACTCGCTAGGGTGCTTAGCTCAGCGGTAGAGCGTCTCCTTTACACGGAGAGGGTCGGGGGTTCGAAACCCTCAGCACCCACCAGAGCACCGAGCGACAAGTTTCAAAAGCGGAGTGGTAGTTCAGTCGGTTAGAATGCTGGCCTGTCACGCCGGAGGTCGCGGGTTCGAGTCCCGTCCACT
>NZ_JAFIWB010000056.1 GCF_017163705.1 Xanthomonas bonasiae
CACGCAGGTCCACGACCTGAAGTACGAGGACGGGCTGTGGGAAGCACGTGCGCACAGTGCGACGGGTCAGCGGGTGGAACTCTACGCGGACCCGACGGATGGAGGAGTGGTGAGCGCAGCGGGGGACTGAGGGCGTGGTGTTTGTGTATCTCGCGGCCAATAAAAAATCCCCGTCCTTGCGGACGGGGATTTGGGGTAAAGCCCCTGGCGATGACCTACTCTCGCATGGCTTGAGCCACACTACCATCGGCGCAGCTGCGTTTCACTTCCGAGTTCGGGATGGGATCGGGTGGTTCCACAGCGCTAATTTCACCAGGGAGACGGTTGGAGTGTCGCCGGGTTGCGTCTTCGGACAGCGCACGGGTGTGCGGTGTGGGAAGGACGGCAACTGGCGCCAGCCTCTCATAGGGTGTGACGTAGCGAGCATTTGGATAGCTATCGACGTGTGTCGTGCTAAGGGTTACTTCTTGAGGAAGCAACTTGAGGTTATATGGTCAAGCCGCACGGATCATTAGTATCAGTTAGCTCAATGCATTGCTGCACTTACACACCTGACCTATCAACCACGTAGTCTACATGGTTCCTTAAGGGGGCTTGTGCCCCGGGAAGTCTCATCTTGAGGCGCGCTTCCCGCTTAGATGCTTTCAGCGGTTATCGCTTCCGAACATAGCTACCCGGCAATGCCACTGGCGTGACAACCGGAACACCAGAGGTTCGTCCACTCCGGTCCTCTCGTACTAGGAGCAGCCCCTCTCAAACTTCCAACGCCCATGGCAGATAGGGACCGAACTGTCTCACGACGTTCTGAACCCAGCTCGCGTACCACTTTAAATGGCGAACAGCCATACCCTTGGGACCGACTACAGCCCCAGGATGTGATGAGCCGACATCGAGGTGCCAAACACCGCCGTCGATATGAACTCTTGGGCGGTATCAGCCTGTTATCCCCGGAGTACCTTTTATCCGTTGAGCGATGGCCCTTCCATACAGAACCACCGGATCACTAAGACCTACTTTCGTACCTGCTTGATCCGTCGATCTTGCAGTCAAGCACGCTTATGCCTTTGCACACAGTGCGCGATGTCCGACCGCGCTGAGCGTACCTTCGTGCTCCTCCGTTACTCTTTAGGAGGAGACCGCCCCAGTCAAACTACCCACCATACACGGTCCCCGATCCGGATTACGGACCTAGGTTAGAACGTCAAGCACGACAGGGTGGTATTTCAAGGATGGCTCCACTGCAGCTAGCGCCACAGTTTCATAGCCTCCCACCTATCCTACACAGACGAACTCAACGTTCAGTGTAAAGCTATAGTAAAGGTTCACGGGGTCTTTCCGTCTTGCCACGGGAACGCTGCATCTTCACAGCGATTTCAATTTCACTGAGTCTCGGGTGGAGACAGCGCCGCTGTCGTTACGCCATTCGTGCAGGTCGGAACTTACCCGACAAGGAATTTCGCTACCTTAGGACCGTTATAGTTACGGCCGCCGTTTACTGGGGCTTCGATCAAGAGCTTCGCCTTGCGGCTGACCCCATCAATTAACCTTCCAGCACCGGGCAGGCGTCACACCCTATACGTCCACTTTCGTGTTTGCAGAGTGCTGTGTTTTTGATAAACAGTCGCAGCGGCCTGGTTTCTGCGACCCTCTTCAGCTATAGCTCGCATGAGCCACCAAAAAGGGTGCACCTTCTCCCGAAGTTACGGTGCCATGTTGCCTAGTTCCTTCACCCGAGTTCTCTCAAGCGCCTGAGAATTCTCATCCTACCCACCTGTGTCGGTTTACGGTACGGTCTGCGTAAGCTGAAGCTTAGGAGCTTTTCCTGGAAGCGTGGTATCAGTGACTTCGTCTAAAAGACTCGTCTCGGTGCTCGGTCTTAAAGGATCCCGGATTTGCCAAAGATCCAAACCTACCGCCTTTCCCCGGGACAACCAACGCCCGGTACACCTAACCTTCTCCGTCCCTCCATCGCACTTACGCGAGGTGCAGGAATATTAACCTGCTTCCCATCGACTACGGCTTTCGCCCTCGCCTTAGGGGCCGACTCACCCTGCGCCGATTAACGTTGCGCAAGGAAACCTTGGGCTTTCGGCGTGCGGGTTTTTCACCCGCATTATCGTTACTCATGTCAGCATTCGCACTTCCGATACCTCCAGCAGACTTCTCAATCCACCTTCAACGGCTTACGGAACGCTCCTCTACCGCGCATCGCTTATCGCGATGCACCCCAAGCTTCGGTTCACTGCTTAGCCCCGTTAAATCTTCCGCGCAGACCGACTCGACCAGTGAGCTATTACGCTTTCTTTAAAGGGTGGCTGCTTCTAAGCCAACCTCCTGGCTGTCTGTGCCTTTCCACATCGTTTTCCACTTAGCAGTGAATTTGGGACCTTAGCTGTGGGTCTGGGTTGTTTCCCTTTTCACGACGGACGTTAGCACCCGCCGTGTGTCTCCCGGATAGTACGTACTGGTATTCGGAGTTTGCAATGGTTTGGTAAGTCGCGATGACCCCCTAGCCATAACAGTGCTCTACCCCCAGCAGTATTCGTCCGAGGCGCTACCTAAATAGCTTTCGAGGAGAACCAGCTATCTCCGGGTTCGATTAGCTTTTCACTCCTAATCACACCTCATCCCCTACCTTTGCAACGGGAGTGGGTTCGGGCCTCCAGTCAGTGTTACCTGACCTTCACCCTGGGCATGACTAGATCACCCGGTTTCGGGTCTACTGCCCGCGACTATGCGCCCTTATCAGACTCGGTTTCCCTTCGCCTCCCCTATACGGTTAAGCTTGCCACGAACAGTAAGTCGCTGACCCATTATACAAAAGGTACGCAGTCACTCTTGCGAGCTCCTACTGCTTGTACGCACACGGTTTCAGGATCTATTTCACTCCCCTCTCCGGGGTTCTTTTCGCCTTTCCCTCACGGTACTGGTTCACTATCGGTCGGTCAGGAGTATTTAGCCTTGGAGGATGGTCCCCCCATATTCAGACAGGGTTTCACGTGCCCCGCCCTACTCGTCTTCACTGGAATGGCCCTTTTAAATACAGGGCTGTCACCTTCTATGGCCAACCTTTCCAGGTTGTTTTTCTAGAACCATACCAGCTTAAGGGCTAGTCCCCGTTCGCTCGTCACTACTTAGGGAATCTCGGTTGATTTCTTTTCCTCCGGTTACTTAGATATTTCAGTTCACCGGGTTCGCTTCCAGCAGCTATGTATTCACTGCAGGATACTGCCGAAGCAGTGGGTTTCCCCATTCGGACATTGCCGGATCAAAGCTTGTTGCCAGCTCCCCGACACTTTTCGCAGGCTGCCACGTCCTTCATCGCCTCTGACCGCCAAGGCATCCACCGTGTGCGCTTATTCGCTTGACCATATAACCTGAAGTTGCCTCCAAGTTATGCTGAGTCCGGGGGTACAAAGCCCGGACGCGAACTATAACGACTCAATTTCTAGGGACTCGAGGTCCCCGCCTTAGCCACAACGACACGTCAAGATAGTTTGATCTCAAACGCTCGCTACGTCACAAATTTTAAAAGAACATACCCCAGCCTCAATGCTGGCGCATCTTAAATTCTTAGTGTGCTTATACATTCAGAGTGGTGGGTCTGGGAGGACTCGAACCACCGACCTCACCCTTATCAGGGGTGCGCTCTAACCACCTGAGCTACAGACCCAAAGTCTTCAGTTCAGTGGTGGAGCCAGTCGGGATCGAACCGACGACCCCCTGCTTGCAAAGCAGGTGCTCTCCCAGCTGAGCTATGGCCCCGAAATCGGGGTGCCCCGCCCTGTGGCGGAACTCTCTGAATGCAGGTTACTTGTGAGGACGCCTGTAGGCGTAGCTGTCATGCTCAAAAGGAGGTGATCCAGCCGCACCTTCCGATACGGCTACCTTGTTACGACTTCACCCCAGTCATCGGCCACACCGTGGCAAGCGCCCTCCCGAAGGTTAAGCTACCTGCTTCTGGTGCAACAAACTCCCATGGTGTGACGGGCGGTGTGTACAAGGCCCGGGAACGTATTCACCGCAGCAATGCTGATCTGCGATTACTAGCGATTCCGACTTCATGGAGTCGAGTTGCAGACTCCAATCCGGACTGAGATTAGGTTTCTGGGATTGGCTTACTCTCGCGAGTTTGCAGCCCTCTGTCCTAACCATTGTAGTACGTGTGTAGCCCTGGTCGTAAGGGCCATGATGACTTGACGTCATCCCCACCTTCCTCCGGTTTGTCACCGGCGGTCTCCTTAGAGTTCCCACCATTACGTGCTGGCAACTAAGGACAAGGGTTGCGCTCGTTGCGGGACTTAACCCAACATCTCACGACACGAGCTGACGACAGCCATGCAGCACCTGTCTCACGGTTCCCGAAGGCACCAATCCATCTCTGGAAAGTTCCGTGGATGTCAAGACCAGGTAAGGTTCTTCGCGTTGCATCGAATTAAACCACATACTCCACCGCTTGTGCGGGCCCCCGTCAATTCCTTTGAGTTTCAGTCTTGCGACCGTACTCCCCAGGCGGCGAACTTAACGCGTTAGCTTCGATACTGCGTGCCAAGTTGCACCCAACATCCAGTTCGCATCGTTTAGGGCGTGGACTACCAGGGTATCTAATCCTGTTTGCTCCCCACGCTTTCGTGCCTCAGTGTCAGTGTTGGTCCAGATGGCCGCCTTCGCCACAGATGTTCCTCCCGATCTCTACGCATTTCACTGCTACACCGGGAATTCCGCCATCCTCTACCACACTCTAGTTATCCAGTATCCACTGCAATTCCCAGGTTGAGCCCAGGGCTTTCACAACGGACTTAAACAACCACCTACGCACGCTTTACGCCCAGTAATTCCGAGTAACGCTTGCACCCTTCGTATTACCGCGGCTGCTGGCACGAAGTTAGCCGGTGCTTATTCTTTGGGTACCGTCAGAACAATCGGGTATTAACCGACTGCTTTTCTTTCCCAACAAAAGGGCTTTACAACCCGAAGGCCTTCTTCACCCACGCGGCATGGCTGGATCAGGCTTGCGCCCATTGTCCAATATTCCCCACTGCTGCCTCCCGTAGGAGTCTGGACCGTGTCTCAGTTCCAGTGTGGCTGATCATCCTCTCAGACCAGCTACGGATCGTCGCCTTGGTGGGCCTTTACCCCGCCAACTAGCTAATCCGACATCGGCTCATCTATCCGCGCGAAGCCCGAAGGTCCTCCGCTTTCACCCTAAGGTCGTATGCGGTATTAGCGTAAGTTTCCCTACGTTATCCCCCACGAAAAGGTAGATTCCGATGTATTCCTCACCCGTCCGCCACTCGCCACCCATGGTATTGCTACCACTGTGCTGCCGTTCGACTTGCATGTGTTAGGCCTGCCGCCAGCGTTCACTCTGAGCCAGGATCAAACTCTTCACTTAAAATTACAGACCCGAAGGTCAATACTTTGATATGCAGAGTTCAAACCAAGCTTACGTATCGCTTGCTTAGCAATTGATTTGTTGCTCTTGATTCGAACGTCTGCAAGATGGACATACTTCCACCTGCAGGCGCCCTCACAAGTTACCTGCGCACACTGTCAAAGAACATTGGGGCCGGCCTCAGCGCCTTTCCCGTTTCGGCTGCGACGTTTCCGTCGTAGCGAGCCGCCCATTATAGCGGACTTTTTCTTTCCGTCAACACCTCGTTTCGGAGGTCTTGCCGCCGGTTCCCCTCAAACCCCGAAGGCTTTTCGCTGAACCGAGCCGCCCATCATAGCGGCTTTTTTGTTGCCGTCAATACC
>NZ_JAFIWB010000057.1 GCF_017163705.1 Xanthomonas bonasiae
CGGTGGGCGCAGCGCAACGCGCACGCCGCCTTCGATCTGGAGCAGGCGCCGTTGCTGCGTGCGATGGTGATCCGCGAGGGCGAGCAGCAGCATGCGTTGTTGCTGTGCCTGCACCACATCGTGTCCGATGGCTGGTCGATGGGTGTGCTGATGCGTGAGTTCGGCATGCTGTACGGCGCTTACGTTACGGGCGCGACGGATGTGGCGCTGCCACCGCTGCCGATCCAGTACGCCGACTACGCGCACTGGCAGCGTGGCTGGTTGCGCGACCAGGTATTGGATGCGCAGGCGGAATTTTGGGCAGAGCAGTTGTCGGACTTGCCGGCGTTGCTGGAACTGCCGACCGACCGGGTGCGTCCTCCGCAGAAGCAATACCTTGGCGGGATGGTGACGTTCGAATTGCCGTCGGCGCTGGTGGCACGGATAGAGGCATTGTCGCGGGATCATGGCGCGACCTTGTTCATGAGTCTGCTGGCCGTCTTCCAATTGCTGCTGGCGCGCTTGAGCGGGAAGACCGACTTCGCGGTCGGTACACCAACGGCGCACCGTACCCACAGTGAACTGGAAGGGTTGATCGGCTTTTTTGCGAATACATTGGTGATCCGCAGTCGTGTGAATCCGCACGATGATTTCATCGCCCATCTGCAGGAAGTGCGCCGGCGGACGCTGGGTGCATACGAACACCAGGACCTGCCGATCGAAGCGGCTCGAGTCAGCTTGGAGCGCAGTTTGAGCTATACGCCGCTCTTCCAAACGATGTTCAGCCTGAATAACGCGCTGGGCGAATTGCCTGACTGGCCGGGCATGCGCTTGACCGCTATCGGAAATCAGGGGGACGACGTCCACGCGAAGTTTGATGTGAGTGTCGATCTGCGGCCGATGGATGGTGGAGGCTTCTGGGGAGTGCTGGTATACGACAAGGCACTGTTCGATGCGGCGACGATGCACCGATGGGCACAGTGGTACGTGCAGCTGGTGGAGTCGGTGCTGGCCTCGCCCCGGACCGCCGTTGGCACATTGGCGCTGATGACGGGCGTGGAAAGGCAGTGCCTGCTCGAGGACTGGAGCAGGGTGGCAGACACGGTCTCCAACGAAGATCTTGTGGCGCGATTCGAGCGCAAGGCGCAGAGTCGGCCTGATGGGATTGCCTTGATCCAGGGTGAGCGTTCATTGACCTACGCGGAATTGGATCGGCGCAGCAATCAGTTGGCGCATGCGCTGATCGGGCTTGGCGTTGGCCCCGAATCCATCGTTGCGATCGCGGTCCCGAGATCGTTCGAGATGTTGATCGGCGCGCTAGGCGTCTGGAAAGCGGGCGCAGCCTACCTGCCAATGGATCTAAGTCAGCCGGCCGAGCGCCTCGACGAGATTGCCGTGGACAGCGGTGTGTCGGTGGTGCTGCAAATGAGCGGCAGCGCGACGGACCTGCCGATCGAACGCCTCTGTCTTGACGAAATGGCGCTTGCCGATCAACCGCAGATCCGTCCTGCCGTCGTACGAGAAGCGGGGCAACTGGCTTATGTGATCTACACGTCCGGATCGACCGGTCGACCCAAGGGCGTGATGGTCACGCATGCCGGCGTGCGCAACCAGATCAGTGCGTTCAGTGACTATTTGGCACTGACCGAGACCGATCGCGTCTTGCAATTCGCAAATTTTTCTTTCGATACATCGGTCGAGGAGATTTTTGCGCCGCTCAGCTGTGGTGCGGCCTTGGTGCTGCGAACTGAAGAATGGCTGGCGGATGCGGATATTTTCTGGACGCTATGCGAGGCTTCTCAGATCACGATCGTCGATCTGCCCGCGCAGTTCTTCAACCTGATAGCGCAGGCGCGTCGCGCTGTCCCGTTGTGCGTGCGCTGCATTGTCAGCGGTGGTGAGGCGATCGGAGAAGCGGCACTGCAGGCGTGGTTCTCTGTTGCCGGGTATCGTCCGGCATTGTTCAACACCTATGGCCCAACCGAAACGACCATCAGTGTCGCTGTGCACGTGGTCACGGCGCGGGAGGGCGATTGGCGTGTGCTTGGCCGGCCGATCGCCAACACCGAATTCTACCTGTTGGACACCCATTTGGAGCCTGTACCAATCGGGGTGTCCGGTGAGCTGTTCGTGGGTGGCCTACAGGTGGCGCGTGGCTATCACGGCCGGCCGGATCTGACCGCCGAACGTTTTGTGCCGGATCCCTTCCTGCCTGGTGCCAGGCTCTATCGCACCGGAGACCTGGCGCGCTGGCGCGCCGATGGCACGTTGGAATATCTCGGTCGCAACGACCATCAGGTGAAGCTGCGCGGGTACCGCATCGAGCTGGGGGAGATCGAGTCGCGGCTATGCGAGTGTTCTGGTATCGCCCAGGCGCTGGCGCTGGTGCGCGAGGACGTGGCGGGCGACAAGCGCCTGGTGGCGTACGTGTCGGCGCAGGATGCGGCGGTGCTGGAGGCGGAGGAGTTGAAGGGTTTGCTGTCGCGGCAGTTGCCGGGGTACATGGTGCCTTCGGCGATCGTGGTGCTGGCGGCGTTCCCGTTGACGGCCAACGGCAAGATCGACCGCAAGGCGCTGCCGGCGCCGGAGCGCGGCGTGGAAGGGGCGGGGTACGTGGCGCCACGGACCGCGGCCGAAGTGCAGCTGGCGCAGGTGTGGGGCGAACTGCTCGGCGTGGACCCGGTGAGCGTGGAGAGCAATTTCTTTGCGCTGGGCGGCCACTCGTTGCTGGCGGTACGGATGATCTCGCAGGTGCGCAGCCTGCATGGCTGGGAGATCTCGATCCGGCAGGTCTTCGAGACGCCGACCATCGCAGGACTGGCCGCGACACTGGGGAAGGCGTCCAGCCTGCAGGCGCCGCCACTACGCCGACGCGAGACGCGAGACGCAGTCTCGCCGCTGTCGTTCGCGCAGCAGCGGCTGTGGTTCCTGTGGCGCCTGGAAGGACCGAGCCCGACCTACAACATTCCGCTGGGCCTGCGCCTGCATGGCCGCTTGTCGGTAGCGGCCGTCATCCACAGCCTGCGCGATATCGTGCAACGGCACGAAGCCCTGCGCACCCGGTTTGTCGAAGTCGATGGCGAGCCGCAGCAGGTGGTGGAACCGTCGTTGATCCTGGACGTGCCGGTGCTGGACGTGTCGGCGCTGTCGCCCGAGCAGGGCGAGGCGCAGGTGCGGCGGTGGGCGCAGCGCAACGCGCACGCCGCCTTCGATCTGGAGCAGGCGCCGTTGCTGCGTGCGATGGTGATCCGCGAGGGCGAGCAGCAGCATGCGTTGCTGCTGTGCCTGCACCACATCGTGTCCGATGGCTGGTCGATGGGCGTGCTGATGCGCGAGTTCGGCGAGCTGTATGCCCATTACGCCGATGCGCTGCCGGTCGCGCTGGCCGAGCTGCCGATCCAGTACCCGGACTACGCGCAGTGGCAGCGCGGCTGGCTGCGCGAGGAGGTGCTGGAGGCGCAGGCCGCGTACTGGGTCGCGGAGCTGGCCGATGTGCCGGCGCTGCTGGAACTGCCGACCGACCGGGTGCGCCCGGCACAGAAGCAGTACCGTGGCGGGTCGGTGCCGGTCGCATTGCCGGCGTCGCTGGTGGGGCGGCTGGAGGCGTTGGCGCGTGGTCGTGGCGCAACGTTGTTCATGGGCCTGCTGGCGGGGTTCCAGGTGCTGTTGGCGCGCTTGAGCGGTCAGGCGGACTTCGCGGTGGGCACGCCGAGCGCCAACCGCAGCCACAGCGAGCTGGAGGGACTGATCGGCTTCTTCGTCAACACCTTGGTGATCCGCAGCGGATTGAACCTGCACCAGGGGTTTGCCGCGCATCTGGACGAAGTGCGGCGGCGGACGCTGGGTGCGTACGAACACCAGGACCTGCCGTTCGAGCAGTTGGTGGACCGGGTCAATCCAGAGCGGAGCCTGAGCTACGCGCCGCTGTTCCAGGCGATGTTCAGTCTCAACAATGCGGTGGGCGAACTGCCGTCGTGGCCGGGCATGCGCCTGGAGGGCATCGCAGGCGAAGCGGGGGTGCAGGCCAAGTTCGACGTGAGCCTGGACCTGCAACCCGGCGCGGACGGCGGCGTGAGCGGTGCGTTGATCTACGATGCGGCGCTGTTCGACGCCGCGACAGTGCAGCGCTGGGCGCAGTGGTATGGGCAGTTGCTGGAATCGGCGCTGGCGTCTGTGCACATGGCGGTGGGCGCGTTGACCTTCATGACGCACGAAGAGCGGGCCGGTGTGCTGACGCGTTGGAATGCGACGGCTCGCCCGCTGCCGGACCTGGACCTGCTCATGCAGTTCGAACGTTGCGCCGAACTGCAGCCTGACAGACCTGCTATTGCACATAGTCAAGGCACATTGAGTTATGCCGAACTGGACCGGCGCAGCAACCGATTGGCGCATGAGTTGATCCAGCGCGGGATAGGTGCCGAGATGGTGGTCGGCCTGTGCCTGTCGCGTTCCCCGGAACTGCTGATTGCCATGCTGGCGGTCTGGAAGGCCGGTGCAGCCTACTTGCCACTGGACCCGGAGCACCCGGCAGAGCGCTTGGCGCAGATGCTGGCGGACAGTGATGCGGTGCTGACCTTGGTGTCACCGTCAACCAGGCCTGACATTCCAGGAACATGCCTGACGGTCGCGGAGCAGGCGTGGGCATCGCAACCGATGCATCGTCCAGCGCGCTCAAATGATCAGTCGCGATTGGCCTATGTCATCTATACCTCTGGCTCGACTGGCCGGCCGAAAGGCGTGATGGTCACGCAGGCAAGTGTGACGAATCTGGGCATGGCGTTGCGTGCGGAACTGGCATCGGCGGGTGTCGAGCTGATCGGTCGCTGGGGCTGGAATGCACCCTATGTGTTCGATGCTTCGGTGCAAGCGCTGGCCGGATTGGGCGCAGGCATGACGCTGTGTCTGCTCGACGATGCTCATCGCCAGGACCCAGAAGCCTTGATGGCCTACCTGGAAGCACAGGGCATCGATCTGCTGGATGGCACGCCTGCGCAGATGGAATTGTTGAAGACCCGGTTCCCACAAGCTCGGCTGCCGGCCTTGTTGATCGGCGGCGAAGCCATCGCGCCCTCCTTGTGGGCGTGGCTGGCGAAAGCCTCGCAGGGACGCGCGATCAACGTGTACGGCCCGACCGAATGTACCGTGGACGCGAGCGCCGAGCGCATCGATGCGCAAGAGCTCCCCAATGTCGGTCATCCTCTTTCGAACACGCAACTGTATGTGTTGAACGAACAGCTGGAACCTGCTCCGGTCAATAGCGTCGGCGAGCTGTACATCGGTGGCGTGGGCGTTGCGCGCGGCTACACGCAACGCCCGGACCTGACCGCGGACCGCTTCGTTCCCAGTCCTTTCGACGGCCCGGGCGCACGCTTGTATCGCACTGGCGACCGCGTGCGCTGGCTGGCCAGCGGTCGCCTTGATTACCTGGGTCGCCTGGACCATCAGGTGAAGCTGCGCGGGTACCGCATCGAACTGGGGGAGGTCGAGTCGCGGCTGCGCGAGCAGTG
>NZ_JAFIWB010000058.1 GCF_017163705.1 Xanthomonas bonasiae
GTCCCCAGTCCCCAGTCCCGAGTCCCGGCTTCATTCCAGCAACCTGGCCCAGCGCTGCATGCCGTCCCCCCGCGCCCACGCGGACCGGTGTCGTTGGTGGTGCTGGCGACGCTGGCGGTGGGCTACACCTTGTGGGCGGCGCAGGAGGTGATCCTGCCGGTGCTGCTGGCCGCGTTCTTCGCCCTGGTCGGCAACCCGATCCTGCGCGGGCTGCGGCGGCTGTACGTGCCGCGCTTCCTGGGCGCGCTGCTGGTGCTGCTGTCGGGCATGGCGGTGGCCACGGCGCTGACCATGCAGCTGGCCGGGCCGGCCGCCGAGTGGGTGCAGCAGGCGCCCGGGCAGATGCGCCACATCGCCACCCAGGTGCGCGACCTGACCAAGCCGATGCAGCAGGCCAACCAGGCGGCGGAGAATTTCGCGCGCGCCGCCGGCGGCGACAACGGGCGCCGCGTGCAGGTGATCCGCACCCAGCTGGACGACCCGTACAAGGCGCTGGTGCGCACCCCGCGGCTGGCCGCCTCGGCGCTGGCGGTGGTGTTGCTGACGTTCTTCTTCATGGTGTTCGGCGAAAACCTGCAGCGGCATGCGATCGCGCTGCTGCCGAACCGCCAGCAGCAGAAGTTCACCACCGACATCCTGCGTTCGATCGAGCGCGAGGTGTCGCGCTACGTGCTGACCATCAGCGTCATCAACACCCTGGTCGGGCTGATCTTCGCCGGCATCCTGGTGCTGCTGAAGATTCCGCTGCAGGAAGCGCTGCTGTGGGGCACGGTGGTGGCGCTACTGAATTTCGCCCCGTACGTGGGCCCGCTGATCGGCGCGATCCTGATGCTGCTGATGGGCTTCGTGGAGTTCCGCGATCCGCTGAGCGCGGCGCTGCCGGCGATCCTGTACCTGGCGCTGCACATGCTCGAAGGCCAGGTGGTGACGCCGATCGTGCTCGGCCGGCGCATGGCGATCTCGCCGCTGATGCTGATCCTGGCGCTGATGCTGTTCGGCTGGCTGTGGGGCATGATCGGGCTGCTGCTGGCGGTGCCGCTGCTGGTGTGCATCAAGATGGTGCTGGCGCGGGTGGACGGCATGCAGCGCTGGGCCAGGTTGCTGGAATGAAGCCGGGACTCGGGACTGGGGACTGGGGACTCGGAAAAGCGATCGATGCGGCGCCGGGGCCGGCGCGTGTGTCTACTGTTGGCAGGAGCCGGCACTGTCGGTTGGCGTAAAATGTTGCGAGTGACTTCCTTGCCTTCCTTCCCCGTTCGCGCCATCACGCTGGACCTGGACGACACGCTGTGGCCGTTCGCGCCGATCGGCGCGCGCATCGAGCAGGTGCTGCACGACTGGCTGCTGCAGCACAGTCCGCGCACCGCCGAGCGATTCCCGATCGCGGCGATGCGGCAACTGCGCGACGAGGTGTTCGCCGCGCATCCGCACCTGGTCCACGACCTGAGCGAGATGCGGCGCCTGACCCTGCGCCGCGCGCTGCGCGACAGCGGTGCCGACGAGGCGCTGGTGGAGCCGGCGTTCGCGGTGTTCTATGCCGCGCGCAACCAGGTGGAGTGCTACCCGGACAGCATCGCCGCGCTGCAGCGGATCGCCGCGCGCGTGCCGGTGGTGGCGCTGAGCAACGGCAATGCCGACCTGGCCACGATCGGCCTGGCCTCGCATTTCGCGTTCCAGCTCAGCGCGCGCGAACACGGCGCGGCCAAGCCGGACCCGAGCATCTTCCACGCCGCCTGCGCGCGCCTGGGCCTGCCCTGCGCGCAGGTGCTGCACGTCGGCGACCACATCGAGATGGACGTGGTCGGCGCGATGCAGGCCGGGCTGCGCGGGTGCTGGATCAACCGCGACGCGCAGGCCTGGCATCCGCCCACGCCGCCGGACCTGCACTTCGACACCCTCACCGGCCTGGCCGACTGGCTGGACGCCACCCAGCCGGCCGTCGGCGCGCGCGCATGAGCGCCGCCCGCTGCCGCCTCTTCGCCCTGGCCGCGCGTCGCGCCGACCGCGCCCGACTCACAAGGACCCGCTGATGTCCCTGCCTTCCGGCTTCACCGATGCCTCCCCCCACGCGCTGCCGCTGCATGTGCTGGACCGCGAACGCCTGGCCGAATGGCGCGCCGCGCAGGCGCCGGCCTGGGTGGCGTGGCTGGATGCGCAGCAGTTCGTGGCCGCGCCCGGCACGGTGCTGTTGCTGCCCGGCGCGGACGGCGTGGCCGCGGCGGTGCTGGGCGTCGGCGACCGCGGCGATGCCTATGCCTACGCGCACGCACCGCATGCGCTGCCGGCCGGCAGCAGCTGGCGGCTGGCCAGCGCGCTGAGCGAGGAAGAGCAGGCCGCGTTGCACCTGGGCTGGGGCCTGGGCAGCTACCGCTTCGCCCGCTACAAGCAGCCGACGCGGCTGCCGGCGCAGTTGCTGGCCACGCCGAGCGCGGAAGTACGCGACCAGCTGGAGGCGTGCGTGCGCGTGCGCGACTGGGTCAACACGCCGGCCGAGGACATGGGGCCGGACCAGCTGGAAGCGGCCGCGCGCGCGATCGCCGACGCGCATGGCGCGCAGTGCGAAAGCATCGTCGGCGAGGAATTGCTGCTGCGTAATTTCCCGGCGATCCACGCGGTCGGCCGCGCCTCGCACCGCGCGCCGCGGCTGATCGTGCTGCGCTGGGGCGAGGAGGCGCATCCGCACGTGGCGCTGGTCGGCAAGGGCGTGTGCTTCGACACCGGTGGCCTGGACCTGAAGCCGGCCGACGGCATGCGCCACATGAAGAAGGACATGGGCGGCGCGGCGCATGCGCTGGCGCTGGCCGGGCTGGTGATGGCGCAGCGGCTGCCGCTGCGGCTGACCGTGCTGCTCGCGGCGGTGGAGAACGCGGTCGGCCCGGACGCGTTCCGCCCCGGCGACGTGATCGCCACCCGCCAGGGCATCAGCGTGGAGATCGACAACACCGATGCCGAAGGCCGGCTGGTGCTGTGCGACGCGCTGAGCTACGCCAGCGAACAGGCGCCGGACGCGATCCTGGATTTCGCCACGCTGACCGGCGCGGCGCGGGTCGCGCTGGGCCCGGACCTGCCGGCGCTGTTCTGCAACGACGACGCGCTGGCGCAGGCCTGGATCGCCGCCGGCGAACGCAGCCGCGACCCGGTGTGGCGCATGCCGCTGTGGCGCCCCTACCTGCGCTATCTGACCAGCTCGATCGCCGACCTGGCCAATGCCGGCTCGCGCATGGCCGGTGCGGTGACCGCGGCGCTGTACCTGGAGCGCTTCGTGCCGGCGCGGCAGGCCTGGGCGCACCTGGACGTGTACGCCTGGAACGACAGCGACCGCCCCGGCCGCCCCGCCGGCGGCGAAGCGCTGGCGCTGCGCTCGGCCTACGCGATGCTGAAGGCGCGCTACGCCGGGTAGGTCTGGCGGGGCGTTGCCATCGTCCCGGACGCGTGGCCGAGGTTGCTGGAGCGCCTCCTGTAGGAGGGGCTTCAGCCCCGAAAGACCACCCAAACCGCCAGGGTTCCTGACTTCGCTCGTCGCGGCTGAAGCCGCTCCTACAGGAGCTTGCGGCTTGCCCGCCGGGTGCACTGTGAGAGGGACTTCAGTCCCGACGCGATCCGGTCGCGGCACCTCTACCGCTTCGCTCGTCGCGACTGAAGTCGCTCCTACAAGGGTCTTGCGGCTCTCTTGCATGGTGCACTGTAGGAGCGGCTTCAGCCGCGACAGACAAGTAAAACCACCAGGGTTGCTGGCTTCGTTCGTCGCGGCTGA
>NZ_JAFIWB010000059.1 GCF_017163705.1 Xanthomonas bonasiae
CCGACCAATGCGGTAGAAGCGCAACTGACGGAGGTCTGGCAACACGTGCTGGGCGTCGCCCAGGTCGGGATCGACGATGACTTCTTCGAGCTCGGCGGAAACTCCCTGCTGGTAACGCGCGTGCTTACCGGCGCCAAGCGCGCCATTGGCGCCGCCGTGCCGCTCAGTGCGTTCTTCAAAGACCCGACGATCGCCGGCATGGCGGCGCGGATCGGCATGGTGAGCGCGGCCCCGATCCCGCAACTGCCGCTGACCTCCACCACCCGCAGTGGCGAATGGACGGTCGCATCGCCGGGACAGCAGCGCCTGTGGGTGACGCACATGCTGGAAGGCGCGACCGCCACCTACAACGGAACGCACGTGTGGGACCTGCGCGGCAGCCTCGACATCGAGGCCCTCGAATCGGCGTTCGCCGATGTGTTGCGCCGGCACGATGTGCTGCGCACGGTGTATCAACAGCGCGATGGCGTGGTCTGGCAGCGAGCGCTGCCAGCCTCGGAGCGCTTCGCAATCGAGGCTTCCGATCTGCAGCATCTGCAGGCGGCGGATCTGGCGATCGATGCCTGTTCACCGCTGCTCGCCAGGATTCGTGAAGAGGGCCGCAAGGTGTTCGATCTCGCCGCGGCTGCGCCGTTCTCGGTCGCGCTGCTGACACTGTCGCCGGCTCGGCATGTGTTGATTTTCAACGTGCACCATATCGCGTCGGACGGTTGGTCGCTGGGTCTGCTGCAGCGCGAACTGTCTCTGCACTATAACGCCGTCGTTTCGGGCGCTCCGAGCGCATTGCCGCCGTTGGCATTGCAGTACGCCGACTACGCCAGTTGGCAGCGTGGGATGCTCGCGGAAGAAAAGCTGCAACCACAAATCGAATACTGGCGGCGGCGCCTGGCGGGGCTCGCGCCTTCGCCGATGTCGTTGCAGGCGGCCGCGGCCGAACCGTCGGGGTCGGGATCGTTCACCTTCGAGCTGGACAGCGGGGTCGTCGAGCGCTTACAAGGTTTCGCGCACGCACGCGGCATGACGCTGTTCATGGTGCTGGTGGCGGCCTTGAACGTGCTGGTCGCCCGCAACAGCGGCAGCTTTGACGTGGCCATCGGCACGTCGGTGGCTGGCCGCAACCGCAGCGAGGTCGAAGAGCTGATCGGTTTCTTCGTCAATCAGCTGGTGTTGCGCACCGACTTGGGCGGGGATCCAAGCGTGGAGGCGCTGCTGGCGTCGACCCGCGACACGGTCGTCGGTGCGCTCGATCACCAGGATGTTCCGTTCTCCACGCTGGTGTCGGAATTCGCGCCATCGCGCGACGCTTCGCGCTCGCCGTTTTTTCAGATGCTGTTCGTATTGCAGGATTTTTCCGACGAACCGCTGCGCCTGCAGGGACTGGACGTGTCGGTCTGGGTGGACAGGCAGCAGATCGCAAAGTTCGATCTCACGCTGTACGCAGGGCAGGTGGACGGCCGCTTGCAGGCCACCTGGATCCACGACACGGCGGTGTTCTCGACTTCTGCGGTGGAAATATTGTCCATGCAGTTGCGCCATCTGCTCGGCCAGATGCTTGAGCGCCCCGAATCCGCGCTGAGCGCGATTGAGTTGATGAGCCCGGACGAACGCGAGGCGCTGGAGCGGGAGAAGCTTCAGCGCAAGAGCAGCAAGTTCGGCAAGCTCAAGGCGATCGTGGCGAAGGGCGAAGCCAGAGTGCCCTTGAACACCGTCGACGCCGAGGGAAGGGTATGAGTCCCGATCATTTCGCGCTGGACCAGCGTGCCGCGCATGGGATCGGGCTGCGCAAGCGGTGCGTCGCCCGTGTTCGCGGAACCGGGCGTGGCGCGGCATGGTCTTGGATCGACGTCTGATCCGCAACGAAGAAAGGGTGCGATCGCGACCCGACCCCGTATTGGCAAGCTTTGTCGGAGCATCATGGAAACCGGAACATCGTCGAATGGCTTTTCGTTGTCCCTGCAGCAGTCGCGCAGCTGGCGCTGGCAGGGTGCGCGCTGGTGTCGCAGCCAGTGCGCTGTCCTGGTCGAGGCATCGGCGGCATCGGCGCGCGAGCGGGTTCGGCTGGCGCTGCCGCGCCTGGTGGCGGCGCACGAGATCCTG
>NZ_JAFIWB010000005.1 GCF_017163705.1 Xanthomonas bonasiae
AGGGGCTAAAGCGCTGCAGCTGTTTCCTTCTCCCATCGGGAGAAGGTGCCCCGCAGGGGCGGATGAGGGTACGGGCGTAGCCTCGTGCATCCAATCGAGCACCTCGCCTGGGGCCGTACCCTCACCCCAACCCCTCTCCCGGGGGGAGAGGGGCTAAAGCGCTGCAGCTGTTTCTTCTCCCATCGGGAGAAGGTGCCCCGCAGGGGCGGATGAGGGTACGGGCACAGCCTCGTGCATCCAATCGAGCGCCGCGCCTGGCGCCGCACCCTCGCCCCAACCCCTCTCCCGGGGAGAGAGGGGCTCAAGCGCGGTGCTACGGCGCTTCCACGAACGGCACGACCTCGCGCTCTTCGGCTTCGGCGTCGACCAGGCGCTGCAGCAGCAGCGCCAGCGTCACCACGTCCTGGTGGTTGTGCGCGGCGACGCGGCGCAGGTTGCGCGCGCTGCCGCCGCGCAGGTAGCTCAGCCATGCCGCCGGCGCTTCGGAGCCGGGCAGGTCGTCCTCGCGCACGATGCGCAGCAACTGGCGTTCGATCGTGGCCAGCTTGCAGTTCTCCCAGGTGCCGCGGTAACGGCGGCGGGTGGGATGCAGCAGGTCCACGTGGTCCAGCGCCGACAGCGGGTCGGCGCAGCGCGCCAACCGGTAGCGGGTCTTCAGCAGCGGCGCGTCGTAGCAGCGGCCGTTGTAGCTGGACAGCACCGTGGTCGGTGCCAGCCAGGCGCGGAACGCTTCGAGCATGGCCTTTTCCGCGCCCATCGTGGCCATCATCAGCTGGCGGATGCGCAGGCCGGGACCTTCGACGGGATGCAGGTACCAGTCGGCCGCGCCGATCATGAAGGCGCGGGTGCCGGTGCCGCCGGCCAGGCCGGTGGTCTCGGTGTCGAAGAACAGCAGGTCCGACGGCTGCACCGCGTCCTCGCGGCGGGCGAAGGCAAGCGACAGCGCGGCGGCGGGGATCGGCTGCGGCAGGAACGCTTCGATCAGGTGCAGGCCGGGTGCGATCTCCACGCCGGGCAGGTGGCGGTCGGCCGCCTGCGGCTTGCGCGGCGCCGCGGCCGGCGCCACCGCGCGCTCGCGCATGCCGAGCAGGCGCCGCAGCGAGGCGACGTCGGCACCGCGCCGGTCGAATGGTTCGATCGCGATCGGCGGCGCCACGGCGACGGCGGTATCCCCACCGCGCGCGGGCATCGGCGTGCGCGGCGCAGGCGGAGGGGGCGCCGCATCGGTGTCGCGCGGTGGCTTGCGCAGCAACGCGGCCCGGCCTGCGGGCGATGCCGCCCGTGCCGGCGCGGTCGCCGACGCGGGAGCGCCTGCAGCCACCGCATTGCCTGCCTGTCGCGCGCCCGATGCCGGTGCACGCGGCGTATCCACGTTTGGATCGCCGGCCTGTTTGCGCAGCGCGCGCAGGCGCTCGAGGCTGATGCTCATGCGCGCTGCTCCGGCAACGCGCCGGGATCGGTGCGGATCGCGGTCGATTCGTTGCCCAGCAACGCGCTTCCCGGCGGCAAGTGCAATGCGCGCAGGCGTTCTGGCTTGATGCTCATGCGCTCCGTTCCGGCAACGCGTCGGGATCGATGTGGATCGCGGTCGATCTGTTGCCCAGCAAGCGCAGCGCGTACAGGTGCTTGAGGTCGTTACTCATGCACTCCACTCCGGCAACGCGTCGGAATCTGTGTCGATCGTGGTCGATGCGACGTCCAGCATCGCATGCTGCAGAAACGCGCACGTCATGCGCAGGCACGCGTGACCGATCCTCATGCGCTCCACTCCGGCAGCGCATCCAGCTCGCTGTCGATCGCGGTGGTTTCCTCGTCCAGTGCCGCGCCACCTTCCAGCAACAGGCGCAGCACCTGCTGCGCCAGCGCCTTCGGCGTGGTCGCGCTGTCCTCCTGCGCGGCCAGCACCGGGCCGACGCAGGCCGGGCAGCCGGCCACGCAGTCGCAGCGCTGCACCAGTTCGCGCGCGCGCTGCACCAGCTCGGCCTGGCGCTGCCACAGCGGTTCGCTCAGGCCCACGCCGCCGGGGAAGTTGTCGTACAGGTACACGGTGGGCACGAATTGCTGCAGTTCCACGCCGACCGGTTCGCCGTTGTCGCCGCCGCGCAGCTGGCCGCGGCCCTTGGCATCGGCCATCGCGAACCAGGCGCCGTCGCCGTCGCCCACCGCTTTCTGCAGGTCGCGCGCATCGGCCATCACCGCCACCGTCGCCACCACGTGCAGCGCGTAGGCCGCGCCGAGGAAGCCGTCCAGCGCGTCCTGCTTGGCCGCGAACGCCTTCAGCAGCGTGGCCTGCGGCAACTGCCACCACACCGCGGTGGTATGCAGCTCCTGGTCGGGCAGGGTGACCGGGCCGTAGCCGATGTTCTCGTGGGTGTAGTAGCGGATCTTCTTGTAGCCGGCCACGCGCCGCACCACGTGCACCTCGCCGTGGTGGCTGTCGCCGCGCCCGGCCGCGCCGCCGTCGAAGCGGTCCAGCACCTTGAGCTTGGTGAAGTCGATGCTGTCGGTGTAGTAGTCCACGTGGGTACGGGTGACGTAGGCCTTGCGCCCCTCCCAGTCCAGCTTCTCCACCTGGTACGGCGTGCTCTGCACCATGTGGATCGCGCCTTCGTACAGGGTGAGCGCGGCGGCGGAATAATCCACCTCGGCGATGATCTGCTGCTTGCCGTCGGTCTTGTCCACCACCACGAAATTGCCGTCGGCCACCGAGCGCAGGCTCACCGCGTTGGCCGGATAGCTGTCGGCGATCCACTCCCAGCGGTCGCCCTCCTGATGCACGACCTCGCTTTCGGCCAGCGCTTCCAGGAACACCGCCGGATCGACCGGGCCGAACGCCTCGCCGGCGACGAAGGTCAGCTCGAACGCGGCGCAGCGGATGTGGTCGAACAGGATCAGCGGCTGGTCCGGGGCGATGCGCGCGTGTTCGGGCGAGGCATCGGCGAAGAAGTCCGGATGCCGCACCACGTACTGGTCCAGCGGCTGCGAACTGGCCACCAGCACGCCCAGCGACGGCTGCTGGCGGCGCCCGGCGCGGCCGAAGCGCTGCCAGGTCGCGGCCACGCTGCCGGGGTAGCCGTTGAGCACCACCACGTCCAGCGAGCCGATGTCCACGCCCAGCTCCAGCGCCGAGGTGGAGACGATGCCGTCGATGCTGCCGGCGCGCATCGCGCGTTCGGCCTCGCGGCGCTCGGTCGGCAGGTAGCCGCCGCGGTAGGCGCGGATGCGCGGCGGCTTGCGCGGGTCGTGGTCGAAGATGTCCTTCAGGTACTTGGTCAGCACTTCCACCATCAGCCGGGTCTGCGCGAACACCAGCGTTTTGAGCCCGGACTTGATCGCGATGCGCGCGATGCGGTTGCTCTGCGAGCGCGCCGACGCGCGCAGCCCCAGGTCGGCGTTGACCACCGGCGGGTTCCACAGCAACACGTGCTTGTCGCCGGACGGCGCGCCGGACTCGGTGATCGCATGCACGCGCTGCTCGATCAGCGCTTCGGCGTGCGCGCGCGGATTGCCGATGGTGGCCGAGCACAGGATGAATTGCGGATTCACCCCGTAGAACGCGCAGATGCGCTTGAGCCGGCGCAGCACGTTGGTGACATGGCTGCCGAACACGCCACGGTAGGTATGGATCTCGTCGATCACCACGTAGCGCAGGTTCTCGAAGAACTGCGCCCACTTGGTGTGATGCGGCAGGATCGCCTGGTGCAGCATGTCCGGGTTGCTGACCACGATGTCGCCGTGCAGGCGGATCGCCTGGCGCGCATCGCCCGGGGTGTCGCCGTCGAAGGTGAAGGCCTTCACTCCCAGCTCGCCGGCGCGGTTGAGTTCCAGCAGCTCGGCCACCTGGTCCTGCGCCAGCGCCTTGGTCGGGAACAGGTACAGCGCCTTGGCCTGCGCGGTCATCGCCGCGGCCACCACCGGCAGCGTGTAGCACAGCGACTTGCCCGAGGCGGTGGGCGTGACGATGGCCACGTGCTCGCCGCGCTGCGCCGCGTCCCAGGCCTCGGCCTGATGGCTGTACAACTGCTCGATGCCCCGCGCCTTCAGCGCCGCGACCAGCGCCGCCGGCACGTCGTCCGGGATCGGCGCATAGCGGCCCGCGCGGCCGGGGATCATGAAGCTGCCGGTGATGCGGTCGTGGTAGCGCCGCTCCAGCCGCTCGGTCAGCAGCGCGCCATCGCGCGAAGGCTCGCCGCCGGTGGTGGACAGGGCGCGCTCGGCGTCCTCGGTGCGGCGGGCTAGGGCGTGGGCGGGCATGGGGACGGCTCTCAAAGCGGGACAGGGAAGCGGAAACGCGTCTCAGGGTATGAGACAGCGGCCGACCGGGCGAGGGCAGCTGGCTGAGCGGATTCAGTCAGCGCGGTGGAACATGCCCGTGACCCCTATAACGGATTGCGTTATATAGCGGATGGCATTATGGTTGCTGCGTGATCCGGAACTTCGTCGACAAGGAAGCCGATAAGATCTGGCAGGGCACGCCTTCCCGGCGATTGCCGGCCGATATCCAGGCCGTGGCTCGGCGCAAGCTGCGTATGCTCAACAGCGCGGCCACGCTGGACGACTTGCGTGTTCCGCCGGCTAATCGCCTGGAAGCGTTGAAGGGGAACCGCAAGGGCCAATACAGCATCCGGATCAACGATCAATGGCGCGTGTGCTTCCAATGGAAGGACGGCGATGCGCTGGACGTGGAAATCGTCGACTACCACTGACCCATCGAGCCGTCATGAAGACCCTGCCCAACATCCACCCCGGCGAAGTCCTGCTGGAGGAATTCCTGATCCCGCTGGGCATCAGCCAGAACGCACTGGCGCGTGCCGCCGGCGTGCCGCCGCGCCGCATCAACGAAATCGTGCTCGGCAAGCGCAGCGTCAGCGCCGATAGCGCGATCCGGCTGGCCGCCGCGCTCGGCACCAGCGAGCGCTTCTGGCTCGACCTGCAGGCCGACTACGACCTGGAACAGGCGCGGCGCGCGCTGGGCGCGCAGGCCCGGAAGATCGAGCGCATCGCGGTGTAGACCGCGCAGGTGCGTCGCCGCCGTCGCGATGCCGGCCGGCGACGGCGCGCGCGGGCCGACAACGCTGACCTGATCGTCGCGGCCAGCGCGTATCCTGTGCTCCCCCCTCGCGCAGCGGCGCCGTCCCCCGACGCGTCGAAGACTCGCCTTGTCCGTGCCCGCTCTCGCTCCTGCCGCACATTACAAAACCGCCGGTGCCCGCCGCGCCGACCTGATCGTGCACGCCGCCGGCCTGCTGCTGTCCATCGTCGGCGGCGCCATGCTGATCTGGCGCCCCCACGCCAACCACGCGCTGCTCCTGGCCACCTGCGTTTACGCGCTGGGAATGCTGGTGATGTTCGCCTGCTCGGCGGCCTACAACTTCGCCCCGCCACAGCGCCAGCCGATCCTGCGCAAGCTCGACCACGCCGGCATCTTCGTGATGATCGCCGGCTCCTACACGCCGCTGTTCGTATTGGCGCTGTCCGGCGCCTGGGTGTGGTCGATGACCCTGGCGGTGTGGGGTGTGGCGCTGTTCGGCGTGTTCGCCAAACTGTTCCTGCCCGGCATCAGCAAGGCCTTCTGGGTGGCGATCTACCTGCTGCTGGGCTGGGCCGGCATCGCCGCGATCAAGCCGCTGATGGCCAGCCTGGACAGCGCCGTGCTGTGGTTCATCGCCGCCGGCGGCATGTTCTATACCGTGGGCGTGGGCTTCTACGTGCGCAAGTCGATGGTCTACAACCGCGCCATCTGGCACGCGCACGTGCTGGGCGGCGCGCTGTCGCACTGGTGCGCCATCTGGTTGTGCCTGCAGCCGTTGCAGACGGCCTGAGGGCCTGGCAGAAGCGAGCGTTGCCAGAGCGGCGTGCGCTGGTCATGCCGCCGCGGTGGTGACGTTCAGCCGCCGACCGTAAGCTCGGCACCTGCCATGGCGATGCATGGAAAAGGACCGATCCCGATGTGCAATGCCGCGCGTTTCGTCGTTGCCGCCGCGCTGCTTGGCGCGGCCGCGCAGGCGCATGCCCAGCAGGCCGAGCCCGCGCCCGCCGCGCCCAGCCCGCCGCAACAGGACATCCAGACCCTCGACGAAGTGCGCGCGTTGCCGCCGGACGTGGAGCAGCCGCTGGACCTGTACCGCTTCAAGAACCCGGTCAGCGCCCAACCCAACCGCTTCGACAAGGATTGGCGGCCACCACCCTCGGTGGAACAGGTCAGCCAGGGCGGCGGCTACATCGCGCTCGGCGTCTATTACGTTGCCGGCAAGGTCGCCAAGGGCCTGCACACCCTCACCGGCGCACCGGACCAGATCCAGGCGGCGGTCGCCCGCCCGCCGCCGTTGAGCGATGCGCAGATCCGCCGCGCCGCGGAACTGTGCGACGCGCAGAACGCGGACTGCGCTGGGCAGCAGTGAGCGTGTCCGGGCTGATGCAGCCACTGGTCCGAGCCGCTCGCCGGGCGAGGCCGCTGATCCCGTAGAAGATTGCGCTGCTGCACTTCTGTATTCGTCCAGGCTCGCGCGCTTCGCGCTCACCCGGCATCGAGAAGCCTGCTCCGCCTTCTGCGCGGCTTGCGCAGAACGCGGGCAGGCGCTTGCCGCCTACAGCGAGCAGCGCAGGCGGCGGCCGCGGTGGACGAAGGTGTCGGTGCGCGCGTCGTAGCTGCGGTAGCGCTGTTGGCAGGCGCGCACGTGGCGATACCAATCGTCGTGCCGCGCGCGGTGCGCGGGCGGGTTGCCCGGACGCGGGCCCCACTTGGGATCCCAGCGGCCATAGCGCTTGTCGTCCGGGCGGTCGTCCCTGCGGTGGTCGTCGCGGTGGTCGCCGGGCCGATCGTCGCGGCGGTTGTCGTGCCGGGCTTCGTCGTGGCGGGCGGGAGCGAGTTGGCCAGGCCGCGGCGGGTCGTCGTGACGCCGGTCGTCGTCGTGACGGTCCTGGGGCGGAACCTGGTCCGCGCCTGCAACGGCGGGAAGGCCGGCGGCCAGGGCGCAAGCGATCACAACTCCAAGCATCTTGTTCATTCGATTCTCCATGGGCGGGCAACGCACTGCGTGCGATCCGGCGCTGACGCTACGCGCACCGGTACGGTGACGCCGTGATGCCGGCCCTCCGCACAGGCGGCCGGCCGCCTCGAGACCTTGGGCGATCAGCGAATGCAGCGTGGCTGGCGGGTAGCCATGGCCGAATGGCGGCCGGGATGCCGGAAGGGGTCGCCGCCGGGTGACGGCGGTCGCCGGCCAGCTGTCAGCGCGCGAGGATGGCCTGGGCCAGTTGCATGTCGCTGGCCTGGCGCGCGCCCGGGTCGCGTTCGCGCAGCGAGCGCAGCGCCGATTCCAGTTGCGCGCCGCGGATGCGGCCGTCGCTGGCGACGAAGCTCGCGGCATCGTCGCGCGCCTGCAGCACCACTTTGTCGTCGCCGGAACTACTGCTTCCGGCCGAGGACGCGCCGGCGGAGGTGCCGGCGAAGCTGGAGGCCTGGGCCAGCATCGGCAGGGAAAGGCTCACCAGCAACGCGCCGGCCAAGGTGATCTTGTTCATGGATATCGCTCCAGGGTGGGTGCAGCGTCTTCCCGGCGCTCGGCGCCGGACGTTCCGCCATCGCCGCAGCAGATTGCCGCAGCGATCGCATCATCGCGTCGAATGGCGCTGCGCGCTGCAGCGATCCGATGCGCACCGCACTGCCGGCACTGGCCCGCGCTGCCGATGCGGTGGCAGCGTCGCTCGCGTGTGCGGACGATGCGCCGCGCTACCGGCGCATGCGCGTTCAATCGCGCCGGCCGCAGCGGCCCGAGCCACTGCGCGACAGCAGCGCAGCGATCGTGTGCAGGCGCCGGCTCATCCAGCCGGCTGCCGGGCGCGCACGCGCCGACGGGATCTCCGGGAGGTCGAACAGCGCCTGCTCACCCGGACGCAATGCGGGCGAGGAAGCGGAAGGTGTGGGATGGTGCGGCTTCATGGGGAGGCCTGGCGGGGGTGGCAGAGCATTGGGGGACGAACGGCACGACACGATGCGGCATTGTTGCTACGCGACAGCGACGGGTTGGCGCTGCCGTCGCTGTCTGTCCGGAACGCCATTTCGGAACGTGTTGTATAAAAACCAAACTGTACGGTTCTATTATTGAGCGGCCGTCCATTGCTGTCAACACGAAACCCAGCAAGCAGTTCAGCTCGCAGCGACCATTCGATGCCCTCGTGTCTTCCCGCTATGCCGAAGCGGCCGGGCTTGTTGGATCGCCTTGCTGCCTTCGTCGCGGATGACGTTTCCCCGTATTGCCGACCTCAGCCGCAGGCCCAGTCGAACCGCATGTCCTTGAAGTCCAGTTGCGCATTGCCGCCGCCGAAGTTGTAGCCGCCGAAGTCCTCCTCGAACCCGATGTAGTACGGGCTGAATTCCGGCACGTTCTGCACCGGGCGCATGGTGCCGCCGAGGTGGTTGGCGGCGTGGCCGGCAGCCCAGTCGTGTTCGCGGTAGTTCTCCGTCGCGATCTCGCCGTCCAGCCAGTAGTGGAACGGCTGGTAGTCGCCATCGCCGGGCGTATCGCCGAAGTATTCCCGCGGCGGCTTGCCGGCGTTGGGATCGTTGGCGCGCGCGCTCAGCTTGAACGGGCGATGGACGGTGTGCGGGTCGCGCGCTTCCGGCAGCGGTATCTCCCGCCGCTCCCACGCAGCGAAGCCGGCCGCCGCCCCGGCGCCGAACCACTGCGGCACGGCCAACACGTGCTGCAGCGGACTGTCCACCAGCGGCGGCGGTGGGCAAGGTGGGCCATCGACTTCGTCCTGGCTCAGCAGGATCACCGCGTAGGCGCAGCCCAGGATGTCGCGCATCCGCGACAGCCGCGGATGCGCCTGCCGCGCGCGTTCCCAGAAGGGCAGCAGCGCCGCGTCGTCCGGCGGCAGCGGGCTTGGCGCATCGACCACGTCTTCCATGCCATCCGGCCCGCCGATCGGCCCGCCGTCGTTGTGATCCAGCGAAGTGGCGAAGAACGACAGCGCCACCACGTCGGCACCATGCACGCGATAGTCCGCCGGTAGCCGCAGGGTGAAGCCGTGCAGCATCGGATAGCCGCTGTGCGGATCCAGCGGCCACTGCGCCAGGCGAATCCCGGGCGGCAGCCCGAAGCACCAGCCATCGCTGTCGTGCGCCGGTGGGCCGCTTTGCCAGTCGCCCAGGGTGATGTCGTAGGCCTGCATGGGGTGCTCCCGAGGGGTTGTCGGAATTGCGCGCAGCAGCTCGCGTGCACTCACCATGCCGGGATGCGCCGCGCCGTGTACTGGCCACAGAGTCCATGCTGCAGCGCCCACCGGATCGGGCGCTGCGCGTGTGTTCTCTGCCTCAGGGATTTGTACGCGTGTACTTCTCCAGCTCGTCGGCGCGCGAGCTGACCCGCTCCAGCGCGGCTTCCGCGCTCTGCAAGGCCGCCGCCTGTCCGTGGCCACCGAGTGCCTTGTCCAGATCCCTCGCCTGCGCGTCGGACTGCAGCCAGGTGTATTGCGCATCCATCAGCGTGGCCCGGTCGCGACCACCCAGCCGATAGCGCAGGGTGTCGTAAGCCTTGGTCATGCGCTGTTCCTGCAGCCTGCGTTCGCGCTCGATGCAGCGCTGTTGATCGTAGACGCCGCTGGCCTGCTTGCGGCAGTCCAGGTAGGCCGCGGACAAGCCCTTGGATGCCCCTGCGTTCTCCGACTGCTGCTGTTCTTGCATCTGTTGCTGCTGCAGTTGCATCTGTTGCTGTTCCTGGTCCTGCTGCGCGCTCGCTTCGGCGCTGGCGGCCGCAGTGGCCAGCAACACTACCCACAACAGCCAGCTGCGCTTGTTTTCCCTGGTACCCATGCGTCCTTCCCCTTGTCTCGTATCCATGTGCGGAGACAGCTTTACAAGCCCGCGGTTAATGTTTTGCTAAGGATACGGCGCGCAGCCATGGACTTGGAGATGAGGCGCACGGATCGCCGATGTAGCGCGGCTATACTTCGAGCGCTTTTTCGTCTCGCGACGCTCGATCTGCCCAGGACCATGGATCGGTTCGCGCGCTCTCACTGGACGCGTCCCTGGAGTGCCATGACTTCCAAGCTCTTGCCATTCGTGCTGGCCACCGCGCTGCTGGCCGCTTGCCAGCCCGAACAAGGCTCCGTGGCGGCATCTGCGGCGGCCGCGCCTGCCGCCGCCATCGCCGACCCGATGCCCGCAACGCCGGCAAGCGCAGCGGTGGCGCCTGCGTCGGGCGATGCCACGCCTGCCCCGGCATCCTCGCTGCGCGCGGCGCTGACGGTCCTTGCCGCCGCGCAGCCGCCTTCCTGGGCGCAGGTGAAGGCGGTTCCCGGTCTGGGCGAACTGGCGCCGGCAGACGGGGTACGAATCTACCCGGTGGCTGTCCGCGGCAAGACCACCCTGGCGGGATTCGGCGAAGCGCCGCTGCCGGACGGCAAGGTGGGAGCGGATGCCGGAACACGCATGGGCAACGCCGGCGAGGCCAGCGTGACCTTCGCCGGCGATGCGGCGACGGCGTTGCTGTTGGTAGTGCGCAAGTTCTATCCGGGCACGGACTACGCCAAGGTCTTGCGTGCGCAATTGCGCGCCGGCGACCGGGTGGTGCGCCGCGATGGCGTCTGCGACGACAGCATCCCTTCGCCTGCGCCGGCCGCCATGGAGTATTGGGTGGCGCTGGAGGGCGCCGAGCGGCCGCTGGCGGTCACCGCTTCGACGGTGGACGGCGGCAACAACGGGCCGGGCTATACCGATTTCGAATTCAGGCGCGGCGGCGCCAATGTCGCGCTGGCGCAGTGTGCCCAGTAGCATTCATGGTTTCGCATATCTCCTGGATTGCCTGCTCGTAGGCGCGCTGCAAGGCGTTGCATCGTAAGAACTCCATGCAAGTCACACTGACCCGCACGGAGTCCAACGGCATATCGGTTCAGACTGCCATGGTACGTGCGCCATTCGCCTGAGTTTGTTGCTGCGAACGCTCCAGTTCACGAGCGTGTTCGGCGAACAGCGCCTCCCGTGCCCGCTCGCTGCTGTCCTGCAGCGTTTGATTTATCGCTTGCGCGGTACTTATCGGGTCGGTTGTGCGGTTCAGTGACGCCTCATCACGCACGCCGCTCACCTGCACTGCGCGAGCCATGGAGCCATCACCGTTCAACTCGACGCGGTCGACACTGGTTAGGCCGTTGTGGATTGCCTGCGCCGAGAGAGCGCCCGCCAGGCATTCGCTATGGATCCCCGGTTGGATGCCACGCGCGGCTTCGATACCGTGCACCTTTTCCAGCATTTGCTGGAAAAGGGTGTGGCGGCTGTGGTTCGGATCAGACAACAGCGGAGCATTGTGTATGGGCGCTGCTCCGGGCTGCTGCAGTTGCGATGCTTTTTGCGCCACAGCTTGCGACGTGCTGGGATCGGCGATCCCCGTTGGCGTCAATCCGTTTGCTTCCTGAAACGACTGGACTGCTTGCCGCGTGCCGTCACCGAGATAACCGTCCACACTAAAGGGTTTGCCGGTCGCATCGGTGAAACCTAGCTTGGCCAAGTTCGCTTGCAGGTCTCGTGCTTGTTGATCGATGAGGCCCAAGGTTGCCGGTCCGGCCTTGCCGTCCACCGGCGTCAGGCCATTGGACCGTTGGAACGTCTCCACGGCATGCTTGGTTGATGCGTCAAACTGTTGGTCCACCTGCAAGGCATTGCCATTGACATCGGTATATCCAAGCACGCTCAAGTTGGATTCCAGTTTGCGCACCTCTTTGCCAATCGAACCCTCCTTGAGTAGCCCGGAGGTCTGTCGAGTGGGCGACGCGTTCACCAACTCCAGCGCCTTCTGTACGTCCGGATCGCTACGTTCGGTGGAAGGATCGAAATCTTTGCCGCTGACCTTGGCATGCGCTCGATCCAGCGCTTCTCGATTGTTTGCGTAACCGTTCTCGTACTTTTCAGCCACGTTGGCTGCTTTAGGGCCATCGTAGTAGCGGTAGGTTTCGCGTATCTCGTCAGCCTTGGCGCGCAGGGCGTCGTAATCGCCGCCATCCTTCAATACCTTTTCAAGTTTTGGCAATTGGCTCGGCAACTGGTTCGCGGTCTTCGCCAACAGGCTTATCGCTTCGAAGCGGCGGTCCTCGCTTATGTTGCTGCCACTAGCATCCAGGATCGACATCGCGGTCTGCGTAGCGTTTCTGACCTGGGGATAGTCGATATTGCTATGGATCCACTGCTTGCCCTCGGCAGAGCCGGCCCATGCATTGATACTGTCGCGGGTTCCTGTATCGATAAAATTCAGAGATGTCCGCCCGTTAAGGCCGTTGCCATGACTCAGCAAATCGCTGCGCAGCGCGGACTGATCTTCAGTGAAAGGGAGGTTGTGCGCCTTTGCATAAGCGGATGCCTGCTGGATCACGGCATCGACGTACGTCTGCTCGCCGGGTTGTAAGGTTCGGTTATCTATCGAACCCAGAGGCCAGGTGCCGCGCTGACCGAAATCGACCTGGATGGCGCCGAGGCTATAGCCGCTGTTCTGCGCGACCTTTCCGACCTGGCCCCAGTTCGGTTCGGATGTGCCGACGGTGACGCCGGCAATCGCGAGATGATAAGACGCCGCGCCACCTTCGGTGCCGCGTCCTACGGAAAAGTACACTGCGCCCGAGACCGTATCGAGGTTTCGGGTGTCGATGTTGTCAGCCATAAGATATCCTTTTCTTATATGGAACGTCGATTCAATTGATCAGGCGAAGATACTTCTCGAGCTGATCGGCACGGACGCAGAGCCGGAACAATGCAGCTTCGCCTCCGTCCAGGTTTTCCGCTTGGGTATTGCCATAAATAGCCGCTTCGAGGTTGCCATCCTTGGTCCTGGATTGCAGCCAAGCGCGTTGGGCATCGACCAATTTGGCCTTGCCATCGGCATTGAGAGCCGCCATCAGTTGCTTGTACACCTTGTTCAGGCGCTTGTCCTGCACGCTTTGTTCCTGCGAAATGCAGGCCGCTTGCTCGACTGCGCCCCGTGCTTGCTGTTGGCAAGCGAGGTAGGCGGCGGACAGGCCCTTAGGAGAAGCGGGGCCACTGTGCGTTTGATCTGTAGCGCTGGCCCATGCGGAGAAACCGATGGACAACATCGCCAGCGTCAGCAGACGGCTCTTGATTCCCTTGCTTGCCACGTGTCGCTCCTTGTGATTTGGCCTGACCTACCCAGACAGCGAGCTTCGCAAAGCCTCGGTTAATATATCGTTGACGGATGCAGGTCTGGCCATTTGGTTGCCTGGCTGGTGTGTGTGTCTCCTCTCCCCAACAACGCCCGCTCATGTTTCCCAACACCTTGCTGGTCCGCACCCTGTTCGCCCTGGCGCCGCTGTTCGCGGGCACCGCCCATGCCAACGACACCAGCTTCGGCGATGCCAATGGCACCATCCAGCTGATCCAGCAGCCGGATATCCGCATGAGCAAGGAGGCCTTGTTCATCAGCGAGGACCTGGTGCGGGTGGACTACGTGTTCACCAACACCAGTACGCGCGATCTGGTGGTGCCGATCGCATTCCCGATGCCGCCGATGTACTTCGGCATGGCCGACCACAGCGAACTGACCGAGTTCAAGCTGTGGGTGGACGGCAAGCCGGTCCGCACCGAGCGCAAGCTGGTGGCGCAGCTGGAGAATGGTGCCGACGTCTCGCGGCAGTGGGCCGCCAGCGGCTGGAGCAGCGACGACCTGGCCAGCTACGTCGAATCCGGCGAGACGCCGAAGGGCCGCAAGCCGCTGCCCAAGGGCTGGTTCGACCCGGATGGGCAGCCGCTTTTCACGCTCAGCGAGTATTTCACCTGGCAGCAGCCTTTTGCCGCGGGCAAGGCGGTGTCGATCCG
Organism: Xanthomonas bonasiae; assembly: GCF_017163705.1. Taxonomy (GTDB): domain Bacteria; phylum Pseudomonadota; class Gammaproteobacteria; order Xanthomonadales; family Xanthomonadaceae; genus Xanthomonas_A; species Xanthomonas_A bonasiae. Next base: position 13,820 of record NZ_JAFIWB010000005.1, read on the forward strand.
CCACAGCTATGTGCCGAGCCTGGCGACCGGCGTGCCGCAGCCGGCCAGCGAGCTGATCCGCGACTATGCCAAGGACACCTGCATGGACGCCGGCGCGCAGCAGAGCGCACGCCGCCGCGAGGGCGAGCACGGCCTGCGGTGGAGCAACCTGCGCTACATCCTGCTGACCGGCAACAACTGGAAGGGGCCGATCCAGGACTTCCACCTGACCTTGAAGAAGCGCGCGCCGACCGACCTGGTCAGTCTGTGCTTCGATGGTGAGCTGAAGCGGACCGATCCGCTGACCTTCGAATTCGTGCAGAAGGATTTCGTGCCGAAGCAGGATCTGAACGTGCTGTTCCTGCGGTAGTCGGCTGGCGCTACGCGCGGGCCGAAGCCGACGTCCCGCTGAACGCGAGCCGGACTGCGCCGGCCATCATGGCCGCTTGCGGTAGCGGAGACGCAGGGCAATCGGGCAGCATGCGCCAGCGCCGACGGTCGAGGCTGTCGGCGACCCTTTTCGCCGGTGCATGCCCATGCTCGATCCTGCCGCCGCTCGTTCCGATTCCGTCGCGCTGGTGGCGGCGCGCATCGATCGCCTGCCGGCGACGGCCACGCTGTGGCGTCTGGTCGCGTTGCTGGCGCTGGGCGGCTTCTTCGAACTGTACGACCTGTTCCAGACCGCCTACATCAGCCCGGGCCTGCTGCGCGACGGCATCTTCGCCACCGGTGCGGCGGGCGCGTTCGGCATCGCCGACCAGGCCGCGTTCGCTTCGGCCACGTTCCTGGGCCTGTTCCTCGGCGCCAGCCTGCTCAGTCCGTTCGCCGATCGCTTCGGGCGCCGTCCGGTGTTCGCCTTCGCGCTGCTCTGGTACACCGCCGCGACCGTGGCGATGGGCCTGCAGAGCACGGCGCTGGGCGTGATCGGGTGGCGTTTCGTGGTCGGCATCGGCCTGGGCATCGAGCTGGTCACCATCGATACCTATCTGTCCGAGCTGATGCCCAGGCACATGCGCGGAGCGGCCTTCGCGTTCGCGTTCTTCGTGCAGTTCCTGGCGGTGCCGGCGGTGGCGGTGAGCGCGTGGGCGCTGGTGCCGCATGCGCCGCTCGGGGTCAGCGGCTGGCGCTGGGTGGTACTGCTCAGCGGCACGTTCGCGGTGGCGATCTGGTGGCTGCGCCGGCGCCTGCCGGAATCGGCGCGCTGGTTGGCGGCACAGGGCCGGCACGCCGAGGCCGACGCGGTGCTGCGCGATCTGGAAGCGCGCTGTAGTGCCGACCTGGGGCGCGCGCTGGACCCGCCGCAGCCCGAACCGCAGGGCGCCTCCACCGCGACGCAGGGGCGTTTCGCCGCGCTGTGGAAAGCGCCCTACCGGCGCCGCGTGGTGATGCTGGTGGCGTTCCATGTGTTCCAGGCGATCGGCTTCTTCGGCTTCGGCAACTGGTTGCCGGCGCTGTTGTCGGCGCAAGGCGCGGACAGCGTGCATGGGCTGGGCTATGCGTTCGCGATCTCGCTGGCCTATCCGCTGGCGCCGCTGCTGTTGCTGCGCGTCGCCCAGCGCTGGGAGAACAAGCGGCAGGTGGTGTGGTCGGCGCTCGGGGCGGTGCTGTTCGGCACGCTGTTCGCCTGGCAGACCCAGCCGCTGGCGATCATCGCCTGCGGCGCGGCGATCACGTTCTGCAATGCCTGGATGAGCTTCGCCTACCACGGCTACCAGGCCGAGCTGTTCCCGACCGCATTGCGCGCACGTGCGGTGGGCTTCTGCTATTCCTTCAGCCGCCTGTCCACCGCCGGCAGCAGCCTGCTGATCGGGCTGTTGCTGGAGCGCGCCGGCAATCGTGGCGTGCTGGCCTTCATCGTCGCCAGCCTGCTGGCGGTGGCCGGGATCATCGGCATCTTCGGCCCGCGCACCCGCAACCGCACGCTGGAGCAGATCGCGGGCTAGGGCGCCTTGTTCCCGGTTTCGTCATCTGCCCTCGACAGCATCGCGGCGGTGGCCGGTGCATGCTGTGCGCTCCCACGCCACGACTCTTGGCCATGACCTCCAATCTCCCCGTTCCCGCCATGGATGCCGCCGATCACCGCGATCTGGCCCAGGCGCACGCGCTGCTCGAACATCCCGGCCTGGCGGCGAAGATCGCCAATACGGTCGGCGCGCCGATCGAGGATCTGCTCAGCAAGCGTCTGCCGAAGGCGCTGTCCTCGCGGATCGACGCCATCAGCCATCGCGCGCTGCGCATCGCTTTGCGCTCGGCGCTGCTGACCCTGCGTGCCCAGGCGCCGGGCGCGGCGCGGCCGCGCCTGCATGGGGTGGCGGTGGCCGCGACCGGTGCCGCCGGCGGTTTCTTCGGCCTGCCGGGGTTGCTGGTCGAACTGCCGCTGACCACCACGCTGATGCTGCGTTCGATCGCCGACATCGCCCGCGCCGAGGGCGAGCGGCTGGACGATCCGGCCACCACCCTGGCCTGTCTCGAAGTGCTGGCGCACGGCGGGCGCAGCGCGCGCGACGACGGCAGCGAGTCGGGTTATTTCGCGGTGCGTACCGCGATGGCGCAGCAGCTCAGCGCCGCCGCGCAGTACATCGCCGCGCACGGCATCGGCAGCAAGGGCGCGCCGGCGCTGGTGTCGCTGATGTCGCGGATCGCAGCGAAGTTCTCGATCACGGTCAGCGAGAAGCTGGCGGCGCAGGCGGTGCCGCTGGTCGGCGCGGCCAGCGGTGCGCTGCTCAACACGGTGTTCATGGCGCATTTCCAGGCGATGGCGCGCGGTCACTTCATCGTGCGCCGGCTGGAGCGGCGCTACGGCGAGGCCGCGGTGCGACAGGCCTACGAGGCGTTGCCGGCGGCGACGTGATGGCCTTGCGGCGTCGCATGCGCGTCGGCACATGCGACGTTCCGGTGGCGATGCGCGCGCCGCCGGGAGCGGACACGGACGCCGTGTTCTAGCCCACTTCCCGCATCACTTCGATGAACGCCTGCAGCCCCGCCGGCACATGGCGGTGGCCCGGGTAGTACAGGAACAGCCCCGGCAGCGGCGGGCACCAATCGTCGAGCACGCGCACCAGCGCGCCGCTGTCCAGCTGCGCCTGCACCGCCACTTCCGACAGGTAGGCGATGCCCATGCCGGCGATCGCGGCATCGGCCATCAGCCCCAGATGATCGAGCGTGAGCGGGCCGCCGACCTCCATCGCCATTTCCTGGCCGTGGCGCGCGAATTCCCAGCGATACGGCTTGCCGCTGGGCAGGCGGAAGCCGATGCAGGTGTGCTGCGCGAGTTCGTCGGGCGTGCGCGGCGGCGGGTGGCGCGCCAGGTACGCGGGCGAGGCGGCGGCGATGAAGCGCTGCGGGCCGCCGAACGGCACCGCGATCATGTCCTGCGGCAGCGCTTCGCCCAGGCGCATGCCGGCGTCGAAGCCGGCGGCGACGATGTCGACCAGCCGGCCTTCGCTGACCAGGTCCAGCGCCATCGCCGGGTAGCGCTGCAGGAAGCTCGGCACCACGCGCTGCAGCAGCAGGCGCACCGCGGTCTCGTTGGCGTTGATGCGCAGCGTGCCGCTGGGGCCACGCCCCAGGCTGCCGACATCGTCCAGGGTCTGGTCCAGTTCGCGCAGCAGCGGCTGCAGCCGCGCGACCAGCCGCGCACCGGCTTCGGTCGGCGCGACGCTGCGCGTGGTCCGGTGCAGCAGGCGCACGCCCAGCCGCGTCTCCAGGGTGCGCATCATGTGGCTGAGCGTGGACGGCGACAGCCCGAGTTCGTCGGCGGCCTTGCGGAAGCTGCGATGCGCGACGATCGCGGCGAAGGCGCTGAGATCGGTCAGGGCGGGCCGCTGACTCATGGGTGATTTTCACTGGCGCATGCGGGATTGGACGGATAGTAACAGCGATGCGCGAGGCCTAGTCTGATCCTGACCGCCACGCTTCCGTGGCCTTTGCGAGAGGGCAACCCATGAACCGCACGCACTTCATTACCGGGACCTCGTCCGGTTTCGGCCGCCTGCTGACCGAACACCTGCTGGCGCGCGGCGATCGCGTCGCCGCCACATTGCGCCGTCCCGAGGTGTTGGACGATCTCAAGGCCGAGTACGGCGAGCGCCTGTGGGTGGCGGCGCTGGACGTGACCGACGCCGCAGCGGTGCGCGCCGTGGTCGGCCGCGCCTTTGCCGACCTCGGACGCATCGACGTGGTGGTCAGCAATGCCGGCTACGCGGTGTTCGGCGCCGCCGAGGAAGCCAGCGACGCGCAGCTGCGGCGGCAACTGGACACCAATCTGATCGGCTCGATCCAGCTGATCCGCGCGGTGCTGCCGCATCTGCGCGCGCAGGGCGGCGGACGCATCGTGCAGGTGTCCTCGGAAGGCGGGCAGATCGCCTATCCGGGTTTCAGCCTGTACCACGCCAGCAAGTGGGGCATCGAAGGCTTCGTCGAGGCGGTGGCGCAGGAAGTGGCACCGTTCGGCATCGCCTTCACCCTGGTCGAGCCCGGCCCGGCGGCGACCGATTTCGGCCGCGGCCTGGACCGCACCGAGCCCAGCCCGATCTATGCGGACACGCCGGTGCAGGCGCTGCGCCGCGCGCTGGAGGATGGCGGCTTCGTGCTCGGCGACGCGCGCAAGATGGTGCGCGAAATGCTCGTCTCGCTGGACGTGTCCCCGCCACCGCGGCGCCTGCTGCTCGGTGCGCAGGCGTATGCGCAGGTGCGCGCGGCGCTGCAGCAGCGGCTGGTCGAACTGGACGCGCAGCGGGCGATCGCGCTGTCCACCGAGAGGGATGCGGCATGACGCGCGGCTCGCGCTGACCTGGCGCCGGCGTCGCGATGCCGGACAGGCTGGCGGCAGCGCGTGCGGCGGGATCGTGCAAAGCCGCGCGCGTGCGGCGCCGGTATCCTTCGCGTTCGATCGCCGCCTGGGAGGGCATGCACGTGACGGGATACCTGCGAATGATGACGCCGGCAGCGCTCGCGCTGCTGGCGAGCCTGGCGGCTCCGGTCGCGATCGCCGCCGATGCGCCGGCGCACGACGGCGTCCGCCACATGCCGGCGTTCGACCTGCCGCTGTCGCCGTTCCTGAGCGCGCAGGCGCAGGCCGCGGCGCGCGACGGCATGGCCCATGGCGATCCGTTGGCGAAGATGGACAACGCCACGCTGGCGCGCGAGCTGCCGCGCATCCGCGCCGAAACCGAGGCTTGGGCCAAAGGCGTGGTGGAACCGCTGCGCGAGCGCTACGGGGTGAAGATCAGCACCGCGACCTGGAACGGCGTGCCGGTGACGCTGGTGCAGCCCCGCGATGCTTCGCCGGCGCAGCGCCAGCGGCTGTTGATCGAACTGCACGGCGGTTCGTTCGTGATGGGCAGCGCCGCCTCGTTCGGCATGATGGAGGCGATTCCGGTGGCGGCGATGACCGGCGTGACCGTGGTCAGCGTCGACTACCGGATGGGGCCGGAACACAGGTTTCCCGCCGCCAGCGAGGATGTGGCCACGGTGTACCGCGAAGCGCTCGAGCACTATGCGCCGCAGCATATCGGCCTATTCGGGTGCTCGGCCGGCGGCGTGTTGACCGGCGAGTCGCTGGCCTGGTTCGCCAAGGAAAAGCTGCCGATGCCGGCGGCAGCGGGCATGTTCTGCGCCGGTGGCGATGCGCGTTACCGCGGCGATTCGCGCTACGTGGTGGCGGCGGTGAACGACGCGCCGCTGCCCGATGCGCAGGGCGTGCTGCCGATCATGGAAGACCTGTACTACGGCGCCGCGGTGGATTTCCACGATCCGCTGGTGTCGCCGGTGTTTTCCGATGCGGTGCTGGCGCAGTTTCCGCCGTTGCTGTTCATCACCGGCACGCGTGCGGCCGAACTGAGCAATGTCGCCTACACCCATTCGCGGCTGGTCGATCTGGGCCGCGACGCGGATCTGCACGTGTGGGACGGCATGGGCCATGCGTTCCATCTGAACGACGCGCTGCCCGAAAGCCAGCAGGCCCTGCGGGTGATCGCGCGCTTCTTCCGCAAGCATCTGGAGTTGCCGGAAGCGCCTGCCGCTACGCGCTGAGGCGGTGCGCGTGCGGCAGCGGGCGCGGCGGCGCCGAGCGAAAGTGCGGCTGCAGCGTGGTCCGATGCGGCGCGCATGATGCGATGACCTGGATGGCGTGCGCTCGCCGGCGAAGCGACCGCCGTCATTCGCCAAGACTGGCCGCCGCTGCGCCGGAGTGGCACAGTGGCACACGGCGCCGAGCGCGCCAGCGTCACCGCGCTGCGCTCCCGCCGACGCTTCCGTTTCCACGCAGGTCCCCGCCATGAAAACCCGTTCCAGATCCGAGACCGACGACGACCAGCCGCGCCTGGCGGTGCTGATCGATGCCGACAACGCGCAGCCATCGGTGATCGAAGGCCTGCTGGCCGAAGTGGCCAAGTACGGCGTGGCCAGCGTCAAGCGCATCTACGGCGACTTCACCAGCACGCGCATGACCCAGTGGAAGCAGGCGCTGCTGAAGCATTCGATCAGCCCGGTGCAGCAGTTCGCCTACACGAGCGGCAAGAACGCCACCGACAGCTCGCTGATCATCGACGCGATGGACCTGCTGTACACCGGCCGCTTCGACGGCTTCTGCCTGGTCTCCAGCGACAGCGATTTCACCCGCCTGGCGCAGCGCCTGCGCGAGGAGGGGCCGACCGTGTACGGCTTCGGCGAGCGCAAGACGCCGGACGCGTTCGTGCAGGCCTGCGACAAGTTCATCTACACCGAAGTGCTGCGCAGCGAGGCGGCCAGCGCCGAACCGTCCAAGCCGGCTGCCGCCGCTGCCAAGCCGGCCACCAAGGGACGCAAGACGCCACAGGTTGCGCAGGCTGCGCAGACGACCAAGCCCGAGACAACGGCTGCAGTGGCCGCGACCGCGGCGGCGCCCGCTGCGCCCGCCGATGCGAAGCTGTCCGCACCGCTGAAACTGCTGCGCCAGGCGATCGAGGAAGCCTCCGACGACCAGGGCTGGGCCGGACTCGGCAGCGTCGGCAGCTACCTCAACAAGGTGCGCCCGGATTTCGATCCGCGCCTGTACGGGCACAAGAAGCTCAGCGACCTGCTGCGCCGGCTGTCGGCGCAGTTCGAGCTCGAGGAGCGCGGCAACGAAGGCGGCAGCAAGCGCATCTTCGTGCGTTCGCGCAGTTGACCGCGATACGCCTCCGCCAAGCCGTGGCGCATGCTGCGGCCGCCACCAAGCGATGAGCGATGAACGATAGACCCTACGCACCGTCCTGCGACCGCAATCGCGCGCCGATCCTGCAGGTGCTGCAGCGGCATTTCGCCGAGCGCCGCCATGTGCTGGAGATCGGCAGCGGCACCGGCCAGCATGCGGTGCATTTCGCCGCCGCCTTGCCGCAATTGACCTGGCAATGCAGCGAGCGTGCCGAGCACCTGCCCGGCATCGCGCAATGGCTGGACGCGGCGGCATTGCCGAACACGCCGCCGGCCTTGGCCCTGGACGTGCAGCACGGGCCATGGCCGGCCGCCGGCTACGATGCGGTGTTCACCGCCAATACGTTGCACATCATGGGCTGGCCCGCGGTGCAGGCGTTCTTCGCCGGTGTCGGCGCGCTGTTGGCCGACTGCGCTGACGGCACGCTGGCGGTGTACGGGCCGTTCAACTACGGCGGCACCTTCAGCAGCGACAGCAACCGCGAGTTCGACGCCTGGCTGAAGGCGCGCGATGCCGCGAGCGGGATCCGCGACTTCGAGGCGGTCGCTGCGCTGGCGCAGGCGCAGGGCCTGGTGCTGCAGGAGGACGCGGCGATGCCGGCGAACAATCGCTGCCTGGTGTGGCGGCGCGGCTGAGTCCTGCAGCGCCGCGGCGACTGCGCAGCGGGCACGGCGGTTCCCCGGTATAGTCGCGCTGCGATTTCAGGGACGCTGCCGTCCCTTCCCGTTCGCGTGCGCAGGCCATGTCGTCGTGCGCGGCGCGGGCCATGGACGCCTACCGGGACTTGTTCGATGTCGATGCTCATTGCCGCGCGCAGCGCCCTGGTCCTGGAGACCAACAACCTGCGTGGCGGGGACGCGGCGGCGGTGCGCGCCGAGGCGAGCCTGCAGCGGGTCATGCGTGCGCTGGCCGCGCAGAGCGTGCCGCTGGACGCGCTGGCGCAGCTGATCGTGACCCACGATGGCTTGAGCGAAGCGGCCTGCGCGGCGCTGGTCGCGATCGCCGGGCGCCCGATCGGGTTCGTGCGCATCGACGCGGCGACCGGCTATTACGACGCCAAGAACGCCGGCTTCGCCGCCACCGATCCGCATCGCTGCGACTATGTGGTGTTCGCCGACGCCGACTGTCTGCCGGATCGCGAATGGCTGGCCGCACTGCTGCAGCCGTTCGCGCAGCAGCCCGCGCCGGCGGCGGTGGCCGGCCGCACCAGCTACCGTGCCGATGTGCTCGGCACCGCGCTGACCACGCTGGACTTCATGTACTTCCCCAGTCCGCTGCAGGCGCAGGCGACGCGGAATTTCTATGCCAACAACGTCGCGTTCCGGCGCGCGGTGTTCGCCCAGCACGGCTACCAGCCGCTGGACGGCGTCTATCGCGCGCACTGCCAGGTGCTGGGGCTGCGCCTGCAGGCGGCCGGGGTGGCGGTGCACTACGCGGCACAGGCGCATACCGTGCACCGGCTGCCGGATACCCGCCGCGAGGCGCTGCAGCTGCGCTGGTGGCGCGGCCAGGACACGCTGGGACTGACCCCGCATCTGGTGCGCGCCTACCTGCCCGACGCGCTGCAGTGGCTCGGCCGCAGCGGGCCGCTCGGGCCGTTGTGCGTGCTCGCCTCGCGCCTGTGGTTCAGCGCGCGCGCGTTGAACCGGCAAGACCTGCCGCCGCTGCGCGGCCTGCGCTGGTGCGCGGCGCTGCTGCTGATCGCCGGCTTCTCCGCGGTGGACATGGCCGGCGCGCTGGCGCGCGGACTGGGCTGGCGCCGTGGCGGCCAGGCCGATGCGCAGGCGCTGTCCTATCACCGCGCGTGAGCGGCAACCGGTGACGGCACTGCCCGCGGGCGAGGGCGCCACGCTCGCCACGCTGCGCGACCTGGAGCCGCCGCCGCTGCGCGGCTGGCTGCGCTGGCAGGCGTGGCTGGTCGATCGGATCAAGCGCGCGGCGCTGCGCCAGTTGCATGCCAGCGTCGCCGGCGAACGCCTGCTGCTGCGCATGTACCTGATCGGCGAGGAAGCCACCGAGTTGGCGTTGCAGCGCGAAGTGCCGGTGCAGCGGCCGGCCTGGCTGGTGCCGCTGATGGACCGGCACCTGCAGGAGGAGCAGTGGCATGCGCAGGCGTTCGCCGCCGCGCTGGCCGCGCGCGGCGACCTGCAGCCCACGCGCCGGCCCGACCGCCTGAGCCGGCGCAAGATCGCGCAGTGGCATCGCCTGGCCGAGCGCCATGCTGGCGCCTTCGCGCAGGGGCTGCTGGTGCCCGCGTTCGCGATCGGGCTGTGCGCCGAGCAGATGGCGTCGCGGGTGCTGCGGCGGCATTGCGCGACCTTGCCCGCCGACCATGCGCTGCAGCCGTTGCTGAGTCGGGTGCTGGGCGACGAACAACGGCATGTGCGGCAGTGCCGGCAGATCCTGCAGCGGCTGGTGAGCGCGCAGGAACAGCCGGCGTTGAGCGCGCTGCTGGCCGAGGTGCGGCGCATCGACCGTGCCTTCGGCGTCAGCGGCGCGCTGGGCATGTACCTGGCCGGCGTGGTCTTGCGCGTGCGCGGCGCAGTGTGGCGCTGAACCCGCCGCGCCTGCTGTACCTGGCCACCGCCGATGCGCGCGGTCATCTGATGCGTGCGCAATTGCTGACCCATGCGCTGCGCGCGCAGGGGGCGCACGTCGATGTGCTGACCACCTCCGCGGCGGGCGTGCAGTTCCTGCGCCGCTTCGGCATCGACGCCACGTTGCTGTCGCCGCGCTACGCCGTGCAGTTCGATGCGCGGCAGAACATGCGCGCGGCCGCGACCGACGCCAATGTCGCCGCCTACCTGCTGCATCCGGCGCGGATGCTGCGCGACATCCTGCGGCTGCGGCGTCGCCTGCATGGCGTCGACCTGATTCTCAACGATTCGTTCCATCCGGCCCTGCTGGTGATGGGGATGCTGCCGGGCTGGCGGCGCAAGATCGTGCATGTCTATGGCGCCAGCCTGCGCGCGGCGTTGCAGGGGAATTTCGACGGCCGCCTGCCGCGGCCGGTGGCGGCCTTGTTCGCGCGGCTGATCGGCTGGCAGATCGATGCGGCGGCGGCGCAACTGGAGCACGATTTCGCGCAGCCGCGGCTGCAGGCATGCGGCCGCCGTTTCCGCCTGCCTACGCCGGTCGCGCTGGCCGCGCCCGCCGCGCCAGGCGCGCCGCCGCAGGTGCCGACCGCGGCGGTGTACCTGAATCCGCACTTCCGCGATCCGGCCTTGGCCCAGGCGCTGGAGCAGGGATTGCAGCGCGCAGGCCTGCACAGCCACCGGGTCGGCGAAGGTTATGCCGATCGCGCCGGCTGGGTAGCCGAGGATCCGCAGTGGATCGCCTGCGCCGCCGCCAGCACGCTGCTGGTCTCGGCGCCGGGCATGGCCGCGCTGTCGGTGGCGCAGGTGTATCGACGGCCGATCCTGCTGCTGCTCACAGAGCAGCCCGAGCAGCAGCGCAATGCGCGCCGCGCCGCCGCCCGCGGGCTGCCGCACCGGACGGTGGTGTGGCGCGGCGATGGCGAGGCGTTCGCGCATTCGGTGGCAGCGGCGTGCCGTGCGCTGCAGGCCGAACCGCCGCCGCCCGCGCCGGAGCCGGCCCCGCTCGATGCGCCCGCGCGGTTGCGGCTGTGGGTGCACCTGATCCTGGCGCTGGCGCGTGGGCAATGCGCGCCGAGCGCCGATGCGATCGTTGCCGCACCCGCTCCTATGCCGGTGCGGCAGGAGCAGGGCGCATGACCGCCGCCTTGCCGCCGGCATTGCGGCGGCTGAGTCCGTGGCGCAGCGCGCTGGCCTTGGCATCGGACTGGGCAATGATCGCGCTGTGCTTCGCCGCGGCGATCCGCTATCCGCATCCGCTGGTGTATCTGCTGGCGGCGCTGCTCGTGGCGCGCACCCAGTTGGCGCTGGCGGTGATGATGCACGAGGGCGCGCACGGCCTGCTGGCGCGGCGGCAGACGCACAACGACCTGCTGGCGCAACTGTGCGCGGCCGGGCCGTTGTTCCTGTCCTTGTTCGCCTATCGCCAGGGCCATCTGCAACACCACCGCGCGCCGATGGCCGACGACGATCCGGTGGCGATCGTGTTCGGCATCGCCGATTACCCGGTCTCGCGGCGTCGGCTGGCGGCGCGCTTGCTGCGCGATGTCACCGGCATCGGCTACGTGCTCGCGGTGCGCGATGCGCTGCGGCGGCGGCGCGCGCCTGCCTCCGAGTCCTGCAGGCCGGCGCCGGCCGGCCATCTGCCGTTGGTGCTGGGCTCAATCGCGGTCAGCAACGGCGTGCTGCTGGGGACGCTCGCCGCGCTTGGCCACGCAGGGCTGTACCTGGGCCTGTGGCTGCTGCCGGCGCTGACCTTCCTGCAATTGTTCGCGCGCATCCGTGCCATCGCCGAACATGCCGGCTATCCGGCGTGCGAAGACCAGCGCCGCAACGCCCGCAGCATCGTCCGCCGCAGCTGGCAGACGTTCTTCTGCGGGCCGCACGCCATCCACTATCACATCGAACACCACCAGTACGTGCGCGTGCCGTTCTATCGGCTGTCGGCGGTGCATCGCTGGATGCGCGCGCACGGGCAGTTGCCTGCCGCCAACCTGTACCGCGGCTACGGTGCGGTGCTGCGCGAGGTCAGCCGCGGCCCGGCGGCCTGATCGGTGCGCTGCGGTGCATGTGCCGCAGCGTGCCGATACGCCCGCTGCGAGCCCCGCCTACAGCGGTTCTGCCGTGCACAACGCACGCATGCTGGCCGAGCCCACGGTCTGCCGGTTGGCATCGGTGACCAGCACGTTGGCGGTGATGTAGCCGCTGGCCCTGGGGCAGTAGAAGCTGCAATAGACCTGATTGGCACAGCTCGCCGGATAGATCACGTTCAGCCCGTTGGAGTTGAACGACCAGGCGTAGGTGTAGGCGCCGGCCGGCGTCACGTCGGCATAGCAGAGGTTGCTTCCGGTACAGTCGAGGGTGACGCTTTGGGCGCGTGCCGATGGCGCGATGCCCAGCGAGGCGGCAGCGACGAACAGCAAAGCGGCGAGTATCGAAACGGCCTTGTTCATGGACATGTCCTGGCTGAAGATCCCCTGCGTCCGCGATGCTGCCAGATCGTCCGGGCGAAGACGCGATGTCCATCACCGTCCACGAAGCGCGGCGGGTCGCCACGTCGCGACGTGGCGCATTTGGGATTGATTTCTCGGCGTATCGGGAGATCGATGGCCACGCTTGCAGGGCGCCGGCCGGCAGATGGATGCACCGCAGCATGGCATTGCCGCGCCGGCGTCTGCCGAGGCGCGTTGCCGGCACGTGAGGACAAGCGCATGCAGCCTCATCGCGCGCTCACCCCGGTGGCACGGGGGATTAACCGGACGTTCGCCACTGTGCGATCACCACGGGCCGAAGCAGATGGCCGGTGATCCCAATCACTGCGGAGCGTTCCCAATGAGCAACAACGAAGCACGCGATCTCAATCGCGATCCCATCTCCGGCACGCCAGGCTCGCATCCGGTCGGCGTCGGCGTCGGCGGCACCGCGGGCGGCGTCGCCGCCGGGGCGCTGGCCGGTACCGTGTTCGGACCGCTCGGCACGCTGATCGGTGCTGCGGTCGGCGTCGTCGTCGGTGCCGCGGCGGGCAAGGGCGTGGCCGAACGCATCGACCCGACCGGCGAAACCGAGTACTGGCGCGAGGAGTACCGCAACCGCGACTACGTGAAGTCCGATTACGACTACGAGCGCGACTATGCGGCGGCCTACGGCCTCGGCCTGCAGGCGCGCGAGCAGTATCCGACCCGCAGCTGGGAAGAGACCGAAACCGAGCTGTCGCGCGACTGGGGCACGCGCCGCGGCGAGTCGCGCCTGGAGTGGGAGGATGCCCGCCTGGCGGCACGCGACTCCTGGCAACGTGCCGACACCACGTATCGCACCTACGAAGACAGCGACCGCTACTACGCCGAGCGCTTCGACAGCGTGGATTACCGCGACGCCGATGCCGGCTACGACGACTACCGCCCGGCCTATCGCTACGGCATCCAGGCGCGCAGCCGCTATCAGGACCGCGACTGGGACGACCGCCTGGAGACGGACCTGGAAAGCGGTTGGGAACGCGCCAAGGATCGCTCGCGGCTGACCTGGGCGCAGGCCAAGGCGGCGGTGCGCGAGGCCTTCCATTCGGATCGCTATCACGGCACGGGTCGCGGCACGCCGCCGGATCCGCGCGTCTGACCCGGCGCATCTCCAGGCCAAGGCGCCCATGCCTAGTGCCTGGCGATGCGTGCTTTCAGAACCATGAAAGCGTAAGCCTGATATCCAACCTATAGGAGCGGCTTCAGCCGCGACATGCGCCATCAGCTGCCCATGTCGCGGCTGAAGCCGCTCCTACAGAAATCGGCGCCTTGCACACGAGGCGTTGCTGGTTGCTCCTGGACTCGGACCAGCCCTGCCACTCGAGTACGTGTGGGAGCGACTTCAGTCGCGACGGGCCTTCGCCGATACGTCCCGTCGCGACTGAAGTCGCTCCCACATTCGTCATGTGTCGCCCTGCATGCCAGCAATCGTGCGCGCAGTGCAGGAAGCAGTCGGTCGCTGGACCCCTCCCCGCCAAGCAAGCGCTGTTCTCCAGCGGATACGGCACGGCAGATCGCAACCGCGCGATCCGCGACCGCTATCGCTCAAGCCGCCTGCACGATATGCAGCGCCTTCGGATTGCGCCAGGTCGCCAGCAGCCGCGCCTCGCGCTGCTTGGCCTCGTGCAGGTGCGCTTCCTTGACGTGGCCGTAGCCGCGGATGTGTTCCGGCACGCTGGCGATCTCCACCGCCAGCGCCAGGTTGTCCGCCGCGAGCCGTTCCAGCAGCTCGCCCACGGTGCGTTCGTAGTCGGCGATCAGCTGCCGCTCGCCGCGGCGTTCGGCGCTGTAGCCGAAGAGGTCGAACGCGCCGCCGCGCAGCACGCGCAGCTTGGCCAGCCACTTGAACGCGGTGAACATCCACGGCCCAAACTCGCGCTTGAGGGCGCGGCCTTGCGCGTCCTTCTTCGCCAGCAGCGGCGGCGCCAGGTGGAAACGCAGCGAATAGGCGCCGTCGAACTGCTGCTGCAACTGGCGCTGGAAATCGCCGCTGGTGTACAGCCGGGCCACTTCGTATTCGTCCTTGTAGGCCATCAGCTTGAACGCGTAGCGCGCCACCGCCTCGGTCAAGGCGGTGGAACCGGCGGCGACGCGCTGCTCGGCCTCGCGCACGCGTTCCACCAGCGCGGCGTAGCGCGCGGCGTAGGCGGCGTCCTGGTAGTCGACCAGGAACGCGCGGCGGCGCGCGACCAGTTCGTGCAGCGAGCGCGACAGGCGGCTGTCGTCCAGCGGCGCATGGCCGCTGTCGCCGGCATCGCCGGCGGCGGGCAGGTCGCGTGCCTGGCGCGCGTTGTGCGGATTGCGCGGCGCGGCGCTGGCGCCGCCCTCGTGGCCTTCCCACTCGCCGGGCGGCAGCTGCTGCAGCCGCTGCGCGGCGGGTTCGGCGCCGGCCGCGACGCTGCCGGGCATGCCCGCGGCCTGCTGCACCGCGGGCAGGTCCAGCGCCGCCAGGCGGCCCCAGGCGAAGGCCTGCTGGTTCATCGCCACCGCGGCGCCGTTGAGTTCGATCGCCCGCATCAGCGCGTCGTGCGACAGCGGCACCAGCCCCTGCTGCCAGGCGTAGCCGAGCATGAACAGGTTGCTGGCGATGGCGTCGCCGAGCAGCGCGGTGGCCAGTTGCGTGGCGTCGAGCAGCAAGGGCTCGCGCCCGCCCAGGGCCAGACGCACGCCGGCGACGATGTCGGCGGCGGGGAACTGCATGTCCGGGTGCGTGGTGAAGGTGCCGGGCATCGCCTCGTAGGTGTTGAGCACCACCTGCGAGCGGTCGCCGCGCACCTTGGACAGCGCCCAGTAGTCGTTGACCACCACCATGTCGCAGCCCAGCACCAGATCGGCCTCGCCGGCGGCGATGCGCACCGCGTGCAGGTCCTCGGGCTGGCGCGCCAGGCGGATATGGGTGGTGACCGCGCCGCCCTTCTGCGCCAGCCCGGTCTGGTCGAGCACGCTGGCGCCCTTGCCTTCCAGGTGTCCGGCCATGCCCAGCAGCGCGCCGATGGTGACCACGCCGGTGCCGCCGACGCCGGTGATCAGGATGTTCCAGGGCTGCGCCAGGTCGCTGCGGAACACCGGCGGCGGCAGGTCCTGCAGCAGCGTGGCCGCGTCGGCCTTGCGGCCCTTGCGCATCGCTCCGCCATGCACGGTGACGAAGCTGGGGCAGAAGCCGGAGACGCAGGAGTAGTTCTTGTTGCAGCCGGACTGGTCGATCTGCCGCTTGCGCCCGAACTCGGTCTCCTTCGGCAGCACCGACACGCAGAAGCTCTTCTCGCCGCAGTCGCCGCAGCCTTCGCAGACCAGCGAGTTGACCAGCACCCGCTTGGCCGGATCGGGCAGCTTGCCGCGCTTGCGCCGGCGCCGCTTCTCGGTGGCGCAGGTCTGGTCGTAGATCAGGATGCTGGTGCCCTTGACCTCGCGCAGGCGCTTCTGCACCGCGTCCAGCTCGCTGCGGTCGTGGAACTCGACGTCGCTGGGGAACTGCTCGCGGCGCCGCGTCCACTTGCCGATGTCGTCGCTGACCAGGGCGATGCTGTGCACGCCTTCGGCACGCATCTGCCGGGCGATGTCGGGCACGCTCAACGTGCCGTCCACCGGCTGCCCGCCGGTCATCGCCACCGCGTCGTTGTAGAGGATCTTGTAGGTGATGTTGACGCCGGCGGCGATCGACTGCCGGATCGCCAGCGAGCCGCTGTGGAAATAGGTGCCGTCGCCCAGGTTCTGGAACACGTGCGGGGTGTCGGTGAACGGCGCCTGCCCGGCCCAGGTCACGCCTTCGCCGCCCATGTGGGTGAAGGTGTCGGTGGAGCGGTCCATCCACGTCACCATGTAGTGGCAGCCGATCCCGCCGAGCGCGCGCGAGCCCTCCGGCACCACGGTGGAGGTGTTGTGCGGGCAGCCGGAGCAGTAGTGCGGCACGCGCGGGAAATTGGCGCGCGGCAGGGCCATTTCCGCTTCCTTGGCCTCCATCCAGCGCAGCCGCTGCTCGATCGACTCGGTATTGAAGAACCGCTGGATGCGCTTGCCGATCACCGCGGCGATGGTCGCCGGGGTCAGTTCGCCGGTGGACGGCAGGATCCATTCGCCGGCTTCGTCGTACTTGCCGACGATGCTCGGGCGCGGACCGGCGCTGGCCGGCCAGTTGTAGAACTGTTCCTTCATCTGCCGCTCGATGAAGGCCTTCTTCTCCTCCACCACCACGATGTCGTCCAGGCCCTGCGCGAACGCGGCGATGCCGATCGGCTCCAGCGGCCAGGTCATGCCGACCTTGTACACGCGGATGCCGATGTCGCGGCAGGCGCGTTCGTCCAGGCCCAGGTATTCCAGCGCCTGCAGCACGTCCAGGTAGCTCTTGCCGGTGGTGACGATGCCCAGCCGCGCATGCGGCGAATCCATCACCGTGCGGTCCACGCCGTTGGCGCGGGCGAAAGCCTGCGCGGCGCGCACTGCGTAACGGTGCAGGCGCATCTCCTGGTCCAGCGGCGGATCCGGCCAGCGGATGTTGAGCCCGCCCGGCGGCAATGCGAAATCCTCCGGCAGCACGATCTGCCGCGCGAACGGATCCACCTCCACCGAGGCCGAGGATTCCACCGTCTCGGCGATGGTCTTGAAGCCGATCCAGCGCCCGGTGTAGCGGCTCATCGCCCAGCCGAGCAGGCCCAGGTCGAGGATGTCCTGCACCCCGGCCGGGTTGAGCACCGGCATCATCGCGCTGACGAATTCCTCCTCCGAGCCGTGCGGCAGGGTCGAACTGCGGCAGGCGTGGTCGTCGGCGGCCAGCGCCAGCACGCCGCCGTGGCGCGAGGTGCCGGCGGCGTTGCCGTGCTTGAACACGTCGCCGCAGCGGTCCACGCCCGGGCCCTTGCCGTACCACATCGCGTACACGCCATCCACGCGCGCGCCGGGGAACAGGTTGGTCTGCTGCGTGCCCCACACCATGGTCGCGCCCAGGTCCTCGTTGAGGCCGGGCTGGAACTTCACGTTGGCCGCGTCCAGGTGCTTACGTGCGCGCCACAGTTCCAGGTCGAAGCCGCCCAGCGGGCTGCCGCGGTAGCCGCTGACGAAGCCGCCGGTGTTGAGTCCGGCGGCGCGGTCGCGCAACTGCTGCATCAGCGGCAGGCGCACCAGCGCCTGCACGCCGGACAGATAGATGCGGCCGTCGGTGCGGGTGTACTTGTGCTCCAGGGTGTAGCCGCTATCCACGCTGTCGGCGGCTGGTGTGGCGAGGGAGGACGGCGGACGCGGATCGGCGATGCGGTTCATGGCTTGCCTGGAGATGGAAGGCTGGCGCGCGCCCGGCGCAGGCCAGGCACGATCCCCCGATTGTATCAGCGGCATTTTGTGCGCCCGCCCCTCGCCCCCGGCGGCGGACGCGGTTAGGATGCGGATGGGGGAGGGGACCACCTCCAAGGGGTTGTCAGCAGTGAATGCACATAAATACGCACTGGCCGCGATGCTGGCCTGGGTGGGCATGGCCGCGGTCGATGCGCACGCGCAGGCCTTGCCGGCGCCGAAGGAGTTCTATTTCGACCAGGACCGCAGCACCACGCGGCCGGTGACGGCGATCGCCGGCAGCGGCGAGGCGCTGGTCGATCGCCTCGCCAGCACCGTGCAACGCGATCCGAACGCGGTCGAGGCGCGCGCGCAGCTGGCGGCGATCGCGATGGCCGGCGGGCGCCGCGAACTGGGCGAAGAGCTGTACCAGACGGCGCTGCGCGCGCTGAGCGCCGGCGCGCAGCGCCGCCAGATCGAGTGGAACTACGGCTGGGACCTGTTGCGTGGCGGCGACCCGGCGCGCGCGCTGGCGCAGTGGAGCGGCCTGGTCAACGGCCGTCCGGCGGCGCCGGACTGGGTGCCGCCGACGCTGGCGCTGGTGCTGTGGCGGCTGGACCGCAAGGACGAGGCGGTGAAGTGGTACGCCGCCGCCGTGCGCACCTGGCCGGACCAGTGGGGCGCTGGCGCCGACTTCGCCAAGCTGCTGCCGGCCTGGCGCGACGACGAACGCGCCACCCTGGCCGACGTGCAGGCCGCCTGGCAGGCCAAGCCGCCTGCCTGGCCTTGAGTTGCGCTTGCCTTCGAGCTGTGGCCTGAGTCGCCGCCGCCGCAGCTAGCGATGGCGCGGTTGGGCTGCTGCGGGAGGGTCTTCGGCTCCGACGCTGTGCGCGGTCGTCGGGTGCATCGCTTCGTTCGTCGCGGCTGAAGCCGCTCCTACAGGGGCTTGCGCGAAGCCGGCCGGGTGCGCTGTGGGAGGGGCTTCAGCCCCGACGCGGGACCGCTGCATGGGCCAGCGCCGCCACGCCGCGCTCCACCGCACGGGCATATCCGAAACCGAAGGTGCATCGCTTCGTTCGTCGCGGCTGAAGCCGCTCCTACAGGGGCTTGCGCGAAGCCGGCACGGTGCACTGTGGGAGGGGCTTCAGCCCCGACGCGGGAATGCTGCATGCGCCCGCGCCGCCACGCCGCGCGCAGCGGTGCATGCGATCGACCGGCGCTGCCCGCAGCGCATGCGATGATGCCGGCGTACCCGCCAGATTCCCGTTGTACCGATGGCTTTCGACGCGTTCGCCCTGATCCTGGCCATGTTGGCGCTCGGCAAGCTGTTCGCGCGCCTGCGCGTGTTGCCGGCCAACACCACCGAAGTGCTCAACGGCGTGGTGCTGTACCTGTGCCTGCCGGCCTCGGTGCTGATCTACGTGCCGCGCCTGCAGTTGAACCTGTCCCTGCTCGGGCTGATGGTCACCCCGTGGCTGTTGGCCGGCGTCACCGTGCTGGCGGTGCTGGCGCTGCGCCGGCCGCTGCGCCTGCGCCGCGAGGAACACGCGGCGCTGCTGTTGTGCGTGGGCCTGAGCAATTCCAGCTTCATCGGCTATCCGATGGTGCGCGCGCTGCTCGGCGAGACGGCGCTGCCGTATGCGGTGGTCTACGACCAGTTCGGCACCTTCGTGCTGCTGTCCAGCTTCGGCCTGTACGTGCTGGCCCGCTACGGCGGCGAGACCCCGCCGTCGCTGCGGCAGACGCTGCTGCGCATGGCGCGCTTCCCGCCGCTGTGGGCGCTGGCGTTCGCGCTGACCCTGATGCCGGCGCAGCCGCCGGCGTGGATCGCCTCGGGCCTGCAACACCTGGCCGATGCGATGCTGCCGCTGGTGATGCTGGCGGTGGGTTTCTCGATCCAGTTGCGGTTGCCGCGCGAGGAACTCAAGCCGCTCGCCGCCGGCCTGCTGCTGAAGCTGCTGCTGTTGCCGGCGCTGGCCTGGCCGCTGTCGTGGGCGCTGGGCCTGCGCGGACAGGCGCTGCAGGCCAACGTGCTCGAGTCGGCGATGCCGACGATGATCACCGCCGCGGCGCTGGCGATCTCGCACCGGCTGGCGCCGCGGCTGGCGGCGGCGTTGGTCGGTTACGGCATCCTGTTGTCGCTGGCCACGCTGCCGGCGTGGGCGTGGCTGCTCGGGGCGCTGGGCTGACGCTTCCGTTTCGCGCGATCGCGCGTGTGGCCCCGTAGGCGGCGCTAAGACGGCACTACCGGCAAAACCCCCGATCGAGGGTGAAGCACCTCCCGCAGCGAAACGGAACCCAGCCGGACACTCAATCCGCCGGCACCGTGCGCTCGCGCGCCCACTCGCGCAGCGCCTGCACCTGCTCGGCCATCACCACCGACAGCGGCCGCGTGCCGCGGAGTTCCTGCATCAGCAGCTCGGTGTCCAGCGGCCGGCTCTCGGCATGCGCCGCATACAGGCCGGAGACGATGGCCTGCTCGATCTCGGCGCCGGAAAAGCCGTTCGCCGCGGCGGCCAGCGCCGGCAGCGCGAAGTCGTCCTCGCGCAGTTTGCGCCGCGCCAGGTGCAGGCGCAGCAATTCCACCCGCGTGTCGGCATCGGGCAGGTCGACGAAGAAGATCTCGTCGAAGCGGCCCTTGCGCAGCAGTTCCGCCGGCAGTTCGTGCACCTGGTTGGCGGTGGCGACGATGAACACGCCGCCGGCACCGGCTGTGCCGCCGCGCTCGGCCATCCAGGTCAGCAGGTAGCCGAGCACGCGCCGCGACACGCCGCCGTCCTCGCCGCCGCTGGCCAGGCCCTTCTCGATCTCGTCGATCCACAGCACGCACGGCGCCAGCTGTTCGGCCGCGGCCAGCGCCCCGCGCAGGTTCTTCTCGGTCTCGCCGTGGTACTTGTCGTACAGCGAGCCGAAGTCCAGGCGCAGCAGCGGCACGCCGAAGCCGGCGGCGGTGGCCTTGGCCAGCATCGACTTGCCGCAGCCCTGCACGCCCAGCAGCAGCACGCCCTTGGGCGGGTCCAGCCCGGGCGGGGCGGTGCCGGCGAACACCGCGCGGCGCTGCTCGATCCAGCGCTTGAGCCGGCGCGCGCCGGCCACGTCGGCGAAGCGGGTGGCGTCGTATTCGTAGTGCAGGTGGCCGCTGCGGTTGAGCAGCTCGAACTTGAGCCTGGCCAGCTGCGGCAGGTCGGCGGCGTTGAGCGCGCCGTCGGCGTAGATCAGCTGGCGGGCGATGCGGCGCGCGTCGATCAGGCTCAGCCCCTGCAGGTTGCGCACGACCTGCTTGACCGCCTCGCCGTCCACCTCGACCCGGCGCCCGCCGAACTCGCGCGCGTAGCCGGCGGCCTCTTCCTGCACCATCTTCAGCAGCGCGTTGGCGTCCGGCAGGCGCGGGTTGAAGCGCGTGGCCAGCGCTTCCAGCTCGGCCGGCAGCTCGATCTTGGCGCCGATCAGCACCAGCACGTGCGGCTGGCAATGGCGGCGCTCGACGATGTCGCGCAGCAGGCGCTGGTGGCTGGCGTAGCCCAGGTACGGCACCACGTCCAGCAACAGGTAGATGCCGCGCTGGTCGGCCTGCTTGATTGCCTGCAGCACCGCGCTGGCGTCGGGCGGGCCGCTCGGCTCGTCCTCGCGGTCCAGGTCGATGCGGCGCAGGCCCTCGGTGATCGACCAGCGGTGCAGCGCGCGCCAGACCTGCATCAGCGCCTGCCGGAACAGCGCCACGATGCGCGCCTCCTCCTGGGTCTCGATGACGATCAGGGGGGTGTTGGCGCGGATCAGCGCGGTCAGGTCCTGCAGCTCGCTCATGGGCGATCCGTTGCCGTGGGGCCGCCACGATAGCAACGCGCCGCCCCGCCCGCTACGCGTTGACTACCGGCCAACATGGGGCCGGTGTACGCTGCGGCCTCTTCTTCCGGAAGCGAGGCGCGCATGAAGACGATCCTGGTGGCCGGCTCCAAGGGCGGCGTGGGCAAGACCACGATTGCCACGCACCTGGCCGCGTACTACGCGCTGGCCGGCAAGCGTACGGTGCTGGCCGATGCCGATCCGCAGGGCTCCTCGACCCGCTGGGCCGAGCGCCGCGCCGGCCTGGACAGCGCGGTGCTGCCGATCGACGCCAGCCGCAAACGCAACTGGCGCGGGGCGCTGCCGGACGACACCCAGCGGGTGATCATCGACGGTGCCGCCGGCGCCATGGCCGAGGACCTGGCCCAGTTCCTGGACGAGGCCGACGCGGTGGTGGTGCCGGTGATGCCCTCGGCGCTGGACATCGAGGCCACCGTCGGCTTCCTCAACACCCTGGCCAAGGTGCCGCGGGTGCACCAGCGCAAGCTGCCGGTGGGGCTGGTGATCAACCGCAGCAAGCCGTGGACCCACGCCGCGCAACAGGCGTTGGAGATGCTCGGCGGCTGGCCGTATCCGGTGCTGGCGCAGCTGCGCGACAGCCAGGCCTACGTGGTGCTGGTCGGCCTCGGCCGCAGCCTGTTCGACTACCGTTCCGCTCAGGTGCGCGATCACCAGCAGGACTGGGAACCCTTGCTCAAGTGGCTCAAGAAGGCCTGACCGATGACCATCGTCCTGCGTGAAGTGATCCTGCTGCGTCATGCCCATGCCGAACCGGCCGACACCGGCCAGGCCGATTTCGACCGGCCGCTGTCGCCGCACGGGCTGGCCGAGGCCGAGGCCGCCGGGCGCTGGCTGCTGGAGCAGCGGCTGGTGCCCGACCGCGTGCTGTGCTCGCCCGCGCGCCGCGCGCGCGAGACCCTGGAAGCGGTGCTGGAACTGACCGGCTATGCCGAGCAGCGCCTGGAGCCGCGGATCTACGAGGCCACCTCCGGCACCCTGGCCGCGCTGATGGACGAGCATCGCGACGTCGAGCGCCTGCTGCTGGTCGGCCACAACCCGGGCCTGGAGCAGCTGGCCGCGCTGATGCACAGCGGCCAGTCCGGCGACTACCGCGGCATGCCCACCGCCAGCGTGGTGGTGCTGACGGTGCCGCAGGACGCGGCGATCGAGCCGGGTGTCGCCCGACTGACTGCGTTCTGGTGGCCCTGAACGCACCGCGCCGGCGCCTGCGCCCGGCGCTGTGCACCGCGCTGCTGTCGCTGTGCCTGTTGCCGGGCTGGGGCAGCGCGCAGGCGCCGCCGCTGTCGCCGGGGGAGCATGCCTTCGACCCGGCCCAATCGCGCTTCGGTTTCGAGATCCGCACCCGCTTCGGGCAGCGCATCGAAGGCTTCTTCCCGCGCTTCGAAGGCACCGTGGAGATGCTGCCCGACGGCCGCCACCAGGTGCGCCTGCGCCTGTTCACCGCCTACGTGCAGATCCCCGGCAAACCGCGCTATACCGGCTGGATGCGCGGCGAGGATTTCTTCGACGCGGAACGCTTTCCGACCGTGTCCTTCGATTCGCAACCGTTCTCTCCGCAACTGCTGACCAGCGGCGGCGCGCTGGTCGGCACGCTGAGCATCCGCGGGGTCGGCCATACCGAGACCCTGACCATGATGCCGTCGGCATGCAGCCGCCCAGGCTATGATTGCGATGTGATCAGCCGCGGTACGGTTCTGCGTGGACGTTATGGAATGGACAAGTGGGATCTGGCCTTGAGCGATCGGGTCACTTTCGTGCTGCGCGCACGGCTGACCGGAGCGGACGCCCGGTGACAGCGTGGTTGAGGGTCCTGGTGCTGGCGGCGATGCTGCTCGGCAGCGGCTGCGCGAGCCTGTCGCAGGCCCAGCACGGCCGCGCGGTGGCGATCGCCGAGGCGGCGCGCGATGGCCGCGTCGACTGCACGCAAAGCGACCACTGCGCGCTGGCCTCGCCGCTGCGCGCGCTGGCCGGCAAGGCCTTCGCCGCATCCGGCGACGCCGCCCCGCGCCACTACGCCACCATCCTGGACCATGGCGAGGAAGCGCTGGTGGCGCGGGTCAACCTGATCCGCAGCGCCAGCCGCAGCATCGACCTGCAGACCTACATCTTCGACAAGGACGACAGCGCGCGGCTGGTGATGGACGAGCTGCTGGCCGCGGCGCGGCGCGGCGTGCAGGTGCGGGTGCTGATCGACCAGCTGTCGGCGATCTCCGACCTGCAGATCCTCGGCGCGCTGGCCGGCGCGCACCAGAATTTCTCGCTGCGCATCTACAACCCCACCTTCGGCCTGGCCAAGCCCAACTACATGCACTACGCCGCCAGCGTGCTGTGCTGTTTCCGCCGCTTCAACCAGCGCATGCACAACAAGCTGCTGGTGGTGGACGACGCGATCGGCGTGGTCGGCGGGCGCAACTACCAGGACGACTATTACGACTGGGACAGCGAGTACAACTTCCGCGACCGCGACGTGCTGGTGGCCGGGCCGGTGGCGCGCAGCATGGCCGCCAACTTCGACGCGTACTGGGCGGCGCGACGCAGCGTGCCGGTGGCGCGGCTCAACGATGTCGGCAAGCTGCTGCTGCGCGACGGCGTGCCGCAGATGCCGCCGGCGCAGTTCCTGCGCCCGGAGCGGGTGCAGCGGGTGAGCGAGGAGGCCGCCGATCCGGCCTTCGTCGAGGACGCCTTCGTGCTGCCGGCGCTGCCGGTCAGGCACGTGGACTACGTCGCCGACCTGCCGCAGAAGCATCGCCGCGAGCACGGCCCCAAGGCGATCTCCACTGCGCCCAGGCTGGACAGGCTGATCGCCGATGCCAAGCAGGAGATCATCCTGCAGACGCCGTACCTGGTGCTGTCGGATCCGGCGCAGGAGATCTTCCGCGACCTGCGCAAGCGCGCGCAGCCGCCGAAGGTGATCGTGGCCACCAACAGCCTGGCCAGTACCGACAACCCGGTGGTGTATGCGCTGTCGTACAAGTACAAGCGCCGCAACCTGCGCGAGATGGGCTTCGATATCTACGAGTACAAGCCGTTCCCGCTGGACGCGCCGGTGGACTACGCCAACCTGCTGCCGTCGCCGCTGCAGTTCCCGGACGCCGGGGAAGCCCGCGGTCGCAATCCGCTGATCGGCGGCAGCGCCGCCGGGCGCAGCACGGTGCTCGGCAGCGGCAGCAGCGGACCCTCCGGCAGCGGCCGTCGCGCCGACGGCAGCCAGGTCGATCGGCGCGTGCTGCGCACCGAGACCCGCCCGTCGTTCCTCAGCCGCCGCGTCGCCAACCGGCCGCTGCCGGTGACCCGCGACGGCGCGCGCATGGGCCTGCACGCCAAGTCGCTGGTGGTGGACCGGCGCGTCGGCGTGATCGGCACCCACAACTTCGATCCGCGCAGCGAGACCTACAACACCGAGGGCGCGGTGATCATCGACGACCCTGCCTTCGCCCAGGCGCTGGCCGCCAGCATCGGCCGCGACATCGAGCCGGAGAATTCGTGGACGGTGGCGGCGCGGGTCAAGCCGCCGGTGCTGTCGGGCCTGAACTACAGCATGGGCAAGGCCTCCGAGGCGCTGCCAGTGCTGGATTTCTGGCCATGGCGCTACGCCACCAACTACGAATTCCAGCCCGGCCCCGACTGCCCGGCGCCGCTGACCCGGCGCGATCCGGGCTTCCACCGCTGCTACAGCGCGGTCGGCGACTTCCCCGAGGTCAACGTCGGCCCGAAGTGGCTGCTGGTGCGGATGCTGACGGCGTTCGGCTCGGGGCTGGTGCCGATTCTTTGAGTGCCGGGATTGGGGATTGGGGATTCGGGATTCGCCAAGCGGCGCCCCTCGCGCCGACAATCGCTTTTGCCAATCCCGAATCCCAAATCCCTAATCCCGGACCCAACATGACCTTCCGCGACCCTGTCGATCTCGATGCCCTCAACGCCGCCGCCCGCGACACCCTGATCGCGCACCTGGGCATCGTCTTTACCGAGGCCGGGCCGGACTGGCTGCGCGCGACGATGCCGGTCGATGCGCGCACGCTGCAGCCGTACGGACTGCTGCACGGCGGCGCCTCGGTGGTGCTGGCCGAAACCCTGGGCAGCAGCGCCGGCAACCTGTGCGTGGCGCCGGACCGGATCTGCGTGGGCCTGGAGATCAACGCCAACCACTTGCGCGCGGCCCGCGCCGGCACGGTCACCGGCACCGCGCGGCCGCTGCACGTGGGCCGCGCCACCCAGGTCTGGGAGATCCGCATCGAGGACGCGGCCGGCAAGCCGGTCTGCGTGTCGCGGCTGACCCTGGCGGTGATCGCACGCAATTAGCGTGCACTCAGCCGTAACCGTCTTCATGCTGACACAATAGGGTGCTTCCCTCCCGGCTTCCGGTACCCTGACCAGAATGAGCGAGTTCTCCTCAACCGCCACGCACCATCACGGTGGGGCGCTGCGCTGGGTCCGTTACGGCTACCGCGTTCCGCTGCTGGCGTTGCACGTGTTCGTGTCGTTGCCGTTCCTGCTGGCGTGCATGGCGCTGTCGCCCGGCCGCGCCGGCGTCGAATCGTTCGGCGACCGCGTGGTGTGCTGGTGGTCGACCTGGTTGCTGCGCATCTTCGGCCTGCGCGTGCGCCGGGTCGGCACGCCGTTGCCCAATCCGGTGCTGTTCGTGGCCAACCACGTCAGCTGGATCGACATCGTGATGCTGCACAGCCAGCGCATGATGGGCTTCGTCGCCAAGCGCGAGATCGCCGGCTGGCCGCTGGTCGGCTGGCTGGCCACGCGCGGGCAGACCATCTTCCACCAGCGCGGCAACACCGAATCGCTGGGCGGGGTGCTGCAGGCGATGCTGGAACGGCTGCGCTCGGGGCGCTCGGTCGGCGTGTTCCCGGAAGGGCGCACCCGCGGCGGCCACGATGTCGGCCCGTTCCACGCGCGCATCTTCCAGGCCGCGGTGGAGGCCGAGGTGGCGGTGCAGCCGGTAGCGGTGCGCTACGGCGCCGGCGGTTCGGCGCAGACGGTCATCGCGTTCGGCCCGCACGAGAGCTTCTTTGCCAATTTCCTGCGCCTGCTGGGCGAGCCGGGCCGGGTGGCCGAGGTGCACTTCCTGGAACCGATCCGGCTGCAGGACGTGGAAGGGCGCCGGCGCATCGCCGAGATCTCGCGCGCGCGCATCGTCGCGGCGATGGCGCAACGCTGAACCATGGAACACTGCGGTCCGGGCGATTTGACCTATTGCTCCAATCGCCCGGCGCAAGCTCGCTGCCGATGATGAATGCCGCCGACTACCTCCCCCCGCGTTGGCTGCGCAACCCGCACCTGCAATCGGTGCTGGGCTCCAGCGCGCTGCGCGTGCGCCGCGGCGAACAGCTGCTCGCCGCCAGCGGCGCGACCACCACCTCGCACATCCTCGACGGCGGCGACGGCGTACGCCTGCAGGGCTGGCTGAGCGTGCCGGCCGGCGTTGCCGAGCCGCGCGGCACCGTGTTGCTGCTGCACGGTTGGGAAGGCAGCGCCGACTCCAGCTACATGCGCCTGACCGCGGCGCAACTGCTGGCGCGCGGCTACCAGGTGTTCCGGCTCAACTTCCGCGACCACGGCGGGACCCACCACCTCAACGTGGACCTGTTCCACTCCGAGCGCCTGGACGAAGTGGTCAACGCCGCCGGCGACCTGTGGCGGCGTTTTCCGGCGCCGACCCTGCTGGCCGCCGGCTATTCGCTGGGCGGCAATTTCGCGTTGCGCCTGGCGCTGCGCGCCCCCGACGCCGGCCTGCCGCTGCAGCACGTGGCGGCGGTGTGCCCGCTGCTGGATCCGGCCACCACCATGCATCGGATCGAGCATGGCCCGCAGTTCTACGACTGGTATTTCCGCCGCAAGTGGCGCGAATCGCTGCTGCGCAAGCGCGAGCTGTTCCCCGACCGGCACGGCTACGACGACGCCACCCTGGCGCTGGACATGCGCGAGCTGATGGGTTGGCTGGCGCAGCGCCATGCCGGCTTCGCCAGCCTGGATGCCTATTTCGAAAGCTATTCGATCGCCGGCGAGCGCTTGCGCAACCTGAGCGTGCCGGCCGACATCCTGATGGCCGAGGACGACCCGGTGATCCCGCTGGACGATTTCCGCAACCTGCGCCTGCCGGACCTGGCGCGGCTGGAAATCGCGCGCTGGGGCGGGCACTGCGGCTTCATCGAGAATGCGCGCGGCGACGGGTTCGCCGAGCGCTGGGTGGCCGAACGCCTGACCGACGGCCTGCCTGCCTGAGCTAGGGTCTGTCGCCGGTTGCAGGGCGGGTCGCGCCGTGCGTGGCCCTGCCGGTGGGACCTGGCAGACCGCCAGCCGGCACCGCGTCGCTTGACCCGACCGGCGTTGCGCCACGCAGCACCGACCGACGGCCTGCCAGACCCAGCGCGGCCTGCGCGCGAATCGGTGACGCGCCCAGCGCGCTCAGGCGCAGGCCGGCCGGGCGCTCCCGTTACAATGCCGGTTTGCCCAGAGCCGGACCCTCATGCAAGAGCAAATTCTCGACGCCCTGCGCCGCCAGGCCAACGCCGACGCGCTGCGCATCGCCCAGGCCTGGGTGGCCGACGCCGCCGCCGACGCGCAGGCGCACCGCTGGCTGGCGCTGGCGCAGCAGCAGAACGGCGACACCGCCGCCGCGCTGGTCAGCATCGACCAGGCCATCGCGCTGGCGCCGGAAGACGCCGGCCTGCACCTGCTGCGCGCCGGCATGCTGCTCAGCGCCAACGACCTGGCCCAGGCCGAGGACGCACTGGCCCGCACCGCCGCGCTGGATCCCAACCAGTTCCTGGCCTACGTGATGCGCGCTCATCTGGCGCTGGGCCGCGGCGATCTGGACGAAGTGGAGCGGCTCAGCCGCACCGCCGCGCGGCTGGATCCGGAACATCCGCAACTGCTGGGCCTGGACGGCATGCTGGCGCTGCGCCGCGGCGATGCCGACCGCGCGCTGGCGCTGCTGTCGCGCGCCAGCAAGGCGCTGCCCGACGATCCGCGCTTGCTGTACGCGCTCGGTTTCGCCTACCTGGACAAGCAGCACCTGGCATTCGCCGAGACCGCGTTCCGCCGCGTCGCCACGCTGACCCGCGGCACCAGCGCGCTGATGGCGCTGGTCGCGCAGCTGGCGTACCGCCAGGGCCGCCTCGACGACGCCATCGCCGCGCTGGACGCGGTGCTGGCCGATCCGGTCAGCGACACCGCCGGCATGCGCCGGCTGGCCGGCGAATACGCCTTGCAGGCCGGGCGCCCGGCCGATGCGCTGGAGCACCTGCGGCGCGCACTGGGCGCCGCCCCGGCCGACCGCCGCACCCTGCATGCGGCGTTGATCGCCTGGCAGCGGCTGGGCGCGGTCGAGGATGCCCGCGCCACCCTGGAAGCGGCGCTGGCCACCACCACCGATGCGCACGACCTGTGGCTGGCGCGGCTGGCGCTGGAGCCGGTCGGCGGCGCCGAGGCGCGCGCGCTGATCGCGCGCTGGCAGGCGGCGATGCCGGGCCACGTGCCGGCATTGGAAGCGCAGCTGCGGGTGCACGACATGGCCGGCGAACGCGATCAGGGCGAGGCCGTGGCGCAGCGCATCGTGGCCCTGGAGCCGGGCCGCATCAGCGGCGAGGAGCGCCTGGTCGAAGCGCTGCTGGAGCGTGGCGAGCACGACGCCGCCATCGCCCACGTGCGTGGCCTGATGCAGCGCATGCCCGAGAACGAGCAGACCACGCTGCGGCCGTGGCTGGCCGCGGTGCAGGACCGCGCCGGGCACTCGGCCGAGGCGCTGGCGACCTGGCTGGCGTTCCAGCAGGAACAGCTGCCGCATCGCCTGCCGCTGCCGCCGCTGGGCCAGGCCACGACGGCGTGGCCGGCGTTGGCCGAGATCGATCCGCAACAGCCTGCGCGGCCGCTGTTCGTATGGGGCGCGCCGGGCAGCGGCGTGGAGCGGGTGATCGCGGTGATGGACGCGACCAGCCAGGTACTGCGCAGCGACCGCTTCGGCGTGCAGCCGCCCA
Source organism: Xanthomonas bonasiae (assembly GCF_017163705.1). GTDB lineage: Bacteria > Pseudomonadota > Gammaproteobacteria > Xanthomonadales > Xanthomonadaceae > Xanthomonas_A > Xanthomonas_A bonasiae. Next base: position 43,194 of record NZ_JAFIWB010000005.1, read on the forward strand.
CCGACGGCTTCCAGCGCTACCGCACCGTCCCCGAGCTCGACAGCGGCGAACTCGACGGCGCGGCGCTGATCGCCGAGTGGCGCGCGCAGCTGCCGGCACGCGGCATCGACGACGGCAACATCGTCGACTGGCTGCTGTGGTGGGACAACGCGCTGCTGCGCGCGCTGCGCCCGCAGCTGCCGGAAGGGCGGCTGCTGATCGCGCTGCGCGACCCGCGCGACATGCTGCTGGACTGGCTGGCCAACGGCGCCCCGGCGCCGCTCGGCCTGGCCACCCCGGAGACCGGCGCGCGCTGGCTGGCGGCGGTGCTGACCCAGGTCGCCGACTTGCACGAGCAGGACCTGTATCCGCACCGCCTGCTGCGCCTGGACGGCATCGAGGCCGATCCGGCCGGGGTGGCCGCGGCGCTGCAACAGGCCTTCGGCATTCCGTTCCCGAGCGTGCCCACGATCGGTCCGCCGCGCCTGCCGTCCGGCCACTGGCGCGCCTACGCCGCGCCGCTGGCGGCCGCGTTCGCGCTGCTCACGCCGGTGGCCGTGCGCCTCGGCTACGCCGAAACCTGATTCCCCCCACAGGAGTTTTCGCATGCGTCTTCGCAGTGACAGCATCCAGCCCGGCCAGCCGATCGCCGCGACCTACGCGATGGGCCAGGCCGACGGCTTCGCCGCCAATCGCAATCCGCACCTGGCCTGGGACGACGTCCCGGCCGGCACCGCGGCGTTCGCGCTGCTGTGCATCGATCCGGACGTACCGACCGTGGCCGAGATGGTCGGCCGCGAGGACGTGCAGATCCCGGTCGAGCAGCCACGCACCAATTTCGTGCATTGGGCTGCCGTTGATCTTCCGGCCGACCTGCGCGAGATCGCCGAAGGCAGCGCCAGCGACGGCGTCGTGGCCAAGGGCAAGCGGCAACCGCCCGGCCTGCCTGGCGCGCGGCAGGGTTTGAACAGCTATACCGACTGGTTCGCCGGCGACGCGCAGATGGGCGGCGACTACTACGGCTACGACGGCCCGTACCCGCCGGCCAACGACCTGCGCCTGCACCGCTACTTCTTCCGCCTGTTCGCGCTGGACGTGGCCACGCTGGACCTGCCGGCGCGCTTCACCGCCGCCGACGCGCTGCGCGCGATGCAAGGCCATGTGCTGGCCGAGGCCAGCCTCCATGGCACGTACAGCCTGAATCCCAAGCTTGCCTGAAGCCCCTCTCCCGCCGGGAGAGGGGTTGGGGTGAGGGTCCGGCGCGAAGCGTCTCGTGGTGTTGGGGTACGCGAGGCTGCGCCCGCACCCTCATCCGGCCCTGCGGGCCACCTTCTCCCGAGGGGAGAAGGAACAGCCGCTAGCCCCTCTCCCCTCGGGAGAGGGGTTGGGGTGAGGGTACGGCGCGAAGCGACTCGCGGAGTTGGGTGCGCGAGGCTTCGCCCGTACCCTCATCCGGCCCTGCGGGGCACCTTCTCCCGACGGGAGAAGGGAACAGCCGCTAGCCCCTCTCCCGTCGGGAGAGGGGTTGGGGTGAGGGTCCGGCGCGAAAGCGACTCGCGGAGTTGGGTGCGCGAGGCTGCGCCCGTACCCTCATCCGGCCCTGCGGGCCACCTTCTCCCGACGGGAGAAGGGAGCAGCCGCTAGCCCCTCTCCCCTCGGGAGAGGGGTTGGGGTGAGGGTACGGCCGCCAGCCAACCAGCCCTCAGGCCGCCGGCAGCCACAGCAACAGCGCCGCACCGAGCACGATGCGGTACACCGCGAACGCAGTGAAGCGGTGCGACTTGATGTAGCCCAGCAGCCACTTCACCACGATGAAGCCGGTCACTACCGCGGCGGCGAAGGCGACGGCCACGTCGCCCCAATCCTCGCTGCCCACCGCGCCGTTCTTGTACAGCTCCAGGAACGAATAGCCGCTGGCCGCGAACATGGTCGGGATGCCGACCAGGAACGCGAAATCGGCCGCGGCCGAGCGCTTGCTCAGGCCCAGCAGCATCGCCAGGAAGATCGTCGCGGCCGAGCGCGAGGTGCCGGGAAACACGCCGGCCACCACCTGCGCCAGGCCCACCGCGATGGCCACCTTCCAGGTCACCAGCTCGCGCTCGGGCATGCGCGCGGCGAAATGCTCGGCCACCAGCATCCACACGCCGCCGATCACCAAGGCCCAGGCCACCGGCTGCACCGTTTCCGGCAGCTGCCAGCCGGCCTTGCGCACCGCCAGGCCGACCACCGCGGTGACCAGGAACGCGGTGCCCAGCTTGAGCACGTAGTCGCGGTTGGCGCGGTCGCCCAGCCCGGTGGCCAGCGTCCATAGCTTCTGCCGGAACACCAGGGTGGTGGCCAGGATCGCGCCGGCCTGGATCACGATGTTGAAGAAGTCCGAGCGGCGGCCGAGCCATTGCTCGGCGATCAGCAGGTGGCCGGTGCTGGAGACCGGCAGGAATTCGGTCAGGCCTTCGAGGATGCCCAGCAGCAGGGCGGAGAACATGTCGCTCATGGGGGAGGGTTCGGCTTGTGGGGGAGGAAAGCCGGGCAAGGATAAAACATTGCCTCGAGCACCATTTTGGTGCTCTAAATCGTCATCGAACTATTTTGGTGCATGGATTTCGCCCCGTTGGCGTGCTCCCTTCACCAAAATCAAGGACTTGTGAACCGGTCACAGTTGGCACGGCGATTGCTCTTACTGGGCAAGTCATTCACCAACCCGAGGTTTCATCGATGTCTGCGGAAAATATTGAGAAGCTGGTCAAGGACAACAAGGTCGAGTTCGTCGACCTGCGGTTCGTCGATATGCGCGGCGTGCAGCAGCACGTGACCTTCCCCGTGAGCATCATCGAGCCGGCGCTGTTCGAAGAGGGCAAGATGTTCGACGGCAGCTCGATCTCGGGTTGGAAGGGCATCAACGAGTCGGACATGGTCCTGCTGCCCGACGCCGACACCGCGTTCATCGATCCGTTCATGGCCGACCCGACCCTGGTCCTGACCTGCGACATCCTCGACCCGGCCACCATGCAGAGCTACGACCGCGACCCGCGCGGCGTGGCCAAGCGCGCCGAGGCCTACCTGAAGTCCAGCGGCATCGCCGACCAGGCGTTCTTCGGCCCGGAGCCGGAATTCTTCATCTTCGACGGCGTGCGCTTCGGCAACGAGATGGGCCACACCTTCTTCAAGATCGATTCGGAAGAAGCGGCGTGGAGCAGCGGCAGCAAGATCGAAGGCGGCAACAGCGGCTACCGTCCGGCGGTCAAGGGCGGCTACTTCCCGGTGCCGCCGACCGACTCGCTGCAGGACCTGCGCGCCGAAATGTGCAAGACCCTGGAGCAGGTCGGCATCGAGGTCGAGGTGCACCACCACGAAGTGGCCACCGCCGGCCAGTGCGAGATCGGCACCAAGTTCAACTCGCTGGTGAAGAAGGCCGACGAGCTGATGATGATGAAGTACATCATCAAGAACGTCGCCTACCGCAACGGCAAGACCGCGACCTTCATGCCCAAGCCGATCGTCGGCGACAACGGCTCGGGCATGCACGTGCACCAGTCGCTGGCCAAGGGCGGCACCAACCTGTTCTCCGGCGACGGCTACGGCGGCCTGTCGCAGATGGCGCTGTGGTACATCGGCGGCATCTTCAAGCACGCCAAGGCGATCAACGCCTTCACCAACTCCGGTACCAACAGCTACAAGCGCCTGGTCCCGGGCTTCGAGGCGCCGGTGATGCTGGCCTACTCGGCGCGCAACCGCTCGGCCTCGTGCCGCATTCCGTGGGTGTCCAACCCGAAGGCGCGCCGCATCGAGATCCGTTTCCCGGATCCGCTGCAGTCCGGCTACCTGACCTTCGCCGCGCTGATGATGGCCGGTCTGGACGGCATCAAGAACCAGATCGACCCGGGCGCGCCCAGCGACAAGGACCTGTACGACCTGCCGCCGGAAGAAGAGAAGAAGATCCCGCAGGTGTGCTCCAGCCTCGACCAGGCGCTGGAAGCGCTCGACGCCGACCGCGAGTTCCTCAAGGCCGGCGGCGTGTTCAGCGACGACTTCATCGACGGCTACATCGCGCTGAAGATGCAGGAAGTGACCAAGTTCCGCGCCGCAACGCACCCGCTGGAATACCAGCTGTACTACGCCAACTGAGTTCCACGCGCGGCGATGGCGAAGGTTACCCCTCCCTCCTTCGTCATCGCCGCCACCTACTCGGCTGGGGAGCCGTGCCGGTGGTCCGCGCCCGAATCAGTCGCAACAGCCGGTTTTCCAGGGGATGCACCACGAAAGACAGCGCTTGCGTGCCGTGGGCCACGCTCCCTCCCACGTCGCCGTTGCCGTCGCACTGCCGTGCGCCGCGCCACGGCGTGATCCGCGGGACGCACCGCGCAGCAGGACGGCGCCGTTCGCGGCGCCGATGATATGCAAACCGCCGGCCGGCGTTCGGCGGCCGGCTCCTTCCACCAACGGGGTATGCGCATGAAACTGATCACCGCCATCATCCGGCCATTCAAGCTCGACGAGGTCCGCGAGGCCTTGTCGCAGGCAGGCGTGTCCGGCATCACCGTCACCGAGGTCAAGGGCTTCGGCCGGCAGAAAGGCCACACCGAGCTATACCGCGGTGCCGAGTACGTCGTCGACTTCCTGCCCAAGATCAAGATCGAGACCGTGGTGACCGACGAGCGTCTGGAGGCCGTGGTCGAGGCGATCCAGACCGCGGCCGGGACCGGCAAGATCGGCGACGGCAAGATCTTCGTCACCGCGATCGAACAGGTCATCCGGATCCGCACCGGCGAGATCGGCGCAGATGCGCTCTAACCCCACCCTGGAGCCCCTCATGAAGACAGGTCTTTTCTCCGGGTGGAAGGCCCGGTTCTACGCGGTATGCATGCTGATGCTGGTCAGCGCGATGGCGATGGGCGTGCCGGGCACGGCCTTCGCCCAGGCCGAAGTGACCCCGGCGCCGACGCCGGACGTGGTCACCGAACAACTGACGCCGCCGGCGCCGCCGGCCGCCGCCGCCGCGCCCGAAGCCGCCGCGCCGGTGGTGGACAAGGGCGACGTCGCCTGGATGCTGACCTCCACGCTGCTGGTGCTGCTGATGGTGGTGCCGGGGCTGGCGCTGTTCTACGGCGGCATGGTGCGCTCCAAGAACGTGCTGTCGGTGCTGATCCAGGTCGGCGTGGTGTTCTCGCTGATCGCGGTCCTGTGGGTGCTGTACGGCTACAGCCTGGCCTTCGCCGATGGCGGCCCGTTCGTCGGCACGCTCAACAAGGCGCTGCTGCACGGCGTGGATACCACCACGCTGGCCGATACCTTCTCCAAGGGCTTCAAACTGCCGGAATACGTGTTCGTCGCCTTCCAGCTGACCTTCGCCGGCATCACCGGCGCGCTGATCGTCGGCGCCTTCGCCGAACGCGTGAAGTTCGCCGCGGTGCTGCTGTTCGTCGTCATCTGGTTCACCTTCGGCTACCTGCCGCTGGCGCACATGGTGTGGGCGGCGCCGGGCTTCCTGTTCACCAAGGGCGCGCTGGACTTCGCCGGCGGCACCGTGGTGCACATCAATGCCGGTATCGCCGGTCTGGTCGGTTCCTACTTCGTCGGCAAGCGCCTGGGCTTCGGCCAGACCGCGCTCAAGCCGCACAACGTGACCCTGACCTTCGTCGGCGCCTCGCTGCTGTGGGTGGGCTGGTTCGGCTTCAACGCCGGTTCGGCGCTGGAAGCCAACGCCACTGCGGCACTGGCCTTCCTCAACACGCTGCTGGCCACCGCCGCCGCGGTGCTGGCCTGGTCGCTGGTCGAGAAGCTGGTCAAGGGCAAGTCCTCGGCGCTGGGCGTGGCCTCGGGCATGGTCGCCGGCCTGGTCGGCATCACCCCGGCTGCCGGCACCGTCGGCCCGTTCGGCGCGATCGCCATCGGCGTGGCCGCCGGCGCGATCTGCGTGTGGGGCGTGACCGGGCTGAAGAAGCTGCTCAACGCCGACGACACGCTGGACGTGTTCGGCGTGCACGGCGTCGGCGGCATCGTCGGTGCGATCCTGACCGGCGTGTTCACCGACAAGGCACTGGGCGGCGCCGGCTATGCCGAAGGCGTGACCATGGGCCATCAGGTGCTGGTGCAGGCCACCGGCGTCGGCGTGACCGTGGTCTGGATCGGCGTGGTCTCGGTGGTCGGCTTCCTGGTCGCCAAGCTGGTGTTCGGCCTGCGGGTGTCGGAAGAAGCCGAGCGCGAGGGCCTGGACATCACCTCGCACGGCGAAGCCGCGTACGAGTCCTGAGCAAGACCGGCCCGCGACCTTGCGTCGCGGGCCGCTGCGGCAATCCCGCCTGCGGCCGGTATGCACCGGTCCTGGCGGTCAGTGGCCATCGCCGGCGCTCCATGGGGCGGAACGACGGCAGTTTTCTTAGCGATCTGAGGTATTCCCGCGTGGCCGCTAGCCTCGCCCGACCCCCACTCATTGGTTCCCCCGTTGCCCGCGGCGCCTCGTGCCCGCCGGCCGCGGTGGCTGCGACAGGCCGCGCCTCGGTGCCGGCCGACGTTGCCGGCAGGTTCCGGCAAATGGCCCGCCCGGCCAGGCGTTCAGCGCCTTCCGGCAGCCTTTGCACTACATTGGTGCAATGCAGATGACCTCGCCTCCGCCCCCGCTCGACGCGCTCGGCACCCCGGTGGTCTGGGCCGATGCCGACGGCCGCCTGCTCGGCGCCAATCCGGCCTTCGCGCGCTGGCTGGGCGTGAGCGTGCGGCGCCTGCTCGACCAGCCGCTGGCCTCGCTGGAAGTGCAGGGCGACGCGCTGGCGCGGTTCCTGCTCAACGACGAGCGCGACGTGCTGCGCCTGCACCGCATGGCCCTGGCCATTCCCGGCGAGACTCCGCGCTTTGCCGAGGGCTGGCTGTCGCGGATGGACAATGGCGGCTGGCTGCTGGAAGCGCACCCGGTCGACGAATTCCCCACCCCGGATCCGGCCCAGGCCTTGCCCAACGCGCTCGGCGCGGCGCTGAAGGGGCTGGCCCACGAATTGCGCAATCCGCTGGCCGGGCTCAAGGGCGCCGCGCAGTTGCTGGCGCGGCGCGCGCAGCATCGCGACGAGGACGAGCGCGAGCTGATCGACCTGATCGGCGCGGAGATCGAGCGCCTCAACAGTCTGCTCGACCAGTTGCTGTCGCCGGCGCCGGCGCGGCCGCACGCCATGCTCAACATCCACGCGGTGCTGGAGCGGGTGCTGCGCCTGGCCGAGAACGAGGGCGGCTGGTCGGTGCGCCTGCAGCGCGACTACGACCCCAGCATTCCCGAATTCCTCGGCGATGCCGACCGCCTGACCCAGGCGGTGTGGAACCTGGTCCGCAACGCGATCCAGGCCGGCGCCGCGCAGGTGACCCTGCGCACCCGCGTCGAGCATGCCCAGCGCATCCGCGACCGCGTGCATGCGCGCGGCGTGCGCCTGGAGATCGTCGACGACGGCCGTGGCGTGCCGGAGGAACTGGCCGAGCACCTGTTCCTGCCGCTGGTCAGCGGCCGTGCCGAGGGCAGCGGCCTGGGCCTGGCGCTGGCGCAGCAGGTGGCGCGCGAGCACGCCGGTTCGCTGACCTTCCGCTCCCGCCCCGGGCATACCGTTTTCACCCTGCTGCTGCCGCAGGCCGCAGCGGACCCCGAATAGGAGCATTCCGATGACCGAATCCCTGGAAGGATCGCAACGCATCTGGGTGGTCGACGACGACCGCTCGGTCCGCTTCGTGCTGTCCACCGCCCTGCGCGACGCCGGCTACAGCGTGGACGGCTTCGACAGCGCCGCCTCGGCGTTGCAGGCGCTGGCGCAGCGTCCGCTGCCGGACCTGCTGTTCACCGACGTGCGCATGCCCGGCGACGACGGCCTGGTGCTGCTGGACAAGCTCAAGGCCGCGCATCCGCAACTGCCGGTGATCGTGATGTCCGCCTACACCGACGTGGCCAGCACCGCCGGCGCGTTCCGCGGCGGCGCGCACGAATTCCTGTCCAAGCCGTTCGACCTGGACGACGCCGTGGCGCTGGCCGCGCGCGCGCTGCCGGAGGCCGGCGGCGTCGCCGAGGTCGCGCTGCCGATGTCCAGCCAGGGCAGCGCCGAACTGATCGGCGATACCCCGGCGATGCGCGCGCTGTTTCGCGCCATCGGCCGCCTGGCGCAGGCGCCGCTGTCGGTGTTGATCAACGGCGAGACCGGCACCGGCAAGGAACTGGTCGCGCACGCGCTGCACACCGAGTCGCCGCGCGCGCGCAAGCCGTTCGTCGCGCTCAACACCGCGGCGATCCCGGCCGAGCTGCTGGAAAGCGAACTGTTCGGCCACGAGGCCGGCGCCTTCACCGGCGCGCAGCGGCGCCACATCGGCCGCTTCGAACAGGCCGACGGCGGCACCCTGTTCCTGGACGAGATCGGCGACATGCCGCTGCCGCTGCAGACCCGGCTGCTGCGCGTGCTGGCCGAGAACGAATTCTTCCGCGTCGGCGGCCGCGAACTGATCCGGGTCGATGTGCGGGTGATCGCCGCGACCCACCAGGACCTGGAGGCGCTGGTCGAACAGGGCCGCTTCCGCGCCGACCTGCTGCATCGGCTGGACGTGGTGCGGCTGCAGCTGCCGCCGCTGCGCGAGCGCCGTGCCGACGTGCCGCAGCTGGCCGAGAACTTCCTGGCGATGGCCGCGCGCAAGCTCGACACCCCGCCCAAACGGCTGTCGCCGGCGGCGCTGGACGCATTGCGCGGCTACGCCTGGCCGGGCAACGTGCGCGAACTGGAGAACGTGTGCTGGCGGCTGGCCGCGCTGGCGCCGGCCGAGGTCATCGACGCGCACGACGTGGACGGCGCGCTGCTGCGCGGCAGCCGCCGCGAGCGCAGCGGCGAGGGCGGCGAATGGGATGCGCAGTTGTCGGCCTGGGCGCAGCAGCGCCTGACCGACGGCGCCGAGGGCCTGCACGCGGAAGCGCGCGACCGTTTCGACAAGGCGCTGCTGGAAGTGGCGCTGCGCTTCACCCAGGGCCGCCGTGCCGAAGCCGCTGCGCGCCTGGGCGTGGGCCGCAACACGGTCACCCGCAAGCTCGGCCCGGGCCGGCGCCGCCGCTGAGTGCGGCCGGGACCCGGGACTCGGGACCGGGGACCCGGAAAGCAACGGGCCTTGTCTGATTTCTCCGCAGACTTCGTAAGCAACCGCTGCGACGCTCTGCCGATTCCCGATTCCCGATTCCCGATTCCCGAATCCCGAATCCCGAATCCCGAATCCCGAATCCCGAACCGGCGCGCAGCGCCGGTTTAGACTTGCCCGCCGGGCGCAGCCTTCATGAGCTGTGAACGGCCACCCCTCTAGTTTTCGCTGCACAAGGAGCCAATGCCGATGCGTTACAGCTTGCATGCCATCGTGGGAAGCGCGTTGCTGATACTGGCCGGCTGCAGCAGTGCGCCGCCGGTAGCGCCACCACCGCCGCCGCCGAAAGCGCCGCCGATGCCCACCAGCGGCACCGCGCAGCAGGCGCAGGCGGTGCTCGCCCCGGCCTCCGGCAGCCTGGTCAGCGGCAAGCTGTCGCTGGTCGCCGCGCCCGGCGGCGTGCGCATCACCGGCACCCTCGGCGGTCTGCAGCCCAACCGCGCGTTCGCGTTCCACGTGCACGAGCGCGGCGATTGCAGTGCGGCCGACGCCAGCAGCGCCGGCGGCCACTTCAATCCGCTCGGCGGTCCGCATGGCCGCGCCGGCAGCGGTCCGCACCATGCCGGCGACATGGACAACCTCAGCGCCAACGCCGACGGCGTCGCCCAGGTCGATGTGCTGCTGCACGGCGTGGTGCTCGGCGGCGGCGCGGCCAACGACATCGCCGGGCGCGCGCTGGTCGCGCATGCAGATGCCGACGACTACCGCAGCCAGCCGGCCGGCAACGCCGGCGCGCGCGTGGCCTGCGGCGTGATCCGCGTGTTGCGCTAACCGATCATCCGCCCGGAGCGTGCTCCGCGGCGAACGTCCGCATTCCGCGGCCCCTCAAGGAGAACCACCATGCGTACGCTTCCCACCGTCCTGTTCCTGGCCACCACCCTCGCGCTCGGCGCCTGCAAGCGCGAAGCGCCTGCCGCAGCCGACGCCCCCGCCGCGGCGGCGACGCCGGCCGCCACCCCGGCACCGGCCGCAGAACCCGCGCCCGCCGCCACGCCCGCCCAGGCCGCCGCCAGCGCCGCGCTGAGCCCGACCCAGGGCAACCAGGTCGCCGGCGAGGTCAAGTTCGATACGGTCGATGGCGTCGTGCACGTCACCGGCACCATCACCGGGCTCAAGCCCAACAGCGAGCACGGCTTCCACATCCACGAGTTCGGCGATTGCAGCGCGCCCGACGGCAGCAGTGCCGGCGGCCACTTCAACCCGGCCAAGTCCGAGCACGGCCAGGTCAGTGCCGATCCGCACCACGGCGGCGACATGCCGAACCTGAAGGCCGACGCCGACGGCAAGGCCACGATCGACGCGCCGGTGTCCAACAACGTCAACATCGGCAAGGGCGACGGCTTCGACATCCTCAACCACGCGGTGATCGTCCACGCCGACCCGGACGACTACAAGACCCAGCCCACCGGCAACGCCGGCGGCCGCCTGGCCTGCGGCGTGATCAAGGGCAACGCGTTAGCGCCCGCGGCCCAGTAACGCGCCAGGCGGATGGCGCAGCGCCCGCTGCGCCGATGCAAATGCCTGCCACCGCGCTGCGCGGTGGCAGGCCCGATCCCTCCGACGCTGGATCGTTCAGCGCGATCAGCGGTCGCCACCGAGCAGTTTTTTGATCTGTGCGTCCAGACGTTGGCAGGTCGCCGCAGAGGCCTCGCACAGCCTGCCCGCCCGGACTCTTCGTGCCGGCGCAGTTGCGGACCCAGCGCCGCTGAAATCGGTGGACGTGGTGTAACGGACCACGGACGGCGCCAGCGGATGCGGAGGCAGGAACACGATCCAGTTCACGACCGCATAATCCTCCGATGCTTCAACCGCTTGCTTGGTGGATTGATACAGGTGCATGCCGGCGGGTGTCGCGGCGAGCGTCGTGGTCTTCAGCGAACGATCCTTCGGTAGCGCGTTCGCCGCTTCGGCCACGCTGCGGTAGGGCAGCGGCACGGCGTCCGCTTCCTGCGTATCGCGTCCCGGCGCCTGTGCGCGTGCCAAAGGGGCCCTAGCGGCAGGCGTATCCAGTTCGAATCGGACCGGCACTTCGATCCAGCCGTTTGCGGAAGCCGGTGTCGCGCAGGCGAAGCGCCATTTCCGCGCGGCCGCCAGCGCGGCCTGATCCAGGCTGGCGCTGCCGCTGCTGGCGACGAGGCGGACTTCGCTGTCGGCTCCCGTCGACTGCGGGCGCAGCGACACGTAGGCATCGCCTTGCTGCCTGGCGGCCTTGGCCGCTGCGGGATAGGTCGGTGGATTCCTGTTCTTCGAGGCGATGTCTAGCGAGCAGGCGGGCGCTGCGTAACGAATGGCCACCGGCGCGATCGGGCGCGCCTGATCCGGGCACCGGAACGTCCAGTGTTGCACGGCGCGACGGGCGGAGGCGTCCAACAATGCCTGGCCGGAGGAGGTGCGGATCCGCGTGTAGGAGGCGCGCCCATCCTTGCCTACCGTGACGTCGAGGGTGACCACGCCCGCGGACGTTGCATGCTGTGGGAACGGCGCAGGCCAGACGCGTTGCGACGCCGCATCCACCTGGCAGACCGCCGCCGGCGTGTCGGCCCAGGCGGGGATGCTCACACAGGCGCCGAGCGCGATCAGGATGCTGACGATGGATTGGCGCATTCGGGACGACCGGAGAGGGAGACGATGCGGCGTTCCCCTCCGCCACCCTGGAGAGTGGGGGAGTGCTACGTCCGCCGAGCCGATAGCGGCCGGCAACCGCGAAACCTAAGCCGCGGCCAATGCCTGGCTCGCGTCCTGCCCAGCCTCGCAATGCACGTACAGCACCGGCATGCCGTGCGCTTCCAGCACCGCGGCCAGCTGCCGCTGCCGGGCCAGGTAGTGTTCGTAGACCCGCTGCAGGCGCTCGCAGTCCTGGCGGTCGTGGGCGTAGTGCGCGCACCAGCTGGCCGGGTCGAACAAGGCCATGCGTACTTCGCCGCCGCGGTAGCGCAGCAGCGGCTCGGGCGGGCTGGCCAGCCATTCTTCCTGGTCCGGCGCCAGCAACGCGGTCTCGATCAGCGGCCACAGCGGCGCCAGGCCCTGGTTGTCGTACTGCATCGACATCATCGCGGCCAGGTCGTTGACCGTCAGATAGCGTGCGTGCTCGATCTGCGCGCCGAACGCCTGCTGCGCCAGCAGTGCGGTGTCCGGCTGCGCCATGCCCTGTGCCAGCAACACCTCTTCCAGCGCCTCGGCGACCGGTTGCAGCGTCTCGGCAGGGCCGCTGAGCAGGAACGGCACCACCCGCAGCGCGCCGCCGAGCAGGGCGGTGTCGGCCTGGAACGGCAGCGGCACGGCGCCGTCGGCATCGGCGCCGAACGCCAGCAGGCGCGGGCCGGCGTCGCGGCCGGGCGCGCGTGCGCGCAGCTCGTCCAGGCGCCGGTGCATCGGCCAGCCCGGGCGCAACACCTCGGCGGGGTCGAAATGCGCGCCGGCCAGGCTCAATTCCAGCTCGCGCACCGCCGGCACCAGTTGCGCCAGGTCGCGGCCGACCTTCTCGGCCAGCTCCGCGGCCAGGGCGTGCGGCAGCGCCGCGTGGGCCGGGGCGAGCCCGGCGGACAGTTCCAGGGCGATCACGCCGCGGGCATTCATGCTGGCAATGGCTTGGCTCATGGCTTGGCGGTTGGCCCGTCGCGGGCGCAAAGCTACACTCGCTTCATTATGCCTGCGCTAACGTGCAGGCCATGTCCCCGACCCCTCGCGCGAGGTAATCCCATGCCAGTAGCCCGTCCCGTCGCCATTCTCGGCGGCGTCCGTATTCCGTTTTGCCGGCAGAACACGGCGTATGCGGATGTCGGGAACCTCGGCATGTCGGTGCGCACGCTGGGCGCGCTGGTCGAGCGCTACGGCCTGCACGGCCAGCAGTTGGGCGAGGTGGCGATGGGGGCGGTGATCAAGCACTCCAGCGACTGGAACCTGGGCCGCGAGGCCGCGCTGTCGTCGGGGCTGTCGCCGCTGACGCCGGGCATCACCCTGCAGCGCGCCTGCGGCACCAGCCTGGACAGCATCATCACCGTGGCCAACAAGATCGCGCTGGGGCAGATCGAGTCGGGCATCGGCGGCGGTTCGGACACCACCTCGGAAGTACCGATCGTGTACGGCAAGAAGCTGCGCGCGCGGCTGCTGGCCGCCAACCGCGCCAAGACCACCGGCGACAAGATCCGCGCGCTGACCCGCAGCTTCAAGTTCGCCGAGCTCAAGCCCGAGTTCCCCGGCGTGGCCGAGCCGCGCACCGGCAAGAGCATGGGCGACCACTGCGAGGACATGGCCAAACAGTGGAACATCGCGCGCGATTCGCAGGACGCCTGGGCGGTGTCCTCGCACCACAAGCTGGCCGCGGCCTACGAGCGCGGCTTCTTCGCCGACCTGATCGCCCCGTTCCGCGGCGTGGAGCGCGACAACATCCTGCGCGCCGACACCTCGCTGGAAAAGCTCGCCACGCTGAAGCCGGCCTTCGACAAGACCAGCGGCCGCGGCACCCTGACCGCGGCCAACTCCACCCCGCTGACCGACGGCGCCGCCGCGGTGCTGCTGGCCTCGGAGGAATGGGCGCAGGCGCACGGCCATGTGCCGATGGCGTACCTGCGCGATGCGCAGGTCGCCGCGGTGGACTTCGTGCACGGCGAAGGCCTGCTGATGGCGCCGACCATCGCCGTGCCGGACATGCTCAAGCGGCACAACCTGAGCCTGCAGGACTTCGATATCTACGAAATCCACGAGGCCTTCGCCGCGCAGGTGCTGTGCACGCTGCGCGCCTGGGAGAGCGAGGACTACTGCCGCACCCGGCTCGGCCTGGACGCGCCGCTGGGGCAGATCGATCCGGCCAAGATCAATCCGCTGGGGTCCTCGCTGGCCACCGGCCATCCGTTCGCGGCGACCGGCGCGCGCATCGTCGCCACGGTGGCCAAGCAGTTGGTCGAACGCGGCGGCGGGCGGGCGCTGATCTCGATCTGCACCGCCGGCGGCATGGGCGTGGTGGCGATCGTCGAGCGCTGAGCCGCGGCATGCGGCCCGCGCGCCTGGGGCGCCGGGCCGCGAAAGCGCGCAGGGCGATAGCGCCGGGCCCGAAGGCGCCGCTCAACGCGGCCACGACCGCCGCATCGTCGAATAGGTTCTTTCCCCCGCCATCGCCCGCCAGCAGCGCTTGCCGCTGCGCTACCATGCGCGCCGATCCGCCTGCACGATGCAGGCCGAACGGCGCGCAGGGGGCGCATGCCATGAACCAGCTCGACAGCTTCAATCCGTATCAGGCGCCCGACGCCGCCATCCAGGCCACCACCATGCCGCCGCTGCCGGGCGAGACGCTGTGGCGCGACGGCGACGACCTGCTGTGCCTGCGCGATACGCCGTTCCCGGCGCATTGCGTCAAGTGCGGGGTGGCGCTGCGCAACGACGAACTGAAGAAGCGCACGTTCTACTGGCACGCGCCGGGCTGGTACGTGCTGATCCTGGTGAGCGTGGTGATCTATGCGATCGCGGCGCTGATCGCGCGCAAGCGCAGCAGCCATGTGCTCGGCATGTGCGCGGAGCATCGGCGCAGGCGCAACCGCTTCGTGCTGCTCACGGCAGCTGCGTTCGTGGTCGCGCCGCTGCTGGGGTTTGCCGTCGGCGACGAAGCCGGGCTCTGGCTGGGCCTGGGGATGTTCCTGGCCATGCTGGTCGCCGGCCTGCTCGGCGCGCGCATCCTGGTGCCGCGGCGCATGGACGAGCGCTATGCGCGCTACAAGGGCGTGGCGCCCGCATTCCTGGCGCGCCTGCCGGCGCTGCCGGCCGCGTTGCGGCGCTGAGCCGGTCGGTTCGGCCGGCCGGCCAAGCGCTGGCCCTGCAATCCTTGAATGAGAAACCCGGCGCCGGCTGCAGCCGACGCCGGCCTCGGTCAACGGTGCGTCATCCCTACTGCCGCACTCATTCCTGCAGGCGCGGGAACCCGTGTTCGTCGCGGCGTTCGTCGCTGCCCGGATCCGGGTCGATCGGCACCACCGGCGCGCTGGCCGCAGGCAGCGGCTGGGCCAGTTCGCCGCGTTGCACGCGCAGCGCGTTGGCGTAGCAGCGCTGCGCCATGAAGGAGTCGCCGGCCTCGGCATGGCCATCGCCGAACGCCTCCCAGGCCTCTGCGCCGGCGCCCAGCGCCAGCGCGCGATGCAGGAATTCTTCCGACTGCGGCCATTGCTGTTGCTGATGCGCCAGCCGCGCCAGGGTCAGCAGCAGGCCCGGGCTGTCCGGATGGCTCTGCAGCCAGCGCTGCGCGCTGGCGCGGCGCGAATCGTATTTCTCCACCGGCAGGCGCCCGTACAGCGCCGCCAGGCCTTCGTCCCAGCGCGTCTCCAGGGCCTGTTCCACGGCGCGCAGCGCCGCATCGTCCCAGTGCAGCGCGGCGGCGCGGGTGGCATAGGCCTCGACCACGGCCGGTTCGCTGCGCTGCGACTTGGGCAGGCTTTCCCAGCGCTCGGCCAGCGCGTTGGCATCGTCCGCCTGCTGCAGCGAGGCGGACGCCAGGCGCGATTCCAACGGGCCGATCGCGTCCAGCGGCAAGGCCTGCTGCTGGCGGATCGCACCAAGCTGGCCATAGGCCTCGCCGGCGCGGCCGATGCTGGTCAGCGCCTCGGTGCGCAGCAGCAACCCGCGCGGCGGCAACGGCTGCGCCGCGGCCACGTCCAGCGCATTGATCGCATCGACCGGACGTTGCTGGGCCAGAAGGCGTTCGCCCTGCAGCAGCGCGTGCGCGCCGGCGTCGCGCTCGCTCAGGCGCTGCAGATAGCGGTTGGCCGCCTCCGCGTCGGCGCGCGCATCGGCCACGCGGACCGCTGCGACCAGGGCGATGGCGCTGACGTCGGGATCTTCCGCAGCGGCATTGAGCTGTTTCTCGGCGCGCGCCCACTGGCCGTTGTGCAGCGCGGTCAGGCCTTCGATCAGGCGCGCGCGCGATTGCTTGCGGCGATGCCGGCCCCAGGCGCGGAACGGGAAGCTGAGCAGATTCCACAGCAGCAACAGCACCAGGAAGGCGATCACCAGCAGCAGCGCCGCCTGCGGCAGCGGCGAGATGTAGTCGTTGCCGCCTGCGCGCACGACCACTTCGCCGAGGTCGCCCAGCTTGTCCTGCGCCAGCCACTGCGCGCCGATCACGCCCAGGGCGATCACCACCAGCAACACGATCAGGGAACGGAGGGATTTCATGGTTGGCTCCTTGCGTCGCGCATGGTGCGCAACTGCTGCAGGGTGGTGCCCAGCTCGGGGACGGCCGGGCGCAGGGCGGCGTTGCGCAGGGTCTGCAATGTGGCGCGGCGTTCGCGCAGCGGCGCCGAATCGGGCCACAGGCGTTGCAGCCAGGTGCCGGCGCGGGTCAGCGCGCCGCGGTAGCCGCGCGCGTCGCCACGCTCCAGTGCGGCGCGCGCCAGGCTCAGGTCCAGCTGCAGCGCATCGCGCGCGGCGATCCGCTCCGAACGCGCGACCAGCACGCCGCCCTGGGCGGGGCGGATCTTGACCAGCGGCGACAGCAGCCGTTGCCACAGCGGGGCTTGCGTGCGCTCGGGCAGTTGCGTGGGCAATGCCTCCAGGCTGGCGGCGAAGGCGTCCAACTGCGCCGACAGCCGCGCCTGCGGCCCTTCGCCGAGCGCGTCCAGTGCGGTGCGTTCCTGCAGCAGCACCTGGCGCAGGTTGAGATAGCGCGGATCGTCCACGCCTTCCAGCACGCCGCTGGCCAGCGCATAGGCGCGGCGGGCGCCCTGGGTATCGCCGGCCACGTCCAGGCGCTGCTGGCCCTGGCTCAGCAGCAGTTCCACCTCGTCCAGGCGCAGCGCCTGCGCGCCGTGGCGATTGGAGTCGGCGAGCTTGGCGACGTTGTCTTCGAGCAACGCGCTGCGCTGGCTGAGGCCGAGCATCTCGTCGCGCAGCACGCGGTTGGTGCTGGCCGCATCCTGGACCCGCTGCACGGTGGCGCGCTGGTCGCGGCGCAGGGTTTCCAGGTTCTGTTGCAGGGCCTGCAACTGCAGTTGGGTCTCCGATTGCTCGGCCAGCGCGCGCGCGTTGCGCGCCTGCCACCACTCCCAGCCGCGCCAACCGGCCAGCGCGAGCGCAGCCAGCATGGCCAGTACCAGAAGCAGCCAGATCCAGCGCGTGGAGCGGCGGGGCGTGGACGAGATTTCGGTCATCGGCGGGGGCATCCTTATAGCCTGCGTCCCGTCGCGACGATGGCGACGGCCGGACCCACGGCACGCGGGAGCATGGCGTGAGCGGCACCGCGCCCGCAAGCCGGGGGGCGGCGCGCGTTCAGCGAGGTGGCGAGCGCGTTACGACCGCGGCGGCGGCGGTGGCCAGTTGCTGCGGCAGCGGACCGGCGGCGCGCGCGATGTCGGCGAAGCCGAGTTCGGCGGCCTGCGCGGCCAGCCGCGCGCTGGCCGCGACCAGCGGCCGCGCGCGCCAGGCGGCGGCCAGGTCGTCGGGCAGGCGGTCCAGCACCAGCCGCAGCGCCTCGCCGCTGCTCAGCGCCAGCACGCCCGGCGCCGCGGCGCGCAGCCGGGCGATGCGCGCGGCGGACAGGGGCACCGGCACCCGGCGGTAGACATCGGCGCGCTGCAACGGCGTGCCGCGCGCCTGCAGCTGTGCGGCGATCAGGCCACGCCCGCCGGGCGCGGTGATCAGGCCGACGGCGCCATCGCGGGCGGCCAGCTGCGGCAAGGCCAGCAGGCCATCGCTGTCCATCCGTTCCGGCACCACGACCTCGGCGATGCCATGGCGCTGCAGCGCGCGTGCGGTGCCGGCGCCCACCGCCAGCCAGCATTGCCCGGGCGCCGCCGCCAGCGGCTGCAGCGCCGCGGCCGCGCGCACCGCCGCCGGACTGCTGAAGAGCACCCGCGGCGCGGCCAGCGCCAGCGCCAGCGCGGTGCGCGTGGCGGCGTCGTCGCAGGCGTGCAGGCGCCATGGCGAGACCGCCAGCAGCCGCGCGCCGACCCGCGCCGCGGCGCGGCGCAGCGGCGCGTGCTCGCCCTGCGGGCGCAGCGAGATCAGGGTCCAGGCCGCGGCGGCAACGGTTGCATGTGCGCTCATGCCAGGCATTATGCGAGCCCCCACCGGCAGCACAATCGCACCATGGCAGCGGATCTTCCTTTCGATGCGTTCCTGCAGCAGTTGCAGCGGCAGTTCGATGCGATGCCGCCGGTGGCGGCGCTGCAGGTCGCGCTGCAGGGCTATGCCGATCAGCGCTTGCACGTGGTCGCGCCGCTGGCGGCCAACCTCAACGACAAGGGCAACGCCTTCGGCGGCAGCCTGGGTTCGGTGATGACCCTGGCCGGCTGGGCACTGGTCAATTGCGAGCTGCACCGCGCCGGCCTGCAGGCCGACGTCTACGTCGCCGATACCCAGGTGCGCTACCTGGCGCCGCTGTATGCCGACCTGCACGCGCAGGCCGGCGCCGATGCGCAGGCCGACTGGGACACCTTCGTGCAGACCTTCCGCCAGCGCGGCCGTGCCCGGATCGGCATCCAGGCCCACGTCGGCCCGGCCGATGCCGCCGCCGCGGCGACGCTGAGCGGGCGTTTCGTCGCCATCGCGAAAGGGTAGGATGCGCGCATCGCTCGCGCCCATCCGGAAACCCGCCATGCACTCGACGTTCCGCGCCCTGGCGCTGCTGCTGGTGCTGGGTTTCGCTGGCACCGCGCTGGCCGCCAGCCGCAGCCAGCAGAACAAGCTCGACGATCTGCAGACCGCCTACGGCACCGCGATCCGCTGGAGCGAGTTCGAGTCGGCCTGGGAAGCGGTGGATCCGGCCTACCGGCAGGCGCACCCGCTGACCGATCTGCAACTGGAGCGCTACCGCCAGGTGCAGGTGTCCTCCTACAAGGTCGGGCGGGTCGGCGCGCTGGATGGCGACGCGGTACGCGACATCGAACTGGGCGTGATCAACCGCAATACCCAGGCCGAGCGCATCGTGCGCTACCGCGAGCGCTGGCGCTGGGACGCGCAGGCCAAGACCTGGTGGCTGCTGGACGGCCTGCCGGACTTGTGGAACGGCCAGTAGCGCCGCCGGCCAGCTGTGCGACAATCGGCGCCCGCTTCCAGCCCCCTATTCCTGTGAACTTCGAAGAACTGCTGGCCTTCGCCGGCCGCAACCCGATGCTGGCCCTGGCCCTGGTCGGCCTGACCATCGCCCTGATCGTCACCGAAATCGCGCGCCTGTTCCGCGGCTTCAAGACCCTGCGCCCGGCCGAACTGACCCTGCTGATCAATGCCGGCAACGCGGTCCTGGTCGACCTGTCGGCCGCGGCCGATTTCGAGAAGGGCCATATCGCCGGCAGCCGCAACGCCACGCCGAGCCAGTTCGGCCCCGAGCACAAGCTGGTGGCCAACGCCAAGTCCTCGCCGGTGGTGCTGGTGTGCCGCACCGGCAACACCGCCGACGCCGCCGCCAAGCAGCTGAAGAAGGCCGGCTTCGAGCAGGTCTACGTGCTCGACGGCGGCATCGCCGCCTGGCAGCAGGCCGATCTGCCGCTGGTCAAGGGCCGCTGATCGCGCGTCCCGGTCGGGCGCCGAGCGCCGCGGCCGGCATGTGATAATCCCGAATCTTTCTGTTACCTGAATCCACCGGAGTCAAGAAATGTCCGACGTCACCAACAACGGCGCCACGGCGCCGGCCGAAGCCGCAGCCGGCCCCGCTTTCACCATCGAGAAGATCTACGTCAAGGACGTGTCCTTCGAGTCGCCGAACGCGCCGGCGGTGTTCAACGACAACGTGCAGCCGGAGTTGCAGCTCAACCTCAACCAGCGCGTGCAGCGCCTGAACGAGCAGGCCTTCGAAGTGGTGCTCGCGGTGACCCTGACCTGCACCGCCGCCGGCAAGACCGCCTACGTGGCCGAAGTGCAGCAGGCCGGCGTGTTCGGCCTGGTCGGCCTGGACCCGCAGGCGGTGGACGTGCTGCTCGGCACGCAGTGCCCGAACATCCTGTTCCCGTACGTGCGCTCGCTGGTCAGCGACCTGATCCAGGCCGGCGGCTTCCCGCCGTTCTTCCTGCAGCCGATCAACTTCGAAGCGCTGTACGCCGAAACCCTGCGCCAGCGCGCGCAGCAGGGCGAGACCCAGTCGCTCGCCGACTCGGAGCCGGCCGGCAACGCCTGAGCGCGTCCGCCGTTGCGCATGCGCGATAACCCTGCGAAGAAGATCGCCGTCCTCGGCGCCGGTTCCTGGGGCACCGCCCTGGCCGCGCTCGTCGCCCGGCACGGTTTCCCGACCGTGCTGTGGGGGCGCGACGCCGTCGTCGCCGAGGCGATTCAACAGCGCCACGAGAACCCGCGCTACCTGCCGCAGATCCCGCTGCCGGCGAGCCTGCAGGCCACTACCGACCTGGCGGCGGCCGTGCACGGCGCCGACTGGATCCTGGTGGTGGTGCCGTCGCACGCGTTCACCGAAACCCTGCACCAGCTGGCGCCGCTGCGCCCGCCGCAGGCCGGCGTGGCCTGGGCGACCAAGGGCTTCGAGCCCGGCTCCGGGCGCTTCCTGCACGAGGTGGCGCAGCAGATCCTGGGCGAGGACGTGCCGCTGGCGGTGGTGACCGGGCCGTCGTTCGCCAAGGAAGTGGCGCTGGACCTGCCGACCGCGGTGACCGTGCACGGCGATGCCGCGTTCGCGCAGCAGGTCGCCGACGCGATGCACGGCCCCACCTTCCGCGCCTACACCGGCGACGACATGGTCGGTGCCGAGCTGGGCGGGGCGATGAAGAACGTGCTGGCGGTGGCCACCGGCGTGGCCGACGGCATGGAGCTGGGCCTGAACGCCCGCGCCGGCCTGATCACCCGCGGGCTCAACGAGATGCTGCGGCTGGCCGCGGCGATCGGCGGCAAGCCGGAAACGCTGATGGGCCTGGCCGGACTCGGCGATCTGGTGCTGACCTGCACCGGCGACCTGTCGCGCAACCGGCGCCTGGGCCTGGCCCTGGGCCGCGGGCAGACCCTGCCCGACGCGGTTCGCGCGATCGGCCAGGTGGTCGAGTCGGTGCAGACCGCCGACGAGGTGATGCGCCAGGCCGAACGCCATGGCATCGACCTGCCGATCTCCAACGCGGTGCGCGCGGTGCTGCACGGCGAACTGACCCCGGCGGTCGGCCTGCAGCAGTTGCTGGCCCGCGAGCAGAAGCCGGAGTACCCGACCACGCTGTTCAGCTGATCGCGCGTTGTTTTAGACACGAAAAAGCCCGGCCGAAGCCGGGCTTTTTCGTGTCTGCGGCCACTTGGCCCGAACGCCGCGCAAAAAAGAAGCCCGGTCCTGGGACCGGGCTTCGAACCGCGCGCAGCGGAGAGAGACGCGGCGCGCAGCGCTACGCGGTGTCGCTTACCAGCTGAAACGCGGGCCGACGAACCATTCCTTGTCGCCATCGCGGTTCATCTTCAGGTCCGCGCTCAGGCCCCAGTTCTGGTTGAGCTTGGCCTGGGCGCCGAGGCGGCCGTAGAACTCGCCGTCCGGGTTGATGCCGTCCTTCTTGGTGTAGTCCTCGTAACCGCCCAGCGCATACACCTCGAGGTACGGGTTGAACGCGGTACGGATGCCCACTTCGGCGCTGTAGCCGTTGAACTTGGTGCCGTATTCCGGGTCGAAGCGGTTGTAGGCCACGCGGGTCACCAGATCGGTGCTGGTCGAGATCTCGTGGTTGTAGCCGGCGCCGATGCGCCACTGGTCGACGTCGACGTCGCCGAAATCGGTCTTCTGGCGGTTGAAGTCGCCGAACACGCTGAAGTTCGGGTTGATCGCGTAGGAGCCCTTGATGGCCCAACCATCCGCGTCGCCGCCGCTGGCGTCGGTCTTGATGTAACCGCCTTCGACGTAGTTGTAGGACAGGCCTTCGGCCGCAGAGGCAGCGAACGGCAGAGTGGCCAGGAGGCCGAGAGCGAGCAGAGAAGTCTTCATGATCGGGATACCCTTGTTATTGGTTTAGTCGGCGCTGAGGCGTGGGCCGTTCGCTGCCGATATGTAAATTATCCGTTAGCCACCCGAACTTGCCCTGAATTTCAAACTGACCGGTATATAAATCAGACACCGTGTTCAGGAACTTTCGCAGGCACGGTTTCGAAGGCGCATGGCCCGCACGGTTCGCGCCGCTACCGGATCACAAGTCGCCGTAGTCCCGGGACGCCAAACCGCCATCGACTCGTTGCCGACAGCGTTGGTCGCTGGCTTCTGGTCGCGGCTATACCGCGGCGGGCCGCGTCCGTCTGCTCGTCCGGCGCGGTCCGGGCAGTAGCGCGCGCGGTGCGCTTACCAGGTGACCAGCGGCGCGCGATGCAACCAGGCATCGGAGGCCACCTGGTCCAAGACGAACGTCGCGACATCCGCCCGCGCGATGCTGCCGCCGCGGAAGCCGGTGAGATCGGTGATCGCGCGGACTTCGCCGCGGGCGGGCTTGTCGTTGAGCACGGATGGGCGGACCAGCACCCAGTCGAGGCCGCTGTCGCGGATCAGGGCTTCCTGCCGATTCTTGTCTGCATACACCTTGCGCAGAAGCAATGGAAAGATCAGCTTGTCGAACAGAAATCCGCCGTGTCCTGTGCTGTCGCCGGCCCCCATTCCGGTAATGCCGATCAGGCGTGTGACCTGCTCTGCCTTCATCGCGCTCACGAGCGCTCGCGTCGCGGTGGAGAGCAGGGTGACCTCGCGGCGCGGGCTGGCCGGCGTGCCCAATGCGCTGATGACGGCGTCGCGGTCGCGCAGCGCCTGGCGCAGGATCGTCTCGTCGCGGGCGTCTCCCACGATGAGTCGTGCCCCGCCGAGATGGCGCGCCGCATCGGGCGAACGCACCAGCGCCGCGACGTCGTAGCCTCGGGCCACCGCCTGGCCGACGATGAGCCGGCCGGTGCCGCCGGTCGCACCCAGGACCAGAATCTTCGGTCGGTCAGGCGCGATATTGCCGCTGTCGTGCTGTTGCATGTTGGCTTCCTCGGAGGACGGGACGCCTGTTGATAGAGGTCGTCCCAGGGGGGATCTCATGTCTCGGCCAGGCGTTTCCTGGCGGAGCCGTTGCGGCGAGAGGCGGACGGTTGTTCAGAGCCTGCCGTCCGCGAGCAGTTCGCGGGTGCGTTTCAGCGTCGATTGCAGCGCCGCCTTGTAGCCCTTGTCGCTGTCGAACTGGGCCTGCTCGGCTTGCTCCTCGGGGCCGCCCGGCTCTTTGCCGCGCAGGCCGAGATAGCAATAGAAGCGCAGCTGCAGCGCTCCGGCCGCGTCCTCGAAAAGCACGTTGACGATCGCGCCTTCGCGCGGGCCGGTGGCCTGGAAGAAGGTGATCTTGCTTTCCGGTTCGAGGACGATGATCTCGCGCAGGTCGGTGCCGGCGATCGTGGCTTCGCGCACGAAGTGCGTCGCGCTTTCCTCCACGACGTCGCAGCGGGTGCACAGGCCCTCGGGCAGGAACAGGCGGGCGTCGCGGGCCTTGAGCAGCAGGCCCTGCCAGGCCTGCGCGCGGGTCAGCGGGCGTTCGCCGGGAGGGTTCACGGCGACGGTGGCGGTCGAATAGATCATGGTGGAGTCCTGGTGGTGTAGGTGCGCAAGCGCTGCTTGTCAGGAGGAGGTCGCGACCCGGGTGGCGAACTCGCGATAGGAGTGCAGCGGGCGACCCAGCAGCGTGGTCAGGCGTTCGACGTCGCCGGCGGCGGGGATCATTCCGTCGCTGATGAAACGCTCGCTCATCAGGCGCATGTCGAAGGCCATCCAACTCGGCATGAACTGGCGCAGGTTCTGCTCGAATGCGGCGGTGTCCTCGCCCGGATAGGAGATCTGGCGGCCCAGCGCGTCGCTCCAGATCGCGGCGATGGCGGTGCCGGTCAGCGTCTCGGGGCCGACCAGGTTGATGCGCTCCAGCGCCAGCGGCACTGCCGACTGCTCGCGGCGCAGCAGTTCGATGGCCGCGACCTCGCCGATGTCGCGCGTGTCGACCATCGCCAGGCCCTTGCTGCCGATCGGCATCGGATAGACGCCGTAGCCGCTCACCACGTCCTTGATCGTGAGGTCGTTGTCGATGAAGTAGGCCGGACGCAGGATGGTGGCGTTCAGGCCCATCTGCTCGATCATGCGTTCCACGCCGTACTTGCCCGCGAAGTGCGGCACGTTGACGTACAGGTCGCTGTGGATCACCGACAGATAGACGAACCGTTCGATCCCGGCCTCGCGGGCGACGTTCAGTGCGATCAGCGCCTGGGTGTACTCGTCGGCCACCACGGCGTTGAGCAGAAACAGCGTGGAGACGCCGGAGAAGGCGCCGCGCAGCGAATCTACATCGAGCAGATCGCCTTGGACGACCTCGACGCCTGCCGGCAAGTTGGCCTTGGATGGATCGCGGACCAGCGCGCGGACATCGGCGCCGCGCTTGACGAGGTGTTCGACGACCTGACGGCCGACAGTGCCGGTTGCACCGGTTACGAGAATGGTCATGGTGATTTCCTTGGTTGGGGTTCGGTCTGGGTGTGGGCCAAACGATAGGAGGTTCCATATTCAAAACACAGACTCTAAAATATGGACGCCTCGTACCAAATTTGAGACGAAATGGACCTGAACGCCCTGGAAGATTTCCAACTGGTGGCTGCGCACGGCGGCTTCGGCAGAGCCAGCCGCGCCAGTGGCCGGTCCAAAGCGACCCTGTCGCGCCGGGTTGCCGATCTCGAAGACTCCCTGGGCATACGGCTCATCGAGCGAGGCGAGCGCAGCCTGGGCCTGACCGAAGCCGGCCGGATCCTGCTGGCAAGACTCGAGGGGCCGATGCGCGAGGTTGCCGACGCGATCGCGGCGGCGCGGGATGGACTGGCGACCCCGCGAGGCCGGCTGCGTGTCGCAGCGCCGCTGCTGTTCTCGCAAGTGGCGCTGGGACGGCTTGCCGCCGCGTTCCAGGCGCTCCATCCGCAAGTGCAGATAGAAGCCGTCTCCGAGGACCGCGTCGCCGACCTCGTCGACGAGCACTTCGACGTCGCCATCCGCATCAACCCGCGCAAGGACAGCGCGCTGGTCGGCAGGTGTTTCGCCAAGGACCGGTTGGTGCTTGCGGCGGCTCCTGTCGTCGAGACCCCCAAAGGGCGCAAGGGCGAGACGCTGCGCGTCCCGGCCGTGGTGATGCCGTCCTATCGCGACGGCGAGCTGTGGTCCGTCCAGGGCGGCCAGCTCGTGGTCGAACCACAGCCCGTCCTGCGGCTGTCCTCGCTGCTGACGGTCCGCGATGCCGTCACCGCCGGCGCGGGCGCGGCCATGCTGCCGCAGTCGCTCATCGGGCGCCTTCTCGACGAGGGCGAACTGGTCGCGTGGGGCGCGGCCGGCGACGAGGTCGAACTGTGGGTGTTGCACACCTCACGGCGCCTGCAGAGTCCCAAGGTCCGGGCGTTCGTCGAGTTCATATGCGGCCGTTATCCGAGTGGTGTGTTTGTCGTGGACGCATGATCTTGGCCGGCGGCGCACGTCATCCGGATGCGCGGACCGTGCGCCTGCGCCGGGTGCCAGGCATCGCTACGCATCGCCTGGAGCCATCCGCTAACGACCGACCGTGCAGGGGACGGTGCGG
This sequence comes from Xanthomonas bonasiae, assembly GCF_017163705.1. GTDB lineage: Bacteria > Pseudomonadota > Gammaproteobacteria > Xanthomonadales > Xanthomonadaceae > Xanthomonas_A > Xanthomonas_A bonasiae. The sequence continues at coordinate 68,816 of NZ_JAFIWB010000005.1, forward strand.
CGTGCGGGACAACCCGGGAAGATTCGGCACGGCCGCATCGCCGCGCGCCGCGTCACGGATGCAGGGACAGGCGCTTCGTGGCTTTTTCCACGGCTTTCTTCGGCCCGCGCAACCCGATCCCCACAAGGTTCAGATCGCCCGGGTCTTCCGCGCCGAATGCCTGGCGATTGGCGTCGTCGTGCCCGGTCGCGAACATGGCGAACACATACGGCAGCACGGTGATCTCGCGCTCCAGTCCCACGCGATGCGCGGCCTGCAGTCCGGCGAGGTCGGCCTCGAACACCAGCATCGGTTGCCCGAGCATGTTGCCGTAGCGATGGCCGTTCGCATCGACGTAGGGTTCGCCCATGGCGTCTGGGGCGGCCGATGCGATGCCGGTCGCCAGGAACGCAACGACATTCAACCGTTGCCAGGTCGCCAGGTCGTTGCGGACGATGAGAGCCACTTTGGTGTCGAACATTGGGGAACTCCGTTCTTGCTGGACTGTGGTCATGGTCGGAGCCGCCCAGGATTCAATCTAGAACGCCTGTGCATTGCCGCCTGTAGGCGGCCGGGGTGAGCCGATAGGCGCGCTTGAACCAGCGGCCCAGATGGCTTTGATCGGCAAAGCCGACCTTGAGCGCCACGTCCGCCGGTTCCTGGCCAGTGGCCAGCAGGGCGCGCGCGACGCGCAACCGCAAGCGGACCAGGTACGCGTGCGGCGACAGGCCGAACGTGCGCTGGAATTGCCGGGTGAGGCGGAACCGGTCCATGCCGGCGTAGCCGGCAAGTTCATCGAGGCCGACGTCGCGTTCCATCTGCTCGTGAAGGAAATCCCTGGCCCGCGCCATCCTTGCCGCCGAATCGCGCGCGGGCTGCGCATCCGCGGACAGGTGCGAGGACAGCCGCCGCATCATGCGATCCAGGCTCTGGTCCCGCGCCAGGCGGCCTTCGCCATGATGCACGGCGAGGAACGCCTGCCGTATCGCCGCGCTCAACACTGCGTCGCCGGTCAAGGTGCTCCGGAACGCCGGTTGAATCGCGGAGATGTCCCACTGCCCGAGCCGTTGCAGCATCTGCGCCACCCAGGACTGCGGGAGGTAGAGCATCGCGTAGGTGAAGCCGTCCTCCTCGGGCGCATGTCCGTCGTGGACCGCCCCAGGCTCGATCAGGATGGCGCGCCCCGGCGTGCTGGTATGGAGCGATCGATGGCAGTGGAACCGCTGGATTCCCTGCAAGGTGATGCCGACCAGCACTTCGTCGTGATCGTGGGGATCGTAGGCGTGTCCGCGGAAATGCGCGTGCACGCTCTCGATCCCGGTTTCCTGGTCGCGGCGAATCCTGACCCAATCGTCGGTGGTCGTTTTTCGGGAGCTGGAGGTCATAGCGCTACCCTGCAAGCGCGCGGCGGGTAGCGCGCCCGGATCGACTCAGGCGATGTCCCTGACGACTCAGTGTAAGAACGAAGCGTTGCCGACTTCAACCGCAAGCAAAGACGCCGCAATGCACGAGACGCAGCGGCTTTCCGGCGGAACGTCGGCGTGCAGCTTGCGTTCGTTGTCGTGGAGAAGGCCTCATGCCTGCGGCGCCGCCGCCGTGTGCCGGATCGCGTGGCAGTCGTCGTCTGCGTTGCCGCACAGCCCGGCCCGATGGACGTGGCGCCAGCGACCGGTGCCCTGCCGCGCGTTCAATCCGCGCCGGGGAAGCCCAGCTGCCGCCATGCTTCGAACACCACCACCGCTACCGCGTTGGACAGGTTGAGGCTGCGGTTGTGCGGGCGCATCGGCAGGCGCAGGCGTTGCGCGGGCGGAACCCGTTCCAGCACCTCGGCGGGCAGGCCGCGGGTTTCCGGGCCGAACAGGAACGCATCGCCGTCGGCGAAGGCGGGCGCATCGTAGCGGGTGTCGCTGCGGGTACTCAGGGCGAACAGGCGGCGCGGGGCGATGCTCTGCAACGCGGCGTCCAGCGAAGCGTGGACCTGCAGGCGTGCGTACTCGTGGTAATCCAGGCCGGCGCGTTTGAGCTGCTTGTCCTCAAGGTCGAAGCCGAGCGGCTCGATCAGGTGCAGCTGCGCGCCGGTATTCGCGCAAAGGCGGATGGCATTGCCCGTGTTGGGCGGTATTTCTGGTTGGAACAGCAGGACATGCAGCGTGGGCGTGGCGGTCATCGGCGCAGTTTACGCGCCGGCTCCGGCCTGCGCCGGCGAAGCGTCGCCGGCTCAGCGCGCCAGGCTGGTGGTCAGGTCCTGGCTCAGGTTCTGCAGGCTCGGCTGCAACTGCAGCATCGCGCTGTCCAGGGCGCCGCTGACCACGCTGCCGATCGCGAAGACGCTCTGGGTGTCGGTGCTCGGACGCACCTGCACCGCGGCCAGGGTCACCACGCGCTGGCTGGTCGCCTGCTCGGCATCGCGCTGGGCGATCTGCTCGGCGGACGGACGCACCTGCACCGACGCCAGCGTGGCGATGCGGCTGGACAGTTCGGCATCGCGCTGCGCCAGTTGCTCGGCGGAGGGGCGCACCTGCACCGCGGCCAGGGTGGCGATGCCGCTGTTGCGCTCGAAGGTGCGCTGGGCGATCTGCTCGGCGGAGGGGCGGACCTGCACGCTGTCCAGGGTGGTGACGGTCGGTGCGGCGATGGCCGGCGCGGCGAGCAGGGCGGCGATGGCGAAGGTCAGGGCGAAGGAAGCGGTTTTCATGGCGGGCCTCGTTGGTGTTGTTGAGCAGTGGTGTGGTAGTAAGGTAGAACACCTAATCAGGGCGTGCAAGAACTTTCTTCTGTTTTTTCTTTCTATTAAGCTCTCATTCATTATTTGCTTCGAATGCAGTTGTGGCGCTCAGATGCAAAGCAGATCCTGTGCCAACTTCAAGGTATTGTTATTCAAGGTTTTTTTGGCGAGCCGGGTGTCCGCGGGCGGACACACGGTCGCTTGCGTACGTCCGTCTTCGGCCTGCCGGTCACCGTTGCGGCAGCGGCGTTGGCGCATCGCGTTCAGGATCGGAAGCGCCGGCCACGCTCGGGAACGGGCCAAAAGACATACGCGGGCGCGGCGGCGGCCCGTTACGATCGAGGCCTGTTGTCCTTCCACTCATTTCTCAAAAGGAACTTGCATGACCGTGTCGATCCGCCCCCGTGGGGCGCTGCTGGCCATCGCCCTGTCCACCGCGCTCGGCGCGTTGAGCTACGCGCCGCCGTCGAGTGCGGCCAGGCCGCCGGCTGCGGCGAAAGTGGACATCGCGTTCGAGCAGTTCACCCTGCCCAATGGCCTGCGCGTGGTGGTGCATACCGATCGCAAGGCGCCGATCGTGGCGGTCAACCTCTGGTACCACGTCGGCGCCAAGGACGAGCCGGCCGGGCGCACCGGTTTCGCGCACCTGTTCGAACACCTGATGTTCCAGGGCAGCGAGAACCACAGCGGCGAATTCTTCGAACCGTTCAAGCAGGTCGGCGCCACCGACCAGAACGGCACCACCAACAGCGACCGCACCAACTATTTCGAGAACGTGCCGACCACCGCGCTGGACATGGCGCTATGGATGGAGTCCGACCGCATGGGCCACCTGGTCGGCGCCATCGACCAGGCCGCGCTCGACGAACAGCGCGGCGTGGTCCAGAACGAGAAGCGCCAGGGCGAGAACCAGCCCTACGGCCAGGCCTGGGACAAGCTGAGCCGCGCGCTGTACCCGAAGGGCCACCCGTACCACCACAGCGTGATCGGCTCGATGAACGACCTCAACGCCGCCTCGCTGGCCGACGTGAAGCAATGGTTCCGCACCTGGTACGGGCCGAACAACGCGGTGCTGGTGCTGGCCGGCGACATCGACGTGGCCACCGCGAAGGAGAAGGTCGCCCGCTATTTCGGCGACATCCCGGCCGGGCCGAGCATGGCGCAGCCGCAGGTCGACGTGGCCCAGCGCACCCAGTCCACCCGAGAGACGATGACCGACAAGGTGCCGCAGGCGCGCATCTACCGGGTCTGGAACGTGGCCCAGACCGGCACCGAGGACATCGACCGCCTGCAGCTGCTGGCGCAGGTGCTGGGCGGCGCCAAGTCGTCGCGGCTGGACCGGCGCCTGGTGCACGAGGACAAGCTGGTCGACCAGATCAGCGCCGGCGCCTGGCCGTCGCAGTTGGGTTCCAGCTTCGGCATCATCGCCACGGTGAAGCAGGGCGTGGATCCGGCCAAGGTCGAGGCGGTGATCGACGAGGAGCTGCGCAAGCTGCTCGACAAGGGGCCGGACAAGGACGAACTGCTGCGGGCCAAGACCGCGTTCCGCGCCGGCTTCGTGCGCGGCATCGAGCGCATCGGCGGTTTCGGCGGCAAGGCCGATGCGCTGGCCGAGTGCACGGTGTTCACCGGCGATCCGGGCTGCTTCCGCACCTCGCTGGCCACGATCGAGTCCACCCGCGCGCGCGATCTGAAGGCGGTGGGCCGCAAATGGCTGGGCAAGGGCGACCACACCCTGGTGGTGGAACCGGGCGAGCGCGTGGCGCTGGCCGAGGAGCCGGCCGTGCAGCCGGCGCCGCTGAATCCGCCGCCGGTCGATCCGAAGTACCGCGTGCTGCCCAGCGTCGTCGATCGCAGCGCCGGCCCGCCCAAGACCACCCAGTTCCCGCAGCTGAAGTTCCCTGCGCTGCAACGCGCCACGCTGAAGAACGGCACCCGGCTGATCCTGGCCGAGCGCCACGACGTGCCGGTGGTGCAGTTCAGCTACGAATTCCCGGGCGGCTTCAGCGCCGACCAGGGGCGCAAGTCGGGCACCGCCAACTTCACCATGGGCATGCTCGACGAAGGCGCCGGCAGCTACGACTCGCTGGGCTTCGCCGATGCCGCCGACACGCTGGGCGCCACGCTCAGCGCAGGCGCCTCGCTGGACGGCAGCAACGCCTACCTGTCGGCCTTGAAGGAGAACCTGGCGCCGTCGCTGGCGCTGTACGCCGACATGCTGCGGCGTCCGCGCTTCGAGCAGAAGGAGATCGAGCGGATCAAGGCGAGCTGGATCGCCGGCATCCGCCAGGAGAAGGCGCAGCCCAACGCGGTGGCGATGCGGGTGCTGCCGCCGCTGCTGTACGGCGCCGGCCATCCGTATGCGATCCCGTTCAGCGGCAGCGGCACCGAGCCGGCGATCGCAGCCCTGGAGCGCACCGATCTGGTGGACTTCCAGCGCGACTGGATCCGCCCCGAACAAGCCACTCTGATCGTGGTCGGCGACACCACCCTGGCCGAGGTGGTGCCGCTGCTGGACGCGCAGTTCGGCGACTGGAAGGGCGAGGGCACGGCGCCGTCGCTGCAGGCGCCGGCGGCGGTGCCGCGTCCGAGCAAGCCGCGGGTGTACCTGATCGACCAGCCCGGCGCGGTGCAGGCCAACCTGTTCGCCGCCGAACTGGTGCCGCCGACCACCGATGCGTCCTCGATCCGCTTCGATACCGCCAACGGCGTGCTCGGCGGCGATTTCACCTCGCGGTTGAACATGAACCTGCGCGAGAACAAGCACTGGTCGTACGGCGCGCGCAGTTCGGCCTCCAACACCCTGGGCCAGCGCCCGTGGTCGGCCGCCGCGCCGGTGCAGATCGACAAGACCGCGCCGGCGCTGCAGGAGATGCAGAAGGAGATCAGCGCCTTCGCCAGCGGCAAGCTGCCGCCGACGGCGGAGGAAGTGGCGCGGATCCGCAACATCCAGACCCTGAGCCTGCCTGGCGCCTACGAGACCGCCAGTTCGGTGCTCGGTGCGATCGGCGGCATCGTCCGCTACGGGCGGCCCGACGACTACGTGTTCAAGCGCAAGGCCGAGATCGAGGCGATGACCCCGGCGCAGGTGGCGCAGGCCGCCGCGACCCTGGATCCGAACGCACTGACCTGGGTGGTGGTGGGCGACCTGAAGCAGATCGAGCGCCCGGTGCGTGCGCTGAAGCTGGGCGAAGTGACGGTGATCGACGCCGACGGCAAGCCGCAGGGCGCGGCCGCGCCGGTCGCGCCCAAGCGCTGAGGGTGGCGGCCTGCGGGGCCGGGTGAGGATGCGGGCGCAGCCTCGCGCGCCCAACTCCGCGAGGCGCTTCGCGCCGTACCCTCACCCCAACCCCTCTCCCGGCGGGAGAGGGGCTAGTCGGCTGTTCCCTTCTCCCCTCGGGAGAAGGTGGCCCGCAGGGCCGGATGAGGGTACGGGCGCAGCCTCGTGCACCCAAACACCGCGAGACGCTTCGCGCCGTACCCTCCTCACCCCAACCCCTCTCCCGGTGGGAGAGGGGCTAGGGCTGCTCCCTTCTCCCACCGGGAGAAGGTGCCCCATAGGGCCGGATGAGGGTACGGGCGCAGCCTCGCGCACCCAACTCCGCGAGGCGCTTCGCGCCGGACCCTCACCCCAACCCCTCTCCCGAGGGGAGAGGGGCTAGTCGGCTGTTCCCTTCTCCCATCGGGAAAAGGTGCCCCGCAGGGGCGGATGAGGGTACGGGCGCAGCCTCGTGCACCCAAACACCGCGAGTCGCTTCGCGCCGGACCCTCACTCCACCCGTCTCGCGGTGGGAGAGGGGCTTAGGCCGTTCCCTTCTCCTTGCGGGGACATGGCTCCTTTCGGGGGACGGTGGCCCACGGGGCCGGACGACGCATGGCGAAGCTTCGCGCACCGGAGCCGCCGTGGCCGGCTCCGGTGCGCATTGCGGCCACCGGGATCCGGCGGCGTCATTGCCAATTCAGCAATCTGCGGCACAATCCGGGTTCTCTCAGCCTGCGGTCCCTCTCCATGCGCCTACCGATCGCGTTGCTCCTGCTCGCCAGTCTCTCCGCCTGCACCTGGGTGCCGATGGCGCCGGAAGGCAAGACCGTGCGCGTACTGCCGCCAGGGCAGGCGCCGGCCGGCTGCGAGAAGCGGGGCGAGGTGGTGGTGTCGGTGAAGAGCAACGTGGGCTTCTACCAGCGCAACCCGCTGCGGGTGCGCGAGGAACTGGAGACCCTGGCGCGCAACGAAGCCCCCGGCGTCGGTGCGAATACCGTGCAGGCGATGGGCGAACCGGTCGACGGCGACCAGCGCTACGGCGCCTATCAGTGCAGCGTTCGCTGAACCGGTTAAGCCATACGCTCTGTTCCAATTTGTTAAAGATGCGGTAAAACCGGGCAGCCGCTAGAATTGGCGCCCCTTCGCCTTATCCCGGCGTACATCTCGATGCTCTTCAACAATGTCTCCATCGCGGGACTGGCGCATATCGATGCGCCGCACACGCTGACTTCCAAGCAGATCAACGAACGCCTGCAACCGACCTACGACCGTCTCGGCATCCGCACCGACGTGCTCGGCGACATCGCCGGCATCCACGCGCGGCGCATGTGGGATGCGGACATGCAGGCGTCCGATGCGGCCACCCTGGCCGCGCGCAAGGCGATGACCGACGCGGGCATCGACGCCGGCCAGGTCGGGCTGCTGGTCAATACCTCGGTCAGCCGCGACTACCTGGAACCGTCCACCGCCAGCATCGTCTCCGGCAACCTGGGCGTGGGCGAGGAATGCATGACCTTCGACGTCGCCAATGCCTGCCTGGCCTTCATCAACGGCATGGACATCGCGGCGCGGATGATCGAGCGCGGCGAGATCGACTATGCGCTGGTGGTGGACGGCGAGACCGCCAACCTGGTGTACGAGAAGACCCTGGAGCGGATGACCTCCCCGGACGTGACCGCACAGGAATTCCGCGACGAACTGGCCGCGCTGACCCTGGGCTGCGGCGCCGCGGCGATGGTGATGGCGCGCGCCGAGCTGGTGCCCGACGCCCCGCGCTACCGCGGCGGCGTGACCCGCTCGGCCACCGAGTGGAACACCCTGTGCCGGGGCAACCTGGATCGCATGGTCACCGATACCCGCATGCTGCTGATCGAGGGCCTCAAGCTGGCGCAGAAGACCTTCATCGCCGCCAGGCAGGCGCTGGGCTGGGCGGTGGACGAGCTGGACCAGTTCGTGATCCACCAGGTCAGCCTGCCGCACACCCAGGCCTTCATCAAGAACTTCGGCATCGACCCGAAGAAGGTGATGACCATCTTCGGCGAGCACGGCAACATCGGTCCGGCCAGCGTGCCGATCGTGCTGAGCAAGCTGCGCGAACTGGGGCGCCTGAAGAAGGGCGACCGGATCGCGCTGATGGGCATCGGCTCGGGCCTGAACTGCTCGATGGCCGAGGTGGTCTGGTAGCGGGACGGAGGCCTGGCGGGCGCATAAGACGTGTTAAAAAAAATGGATTTTTAGTACATGTTATTGCATCATGTTCGTTCTCCGAACATGATTGACGCAGCCATGGAAGATGTGTCGACGTTCGAGGCCGAGTTCCCGTACAACGATCTCCCGTTGCTGCCTCCAACGGGAGATATCGAGACCCGCAGCCTGCTCAAGGCCTGCATCGGGGCTAGAACCGCGTTGGCCGAGTTGAAGCAGGCCACGGCGCTGCTGCCAAATCCCACGGTGTTGATCAACACGATTCCGATCCTCGAGGCTCAGGCCAGCTCGGAGATCGAGAACATCGTCACCACGACGGACGACCTGTTCCGCTACGCAGAAGATCAGGATAAGGCGCAGAAGCCTGCGACCAAGGAGGCGTTGCGCTACCGCAGCGCGCTCTACGAAGGCTTCCAGTCTTTGCAGCAGCGCCCCTTGTGCACGGATACCGCGGTCGTCGTCTGCAGCCGCATCAAGGCGGTGCAGATGCAGATCCGCCGCGTCCCCGGCACGGCTTTAGCCAACGACCAGACCCAGCAGGTCATCTATACCCCGCCGGTGGGGGAGACGCTGCTGCGCGACAAGCTGGCCAACTGGGAGCGTTTCATCCATGAGCACACCGACATCGATCCATTGATCCGCATGGCGGTCGCGCACTACCAGTTCGAAGCCATCCACCCCTTCACCGACGGCAACGGCCGTACCGGCCGCGTGCTGAACCTGCTGATGCTCATCGAACAGGGATTGCTCGACTTGCCGGTGCTGTATCTGTCGCGCTACATCATCCGCCACCGCAGCGACTATTACCGCCTGCTGCTGGACGTGACCCGGCATGGCCACTGGGCCGAGTGGATCCAGTACATGCTCAGCGCCGTGGCCGAGACGGCTGCCTGGACCACGGCCAAGATCCAGGCGATCCGCGGGCTGGAGGCACAAGCGCGCGATTACATTCGCAGCCATGCGCCGAAGGCGTATAGCCGAGAGCTTGTGGAGGTGATTTTCAACCAGCCCTATTGCCGCATCCAAAACGCCGTGGAGGTGGTGGGCGTGACCCGGCAGACCGCTGCGCGTCAGTTGAAGGAGTTGGTGGAGATTGGCGTGTTGCAGGAGCAGCGCCTGGGCAAGGAAAAACTGTTTCTGCACCCTGCTTTTCTGCGCCTGCTTTCCAATGACGACCATCGTTTGCCTGCTTACCATGCGTCTGCGCGCGATGAGGAATCGATGGCGTGATTGGCAAGCACGGCGCGGTCCATCGAGACGGTGGCGCAGTCTTCATGGTGGCAAGTGAGCGCGGCGAGCGCGAATTCTTCTCCCTGCCGAAGTTGGGCGAATGCCTACAAAACGCGGGTTCCTTCGATCTGGATCGGATGCGATTTGCATGAACTACCCCGGCTACCCCTTCACCCCGCAGCGTTTCCAGGTCCGTCCGGGGCTGGCGATGTCCTACCTCGACGAAGGCCCGCGCGATGGCGAGGTGGTGCTGATGCTGCACGGCAATCCGTCGTGGAGCTATCTGTGGCGGCATCTGGTGACCGGTCTGTCGGACCGCTACCGCTGCATCGTGCCCGACCATATCGGCATGGGCCTGTCGGACAAGCCGGACGATGCGCCGGGTGCGCAGCCGGGCTACGACTACACCCTGCAATCGCGTGTGGACGATCTCGACGCGCTGCTGCGGCACCTGGGCATCGACGGCCCGGTGACGCTGGCGGTGCACGACTGGGGCGGCATGATCGGCTTCGGCTGGGCGCTGTCGCACCATGCGCAGGTCAAGCGGCTGGTGATCACCAACACCGCCGCGTTCCCGTTGCCGGCGGCCAAGCCGATGCCGTGGCAGATCGCGATGGGCCGGCATTGGCGCCCGGGCGAGTGGTTCATCCGCACCTTCAACGCGTTCTCCTCCGGCGCCTCGTGGCTGGGCGTGTCGCGGCGCATGCCCGCCGCCGTGCGCCGCGCCTACGTGGCGCCGTACGACAGTTGGGCCAACCGCATTTCCACGATCCGCTTCATGCAGGACATCCCGCTGTCGCCGGCCGACAAGGCCTGGTCGTTGCTGGAACGCTCGGCGCAGGCGTTGCCGTCGTTCGCCGACCGCCCGGCGTTCATCGCCTGGGGCTTGCGCGACATCTGCTTCGACCATCACTTCCTGGCCGGTTTCCGCCAGGCGCTGCCGCAGGCCGAGGTCATGGCGTTCGAGGACGCCAACCACTACGTGCTCGAAGACAAGCACGAGGTACTGGTGCCCGCGATCCGCACGTTCCTGGACAGGCATCCGCTGGGCTGACGCGCCGTCGCCGGCGCGCATCGGTCCGGCGGCGGGCGCGCATCGCGCTGAGGCGCGTCGTTGGCCCTGACGCGCGTCGCAGCGGGAGACGTCGCCGGCTTGTTCGCGAAAACTGCAAACGATTGCCGCTCTGTAATAAACAGGTCTCTGTACAGTGCAGGCGATGGACGCAAGCGGACCGGAGTAAAGACGAAGTGAGAGCGATCGCAATGTCGATGTTGTTGATGTCGATGAGCGCCACCGGCGCGCACGCGGAAGGCCTGACCACCTCCCCCGACGGCAAGCACCTGGCGGTCGGTTTCGGCCAGCCCACCTACAAACAGGTGCTGCACTACCGGAAAATGTACGACAAGAAGCCGTTTCCCGATGCCGAGCTCTATTACTACAGCAACGGCATGTACAAGCTCATCTCGCAAGGCGAGAACCACTACGGCGTCTATGTGCTGCAAGGCAGTTTCGACGACGAGAGCTATACCGTCCGCTTCATTTCCCTGCCTTCCGAGGACTGGGGCAACAAGACCGCCTTCCACCAGTTGACCTTCGTCCGCGGCGAGGACAAGAACATCTTCATCCAGAACGCGATCGTCGACACCGGCGAAGCCATCGCCCAGCAGAACGGCACCTACACCATGGAAAAGAACACCGTGACCAATCCGGTGCCGACCAAGTGGAAGAACCGCTGAAGCGCGTTCATGCTCGGCCGTGGCGCTGGCGGGCGGATGTCGCCGGCGCCATCGGCATCCTGCACCGATGAGAGGACGGTCGTCGGACGGGTTGCGATGCGCATGGGCGACCTTGCGCTGAGCGCAGCGGTATCGCGCAATCAGGCGTCCGGAAGATTACGCTCGGTCACGCCATCCCAATCGTCCTCGGTCAGCAACGGCAGCCCGTGCGCCAGCCGCGACTTGTCGCACTGCGCGCTGCGTTCGCCGAACTCCAGCGAGGCGGGCACCGCGGCGCATACCGACGGGCGCCGGTCGTGGATCGTGCAGCGGCTGTAGCGGCCGATCTGCGCGTCCAGCGCCACGCAGCGCGGCTGCGCCTGCGAGGTGCCGCGCATCACCCGTTCGTGGGTGCGCAACGGTTCGGTGAGTGCGAACGGGACCCTGCCGCCCAGGTCGGGATCGGCTTCGCTCCAGTGGAAACTGACGCGGAAGTAGGCGCAGCAGGCGCCGCAGGTGAGGCAGGGATGTGCCATGGCAGCCGGGCCTTGCGCGGCAAACAGCGGTGGGGGGCGCGGCATTCTGACCGAACCGGCGCGCGCTGCAAGCGGCGCGGCATTCAGGCGGCGGCGTTTCGTGCGCGATCAGGCCAGTCGCGGCGCCGCATGCTGCTGCAGGAAGGTCAGAAAACTGGCGAGCTTGGGCAGCGGTCGACGGTCCTGCCGGTACAGCGCGTGGACCGGGCGGCTGGCCGGCAGATAGGCCTCGAGCAGGCCGACCAGGCGTCCGGCGGCAAGATCCTCGGCCACCAGCACCTGCGGCTGCAACAGCAGCCCGGCGCCGTGCAGGGCGGCCTGGCGCAAGGCGGCGCTGCTGTTGCAGCGCAGGGCGGTCTCGGCCGGCCAGCCCGCGGTCGCGCCGGACGCCTCCAGCCGCCAGGCCGAACGCGGGTTCCAGGCCGCGTGACCGAGGCAGCGGTGCGCGGCCAGGTCGGCGGGCGTGGCCGGCACGCCGTGGCGCGCCAGATAGGCCGGCGCGGCGCAGATCGCCATGCGGTAGTGGCCCAGCGGGCGCGCCACCAGGTTCAGGGCGGGATCCAGCGCGCCGACCCGGATCGCCAGGTCGATGCCGTCTTCGATCAGGTCGACCACGCTGTTGCTCAGGTCCAGTTCGATGCGCACCTGCGGGAACTGCGCCTGGTACTCGGCCACCGCCGCGGCGATCACGCATTCGCCCAGCGTGGTGGCGGCGCTGATCCGCAGCAGCCCGCTCGGCGCGGCGGCCAGGCGCTCGACCGAGCTTTCGGCCCAGCGCAGCTGTTCGAGCACGCGCTTGCCCTCTTCGTAGAAACGGCGACCGGCGTCGGTCAGGCCCTGGCGACGGGTGCTGCGTTCCAGCAGCCGCGCGCCCAGATGGGTCTCGAGCTGGCGGACCAGCTTGCCGACCATCACCGCGCTGATGTCCAGCCGCCGCGCGGCGGCGCTGAAGCTGCCGGCCTCCACGGCGGCGACGAAGACCTCGATGCTGCGCAGTTTGTCCACGATTGCGAACCCTGGGTTTGCAGTGTCGGAAATTCTGCGCCATTTTTCGCTGCCCGGTACACGGCCAGACTGCCCGCCTCACACCAGCAGGAGCAGTGGCATGAAGGCAGTCGTCATCGGCGGAACCGGCACCCTGGGCCGGGCCGTGGTGCAGGAACTGGGGCGCGACCACGAGGTGATCGCGGTCGGCCACACGCGCGGCGCGTCCACCGTGGACATCACCGACGACGCCAGCGTGCAGGCGCTGTTCGCCGCGCTGGGGCCGGTGGATGCGATCGTCTCGACCAGCGGCGAACTGCACTTCGGCGAGCTCGCCACGCTGCAGCCGGCGCAGTTCGCGCTGGGGCTGCAGCACAAGCTGCTGGGCCAGGTGCGGCTGGCGCTGCTCGGCCAGCACCATCTCAACGAAGGCGGTTCGATCACGCTGACCGGCGGCATCGTCGCCGACGAGCCGATCCGCGGCGGCAGCAACGCCACCACGGTCAACACCGCGCTGGAGGGCTTCGTGCGCGCGGCCGCCTGCGAGTTGCGCGGCGGCCGCCGCATCAATGTGGTCAGCCCGACCGTGCTGAGCGAATCGGCCGAACAGTACGGGGCGTTCTTTCCTGGATTCGAGAGCGTCAGCGCTGCGCGCGCGGCGCTGGCCTACCGGCGCAGCGTGGCCGGGATCCAGAGCGGGCGCACGTTCCGGGTCGCCTAGGGCGCGCCATCAATCCCCGAGCAGCTCGCGCCACGCCCGCGCATGCATGTTCACGTCAGCGCTGGCGCGGCAGCGTGCACGCGCAAGAGCCGCCCTACGGATTGGGCCTGTCAGGCCGCCAGCCGGCACCGTGCGGCTTGAGCTGACCGCTAGTCAGGCGCTGCGCCACGCAGCACCGGCTGGCGACCTGACAGACCCAGCGCGACCTGCCCGGGAATTGATGACATGGCCTAAGGCAACAGGCCGCGCCGATCCTGCGCACGAACGGGACAAGCAAGAGAGCGGACGTGGACGCGTGTGCAGTCCCGAACCATGACGCGCCCCGCGTACGCGGCCCAGCGGCCTGCGCCACGCGGCTTGAGCCGACCGCCAGTCAGTCGCTGCGCCACGCAGCACCAACTTGCGACCTGACGATCCAACGTGACCTACTCGGCACTGCATGACATGCCTTGGCGGCATGGCGACGCCATCGGCGATAATCGGCCGATGACCACGACCCCCATCTGCAACATCGCCGCGACGCTGCCGCCGTTGGCCCGCGAGCGCCCCGACCAGATCGCCATCCGCTGCCCGGGCGGCCGCGGGGTCAACGGCCTGGCCGCCTACGACGTGACCCTGAGCTATGCGCAGCTGGATGCGCGCAGCGACGCGATCGCCGCCGGGCTGGGCGGCTACGGCATCGGCCGCGGCACCCGCACCGTGGTGATGGTGCGGCCGTCGCCGGAGTTCTTCCTGCTGATGTTCGCGCTGTTCAAGGCCGGTGCGGTGCCGGTGCTGGTGGATCCGGGCATCGACAAGCGCGCGCTCAAGCAATGCCTGGACGAGGCGCAGCCGGAGGCGTTCATCGGCATTCCGCTGGCGCAGCTGGCGCGGCGCCTGCTGGGCTGGGCGCGCTCGGCGCGGCGCATCGTCACCGTGGGCCGGCGCTGGGCCTGGGGCGGTACCACGCTGGCGCAGATCGAGCGTGCCGGCAGCGGCGCCGGCAGCCAGCTGGCCGACACCGCGGCCGACGACGTGGCCGCGATCCTGTTCACCAGCGGCTCCACCGGCGTGCCCAAGGGCGTGGTCTATCGGCATCGCCATTTCGTCGGCCAGATCGAACTGATGCGCAACGCGTTCGACATGCAGGCCGGCGGCATCGACCTGCCGACCTTCCCGCCGTTCGCCCTGTTCGATCCGGCGCTGGGGCTGACCTCGGTGATCCCGGACATGGACCCGACGCGGCCGGCCAGCGCCGATCCGCGCAAGCTGCACGATGCGATCGACCGCTTCGGGGTGACCCAGTTGTTCGGTTCGCCGGCGCTGATGCGGGTGCTGGCCGACTACGGGCGGCCATTGCCGAACGTGCGCTGCGCCACTTCTGCCGGCGCGCCGGTGCCGCCGGAAATCGTGGCCAAGATCTGCAGCCTGCTGCCGGAGGACGGCAAGCTGTGGACGCCGTACGGCGCCACCGAGTGCCTGCCTGTGGCGGCGATCGAAGGCCGCGAACTGCAGGACACGCGCACGGCCACCGAAACCGGCGCCGGCACCTGCGTCGGCGCGGTGGTGGCGCCGAACGTGGTGCGCATCATCGCCATCGACGATGCGGCGATCCCCGAGTGGCCGGGCGTGCGCGAGCTGCCGACTGGCACGGTCGGCGAGATCACCGTGGCCGGGCCGACCACCACCGACACCTATTTCAACCGCGATGCGGCCACGCGCATCGCCAAGATCCGCGAGCGCCTGGACGACGGCAGCGAGCGCATCGTGCATCGCATGGGCGACATCGGCTACTTCGACGCGCAGGGCCGGCTGTGGTTCTGCGGGCGCAAGACCCAGCGCGTGGAGACCGCGCAGGGGCCGCTGTACACCGAGCAGGTCGAACCGATCTTCAATACGCTGCCGGGGGTGCGGCGCAGCGCGCTGGTCGGGATCGGCGAGGCGGGTCGGCAGCGCCCGGTGCTGTGCTACGAACTGGAAGCCGGCACCTGGAAGTGGAGCCAGCTGGAATTGCAGGAACTGGAGCAGCAGTTGCGGGCCACGGCCGCGGCGCACCCGCACACCGCCGGCATCGCCGACTTCCTGCGCCATCAGGGCTTCCCGGTGGATATCCGCCACAACGCCAAGATCGGCCGCGAGAAACTCGCGTTGTGGGCCAAGGACGAACTGCGCTGAGGCCGCGGCGATGGGCGAGCGCTACCGGCTGGACGACCTGCGCATCGACGTGGCACGGCAGCGGGTCGAGCGCGACGGCGTGGCACTGGAGCTGGGCGGACTGAGTTTCCGCCTGCTGCATTACCTGTTGCAGCAGGGCCAGCGCGTGGTCGGCTTCGACGAACTGATCGCGCAGGTGTGGGCGCCGGCGCTGGTCAACGAGGAGACCGTGACCCAGCGCGTGCGCCTGTTGCGGCAGGCGCTGGGCGATGCCTCGCGGCAGCCGCGCTACCTGCGCTCGGTGCGCGGCCAGGGCTACCAGTTGTGCGCGCCGGTGCGCAGCGACGAAGACGACGGCGACAGGGAAGACGCACCGGTGCCGCGACGCCCGCGTTGGCGTGGCATCGCGATCGCGGCAGTCGTGGTGCTCGGTGTCGGGACGCTGGCGGCGCTGGCGTGGTCGTGGCGTGCGCCGCCGCAGGAAGCGGCGACCTCGCCGCTGTTGCAACGCGCCGAGTATTACGCCGGCATCGGCCAGCGCGACGACAACGAACGCGCGATCGCGCTGTACCGGCAGCGCCTGCAGCAAGTGCCCGACGAGCCACGCGCGTTGCTCGGGCTCAGCCGCGCCTACAGCGCACGCGTTTGCCAGTACGGCGGCGATGCGCAGTACGTAGCGCTCGCGCGGCGCCTGGCGGCGCAGG
The DNA here is from genome assembly GCF_017163705.1 of Xanthomonas bonasiae. GTDB lineage: Bacteria > Pseudomonadota > Gammaproteobacteria > Xanthomonadales > Xanthomonadaceae > Xanthomonas_A > Xanthomonas_A bonasiae. The sequence continues at coordinate 85,011 of NZ_JAFIWB010000005.1, forward strand.
TGATCGCGGCGCAGCCGCAGCTAGCCGCAGCGCATGCCGCGCTCGGCTACGCGCACGATTGCAGCGGCGAGTACGCGGCGGCGCTGGCCGCCTACGAGCGCGCGCTGCAGCTGGATTCGGGCGCCGATGCGGTGCGCGGCTCGGCTGCGTATCTGTACGAACGCAAGGGCCAGTTGGCGCAGGCGTTGGCCGCCAACCTGCAGGTGCGCGATCCGGCGCGGGTGCGGTTCCTGCCGATCCAGATCGCCAGCAACCTCAACCTGCTCGGCTACGTCAGCGCCGCCGAAGCGCGCTATCGCGACAGCTTCCAGTTGTATCCGGACAGCGCGTTTTCCAACGTGGCCTGGCCGAGTTTCCTGTTCGCGCATGGCCGCACCGCTGAAGCGCAGGCGGCATTGGACGAGGCGCTGGGGCGCGGCACCGACTATGCCGGGCTATACCTGCTGCAAGCGGAACTGGCATTGGTGCAGGGCGATGCGGCGCGTGCGCGCCAGGCCAGCCTGCAGGCGCTGCGGTTACGTCCCCAGGGCAGCCTGGGGCAGACGGTGGCATGGACGCTGGACGCGCAGCCACGACCAGCCGCGCCGGCGCTGCGCGCGCGGGCGCAGGACCTGTTGCGCAACCTCGCGCGTGGCGCTGATCCACTCGATGGGCTGGATGCGGCGCTGCTGCTGCAACTGGCCGGCGACCCGGACGCGGCGCTGGATGCGTTGCGCCGCGCACAGGCCGCCGGCTATCGCGATGCGGCCTACCTGCGGGTGTCGCCGCTGCTGGCGCCGCTGCGCGCACAGGCCGGCTTCGCTGCGTTGCTGGCGCGCAACCAGGCAGCCATCGCCACCCAGCGCGCGCAGGTGCGCCAAGCCGGCCTGCTCCCGCAGGAAACCGGAGCGGCTACGGCAACGCCTTGAGCACGTAGTCGGCGAGCAGCCCCTGCGATTGCGGATGCATTTTCGGCGTGTTGTAGGCGCTGCGGGTGATCACCACCACCAGGCGCTCCTCGGGCAGCACGAACACGTAGTTGCCGCCGTTGCCGGACATCGCCCACACCCCGCGCTCCACCCCGCGCACCGGGAAGCGGAAGCGCCACAGCAGATAACCGTAGTCGGCATCCTCGCGCGCCTGCGCGTGCACCGTGGTCATCGCCCGCACCCAGTCCGCCGGCAGCACCTGCTGGCCGTGCCAGCGGCCCTGGTCGAGCAGCAGCTGGCCGAACTTGGCCAGGTCGCGGCTGCGGTAGCGGGTGCCGCCGCCGCCCATGCCCACGCCTTCGGCCGAGCGGCCCCAGTGGACGTCGGTGATGCCCAGTGGCCGTTCCAGCGCCTGCGCGGCGAAGTCTTCCAGGTGCTGGCCGGTGGCTTTCTCCACCAGCGCGCCGAGCAGGAAGCTGCCGGCGGTGCAGTAGGCGAAGGCGCGGCCGTGCGGGCTGTTCTCGGGGCGGCGCATCCACGGCGCGTAGCCCTTGATCGGCAGGTCCAGCGCGAACTGGGTCCAATTGGCGCTGACGTACATGCGTTCCTCGTTGCCGCTGGAGAACGCGTTCTCGTCGTCGCATTCCAGCTGCGAACTCATCGTCAGCAGGTCTTCGACGGTGATCGCGCGCTTGCGCGGATCCGGCTGCTGCCAATGGCGGTCGCCGAAGGCGTCATAGACCTTGGCCTGCGCGCCGGGCAGGCGGCCGCGCTCGATCGCCGCGCCCACCAGCATCGCGGTGATGCTCTTGGTCGCCGAGCGGGTGTCTTGCAGGGTCTGCCGATCGGCATCGCCGAAGTAGCGTTCGTAGACCAGCGCGCCGTCGCGCACGATCAGTACGCTGCTGGTGTTCGGCGCCTTGCCGTCGGCGATGGCCTGCTCCAGTGCCGCGAGCGTGGCCATGTTCCAGCCGGTGGCCTTGGGGTCGGCGACCTTCCAGCCGTCTTCGAGCGCCGGCGGCGCGGTGGTGGTGGTGTTGGGCGCGGCATGGACGACAGGCGCGGAGAGGACGAACACGATGCACAGCAGGAACGGAAGGCGCGACATGGTGAAACTCCGGAAGGATGCAGTCCGCGCACTGCGCCAGCGCCGTGGATGAAGTGCCTGATGCCACGGTGAAGAATTATGAAGTTCCACAGGATCAATGACTTGGGGTGCGCCCTGGCGTCGCCCGCAGCCGTGCGGATCGCCTTCCCCGGCGACCCCGGCTATCGTGTGCGCCCTGATGCGATCGGTGCGGCGCGATGAAAATAGTGGTGACGGGCGGCGGTGGATTCCTGGGCCAGGCGCTGTGCCGTGGCCTGGTCGCGCGCGGGCATGAAGTGATCAGCTACAACCGCGGCCACTATCCGGAGCTGCAGGCGCTGGGCGTGGCCCAGGTGCGCGGCGACCTGACCGATGCGCAGGCGCTGCACCACGCCGTCGCCGGCGCCGAGGCGGTGTTTCACAACGCGGCCAAGGCCGGTGCCTGGGGCAGCTACGACAGCTACTACCAGCCCAACGTGATCGGCACCGAGAACGTGCTGGCCGCCTGCCGCGCGCACGGCGTGGGTCGTTTGATCTACACCTCCACGCCAAGCGTGACCCATCGCGCCACCCACCCGGTGGAAGGCCTGGGCGCGGACCAGGTGCCGTATGGCGAGAACTTCCAGGCGCCGTACGCGGCGACCAAGGCGATCGCCGAGCGCGCGGTGCTCGCTGCCAACGACGCGCAACTGGCGGTGGTGGCGCTACGGCCGCGGCTGATCTGGGGGCCGGGCGACAACCAGATCCTGCCCAAGTTGGTCGCGCGCGCGCAGGCCGGGCGCGTGCGCCTGGTCGGCGGCGGCGACAACCGGGTCGATTCAACCTTCATCGACAATGCCGCGCAGGCGCATTTCGACGCGTTCGAACATCTGCGCGTCGGCGCGGCCTGCGCCGGCAAGGCGTACTTCATTTCCAACGGCGAGCCGCTGCCGATGCGCGAGTTGCTGAACAAGCTGCTCGCCGCGGTCGGCGCGCCGCCGGTCACCAAGACCCTGTCGTTCAAGGCGGCCTATCGCATCGGCGCCGCCTGCGAAACGCTGTGGCCGCTGCTGCGCCTGCGCGGCGAGCCGCCGCTGACCCGCTTCCTGGCCGAGCAGCTGTGCACGCCGCATTGGTACAGCATGGAACCGGCGCGACGCGATTTCGGCTATGTACCGCAGGTTTCGATCGAGCAGGGCCTGCAGCGCCTGGCGTCATCATGGCGCCGCGACACTTCCGTCACTTCCTGACGACCGGCGGTTTCCGAAGATAACTGCGCGCCGATTCGGCACGACAACTTCTGGACCTTGCCATGCTGCATTACGCCATCATCTTTTTCGTCATCGCCATCATCGCGGCCGTGCTGGGTTTCAGCGGCATCGCCGGCGCCGCGACCAACATCGCCTGGATCCTGTTCGTGGTGTTCCTGATCCTGGCCGTGATCTCGATGTTCCGTCGCGGCAAGGTGTAGTCGCCCGCGCTGCATCGCGAACGGCCCGTCGCACCGGAGACATCCGGTGCGGCGGGCCGTTCGTTTTTGTGCGCGCCGCTGGCGCCGGAGTCGCGCCATTGCATGGCCGCCGCGCTATTCGCCGGATCCCGGCAAGGCCACCGCGCTCCGCAGCCCCGCATCCTGCGCATGGCGTTCCAGCGCCAGCTCGATCAGGCGCGTGACCAGCGCGCGGTAGCTCAGCCCGCTGGCCTGCCACAGCTTCGGATACATGCTGATGCGGGTGAAGCCGGGCAGGGTGTTGAGTTCGTTGATCACGATGCGGCCGTCGCCGGTCAGGAACACGTCCACCCGCGCCAGGCCGGCGCATTCCAGCACGGCGTAGGCGCGCAACGCGACGGCGCGGATGCGTTCCTGGGCAGCCTCGTCGATCGCGGCAGGCACCACGACCTCGGCGCCTGTCTCGCTGATGTATTTGGTCTCGTAGGAATAGAACGCGTCGTGCACCACCACCTCGCCGCAGACGCTGGCTTGCGGAGCGTCGTTGCCGAGCACGGCGCATTCGATTTCGCGCCCATCGATGGCCGCTTCCACCAGCACCTTGTGGTCGTAGGCCAGGGCCAGCGCCAGCGCCGCATCGAAGCCGGCCGCATCGTGCACCTTGCTCACGCCCACCGACGAGCCCTGGTTGGCCGGCTTGACGAACAACGGCAGCCCGAACTGCGCGGCCAGCGCGGCGAAATCGGCCTGCGCCGCATCGCGGCGGCGGATGCAGGCGAACGGCGCCACCTCCAGCCCGGCGTCGCGCAGCAGGCGCTTGGCCACGTCCTTGTCCATCGCCAGCGCCGAGCCGAGCACGCCGGAGCCGACGAACGGCAGCCCGGCCATGCGCAACAGGCCTTGCAGCGAGCCGTCCTCGCCCAGCGTGCCGTGCACGATCGGGAACGCCACGTCGATCTGCTCCAGTGCCTGTGCCGGCTGCAGCGCGCGCAACGGCTGCGTGTCGTCGCCGGGGATCACCGCCACGCCGCGTCCGCTGCGCTGCAGCGCGATCCGTGCCGGATCGTCGGCATGCAGCAGGAAGCCGTCGCGCTCGTTGGCGTGCCAGCGGCCCTGCTTGTCGATGCCGATCAGGGTGGCGTCGAAACGCTGCGGGTCCAGCGCATCGACGATGTTGCGCGCCGATTGCAGCGAGACCTCGTGCTCGGCCGACTTGCCGCCGAAGATGATGCCGACCCGGATCTTGCGCATGTCGCGGCTCCGTCATTGCCCGATGAAGGGGCGATAGCATGGGCCATCGCCGCGCGTCGCGGGAGAGGGTATCTGCGACGCACGCGCAGGGCTCCGCGGACTGTGGCGGGGGATGGACGCCGTTCGCGGAGCTTGCCAACATAGGCCGCTCAGGGGACAGGGGATGCACTCGATGCGACGTTGGACGTTCGTGGCCGGCCTTGCGCTGGCCGGCATGGCATGCGCGCAGGCCGAGCCGCCGCCGCTGGATCTGGCCCCGTATCTGAAGCGCGACCAGTTCGAGCGGGTCAAGATCTCGCCGACCGGCGCCTACTATGCCGTCACCCAGCCGATGGAGGACCGGACCGGGCTGGTGGTCGTTCGCCGCAGCGACAAGCAGCTCTCGGCCAGGATCATCGGCGGCGCCGACTCGGTGATCGACGATTTCTGGTGGGCCAACGACGAGCGCATCGTGGTGTCGATGGCCGAGCGTTTCGGCACGCGCGATGAACCCGTGGCGATCGGGCAGCTGCACGCCATCGATGCCGACGGCAAGAATCCACGCCTGCTCGCCAGCCCGTATGGGATGAACGACGCGGTCAACGCGGCCACGCTCAAGGTGGGCCTGGATCCGTCGGTGTACATGCTCGATACGTTGCCGCAGGATCCGCGCAACGTGCTGGTGTCGGTGGTGGAGCAGACCAGCGACCCGACGGTCCATATCGATAAACTGGACATCTACAATCACCGGCGTACGCCCGTGGCGACCGCGCCGGTCTCGCGAGCGGACTTCGTTGCCGACCACGCCGGGCGCGTCCGTTTCGCCAACGGCGCCGATACCGGAAATTCCAGCAAGCTCTACTACCGCGACGACAACGCCACGCCGTGGCGGCTGATCAACGACGAAGCCGCCAGTTTCCATCGCGCCTATCCGTTGGGATTCTCCGCCGACGACAAGCTCGCCTATCTGCAGGTGGAACAGGCCAGCGGCCCGGATGCGGTGGTGTCCTGGGATCCGGCGACCGACCGCTATTCGCCCTTGCTGCGCGACGAGCAGGTCGACCCGTACCGGGTATTGCGCGACCTGGACGGCAAGACGCCGATCGGCGTGTCGTTCATGAGCGACCGGATACATAACCGTTTCTTCGACGACAACGCGCCGACCTCGCGCCTGTATCGATCGCTGGAAAAGGCGTTCAATGGCGATGCGGTGTTCATCACCTCGGCAACGGCCGATCGCCGGTTGCTGTTGCTCTACGTCTGGAGCGACCGCAACAACGGCGACTATTTCCTGTTCGACAGCACGGACAAATCGGCCAAGCGCGTGTTCAGCCGGCGCGAATGGTTCCGGCCCGACCAGGTCCCGCCCAGCCGCGAAGTCAGCTTCAAGGCCAGGGATGGCTTGCCGCTGCACGGCTATCTCACCCTGCCGCTGCATGCCGAGGCAGGCAAACCCTTGCCGATGGTGTTGCTACCGCACGGTGGGCCGTTCGGCGTGTTCGACGCGTGGGATTTCGACGACGACACGCAACTGCTCGCCGCGGCAGGCTATGCGGTGCTGCGGGTCAATTACCGCGGTTCGGGCAACTATGGCCGTGCCTTCACCCAGGCGGGGGCGAAGGAATGGGGCGGCCGCATGCAGGACGACCTGACCGATGCCACGCGCTGGGCGGCCGCGCAGGGCATCGCCGATGCCGCGCGCATCTGCATCTATGGCGCCAGCTACGGCGCCTACGCGGCGTTGATGGGCGCGGCCAGGGAGCCGGGCTTGTACCGCTGCGCCGCCGGCTACGTGGGGGTATACGACCTGGAGACGATGTACCGCGACCAGGCCAGGCGAGCGCGCTGGGCAAAGAATTGGGCCGGCGACTGGCTTGGCGAACGCGGCACCCTGGCCGCGCGCTCGCCGGTCAATCTGGCCGATCGCATCCGCATCCCGGTGTTCCTGGCCGCGGGCGGCAAGGACGAGCGTGCGCCGATCCAGCACACCGAGCGCATGGAAAAGGCGCTGAAGAAAGCCGGCGCGCCGGTGGAGTCGCTGTACTTCCCCAACGAGGGCCATGGCTTCTACACCGAGCCGCACCGGCGCGCCTACTACACCCAGTTGCTGGCGTTCCTGAGCAAACATCTGGGCGGCGCGCAGGCGCAGTAGCGCGGCACGCTTCACAGTCTGCCGCTCGCACGGTGCGGCGACGTGTCTGCCGCTAGAATGCGCGGCATGCCTGGATCTCCCTTCGATGCCCTCAAGCCCCTGGCCGGCCGCGCGCTGGAAGCGGCGCTCAACCGCGCGCTGGCGCTGGACCCGGATACCCGCGAGGCGCTGCGTGGTCTCGACGGCCAGCGCGTGGCGCTGACCCTGGACGCGCCGGCGCTGGCGCTGCAGATCCGCGTGGACGGCACGCGCCTGCAGGTCGGCCCGGTGGATGCGGCGCAGGAGCCGGACCTGGCGGTGCGCAGCACCCTCGGCGGGCTGTTCGCGCAGCTGCCGTTCCTGGCGCAGGCGCGGCGCGGCGCCAGCCCCGGCGGGCGGGTGCGGGTGTCCGGCGATGCCGAGCTGGCGCGGCGCCTGCAGCAGTTGGCAGGGCGTTTCGACCCGGACTGGCAGCGCCCGTTCACCCAGGTGTTCGGCGACGTGCTCGGCGTGCAGTTCGCCAACGCGGCGCGCGCGGCGCTGCAGCAGGCCCAGCGCAGCGCGCAGGACCTGGCGCAGAGCGCGGCCGAATTCGTCACCGAGGAATCGCGCGACGTGGTCCCGCGCGCCGAGCTGGACGCGTTCTACGACGATGTGGATGCGGTGCGCGACGACGTCGAGCGCCTGGCCGCGCGCGTGGCGCGGCTGCAGCCGGGACGCGGCGCATGAAGGCGATGTTCCGCGCCAGCCGCATCGGCCGGGTGATCCTGCGCTACCGCCTGGACGACCTGCTCGACGGCACCCCGGCCGAGCGCTGGCTGCGCCTGGCCAAGCCGTTCGTGCCGCGCGCCAGCCCGGACATCGCCGCGCAGTCGCGCGGTGCGCGCTTGCGCCTGGCGCTGCAGGACCTGGGCCCGATCTTCGTCAAGTTCGGGCAGATCCTGTCCACCCGCCGCGACCTGATGCCGCCGGACGTGGCCGAGGAACTGACCCTGCTGCAGGACCGGGTGCGCCCGTTCGACGGCGAGGCCGCGCGGCGCATCGTCGAGCAGGCGCTGGGGCAGCCGATCGGCGTGGCCTTCGCCAGTTTCGACACCACGCCGCTGGCTTCGGCCTCGATCGCGCAGGTGCATGCGGCGACGCTGCACGACGGCCGCGAGGTGGTGGTCAAGGTGCTGCGCCCGGACATCGAGCGGCAGATCGACGCCGACATCGCCTTGCTCAAGTCCGCCGCCGCCCTGGTCGATCGCGCGCACCCGCGCGCCGACAAGATCCGCCCGCGCGAAGTGGTGGCCGAGATCGAGACCACCCTGGCCGCGGAACTGGACCTGCAGCGCGAAGGCGCCAACGCCAGCGTGCTGCGCCGCTTCTGGCTGCATTCGGACGACATGTACGTGCCGGAGGTGATCTGGAGCCACACCGCCGAGCGCGCGCTGACCCTGGAACGGGTGCGCGGCATTCCTTCCGACGACATCGCCTCGCTCGATGCCGCCGGCATCGACCGCAAGGCGCTGGCGGCCAAGGGCGTGCGCGTGTTCTACACGCAGGTGTTCCGCGACAACTTCTTCCATGCCGATGCGCACGCCGGCAACATCTGGGTGGACAGCGATCCGGCGCGGCGGATCAACCCGCGCTTCATCGCGCTGGACTTCGGCATCATGGGCCAGCTGTCGCAGGAAGATCAGTACTACCTGGCCGAGAATTTCATGGCCATCTTCAACAAGGACTACCGGCGCATGGCCGAGCTGCACGTGGAGGCGGGCTGGATGCCGGCCAACGTGCGCATCGACGAACTGGAGGCGGCGGCGCGCTCGGTGTGCGAGCCGTACTTCACCCGGCCGCTGTCGCAGATCTCGCTGGCCGAGGTGCTGATCAAGCTGTTCCGCGTGGCCCAACGCTACCAGCTGACCCTGCAGCCGCAGCTGATCCTGCTGCAGAAAACCCTGCTCAACATCGAAGGCGTGGGCCGCCAGCTGGATCCGGAGCTGGACATCTGGGCGGTGGCGCGGCCGGTGCTCGAGCGCATCCTGATCGAGCGCTACAGCCCGCAACGCGCGGTGCAGGAGTTGCGCAAGCGGCTGCCGGAAATCATGACCCATGCGCCGGACATGCCGCGCCTGGTGCACAGCTGGCTGCGCCAGCAGGTGGAAGGCGGCCACGAGCTGTCGATGCGCTCGCGCGACCTGTCCGACCTCAATCTGATCCTGCTGCGCATGCAGCGCCGCGTGGTCACCGCGATCACCGGCGTGGGCCTGCTCACCGTCGCCGTGCTGCTGTACGCGCTCCACGCGGGCGGGCCGCAACTCGGCGGGGCCTCGCTATGGGCCTGGATCGCCGGCGGCATCGGCGTGGTCAGCCTGCTCTCGGCGTGGTGGCGGCGCTAGGCGCTTCGCCGCCGCAATCGAACGCCCCGCGCTGGCCGCGTCCTGCGTCTTTCACCTGTCGGGAGCTGCGCATGCCCTGGATCGTCGGCAAGTACCTGATCACCGCCGCGCTGGTGGTGGCGATTTCCGAAGTGGCGCGGCGCAGCGACCGGCTCGGCGGGCTGATCGCCGCCTTGCCGCTGGTGACCTTGCTGACGCTGATCTGGCTGCACCTGGAGCGGCAGCCGCAGGCCAAGATCGCCAACCATGCCTGGTACACGTTCTGGTACGTGCTGCCGACGCTGCCGATGTTCCTGGCGTTTCCGCTGCTGTTGCCGCGGCTGGGCTTCTGGTGGACGCTGGCCGCGTGCGCGCTGCTGACCATCGCCTGCTTCGCTGTGTTGGCGCTGGGCGTGCGCCGCTTCGGGATCCAGCTGCTGTAGGGCCTTTCATCCACCCATCAGCAGGTCGCGCCACGCCTGCGCGTGCATGGGGCAGGAAACGGGAGGACGCGAGCCCATGCGATGACATGGCAGCGTTCGCGCGAACGCGGCGCGACTTGCGCGGAAGCGACACGCCATGGCGCCGATGAGGCTGCCGGCCGCCACCGGCAGCCATCGCCGTGGACGCTGCGGCTCAATGTCCTGCCGGTACCGCTGCCACCTTGGCGAAGAAGTCGTAGATGCCCTGATCGCTCATCTTGCGCGCATTGGCCAGCTCGCCGGCCCTGGTGGTGTACAGCGTCTTGCCGTCGGCTCCGACCACCACCGCGGCCGGGATGCCCTTCTGGATCGGGTCCCCGTAGGCCTGGCTCAGTTCGAGGTTGTGGTCGAAGTTGCCGACATCGATCTTGACCACTTCGAAATGCGCCTTCACCAGCGCGGCGTTCCTGGCCGCGTGCAGCGAGGCGTCGAGCGCGCGGCAGTCGCCGCACCAGTTGGCGCCGAAGATCAGCAGGGTCGGCTTGTGCGCCTTCTTGCCGGCGGCCAGCGCCTGCCGCACCTGCGCCTTGGCGTCGGCCGCGGCGTCGTAGGGCAGATCCAGCGCATGCGCCAGCGGGACCACGGTCAGCAGCGACAACAACAGCCAGCGCTTCATCGGGACTCTCCGCAACATGGGGGAGGATCATCGTCGAGCGGTGGCGCGGCGGCGTCAACGGCCGGCCATGGGACGCTGCGTGACGCGCGCATTGTGGCCGGGGCCGCCGGGCGCGGATAATCCGGCGGTGAGCATTTCCCCCGATTCCCTGCAGATCCTCTATCTGGACCCGTTCCTGGCCGTGGTCGACAAGCCGGCCGGGCTGATGGTCCACGACAGCAAGCTGGCCCGCGGCGAGGACGACTTCCTCGCCGATCGCCTGCGCGCGCAACTGGGACGTCCGATCTTCCTGGTGCACCGGCTCGACCGCGCCACCAGCGGCTGCCTGCTGCTGGCCTTCGACCGCGACACCGCCAGCGCGCTGGGCAAGGCGCTGATGGGCGGGGAGGTGGACAAGGACTACCTGGCGATCTGCCGCGGCTGGCCGGCCGAGGAGCGCTTCGAGGTCGACCACGACCTCGACGGCGGCCCCGGCAAGCCGCTGAAGAAGCCGGCGCAGACCCGCTTCCAGCGTCTGGCCTGCGGCGAACTGCAGGTGCCGTCGGGTGAGTTCGGCACCTCGCGCTACGCGCTGTTGCGCTGCAGCCCGGTGACCGGGCGTTTCCGCCAGATCCGCCGCCACCTCAAGCATCTGTCGCATCACCTGATCGGCGACACCAGCCATGGCGACGGCCGCCACAACCGGATCTTCCGCATGCAGGGCGTGCACCGCATGCTGCTGCATGCCGAGCGGCTGGCGTTTCCGCATCCGGACGGGCGCCGGATCGAGGTGAACGCGCCGCTGGATGCCGAGTTCGTGCGCGCGTTCGGCTTGTTCGGGTGGGCGGCGGCGCCTTGGTCGCGGGGCGAGGCGGAACGCTTGCTGGATACGCCGGGCGAAGCCGCTGGCTGACCGGTCAGCACGCCCTGTAGGAGCGGCTTCAGCCGCGACGGGCATTACCGGTAAAGCCCGTCGCGGCTGAAGCCGCTCCTACAGTGTCATGGCTGCAAGAGGAGGTGTTTTGGCCGTGCTCGGGAGCGTTTGATCCAGGTCCTTGCCGAAACCGGAACGCTCGCTGCTTCGTTCGTCGCGGTCGATGGCCCGAGGCCACCCGGAACCGCTCCGACAGCCGCAGCGCAGTGCAGGCGTCGCGCGCGCAGGGGCGCGGCGCGGTTGCCGCGGCAGGACTACTTCTTCGCCGCCGGTGGCGTGTTGACGGTCTGCTCCAGGTCCTTCTGCAGGTCGACGAACAGCGGGGTGATCTTCTGCTGGATCGCGCCCATCAGGTTCTGCATCAGCTGCGGGGTCTTGTCGAGCATGCTCTGGCCGGCCGGGCTCTCGTAGAACTCGGCCATCGCCAGCACGTCCTGCTTGGAGAACGACTGCTTGTAGAGGTTCACGTACAGCGGGCGCATTTCCTGCCACGACAACGCCTTGCGCACGGTGGCCTGGGTGCGCTCCTGGATCTGCTGCACCTTCTGCTGCTGCGCCGCGTCGAGCGGGTGCTGCGCGGTCAGCTGCGCGAATTGCTGGCGCTGCATCGCCTCGATCTGCGGCAGCATGCTGTCGAGCATGTTCTGCGCGCGCGAGGCCGACAGCAGGCGGTTGACGTCGCCATCGCTGGGCGGCTCGGCCAGGGCGGGAGCCGCGGCCAGGGCCAGCAGCGCGGCCAGCAGCAGGCGCTGCGGCCAGCGACGGGAAAGGAGCGGGGTCGGATTCATCGAGCGTCCTGCAAGGCTATGACCGGCGGCCAGGATACGGGAATCGCCGCGGCCTCGCCGTCTGCGCGCTTGCCGCGATTCGGTCTCCCGCGGCTTCGCCGGACCCGGCGGGCGATGCGCGAGCGGGCCGGCTCGAAATAGCGCAACAGCCCGGCGCTGCCGTGCGGAACTGGTCGGCGCTGTCGAAATGGCGGCGCAAGGCGCGCAGCGTGGCCTGGTCGGTGTCGAGCGTGCGGTGGCGTGCTCATCCCGCGGGCCATGGGTCGGTGTCGGTGCCTTGTCGCCGATCTGCAGCCGGGGTCCAGGTCATGCGCCGTCGCTCGGGACCCAGCCCTGGGACGGCGGCAGGCGGCGCCGTAGTCGCCGACGCCGCTTGCGCCCGGCCGTTCAGGCCGCAGGCCGTCGAAAATCAAGCGGTCTGGCGGATGCCCTACAATTCGCGGATGGGTACCGGGGCCATCCACATCTCGAACAGCCTGGCGATTCCGGAAAGCGAAATCGTCGAGCGCTTCGTGCGCGCCAGCGGCGCCGGCGGGCAGAACGTCAACAAGGTCTCCACCGCGGTGGAGCTGCGTTTCGATCTGGCCGGCTCGCCGTCGCTGCCGGAGCCGCTGCGTGCGCGGCTGCTGGCGCGGCGCGACCGGCGCATCACCGCCGAGGGCGTGCTGGTGATCGATGCGCAGCGCTTCCGCACCCAGGACCGCAACCGCGACGATGCGCGCCAGCGCCTGGCCGAGTTCATCGCCGCCGGGCTGTCGGTGCCGAAACGGCGCATCGCCACCAAACCCTCGCATGGCGCCAAGCTGCGGCGCCTGGATGCCAAGCGCGAGCGCAGCCAGATCAAACGCGGCCGTTCGCCCGGCCGCTGGGAGTGACTTTTGAGCGAACGCGATTTTTCGTTGCCCCCCGCGACCCCGAACATGCCGATGGTCAAGCCCAGCCGCTTCGGCCGCTGGCTCGGCCGCACCGCGCTGCGCCTGACCGGCTGGCGGGTGGTGGGCGAGTTCCCGGACGTGCCGAAGCTGGTGATGATCGTCGCCCCGCATTCGTCCAACTGGGATGGTTTCCTCGGCTTCGCGGTCAAGTTCGCGGTCGGCTTCGAGGTGCGCGTGCTCGGCAAGACCCAGCTGTTCTGGTGGCCGCTGGGGCCGCTGCTGCGCAAGCTCGGCGGCATCCCGCTGGACCGCAAGTCGCCGCGCGGCGTGGTCGAGCAGGCGGTGGCGCTGATCCGGGAAGCGCCGCGCATGTGGTACGTGATCACGCCGGAAGGCACGCGCAAGCGGGTGGAGAAGTGGAAGGTCGGTTTCTGGAAGATCGCGCATGGCGCCGAGATCCCGATCTTCCCGGTGTACTTCGACTACCCCAGCCGCACCGTCGGTCTCGGCCCGCTGTTCCACACCAGCGCCGACATGCACGCCGACATCGCCGCGATCCGCACCTGGTACCGGCCGTGGCGCGGCAAGCATCGCGATACGTTGTGAGGCCGGGCGGCACCTCGATGCGAATGCGCTTCCTGTAGGAGCGGCTTCAGCCGCGACCGGGCGTTACCGGTGGCATTCTGTCGCGGCTGAAGCCGCTCCTACAGGGGCGCGTACCTGCAACCTCTCGCAAGGCCGCTGTTCCGCACCAGCGCCGACATGCGGGCCGACGTCGCCGCGCTGCTGCCGATAGCGTTGCGACATCCCGGCGTCTTGCGGCCGGCGCAGTGCTGTGGGAGCGACTTCGGTCGCGACGGGCTCTACTGGTGAGGCCCGTCGCGACTGAAGTCGCTCCCACAAGGTCGCCGCGACCTGCAAAGGATCGAAAAACGCCCTGGCCGCGGTGCCGGCGGCGGCGCCGCTACAACGCGCTGCCGCCGAACTTGTGCGTGTACTGCAGGTACAGGCTGCGGCCCACGGTGTCGAACCAGGACACGTCGTAGTACGGATACGACGTGTAGGTGCGGTCGCGCGGCGGCATCTTGTCGAACAGGTTGGTCACCGCCAGCGACAGCTGCGCGTGGTCGCCGATGCGGTACTGCACCGAGGCGTTGTAGCGGTAGGTGGCGCCGATCCACGGGCTGTCGCCGCTGTCCGGGTCGTAGACCTGGTCGTAGGAATCGGAACTGGGCAGGCGCCCCAGGCGCTCGCCGTGCAGCGTCGCCGACCACGCCTTGCGTTCCCACGACACGCTGGCGCTGGCCTTGCTGCGCGGGATGTCGTAGCCGCTGTTGACCGCGAATTCGTCCACCATCGCTTCGCCGGCGTAGACCTGGATGTCGTGACGGCGCACCCAGGTGTAGCTGCCGCTGAAGCGGAAGGTGCCGATCGCGGTGTCCAGCCGGTAGTGGGTGCTGAGGTCGATGCCGCTGGTGCTTTCGCGGGCGATGTTGATCGGGTTGACGTAGACCCCGTACAGGTCGCCATCGGCGCTGCGGGTGACCCGCGCCAGCGCCTGCTGGCAGGTGGTCGAGGCCGCATCCAGGTTGCCCAGCCGGCACTCGGATTCGTCGCGCAGCACCTGGTCCACGCGCAGGTCCTGCACCTGGTTGCGCATGTCGATGTCGAAGTAGTCCACCGACACGTCCAGCTCCGGTCGCGGCGACCAGACGAAGCCGGCGGTCCACGAGGTGCTGGTTTCCGGGTCCAGTTTGCGGTTGCCGCTGCGGCCGCGGATGATCGCCTCGTCGTTGTAGCTGCAGTCCTCGATCGCCACGCCGGGTTCTTCGCTGGCGCAGCGGTAATAGTCCACGCCGGAGGTTTCGTCGTTGCCGGCGCCGGCGTAGATGTAGTGCAGGTCCGGCGCGCGGAACGCGGTGCCGTAGGAGCTGCGCAGCAGCAGCGTGTCCAGCGGCCGCCATTCCAGCCCGCCGCTGTAGGTGAACTTGCCCAGGGTGCGGCCGGAGAAGCGGTACTGGTCGTAGCGTCCGGCCAGGCTCAGCGCCAGCGTCGACAGCACCGGCAGGCGCAGCTCGCTGGCCAGCGCCCAGCGGTTGCGGCTGCCGTGGCCGTCGGAATCCTTCCAGCTGTAGTAGTAGTACTGGGTGGCCAGCGGATCCGGACGCAGGTCGTAGCCCTGGTTGCCGAACTCGGCGGTGGCCGACAGCCCGGCGTCGCCGCCGGGCAGCGCGAACAGGCTGGGATTGGTCACGGTGAAGGCGGCGGTGTCGGTGCGCGAGCGCGGTTGGTACACGCTGCGCTGAGCGATGCTGTCGTAGTCGGTGCGGGTCAGCGGCGTGTACAGGCGCTGCGGGTCGGCATTGAAGATCGGCAGGCCGGAGTCTTCGTCCACGCCCAACTGCTCGCCGAGGAACAACGCGTTGGCACGCTCGGCGACGATCTGCGGCCAGCTGATCGTGGCCTGGTACTGCGAATGGCTGAGGCTGGCCTCGTAGTCCCAGTCGCTGGCCAGCTTGCCCTTGAAGCCGGTGGTCAGGCTGAAGGTCTTTTGCCGGGTGCGGATGGTGCCGGCGTTGAGCCCGCCCATTTCCTCGGGACTGAACTGGCGGCCCCAGGCCTCGATCTGGTCGGTGGCCTGGTTGTAGAAATAGCCTTCCTCGTTGCCGTCCGCGGCCATGTAGCCCCACTGGGTCACGTCGCGGAACAGCGACAGCTCGTGGTAGCCGAGCTGCAGGTCGGCGAACCACTCGGTGCCGCCGTCGAAGGCGTAGCTCAGCGAGGCGTAGGCGTTGATGCCGCGGCGCTTGTTGCCGATGGTGCCGTAGCCGATCGACGCGCTGCTGCCGCAGAACTCGCCGTAGCCCGGGCGCGAGGCGTAGCCGGTGCTGCCGCCGTTGAGCCCGGACACCGCCTCGCAGGTGGCTTCGCCCGGATCCAGATAGTTGTCGTCGTAGTCGGTGCGCAGGAAGGTGCGGCGCGGCACCTGCGAACGCACGGTGGGGCCGTCCAGGGTGCTGTCCTGGCGGCTGCGCTGGTAGGCCCACAACGGATTCTGGGTCACCGCTTCGGCGCCGAACACCGCATCGAACGCGCCGCGCGAGAAGCCGCTGCTGATGCTCAGGTTGAAACTGTCGCCACCGCCGCCGCTGGTGTCGCCGAAGCGGTAGTCCAGGGTGGTGCCGTCGGCCTGCTTCTTGAGGATGAAGTTGACCACGCCGGAGATCGCGTCCGAGCCGTAGATCGCCGAGGCGCTGCCGGTCAGGATCTCGATGCGGTCGATCATGCCCAGCGGGATGTTGGAGATGTCGGTGAAGTTGCTGCGGCCCTTGAACGGCATCGGGAAGTCGGCGATGCGGCGGCCGTTGACCAGCACCAGGGTGTGGTTGGGGCCGAGCCCGCGCAGGTCCACCTGCTGCGCGCCGGGCGAGAAGTCGGCGCCGCTGGCCGACTGCGGGCTCTGCGTCTCGCCGCCGTTCTGGGTCATCGCGCGCAGCACGTCCGGGACCGAGGTGAAGCCGTTGGCCTTGATCTGTTCGGCGCTGATCACGCTGATCGGCGCCGGCCCTTCCAACTGTGCGCGCGGAATGCGCGAGCCGGTGACCTGCAGCGTCTGCAGCTCGGCGACCGGTTCGGCGGGCGCGGCGGCGGGCAGCGTGGCGCGCACCGGTTGCGCGCGCGGCGCTGCCGGGGCCGGCTCCTGGCGCCGTACCAGCCAGGCGCCGGAGGCATCGCGCTGGGCGACGAAGCCGCTGCCGTGCAGCACGCGTTGCAGCGCCTGCGCGGTGTCCAGCTGGCCGTGCGCGCCGGCGCTGCGTGCGCCGTCGAGCTGGTCGGCGCGGTAGATCAGCTGCGCGCCGGATTGCCGCGCCAGCGCCTCCAGCGCCGCGCGCAGCGGGCCGGCGGGAATGTTCACCTGGCTGGCCGCGGCTTGGCCGTCGGCGGCCGCTTGCGCCTGCGCCGCGCAGGCGGTCGCACAGGCCATGCTCAGCAGCAGGACACGCATCGGATATCGCATCGAGTTTTCTCGCCTAACACAGGCGCAGGGCCACGCCCCCGCTAGTCATGACGAACGAGTTACGCAAATCCCCCCGTCGCGCCGCACCGCCGCACCGCCGCGCGCAGCCGCGCTCAGCGGCTGTGCAACAGCACCTGGTCGCCGCGGCGCTCGGCGCGGATCGGGAAGCCCTGCTCGAGCAGGCGCACGAACGCGTCGGTATTGGACCAGCGGAAGTTGCCGCCGACGCGCAGCGCGCCGGCACTGGCGTCGGCCACCTGCAGCTTGACCGTGTTGTAGCGGTTGAACTCGGCCACGGCCGCCTGCAGCGGGGTGTCGTCGAAGGTCAGGTAGCCGTTGCGCCAGTCCAGCGCGCGTTCGGCCTCGGCCAGTGCGACCCGGCGCACCAGCACTCCGTGCGGGCCGGCCAGGGCGATGCTGCCGGCCGGCAGCAGGGTCGGCGGCGCCTGCGGGTTCGCCGCCGACTCCAGCCGCACCGTGCCCTCGGTGACCACCACGCGCAGCGCGTCGGCATCGCGGCGCACCGCGAAGCGCGTGCCCACCGCGATCACCCGGCGCGCGCCGCTGGCGACCACGAACGGCCGCGCCGGATCCTTGCTCACCTCGAAGAACGCCTCGCCGCGCTCCAGGTCGATATGCCGCTGCGCGCGCGACAGCGCCACGTCGATGCGGCTGTCGCTGCTCAGCGTCGCATGCGAGCCGTCGGCCAATGCCAGCGGGCGCAGGCTGCCGGTGGCGCTGGCGTAGGCGACCGGCTGCAGCGCCGCGGATTGGCGCCAGGCCAGGCCCAGCACCGCGCCGAGCAGCAGCGTCGCGGCCAGCGCCAGCGGCCAGCGCCGGCGCGCGCGCGCGGGTGGGCGCGGCGCGAAGCGCAACTGACCGAGGTCGGCCGGCGTACCGGGTGCGACCGCTGCCGCGGCGCCGTCGCTCGCTTCGGTGGCGTTCGCCAAGGCGTCTCCACCCGCCAATCCCCGCCAGCTGCCGCGTGGCGGAATGTGGCCGTCGCGCTGGCCCGCGCCCAGCGCCTGCAGCCGCCCGCTCTCCTGCCACGCCGCGCGCAGGCGCAGGAACGCCACCCGGTGCGCCGTGGCCGCGGCCAGCCACGTTTCCAGCCGCGCCTGCTGCTGCGGCGTCCAATCGCCGCGGTCGCAGCGCGCCAGCCAGGCCGCGGCGCGCAGCTCAATCCGCCTGCTGTCCATCCTGTGCCCGTGCCTGCCGCGGCGCCGCGGGCGCGCGCGCGCCGTCGTCGCCATGAAAATGATCGGCCAGCAGGCGCATGCCCTTGGCCACGTGCTTTTCCACGGTCTTCTCGCTGATGCCCAGACGCACGGCCACCTCCTTTTGCGACAGTTCCTCGACCCGCCGCAGCCAGATCACGCTGCGGCAGCGGTCGGGCAGGCGGTCGAAGGCGGCCGCCAGCCGTCCCAGTACCTGCCGCCCGCCGCACCAGCGTTCCGGCGACAGCTCGTCTACCAGGACGTGCAGCGACTCCAAATCACCCACTGCCTCGATCGACACCACCCGGCTGCGCCGCCGCCGGTCGCTCATCAGGTGCCGCGCGGTGGCGAACAGGAACGACTTGGGCAGGCTCGGCCGCGCCTTGCCGGCGGCCTCGTAGACGCGCACGTAGATCTCCTGGCGCAGGTCGTGCCATTCCTCGCGCTGCGGCCAGCAGCGCCGCAGGTAGCCGCTCAGCGCCTGCTCGTGGACGAGGATCTCGTGGACGAACCAATCGTCGAGGGAGGCGGGCATGCATCCCACATTAGCCGATCGTCCGCCCGTGTGGCAGCGCCCGCGCGCCGCCGCGAACCGGTACAACGACGAGGGGGGAAACCGCGCCGCCGTTCGTCCCCTGTCTGCAACGAACCGCCCGTCCGCCCCTCGAGGAGATCCGCATGACCCGTTCCGTCGGCACGTTCCGGCCCTGGCTGGTGGCATTGCTGGGCCTGTGCCTGGCCGCGCCCGCCGCCGCTCGCGATTACCGCCAGTACCTGGTCGGCGATCCGGCCCTGCCCACGCCCGGCCCGGTCGCGCCGGGGCTGCTGCTGATGGGCGGCGGCGACCGCAACTACGACGCGCTGCGCTGGTTCATGGCCAAGGCCGGGCACGGCCACGTGGTGGTGCTGCGCGCCTCGCAAGGCAACGAAGTGGCCGAGGAGTTCTACCGCGACGTCGGCGGCGTGGCCTCGGTGGAGACCTTCGTGTTCAGCGGCCGCGGCGCCTCCAGCGATCCGGCGCTGCTGCGCAGCCTGGCCCGCGCCGACGGCATCTTCATCGCCGGCGGCGACCAGTCGCGCTACGTGCGCTACTGGAAGGGCACGCCGGTGGCCGCCGCGCTGGACGCGCACGTGCGCGCCGGCAAGCCGCTCGGCGGCACCAGCGCCGGCCTGGCGATGCTGGGCGAGTACCTGTACGGGGCGATGGACGGCGGCAGCCTGACCAGCGCGTCGGCGCTGGCCGATCCGCTGGGGCCGGCCACCACCATCGAGACCGACTTCCTGCACCTGGACCTGCTCAAGCGCGTCATCACCGACACCCACTTCAAGGAACGCGACCGGCTCGGCCGGCTGTTCGCGTTCCGCGCCAAGGCGGCGACGCTGGCCCCGGCCGGGCAGCCGCTGATCGGCCTGGGCGTGGACGAGAGCGCGGCGTTGGCGGTGGAGGGCGACGGCAGCGCGCGGGTCTATGCCACCGATCCGCAGGCCGGCGCCACCGTGGTCGCCGGCCCGCTGCAGCCGGCCACGCCGGCCGGACAGCCGCTGCAGGCGGCACGCATCGAGACGGTCGGCGTCGGCCCCGGTTCCACCCTGCACCTGCCCGACGGCCGGGTCGATGCGCCGGTGTTCCACCGCTACTACGCGGTGCGCGACGGGCAAATGCGCGAGATTCCCGCCACCACCCTGGTGATCCACGGCGGCGCCGGGGTCGAGCGCGCCAGCAGCAGCGCCGCCGACCTGGCGCAGGCGCGCGCGGCGATGGAAACGGCGCTGCGCACCGGGCAGGCGCTGCTGGTGCAGGGCAGGCCGGCGGTGGACGCGGTCGCCGCGGCGATCGCGGTGCTGGAGGATTCGCCGCAGTTCAACGCCGGCAAGGGCGCGGTGTTCACCCACGACGGCCGCAACGAACTGGACGCGGCGATCATGGACGGCGCCAGCGGCAAGGCCGGCGCGGTGGCCGGGGTGCACCGGGTGAGGAACCCGATCCAGCTGGCGCGCGCGGTGATGGACCAGTCCGAGCACGTGATGCTGGTCGGCGACGGCGCCGAGGCGTTCGCGCGCCAGCACGGGGTGACCCTGGTCGATCCGTCCTACTTCCGCACCGAGAAGCGCTGGAAGCAGCTGCAGCAGGCGCTGAAGGAAGAGGCGAACAAGCAGGCGCACGCCGACCTGGAGACCGCCAAGCACTTCGGCACGGTCGGCGCGCTGGCGCTGGACACGCAGGGCCGGCTGGCCGCGGGCACCTCCACCGGCGGCATGACCAACAAGCGCTACGGCCGCGTCGGCGACTCGCCGATCATCGGCGCCGGCACCTATGCCGACAGCCGCTGCGCGGTGTCCGGCACCGGCTGGGGCGAGTTCTACATCCGCGCGGTGGCGGCCTACGACATCTGCGCGCGGGTCAAGTACGCCGGGCAGAGCCTGGCGCAGGCGGCCGAGGCGGTGATCGACCAGCAGATCCCCAAGGCCGGCGGCGACGGCGGCGCGATCGCGCTGGGCGCCGACGGCAGCGTCGCCTTCCCGTTCAACACCGAGGGCATGTACCGCGGCTGGATCGGCGCCGACGGCGTGCCGCACGTGGCCATCTTCAAGGACGAGGCGCTGCCGCTGCCTGGGGCGCTGTAACTGGCTTGAGCACGTCCCTGTCGCGGCTGAAGCCGCTCCTACAAGACCGGCTGCGCACTGTAGGAGCGGCTTCAGCCGCGACAGGCGCTGTCCGCAAAGCGCCTGCCCAGGCCGCCAGGGCGTTCGGCGCCATGTCCACGCCGCGCCCGCCACCCCCAGATCCAATGGCACATGCCCGCCCCGCGCAAACCGCGTAGCGTGCGCGGCTGCCCCGCCACCATGTCCCTGTCAGGAGTTCCACCCCATGTCGCGTACTGTCGTTCTGGCCGCCGCCATCAGCCTGGCGCTGGCAGCCTGTTCCGGTAAGGAGTCCACCCCCGTGCCCGCCGCCCCCGCCGCCTCGCAGTCCCCCGCTCCCGCCGCCGCCAATCCGCTGTTGAGCGCCAGCACGCTGCCGTTCCAGGCGCCGCCGTTCGACAAGATCAAGGACGCCGACTACCTGCCCGCGTTCGAAGAGGGCATGAAGCAGCACCTGGCCGAGATCCGCAAGATCGCCGACAACGCCGAGCCGGCCACCTTCGCCAACACCATCGAGGCGATGGAGCGCAGCGGCCAGACCCTGAGCCGGGTCCAGCGGATCTTCTTCGGCCTGGTCCAGGCCGACACCAACGACGAACGCCAGAAGATCCAGGAAGCGGTGGCGCCGAAGCTGGCCGAGCACCAGGACGAGATCAGCCTGGACCCGAAGCTGTTCGCGCGGATCAAGGCGATCTACGACCAGCGCGACACGCTGAACCTGGAGCCGGAGCAGAAGCGCCTGGTCGAGCGCGACTACGAGGAATTCGTGCGGTCCGGCGCGCAGCTGTCCGATGCCGACAAGGCGACGCTGCGCAAGCTCAACGTCGAGGAAACCACGCTGGCCACCCAGTTCCACACCAAGCTGGTCGCGGCCACCGCCGCCGGCGCGGTGGTGGTGGACGACAAGGCCAAGCTCGACGGCCTGTCCGAGGGCGACATCGCCTCGGCCGCGCAGGACGCCGCGGCGCGCAAGCTCGACGGCAAGTATTTGCTCGCGCTGCAGAACACCACCCAGCAGCCGGTGCTGGCCTCGCTGAAGGACCGCGAGCTGCGCACCCAGGTGATGGCCGCCTCGCAGTCGCGCGCCGAGAAGGGCGACGCCAACGACACCCGCCAGACCATCCAGCGCCTGGCCCAACTGCGCGCGCAGAAGGCCAAGCTGCTCGGCTTCGACAGCTACGCCGCCTACAGCCTGGGCGACCAGATGGCCAAGACCCCGGCCGCGGCGCTGAAGCTGCTCACCGACACCGTGCCGGCGGCCACCGCCAAGGCGCGCAGCGAGATCGCCGAGATGCAGAAGGTGATCGATGCGCAGAAGGGCGGCTTCAAGCTCGCCGCGTCCGACTGGGACTTCTACGCCGAGCAGGTGCGCAAGGCCAAGTACGACCTGGACGAGTCGCAGATCAAGCCGTACTTCGAGCTGGACAACGTGCTCAAGAACGGCGTGTTCTACGCCGCCACCGAGCTGTACGGCATCACCTTCAAGGAACGCACCGACATTCCGACCTACAACCCGGACATGAAGGTGTACGAAGTGTTCGACCAGGACGGCACCTCGATGGCGCTGTTCTACACCGACTACTACAAGCGCGACAGCAAGTCCGGCGGCGCGTGGATGGACGTGTTCGTCGAGCAGGACGGCCTCACCGGCGCCAAGCCGGTGGTGTACAACGTCTGCAACTTCACCAAGCCCGCGCCCGGCCAGCCGGCGCTGCTCAGCTTCGACGACGTCACCACCATGTTCCACGAGTTCGGCCACGCGCTGCACGGCATGTTCTCCAAGGTGAAGTACCCGTCGATCGCCGGCACCGCGACCTCGCGCGACTTCGTCGAGTTCCCGTCGCAGTTCAACGAGCACTGGGCCTCGGATCCGAAGGTGTTCGCGCACTACGCCAAGCATTACCAGACCGGCGAAGCGATGCCGGCCGAGCTGGTGGAGAAGATCAAGAAGGCGCGCACCTTCAACCAGGGCTATGCGACCACCGAGTACCTGTCGGCGGCGCTGCTCGACCTGGCCTGGCACACCCAGCCGGCCGACGCGCCGCTGCAGGACGTGGACAAGTTCGAAGCCGACGCGCTGAAGAAGTTCAAGGTGGACGTGGCCGAAGTGCCGCCGCGCTACCGCACCACCTATTTCGACCACATCTGGGGCGGCGGCTACTCGGCCGGCTACTACGCCTACTTCTGGTCGGAAGTGCTCGACGACGACGCGTTCGAATGGTTCAAGGAGAACGGCGGCCTGTCGCGCAAGAACGGCGACATCTTCCGCGCCAAGATCCTCTCGCGCGGCAACACCGTCGACCTAGCCACCCTGTACCGCGATTTCCGCGGCAAGGATCCCAGCGTCGAACCGCTGCTGGAAAACCGCGGCCTGAAGGACTGAGTCGCGTCTCGCCGCTGGCGGTGATCGAGAACGGGATGGCCCAACGGCCATCCCGTTTTTCGTTGCGGCGGATGCGCAACGGTGGCGGCGACCCTGTAGGAGGGGCTTCAGCCCCGACCTCATCCGCAGCCGCGAGCAAGCGCGTTTCGAGCGTCATGGTTTCCCAAGCCGGCCGCCCACCGGCGCCGTGCCGCGACCGATGGTCCGAGGCCCCCGGAGCCGCTCTTACAGGGAGAGCATGCGATTGCCTGCTGGGTGCACTGCAGGAGGGGCTTCAGCCCCGACAGAACCCCTCCGCGCCCGACTCGCGGCGCCGGAACCGCCACCCATGCCTTCCGTCACTGGCAGGCCACGCGGCCACGCGCGCACTGTCGCCATGGCATCGCGCCGCGATGCGCTCCCGCCCGAATCCCACAGGTGTCGCATGACCTCGACCGACCCGCAAGACTCCCGCCTGCACCGCGCCGCGCGCTGGACGCGCAAGGAACTGCTGCCGATCGCGGTCATGCTGCTGTTGCTGACCGCCGCGCGTTCCTCGTTCGCCAACCATTACGTGGTCCCGAGCGGCTCGATGCAGCCGACCCTGCAACCCGGCGACCGCGTCGCCGTGGACATGAGCGCCTACGGCCTGCGCGTGCCGTTCACCGAATGGCGTGTGCTCGAGCGCGGCCATCCGCAGCGCGGCGACGTGGCGGTGTTCGATTCGCCGCGCGACGGTACCCGCCTGATCAAGCGCGTGGTGGCGGTGGCCGGCGATCGCGTGGACCTGCGCGACGGCCACCTGTCGATCAACGGCCAGCCGCTGCAGATCGGCAGCGATGGCGACAAGGAACGGTTTGGCGAGCGCATCGCGCAGCTGGACCTGGATGCCGGCGGCGGCCCGGACCTGTACGACGTGCGCGTGCCGCCCGGCAAGCTGCTGGCGGTCGGCGACCATCGCGGCGACAGCCTGGACGGCCGCTACTTCGGTTTCGTCGACGCCGACAGCGTCTACGGCAAGGCGCTGGCGGTGTACTACCGCCGCGGCGAAGGCCTGGAGTGGTTGCGCTTGTAAGCGCCATGCCTGCGTGTCGGTCGCGTCATGCGACCGGCGCGCGGTCTCCGAAGGGGATGCCGGCGCAGGTTGCGGACCGCGCCGGCATTGCAACGTTGCTGCTTCAGCGCCTCAGCGCGCCGCCGCAGGAACCGCGCCCAGCGTGCGCCACCAGCGGTCGCCGGCGGCCGGCGCGCTCAGGTCCACCCGCTCGCCCATGCGCGGCGTCGCCAGCGGCACGCCGGCCGCGACGGCCAACGCGACGATGCGCTCGAACGGTTCGTGCCAGGCATGCAGGGCCAGGTCGAAGGTGCCGTTGTGGATCGGCAGCAGCGTGCGCCCGCGCACGTCCAGGTGCGCCTGCAGGCTCTGCTCCGGCTGCATGTGCACGTGCGGCCACTGCGGGTCGTAGGCGCCGGTTTCCATCAAGGTCAGGTCGAACGGACCGAGCCGCTGGCCGATCGCCTTGAAGCCGTCGAAGTAGCCGCTGTCGCCGCTGAAGAAGATCTTCAGCGCGTGGTCCTGGATCGCCCACGAGCACCACAGTGAGCGGCCGCTGTCGAACAGTCCGCGGCCGGAGAAGTGCTGCGACGGCGTCGCGGTCAGCGTCACCCCGTCCACCGTGGTCGATTGCCACCAGTCCAGCTGCCGCACCTTGGCCGGGTCCACGCCCCAGCGCAGCAGCAGGTCGCCCACGCCCAGCGGTGTCACGAACACGCCGACGCGGTCGGCCAGGCGGGCGATGGTGGCGCGGTCCAGATGGTCGTAGTGGTTGTGCGACAGGATCACCCCGGCGATCGGCGGCAGATCGTCCAGCGCGATCGGCGGCGCATGGAAGCGCTTGGGGCCGGCGAAGGAGAACGGCGAGGCGCGCTCGGAGAACACCGGGTCGGTCAGCCAGAAGCCGCCGCGCAGCTTCATCAGCACCGTGGAGTGGCCGAGCCGGAACAGGCTGTGGTCCGGCGCGGCCAGCAACTGCGCGCGGGTCAGCGGCAGCACCGGCAGCGGCAGCGACGGCACGGTGTGCGCCGGTTTGTTGAACAGGAACTCCCACATCAGCCGCAGCGTCGGGAAAAACCCCAATGCGCTGGTCGCGGTGGGAACCGTATTGCGGAAACGCCCATGGCGGAACTGCGGCGAAGCCGCGTGGGGCGACGAACTGCGGGGCATCTGGCGGGCGGAGGCGAGCACGGTGGCATTCCAACGGGGTGGGGGACGGGCGGCCCCGGGACGGGTGCCAGCAAGAAAATTACACTACACAGTGTAGTTTCCTTTGGAGAAAAGTAAACCGCCCGGTGTAAAATGTCCACATGCCCAGTTCCTCCGCCCCCGCGCCGGCCCCGGTGCGCCTGACCGAGCGCAAGCGCCAGGCCATCCTGGAGGCGGCGATCGCCGAGTTCCGCAGCCAGGGCTTCGACGCCACCAGCATGGACCGCGTCGCCGCCAGCGCCGGCGTGTCCAAGCGCACCGTCTACAACCACTTCCCGAGCAAGGACGCCTTGTTCGCCGAGATCCTGCGCGGGCTATGGCAGCGCAGCGCGGACACGCTCGACGTGCCGTATCGCGCCGACCGGCCGTTGCGCGAGCAACTGCTGCAACTGCTGCAGCAGAAGCTGCGGCTGCTCGACGACCCGGCCTTCGTCGACCTGTCGCGCGTGGCCATCGCCCAGGGCATCCACTCGCCCGAGCGCGCCCGCGAGCTGATCGCGCAACTGGGCAGCAAGGAAGAGGGCACCACGGTCTGGATCCGCGCGGCCCTGGCCGACGGCCGCCTGCAGCCGCTGGATCCGGAATTCGCCTCGCAGCAGCTGCAAGGCCTGGTCAAGGGCTTCGCGTTCTGGCCGCAGATCGCCATGGGCCAGCCGGCATTGAGCGCCGCGCAGCAGGCGCAGGTGGCGGAGTCGGCGGCGGACATGTTCTTGCGGCACTACGCCCGCGAGTGAGTGTGGTGCGCGTGCGGCGTGCCGTTGCGCCAGTAAGCGGTTGGCTAGCGGCAGCAGAGCCGCAAACGCGCAGCGGCCTCTGCGCCGCAGTCTTGCCCAGCCGTCAGCCTTCCGACCACACCGCCAACTCGTAGCCGTCCTGATCTGCGAAATGGAAGCGGCGGCCGCCAGGAAATTCGAACAGCGGGCGGACGATGCGGCCGCCGGCGGCCTCGATGCGCGCCTGGGTATCGGCCAGGTCGTTGGAGTACAGCACCACCAGCGCGCCGCCGGGTTGCGCGGTGCCGTGGAAGAAGCCGCCGGTGAGGCGGCCGTCGCGGAATTCGCAGTAGTCCGGACCGTAGTCCTGGAAAGTCCAGTCGAAGGCCTGGCCGTAGAAGGCTTTGGCCGCGGCGATCGAGGCGACGGCGAATTCCAGATAGTCGATGCGGTGCTGCTGGTCGGCGCGGCTCATGGCGGGCTCCGTGGAAAGGGCCGCCAGTATCCATCGCCGCGCCGCTGCCGGCTTGGCGAAAACGGCCAGCTCAGCGCGCGTGCCGCTGCACCAGGTCGCGCGGGCTGAGGCCGGTCAGCTGGCGGCTGTCGCGGACCAGGTGCGGGGCGTCGCCGTAGCCGGCCTGCAGCGCCGCCGCGGTCAGCGTGGCATGGCCGCGGGCGATGCGCAGGAAGCGCTGCAGGCGCAGGATGCGTTCCAGGGTCTTGGCGCCGTAACCGAACGCGTCCTGGCAGCGGCGCCGCAGCGAGCGTTCGCTGATGCCCAGGCTGCGCGTGAGTTCGGCCATGCGCGGCGCATCGTCGCCGGCCAGTTGCGCGAACACCCAGGCCATCGGCTGGTCCGCCACGAGTGGACGGCTGGCGCATAGCGCATGCAGCACCGCCAGCGGTTCGGTGCTGTCTTCGAGCCGTGCCTGCCAGTCGCGGCCGCGGCCGTCCCACAACGCCTCCAGTGCGACGCGTTGGTCGGCGATGGCATGCAGCGGCACGCCGAGCAGGCTCGCGCCCGCGCCGGCAGCCAGGCGCACCCCGCTCAGCACGCTGCCCGGCGCCAGCGTCGCGACGCTGGCGCCGCGGTCCGGCCCGGCCACGAACAGGACGCGTCCGTCCCAGATCAGGTCCACGCAGCCATCCGGCAGTACCTGCGTCGGCAGCGGATCGGCATCGCCCTGGCGAAAGCGCCAGCTGCAGCACAGGCGATCGCGCAAGGCCGGCGGCGCATCGCGTTCGGCGTAGCGGGAGGATGTGGGCAAGGCGCTCATCGGCAGGCGGGCGTGCGCGGCGGGCGACGGCGGGGTGCGCGGTCGCCTGGTCCGGCATGCCTGCGCCAACCGCACAAGGCATGTGCGCCGAGCGCCGCGACTGCATGTCGGACGATGCGGGCGCCGCGGTGCAGCCGTTCGCTCGGCACGGCCCAGCGCTCAGCGACCGGACCGGCTCGCGCCCAGTCCGGCGGCGCCGGCGGCACGCCGTTCGCGATGGAACCAGGCCACCATCGGCGAGGCCATGAAAGTGGTCACCAAGGTCATCCCGAACAGCAGGGTGAACAGGTCCGGGCCGATCACGCCGCTGTCCAGGCCGATCTTGATCACCACCAGTTCCATCAGCCCGCGTGCGTTCATCAGCGAGCCCACGGTCAGGCTGTCGCGCCAGTCGTGGCCGCTCAGGCGCGCGCCCAGCGTGCAGCCGACCAGCTTGCCGAGCACCGCTACGCCGATCACCAGCACGAAGCCGGCGATACCCGTGCCGGCGAAGACGCTGGGGCTGGTGGCCTGGCCGGCGACCGCGAACAGCACCGGCATCAGCAAGGTGATCGCCAGCGGTTCGATGCGCCCGGCCAGGTGTTCCAGCAGGCGGTCCTCGCGCGGCAGGCAGATGCCGAACAGGAACGCGCCGAAGATGGCGTGCAGGCCGATCCACTCGGCCGCGGCGGCGCAGGCCAGCACGCCGATCAGCACCCAGACCAGGGCGGTCGGCGCATAGCGGCCGTCGCGCGCGCGGGGCTTCAGCAAGCGCGCGAACGCGGGGCGCAGTGCGCCGAACACCACGGCGATCAGCACCAGCGCGCCGACCGCGGTGAAGCCGACGCCGCCGTGCGCGTTGCCGCCGGTCAGGGTCAGCACCACCGCCAGGAAGATCCAGACGGTCGCATCGTCGATCACCGCCGCACCCAGCGCCAGGCGGCCGGCGTGCGTGCGCGTCATGTTGCGGTCCTTGAGGATCCGCGCCAGCACCGGAAACGCGGTGACCGACATCGCCGCGGCGATGAACAGCGCGAACGGCCAGAAGCCGATGCCGTGCGGCGCGAAGCGCGGATACAGCCATGGCGCCGCGGCCAGGCCGAGCAGCAACGGCAGCGCGATGCCGGACAGCCCGACCGTCACCGACGAGCGCACCTGCGCCTTGGTGCCTTCCGGCGCGCGCAACTCCACGCCGACGATGAACATGAACAGCACTACGCCGATGTTGGCCAGGCCGGACAGCGGCGGCAGGCTGGCGGGTGCGAACAACGCGCCGTGCAGATCCGGCAGCCATGCGCCGAACGCGATCGGCCCCAGCAGCAGTCCGGCGGCCATTTCGCCGATCACCGGCGGCTGGCCGACGCGCTGCAGCAGCATGCCGCACAGGCGCGCGGCGCCGAGGATCGCCGCCAACTGCACCAGCAACAGCGTGGTTGGATTCATCGCCAGTCCTTCCGTTGGATCGCCTCGGCATGCACGCCAGCACGGCCGCGGTGTGCGCGTTCGCCGGCCCTGTTCCCCGCGACTGCCGGCCTGCGCGCTTGTCGTGCAGACGGGGGTCGCCGTGTGCGGCTAGTCTATGACGACGGCGGCGCGCGCGTCAGCCGCTGCCGATGGCGGCTTGCGACCACGACCGGCAATCCTGTCCCGATTCCTCGATGAGGCCAGCCGCGGCGCGCACGCTTGCGACGGCCCGAGACGATGCACTGCCGGATGCGCGGCGAAGACGCGCCTCAGCGCTCCGACGGCCCGCTCTCGTCGTAGCCGCGCGGGGTGAACAGGTCCGGCTGGATCAGTTCGATGAAGGCGCGCGCCTGCGGCGACAGGTACTTGCCCTTGCGCACCACCACGCCGTAGCTGCGCGACGGGAAATAGTCGCCCAGCGAGCGCGTGGCCAGCTTGCCGCGGTCGGCCTCGGTGACGCAGATCGAGCTGACGATGGAAATGCCCATGCCCATCGCCACGTACTGCTTGATCACCTCCCAGCCGCCCACTTCCAGCGCCACCGTGTACGGCACCCGCGCCTGCTGGAACACCAGGTCGACCAGGCGGTAGGTCACCTGGCGCTTGGGCGGCAGGATCAGCGGATACGGCGACAGGTCGTGCAGGGTGAGCTTGGGCGTGTTCGCCAGCGGGTGGTCGCGTGGGGCGATCAGCAGTTGTTCGAAGCGGTACACCGGCGCGTAGCTGAGGTCGGCCGGCACGTCGAGCATCGAACCCACCGCCAGATCCACCGCGTCCTCGCGCAGCAGCTCGGTGCCGTCGGCGCTGATCGCGTTGTGCAGGGTCAGGCGCACGTCCGGGTGGCGCGCGCGGAAGTTCTCCACGATCTTCGGCAGCAGGTACAGGATGGTGGAGCTGTTGGCGGCGATGTTCAGTTCGCCGGCGTCCAGCCCGCGCGCCTTCTCGCGGAAATCGGCCTCCAGCCGGTCCAGGCTTTCCACCAGCGGCTGCGCCATTTCGTACAGCAGCTGGCCCTCGCGGCTGGGGATCAGGCGCCGTCCGCTGCGCTCCAGCAGCACCACGCCCAGTTCGCGCTCCAGCGCCTGCAACTGCAGGGTCACCGCCGGCTGGCTGACGAACAGCGCCTCAGCTGCCCGTGAGACCGAACCCAGGCGCACGGTCTGGCAGAACGCGCGCAGCGGCTTCAGCCGGTCGGATTTGTAGGGAAAACGCGGGGTTGCGGTGCCGCGCGTGGGCATGATGTGACAACTATAAGGTGTACTTATTTAATGCATTGATAAAACTGTATTGTCAAATACATGCTGCGGAAGCACGGTGACAGCCCGGAAACATCGAGGAACCCCACCATGTCCGCCGCCGCCTTCGCCGCTTCATCCCCGTCCGCCGAACGCTCCACCCCCGGCATCACCCTGACCGCCTCGCTGGCCGGCCAGGACGCCCTGCTGCCGCCGGCGGCACTGGCCTTGCTGGTGTCGCTGCACCGGG
Source organism: Xanthomonas bonasiae (assembly GCF_017163705.1). Classification (GTDB taxonomy): domain Bacteria; phylum Pseudomonadota; class Gammaproteobacteria; order Xanthomonadales; family Xanthomonadaceae; genus Xanthomonas_A; species Xanthomonas_A bonasiae. The sequence continues at coordinate 115,254 of NZ_JAFIWB010000005.1, forward strand.
CGATCGAACCCGAGCGGCAGGCGCGGCTGGCGGCACGCCGCGAACGCCAGGCCTGGTTCGACGGCGGCGGCCTGCCGGACTTCCGCGCCGACACCCAGGCGATCCGCGATGGCGACTGGCGCGTGGCACCGCTGCCGGCCGCGCTGCAGGACCGCCGCGTCGAGATCACCGGCCCGACCGATCCGAAGATGGTCATCAACGCGCTGAACTCCGGCGCCAAGGTGTACATGGCCGACTTCGAGGACTCGACCGCGCCGACCTGGCGCAATCTGGTCGCCGGGCAGCGTGCGCTGGCCGAGGCGGTGGCCGGCACGCTGACCTTCAGCGCGCCGCCGGCGCGCGACGGCAGCGCGGGCAAGCGCTACGCGCTCAAGCCCTACGACGAGCAGGCGGTGCTGATCGTGCGCCCGCGCGGCTGGCACTTGGACGAAAAGCATGTGCTGGTCGACGGCCAGCCGCTGGCCGGCGGCCTGTTCGACGCGGCGCTGTTCGCCTTCCACAACGGCCGCGCGCTGCTGGCCAAGGACCGCGGCCCCTACCTGTACCTGCCCAAGCTGCAGTCGATGGAAGAGGCCGCGCTGTGGGAAGCCGCGCTGTCGCACATCGAGGCGATGCTGGGCCTGCCGCAGGGGCAGATCAAGGTCACCGTGCTGATCGAGACGCTGCCGGCGGTGTTCGAGATGGACGAGATCCTGCATGCGCTGCGCGAGCGCATCGTCGGCCTGAACTGCGGCCGCTGGGACTACATCTTTTCCTACCTGAAGACCTTCCGCCGCCACCCCGACCGGGTGCTGCCCGAGCGCGGCCAGGTGACCATGACCCAGCCGTTCCTGAAGGCGTATTCGGAACTGCTGATCCGCACCTGCCACCGCCGCGGCGCGCATGCGATGGGCGGCATGGCCGCGCAGATCCCGATCGGCCACGACGAGGCGGCCAACGAGCAGGCGATGGCACGGGTGCGCGCGGACAAGCTGCGCGAAGTCACTGCCGGTCACGACGGCACCTGGGTCGCGCATCCGGCGCTGATCCCGATCGCCCGCGCCATCTTCGACGAGCACATGCGCACGCCGAACCAGCACGACGTGCGCCGCGAGGACGTGCAGGCCGACCGCGACACGCTGATCGCGCCGTCCACCGGCACGATCACCCGCGCCGGCTTCGAGGGCAACATCGAAGTGTGCGTGCGCTACCTGGCGGCGTGGCTGGACGGCAACGGCTGCGTACCGATCCACCACCTGATGGAAGACGCGGCCACCGCCGAGATCAGCCGCAGCCAGCTATGGCAGTGGCTGCACGTGGGCGGCCTGCACCTGGACGACGGCACCGCGATCGACTTCGCGCTGTTCGACGCCTGCATGCGCCAGCTGCCGGCGCGCCTGGGCGAACGCGCGCTGCTGCCCGGCGGCAACCGCCTGGACGATGCCATCGCGCTGCTGGACACGCTGACCCGCAGCGAGGACTTGGCCGAATTCCTGACCTTGCCGGCTTACCAGATGATCGAGTGATTGGAGCCGGGAGTGGGGAATCGGGAATGGGGAATCGTGAAAGCGACATTCCTGCGCCTGACCTCTTCCGTGCCTTCCATGCTTTTCGTCCGAAACACCGCTCCACCGTTTCATCGCCGTATCCATTCCGAGGAGAACGCAAGATGAGCACCACGTTGCAGACCGCCGAACAGATCCAGCACGCCTGGGACACCGATCCGCGCTGGGCCGGGATCGCCCGCAACTACACCGCCGCCGACGTGGTGCGCCTGCGCGGCACCGTGCATGTGGAGCATTCGCTGGCCCGGCTCGGTGCCGAGAAGCTGTGGAAGTACCTGCACGAAAAGGACTTCGTCAACGCGTTGGGCGCGCTGACCGGCAACCAGGCGATGCAGCAGGTCAAGGCCGGGCTCAATGCGATCTACCTTTCCGGCTGGCAGGTCGCCGCCGATGCCAACCTGGCCGGGCAGATGTACCCGGACCAGTCGCTGTACCCGGCCGATTCGGTGCCGGCGGTGGTCAAGCGCATCAACAACACGCTGCTGCGCGCCGACCAGCTGCACCACGCCGAGGGCAAGGACGAGATCGACTTCCTGCAGCCGATCGTGGCCGATGCCGAGGCCGGTTTCGGCGGCGTGCTCAACGCCTTCGAATTGATGAAGGCGATGATCGAGGCCGGCGCGGCCGGCGTGCACTTCGAGGACCAGCTGGCTTCGGTGAAGAAGTGCGGGCACATGGGCGGCAAGGTGCTGGTGCCGACCCGCGAGGCGATCGAGAAGCTCAACGCCGCGCGCCTGGCCGCCGACGTGCTGGGCGTGCCGACGCTGTTGGTCGCGCGCACCGACGCCGAGGCCGCCGACCTGGTGACCAGCGACATCGACCCCAACGACCGCCCGTTCACCACCGGCGAGCGCACCGTCGAAGGCTTTTTCAAGACCAACAAGGGCCTGGACCAGGCGATCAGCCGCGGCCTGGCCTACGCCCCGTATGCCGACCTGATCTGGTGCGAGACCGGCAAGCCGGACCTGGAATTCGCGCGCCGGTTCGCCGAGGCGATCCACGCCAAGTTCCCGGGCAAGCTGCTGGCCTACAACTGCTCGCCAAGCTTCAACTGGAAGAAGAACCTGGACGACGCGACCATCGCCACGTTCCAGCAGGAGATCGCCCGCTACGGCTACAAGTTCCAGTTCATCACCCTGGCCGGCTTCCATGCGCTGAACTACTCGATGTTCAATCTGGCGCACGGCTATGCGCGCCGGCAGATGAGCGCCTTCGTCGAGTTGCAGGAAGCCGAGTTCGCCGCCGCCGATCGCGGCTTCACCGCGGTCAAGCACCAGCGCGAGGTCGGCACCGGCTACTTCGATGCGGTGACCCAGGCGATCCAGCAGGGCCAGTCTTCCACCACCGCACTGAAGGGCTCGACGGAAGAAGAGCAGTTCCACGGCGAAAAGGCCGCCTGACCTGCAGCCAGGCGTCCATTGCTTGCCGATCCCCATGGGAGGGGAGAGCCCGGGTTCGCCCGGGCTTTTTTTGCCTGCGCGATGGCGCATGTGCCGACAGCAGTACGGTGTCTACGAGTTACGACAGGACTGGGTGCGGAAACGCCGTACCGGCGGGCCGCCAACGCCCGATTTCGGATCATTTCGCGATCTCCGCGCGTGCGAGATTGGCTGTGATCGCATCAGCGCCGATTCGTTCAGGTGCTATGCTTTGCGCAAGATGGCGGGCGACGCCAAGAGCAGTAGGGGGCTGGATGAGCTGCGACAGCGCCGCGTCCAATGCACGCGAGACAATTCCGACGGTTGCCGTGGTTGCCCCCAAGCCCAATGAGCTGGCGGTGCTGACCGCCGCGGAACTGCGCCTGTTCTCCGCGTTCGGCCGTTCGCGCACGGTGCGTGCCGGCGACGTGCTGTTCCGGCGCGGCGACGGCGGCAGCGCCATGTTCGTGATCAGCAGCGGCGTGATCGACCTGGATTTCGGCGAGGACCTGGTCGTCAAGCATCTCGGGCATGGCGAATTCTTCGGCGAACTCGGCCTGTTGATCGGCAGCCACATGCGCAGCGCCGACGCCATCGCCGCCAGCGACGGCGTGCTGGTGGAACTGGACCACGACGACTTCCAGCGCCTGGTGGAGCGCGACCCGGGCCTGGTCGCTTACTTCCTGCGCCGCACCATCATGCGCGTGGTGATGAACGAGCAGACCCTGATCCGCCAGCTGCGCCGCCGCAACCACGACCTGGAAGCGGCGCTGGACAACCTCTACGCCACCACCCACCAGCTCAGCCAGACCGAGGAGCTGGTGCGCACCGACGAACTGACCGGCCTGCACAACCGCCGCGGCCTGATCCTGCGCCTGCAGGAATGCCGCCGCGACGGCCGCTCGCCCGGTCCCGGCCTGCTGCTGATCGATTGCGACCGCTTCAAGCGCATCAACGACGAGCACGGCCATCTGGTCGGCGACCGCGTGCTGCAGAACGTCGCCAACATCCTGCGCTCCGTCGCCGGCCAGGACGACATCGCCTGCCGCCTCGGCGGCGACGAATTCTGCCTGCTGGTGTCCACCGGCAACGCGGACGATCTGCGCCGCATCGGCGAGTTCGTGATCGCCACCGTGCAGAACCTGCTCGGCGTGCCGCATCCGCTGCCGCACATCTGCCCGGTCAGCATCGGCATCAGCCGGGTCGATCCGCAATCCGACTGGAACGACTGGTACGCCAACGCCGACGCCGCGCTGTACGAGGCCAAGCGCCTCGGCGGTAACCGGTTGTACTGGCACGACCTCGCCTCCGGCTCGCGCTGAGCCCACCAAGCACCCTCGAGCTGCCCATGAACCACGCCCACCAGCCGCAGCCCGACGCCCCGCAGCTGCGGACGTTGCTGCTGACCGACCTGTGCGATTCGATGGCGCTGGTGGAGCGGCTGGGCGACGCCAACGCCGCCGAACTGTTCAAGCTGCACGATCACCTGGTGCTGGAACTGCAGCAGCGCTGGCGCGGGCGCCTGATCGACCGTTCCGACGGCCTGCTGCTGCTGTTCGAACGGCCGATCGACGGCCTCGGTTTCGCCCTGGACTACAGCCGCGGCCTGCACGCGCTGGGCAAGCAGCGCAAACTGGAACTGAAGGTGCGCGCCGGCCTGCACGTCGGCGAGGTGCTGACCTGGCGCAACAGCGACGCCGCGGTGCAGGTCGGCGCCAAGCCGCTGGAAGTGGAGGGCCTGGCCAAGCCGACCGCGGCGCGGCTGATGACCCTGGCCCGCCCCGGGCAGATCCTGCTGTCGGCGGTGGCCGAGTCGCTGACCCACCGCGCCGCGCGCGAACTGGGCGAGCGCGGCGAGCGCCTGCTGTGGAAATCGCACGGCCGCTGGCGCTTCAAGGGCGTGCCGACGGCGCAGGAGATCTACGAAGTCGGCGAGATCGGCAACACCCCGCTGCGCGCGCCGAAGCCGACACCGAAGGCGTGGCGGGACATCCCGCTGTGGCGTCGCCCGGCGGCGCTGCTGGCGGAGGTCGGTCTGATCGCTGCGGTCGCGGTCGGCGTCTGGTTCGTCACCCGTCCGCAGCCCGCGATCGCCTTCGCCGAGCGCGACTGGGTGGTGGTGGGAGATCTGCGCAATCTGACCGGCGACACGCTCTACGACGACACGATCGAGACCGGGCTGCGCATCAGCCTGGAGCAGTCGCGCTATGTCAATGTGCTGGCCGATGCGCGCGTGCGCGAGGCGCTGAAAATGATGCAGCGCGACGCCGGCGTTGCCGTGGATCGCAAACTCGGCGCGGAAATCGCCCAGCGCACCGGCGCGCGTGCCTTGCTGCTGCCCACGGTTTCCGACGCGGACGGGAAGGTGCGGATCAGCATCGAAGTGGTCGACCCGGCGACGGAGGCCACGGTCGTCACCGAGTCCGCGACGGCGCGTGGCCCGGGGTCGGCGGTCGCGGCGTTGGGGGAGGCTGGCGACTCGTTGCGCAAGGCGTTCGGCGAGAGCGTGGCGTCCATCAAGAAGAGTTCGGCCCCGCTGGAACGGGTGACGACCGACAAGCTCGATGCGCTGCGCGCGTTCTCGCTGGGCCAGAAGTCCTACGCCGAGCAGAATCTGCAAGCGGCGGAAATGCAGTTCAGGCAGGCGCTGAATATCGACCCGAACTTCGCCATGGCCAAGATCGGCCTGGCGCGCGTGGCCTACAACAAGACCGACGTGCTCAGCGCGCAGCAACAGATGGGCATGGCGATCGAGGACACGGGCAGGCTGACCGACCGCGAGCGCCTCTATGCCATGGCGCAAATGGCGCTGTTCCGATGGGAAAAGGATTATCCCGGCAAATGGGTCGCCCTGTCGTCCCTGTATCCCGATTATCACGTTGCCGCATTCAATGTGGCCACGAGCATGCGCGACGGTGCCCGCTTCAAGGAGATGTTCGAATACAGCAACCGCGCCGCGGCAACGCAGGCAGTCACCCGTCCGGTCGCATTGAGCTTCAGGGCGATCGCACGCTCGGCCCTGGGCGATGTGGCCGAAGCCGAGCGCGACTATCTCCAGGCCGAAGCGTTGGGGTTCCGCAAGAATTCCGTCGAATTTTCGCTGATCAAGGCGGCCGAATCGAAGTTCAAGGAAGCCGACGCGATGTTGCGTCCGGTTCCGGGAGAGCCGCCGTTCGCTAAAAACGAGCGGGCCGCCGCGAACCTCAATGTGATGGCGGATCAAGGCGAGTGGGAAAAGGCCGCGCAGCAGGCCGATGCGCTCAGGGCTGCGGTCGCCGATCCGCATACGCCGTTCGAATGGGGCGCACGGACCTCCGTACTGGCGATCATGCGCCATACGTCCGACAGCAGGACGGTTCTGCAGGAAGCGCAGAAGCTGGTGACTCTGGCGGAAAACGGCCTGCACAACAGCGCCGGCCGGGCGCAGGAAGCGGTGGCGAATGCGGCGCTCTATGCGGGCTATGTCGCGGCCTGCAACGGCGATATCGCCACTGCCCAGCGTGCATTGAAAGTGGCCAAGCCGATTGCCGACATCGCCCCCTATCCTCTGCTCAAGAATTCTTCGGCCATCGTCGAGGCCCGGATCGCCATGCAGTCGGGAAAGCCCGACGCGGCGCTGGATATCCTGAAACCCTTCGATCAGCCCTGGGCGTTGACCTTGACCAAGGTCGAGCGGCTATCCGCCGAGGTGGCACTGGGCCGGGATGTGGGCGAGCAGCTCGCCTCCATGAAAACGTTGGCCTGGCGCGGTCGCGTCTACGCCGAATGGGCGGCCGAAAGGCCGCCCGTGATCGAATCGCTGTCGTCGCCGCAGCAACTCCTCAACGACAAAAAACCACCCAGCCAAGGCTCGCTTCGAACTGCTTCGCCAGAAGTTCCAGATTCGCTTCGATCTCTTCCTTGCTCGGGAGATTCACGCTCTCGGGCAAAATGCTCGGGTCGAGGTTGAATCCATATTCGGCGAATGCCGCGACAGGATTCTGTTCCATGGCAGCGCGAAAGGCATCGTCGCTGGCGAGGCGTTGCAGCAGGGACCGTGCATTATCTAGTGTGGTCATTTAGTTTGCGCTCGTGGATGGTTTTATTGCCCAAGTGACTGATGCGTCGCGATCAACGGCTTGGGATTCAAGTGTAGCGTGTTTTTCGTGGCATCAATGTTGCCGACGCCATTGGCGCCGATCACCATGGTCGTGAGCGGGTCCAGCGACAGCAGTCGGCCGGCGTCGGTATCGTTGATGGCGGCCGTGTAGAACGCACCGAGATCGCGTTCCGTCGCCAGCAGGTAGAACGTCTGGCTCAGGTGGCCGGAGTCCAGCAGAACCGCCTTGTAGGCCTTGGGGTGGCGCCGGTATTTCCAATGGTGCCGATCCAGCCGCGCGACATGGAAGACGAGCGCGCTGGAATCGGCGAAGTAGGTTTGCCCGATGGTCAGGTCGGCGGCCAGCGTTCTGGCCTCGGCCTCGGTCAGGTCGATTATCTTGACGAGCTTGTGGGTGTCGGATTCATAGTGATAGAACCCTGGCGTCAGCCCTTCCACATCGATTATCAAGGGATATGCCTCGATCGGGTGCAGCGACCCGCCGGAAGGACTGGTGCGGCGTACGGCGACATGACCGGGTGCGATTTCCTCGGCCCCGATCGCGCCGAACGTGCCGAACAGCATGCGCGACAGTTCGGTCAGGGCGAGAGGGCGCGTCCGATCGAAATGCCGGGTGGTGCGCCTGGCACGCAGGACATCGGCAACGTCGCCTTGCAGTGTTTCGGCCGGAAGCGCTATCGAACCGATCCCATCCTGGCGCTTCGGGAAATGCGCGGGAAGCGGGCCATACGTGGCAATGTGCTTGTCCAGGCGCGCGCGCTCGGCCGCATTTCCGTGTTCCCGGCTGCCCTCGTCGCCGACCACGCCCGACCACGCGCTCATGCGGTGATAGACGCTGGCCAGCGGATGCCATCCCACGGTTTCGAGCGTCGCCTGGCCGGCCAGGATGGCGGCGCTTCTGGTGTCTGGAGCGTCGCAAAGAACGATCTCGTCCTCGATCATCCTGTCGATGAAGGACGCATCGCAGTTGTGCTTTCGCATGACCTCGCCGGCGTCGGTCCAGGAATTTCCCGGTAGCGAGGCGACGATGGCCAGCGCCTCGGGCGAAAGCGGAATGCGTTTTCCGCTGAGGGGACACAGCAGGGCGGTGGCGATGGTGGTATCGAGGACGACCGAGCCATTGAGCAGCGCGCTGATATTGGGGAAGAGCACGTCCCCGATTTCGATGATGCAGTGAAGCCTTCGGCGTAATTTCATCTGGATTGGTTTCTGATCGCTGACGGTATGCGGGAGAACCTGGCCGACCCGACGCTGTGCCGCGCGCGATGGTGGGTCGATGACACGGCGTTTCCAGCGCTCGGGTCATGTGCACTGGCATACGATCAGTATGCCGAAGGATGTGGCCGAGGCGTGGGCGCGTTGGCAGCCGATCCGCAGGCACCTTGCCAGGCTTGCCGCACAACCGGCCATCGGTGCAGGCCGAGCGCGCCCGCCGGCGTCCTGGACCATGTCGGGAGCAGGGCGTCCTTCGCCGGTCGACCTATCGTGTTGCTGTGCCTGCGCGCGACGCAGGCGCAGTGGGGCGCGTTCGTGACCTCGGCGATCAACGAGGTGGATATCGAGCAGGCATTCGGCATGGACCCGTTGCGCGAAGGGCCGCTGGTGGTCTGCGGCTTCGGCTGGCGGGCGCCGGCGTTGACCACCGCGGAGTTCGATCCGGCCGGCGCGGTATGGCAGGCCAGCGTCGCCGGATCGCCCTGACGAGCGCGCGCGGTGGCATGAGGCGCTTCAGTCAGTGCCAGCGAGCATGGCCGCCGCACTGGTGCAGCGCTCCTGCAGTTGCCTGCGGTGCCGTCCGCCGCCAGTCGTTGTCTGTGTTCAGTGCGCCTGGCTGTGCGCCGTTGCGGTTGCGGCCACAGCCGCTGCGTCGGGGGCGGCCGGCTTGGCTGGCGTGTCGCTATGTTCGAGCAATTCCAGACGCTTGTCGCCGGGCAGCCGATAGTCCAACTGCTCCTCCAGCGCATCCAGCGCGGCCACCTGCACGCAGAGCGCGTTGGCCCTGGCTTCCAGCGCCTTGCCGCGCGCGTCCATGCGCCGCTCCAGGTCCTTCTCCATCGCGTCGGTGCGTTTCTCGATGGCGTCGGCGCGGCCGGTGAACACCGCGAACATCACCCCGCGGGTCAGCGCGCCGGCCATCTCCTCTGCGGCGGCGCTGACGTCGGCTTCGAACGCCTTGTCGAACGGCTCCTTCTGCCATTGGCCTTTGCCGAGGGTGCGGTCAAGGTGGGCGAGGGCGGCGTCGCGGTGCCGCTCGAGCTTGCGCGCCTTGCTGCTGCTGCCGGTGATGGCCTCGACCACGCCACCGAAGGCGTCGAAGGTGATGCCGACCACCTCGCGGGCGATGCCGGCCACTTCGGGCATCAGCGCCTGGGCGCCCTGTTCCATCTGCCGCAAGCGCTGGGCGTCGGCGCTGCTGAGCGGCTGCGCGACGCCGTCCACTTGCAGGCGGCCGTCATGCAGGAACACGGTCTTCGGCGTGCCGGCGCTGCGCGTCAGGGCGACGCCGGTCCGGTCGACGATGACGTCGTAAGGCGTGGAAAAGCCGCATTGCTGCGAGGAGAACTGCGGGCCGGCGCTGGCGCTGGCGGCGGCACCCAGCAGGGAGAGCGTACACACGGAAAGCAGCAGGCGCATGGCGGCGGTTCCTTTGACGATGACGGCAGCATCGGTGCTGAGCCGTGCCGTGTCGTCTGCGGGAAGTCAGGGTGCGGGAAGTCATGCCTGCACCGCGGCGCCGGCAAGCCCGCGCGGATCTAGCTCGGACCCTCAGGCATCGCCCAGTGCTGGAGAAGGGGGCCTTGCGGACCGGCGACGGGATCGCTGGGCGGGAACGGCAGCTGGGCGATGCGCCGGATCGTTTCGGCGCTGGGCGCCTGCCGGCAGATGTCCCAGTCCTGACCGGCGGGATAGGCGCCGACCACCACGAAGTCGCTGCTGGCGGCGATGCAGCGATGGCCGGTACCGGCCGGCAGCAGCAAGGCGTCGCCGGCCGCCAGCGTGGTTTCGGGGCCGCCTGGGCCGCCGATGACCAGCCGCGCGCTGCCGCTGGCCACGCCAAGCACCTCGTGGGCAGTGGAATGGTAGTGGTGGTAATCGTAGATGCCATCGCGCCATTGCGGCGGCCAGCCGTGGGCGGCGAAGCGGCGTTCGAAGCCGGCGGCATCGCCCTCGCGTCCGGCTTGGCGGTACAGCAGGACCGGCAGGAACGGATGGTTGGGCACCCAATCGTGCGGCGGCAGCAGCCAGTGTTCCAGGTGCATCGGCGCGTCCTCGCGGCATGGTGTGGCGGGCAGCGGGCGGCCGCCGATGCGGATCATGCTAGCCAGGCCGCGTGGTCGCGGCGTCATGGCGCGATGCGGCGACATCGTCGCGGTGCACGTGCGCATGCAGCGGTCGACACGGCAATCCCAACGCCATCCGCCGGCTTGCGACACGGCAGCCCAGGCGATATCGCCAGGGCTGCCGCTGCTTGCCTCAATGCAACGGTGCAGGGCCTGCGTCGGCACGATGGTGCGTGCCCAGGTCCCCGACCATGGCGGCGCTGGCGGCGTTCAGCCCCACCACCTGCACCTGCGCACCATGGCGGCGGAATTTCAGCACCACCTTGTCCAGCGCGCCGATGGCGCTGATGTCCCACAGGTGCGCCTGCGTCAGGTCGAGGGTGACCCGCGCCGGTGCGTGCGCATAGTCGAACGCGGCGGCGAAGCTGCCGGCCGAGGCGAAGAACAGCTGGCCGCCGATGCGGTAGGTGTGGCCGCCATCGGCGTCTTCGGTCCTGGCGATGTCCAGCATGCGCCCGACCTTGCGCGCGAAGAACAGCGCCGACAGCAGCACGCCGGTCAGCACGCCGCGCGCCAGGTCGTGGGTGGCCACGGTCACCACCACGGTGGCGAGCATCACCAGACTGGAGCTCTTCGGATGCGTGCGCAGCTGCGCCAGCGAGCGCCAGCTGAAGGTGCCGATCGAGACCATGATCATCACCGCCACCAGCGCCGCCATCGGGATCTGCCGCACCCACGCGCCGGCGAACACCACCAGCATCAGCAGCACGCTGCCGGCGACCAGCGCCGACAGGCGGCCGCGGCCGCCGGATTTCACGTTGATCACCGACTGCCCGATCATCGCGCAGCCGGCCATGCCGCCGATCAGCCCGCTGGCGATGTTGGCCGCGCCCTGGCCGATGCATTCGCGGTTCTTGCCGCTGGGGGTGTCGGTCATGTCGTCGACGATCTGCGCGGTCATCATCGATTCGAGCAGGCCGACGACCGCCATCGTCGCCGACACCGGGAATACGATCTTCAGCGTCTCCAGCGTCCATGGCACGTCCGGCAGCAGGAACGTCGGCAGGCTGTCGGGCAACTGACCCTTGTCGCCGACGGTGGGCACGGCGATGCCGAAGTACAGCGCCATGCCGGTCAGCAACACGATCGCCACCAGCGGCGGCGGCAGCGCGAGCGTACGCGTCCAGCGATGGCCGAGCAGCAGCGCCGCGGCACCGATCGCCGCCACGGCATACAGCGCACGCGCATCGAGGCTGCCGGCGGTCAATGCGGCGCCCAGCAACAGCAGCCACAGGCCGAGTCCGGCAAAGGTGCGTCGCGACAGCCACGGCAGGCCGTAGATCACCAGCAGGCCCAGCGCCACCAACGGGTATACCAGTGCGGGCACGCCGATCAGTTCCGGCAGCTGCGCCATGAAGATCAGGATCGCCAAGGCATTGACGAAACCGGTGATCACCGAGCGCGACACGAAGCGCATCAGCGCGCCGAGCCTGAGCAGGCCGGCGCCGATCTGCAGCACGCCGGTCAGCAGCGTCGCCGCCAGCAGGTACTGCAGGCCGTGGTCCTTGACCAGGCCGACCATCAGCAGCGCCATCGCGCCGGTGGCGGCGGAGATCATGCCCGGCCGGCCGCCGACGAAGGCGATCACCACGCAGATGCAGAACGAGGCATACAGCCCGACCTTGGGATCGACCCCGGCGATGATGGAGAAGGCGATGGCTTCGGGGATCAGCGCCAGCGCCACGACCAGGCCGGCGAGCACGTCGCCACGGATGTTGCCGCACCATTGCTGGCGCAGCGGGGGATTGAGATTCACGAGAAAACGCTCCTGGCGCCGCGCCCGTCGCGGGGCGGCGCTACACCAAATGGAAAGCCAGAACACACCGGGCGTCCCGCAAGGGGACAGCGTGGAAAGCGCAGCGCGGGTGTCAGGGTGGCGTCATGTCGTGGCGTGGGGAGCGGAAGAGCACGCGGCGATGCGTTGCGTGCCGCGCCAGTATAGAACAGTCGCGCCTGTGCCGGCCTTGCGCTGCTTCCCACTTGCGCGTGCTGCGGTGGATGCAGCGCTGCATGTGCAGGCATGCGAGCACGGGGTGAGAAGCGGGCTGACGTCCGATACGGCCGTTCACAGCCGCTGGCATGCCCGCCTGGGTCGCGCGGCGGAACGCGCCGTCCCATTGCCGGAGACGCCACGGCTCACAATCTCCTCACTATTTGCGCGCAGAATGTGGCAACAGGATTGCGCGACGTGGAGCGCCGGCGAATGAACGATTTACGCATCGACCATGTCGACGCTGCCTTGTCCGCGCTGGACCAGGCCGATCCGCAACGCAAGGCGGCGTTGTGGCAGTGGGCGTATCTGGAGATGTTGCACGAGACCCTGAGCGCGATGCATCAGCTGTCGCACCGGGTCGGCGTGGCCGAGCTGGTCGCCGATGCCTGGCTGGCGCCGGTGGACGTGATCGCGCTGGAGCATTCGTTCCTGGACCGAGCCACGCTGGCCGATCCGCGCGTGCAGGCCTTCGCGTTGGCGTTGGCCGAAGCGTCCTCGCGCCAGTCGCGCGCCGAGCTGTGGCGCAGCGGCTACGCCAGCGCGGTGCAGGCCACGCTGCAGGGCATGCAGGCGCTGGCCGGCAAGCACCGGATCGATGCGCAGGTCGCTGCGCCCTTGTCGTCCGCCTGAGCGCCACCTCGACGCATTCGTGCGGCGTGGATAGCGTCGCTGGTGACGCGTCGGTAGCGTGCGCTCGCAGCAGGCGACGTCGGCAGTTGCATCCTCGACATCCAGAGACCTGCTAACGCGCTCGGCACGCAGCGTTCACCATGGCGCAACGCCGTTGCCGACAGCCTTGGGAACATGGTCAGCTCCCACCGCCATTCCGCATCGCAGGCGACGGCCACGCATCGGGCGCCGCGGGCGAACGACGTTCCTGCCGATGCCCCGGGCATCTCGGAAGCCGGCGCCTGGTGGCGGCAATTGCGTGCCGCCGTGCCGCGCTGGTTGCTCGTCGCGGTGGCACTGCTGGCGCTGGGCTTGCTGCTGTACTGGTACGCCCGTGCTTGACCTCCTGTCCTCATCGCGTGGAGAGCCGCGCATGGCGCCATCTGCCGCACACGACCATGTCCGTCGCTGCAGCGTGCGCCTGCATCCGCCCGGCGGGCACGAGGTCGCCACGCACGCCTGGATCGCCGCCGAAGTGGCGCGGCTGATGCGCCTGCCGTTGCAGGATGCCAGCGCGGCGCAGAGCGGTTTCTACGTGCCGGACGACACCCTGACCGCCGCGCAGGCGCAGCAGCTGGGCGTGCGTGCGGCGACCGACCTGCTCGGTGGCGTGGTCCCGCATGCGTTCGTCGCCACCAAGGCGATCAGCCATCCGCTGGTTGATCCCGGCGCGGCCGCGCCGCAGGGCTGGGCCCATGCGCTCGGCGGCGCGCTGGCCGAGGCGACGGTGCCCGGCTACACCGCGTTCGCTGCGGACGATGCGCGCGTGGCGTATGCGCGCCTGTGCGGCGGCGGCCAGGTGCGGTTGAAGCTGCCCAGCGGCATCGGCGGGCAGGGCCAACTGTTGCTGCACGACGCGCACGTGCTGGAGACGGCATTGGCCGCGGTGGCGGCGACGGACCTGGCGCAGCAGGGCGTGGTGCTGGAGCGGCAACTGGACCGCTCGACGACCTTCAGCGTCGGCGAAGTGGACTGCGCCGGCATGACCATCGCCTATTACGGCACGCAATCGGTCACCGACGACGCTGCCGGCCGCGAGACCTACGGCGGCTCGCAACTGTTCGTGATCCGCGGCACCCTGGACGCGCTGCTCGAACGCACGTTGCCGCCGCAGCAGCGCGAGGCGGTGCTGAAGGCGCGCCACTACGATCGCTGCATCGCCCAGGCCTATCCCGGTTTCTATGCATCGCGCCGCAACTACGACGTGATCGACGGCATCGCCGAGGATGGCGCGCGCCTGTGCGGCGTGCTTGAGCAATCGTGGCGCGTCGGCGGCGCCACGCCGGCGGAACTGGCCGCGGTCGATGCCTTCCAGCGCGATCCGGCGTTGCACGCGGTGATCGCGGCCATGGTCGAACGCTACGGCATGCCGACGCTGCCCGCGGACGCCGAGGTCTACTACATGGGCGAGGATCCGCGCGTGGGGCGCCTGACCAAATACCGTTATGTGAGCGCTGCGGACTGACGATGGAAACCAAGCTCTCCAGCATCGATATCGCGGTGGACGGCGACGCCTTGAGCGGCACCTTGCTGACGCCGACCAATGGCATGCCCGGCGTGTTGTTCGTGCATGGCTGGGGCGGCAACCAGCACCACAACCTGGTGCGCGCGCGCGAAGCGGTCGGCCTGGGCTGCGTATGCCTGACCTTCGACCTGCGCGGCCACGAAGGCCTGGCGTCGATGCGCGAGACGGTGACCCGCGCGCAGAACCTGGACGACATCAAGGCGGCCTACGACCGGCTGGTGGATTCGCCGCAGGTGGATCCGGAGTCGATCGCGGTGGTGGGTTTGAGCTACGGCGGCTATCTCGCCTCGCTGCTGACCCTGGAGCGGCCGGTGGAGTGGCTGGCGCTGCGTTCGCCGGCGCTGTACAAGGACGCGCATTGGGACGGCCCGAAGGTGGCGTTGAACCGCGATCCGGATTTGATGCCGTATCGGCACCGCGCCATCGCGCCGGAGGACAACATCGCGCTGGCCGCGTGCCAGCGCTTCCGCGGCGACGTCTTGCTGGTCGAGGCCGAGCAGGACGTGATCGTGCCGGGGCAGGTGCTGAAGAACTATGCCGCCGCGTTCTCCAATGCGCGTTCGCTGACCTCGCGGGTGATCAAGGGCGCCGACCACGCGCTGACCCGCAAGGAACATCAGCTCGAATACACCCGCTACCTGGTCGACTGGCTCACCGAGATGGTGGTCGGGCGCCGCGTGGCGCTGGCCAAGAACGTGGTCGAACGGCGCAAGCAGCAACTCAAGAGCACGCAAGGCGATGCGGCGACATCGCCCGGACAGGGCTCGAAGGAGTTCCAGGGCCGCATCGAGGCCAAGGAACGCACCTCCGACGCCACGCCGTCGCGGTGAAGCGCTGGCGCGGCGGCGCCGCGGCGGATGCGCGCGACGAAGCGGTCGCGCTGCAGTCTGCAACGCGATCCCATTCCGGCGCGCTCGCCGCTGCCGTCAGTGGCTGCGCCCGGATTGCTCCAGATGGTGCCAGGCGTGGCGGACCAGCCAGCGCGCCTCGTCCCACGGCACCGACAGCGACGGCGCCAGGTGGTGATAGGACTCTTGCAGCACGCGGTACAGCTGCGCTTCGGTGGCGCGCGGATAGGCCAGATAGACGTCGTAGCCCATCTTCAGCAGCGAGGCATAGTCGGAGAAACCATGGTGACCGAGGCGGCCATTGGCATGCGCATGCCGCCAGTAGGCCATTTCGGCATCCAGATCGACGGCGCGACGAGCATGGGCAGGACGAGCGGGAGCGGAAGCGGTCTGCATGGGTAGGACTCCTCTCGAAGCTACCCCCCTGTCGCTCCGATCCTAGCGGATCGGTGCCGCGATTTGCGCGGGCAGCACGATATCGCGCGCGAATCGCTGAACCGCTAAGCGAGATGAGCGGAAAGATGCGCTGTAAGCGTTTGCAACGCAGTGCTGGATAGCGCGCCGGTTGCGAGGGCGCATGACGCGCCGTCGTCGTGCCCGGCGAGGATGCGTCATGCGACGGGGCGCCAAGCACGCGTCACACGCCTTGTCATGCGGCACATGCCGATCGCCGTGGAGGCGACGGCACGATCACCGATCCAGGGCTGGCAGCGCCGCGGCTTCAGTCCCAGTCCGGCGCGATACCGGCTGGGTTCGCCAGCCGTTCGCCGCGATCCAGCGTGGCGATCTGCGCCATGTCCGCGTCCTCCAGGCGCAGCGACTGCGCGAGCAGATTGCTGGCCAGGTTCTCGCGCTTGGTCGAGGACGGGATCACCGCATAGCCCTGCTGCAACGCCCAGGCCAACGCCACCTGCGCCGGCGTGGCGGCATGGCGTGCGGCGATCGCGGCGATCACCGGATCCTTCAGCACCTTGCCGTAGGCCAGGGTCATGTACGAGGTGACGTGGATGCCCTGTTGCTGCAGGTAGCCGATCAGCTTGCGGTTCTGCAGATAGGGATGCACTTCGATCTGCTGGGTGGCGATCGCCTCGGCGCCGAGGATCGCGATCGCCTGCTCGGTCAGCGCGATGGTGAAGTTGGACAGGCCGATCTGCCGGGTGAGGCCCTGCCGCTTGGCGTCGGCCAGGGCGTGCAGAGACTCGGCCATCGGCACCGCATCGCGTGGCGAGGGCCAGTGCACCAGGGTCAGGTCCACGTACTCGCTGCGCAGCTTGTCCAGGCTCTGGCGCAGGCTCGGCAGCAGCTTGTCGGCGGACAGGTTGTCGGTCCACATCTTGGTGGTGACGAACAGGTCCGCGCGCGGCACGCCGGAAGCGGCGACGGCCTGGCCGACCTCGGCTTCGTTGCCGTAGATCTGCGCGGTGTCGACGGCGCGGTAGCCGAGTTCGAGTGCGTTGCGAACCGAGTCGACGACGACCTGGTCCTTGAGCCGGAACGTACCCAGGCCGAAAGCGGGAATGCGCATGCAGTGACTCCTTGCGAGGAAGATGGGAAAGAGCGTTGGATTTCAGTATGCGAGCGGTGCAGTTGCGGTAGCGTCGGCGCGCATCGCACCGGGTTGGCCGAACGCTGCGGTGGCGCCGAGGGGCGCTCACAGGCATGCAGGGCCAAAAGACGGAGGCGGGAGCATGACGGCATCCCGTAGGAGAAAGCAGGTTCACAGTGTGGACCTGTCCCTGGCCCGGAAAAACCCGCCGCCAGACCAATCACTTTTGCGTTCTGGTCAATAATCGGCTTCCGATTCCGCCATCCGCCTTGCCATGAAGACGACGCTGGAGGTGCGGCAACCGATCCATGCCGTGTACTACCGCAACACCGCGTTCTCGGCGCGCATCGCCTCGTTTCTCGATCCCCTAGCGGAGGCCATGGGGCCTACGCCGTTCGCGGCGTAGCGGCTAACCGCTGCCTGAGCTGAGTGGGTGCATGCGCAGCCGGCGGCCGGCCAGATCGCCAACGACGCGGCATGCCGCAGCGGCCGTCCGGTCGTGGCAAGACCATTGACCGGCGCCGCCAAAAGTAGTTGTATGAAGCAACGAAATTGCCGGAGCCGGCCATGCCAGCGGTGGATCCCGTCGTCGTCGAACAGATCCGCGCCGCCTCGCGGCAGCTGGTGCGCGAACTCGGCTTCCTGCAGGACACCCTCGCCGCGACCGACTATCCGCCGTCGGCGGTGCATGCGTTGCTGGAGATCGACGCGCGCGACGCGGTCGGCGCGTCGCAGCTGGCCGACTGCCTGCAGCTGGAAAAATCCAGCGTCAGCCGCATGCTACGCAAGCTGATCGCGGCGGGCGAACTGCGCGAGCGCACCAGCGCCGAAGACGGCCGCGCCAAGCAATTGCGGCTCTCTGCCCGCGGCCGGCGCACGGTGCAGGGCATCCACGCTTTCGCGCGCGCGCAGGTGGAGGCCGCATTGGCGCCGCTGCCGGCGCAGGCGCAGGCGGACATCGGCCACGGGCTGGCGGTCTATGCGGCCGCGTTGCAGGCTCTGCGCAATGGCGCCGCGCCGCCAGCGCCGGAAGCGGTGCGCATCGACGGTGGCTACCGGCCCGGTGCGATCGGCCGCATCGCAGAAATGCACGCCACCTTCTATGCGCGGCATGCCGGCTTCGGGCAGTTCTTCGAAGCCAAAGTCGCGGCGGGCGTCGCCGAATTCTCCGCGCGCCTGGAGCGGCCCGGCAACGGCCTGTGGCTGGCGATGCAGGCGCAGCGCATCGTGGGCGCGATCGCCATCGACGGCCAGGACCTGGGCAACGGCGAGGCGCATCTGCGCTGGTTCGTGGTGGACAACGGCCTGCGCGGCAGCGGCATCGGCCGGCAGTTGCTGCAGCAGGCGTTGCAGTTCTGCGACGCGCAGGGTTTCGCCGCCACCCGGCTGTGGACCTTCGCCGGCCTGGACGCGGCGCGGCGGCTGTACGAGGCGCACGGTTTCGCGTTGCTGCAGCAGTGCGAAGGCGACCAATGGGGGGCGAGCGTGATCGAACAGGTGTTCGTGCGGCCGCGGCCCGCGGTCGCGGCACCGGCGCAATCGTGCAGGCGGCAGGACGGCTAGCGGCCGCCATCCGCACCCACGCCAGGCATGCGCGCCGCGTATCGCCTCGTTGCCGGGCCATCTGCTCGTCGCACTGGTGCCGAGCGTTCGTTGCGCAGCGGTTCGCCTGCGCGGCACATAGCGATTCGGCGACTCGACCGGCCGGCAAGCGGGACGCTGGACACGCGCCAAGTAATGTAACTATTATGGTTACATGAAAAGAAACACGCAGCTGTCCGACGTGCTGCACGTGCTGGTGCACCTGGCCCAGCATGGCGAGCCGATGACCTCCGAGCAGATGGCGGCCTGCCTGCAAAGCCATGCGGTGGTGGTGCGGCGCCTGCTGGCGCGGCTGCGCGACGCGCAACTGGTCGAATCCACCCGCGGCCACGGCGGCGGCTGGCAGCTGGCGCGCGCGCCGGAGGCGATCAGCCTGTACGACGTCTATGTCGCGCTGGGCGAGCCGCTGCTGCTCGGCCATGGCGTGCGCGGTCCGCATCCGGATTGCGCGATCGAGCGTGCGGTCAACGACGCGCTCGACGACGGCTACCGGCAGGCGCAGGCCGCGTTGGCCGCACAGCTGCAGGCATTGACGCTGCGCAAGCTGGGCCAGCGCGTGCAACGCAAGCTCAGACAGGAGAAGAAGACCCATGCAGCATGATGCCGTGATCGTCGGCGGCAGTTTCGCCGGCCTGTCTGCCGCACTGATGCTGGCGCGCGGGCATCGCAAAGTCGTGGTGGTCGATGCCGGCCTGCCGCGCAACCGGTACGCCGCGCACTCGCATGGTCTGCTGGCGCTGGACGGCATGCCAGGCAGCGCGGTGCTCGCGCAGGCAAAGGCGCAACTGCTGAACTATCCCACCGTCGCGTGGTGGGACGGGCAGGTCGAAGCGGCAAAGGCGCTGCCCGGCGGCTGGGAGCTGGCGTTGGCCGATGGCCGGCAGGCGCAGGCGCGCGGCCTGGTGCTGGCGACCGGGGTGGCCGATCGGTTGCCGGAATTGCCCGGCGTGGCGGAACGCTGGGGGCACAGCGTCATGCACTGCCCGTATTGCCACGGCTACGAGCTGGGCCGGCAAGCGCGTATCGGCGTGCTCGGCAACGGCACCACGGCATCGGCGGAGCAGGCGCTGATGCTCGCCGACTGGGGGCGGGTGACGCTGTTCGCGCAAGGCATGCAGCTGGACGACGCGGAGTTGATGGCCAGGCTGGCCAAGCGCGGTGTGCAGGTGGAAACGCGGCGGGCGCTCGCGCTGGAGGGCGATGGCAAGGCGATCGACGGCATGCGCGTGGACGATGGCGCGCGGGTGGAGATCCAGGCGCTGTTCGTGGCCGCGCCGACGCAGATGGCCAGCCCGTTGGCCGAGCGCCTGGGCTGCGTGTTCGACGACGGCCCGTCCGGCCCGTATCTGCGCGTGGACGAGCGCAAGCAGACCAGTGTGCCGCGGGTCTACGCGGCCGGCGACGCAGCGCGCATGTTCGGCAATGCGACCCTGGCCTCGGCCGACGGCGTGCTCGCCGGCGTCGGCCTGCACCATGCGCTGATCGCCGAAGACAGCCAGCCGGATCCCGCGAGCGGCGCATAAAAAAGGCCGTCCGCGAACGGACGGCCTGCTACCGGCGACATGCCGCCCCGCTTGCGGGGCGACAGCCTCAGCCCTTCACGCACAGCACCTGACGCAAGGTGTGCACCACTTCCACCAGGTCGCTTTGCGCGGCCATCACCGCATCGATCGACTTGTACGCCGCCGGCGATTCGTCGATCACCGCCGCATCCTTGCGGCACTCCACGTGCGCGGTGGCCTCGCGGTGCTGGGCCAGGGTGATCTGCTGGCGCGCGGCGGTACGGCTCATCACCCGGCCGGCGCCGTGGCTGCAGCTGTGGAAGCTGTCGCCATTGCCCAGCCCGCGCACGATGAAACTCTTCGCGCCCATGCTGCCGGGAATGATGCCCAGCTCGCCGGCACGCGCGCTGACCGCGCCCTTGCGGGTGACCAGCAGTTCCTCGCCGGCGTGCGTTTCCTTCTGCACGTAGTTGTGGTGGCAGTTCACCGCCAGCTTCTCCAACTGGAACTTCGGCAGGCGGTGACGCATCTCCGCCAGCACCCGCGCCATCATCGCCTCGCGGTTCTCGCGCGCGTAGTCCTGCGCCCAGGACACCGCTTCCACGTAGTCGTCGAACAACGGCTCGCCTTCCATGAAGAACGCCAGGTCCTTGTCCGGCAGGTGGAAGCCGAGCACGCGGTGCGCCAGCTGCTCGCGCGCCTGCTCGATGAAGTAGCTGCCGATCAGGTTGCCGGTGCCGCGCGAGCCGCTGTGCAGCATCACCCACACCGCATCGCTCTCGTCCAGGCACACTTCGATGAAGTGGTTGCCGCCGCCGAGCGTGCCGATCTGGCAATCCAGCTTGTCGGTGCGGATCCGGCGGTGCCTGGCCTTGATCGTGTCCAGGCGCTCGACCAGCCCCGACTGCGCGATGCGCGTGGCGATGCTGTCGGGCAGCTTGCGATGCTCGCCGCCGCGGCCGTTGCCGACCGGCACGCTGCGTTCGATGCTGGAACGCAGTTGCGCCAGGCTGTCGGGCAGATCGGCCGCGCGCAGCGTGGTCCGCACCGCGGCCATGCCGCAGCCGATGTCCACGCCGACCGCGGCCGGGATGATCGCGCCGCGGGTCGGGATCACCGAGCCCACGGTCGCGCCCTTGCCCAGGTGCACGTCGGGCATCACCGCCACCCACGGTCCCACGAACGGGATCGCGGCGATGTTGCGCAGCTGCTCGTGGGCCTGCGCTTCCAGCGGCACGCCGCGCACCCAGCCCTTGATCGGCGTGGCGCTGCCTTCGGCGTGCAGCAATTCGTAGTTCTGCATCCTCATGTCTTCATTCCTTCGAGGCCATGCGCGGCGCGTCCCTGCGCTGCGCATGGCGGTCCTACTTCATCGTCACCAGCTGCTTCAGCACGCCATCCAGGCCGCCGAACACGGTGAGCTTGTCGATCTTCTCGGTGACCTTCTCCAGCGCCTCCAGCTCCTTCAGCCGCATCAGCACCGGGTTGTCCTCGATCAGCTTGGCGGTGTTGAGCAGCGAACGCGTGGCGTTGGCCTCCTCGCGCCGGCGGATCACGTTGGCCTGCGCCGACTTCTCCGCCTGCACCACCGCGTTGAGGATGTCCTTCATCTCGCCGGGCAGGATCACGTCCTTGACTCCGACGCCCAGCACCTCGATGCCGAAGCCGGTCACCTGCTCGCGCACGTAACCGAAGATGTCCGCATCCAGCGACGCCTTGTCGCCCAGCAGTTCGTCCAGCGTCTTCGCCGACACCGCACGCCGCAAGCCGTACTGCAGCTCGCGGTACAACTGGTCGCCGTACTTGGCCACCCGCGTCCGCGCGGCGACCGGGTCGGCGACGCGCATGCTCGCGGCCAGGTTGACGCGCAGGCTGACCTTGTCGCGGGTCAACAGCTCCTGCCCGGACACCTCCACCGACTGGATACGCAGCTCGATCACTTCCGCGACGATGTTCTTGCGGAAGTTCCAGAACGCGTAGTGCCCCGGTGCCAGGGTCTGCTGCAGGCGCCCATCGACGAACACCAGTCCCGCTGACTCGGCCGGAACGTCCAGCGCCACCGCGAAACGCGACAGCAGGCCGAGCTGGCGCAGGCGCTGGGCGACATCCGCCGGCACCGCCAGGCTCTCGCCCAGCGGCAGACGCATCACCTCCACCGCGATCAGCCCGCGCCAGTACAGCCGGCGCGTGCCGGGCGCCAGCACGTCTTCGAGCTTGCCCTGCTTGAACACCAGGCCGACTTCGTCGCTGCCCAGGTCGGCCAACACGAAGGCCTCGTGCAGCTGTGCGCCCAGGCGCGCGATCAACGCATCGGCATCGGCGCCGGCGTAGTCCGGCACGGCGATATTGCAGGTCTTCACGTCGATCCGCCGCGACGGATCGAACAGACGGTAGACGCCGGGCGCGAGCACGCGCTCGAAACGCCGGTTGCGATACATCAGGCCGCGCTCGCTATCGCCGATCACGACCCGCTTGGTCCAGAACATGGCACGTTCTCCTTGTGTGGCTCTGGTGATCCGGTCCTGTGGATGAAATCGCCGCGCCGGACCGACGAGCGCGAGGACGCCACGTTGCGAGCGCCATGGGCGCCGCAACGCTGCAAGAGAAATGCAAGTGCGCGCACGACGTCGCCACGGCGGCCAGTGGGCGCTGTCGGTGCGGAGGCCGGCGCGTGTCGTCGGCATCGCGCTGCATTGCGATGCGACCGTCGGCGCAGGCGCGCACGTCCAGGGCGGCGTGGCGGCGGCAGCGGCGCTGCGGTGCATGCGTTACGCAGCGCCGGTGGCGATGCGTGCGGCGTGTCCCGCGCGGCGCGACTTGCTGGGCTTGCGCCCGGTATTGCACATGACGTGACAGGTCATGGTTCTCGGAGCGGGATTCGAACCCGCGACACTCGGATTAAGGTTCCGATGCTCTACCAATTGAGCTATCCAAAAGCGACGTGCCGGAGTCGAACCGGCGACACGTGGACAAGCCACCGCTCTACCTCTGAGCTAACGTCTGGTGGAAATTGCACATCCCGGCCGCAGGCATACGCGACGGCAGCGCCGTGCGCACCGGACGGGAATGGCATCCCGTACCGCTAGCGACCATTAAGTGCAGTTTCCCATTGCCGCCTCTTTCGAAACGGCAATTCCTGCGTCGATTCCATTCCCGCCGCCCGCGTCCGGCACCTGGACGCAGCGCTTGCGCGCCTCGCGAGCGAAACTTCCCTGTTTCCGGGCATTCCATGCCCGGGTGCCTGGGATGTTGGATCGACAAAAACAAAACACATGGCATGCGAACGCGCAAAGCAAAACGCCCCCGGCATGGTGTCCGAGGGCGTTCGCGTTCCTCGGAGATCGATGCAACCGATCTCCGCAACGGGCGATCAGTCGATCAGGTGGCGCAATCCAGCCGCAGCGCGGCATCGCGCTGCGCACGCAGGACCGCTGCGCGCGTTTTGCGCTGCAGGCCGGGCAGATGTGCGGTGAAGGGGCGGAAGGTCATGATCGTCGGAGTCGTCGTTGCCGAACGTGTCGGCTGATGGGCGCGCACATTACCTGCGTTGTTTTCGTTGCGCAAGGGGTTTATCGAATTATTTTTGTCTCTCTCGCCAATGCCTCGATCGCTGCGCCGCGCGTCAGCAGTCCTCGGCAGATTCGCAATCCTCGAAGAGGCGTTTCCAATTCTGGTGTTTTGGTTACTGTGGCCGGCTCCGCAAAGCGAAAAAAATCATCGGGAAATGGCCGCATTTTCTCCGGGCGATGCCCGACCTGGCGCAATGCGCACTGCTAGGCTCGCGGTGCGTCCTCCAGCGGCCAATCACTTACTTTCCGGTTACTGGATGGCGCCAGCGATCAAGCCACTTCCCCCGACGGAGTCATCGAAATGAAAATTCGCCTGCATGCGTCTCTGCTCGCATTGCTGCTCGCGTTCCCCGCCGTTTCCGCATTCGCGCAAACCGCGGTCACCGCCAATCCCAACCACCAGCAGCTGCTGCAGGGCTCGGATTGGCGCACCGAGGCGAACAAGCGCCTGGTCTACGACTTCTGGCGCATCGTGTTCGAAGCCGGGCACACCGAGTACGCGCCGATGTACATGGCCAAGGACTATATCCAGCACAATCCGACCGTGGCCAACGGCCGCGACGCATTCCTGCAGTTCCTGACCGCCTTCGTCAAACCGCAGCCGATCAAGCCGCGCGTGCAGCTGCCGCTGGTGGCGATCCTCGCCGAGGGGGACTACGTGACCCTGGTATCGGTGCGCACGTTGCCCGATCCCAAGGACGCGACCAAGACCTATACGACCACCTGGTTCGACATGTTCCGCATCCAGAACGGCAAGATCCAGGAGCATTGGGATCCGGCGACCAAGTGAGATAGGCCAGGATCCGGGACATCGCGGCGATGCGTCGCTGCGGCACGCACGAGGTGTGTTGTCGCAGCGACGCGGTGCGTGTGGTCGTGGTGCCGTCGTCGCACGGATTTCCTTGTTGTCCGGCGCCGACACAGGGTGGCGAATTGGATGTCGGTGTGGGCCGCACGTGCAGTCGGTCGCGCATGCGCCTCAAGAGTTCTGTGCCGGCTTGCTGTAGCGAACACCCGGCGGTGCGCGCTTGGAGCATGCTGGCAAGGCGCTAGGGAGCTAGACTCCGGTAGCGGCCATCGGTCGCGCGCCCTTCCCAGCCGACCCCGCCGCCATGCCCTTCCTCGAACTTCCGACGCATCGCCTGCATTACCGCATCGACGGCAGCGAAGGCCGCCCATGGCTGACCTTCTGCAATTCGCTCGGCACCGACCTGCACATGTGGGACGCGCAGATCGACGCGCTGGCACCGTACTACCGGGTGCTGCGCTACGACCGCCGCGGCCACGGCGCCTCGAGCGTCGCGCCTGGACCGTATCGGATCGAGGCGCTGGCCGGCGACGTCCTGGCGTTGCTCGATGCGCTGGCGGTCGAGCGCACCCATTTCTGCGGCCTGTCGATCGGCGGGCTGACCGGGCAATGGCTGGGCGTTCACGCCGGCGCGCGCCTGCACACGCTCACCGTGTGCGCGACCGCGGCCAGGATCGGCACCGAGGATGGCTGGCAGGCGCGCATCGCGCAGGTACAGGCCGACGGACTGGCGTCGTTGCTCGCCGGCACCCGCGAGCGCTGGTTCACCCCGGCCTTCGCCGAGATGCAGCCGGCAACGGTCGAGGCGATCCTGGCGAGCTTCCTGAGCACCGATGCGCAGGCCTATGCGGCCTGCTGCGAGGCGCTGGCCAGCGCCGATTTCCGCGAGGTCCTGGGCGAGATCGCCACGCCGCTGCTGGCGCTGGCCGGACACGACGATCCGGTCTGCCCGCCGGCCGATCTGCAGGCGATCGCCGCGCAGGCGGCGCGCGGCAGCTTCGCCCAGGTGCATGGCCGGCACCTGTGCAATGTGGAATCGCCGCACGCCTTCAACGACGCGCTGCTGCGCTTCCTGTTGCAATAGACGCGGTCAGGGCTGCACAGACAAGCGCCGCGCGATCCCGACCGCGCAGCGCTGGCTGTCCCATCCCCAATCCCTAATCCCGGCTTTCATCCAGCTGCACACCAGCTTGCCGAAATTGCCGCCGCCGAGCATGTCGATGAAGGCCTGCGGCGCGTTCTCCAGCCCCTGCACGACATGCTCGCGGTAGCGCACGCGGCCGTCGGCCAGCCACGCGCCCATCTCGCGCAGGAACTCGGGATAGAGCTTGACGAAATCGCCGACGATGAAGCCGCGCAGGGTCAGCCGCTGGCGCAGCACCTGGTTCATCAGCGCCGGCAGGCGGTCCGGCCCGGGCGGCTGTTCGCCCTTGTTGTTGTAGGTGGCGACGGTGCCGCACACCGGCACCCGCGCGAAATCGTTGAGCAGCGGCAGCACCGCATCGAACACGTGGCCACCGACGTTCTCGAAGTACACGTCGATGCCGTCTGTCGCGGCGGCGCGCAGTTGCTCGGCGAAGTCCGCAGCACGATGGTCCAGCGCCACGTCCAGGCCCAATTCCTCGCGCAGGTAGCGGCACTTCTCGGCGCCGCCGGCGATGGCGATCACCTTCGCGCCGCGCAACCTGGCGATCTGCGCCACGCTGGCGCCGACCGGGCCGGTGGCGGCGGCGACCACGACGGTCTCGCCGCTCTGCGGCTTGCCGATTTCGTGCAGGCCGGCGTAGGCGGTGAAACCGGGCATGCCGTAGACGCCGAGCGCGGTGCTCGGCGGCAGCGGCGAGTGCGGATCGAGCTTGCGCCGCAGGCCGGCGCCGTCGGCCACCAGGTGGGTCTGCCAGCCGCCGCTCTGCACCAGCACCAGGTCGCCGGGCTTGAGGTCGGGATGGTGCGATTCCAGCACCTCGGCGACGGTGCTGCCGACCATCACCTCGCCCAGCTGCACCGGCGGCGCGTACGAGGGCGCATCGCTCATGCGTCCGCGCATGTACGGATCCAGCGACAGCCAGCGGTTGCGCAGCAGCACCTGGCCGGGACCGGGCACGGCCAGTGGCGCCTGTTCGATGCGGAAATTCTCCGCGGTCGGCGCGCCTTGCGGACGCGAGGCGAGGACCACGCGGGTGGTATGGGAAGCGGTGCTCATACGGTTTCCTTGCTGGCGGTATCCAGTTGCGCGATGTCCTCGGCCGACAGCGCCAGGCGCGCGGCGGCCAACAACTGCTGCAACTGCTCGATGCTGGTGGCGCTGGCGATCGGCGCGGCGATGCCGGGGCGCGCGATCAGCCACGCCAGGGCGACCTGGGTCGGCGTGGCCGAATGCTTGCCGGCGATGTCGTCGAGCGCGGCGAGGATGCGCAGGCCGCGCGCGTTGAGGTAGCGCGCGATCACGCTGTCGCCGCGCGCCTGGCTCTTCGCCGCATCGGCGGGACTGCGGTACTTGCCGCTGAGGAACCCGCGGGCCAGCGCGTAGTAGCAGAGCGTGCCCAGTCCCTGTTCGCGCACCAGCGGTTCCAGGCCGGCCTCGTAGCCGGCGCGGTCGTACAGGTTGTATTCGGGCTGCAGCGTCTCGTAGCGCGGCAATCCGTACTGCGCCGACACCTTCAACGCTTCGGCCAGGCGTTCGGCGCTGTAGTTGGAGGCACCGATCGCGCGCACCTTGCCTTGCTCGATCAGCCGCCCGAACGCGGCCAGCGAGGCTTCCAGCGGCACCGATTCGTCGTCCTCGTGGGCCTGGTACAGATCGATCACGTCGGTCTGCAGGCGCTGCAGCGATTCGTCCACCGCCGCGGCGATGTTGTCGGCGGCCAGGCCCGGGCGTTCGGCCCACTTGCCGACCTTGGTCGCGATCAGCACCTTGTCGCGCTTGCCGCTGCGCTTGAGCCACTGGCCGATGATGGTTTCCGATTCGCCGCCGCGGTTGCCGGGCACCCAGGCCGCGTACGCATCGGCGGTATCGATCAGGTTGAAGCCCGCTTCGACGAAGGCGTCGAGCAAGGCGAAGGAGGTCTTGGCGTCGGCACTCCAGCCGAACACATTGCCGCCGAAGGCGAGCGGCGCCGCGTGCAGGCCGGAACGGCCGAGTTCGCGCGTGTGCAGCATGGGGAACGCTCCGCTGTGGGGAAGGGCGACAGGATAGTCGTCCGAGGTTTCGGTATCGGGGCGATGGTCGCGAAAACAGCGTTCCGTTTGCGTGATTCGGGCTAACGCGAAGACAACATTCGGGCGTGCGCGCATGCGTGCTAGGCTCGCGTCACACCGACAACGGACGTACGCCATGAGCCTTCGCACCACGCTTGCCTGCGCTTGTACCCTTGCCATTGCCGCGACGCTGGCGATCCCGAACGCGCAGGCGATCAAGCCTGCCGACAGCGCCAGCCTGCCGGCGCCGGATGCGGCCTTGCAGAAGGCCATCGACGGCAGCTGGCGCGACCGCGTCTACGCCGAGCGCGACGCCTATCGCCACCCCGGACAGACCCTGGCGTTCTTCGGCATCAAGCCGACCCAGACGGTGATCGAGATCACCCCGGGCGGCGGCTGGTATTCGGAAATCCTGGCGCCGTACCTGCGCGAGCGCGGCCAGTACATCGCCGCGGTGGTCGATCCGACGGCAGTGCCGGAAGGGCGCGGCCGCGAGTATCAGCAGAAGGCGCGCGCGACGCTGGAGCAGAAGTTCGCCGCCGCGCCGGCGCAGTACGACCGCGCCAAGCTGGTGGCGTATTCGCCGACCGCGCCGGTGTTTGGTCCGGCCGGCTCGGCCGATCTGGTGCTGACCTTCCGCAACGTGCACAACTGGCGCATGTCCGGCCAGGCCGAGGGCATGTTCAAGGGCTTCTACGCGGTGCTCAAGCCCGGCGGCGTGCTCGGCGTGGTCGAGCACCGGGCCAAGGCCGACGTGCCGGCCGACGACAAGAGCGGTTACGTCGGCCAGGCGCAGGTGATCGCGATGGCCGAGGCGGCCGGCTTCAAACTGGCCGGCAAGAGCGAGGTCAACGCCAACCCGCGCGACACCAAGGACTATCCGGGCGGCGTGTGGACGCTGCCGCCGAGCAACAGCCACGATGCCGCCGACGATGCCAAGTACAAGGCGATCGGCGAGAGCGACCGGATGACGCTGAAGTTCGTCAAGCGCTGAGAACGGCGGCGCGGGCAGCGGGAAAGGAAAACCGGCGTGGGAGAATTACCCGCGCCGCGCGCGCCGTCGTTGCGTGGCCAATCCCGAATCCCTTTTCCCCAATCTCCGCTTCCATGCTGATCGCGTTCAACAAGCCGTTCAATGTGCTGTGCCAGTTCACCGATCGCAGCGACCCGCCGCGGCGCACGCTGGCCGGGTTCGGCCTGCCCGCCGACGTGTACGCGGCGGGGCGGCTGGACTACGACAGCGAAGGCCTGCTGCTGCTCACCGACGACGGCGCGCTGGCGCACCGCTACACCGATCCGCGGCACAAGCAACCGAAGACGTACTGGGTGCAGGTGGAAGGCGTGCCGCAGCCCGAACAGTTGCAGCGCCTGCGCGATGGCGTGGTATTGAACGACGGACCGACCGCGCCGGCACAGGCCAGCGTACTGGAGACGGCGCCGGACCTGTGGCCGCGCGACCCGCCGGTGCGCTTCCGCAAGACGGTGCCCGATGCCTGGCTGCAGATCGTGCTGCGCGAAGGGCGCAATCGCCAGGTGCGGCGCATGACGGCCGCGGTCGGCTTGCCGACCTTGCGCCTGGTCCGCGCGGCGATCGGCGCGCACCGGCTGGAGGGGTTGGCGCCGGGCGCGTGGCGGGCGCTGTAAGCCATGTGGGCAACGCCCCCGTGTAGGAGCGGCTTCAGCCGCGACGCTTTACCGGTAGCCCTGTCGCGGCTGAAGCCGCTCCGACAGGAACGGAGCCGGTGGTCGCGAATTCCGGATTGAGGCGCGCACTTGCCGCGTGGCGTGTCCGCAGGCGCTCGACGATCGCCGTCGCGGCGGCTTCGTCGTCGCGCTGCAGATCGCTTGGACACCACGTCGTCCGCTGCCTGTAAACGAAAACAGCGGCCGGATGCATCCGACCGCTGTTTCGATGGCGCTGCCGTCGTCGCTGTCGCGGCGCCGCTGCTGCAATGCTTATTCTTCGGTGGCGTCCTGCGCCGCCGCGGCACGGCGCGAGGTGCGCGCCGCCGAACGACGGGCACCGGCGTTGCCGCGCTTGCTGGCTTCGATGCGCTGCGAATCGCCTTCGATCGGCGCGTTGTTGTCGCGCTGGCGCTTGCGGTAGATCGCATACCCGAGCAGGCCCACGCCCACCGCCGCGGCGGCGATCGCGATGACCGGATTGCGGCGCACCGCCGTCCGCGCGACCTTGGTGCCGGTCTTCACCGCACCCAGCGCCGCACCGGTCTTCAGCGCGCCCATGGCGGCGCCGGACTGCAGCCACTTGTTGGCCTGCGGCCCGATGTGACGGAGGCTGTCGCCGGCATGGCTGGCGAGATCCAGCGCGCGGTCGGTGATGATGGTCAGCTTGCTCATGGGGGCGTCCCTACTGGCAGGAATAAGGACCGCAGTGTCCCCCGGGTACCGTATAGACCGCGTTAGCGCGCCGGCGTGGAGTCGTCTGCCGGCTGAATGCGCGGCCGGTTCGGGTGCGGTGGCCGGTGCGGTTGCGATCGCCACGGTGGGGATGTCTCGACGGGACCGCACGCCGTGGCGCTGGCGCGACGTTGCCGCGGGCGACGTCGATCAGCGCAGCGTTCGCGCCGGGTCCATCGCCTTCGCCATCCACGGGCAGGGACGGCGGGCGAGGCGGTGCTCGCCTGCATCGGTGCATCCGGCGTGCTTGCGTCGGACCTTCGGAAACGCGGCGTGCAGACGGAACGTCCTCTTCGCCGCTGTTGCCCGTCTGCGACGGCCGCAAACCTGCAGCGCGATGGCGGCCGCCGTGCTCAAGTGCCGCGCGGCTTCGCGCGATGGCTGGCGGTGGCGGTCCACGGGTCGTCCGGCCACGGGTGGCGCGGATAGCGGCCCTTCATTTCCTTTTTCACTTCCGGATAGGTGCTGGACCAGAAGTTGCGCAGGTCCTGGGTCACCTGGAGCGGGCGCCCGCCGGGCGAGAGCAGGTGCAGCAGCAGCGGCACGCGGCCGTCGGCGACGCGCGGGG
Source organism: Xanthomonas bonasiae (assembly GCF_017163705.1). Taxonomy (GTDB): domain Bacteria; phylum Pseudomonadota; class Gammaproteobacteria; order Xanthomonadales; family Xanthomonadaceae; genus Xanthomonas_A; species Xanthomonas_A bonasiae. The sequence goes on from NZ_JAFIWB010000005.1 coordinate 145,902, forward strand.
TGTCGGCCAGCCCGAACAGTTCCTGCAGCTTCACCGCCAACACCGGCGGTTGCGGTTGGCCGGCGTGGTCGAGCGCGTAGTCGATGCGCCGCTCCATGCCCGAGGGCACCGTGATCCGCGTCGGCGCGTGGCGATCGACGGCCTGCCGCTGGTCCCACGGCAGCAGCGACTTCAGCGCCTCGCCGAGGTCGTCTTCGCCGAGCGCATCGAGCCGGGTCTTGCCGGCGAAGGCCGGGCGCAGCCAACCGTCCAGGCCTTCCAGCAGCGCGGCGTCGCCGAGATCGGGCAAGCCCAGCTCCGGCATCCACGTGCGCAGCGCGACCGCACGCGCGCGCCATTGGGTCAGCGGCTCGCTCCACGGCAGCGCCTGCAGGCCGAGTTCGCGTACCGCCTCGGTCAGCGCCGCCGCCGCATGCGCCGGATCGACGCGGCCGGCGGGGCGGCTGTCGAGCACGATGCGGTCGAAGCGGGTTTCGCGCAGCGCGCTCAACGCGCGCCGCTCGGCGTCCCAGCGCACCACGTCCTGCTGCACGAAGCGCTGCGGGAAATCCGCGCGCAGCCGCGCCTCGTCCACCGGCGCGGCGCGCAGCAGCAGCGCGTCCTTGGCTTCGTAGCGCAGTTCGGTGGCGACCAGCCACGGCTCGCCGCGCAGGTCGCTGTGCTCGAACAGGCGTGCGCTGCGGCCGTTGGCCAGCAGATAGCGCAACGGATCGGCCGGATGGCGGGTGGCGATGCGGTCGGGGAAGGCATGGGCCAGCAGGTCGCCGAGTTCGTGCGCTTCCACGCTGTCCGGCGCGGCGGCGTCGCTGCGCAGGCGCCGCCGCCATTGCTTCGCGGCCGCATCGATCGCGGCCAGGCCGCCGCGGTTGGCGTCGTGCGGGGCGCGGCCGCGGCGGAACCCGGCCAGTGCGCGCCAGCGCGCCGCCAGCGCGTCGCCGCCCTGGCGCAGCGGATCGCGCGCCTCGACCAGCGCGGCCAGGTCGCAGGCCAGCGCCTGCGCCCGCGCATCCGGCGCGGCCAGCAGCATCGCCGCCAGCCGCGGATGGGTGCCCAGCGCCAACATGCGCCGCCCGGCCGCGGTGATCGCATGGTTTTCGCTCAAGGCGCCCAGCCGCTGCAGCAGTTCGCGCGCGGCGGCCAGCGCGCCGACCGGCGGTGGATCGACGAAGCGCAACGCGTCGCTGCCCCAGGCCGCCAGTTCCAGCGCCAGCCCGGCCAGCTCCACCTGCAGCATTTCCGCGCGGCGCTGCGCCTCCAGGCGCTGCGACTGCGGCCACAGCCGGTACGCCCAGCCGGCGGCGACACGGCCGGCACGGCCGGCGCGTTGGTCGGCCGAGGCCTGGGCGATGGCGGTCACGTCCAGCCGCGAGAAACCGCTGTTGGGATCGTAGTGCGGCTCGCGCGCCAGCCCGGCATCGATCACCACGCGCACGCCGGGCAGGGTCACCGAGGATTCGGCCACGTTGGTCGCCAGCACCACGCGGCGGCGGCCGTGCGGATCGGGCTGCAGCACCTTTGCCTGCTGTTCGACCGGCAGTTCGCCATGCAACGGCAACACGTCGACACCGCTGCCTTCTCCCCCCGGGAGAAGGTGGCGCGCAGCGTCGGATGAGGGTGCGCCCGAGGCGGTGCCGGCGGCGAGGGCGCCAGAAGCGGCCCCCGATGTGGGCACGCCCAGCCCCACCCCGGCCGCCTCCAACGCCGCCTGCACCCGCGCGATCTCGCGTTGCCCAGGCAGGAACACCAGCACGTCGCCGGGATGCTGCTGCAGCGCATGGTCGATGGCGCGGCGGGTCTGCGCTTCCAATGCCTCCTCGCGCCGCGCCGGGAAATGCGCGATCTCCACCGGATAGCTGCGGCCGGCACTGGACAGCCGCGGCGCGTCCAGGAACTGCGCCAGGCGTTCGCCGTCCAGCGTCGCCGACATCACCACGATGCGCAGGTCCTCGCGCACCTGCGCCTGCACGTCCAGCGCCAGCGCCAGGCCCAGGTCGGCGGCCAGGTGGCGTTCGTGGAATTCGTCGAACAGCAGCGCGCCGACGCCGTCGAGCATCGGGTCGTCCTGCAGCATCCGGGTCAGGATGCCTTCGGTGACCACTTCGATGCGGGTGCGCGCGGACACCTTGTTCTCGAAGCGGATGCGGTAACCCACGGTCTCGCCCGGCGCCTCGCCGCGCTGCCGGGCCATGAACGTGGCGGCGCTGCGCGCGGCGACCCGGCGCGGCTCCAGCATCACGATGCGGCGGCCCTGTAGCCACGGCGCGTCCAGCAGCGCCGGCGGCACCTGGGTGGTCTTGCCGGCGCCGGGCGGGGCTTCCAGCACCAGCCGCGGGTGCGCGGCGAGGCTGTCGCGGATCTGCGGCAGCAGCGGGTCGATCGGAAAAACGGGAGAGGCCATCGGCCAAGGATACGGATCGGCCGCGCCGCTGTAGAGCGCGCGCCTCTCGCGGTTAGCGCCGGCCCCGTACAATCTCCCGCTTTCCTGCCCGGCTTCCTCGGCATCTCCGCATGACTCTGATCGATATCGGCGCCAACCTCACCCACGACTCCTTCGATCGCGACCGCGACGCGGTGCTGCAGCGCGCCCGCGACGCCGGCGTCGCGCAGTTGGTGGTGACCGGCGCCAGCCGCGAGCACTCGCCGTTGGCGTTGCAGCTGGCGCAGCAGCACCCCGGTTTCCTCTACGCCACCGCGGGCGTGCATCCGCACCACGCGCTCGAGTACACCGCCGAGTGCGACGCCGAACTGCGCGCGTTGCATGCGCATGCCGAGGTGGTGGCGGTGGGCGAGTGCGGGCTGGACTACTTCCGCGACCTGGCGCCGCGCCCGGCGCAGCACCGCGCCTTCGAGCGCCAGCTGCAGCTGGCCGCCGACACCGGCAAGCCGCTGTTCCTGCACCAGCGCGACGCGCATGCGGATTTCCTGGCGTTGATGCGCCAGTTCGACGGCAAGCTCGGCCCGGCGGTGGTGCACTGCTTCACCGGCACCCGCGAGGAGCTGTTCGATTACCTGGACCGCGACTGGCACATCGGCATCACCGGCTGGCTGTGCGACGAACGCCGCGGCGCGCATCTGCGCGAGCTGGTCAGGAACATCCCGGCATCGCGGCTGATGATCGAGACCGACGCGCCGTACCTGCTGCCGCGCACGCTCAAGCCGCTGCCGAAGGACCGGCGCAACGAACCGGCGTTCCTGGCGCACATCGTCGAGGAACTGGCGCGCGACCGCGGCGAGGACGTGGCGGCGACCGCGGCGGCGACCACCGCCACCGCGCGCGGGTTCTTCCGCTTGCCCGACGCCGCGTGAGCGCAGTCCGCCGCCCGGCTGCGGCTATCGCCGTTGTGCGTGGCGATGCGGACCGAATGCTGGCGGCACGTGCGCTGCCGCAGCAGTCGATCGCGGTCGTTTGCGCTCGCGAGATCCTGTAGGAGCGGCTTCAGCCGCGACCGGCACTACCGATAGCGCCTGTCGCGGCTGAAGCCGCTCCTACAGGGTTCATGGCCTGTCGCTGCGCTGGTTTTGCGTGGCGCCGATCCGCGCTATTCGATCTGCGCGTCCTCGCGCTTGGCCTCGGCCATCGCTTCCGGTTCCAGTTCCTCGGCGCTGCGGTTGAGCTTGACGAACACGCCCCAGGCGATCAGCAGCAGCGCCGCGCACAGGCCGACCGCGGTGGCGTAGGGCAGCTTGGCCGGGTCGTCGTGCATCAGTTCGAACACCGAGACCAGCGTCTCGATCGCCAGCGCGATGACGATGACCACGAAGAACCGCGACAGGTAGCGGCGCACGCGCGTCGGGCCGCTGATCTTGACGTCGCGCTGCACTTCTTCCTCGAAGATGGTCTGGCCCAGTTCCAGCGTCACCAGCGCCACGGTGAGCAGGCCGATCGCCTCCAGCACTACGTTGAAGCGGTCGCGGATCACCAGGTCGCCGCCGGGGGTGAGGCCGTGCCACAGCTCCAGCACCGCCATCGCCACCAGGCCGGCGGCGCACAGCAGGAACAGCAGGATGATCAGGAAATGGCCGCCGCGGAATAGTTTTTCCATGAACTTCATCGCCGCTCGCCGTGGTCAGGTCGGCGAGCATAGGCGGGGCGGGCGTCAGCGGCGCGCGAAGAGGCGCGATGGACGGGGCGGACCTGCCGCAGCCGAGGACTCCCAGGCACGCAATGCGTTCCGCGGTGCCCGGAGGCGGCTGCCGCTTGGCGGATTGCGCTGCCCGGTCAGGCTGATCAGGGGATTGCAGCGGCGGCGGTGGATGGCCTCGGGCATCGGCTTCGGCGCGTCCTCGCGTCCCCGGTGACCGGAGTAAGTGCCTGTCGCGGTGCAACCATTCCTGCACGCGCGATGGCAGGCCGGGCGGGGTGCGTTGTGGGAGGGACTTCAGTCCCGACGCGTGTCGGCCGGACAGCGCCATGGCGACGCGTGTCGCGGCCGGGCCCGCTCGCACCACACGCATGCCGGCGCATGGCGGTGCGCCTGCAGAGCGTGAGCCGCCCCGCTGCGAGGCGCGTCACTGTGGCGGCGTCGCCCGCCGCCATGCCTTCAGCCTTGCGCCAACCCGGCCTGGTAAGCCTGCAGGTGGCAGTACGCGGCCAGCAGCCACGGTGCGGCATGGCCGGCGGCGCGGGCGCGGGCCAGCATGTCGCCGACGATGTGCTGCGCTTCCACCTGCTGCCCGGCTTCCAGGTCGCGCAGCATCGACGCCTTCATCGGCGAGCCGGGCTGGGTCAGCAGCTGCAGCGCGTTGGCCTGCGCCGCTTCCGGCACCGGTTCGCCCGCGGCGGCGGCGACCGCCGTGCATTCGGCATACAGCCCGCGCAGCAGGGCCACGCCGTCGTCGCTGGCGACGATGCGGCCGGTCGGCGCGCGCATCAGGCAGGTGGCCGCGGCCAGCGCGGTCAGGAAGGTGTACTTGATCCACTGCTCCTGCGCGATCCGCGGCGCGGCCAGGTGGTCGATGCCGGCCTGCGCGCAGGCCGCGGCCAGGTCGCGCACGCGCGCGCTGTCGGCGCCGCGCCCGTCGCGCTCGCCGAAGGTCAGCGAGGCCGGCTTGCCCAGGTGCTGGACGCTGCCGTCCGCGCCCAGCGTGGCGCTGATGAAGCACAGCCCGCCGAACACGCGTTCGGCCCCGAAGCGCGTGTCCAGCAGCGGATAGTGGCGCAGGCCGTTGAGGATCGGCAGCAACGCGGTGTCGCGGCTCATCGCCGGCGCCAGCGCGTCCAACGCGCTGTCCAGATCGTAGGCCTTGCAGCTGAGGATCACCAGGTCGAATGGCTGTGCGGCGGCCGTTGCCGGCAAGGTATCGGCGGTCAGCGTGGTCACCGCGATGTCGGCATCGCCGCGCGGGCTGCGGATGCGCAAGCTGTCGCGCTGCAGGCGCGCGGCCCGCGCCGGGCGGACCAGGAAGGTGACATCGACGCCGGCCTGGGCCAGGCGTCCGCCGAAGTAGCCGCCGGTCGCGCCGGCGCCGAGGATCAGGATGCGCATCTGCTAGAGCCTTTGGGTGGTGAGGGAAAATCCGATCTGCAGGGCGAAGCTAGTCCTTGGCTTCCTGCTTGGGTAGTGGGCCGATCAGCGCCTCGATGTCGGTGCGCACTTCGGCGCACTGCTCCTGTTCGTGCGCTTGGCGTTGCACAGGGTCGTGGCCGTCGTCTTGCGCGTCGATGGTGGCCATCAACTGGCGGAAATCGTCGAAGCCGGCCTTCATCGCCGCACTGTTCTCGGCCACATCGAAGTCGGCGTTCGCAGCCAGCGCGCGCTCACGCGCGGCGTGTTGCAGGGCTTCTGCGAAGCGAACGAACTCGGTCCGCTGCAGACCGCAGTAACGCGCCTGCGCCAGCTGCACGCCATCGGCCTGGGCGTGGCGGTACAGCCTGTCGGCGTCCGGCACGACCGGATCCTGACCGGCCGCGCAAGCGGCGGGCGTTGCCGCCGCGACAAAGCCGCACAGCAGCCACAGCGGCAATGCGCCTGTGGCGCGGCGCATGCTCAACTACGCAATCCCACCCCACGCCGCAGCAGCCACAGCGCCAGCGCGCTGAGCACCGCGACGAAGCCCAGCATCAGCGCGTAGGCCACCCACACCGGCACGTCGCTGCTGCCGAGCAGGCCGTAGCGGAAGGCGTTGACCATGTAGAAGATCGGGTTGGCATGGGTGGCGGCCTCGGCCCAGCCGGGCAGCAGCTTCACCGAATAGAACACGCCGCCCAGGTAGGTCAGCGGGGTCAGGATGAAGGTCGGCACGATGGCGACGTCGTCGAACTTCTTCGCGTAGACGGCGTTGATGAAGCCGGCCAGCGAGAAGATCGTCGCGCCCAGCAGCACCGTGGTCAGCGTCACCAGCGGGTGCGGGATGCGCACCGGGGTGAAGAACATGGCGATGATCAGCACCAGCACGCCGACCATCAGTCCGCGCAGCACCGCGCCGGCCACGTAGCCCCACAGGATCACCCAGTTCGGCATCGGGCTGACCAGCAGTTCCTCGACGTGGCGGCCGAACTTGGCGCCGAAGAAACTGGAGCTGATGTTGCCGTAGCTGTTCTGGATCACGCTCATCATCACCAGGCCGGGGACGATGAACTGCATGTAGCTGTAGCCGCCCATGTCGCCCACGCGCGAGCCGATCAGCCCGCCGAAGATCAGGAAGTACAGGGTCATGGTGATCGCCGGCGGCACCAGGGTCTGGCCCCAGATGCGCAGGATGCGCTTGACCTCGCGGCGCACCACGGTGCCCAGCGCGACCCAGTTGCGCTGGGCCGGCGTGGTCTCGGGGAGGAGGGATTGCGGTTTGGCGGTGGTGTTCATTGGCGTCCAGCGAAAGAGGGGTCAGGCGGCGGCGGGCGGCTGCTTCGGCGAGTCCGGCGCCGAGGCCGGGCCGCTTGCGCCGTCCCGGTTGTCCCCGGTGAGGCGCACGAACAGCTCCTCCAGGCGGTTGCTCTTGGTGCGCATCGAGCGCACGCGGATGCCGGCGCTGCCGAGCGCGGCGAACACGCGGTTGAGGTCCATCGCCCGCGGCATGTCCAGGTCCAGCGTATGCGCGTCCTGCGCGAGCAGGGTGGTGCCCTCGATCGCCGGCAGCTGTGCCGGCAGTTCGCCGTCGATGTCGAGCAGGAAGCCTTCCACGTCGAGCTTGGCCAGCAGTTCGCGCATCGGGCCCTGTTCGACGATGCGGCCGCGGTCGATGATCGCCAGGTTGCGGCACAGGCTCTCCGCTTCCTCCAGGTAGTGCGTGGTCAGGATGATGGTGGTGCCGGCGCCGTTGATCTCGCGCAGCACGCGCCACATGTCGCGGCGGATCTCGATGTCCACGCCGGCGGTGGGTTCGTCCAGGATCAGCAGGCGCGGCTGGGTCATCATCGCGCGGGCGATCATCAGCCGCCGCTTCATGCCGCCGGACAGGGTGCGGCTCATCACCTGCGCCTTGTCCCACAGGTGCGCGCGCTTGAGCTCCACTTCGGCCTGGTGCTCGGCCTGCGCGCGCGGCATGCCGTAGAACCCGGCGTAGTTGACCAGGATGTCGAAGGGCTTCTCGAACAGGTTGAAGTTGATCTCCTGCGGGACCAGGCCGAGCAGGCGCATCGCCGCGCTGCGCTGGGTGGTCAGGTCGGTGCCGAACACTTCGACCTGGCCGGCGCTGAGGTTGACCAGCGAGCTGATGATGCCGATCAGGGTGGACTTGCCGGCGCCGTTGGGGCCGAGCAGGGCGAAGAAATCGCCGGGCAGCACGTCCAGCGACACGCCGTGCAGCGCCTGCACGCCGTTGTCGTAGGTCTTGCGCAGCTCGCGCACGCGCAGCGCGGGCACCGGGGAGGGGAGCGGGGAGGCGATATTCAAGGCGGACCCTTTCGCGCCCTGTTGACGGCGCTGAAGAAATGCAGCCGCTATTATAGAAGACCTCGTGGGCTCGGCCCCGGCCATAGACTGTTGCATCCGCGTGCCTGCCCAATTCCCGTTGAAACTGGTCGACCGCCACATGCTGGCCCCGGCCGTCGGCCACTACCGCTTCGTCCGCGACGACGGCCAGCCGCTGCCGTTCGTGCCCGGCCAGTTCGTGCAGGTGCACTTCCACTACGCCGACGGCACCGCCACCAAGCGCAGCTATTCGCTGGCCACCCGCCACGATCCGTCGCAGCCGGCCGATGCGACGGTCGAGATTGCGGTCAGCTTCGTCGCCGGCGGCGCGGCCACGGCCTTGTTCGAAGGCCTGGAGATCGGCGGGCAGGTCTGCGCCAGCGGTCCGTACGGCCGCTTCTGCCTGAACCAGGGCGACAGCAACCGCCGCTACCTGCTGATCGCCACCGGTACCGGCGTCACCCCGTACCGCTCGATGTTGCCGCTGCTGGAAGCGGCGATGGCCGAGCGCGGCGCGGAGGTGGTACTGCTGCTGGGCGCGCGCACGCCGGCCGAGCTGCTGTACGGCGACGAATTCCGCGCCTTCGCCGACGCGCATCCGCGCTTCCGCTTCGTGCCGTGTTTCTCGCGCGAACTGCCCGCCGCGCCGCATGCGGACGTGCGCCACGGCTACGTGCAGCAGTTCCTCGGCGAGTTCGCGCCGCAGGCCGACGGCGATATCGCCTATCTGTGCGGCAATCCGAACATGGTCGACGCCTGCTTCGATGCGCTGAAAGAGGCGGGTCTGCCGGTGCAGCACATCCGCCGCGAGAAGTACGTCAGCAGCAAGTAGCGCCTGCGCGCCGTCGCTCGCCATACGCCGGCGCCTGGTGGCTCGCTTCCTGCCCGCGCCGGACATCGCTCCGGGCGCTGCAGCGTTTGCTCGGCACGGGGCCCGCGCCTCGGCTACGCGGCCGAGGTCAGGCGTTGCCGGGTGTCCTTGATGTCCTTGCCCGGCGGCATGCCGAACATGCGGCCGTATTCGCGCGTGAACTGTGGAACGCTTTCGTACCCCACCGCCGAGGCCGCCCTGCCGATCGTCGCGCCTTCCGCCAACAGCAGGCGCCTGGCCTCGATCAGGCGCAGCTGCTTCTGGAACTGCAGCGGGGTCAGCGAGGTGATCGCGCGGAAGTGCACGTGGAACGTCGACAGGCTCATTCCCGCCGCGTCCGCCAGCTGCTCCATGCGCAACGGCCTGGCGAAGTCCGAGCGGATCCTGGCCACCGCGCGGCCCACCCGCCGGGCATGGCTGTCGGTGACGCCCAGCGCGCGCATCGCGCCGCCGTGCCGCCCCGACAGCAGCCAGTAGTGCAGCTCGCGCAGCAACTGCGGGCCCAGCACGTGGACCGACGCGGGGCGGTCCAGCAGGCGGATGAGCCTGTCCGCGGTGTCGGCGACTTCCGCCTCGGTCGGATCGACGCGTACCGGCGACCCCATCGCGAAAGGGGTCGTGCCCATCTCGGCCACCAGCGATGCGATCGTGGCCGGATCCAGCTCCACCACGCAGGCGTAGTAGGGCGCGGCGAGCGAGGCACGGGTGATCTGGCTGACCGTGGGCACTTCCGCGGTGACCAGCAGGGACTCGCCGGCACCGAAGTCGTAGCTGCTGCTGCCCATCGTGACCTGCTTCCTGCCCTGCAGCACCAGCGCCACCAGCGGCCTGCAGATGGCGTAGTGCAATGGCGTCGGCCGGGTCTCGCGCAGGATCGCAAGCCCGGGCAAGGGCGTGCGCGCGACCCCGGCCTCGTCGACGTTCGCATCGGCGTAGCGACGCGCGGTTTCCAACAGATTCGCAGGCATAAGCAGACCCTAGCGCGTGATCGCAGCGGGCACAATCGAGTTGGATGATTGGGCAAGAAATTCGCAAGAAAAGGCAGGGGTGCGCTGAGTTTTTGCGGGTAAATGAGGGGTTCTTCAGGTTCGTTGGTGCGAATTCTGGACGAATAGGCAAGAAATGGGCTGGATCGGGAAACTGCGCGAGGGCGTTCCGTCCGATCGTTTCTCCACCCCGCAACATCCACCCCCTGGAGATCCCCATGACGTCGATCACCCTCATCACCGGTGCCAACCGCGGCCTCGGCCGCAATACCGCCATCAGCATCGCCCGCCGTGGCGGCGATGTCCTGCTGACCTACCGCAACGGCGCCGACCAGGCCAAGGCCGTCGTCGCCGAAATCGAAGCGATGGGCCGCAAGGCGGTGGCCTTGCCGCTGGACGTGAGCGACGTGGCGTCCTTCGGCGCTTTCGCCGACGCAGTGCGCAGCGCCCTGTCCGTCACCTGGTCCCGGACCGACTTCGACCACCTGCTTAACAATGCCGGCCATGGCGAGATGGCCATGCTCGCAGAGACGACCGAAGCCCAGTTCGACGCGCTGTTCGCGACCCACGTCAAGGGCGTGTACTTCCTGACCCAGGCGCTGCTGCCGCTGATCGCCGATGGCGGCCGCATCGTGAACTTTTCCTCCGGCCTGACCCGCGTATCGATGCCGGGCTTCTCTGCCTACGCGGCCGCCAAGGGCGCCGTCGAGATCCTGTCGGTCTACATGGCCAAGGAATTCGGTGGCCGCGGCATCGCGGTGAACACCGTGGCCCCGGGCGCGATCGAAACCGACTTCCTGGGCGGCGCGGTGCGCGACCTGCCCGATCTGAACAGGCAGTTCGCCGACATGACCGCCCTGGGGCGGGTGGGCGTGCCCGACGACATCGGCCCGATGGTCGCCAGCCTGCTCGGCCCGGACAACCGCTGGGTCAACGCGCAGCGGATCGAGGTGTCGGGCGGGCAGGCCATCTGGCCGACGGTCCCGCGAGGCTCGGAAGGCGTCGGCCTGCTGGCCGGCGCTTTTGTGCGGCGACGGCAGAGCGCACGCAAGGGTGCGGCCTGTGTGCGATCGCAGCGCGACGGAGCTGCCGATGTCGCAAGGAGACGGATGCGCAGTGCGATCGCAGAGAGGTCCTGCGCGACTGTCTGAAAACGCCTCCGTGCCTGGCCACGATGCAGCTGCCGGCGCGATGCCGAGGTGCGTGTTGCGGCAATCGCGCGCGACGCCGACGCTGCGACTCTGACGGATTGCGCGACGGCATCGCCTGTCGCCAGCGGCTGTAAAGGACGCTTGACAGCCGCGACCGGCGCGCGCATCCTCCTGTAAAGCGTGCTTGACAGGGGGATGTATGCGAAACGTCGTGATGGCATTCGATTGGTGCCGGCCAGAGACGGTCGGCGCTGCGGTCGGGGCGCGGCCGTGAACCGCTGCAAGCGCAGCGCGATCGTGGTGCTGGGCGTGAGCGTCGCGCTGCTCGCGGTCACGCCGTGGCTGCGGCTGTTGCGCGGCGACGACTATTTTCGCGGGCTGTGGTTCGGGCTGTGCATCGGCGGCATCTTCCTGGCGCTGATGCTGTGGTGGTCGCCGGGCAGCCTGCGCGACAGCGCGCCGCCGGCGCTGGCGCGCCGCTACTACCGCGAGTTCGGGTTGCCGATGCTGCTCTACGTCGGCGTGATGCTGTGCTGGAGACGCCTGCTCGGCAGCGTGGAGGCGGACTGGGCGCGGGTGCTGATCGCACTGCTGCCGGCGCTGCTGGTGGCGCTGGTGATCCGTGCGGTGGCGCGCTTCGTGCGCGACTCCGACGAGATGCAGCGGCGCATCGAGCTGGAGTCCATCGCCATCGCCGCCGGGCTGGTCGCCGGCGGCTACATGACCGCCGGTTTCCTGCAGGCCGCGGGCACGATCGCGGTGCCGGCAGCGGCGGCGATGCTGTGGGTGTTCCCGCTGCTGTGCGCGACCTACGGCATCGCCAAGGGCGTGAATGCGCGCCGCTACCAATGAACAGCCGCATCCGCGAACTGCGCGAGGCCCGCGGCTGGTCGCAGGGCGAGCTGGGCGAGCGGCTGGGCGTGTCGCGGCAGACCATCAACGCGCTGGAAACCGGCAAGTACGATCCGAGCCTGCCGCTGGCGTTCCGTATCGCGCGGCTGTTCGCGCACAGTATCGAGCAGGTGTTCCTGTTCGACGATTCCGAGTAGCCCTTCCGACCTGCCATCGGTCACCTACGACGCCATGCTCCGGCATGGCATCCTGCAAGCCATGAACTCAAGGATGCGAACCATGCGACACCCATGCAGACCGCTCGCCGTCGTCGCGGCGACCTTGCTGCTCGCCGCCTGCCAAGGCGGACACGGACCGGCCCCGCAGAATGCGGGGCGCAGCTACGGCACGCTGCGCTTCCATCCCTGCACGTTGACCAGTCCGGTCGCGTCCAACAACGTCGAGGCGCAATGCACGCGCATGCCGGTGCCGGAGAATCCGGCGGTGCCTGGCGGACGCAAGATCGAACTCAACATCGCCTGGTTGCCGGTCACCGGCCAGGGCGGCAGCGATCCGGATCCGGTGTTCTTCCTCGCCGGCGGCCCGGGTCAGGCGGCGACCGAGGTGGCCAGCATCGTCGACATGGCCTTGCGCGAAACCCGCAAGCGCCGCGACGTGTTCCTGATCGACCAGCGCGGCACCGGCCAGTCCAATCCGCTGACCTGCCTGGGCGCGGACGGCAAGGAAATGCAGCTGGCCGATCCGGCGCGCGCGCCCACCGCCAGTGAGCTGCTCGACTACGCGCGGCGTTGCGCGCAGTCGCTGCAGGGCCGCGCCGATCCGCGCTACTACACCACCACCCAGGCCATCGCCGACCTGGATGCGGTGCGCGCCGCGCTCGGCACGGACAAGCTCAACCTGATCGGCGGCTCCTACGGCACCCGCGTCGCCCAGCAGTACGCGGCGCGCTATGCGGCGCACACCCGCAGCGTGGTGATCGACGGCGTGGCGCCGAACGACCTGGTGGTCGGCGGCGAATTCGCCACCACCTTCGAGGATGCGATCAAGCTGCAATCGGAGCAGTGCAGGGCCACCCCGGCCTGCGCCAAACGTTTTCCCACCGACACCCGCGCGCAGCTGCGCACGGTGGTGGAGCGGCTGCGGCAGGCGCCGGCGGACGTGGACTATCGCGACCCGGCCAGCGGCGAGAGCAAGCACGACCGGGTGACCGCCGACACCGTCACCAGCCTGGCGTTCTCGTTCTCGTACGCGCCGCAGACCGCGTCGCTGTTGCCGCTGGTGCTGGACGAGGCCGCGCACGAACGCTATGCGCCGCTGATGTCGCTGGCGAAGATGATGGGCAAGCAACTGGACGGGCAGATGAACCGCGGCATGCAGTGGTCGGTGATCTGCGCCGAAGATGCCGACCGTTACCACCCGCCTGCCGCCGGCGGCGAAACCCTGCTCGGCCCGGAGGTGGCGCAGATGTTCTTCGCCGCCTGTCCGGCATGGCCGACCGGGACGCGCCCGGCCGGTTTCACCGCGCCGTTCAAATCCGAACTGCCGGTGCTGCTGACCTCCGGCGAGCTGGATCCGGTGACCCCGCCGCGCTATGCCGCGCGCGTGTTGCAGGGCCTGCCCAACGGCCGCCACCTGGTGGTGCGCGGCCAGGGCCACGGCACCATGACCCTGGGCTGCATGCCCAAGCTGCTGAGCCAGTTCTTCGAGAACGCCGATGCCAAGCAGCTCGACGCCACCTGCCTGGACGCGATGAGCGGCGTGCCGGCCTTCACTTCATTCAACGGATGGGAACCATGAGCCGCGCAGCGTTTCGCAGGGGAGAGTGCGCATGATCGTCGCCGACAATCTGCACAAGGCGTTCAAGACCAAGGCCGGCGTCGTGCAGGCGGTGCAAGGGGTCAGCTTCGAAGCCGCCGACGGCCAGATCACCGGCCTGCTCGGTCCCAACGGCGCCGGCAAGACCACCACCTTGCGCATGCTGTACACGCTGATGGCGCCCGACCAGGGCCAGGTGCGCGTGGACGGCATCGACGTCGGCGCCGATCCGCTGGCGGTGCGCCGCGCGCTGGGCGTGCTGCCCGATGCGCGCGGCGTGTACAAGCGCCTGACCGCGCGCGAGAACATCGCCTACTTCGGCGAACTGCACGGGCTGTCGGCGGCGCGCATCGCCGAGCGCACGCGGCTGCTGTCGGCGGCGCTGGACATGGACGACATCCTCGACCGCCAGACCGAGGGCTTCAGCCAGGGCCAGCGCACCAAGACCGCGATCGCGCGCGCGCTGGTCCACGACCCGCGCAACGTGATCCTCGACGAACCTACCAACGGCCTGGACGTGATGACTACCCGCGCGATGCGCGGCTTCCTGCGCGGGCTGCGCGAGGAAGGGCGTTGCGTGATCTTCTCCAGCCACATCATGCAGGAGGTGGCGGCGCTGTGCGATCGCATCGTCATCGTCGCCAAGGGCACGGTGGTGGCCGCCGGCACGGCCGACGAACTGCGCGCCCTGACCGGCGAAGACAATCTGGAAGACGCCTTCGTCAAGGCGATCGGCAGCGACGAGGGACTGCACGCATGAGCCTGTTTCGAACCGTTTTCACCGTGATGCGCAAGGAATTGCGCGACCTCGGGCGCGACCGCCGGACCCTGGCGCTGGCGCTGCTGCTGGGCCCGCTGCTGTATCCGGCGCTGATCCTGGGCATGGGCGCGCTGGCCGAGAGCCGGGTCAGGACCCAGATCGACAAGCCGCTGAATATCCCGGTGATCGGCCGCGAGCGCGCGCCGAACCTGGTCGCGTTCCTCGCCGCGCAAGGCCTGAACGCGGTCGCCCCGCCCAAGGACCTGACCGCGGCGATCCGCAGCCAGGACGTGGACCTGGCGCTGAAGATCGACGAGGACTACGCCAACGCCTGGCGCGAGGGGCGGCCGGCGCTGGTGGAGATCATCAAGGACAGCACCCGCCGCGATGCCGACATCCCGACCACGCGCGTGCAGACGGCGCTGAGCATGTACAGCCAGCAGGTCGGCGCGCTGCGGCTGTTGGCGCGCGGCGTCGATGCGCAGGTGGCGCGGCCGCTGGACATGGCCGTCCAGGACCTGGCCACGGCCGAGGCCAAGCGCGGCGTGCTGCTGGCGATGCTGCTGCCGGTGCTGCTGAGCATCACCTCGTTCATCGGTGGCGCCTATCTGATCCTCGACGCCACCGCCGGCGAACGCGAGCGGCAATCGCTGGAGCCGCTGCTGGCCACGCCGGCCTCGCGCGGCGCCATCGTCAGCGGCAAGATCGCCGCCGCGTGCGTGGTCGGGCTGGCCTCGCTGCTGCTGACCCTGCTCGCGTTCAAGCTCAGCGCGCAGGTCGCCAGCGGCATCGGCCGCCAGCTCAACGTCAGCTTCGTGGCGATGCTGCAGATGCTGTTCGTGCTGCTGCCGATGCTGTTCATCGGCACCTCGCTGCTGACCCTGCTGGCCGCCGCGGCCAAGAGCATGAAGGAAGCGCAGAGCCACATGACCTGGCTGATGCTGCTGCCGATGCTGCCCGGTTACGCGTTGATGGTGTATCCGCTGAAGACCACGCTGTGGCAGTTCGCGGTGCCGTTCCTGGCGCAGAACCAGATGCTGCTGAAGATCATCCGCCGCGAACCGATCGACCTGCAGATCTGGGCGGTGTACCTGGCCGCCGGCTTCGGCCTGGCCGCGGTGCTGTGGCTGGCCGCGGTGCGTCGCTACCGGCAGGAGCGGTTGGCGATATCGGGGTGAAGCCGGGATTGGGGAGTCGGGATTGGAGATTCGTAAGAGCGAAGGGCGTTCCTGCAGCGATGCATTTGCGCTGCTTTTACGAATCCCCAATCCCGACTCCCTAATCCCAAAAAAAGCCCGGCGGAGCCGGGCTTTTTTTCTTAGCCGCCGGGATTGAACGCCAACGTGCGCCGCGTCGTGACCGGCGCGCTGACCGGCTCGAAGCGCCAGCGCTTGGTCGCGTTCAGCGCTTCGCGGTCGAACACCCGTGCCGGGGTGGCGCGCAGCACGCGGGCGCTGGTGACCGAACCGTCGGTGCCGACGGTGATCTCCACCAGCACTTCGCCTGCGGTGCCCGAACGCAGCGCTTCGGGCGGGTAGCGCGGCGCCGGAGTGCTGATCGCGCGTAGCGATTGGGTGCTGGCGGTGGCGGCCGCCGGCGGTGGCGTGGCCGCAGGCTGTGCGGCTGCCGGAGCCGGGGTCGGCGCGCTGCGCGCGGCGGCGGCCTGGCGCTCGGCTTCCTGGCGCGCGCTCTCGCGGCGCGCGGCTTCCTGTTGCGCGGCGATCTGCTGCGCGGCCTGCGCCTCGCTGGCCTGCTGCTGCGCCTGCTTTTGCTGCTCGGCCAACAGCTTGGCCTTCTGTTCGGCCTCCTTCTTGACCTTGTCGGTCTCTTCCTGGCTGCGTTGCGCCGCGGACTGCATGCCGTTGCTCACGCCCAGCTTCAGCCGCGGCAATGCCGGCGCCTGGCTGTCGATCTTCTCGATCAGCGCGACCAGCCGCTGCGCTTCCGGGAAGTCCTCGCGGTTGATGCTCTGCTCGGCGGCGATCAGCGTGTACGGCATCAGGTCGGTCAGCGCGCTCTTCACCCCGGCGTCGTCCGGCTGCTTGTCGCGCAACGCCAGGTAGTACTCGACCGCGTTGTTGCCGGCCGGCGCATACATGCGGTTCTCGCGCAGCGCCTGGCTGGCCGATTCGTGCAGCTGCTCGGTGCCCATCGACTGCACCTTGGCCGAGACCGGCGGTGCGGCCGGCACCGTTGCCGCGGGCTTGGCCGCCGGCGCAGTGGCCGGGGCGGCGTCCTCCTGCTTGGAACAGGCGGCCAGCGCGGCCAGCAGCAGTACCGGCGCCATGCGGCGCGCCTTCGCGAATGTCGTTACCTGCAACATGCTTCCCCCTAATCCCCGGTGATGGCCATGAATACGCAGCGGTGGTTCTCCCGCGCAGCCGGTCCGGCTCCCCCGTCCCTGCCAGCGCACCCCACCTGCCAATCTAGCATCCGCTCCGGCCGCGTGCTTGACGGCCGCGTGGCGGCGGCCGGAAAAGCGTGAGCCCGTGCACGCGAGGTCAGTGCGCCGGTTTCGGCGGCGCGGACATCAGCCGGTCGGTCCAGGCGATGCCGATCGCCGACAGGATGAAGATGCCGTGGATGATGGTCTGCCACAGCACGCCGGTCTGGGTCAGCGTCGCACAGCTCTTCAGGTCCACCGTGGCTGCGGCGCTGGCCAATTGGTCCGGCGAGCACAGCGGCATGCCGCCCAGCGCGCCGACCGCGATGAAGGTCTTGAGCAGGTGGATCGAGGAGATGCCGATGATCGACAGCGCCAGCTTCACCTTCAGCACGCTGGCATTGACGTGGCTCAGCCACTCCGGCTGGTCCGGATGGCCTTCCAGGCCCAGCCGCGAGACGAAGGTCTCGTAGCCGCCGACGATCACCATCACCAGCAGGTTGGAGATCATCACCACATCGATCAGGCCGAGCACGATCAGCATGATCTGCTGCTCGCCCAGGCTCGGCGCCTCGTGGATCAGGTGCCACAGTTCCTTGCCGAACAGGAACACGTAGACGCCCTGGGCCACGATCAATCCCAGGTACAGCGGCAGCTGCAACCAGCGCGAGGCGAAGATCAGGCTGGACAGCGGATTCAGGCGGGGCGTCGGGCGCGGAGGGCTCATGGCGTGGTATCGAATGCTGCGTTGCAGGAAGGCGCAGGGTACTGGCCCGCCGTGATGCTGCCAAGCGCACGGCGCGGCTACACTGGACGCCCCCGTTTCCGGACCGCCGCCATGATCGATCTGTACTACTGGCCCACGCCCAACGGCCACAAGGTCACGTTGTTGCTCGAGGAAGCCGGCCTGGACTACACCATCAAGCCGGTCAACATCGGCGCCGGCGAGCAGTTCGCACCGGAGTTTCTGGCGATCTCGCCGAACAACAAGATGCCGGCGATCGTGGACCATGCGCCGGCCGACGGCGGCGCGCCGCAGAGCGTGTTCGAATCCGGCGCGATCCTGCTGTACCTGGCCGAGAAGACCGGGCGCTTCCTGCCGGCCGATCCGCGCGGGCGCATCGTCGCGCTGGAGTGGCTGTTCTGGCAGATGGCCGGGCTCGGCCCGATGAGCGGGCAGATGGGCCATTTCAATGTCTATGCGCCGGAGAAGATCGGCTACGCGATCGACCGCTACAACGCCGAGGTGCGGCGCCTGCACGGCGTGCTCGACAAGCGCCTGGCGCACAGCGAGTACCTGGCCGGCGCCGAGTACGGCATCGCCGACATGGCCAGCTATCCGTGGATCGAGGTGTACAACGGGCTCACCCCCGACTACGCCGCGTTCCCGCACCTCAAGCGCTGGCACGATGCGATCGGCGCACGCCCGGCCACGCAGCGCGCCTACGCGCTGAAGCAGCAGGTCAATCCGGACGCCGGCAAGCCGCTCAGCGACGCCGAACGCAAGCATCTGTTCGGCAAGCGCTGAGCCGTCCGCGTCACGCTTCTCAAACCGCCGGCACGCGCGCATCCTTGCGCGCTAGTGCCACGCCAGGAACCTTCATGCGCTCTGTGTTCGCCGCTCTCGCCCTCATGCTCGCCACTTCCCTCGTTCCCGCGCACGCCGAAAAACTGACCCTGGAGGCCATCACCGGCAGCAAGCCGCTGTCGGGGCCGACCCTGATGAAGCCGCAGGTCGCGCCCGACGGTTCGCGGGTGACCTTCCTGCGCGGCAAGGACAGCGACCGCAACCAGCTGGACCTGTGGGAATACGACATCGCCAGCGGCCAGACCCGCTTGCTGGTGGACTCGAAGGTGGTGCTGCCCGGCACCGAGACGCTGAGCGACGAGGAGAAGGCGCGGCGCGAGCGCCAGCGCATTTCCGCCTATGCCGGCATCGTCGATTACCAGTGGGCGCCGGATGCGCACGCGCTGCTGTTCCCGCTCGGTGGCGAGCTGTATCTGTACGACCTGCGCAAGACCGGCAGCGCCGCGGTGCGCAAGCTGACCCACGGCGAGGGTTTCGCCACCGATCCGAAGATTTCGCCCAAGGGCGGCTACGTCAGCTTCGTGCGTGCGCGCAATCTGTGGGTGATCGATCTGGCCAGCGGCCAGCAGCACCAGCTGACCCGCGACGGCAGCGACACCATCGGCAACGGCGTGGCCGAGTTCGTCGCCGACGAGGAGATGGACCGCCACACCGGCTACTGGTGGGCGCCGGACGACTCGGCGATCGCCTTCACGCGCATCGACGAATCCGGCGTGCCGGTGCAGAAGCGCCCGGAGGTGTATGCCGACCACACCGAGGTGATCGAGCAGCGCTATCCGCAGGCCGGGCAGCCCAACGTCAAGATCCAGCTGGGCACGATCGCGCCGCGCGCCGGCGCGCAGCCGCAGTGGATCGACCTGGGCAAGAATCCGGACATCTACCTGGCGCGGGTGGACTGGCGCGATGCGCAGCGGCTGACCTTCCAGCGCCAGTCGCGCGACCAGAAAAAGCTCGAACTGATCGAGGCGACCCTGGCCGGCGGCAAGCAGCGGGTGCTGGTCACCGAGACCAGCAAGACCTGGGTGCCGCTCAACCACGACCTGCATTTCCTCAAGGACGGGCGCTTCGTGTGGGGCTCGGAGCGCAGCGGCTACGAGCACCTGTACCTGGCCTCGGAAGACGGACGCAAACTGGTTCCGCTGACCCACGGCGACTGGATCGTGGACGAGCTGCTGGCGGTGGACGAAGGCGCCGGCAAGGTCTACTTCTCCGCGACCAGGGAGTCGCCGACCCAGACCCAGCTCTACGCGGTGCCGCTGGACGGCGGCGCGATCGAGCAGCTGTCCAAGCCCAACGGCACGCATGCCGCCAGCTTCGCCAAGAACGCCAGCGTCTACGTCGACAGCTGGTCCAACACCGCCACGCCGCCGCAGATCGAGTTGTTCCGCGCCAGTGGCGAAAAGATCGCCACGCTGCTGGTCAACGATCTGGCCGATCCGCAGCATCCCTACGCCAGGTACCGCGACGCGCAGCGTCCGGCCGAGTTCGGCCACCTGACCGCGGCCGACGGCAAGACGCCGCTGCACTACCGGCTGACCAAGCCCGCCGACTTCGATCCGGCCAAGCGCTATCCGGTGGTGGTCTACGTCTACGGCGGCCCGGCCGCGCAGACCGTGCTCGACGGCTGGCCGGTGCGCGGCGACGCGCTGTTCGACCAGTACCTGGCCCAGCACGGCTATGTCGTGTTCTCGGTCGACAACCGCGGCACCCCGCGCCGCGGCCGCGACTTCGGCGGTGCGCTGTACCAGCGCCAGGGCACGGTGGAAGTGGACGACCAGCTGCGCGGCGTCGCCTGGCTGAAGGCGCAGCCGTGGGTGGATGCCGCGCGCATCGGCGTGTACGGCTGGTCCAACGGCGGCTACATGACCCTGATGCTGCTGGCCAAGCACAGCGAGGCCTATGCCTGCGGCGTGGCCGGCGCGCCGGTGACCGATTGGGGGCTGTACGACAGCCACTACACCGAGCGCTACATGAACCTGCCGGCGGCCAATCCCGACGGTTACCGCGACGGCCGCGTGGCCGCGCATCTGGATGGCCTGAATTCGCCGCTGCTGCTGATCCACGGCATGGCCGACGACAATGTGCTGTTCACCAACTCCACCTCGCTGATGAGCGAGCTGCAGAAGCGCGGCAAGCTGTTCGAGCTGATGACTTATCCTGGGGCGAAGCACGGCCTGTCCGGCAGCAATGCGCTGCACCGCTACCGCACCACCGAAGCTTTCCTGGCGCGTTGCCTCAAGCCCTGATCGCCACCCGCACCGTCTTTCGCCGAAAAGGAGTTCTGCATGTCCACGCCGCCGCCGTTACCCGGTTCGCCCGTGTCTGACCCCGCCGCCGCCGCGCCGCCGGTGGCGGCCCGGAAGGGCTGGTGGGCACGCCACTGGAAATGGGCGGTGCCATTGGTGGTGCTGTTGCTGGGCGCAATGCTGCTGGCCTCGATCGCGGTGTTCGTGATGGGCATCGCACGCGTCACCAAGTCGTCCGAGCCGTACCGCGTCGGCCTGATGGCCGCGCAGCTCGACCAGCGGGTCATCGCCGCGCTGGGCGCGCCGGTCAAGGACGGGATCATGCCCAGCGGCAGCATTTCCACCAGCAACGGCACCGGCAGCGCCAATCTCAGCGTGTCGCTGCACGGCGCGCGCGGCAACGGCACCTTGTACATCGAAGCCGAGCGCCATGCCGGCGAATGGCACTACACGACGCTGCAGGTGCTGCCCGACGCCGGCGAGGCGATTCCGCTGCTCGAGGATGTCGAGTCCGGAGTGGACGACGCCATCGAAACCGACGCCGAGTCCGATTCCGACGCGGATGCCGTCAACGAGGTGCAGACCGACGCGGATCCGGCTGCGCCGGCCGAGGCGGACAGCACGCAATAAGCTCCGCGCCGCCGCGGCATGCGGCGCAGTGGCACCCACGCCGCGTGGCCGAATCCGTCGCGTCGCTGCGTTGCGCGGGCAGGGTGGATGCGGGGCATCGCGCTGTCGCCGTGCTGCCGTCCGCAGACGGTGTGGCCGTGTCTACGATTGGCGAGCCTGCAGCGGCGGCCCTGGTCGCTTCCGTGTCGCGCGCGATCGCCGGCCACCCGGCGCGGCCATGACCTACGGCAGCTTGCCGGCCGTGCGCGCGCCGCGTACGGTCGCCGCATCGTCCCGCTGGAGATTCACCGATGAAGCCACTCGTCCTCGCCATCGCGCTGGCCCTGGTCGCGCCGTTGCCTGTCCTCGCGCAGGCCGCGCCCGCCGCCGCTTCGGCCGAGGCCGCCGGCCCGGCATGGGTGAAGCGCAGCAACGACTTCGCGCAGATCCTGCTGCAGGCGCAGGCGCCGTTCCAACCCGAGGAAGTGAGCTTCTTCGGCGTGCCGGGCTACGACGACAAGGTCGCCGACCTGGGGCCGGACAATGCCCGCCGCTATCGCGACGCGATCGGCAAGGCCCGGCGCGCGCTGCAGGAGAAGCTGGAGGTCGAGCGCGATCCCAACGTGCGCCAGGACCTGGCGATCATGATCCATGCCGCCGACCAGGCCGCCGAAGGCAGCGCGTTGAACGAACGCCTGCTGCTGCCGTGGCAGGATGCGCCGCAGATGGTGTTCGGCGGCCTCAACAATCTGCTGTCCGAACAGGTGCCGGCGGCGCGCCGGGCCAAGGCGCTGGACCGGCTGCAGCGCTATGTCGGCCTGGCGCCCGGCAGCACCTCCTCGCTCGTGCTGGCGCGCCAGCGCTACGAGGAAAAGCTGGCCAACGGCGCGCTGCTGCCGCCGACCCGACGCGAGGTCGAGCAGGCCTTGAGCAACGTCGACACCTACGCCAAGGGCATTCGCGAACTGTTCGCGACCTACAAGATCGACGGCGCCGAACCGGCGCTGGCGGCGATGGACAAACAGTTCAAGGACTACGCCGCTTGGACGCGCAAGGTGGTGCTGCCGAAGGCGCGCGAGGACGCGCGCCTGCCGCCGGAACTGTATGCCTTCCAGCTCAAGCAGGTCGGCATCGACATCGCGCCGCAACTGTTGATGCAGCGCGCACAACTGGAATTCATGGAGACCCGCGCGGCGATGCAGCAGCTGGCGCCGCTGGTGGCCAAGGCCAAGGGCCTGAAGGTCGACAATCCCGGCGACTACCGTGCGGTGATCCGCGCGCTCAAGCGCGACACCATCGCCAACGACCAGCTGGAAACCCATTACCGCGACGTCATCGCGCAGATCGATCCGATCATCCGCCAGCAGCGCATCGTCGATGTGCCGCAGCGGCCCATGCAGATGCGGCTGGGCTCGGCGGCCGAGAGCGCGGCGCAGCCGGCGCCGCATTTCCGTCCGGCGCCGCTGGTCGGCAACACCGGCGAGCAGGGCACCTTCGTGCTGCCGCTGGGCAATCCGGATACCGCCGGCAAGGGCGAGCACTACGACGACTTCAACTTCGGCTCGGCGGCGTGGACGCTGAGCGCGCACGAGGGCCGGCCCGGCCACGAGCTGCAGTTCACCGCGATGGTCGAGCGCGGCGTCTCGCTGGCGCGCAGCATGTTCGCGTTCAATTCGGTGAACGTCGAAGGTTGGGCGCTGTACGCCGAGGCCGAAATGGTGCCGTACGAACCGCTGGACGGGCAGCTGATCGCGCTGCAGTTCCGCCTGCTGCGCGCCGCGCGCGCCATGCTCGACCCGATGCTCAACCTGGGCCTGACCGACCGCGAACGCGCCCGCCTGGTGCTGGAGAACGACGTCGGCCTGTCGCCGGCGATGGCGCGGCAGGAACTGGACCGCTACATGATGCGCGCGCCCGGCCAGGCCGGCAGTTATTTCTACGGCTACAGCCGCATCATGGAACTGCGCATGCGCACCGAACTGGCGCTGGGCGCGAAGTTCGACCGTCTGAAGTTCAACAACTTCCTGCTGGACCAGGGCCTGCTGCCGCCGGATCAGTTGCAGGCCGCGGTGGAAACCCAGTTCATCGCCGACAGTGCCGGCAAGCCCTAAGCCCCTGATATTGGCGCTCGGAACGGCCCAGCAGCGGACGCGCGCAACGTGCCCGCTTCGCGGGCCGGAGGCGACTCAATGTTTGAAGGGAACCAACTCGGGCGGCTTGGCACCTTTCCACTGCCCTTGTTTCAACGCCCCCGGACAGATGCTCACGTATTGGGCGAGCGCTGCAATGGCTGTCGGCGTCCATCCTACGCAATGATTTGTCGTCACCGGTGTCGGATAGGGACAATACGGCGAGACTGGCTCCCATGAGCCAGAGATGGGATCCACCGGCTTCCAATTGTAGTCGGGTATGTCGCAGCCTTTCGAGCAGAACAGGAAAGGGTCGTCCATGCGGCAGACCAACTGCACGTGAGGCGTCGAGGCAGTCGCGCTGGTCTGCAGCCCAATCGCGCCGACCAATATCCATATCCAACGTTTCATAACGATTCCTTCTGTCAATGACGGTTTGTACCGTGCGCTCAGGCTAACGAGCTGCCATTACCTTTGCGGGTCCCAACCCGCAGGCCTGACAGGTCTCCGCAATGCACGCGGTCCGAAGAATACTATAATCCGGCCAATAACTTACAAGGGTTGTCGGGCGAGGGCCGCCTGTGCCTCGGCCGCTTCGCCGCCCCAGGGGAGCGGCTGAAGCCGTGCGTCGGAGCTGGGTCGACGTTGGTCGGTCTCCGACCTTTGCCGGCCGATTGTCGAGGCGAACGGCGCTCCGGAAGCAAAAGCCGCGCCTGGTTGCACTGCCACGCCATGCTCAGCGTTACTCCGGCGGCAACGGCTGCTGGGGCTGCGGCTGTGGCACCGCCGGCACCTGCGCCCCCGGCGGTACCCAGATCGCCATCCCGGCGGCGCGTTTCTGCGTGGTCGGGATGCCGATGCCCAGGCCGCCGCCGACGTGGCCGCCGTAGCTGCCGGCGCCCACCGACACGCCGCCGCCGGAGCGCTGCGAGGCCACGCCCATCAGCACCACACCGTTGGCGCCGAGCTTGGCCGCCTCGCGCTTGAGCCGGGCCATCGCCGCATCGGTCTGGCCCTGGGTGCCGAAGCCGGCCGCGCTGGACGATTCGAGCTGGGCGATGTCGACCGCGCCGAGCGGCGGGGTCGAATAGATCTGGACCAGGGCCGGGTCGATCGGCGGACGCGGCGCGCCGACCATCACCTTGGAGGAACTGGCGCAGCCGGCCAGCGCGAACAGCAGCGCCAGCGGCAACAGCGGTCGGACGTTCATGGCATCACCCCTGGGAATCGGTTCACGACGCGATGATAGGCGCGATCGGTGAACCGCGGCGCACCCGCCATCGCCGCCACCGTGGCACGCCCGCCGTGAGTCCCGTGCCAAGAGTTGGCTTGCGCCGCCAGGGCCGCGCGCTATGGTGCGCACTGGCATTCAGCGTAGGGCGACTGCATGGGCTTGATCAGTCTGTTGTGGGGCATCGTGGCGTTGCTGTGGATGATCCTGGCCTTCATCCCGCTGCTGGGCTGGGGCAACTGGTTCGTGATCCCGTTCGCCGCGCTCGGCGCGATCATCGCCGCGATCGGCCTGCTGTTCACCTCGGCCCCGAACCGCGGTCGCGCCAAGACCGGGCTGATCCTCAACGGCCTGGTGATCGTGGTCGGGGTGATCCGGCTGAGCCTGGGCGGCGGAGTGATCTAACGGCATGCCGGTGCATGCCGGGCACGGCGGCATGCTGTGTTGCAGCAGTTCCCGTCCATCTGCGGCTGGCAGGCGTAAAATTCGGCGGTGACGACCGCTGCGGTGGCCGTCACCGTTCGCGCCGGTGCGTGCGGCGCGGCTCGGCAGACCGGGCGTCGCCTCGCAGTGCCGCGTGCGCGACGTCCGACCCGTCCCTGCAGGAGCCTCACGTGGCCCATCCCCATTACCGCCCCCGGCGCATGCGCCGCGACGATTTTTCGCGCCGGCTGATGCGCGAGAACACCCTGACCGCCGACGACCTGATCTGGCCGGTGTTCGTGCATGAACTGCCCGGCCGCGCGCCGATCGCCTCGATGCCGGGCGTGGAGCGGCTGTCGATCGACGACCTGTTGCAGGAAGCCGAGACCGCGCTGGAACTGGGCATCCCGGTGATCGACCTGTTCCCGGTGATCGACCCGTCCGGCAAGAGTCTGGACGCGGCCGAGGCCTGGAACGAGGACGGCCTGGCGCAGCGCGCGGTGCGCGCGCTGAAGGCGCGTTTCCCCGAACTGGGGGTGATGACCGACGTGGCGCTGGACCCGTACACCACCCATGGCCAGGACGGCATCATCGACGCGCGCGGCTATGTGCTCAACGACATCACCGTCGAAGCGCTGGTCAAGCAGTCGCTGTCGCACGCGCAGGCCGGCGTGGACATCGTCTCGCCCTCGGACATGATGGACGGGCGCATCGGCGCGATCCGCCGCGCGCTGGATGCCGACGAGCACCTGCACGTGCGCATCATGGCCTATTCGGCCAAGTACGCCTCGGCGTTCTATGGCCCGTTCCGCGACGCGGTCGGCAGCGCCGGCAACCTCGGCAAGGCCGACAAGAGCACCTACCAGATGGACCCGGCCAACGGCGACGAGGCCATGCGCGAGATCGCGCTGGACCTGGAGGAAGGCGCCGACATGGTCATGGTCAAGCCCGGCATGCCGTATCTGGACGTGGTGCGGCGGGTGAAGGACGAGTTCCGCGTGCCGACCTTCGCCTACCAGGTCAGCGGCGAGTACGCGATGCTCAAGGCCGCCTTCGCCAACGGCTGGCTGGACGAACGCAAGTGCGTGCTGGAGTCGCTGATGGCGTTCAAGCGCGCCGGCGCCGACGGCGTGCTGACCTACTTCGCGCCGCAGGTGGCGCGCTGGCTGCGCGAGGCGCGCTGAGGCGCGATGCGACGCGGTGCGCCGCTCGCCTCGGCAGCGCGTGTCGGCACCGCCCGCGATGGCGTTCAGACCAGCGTGGGTGCGGCCATCCATGGGAACGCACGGTAGCCACGTACCTGCAGCGGCACACCGATCGTACTGAAGTCGGAGGCGAGCGTGCTGGCGCGCCTGCGGTCCAGCCGTTCGCCCAGCAGCAGCGGCAGCGCGCGGCACCGGGGCAGGGCCTGGCCCAAGGGAATCTGCAGTTGCGCGGCCACCCGGCGCGCGACGTCCTTCAGGTGCGCCGGCGGGCACGTCGTCAGGACCAGATCGAACGAGGCGAAGATGCCCGGACCCACGCCGAGCGCCAGGGCGATGTCCCGTTCGGCCTCGGGCGCTGTACCCAGGGAATCGTCGACGCCCTCCACCTGCGCAAAGGCGTCGTATTGGAGATAGTGCTCCAGCGCGCGGGCGTAGTCGTCCAGCGTGGACAGCGGCCGCTGGCGTTTCTGTACGTCGAGTACATCGGCGAACGTGGCCGCCTCGAGGAACTCGGACAGGCCGAGCGTACGCGCTGCCGCCTGCAGATCGTCCTCGTCATCGCAGCCGTCGTCGCTGGGCGCCAACCAGAACTGCGCGCCCAGCACGCTTGCGTCCGTCGCGTGAACCCAGCCGCAGCGCTCCCACACCGCGCGGTCGTCGTTGCATGCAGCGAAAGCTTCCAGCGTCTGGCGGAGGTCGAACAGTTCGATCATGGGGGAGGTGCGGGCAATGCCGGGCGGCGCAGTCTAGCGGGACCTGCCGCGAGCCCGGCGCGATACGTTACTTTCCCGGTGCCACGCGGGGTCATGACGCGCTGTGCGGAGAACCTGCCTGCGCCAAGGCCGGTCCGGTTGCCGCTGCCGGCAGGCAGCCCAACCCGAGCAGCGTCGCCTCCACCGCCTCGTCCAGCGGCGTGTGCGGCTCTTCGCCGAGCGTCTGTAGCAGGCGCGTATTGCGCATGCGCAGCGGATGGCGCCACAGCGGGCGCATCTCGCGCAGTTCGCGCGCCAGCGGCCAGAAGGGCATGGCCAGGGTCAGCAGCCACCACGGGAAGCGGCGGGTCCGTGGTGGCGCCATGCCGTGGCGGTGCAGCGCGCGTGCGATCGCCGCCGCCATTTGCGTGCCGTCGGCGTCCCAGTGTCCGTCCATGTGCAGCCGCGCGAACGCCGGCAGCGTAGCGCGCTGCTCCAGCAGGCGCAGCATGGTCCGCGCCACGTCCGGCACGTACGCCCATTGATGGCCGACGCCGGGATCGCCCGGCAGCGTCACGCTGGCGATCGGCTGCCCCGCTTTCACCAATCCCTGCGCGAACCAGCTGTTGCCCACGCGTGGGCCGAAGAAGTCGCCGGCGCGCACCACGATGACCCGCGCACCGTGCGCGGTCGAAGCCTGCAGGCGCCGCTCCAGCTCGACCCGGATCGCGCCCTTGCGCGTGGCCGGGGTCTGCGCGGCGTCTTCGTCCGGCGCCGGGTAGGCATCGAGGCCGTAGTTGTAGACCGTGCCCGGCAGCACGATGGTCGCGCCCTCGGCGCAGGCCGCGGCGATCGTGTTGTCGATCATCGGCAGCACCAGCTCGGCCCAGCGCCGGTAGCCGGGCGGATTGACCGCATGCACGATCGCCGCGCAGCCGCGCGCCGCCTGCAGCACGTCCTCGCGGCGCATCGCGTCGCCGCGCAGCCAGTGGATGCCGTCGCGGGTTTCGCTGGCGGCCGCGAGTCCGCGTTGCAGGGCGCGCACCTGCCAGCCGGCGTCGCGCAGCTGGCGCGCCAGTTCGCCGCCGATGCCGCCGCTGGCGCCCAGGACCAGGGCGGTGGATGTCGTTGTCATGCGGGGACTCCGTTGCGGGGAATGCGAGCAGTGTGATCACCGCCGCATAGCGAAGGAATTGGCGAATATCGGCCATCGGCTATACATTTATGTATGGACAACGCCATCGGTTGGGAGCTGTATCGGTCTTTCCTCGCGGTGCTGGAGGAGGGCTCGTTGTCCGCGGCGGCACGTGCGCTGGACCTGACCCAGCCCACCGTGGGCCGGCATGTGGCGGCGCTGGAGAAGGCGCTGGCGGTGCCGTTGTTCGTGCGCTCGCAGAGCGGATTGCTGCCGACCGACGCGGCCCTGGCGCTGCGCGGCCATGCGCAGGCCATGCGCAGCATCGCCGCGTCGCTGCAGCGCGCGGCCGGCCGCCACGGCGAAGCGGTGCAGGGCACGGTGCGGATCTCCGCCAGCGAGGTGATCGGCGCGGAAGTGTTGCCGCCGGTCTTGGCCGGCTTGCGCCGCGCGCATCCGCAGCTGCGGCTGGAACTGGTACTGAGCAACCGCGTGCAGGACCTGCTGCACCGCGAAGCCGATGTGGCGGTACGCATGACCCGGCCGCAACAGGATCCGCTCATCGCCCGCCGCATCGGCGAGATCGCGATCGGCCTGTACGCCGATCGCGACTACCTGGCACGGCATGGCACGCCGCAAGACCTGGACGAACTCGGGCAGCACGCACTGGTCGGCTTCGATGCGGAGACGCCGTTCCTGCGCGCCGCGCGCGCCGGGCTGCCGCAGTGGCGCCGCGAGGCGTTCGCGCTGCGTGCCGACAGCGACCTGGCGCAGCTGGCCTTGATCCGCGCCGGCTGCGGCATCGGCTTCTTCCAGGCGGCCCTGGCCCGGCGCACGCCGAGCCTGCTGCCGGTGCTGCCGCAGCAGGTGCGGCTGGGCCTGGAGACCTGGATCACCATGCACCAGGACCTGCGCGGCAGCGCGGCCTGCAGCGCCGTGTTCGCGGCGCTGGTGGAAGCGATGACCGCGCACGTGGCCTGAGCGACGCGCGCGGCGATTCGCTGGTGATTCGATGGGCGAGCCGCCTGTCTGCGGAAATGCGGTCTGCGCGTGCGAATGCATCTGCAGACCGCCTTCGCAGCGCTACATGCAACTACGGCATCGACACAGTCTCAGTAGGCCGATGCGGCTACGAATCCCGAATCCCGAATCCCCAATCCCGGCTTTCAAGGCATCGTCAACGCGATCGGCGTGGACTTCATCGCCGCGGAGATCGACGGGAACGGGTCGACGCTGGCCATGGTGATCACGTCGTCGATCGACACCACATCGCAGGTGATGCTGTCGTCGTTCACGCACAGGTACGCGGCCGCGCCCACGCCCGGCTCGTACACTGCCTTCCACACGTAGTCCGCTACTTCCACCTTGTCGGTGCCGATGGTCGTCACGTTGTCGTCGAAGGCCGGGCCGGTGACCACGTAGATCTCGCCGCGCTGCTTGGCCAGCTGCCGCACCTGCTCTTCGATCCGCGCCCATTCGCCGGTGTTGAGTTTGTGGTCCTGCGGGACCACGTTGGCCATCGAGAAGGTCTCCTTCTCCGAGCTCTCGGTCGAGGCGTCGCCGGCCGGAGTCATGTGGCCGCGGTCGAACCCGGTATTGGTGTAGTCCGAGCTCTTGGAGCGGTCGGCGGCGGGAATGGCGGTTTCCTCGTGGAACGAGCCGACCCGGCCGATCGCCTCGGCGCCGGCGACCTGCTGGTCGGTCAGGTGCTCGGCCGAGTACAGCGGGCCCTTGGTCACGCCCGAGGCCAGGATCGCGTATTCGGTGTGGCAGACCTCGGTGGTGCGGGCGGTCAGCGAGGCATCCACGCTCGGCGGTTTGCCGCCTGCGTACAGCGTGGCGCAACTGGTGGCGGCCATCGCCGTTTGGGCCGTGAACAACGCAAGCAGAACCAGACAACCGCGCAGGGAGAAGGACATCGCGTACCTCGCTAGCCAAGGGGGAGTGAAGAAACTGGCGAGGCGCGATGTCGTTACGGTGACTGTTGGATGTGTCGCGCATGGCAAACGCGTTGCCGGTCACGTTTGCGGGTAGACGACGCGGGCCGGCTCGAGGCGGATCCGATAAGCGTTCTCATTTACAATGCGCGGCCGCCTTCCGAACGTGTCCCGCGCCTTGACCAAGAAGCTGTTGTTCCAGCTGCACTGGCTGTTCGGCATCAGCGCCGGGCTGGTGCTGTCGGTGATGGGCCTGAGCGGGGCCACGCTGGCGTTCGAGGACGAGATCGTGCGCTGGGCCAACCCGCCGCTGGCCGAGGCGGCCGCGCGCCATGCAGCCGGCGAGTCGCCGTTGCCGCTGGCCGAGCTGGCGCGGCGTCTGGACCTGGGCGGCACGCACCGCACCACGCGCATGTTGATCGACCCCACCGGCACGCGTCCGTCCAACGTGCGCCTGGCCGGCCGCGACGGCGGACGCCTGTACTTCGATCCCTATACCGGACGCACGGTGGCGGAGCCGCGGCTGACCGGCTTCTTCGCCTTCGTCGAGAACCTGCATCGGCGCCTGGCCGCCGGCGAACGCGGCAAGGCGGTCACCGGCGCCTGCGCGATCGCGCTGCTCTTCTTCTGTCTGTCCGGGCTGTACCTGCGCTGGCCGCGGCAGTGGTGGAGCTGGCGCGCGTGGTGGGTGGTGGAATGGAAGCGGCAGGGCCGCAGTTTCCTGTGGAGCCTGCATTCGGTGATCGGCACCTGGTGCCTGGCGATCTACCTGTCGATCGCACTGACCGGGCTGTACTGGTCCTACGACTGGTACCGGCAAGGGCTGGTGGCGGTGCTCGGCGGCGAACGCGCGGACAACGAGGGCGGCGGCCGCGGCGGCAAGCCGCCGGCGGTGGACTATGCGCGGCTGCAGGCCACGCTCGCGGCGCTGCCGGACGTGCGCCGCGCCTATCTGGACCTGCGCCTGCCCAGTCGTCCCGGGCAGCCGCTCATCGCACGCTACCTGGCCGCCGATCCGGTGCACAGCCGGGCCTTCGACGGCCTGGAGATCGATCCGCGCAGCGGCCGCATCCTGCGCCGCCTGGACTACCGGCAGCAGCCGCTGGGCCGGCAATTGCTGAGCAGCGTGTTCGCCCTGCACACCGGCAGCTTCTTCGGCCTGGCCGGGCGCGTGGTGGTGATGCTGGCGAGCCTGTGCATGTCCCTGTTCTTCGTCACCGGCTGGCTGTTGTACCTGGACCGGCGACGCAAGAAGCGCGCGTTGCACACGGCGCGGCGCGATCTGGCGTCGCCCGTGCAGGACGCCGCCGAGCCGTGGCTGGTGGGGTTCGCCAGCCAGAGCGGATTCGCCGAACGGCTGGCCTGGCAGGCCGCCGGCCAGCTGCAGGCGGCCGGCGTGCCGGTGCAGGTGCAGTCGCTGGCGCAGCTGGATGCGGCGCAGTTGCGCGGTGCGCGGCGCGCGCTGTTCGTGGTCAGCACCTTCGGCGACGGCGAGGCGCCGGACCCGGCGCGCGCCTTCGAGAAGAAGGTGCTGCGCCAGGCGCAGGCGCTGCCCGACCTCGGCTATGCGCTGTTGGCGCTGGGCGATCGTCAGTACGCGCGTTTCTGCGGGTTCTCGCGCCGGCTGGAGCAGTGGCTGGCCGCGCAGGGCGCGCAGGCGCTGTTCCCGGCGGTGGAGGTGGACAACGCCGATCCGCAGGCGCTGGCGCAGTGGCAGCGGCAGCTGTCCGCGGTCACCGGTGTGGCGGACGCGGCGCCGGAGTTGCAGGCGCCGCCGGCGCTGGAGTGGCGCCTGGCCGGACGCACCCTGCTCAACCCCGGCAGTGCCGGCGCGCCGGTGTGGCGCATCGATCTGGCGCTACCGGCACAGGCGCAGTGGCAGGCGGGCGACATCCTGGAAGTGCAGCCGTGTCACGCCGCGGATGCCGTGCTCGCCTGGCTGGCCGCGCATGGCCTGGCAGCGGACACGCCGCTGCGCGCCGCTGGCGTGCCGCTGCCGTTGCAGGCGGCGCTGGCCGATCGCGAACTGGCGCCGCCCGGGGACGCGCACGATCTGCAGGCCTGGCTGGATGCGCTGCCGCAGCTGCCGCTGCGCGAATACTCGATCGCCTCGGTGCCGGCCGACGGCCTGCTGCAACTGGTGGTGCGCCTGACCCGACGCGACGACGGCAGCGCCGGCCTGGGCTCGGGTTGGCTGTGCCTGCACGCGCCGCTCGGTACCGCGGTGCAGGCGCGGGTGCGCGCCAACCCCGGTTTCCGCCGACACGGCGCCGCCCCCTTGCTGCTGATCGGCAACGGCACCGGCATCGCCGGCCTGCGCAGCCTGCTGCGCGAAGCCGAGCAGGCCGGTGTGCATGGGCACTGGCTGCTGTTCGGCGAACGCAATGCCGCGCACGACGCGCTGTTCGGTGCGGAATTGCAGGCATGGCGGGACAGCGGCCACCTGCAGCGGCTGGACCTGGCGTTCTCGCGCGACCAGCCGGGCAAGCTCTACGTGCAGGATCGCCTGCGCGACGCCTCCGACGAAGTGCGCGCCTGGCTCGCGCGCGGCGCCACGCTGCACGTCTGCGGCAGCCTGGACAGCATGGCCCGCGGCGTGGACGCGGCCTTGCGCGAGATCCTGGGCGAGGATGCGCTGGATGCGCTCAGCGCGGATGGGCGGTATCGGCGCGATGTGTATTGAGGTCTGAGGCAGGTGGAGCGGTTCGGGGGAGTGCTCGGCCCCGGATCGAATTCGGTGGCGTTGTCTCCACCGCTGCGTCTGTCGCGGCTGAAGCCGCTCCTACAAAAAGCCGCGCGCCTCCGTTGCCTTTGTAGGAGCGGCTTCAGCCGCGACCAACTGCATCAGCGATCGCGTGGAAACGGAGATGCAGCAACCGGCCTGCGGCACGCGGACGTTTCGCCAGCGAAGCCGTCGCCGTCAGCGCGCACCCGCACAATCGCCGCTGCCGCTCGCGGCCGGTGCCTTCATCCGGTACACATCGAGCTTGCCGGCCTTCGGTGCGCGCGCGCTGCCGACCACCAGCAGCTCGGTCGGCTTGGAGGCATCCAGCACCGCACCGCGGGTGTCGCCATCGGCGCCGTTGAACGACAGCGCCAGTGGCTGTGCCTGCACGTAGTGCCCACCGGCGCACTGCGCGAGCAACAGCTGCGCGCCCTGCGCCTTGCGCGCCCGCGCGAACACCAGCGCGCGGCCGTCGCCCAGCCAGGCCGCGTCGGTTTCGTCGTCGGCGCTGTTGATCCCATCCAGCGCCTGCGGTTGGCCGAAGGCCTGGCCCTGCAGCCGCGCCACGAACAGGTCCATGCCGCCGGCGCCGCCGTGGCCGTCGCTGGCGAACAATAGCCGGGTGCCGTCCAGCGACAGGGTCGGCGCGCGCTCGTCGCCGCGCGAGTTCACCGCCGCGCCCAGGTTCTGCGGCGGGCCGTAGCGGCCGTCGGCCAGCACCGGCGCGCGGTACAGGTCGCTGCCGCCGTGGCCGCCGGCGCGGTCGGAGGCGAAGTACAGCCAACGCCCGTCGGCGCTGAAGAACGGGTCGCCATCGGCATCGGGCGAGTTCAGCGGCGCCGGCAACGGCTGCGGGTCGACCCAGCGTCCGTCGCGCAGCGTGGCCTGCCACAGGTCGCCGCCGCCGGGCCCGCCGGCGCGGTCGGGGCTGGCCCAGACGATGCGTCGTCCGTCGGCGGAAACGCTGGCGCGGGTCTCGTCGGCCTTGGTCGAGACCACGCCCATGCCCTCGATGCCGAACTCGGAAAGCGCGAACGCCGGCGGCGCGCAGAGTAAACTCGCGGCCAGCGCGAGCGGCAGGGCGGGGGTCCGCATGTCGGATTCCTTCGGATGTCGCGACCAGTCTAAAACAACCAACGAGCGTTCCATGCCCACATCCCGCTATGCCGTGTTCGGCCATCCCGTCACCCATTCGCTGTCGCCGCGCATCCATGCCGACTTCGCCAAGCAGACCGGCATCGCCCTGCAGTACGACGCGATCGACGCCCTGCCGGACGGCTTCGCGGCGGCGCTGGCGGCCTTTGCCGCGGAAGGCGGCGCGGGCGCCAACGTGACCCTGCCGCTGAAGGAAGCCGCATACGCGCTGAGCGTGGTCCACAGCGAGCGCGCGCAGCGCGCCGGGGCGGTCAACACGCTCAGCTTCCGCGACGGGCAGTGGCACGGCGACAACACCGACGGCGCCGGCCTGGTGCGCGACCTGACCGGGCGCAACGGCCTGGACCTGCGCGGCCGCCGCGCGCTGCTGATCGGTGCCGGCGGCGCCGCGCGCGGCGTGGCGCCGGCGCTGCTGGAGGCCGGCGTGCAGCAGTTGCTGATCGTCAACCGGTCGCCCGAGCGCGCCGATGCGCTGGTCGATGCGTTGGGCGAACCGGCGCGGGCCATTTCCCGCTACTGGGAAGACCTGCGCGAACTGGGCGACTTCGAACTGATCGTCAATGCCACCGCGGCCGGCCGCGACGACAGCGCGGGATTCTCGCTGCCGCTGTCGCTGGTCAACAGCATGACCCTGGCGGTGGACCTGAACTACGGCGAGGTCGCGATTCCGTTCCTGGCCTGGGCGCGTGCGGCGCATTGCCGCGATACCGTGGACGGGCTGGGCATGCTGGTCGAGCAGGCGGCCGAAAGCTTCGAGCGCTGGCACGGCGTGCGCCCGGACACCGACCCGGTCTACGCCGCGCTGCGTGCGCGCGACGCGGTGCTGGTCAGCGCCGACTGATCTCTGCGCCCCGGCGCTTGTTTTCGTGGCTAGACGGAGATTCCGATGGACGATGGATTCGTGATGCAGCTGTTGACCACGGTGGGCTTCCAGCTGCCGATCCTGATCGTGCTCGGCACCGGCCTGGTGCTGCTGGCCACGCGCCGCCCCGGCCGCGCCCGCACGCTGGGCCTGTGGGGCTTGAGCCTGCTGCTGCTCGGCGGGCTGTGCGGCACGGTGACCTCGCTGCTGCCGATGTGGATCGTCGCGCAGGGCGGGAACTTCTCCAGCTACGCGGTCTGGTACGGCATGCTGCAGGCGGTGTTCACCCTGCTGCATGCGGTGGCGATGCTGCTGGTGGTGCTGGCGCTGCGGTTTGCCTTGCCGCGCTAGCACGGGCCGTCCGCGTTGGTCGCAGCAGCTGTCGGTGTTGCTACCATGTGGTCACGCCTGCCGTAGCCGGAACGATCGCGATGCGCCTTAACCATTTCGTGGATTTTGCGCTGGTGGCCGGGAGTGTCGGCCTGGCCGCCAAGTTCGGCATCCTGCTGCTCGGCTTCCTGCTGCTGTTGCGCTGCGCACCCGGCCGCCCGCGCACCCTGTTGCAGTGGGGGCTGGTGGTGCTGCTGGCCAACGTGATGCTGCCGATGTTTCTGGTGGCAGTGGTGGGCGTGGTGCGGCTGATCACCGGTTTCTCCGGCGACATGTGGGCGGACACCGCGATCAAGCTGCTGCAGGATCTTCTGTTCGCCATCGGCCTGGCGCTGCTGCTGCAGGCATTGTGGCTGACCCTGCCGCGCAAGCAGAGCGCACCGGGCTGATCGGCAGGCGCATGCCCGGTCGCGGTAGTTGCGACCGGACGTGAGAAAATGCCGGCATGAACGATGACGCCACAGCGGCCGCGGCCCGCGCAGCCGACACCCCCCAGCGCCAGCTGACCGAGCCGATGAAGCTGGCGATCCGCGACGCCTACACCAAGCTGCAGGCCAACACGCCCGGCTTCATGGTGCGCCGCGCGCAGAGCCAGATGATCGGGGTGGTGTCGCGCGCGCTGGGCACCTCCGGCGGCGTCGGCGTGGCCGAGGCGCCGACCGGCGTCGGCAAGAGCCTGGGCTACCTCACCGCCGGGGTGCCGATCGCGCTGGCCAGCAAGAAGAAGCTGGTGATCAGCACCGGCACCGTGGCATTGCAGTCGCAATTGGTGGAGCGCGACATTCCCGCCTTCCTCAAGGCCACCGGCATCGAGGCGACGGTGGCGCTGGCCAAGGGCCGCACCCGCTACCTGTGCGCGCGCAACGTCGCCGAGCTGCATGGCGACGCCGCGCAGAACAGCATGTTCGAGGACGAGGCGCCGCTGTACGACCGCCCGCTGAGCCCGGCCGAGGCCGAGCAGGCGCGCGCGCTGGCCAAGGCCTACGCCGACAAGACCTGGAACGGCGACCTGGACACCGCGCCGGAACCGATCCCGGCGTCGCTGCGCGCGCGGATCACCACCAACGCCGCCGGCTGTGCCGGGCGCCGCTGCTCGTTCGCGGTGCAGTGCCCGGTGCTGAAGGCGCGCAGCGACGTGCGCGATGCGCAGATCGTGGTCACCAACCATGCGCTGCTGCTGTCGGCGCTGGCGTTGGGCGACAGCGACAACGGCCAGCCGCTGATCGCGCCGCCGGCGGACATGCTGCTGGTGCTCGACGAAGGCCACCACATCGCCGGCGTGGCCATCGACCAGGGCGCGGCCAACCTGGCGCTGGACGACATGGCGCGGCGCACCGGCCGCCTGCAGGCGCTGGTCGGCGCCGCCTATCGGCTGGCCGACAAGGACACCATCGGCAACCAGTTGCCGAACGAAGCGATCGAACTGGCGACCCAGGTCAGCAAGGGGCTGAAGAGCTTCCGCGCCGAGATCGAACGCGCCTGGGTGCCGGACCCGGGCCAGGAAGAACCGATGTGGCGCGCGCCCAACGGGCGCCTGCCCGAGGACTGGAAACCCTTCATCGATGCGCAGGCGCAGGACACCGCCGCGCTGCTCAACTGGGTGCAGGCCGCGCATCAGCTGGTGGCCAAGTCCAAGCAGGAGGACGCGGCCAAGGAGCGCCTGCAGCGCAGCCTGGGCATGGCCCTGGAGATGGTCGAGCAGCAATACGCGCTATGGCTGGGCTGGCGCCGCG
Organism: Xanthomonas bonasiae; assembly: GCF_017163705.1. Taxonomy (GTDB): domain Bacteria; phylum Pseudomonadota; class Gammaproteobacteria; order Xanthomonadales; family Xanthomonadaceae; genus Xanthomonas_A; species Xanthomonas_A bonasiae. The sequence goes on from NZ_JAFIWB010000005.1 coordinate 182,630, forward strand.
AGGACCAGGACGGGCAGGCGCCGATGGCGCGCTGGATCACCCTGTCGCGCGATGCCGACCTGGTCTGCCATTGCTCGCCGGTGTCGGCCGCGCAGGTGCTGCGCGCGCTGTTGTGGAGCGAAGTGGACTCGGCGGTGCTGACCTCGGCCACGTTGACCGGCGGCGGCGATTTCCAGGCGCTGGCGATCGACAACGGCCTGCCCGCGCATGCGGAAATGGTGTCGCTGTCCTCGCCGTTCGACCTGCCCAACCAGGCCGAGCTGATCGTGCCGAAATTCCCGGTGGCGCCGGACGACCGCGAAGGCCATCCGCGCGAGGTCGCGCGCTACCTGGTCAAGGAGCTGGACTGGGGCAAGGGCTCGATCGTGCTGTTCACCTCGCGCTGGAAGATGCTCAAGGTCGCCGACCTGTTGCCGATCGCGCAGCGCAACCGCGTGCTGGTGCAGGGCGATGGCTCCAAGTCGCAGATGATCGGCGAGCACATGCGCCGCATCGGCGCCGGCGAAGGCTCGGTGCTGTTCGGCCTGAATTCCTTCGGCGAAGGCCTGGACCTGCCGGGCGAGGCCTGCACCACCGTGGTCATCACCCAGGTGCCGTTCGCGGTGCCGACCGACCCGCAGACCGCCACGCTCGGCGAATGGTTCGAAAGCCGCGGCCTCAACGCCTTCAACCTGATCGCGGTGCCGCATGCGCTGCGTACGCTGACCCAGTTCGCCGGCCGCCTGATCCGCAGTTCCAGCGACCACGGCCGGGTCATCATTCTCGATTCGCGCCTGCTGACCAAGCGCTACGGCAAGCGCATCATCGATGCGCTGCCGCCGTTCAAGCGGGTGATCGGGTAGCGATCGCGAAGGCCGGCGCTATGGCGTCTGCTGCAGGCTGTACAGCAAGGTGCCGTAGCCGAGCTGGTCGTAGCCGCCGCTGTTGGGGCCGTAGTCGCCGCCGCCGCCCTCGGCGCGGACCTTGGCGGCGAATCTGGTCAGGTACGGTGCCTTGAGGCCTTTCAGCACCACGTAGTGGTTGTACAGCAGCTCCCATTCCGGGCGCAGCGTGCCGCGCCCGTTCGGCGAGAGCGTCGTCTGCGTGACATCGCTGTTGCTGTAGGGGGTGTACGGCAGCGCCAGGGTGTCGTCGCAGCGGTCGCCATCGGTGTCGCAGACGTTGTAGGCGGCCACGTATTCGGCGCCCTTGAGCACGCGGTTGTCGTCGTAGCCGAACAGGTCATCGCCCTGGCTCCAGGCCATCTGGCACAGCGAACCGAGCAGCGCGATCACCAGCGTGGCATGGCCCTGGTCGCGTCCGCTCTCCTGCACCTGGCCCATGCCCTGCGCCGGATACAGCTTCCAGATCGCCTTGGCCAGGCTGCCATTGCCGGCGCCGTGCTTGAAGTAGTCGATCGCCTCGTCGTACAGGTCCGCGCGGTCGGTGAGCACGCCGATGGCGAGGATCGCATTGAGCTGCGCCAGATCCCAGTTCGCCCAGTAGTGGTCGATCTGCGCGTTGTTGTGGCGGACCAGGAAGTCGTGATTGATCGGATAGAACACGTCCAGCATCATCTGCTTGAAGCGATTGAAGTCATCCCCGTTCCAGCCGGTGTAGTCGCGCATCAGTTCGCCGGCATTGGCGAATTCGTAGCCGTAGATGCCGGCGGCCAGCGCCGCGTCGCTGGTGCCGCGGATCGCGGTGAGCTTGCCCGACCAGGCATTCATGATCTCTATCGCCTTGTCGGCATAGCGGCTGTCGCCGCCGAGCTTCCAGCGCAGCGCCAATGCATAGGCGGCCGCGGCATCCCGGTACAGCAGTGTGTAGTTCTCCGGATGCTGGCCGTCGTAGCCGCGGTAGACGATCTCCACAGGGCGCGGCTTCCAGTCCAGCGAGGCATGCGGGTTGGCGATCAGGCGTTCCCATCCTGCTTGCCAGGGGGCGGCGGAGAGGGTGAGTTTTTCCCGGATACGGGCCAGATCCTGTGCGCTGTGCAGCAAGCCGGGATGTGCGAAGGTCCGGGTCGCTGCATCGGCCTCGGCGACGAGGGCGGCCATGCACAGCAGCAACAGCGCGATCCAGCGCAGCGCGCCGCGCGCGCGCGAACGGCGCTCTTCTACACGCACAGTCGTGTGGTCATGCATCGGAATCTCTCCTGGGTTGGCGGCGGCGCGCAATGCGGCTGCGCTCGGCGCGCGCGGCACGGCAGGTTCGCCGGCATCGTCTACATTTTGATGTCGGTTTTCCGTTGCTGCGCTGCGCGTGCGATGTGTGTCGTCGAACTTGCAATGCATCGCCCACGCTATCGGAGACCGCAATCACATCGCCGGCGCTGTATCTGCCGCGCCTATCGCTTCCATAGCAACTAACGAATTCTCCGCGCACGACGCTACCGCCATCATTCAGCTCCCTCAACACGAGCTGACGCCATGCGCCCTGGAACACTGTTGGTGCTCGCCCTGCTGTCGCAGACCCTGATCGTCCCCGCCGGGTTCGCGCAGTCCACGCTCACGCGCGACAACGGCGCGCCGGTCGGCGACAACCAGAACTCGCAGACCGCCGGCGCCACCGGCCCGACCCTGCTGCAGGACGTGCAGCTGATCCAGAAGCTGCAGCGTTTCGACCGCGAGCGCATCCCCGAGCGCGTGGTGCATGCGCGCGGCACCGGCGTGCATGGCGAGTTCACCGCCAGCGCCGACATCTCCGACCTGACCAAGGCCAAGGTGTTCGCTGCCGGCGCGAAGACCCCGGTGTTCGTGCGCTTCTCCTCGGTGGTGCACGGCAACCACTCGCCGGAGACGCTGCGCGACCCGCACGGCTTCGCCACCAAGTTCTATACCAGCGAAGGCAACTGGGACCTGGTCGGCAACAACTTCCCGACCTTCTTCATCCGCGATGCGATCAAGTTCCCGGACATGGTGCATGCGTTCAAGCCGGATCCGCGCACGAACCTGGACGACGATTCGCGCCGCTTCGATTTCTTCTCGCACGTGCCCGAAGCCACGCGCACGCTGACCCTGCTGTACTCCAACGAAGGCACGCCGGCCGGCTACCGCTTCATGGACGGCAACGGCGTGCATGCCTATAAGCTGGTCAACGCGCAGGGCGAGGTGCACTACGTCAAGTTCCATTGGAAGTCGCTGCAGGGCCTGAAGAACCTGGATCCGAAGCAGGTGGCGCAGGTGCAGGGCAAGGACTACAGCCACCTGACCAACGACCTGGTCGGCGCGATCAAGCAGGGCGACTATCCGAAGTGGGACCTGTACATCCAGGTACTGAAGCCGGAAGACCTGGCCAAGTTCGACTTCGATCCGCTGGACGCGACCAAGATCTGGCCCGACGTCCCCGAGCGCAAGATCGGGCAGATGGTGCTGAACAGGAACGTGGACAACTTCTTCCAGGAGACCGAGCAGGTGGCGATGGCGCCGGCCAACCTGGTGCCGGGCATCGAACCGTCGGAAGACCGCCTGCTGCAGGGCCGCATCTTCTCCTATGCCGACACCCAGCTGTACCGCGTCGGCACCAACGGCCTGAGCCTGCCGGTGAACCGGCCATTGGTGGCGGTCAACAACGGCAATCAGGACGGCGCGATGAACGCCGGCGCCACCGCCAGCGGCGTCAACTACGAACCGAGCCGGCTCAGCCCGCGTCCGCAGGATCCGAACGCGCGTTACAGCCAGCTGCCGCTGTCGGGCACCACCCAGCAGGCGAAGATCGTCCGCGAGCAGAACTTCAAGCAGGCCGGCGATCTGTTCCGCAGCTACAGCAAGAAAGAGCAGCAGGACCTGATCCAGAGCTTCGGCGAATCGCTGGCCGGCACCGACGACGCCAGCAAGCACATCATGCTGTCGTTCCTGTACAAGGCCGATCCGGCCTACGGCAGCGGTGTCGCCCGCGTCGCCAAGGGCGATCTGGCGCGGGTCAAGCAGCTGGCCGCGCAGTTGCAGGATTGATCGTTCGCAGCGCAGCGCGGCGGCGCCTCCCCCAGGCCGCGCTGCGCTGCGCCCTCTTTGTCGGAGACCGAGCATGCGTCGCTTCCTTCTTCTCGTCCTGAGCCTGGTCGCCGTCTCGGCGACTGCCGCGCCCGCACCCGCCGACCCGGCCAAGGTCCAGGCGCAACTGCGCGACTACTTCTTCGATGCCGCGCGCGAAGGCCGCCAGGACATGCTGGCCGAGTTCATCCGGGCGCACTACGACCTCAACACCCGCGACGACAAGGGCTATACCGCGCTGATCCTGGCCGCCTACCACGGCCAGCAGCCGGCGGTGGAGCAATTGCTGCAGGCCGGCGCCGATCCGTGCGCGCAGGACAGGCGCGGCAACACCGCGCTGATGGGCGCGATCTTCAAGGGCGAGCTGGCGATCGCCAAGCGGCTGATGCAGGCCGATTGCGCGCCCGACCAGCGCAACAACGCCGGGCAGACCGCAGCGATGTACGCGGCCCTGTTCCAGCGCACCGAGGTGCTGAAGGACCTCGCTGCCAAGGGCGCGGATCTGCAGGCGAAGGACGCGCAGGGCAACGACGTGGCCAAGCTGCAGCGCGGCGAGTTCGCGCAGGCGCCGCTGCGCTGAACCGCATGCGGACACCAGCGGTGCGCGCGGGCATGGCCGCGCTCCGCGCGCTCAGCCGACCGTGCCGCCATGCGGCTCGTTCAATGTGGCGGCCACAGCGCAGCGAAGATGCACGCGTTCATCGCCAGGTTGAAGCTGGCATGCGCGGCCATCGCAGGGAACAACGAACCGCTGCGGTGCCGCAGCGATGCGAACAGCAGCGCCGTGCAGAACATCAGGCCGACCCACAGCGCAGCGGACAGCGGCAGCAGGCGGATACCGGCCGCGGTCGCCAGCAGTCCGTGATGGCAAAGATGCACCAGGCCGAACCACAGCGCTTCGATGCAGGTGCTCGCGCGTAGCGAAAACCGCTCTTCCAGCGCGCGTTGCAGCAGGCCGCGGAAAAAGATCTCCTCGCCGATCGGGCTGAACAGCAGCGCGGGCACGGTGGCCACCAGAAACAGCTGCAGCGTGCTGAAACCCTGGTGGGGAATCGTGTCGCGGTAATTGCGCGCGACGCTGACGAACCAGTTGTCCTCGCCGCTGCCGAAGGCGATGGCGACGAGTGCGAAGCATGCAAGGGCCGCCAGCGCCCCCAACGCGAGCGACGGCGCGAACCAGGCGAGCCGTATCGGCCGCACCAATCCGATCTGCTGGCGCCCCGGACGGGACAGCAGCAGCCACGGACTCGCTGCCATGCACACGAAGCCGAGCGGCAGCAACCAGCGCCAGTGCGCCGGCGCCAGCGTGCCTGCCGCACGCATGGCGGCGAAGACCAGCGCCAATGCCACGGCAACAGGCAACCCGCGCGCGCTGCTGAACTTCCACGACAGACGCGAGGTCAGGGACACGGGCCGATCTCGCTCGATGTGGGTGCGCTGGTGCGCGTAGGGCAGGCTGCTGTGCTGGTGCTCGGCCACGCAAGCGTGCGATCACTGGAGAGGCTGCAACAGACGCGCGGGAGCGTCAGTCGCCACGGGCGCTACCGGTGGCGCTTGTGGCAAGGAATGGCCGAGGCCATCCGGTGTCGCTCCCAAATGCCACGCCAACGGCGGTTGCGCGCGACGACGATGGCTAGCGAGCGGGTTCCGCCGGCATCCAGCGCAGCGTCGCCGCCCAGAACAGCAGCGCCGCCGCGCTGGTCGCCGCCCCCAACATGCACACGCCCGTCCATCCGGCATGCGCATAGGTGGCGGTGGCGGCGATCGCACCCAGGCCGCTGCCGAGCGCGTAGAACAGCATGTAGCCGGCCACGCGCCGGCTGTGCGCCTGCGCGTCGCCACGGAAGATCAGGCTCTGGTTGAGGACATGGATGGCCTGGCCCGCCATGTCCAGCACGACGATGCCGAGGATCAGTGCCGACAGCCAGCGCATGCCCAGCGCCAGCGGCAACCACGAGGCCAGCAGCAACGCCAGCATCAGCCCGCTGCAGCGCTGCGCCCAGCCACGGTCGGCCCAGCGCCCGGCGCGCGCTGCGGCCAGGGCGCCGATCGCCCCGACCAGGCCGAACGCGCCGATCGTGGTGTGCGAGTACGCATGCGGCTGCGCGCTCAGCGGCAGCACCAGCGCGGTCCAGAACACCGAGAAACTCGCGAACATCAGCAGCGCGATGCCGCCGCGGATCTGCAGCACGCGCTCGTGCGCCAGCATGTGCAGCATCGAGCGCAGCAGGGCGGCGTGGCCGGGCGGCCGTCGCGGCGCAGGCAGGGCGGGCAAGGCGTGCCGCAGCCACAGCAGCAACAGCAGCGTCAGCGCCGCGGATGCCGCATAGACGCCGCGCCAGCCGGCCAGGTCGGCGATGACGCCAGCCAACACGCGCGCCAGCAGCAAGCCGATCACCACGCCGGCCTGGGCCGCGCCGACCACACGGCCACGTTCGGCCGGTGCGGCGCTGGCCGCGGCGTAGGCGATCAGGCCCTGGGTCATCGCGGTGCCGAGCAAGCCCACGGCGAGCATGCCGGCCAGCAGCGCCGGCAGCGTCGGTGCCGCGGCCACCGCCAGCAGTGCGGCCAGCAACGCGCCGGCTTGCCACAGCATCAGCGGGCGCCGCGCATGGCGGTCGCCCAGCGGCACCACCAGCAGCAGCGCCAGCGCGCAGCCGGCCTGGGTCGCGGCGATCACCCCGCCGGCAGCGCCCTGACCGATGCCGAACTCCGCCGCCAACGCGTCGAGCAGCGGCTGCGCGAAATAGACGTTGGCCACACTGGCGCCGCTGGCGCAGGCGAACAGTGCCACCTGCGCGCGGCGCAGCGCGGGCGGCGCGAGCTCGGGGTTGGGTACGGTCGGCACGGGGCTGTGCATGGCTAACTGGTTGCAATAAAAAACCACTGACAGGGTGTCGATTTTGGTTTTAAAATGCAACTGGATGCCGCACTTGGCGAATGGGAGCCAGCATGGCCAGACGCAGCAAGCACCCTGCCCAACCATGCCCGGTGGCGCGTTCGGTGGAGCTGATCGGCGAGCGCTGGGCGCTGCTGATCGTGCGCGATGCCTTCGACGGAATCTGCCGGTTCGGCGATTTCCAGCGCAGCCTGGGCATGGCGCGCAACATCCTGGCCGATCGCCTGCGCCTGCTGGTCGAGGCGCAGATCCTGGCGCTGCGGCCGGCTGCCGATGGCAGCGCCTATCAGGAGTACGCGCTCACCGAAAAAGGCGAGCAGCTGTTCCCGCTGCTGCTGGCGTTGCGGCAATGGGGCGAGCGGCACCTGTTCGCGCCGGGCGAGGCGCATTCGCGCCTGCTCGATCGGCGCACCGGCAAGCCGGTGCCGGCGATGCTGCCGCGCGATGCGGCAGGCCGCGCGCTGAAGCCGCGGCAGACGCTGGTACGCAAGGTCGAGGCGCCTGCCGACGGCGCATGAGCGCGGCACCGGCGCCGTGCTGCGTGAGCGGCGGCGTGTTGGGACGCGGGCAGGATCGGGACGCAATCCGGGGCCGACATGGCGCCGACACCCCCGGATCGGCGAAAATACCGTCTGGCCGGCCTGTCCCGGCCCGTTGCAACGCTCCCTGCGCTGCCGTTGCCCGTTCGCCGCAAGCGCCGGGCGTGCTGCATCGCCGCCCTTTCGTCGGCTTGCTGCCGCGCCTTCGCCACGGCTCGCCGCCGCTCATTCCGGATCCGTCTTGAACACCACCGCCTCGCCCCCTGCCACCGACGCCCTGCCCCTGACCGAGCGCCTGCGCGTCGCCCTGGACCTGCTCGAAGCCATCGATGCCGACCGCAGCGTGCTCGACGCGCTGCCCGAGGCCGACCGCGTGCGCCTGCACCAGGTCGTCGCCAAGGTCTATCACCCCGAGCCCAAGGCGCGCCGGCAACTGCTCAAGCAGCAGGCGCGCGAACGCCACCAGGAAAAGGTGCGCAAGGCCGAAGCGCTGCTCGAGCAGACCGGCATCCGCGCGCTGCGGCGCAAGCCGGTGTTCAGCACGCCGAACTACTTCCCGCCGCATGCCGCCGGCCTGCACGACGCCAGCAATGCCGCGGCCGAGGAACCCGCGGCGGCGCAGTCGCCCGAGCTGCGCCACTGCTACGTGTGCAAGCAGAAGTTCACCCAGCTGCACCATTTCTACGACCAGATGTGTCCGGCCTGCGCCGAACTGAACTACTTCAAGCGCACCGAGACCGCGGACCTGCGCGGGCGCGTGGCGCTGCTGACCGGCGGCCGGGTCAAGATCGGCTACCAGGCCGGGCTGAAGCTGCTGCGCGCTGGCGCCGAGCTGATCGTGACCACGCGCTTCCCGCGCGATTCGGCCGCGCGCTACGCGCAGGAACCGGATTTCGCCGAATGGGGCCACCGTCTGCAGGTGTTCGGCCTGGACCTGCGCCACACGCCCAGCGTCGAAGCCTTCTGCAGCCAGCTGCTGGCCACGCGCGAGCGGCTGGACTTCATCGTCAACAACGCCTGCCAGACCGTGCGCCGGCCGCCGCAGTTCTACGCGCACATGATGGCCGGCGAGACCGCCGCGCTGCACGAACTGCCCGAGCACGTGCGCCGCCTGGTCGGTCACTACGAAGGCCTGCGCAGCCCGGAACTGCTGCCGGCGGCGTCGGCGACCACGCTGTCGGCGGGCCAGGGCCATGGCATCAGCGGCGCCGACGGGCTGACCCGTGCCGCCGAGCTGTCGCAGGTGCCGTTGCTGGCCGACGAACTGCTCGGCCAGCAGCACCTGTTTCCCGAAGGGCGCCTGGACCAGGACCTGCAGCAGGTGGACCTGCGCGGACGCAACTCGTGGCGCCTGCTGATGGCCGAAGTGCCGTCGGTGGAATTGCTGGAGACGCAGCTGGTCAACGCCATCGCCCCGTTCATCATCAATGCGCGGCTCAAGCCGCTGATGCTGCGCACGCCCGAGCGCGACAAGCACATCGTCAACGTGTCGGCGATGGAAGGGCAGTTCTACCGCAACTTCAAGACCACCCGGCATCCGCACACCAACATGGCCAAGGCCGCGTTGAACATGATGACCCGGACCTCGGCGGCCGATTACCAGAACGACGGCATCCACATGAACAGCGTGGACACCGGCTGGGTCACCGACGAGGACCCGGCCGAGATCGCCGCGCGCAAGGTGCAGGAAGAACGCTTCCACCCGCCGCTGGACATCGTCGACGGCGCCGCGCGCATCGTCGACCCGATCATCCACGGCTTCAACACCGGCGAGCACGTGTGGGGGCAGTTCCTGAAGGATTACGCGCCGACCGATTGGTGAGGGGCGGCGTGGTCCACGCCAACCGGTCTGCTTCCATGATCGTGGCGATCTGACGATCGCCGGGGCCATCCCGACGGGGCGGCGGCGTGCTTTTTTCGGAGATCAGCCGCCGGCGACCGCACGGTGCATGGTGCCACTGTAGCCCCAGGCGAATTGATACCACTGATCGTCAGGGGAAACGTCGAGATTGTTCACGGTGCGCTGCCAATAGACGATCATCTCGTCGTTGGAGGTCCGCGCAAGCGTGAATGAGGACGACTCAACCCAGACGCCATCCTCGTCCCGTCCCGAGGTGGTGCTGTAGATGAGCGCATGCGGGCCGGAATTGCGCATGCGGAACTGCCCCGGCTTCATTTCTTGCCACGATCCCTTGACCACGTTGTAGACCCGCACTTGCCAGCGGGAAATGACGAAGCGAAAGCGTCTCGGAAAGCCTGCGCTATCCACGTAGCGGGGCGCGTCGAATCCGTCGAGCACACCTTCCCACGTGCCCTGGAAATCGAATTTGGCATCGCTCGGGTGGGCGAGGACGGGGCGTGGCCGATACGTGTAGAGCGGCGCCGTCACGGTGGCGCAGGACGTCAGAAGAAACAACGCAAGCGCAACCGTCCAGCGTGTGCATGCTTTCATGGGAAGTGGCATCCGATTCGATCAACCAGCGCAGCCGATTCGATTTGGGTGGGTTACAAGAGACGCATCTGGATCAGAACGACTGGACGATGCGCTTGAGGGGCGCCATATTCGTCTCAACTGGATGGATCGGAGGCGGCCGTGGAGGCGGCCTGGCCGCTTTCGCGGCCCCAGAATTCCACCATGATGGTCATCAAGGTCCACACGAGCAGGGTGGGTTGCACCTTGTCGGGCAGCAGATCGTGCCCCTTGAGCATGATGTCGATCATCTGCGGCATCGTCAGCGCCAGCAGCAGCGTGTAGACCGCATACGCGATCCTGTGCCGGCTGTTGGAAATGAACAGGATGGAGATGACCGTGCTGGCGAGGATGGCCAGCACGACGCCGAACCGCCAGCCGTCGAGCCGTTCCGTACCGGTGAGCACCAGGCCCAGCACGGCGCCGAAGAACGTGTTGATTCCGCTTAGATTCGCCTGGTATTCGCCATTGGACATCTTGCCAAGGCCGGTCTTGCCGAAGATACCGCCGAACTTCTTCCACATGAGACATCCCCTTTGTCTGCCACGTGACGTATGTCGTCTGTTGCCGCTGCATCGAGCGTTCGACGCTGCCTGCGCCCCCGCGCGGCATCGGCCATATTCCCCGTTCCGGACCCGCCTTGCCAACCCTGCGGCCAGCGGCCAACTCTAGCGGAGATTGGAGACGCCCACAGCGCGATCGCCGCCCGCGCGGATGCGCAAGGCGCGGGAAGAGCGTTTCCATCCGCCGCTGGACATCGTCGGCGGCGTCGCGCGCATCGTCGAGGCGAACCCCCACGGCTGCAACGCCGCGAGCCCGTGTGAGGGCAGTGCCCAAGGACTGCACGCCGACGGATTGGTCGGCGCACCATCGCATATCGCGGTCATGATCGCCGCGGCGCAATGCGCCATCGCCGCCGTGGCGCTGCCGCGACGGCGCCGATGCGTGCACGACGGGAGGCACGCATCGGCGTCGGCGAGGACCTACTTGCGCACGCTCTGCGTGTGCGACTTCAGCGCGTCCTCCAGGCCTGGCACCTGCGCCGCGCCGTCCGGCACGCTGAGGCTGGAGCCGACCAGGTCCTGGCCGAACGGCTGCGTGCGTCCGCCCAGGCACTTGCCCAGGAACGCCTCGCTGACCGCGTTGAAGGCCTTGCTGTTCTCCGGCCGGGCGAAGCCGTGGCCTTCGTCGGGGAACAGCACGTAGGTCACCGGGATCTGCTTGGCCTTCAGCGCGTTGACGATCTGGTCGGCCTCGGCCTGCTTCACGCGCGGGTCGTTGGCGCCCTGGCCGATCAGCAGCGGCCTGGCGATGCGGTCGGCGCGGCTCAGCGGCGAGCGTTCGTCCAGCAGTTTCTTGCCGGCCTCGGTGCGCGGATCGCCGATGCGCCGCGCCATCTGCTCGAAGCCGGATTTCCAGTACGGCGGGATGGTGCTGAGCAAGGTGTTCAAGTTCGACGGGCCGACGATGTCCACGCCGCACTTGAAGGCGTCCGGGGTGAAGCTCAACCCGACCAGCGTGGCGTAGCCGCCGTAGCTGCCGCCCATGATCGCGACCTGGTCCTTGGTTGTGACGCCCTGCTGCACCGCCCACTGCACCGCATCGAGCAGGTCGTCGTGCATCTTGCCCGCCCATTCGCCATCGCCGGCGTTGGTGAAGCGCTTGCCGAAGCCGGTGGAGCCGCGGTAGTTGACCTGCAGCACCGCATAACCGCGGTTGGCCAGCCACTGGTTGTAGCCGCTATAGCCGTAGTCGTCGCGTGCCCACGGCCCGCCGTGCACGAACAGCACCAGCGGCACCGGCTTGTCGGCCTTGCCGTCGCCGTTGGCATCGGCCTCGCGCGGCAGGGTGAGGTAGCTGACCAGGGTCAGGCCGTCGCGCGAGCGGATCTCCTGCGGCCACTGCGGCACCAGCGGCTGCCCCTCCAGCGCCGGGCGTGCGGCGAACAGCTTGGTCAGCTTGCCGGCAGCGGACGGCACGCGGTCGTAGCGATAGAACGTGGCCGGCGCATCGGCGGCGGAATAGGCGACGATCCAGGTGCGGTCGTCCTGGGTGCGGGTCAGCACCGAGATCTCGCCCGGGCCGATCGCCTGCAGCTGCCTGATGTCCGCGGCGATGGCCGGGTCCAGCACCTTCCATTCCGGGCGCAGGTAGTTCGATTCCACCGCCTGCACCACGCCGCTGCGCGGATCGGTCAGGGTGCCGCCCACGTCCGCGCGCGCATCCTCGAACAGCAGCTTGCGCGTGCCGCTGGCCACGTCCACCGCGTACAGCGCCGAGGTGTCGCGCTGGCGCGAATCGACGAAGTACAGCGTCTTGCCGTCGGCGCTGAAGCCGGACGGCGCGGTGGTCAGCGAATCCTCGAACGGGATCTCCTCGCGCTTCTGCCAGCCGCCCTTGCCGTCGGGCTGCAACAGGTCTTCGCCGCCGTCCTCGCGCGAGCGCGTCGCCAGCCGCACCTGGTAGTCGTCGTCGGCCAGGTACTCGCCGATCTGATCGGTGTTCTTCTGCAGCAGCGTGCGCTTGCCCCCGGCCAGGTCGACCCGGTACAGATCGTGCCACTGCGCGTCGCGGTCGTTCATGCCGACCAGGATCGACTCCGGATGCGTGCGGCTGACCGCCACCACCCGCGCGCGGGTCTTGGGGAAGTCGCTGAGGTCGCGGCCGTTGCCGCCCTTGGCGACGTCGAGCGCGAACAGGTGGAAATCCTCGTCGCCGCCGCTGTCGCGCATGTACAGCAAGGTGTCGGGCAGGAACGACCAGAAATAGGAGCGGATGCCGCGGCCGCGGTCGTGGGTGACGGCGCGCGCCTTGTCGGGTGCGTCGGCTGGCGCGACCCAGACGTTGAGCACGCCGTCCACCGGCGCCAGCCAGCTCAGGGTCTTGCCGTCGGGGCTCAGCTGCACGCTGCTGCGCTCGGGGTTGCCGAACAGCACGTCGCGCGGGATCAACGGCGGTGCCGCGGCGGCCGCTGCCGGCGTCTGCGCGGCCGGCGCGTCCTTGGCGGCGGGAGCGGCGGCCTGCTGCGAGCAGGCGGAGACCGCGAGGGCGAGGCTGGAAACCAGGACGAGACGCCGCATGAGTGCTCCGGGAACGTTGTTGGCGGGGTGGAATTGTTACTCTATAACAATTAGGGATTCCAGTGCGGCAGGTGCCGATGCGGCCACGCGTGATGGATCTGCGACGCGCTCCAGTATCGGTTGCCGGCGGCCGTTGCGACTACGGGGTTCGGCGCCCGGACATGGGCGTATCGGCGTGGCGCAGGATGCTTCCGATGTGCGGCGCACCCCGGCGCCGCCGGCGCTTGCGCTTTCCCGGCCGCGATGCAGAATCCGGCATCGACCCAAGCGCAGAGCGACGACATGGCCTCCGATGCCAGCTACGTGGAATACGTCATGGAACAGGCGGCGCTCGGCGCCGCGTTGACCTGCAAGAAGATGTTCGGCGAATACGCGCTGTACCTGGACGGCAAGGTGGTGGGGTTCGTCTGCGACAACCAGGTCTTCGTCAAGCCGACCGCCGCCGGGCGCGCGCTGCTCGACGATGTGGTCGAACAGGCGCCGTATCCTGGCGGCAAGCCGCATTACCTGATCGACGAGGGGCTGGAGGACCGGAGCCTGTTGCAGCGCTTGCTGCGCGCCACGGCGCAGGCATTGCCCGCCCCCAAACCGGCCAAGGCGGCCAAGGTCGGCAAACGCGCGAGCCGGCCGCCGCCGCCGCGGTAGATCGCGCGTCGTTTCCCGGAATCGCGCAGCGCCGCTTCAGGTCAGCGCGTGCAGCTCGCCGCGGACGCCGCCTGCCTGCAGATGCAGATAGCCCACCCCGATCGGCAAGCTGAAACGGCGCGGTCCGGCACTGCCGGGATTGACGTACAGCACGCCGTCGCGGGTCTGCAGCAGCGGTTTGTGCGAATGTCCGCTGACCACCACGTCCACGGAGGCGGGATCGCGCGCCAGCGTCTTCAGATCGTGCAGTACGTGCAGGCGGATGCCCGCGATGTCGAGGTCCAGGGTGTCGGGCAGCGCCTGCGCCCACGGCGCGGTATCGATGTTGCCGCGGATCGCATGCAGCGGCGCGAGCGTGCGCAGCGCATCGAGGATTTCCGGCTTGCCGATGTCGCCGGCATGCACGATGGCGACGCAATCGCGCATCGCCGCCAGCGCCTGCGGCCGCAACAGGCCGTGGGTGTCGGAGATCAGGCCGATTCGCAGCGGCGGCACGGTAGGCATCGGCAGGGCTTGGCAACGGGACGGAGTGCTAGCCTAAACCCCACGTTCGCAAGGCCGCGTGCCGGTCCGAGCGAAAGGCTTCCTTCACCACGTCGCGAGAACCGCATGTCTGCAGCGCTTGATCGGGAACCAGCGGCCTACGTGGAACAGGCCGACGCCGCCGCGATCCGGGTCCGGGCGATGCGTAACGAACACGATGCGGCGCTACGTGCGCTCGGTTTCGCACGCACCGGCGAGGCCGGCGTCTCTGCCATGGTGGTGCGCGACGATACGGAAAAGGCCGAGGCCTTCCACGCGCTGCGCGAACTCGGCCTGGCCTTTGCCGCCGGAAGGGAGTGGTGCCCGGCAGAGGTCTTCGGCTATCTGCGCGACAAGGGATTGCTGAGCGGCCCGTTCCTGCGCATCGCCTGGACCCAGCCGGGCCGCTACCGAGTGGATGAGGCGTAATCGCGTGCCACGCGGGCCGGCTGCTCGCGACCGCGCATCCTGGCCGAGTCGCCAGGCGCATCGGCGAGTGTGGCCGCTACGTCCCTGTTCCGCCGTGATGCGGCGCGCAGCGTCGCATCGCGGCGCCCGATGGATGACCGCTTCGATGTGGCGGCCATCCGGATCCATCACGAACGCCGCGTAGCGCGTGCGGGTGGGTACCTGCGATGCCGACGTCCAGCGTGTCGGGCAGCGCCCGCCCATGACGCGGCATCGATGTCGCCGCGGATCGCTGCACCCACGCGCGCGTGGGCAGCGCATCGAGGATCACGGGGTTGCCGATGTCGCCGGCGTGCACGACGACCACGCGATCACGCATCGCCGCCAGCGCCTGCGGCCGCAGCAGGCCGTGGATGTCGGAGATCCGGCCGATTCGCAGCGGCGAGACGGGCGGCGTCGGCGGTGGCCTGATGGGAGGCCGATAGCCCGGCTGCGCAGGCGGCTACCGTTCTCCCCTGGCTCCGGCTCAGGCGAAGTGCAGGGCGGCGGTCAGGTCGCCCGGGCGCACCCCGCTGGCGGCCTGCATGGCACGCTCCCGTTCGGCCAGGCCCGGCAGCGTCTCCAGCCCGAAGCGGCGGGTGATGAAACGCAGGATCGAGCCGGTGTCGTAGACGCTGTGGTCGACATGGCCACGCCTGGCGTGCGGCGATACCACCAGCGCCGGGATGCGCGAGCCCGGCCCCCAGCGATCGGCCTTGGGCGGAGCCACGTGGTCCCACCAGCCGCCATTCTCGTCGAAGGTGATGAACACCACCGTCTTGTCCCACAGCGGACCGTTGCGCAGCGCGTCCACCACCATGGCGATATGGCGGTCGCCGGCGGCCACGTCGGAATAGCCGGCGTGCATGTTGAGGTTGCCCTGTGGTTTGTAGAACGCCACCGGCGGCAGCTCGCCGGCCTGCACGTCGGCGATGAAGCGGTTGTCCGGGGCGCTGTCGCCCAGCCCGCCGTCGCGCAGGCGCCGCGCGCGCGCGGCCGTGCCGGGAGCGAGATTGGCGAAATAGTTGAACGGCTGGTGGTGGATCTGGAAATTGGGGCTGGTCGGGAACTCGGGGGTGTCGCCGGTGTCGCCCTTGCCCTGCACCGCCAGGCCCCAGCCGCCGGCATACCACGCCCAGTCCACGCCCTTGGCATCGAGCGCGTCGCCGATGTGGCGATGGGTCTGCGCCGGCAAGGTGTCGGGACTGTCGGGGGCGGCGTAGTCGGGGCGCGCGGGGTCCTGGCTGGTGCTGGGCTGGAACGGCGGACTCAGGGTGTTGACCGCCCAGAAGTCCGGGGTCAGCGCGCCGTTGCGCACGAAGCGCGGCTTGCCGTTGAGCGCGGTGTCCGGCGAATCCTCCTGCACGGCCAGGCGGATCTCGTCGGGCCGGTCGCTGGCCATGGCGCTGATCTGCAGCCGCGCCGGGCTGGTGTCCGCATGCGGGTAGTACGGCGCCTGCGCGGCGACCAGGTATTGGTGGTTGAGGAACGAGCCGCCGAACGCGCCCATGAAGAAGTTGTCGCACAGCGTGTACTCGCGCGCCAGGCTCCACAGCCGCAGCGTGGCCGGGGCGTCGGCGTAATGGCCCATCACCAGCCCGCCGGCATCGCTCCAGGCGGCGAAGCCATCGTTGCGGCCGCCATTGATCTGCATCTGGTTCTCGTAGAAGCGGTGCACCAGATCGCGGGTGACCACGCCATGCGGCAGCGGTTTGCCGTCGGCCGTGCGCAGCGGGAACGGCGCATTGGGCAGCGGGCCGATCGCATCCTCGCCGATCTTGTAGCGGCGGTGGTCCACCACCTGCTCGTCCGGCGCCAGCCCGCCCCAGATCGGCGGCAGGATGTCGAGCACGCTGCCGTCGCGATCGACCTGCCGCGCCTGCGCCGGCGTCACCGCCGACAGCGGCCGCTGCAGCCCGGGAAAGTCCGGGAACAGGTTGTTGAAGCTGCGATTCTCGGCGTAGATCACCACCACGTGCTGGATCTTCTCGCGCAGCTGCTTGTCCAGGTCGCTGGCCGACAGCGGGCTTTGCGGCGCGCGTCTGGCCGCCTCGGCGAGGGCCTCGCCGGGGCCGATGGCCAGCGCGCCGCCGGCCAGTGCCAGGCCGCCGAGCAGGCGACGACGTTGCGGATTGTCGGGAGTGGCATCGGCGTCGGTGGACACGGGGTCCTGGGGCGGCTTCTTCACGGTGTCATGGGCATTGGGGGAAAGGCATCGGCCAGTGTGGGCCGCGCAAATGACAAGTCAAAGCGGGCGGGACGGCTGGCCGGGGTGGCGTTCAGCGGCCGTATCGCAGACCGTCGCCGACTTCCGCCGATCGGTCGACGGCATGACCCGAGATTGCGCCAGCAGCAATCGGACCGCAGGCGAGCGCCCGCCAACCGCCGCGGTGTCGCCGCGCTTACAGCGCCCGATTGATGACGGCTTCGATGTGGTGGCCATCCGCATCGACCACGAACGCCGCGTAGTAGTCCGGGCCGTAGTCCGGGCGCAGGCCGGCGGCGCCGTTGCTGTGGCCGCCATGCTGCAGCGCCGCCGCGTGGAACGCGTCGACCGCGTCCCGGCTGGGTGCGGCGAAGGCGAGGTGGAAGCCGGGACCGGGCGCGCGGGCACCGGCGCCGCGCAGCTTGATCGCCAGCTTGTCGCCGCCGCCGGGCAGTCCATAGCCAACGGCCTGGTCGTCGTCCCCCCCGGACTCAGGTCTTCCCATACCCGGACATAGCCGAGCGCACCCAGCACGGCATCGTAGAAGCGCGCGGCGCGTTCGATGTCTGCGACGCCGAGAGACACGTGATGGAGCATGTTGCGGAGTTCCTGGTCGAGTGGAGCGGCTACGCCGTTGCGGAAGCGGAATGCCATGGCGTGTGGGACTGGTGCGGATCGGACGATTCGACGCGTGGTCCGACGCGAGGGGCAGCTTACCAACGCCAGCCGTACTTCTTCATCCGCTTGCCGTGCACCCGCATATCCTCCGCGGCCGTGGAGCCCTTGCGTGCCCTTCCATAGCGGCCGACCTGGTAGGCGGCAAGCGCAAGCAGGACGCCCAGCAGCGCATAGCCGACATGGCGAACGTCTTGCAGCGCGAAGGCGAGAGACACGTTGTGCAGTGCGCCCAGAACCAGCAGCAGGCAACATCCAAGCATCACCAGGCGCCTGACGCCAAGCCACGTCGTCGCAATGGCTTCTTCTGCGGAGCGCATGGGCCTGCGCCGACTGCGCAGCCAGAGCAACGCGGAGAAAAGCACTGCCAATAGGCCGAGAATGTAGATTCCAGAATGCGGCACGCAACGTCCCTGTCAGCCCCGATATGTCAGCGCCGCGCCAGAGGCGCCGGCTCGCGTAGTTTAGGTGCCATTGAGCGGTTTGTGGCTCGCCCACTCGTGCTCGAACTCGGCGCGATCGATACGAAACGGCTCAAACTCGTCTGGATCGAGCGCCGCAGCACTGAGGCCTCCATACGCATCCTCAAGGCGGTCGCGGTGGTAGACCAGGACCGGGCCGGCGTCATAGATCTCGATCTGCCGGCTCGGCCAGAACGCATCATCGGTCTCGAACAGCCACCAGGAGTGACCCCATGCGTCGTAGCGATCGGCGCGGGACTGATTCCAGCGGCGTTTGTAGTAGTGGGGCATCGGGTGGCCGCGACCGTATCCGGCGTCAGGAAACCTTGCCGCCCGCAGCCAGGATCCTTGTGCGGATGAACTCCGCGGCTTCCGGGCTGAGGTCGGCGAGAGGCAAGGTGACGAATTGAGACTTCGAAAGCAGCAGCAGCCAATAGGAGTCGAATCGCCACACTTCGCGGACTGCCGACCAGGGCATGGTCGTGGTGCCGGCGCCGGACGAAAGCGACAGCGAGGTTTCGGATGCCTCGAGCGTGCCGTGGGGAGTGCCCATTGCATCGAGCTTGAGCAGCGAGTTGCGATAGTGGATGGCGTAGAGCGCTACGGGAAGGGCAATGCCGAGCGCCAGTACGCTTGCCAGGACGCCGACCAACCAGGAGGCGTTGCCGCCGCGAACGAGGAACACGAGGGGTCCCGCCACCAAGGCCAGGGCGACGACATAGCGCAGCCCGACGACGCGCCACCAGTAGCTCGCCACGGCTTGCCGGATCAGCTTTTTGTCGTAGCTCAGGGTGGCGCGGTGCATCGGATAACGTCCGCATTGGGCGCCGCTGTGCGGCGGCATCGGTCATGAAGATCCGGAGTCTACGCGTTACCCGGCCGGATCAATCCGCCGGAACGGTATCGTCTGCGTCGTCCAGGGCATGGTGAACGTACAGGTGCTTGACCAGCACGTAGATCACCACGGTCAGCGGCGCCGCCAACACCACGCCCATCGGTCCGAACAGCACGCCGATGCCGAACAGCGAGAACAGCAGCAAGGCCGGCGGCAGGTCCACCGCACGCGCCTGGATCAGCGGCAGCGCGTGCAACTCGCCGCGGACGCCGCCAGCCTCCAGATACAGATAGCCCACGCCGATTGGCAGAGTGAAGCGGCGCGGCCCGGCGCTGCCGGGATTGAGGTGCAGCACGCCGTCGCGGGTCTGCAGTGCGGGTGCGTGCGCAGGCCGATCCGTAGAGGCTGGGTTGGACGCATGGGGGCCATTCGCGACGGAGGGATGCCGCTAGCCTAATCGGGGGCACAGCAAGGATGCCGCCAGGGCGCTGGCTTCGGAGAACTGCCGCTAGCGCCTAGCCGCTCGGATGGATCCCCACGTTATGGTCCGATGGTGCCATCGACCTTACGATCATCGGCATCGAAGTGGTGTGGCGCCTGCGTTCAACGCCTTTGCTGCGAACGATCGGTATCGCTGCTGCGCCAGCGAACGGCCTTTGCCAAGCCGACGCCGCCGAATATCAGGCCCAGACCTCCCAGGAACCCAGGGACGCCCCACAATGCGCCCGGATCATCGACGATGGCGCTGCCTGCGGGCCGCTCGGGCAGGTAACGCACCCGCACCCGCTGATCCTGCCGATAGCCGGAGATCAAGCCGCCCTGGGGATAGGAAATTTTTTCGCCAGCACCGGTAGTGAAGACGATCTCAGGGTGCGAACCGCCGGCGTTCAAACGGCTGACGACGCCATCAGCGATGCGTGCGCGGGCGAGGAACGCGTGCCGATCCAGCGCAAGATTGACGGCGATGCCCAGCAAGCCGATGCCGATCAGGGCGAACAGCAGGCCCAGCAACATCTTCCCGATGTGGGGCGAGGAGTGGTTGGACATGGTTCTCGGCGTTCGTCCATGAAAAAAGGGAGCCAGGATAACAAGAAGCTTCGCCGGCGCATTTCCCGATACCTCGCCATCGCCGACCAGCGTTGCGCAACGATGCGGAATGGGGTCCGGTTGGAGGAGCGAACGAAGTCGCGGAAAGCTTCTCGACGGCATCCATCGATGCACCGATGCGCGCGCTCGCTACGAGGCCTCGAGCGTATCCCGGCGTCAGTGCATCGGGTTGAGGACGGCCTCAAGACGATGGCCGTCGGGATCGACGACGAATGCGGCGTAGTGGCTGTCCCGGTAGTCCGGACGCAGCCCGGGAGCACCATTGTCCTGACCACCGTTGCATAGCGCCGCCGCATGAAATGCGTCGACGGCAGCGTGGGTATCCGCCGAGGAGGCCAGATGGAATCCGGGACCGGGCGCTCGCGCATCCGCGCTCCTGAGCTTGATGGCCAGCTTGTCGCCGCTACCAGGAGTGCCATAGCCGACGGCTTGATCGTCGTCTCCCGGGGTCAGGTCTTCCCCTACGCGCACGTAGCCGAGCGGCAGAAGCGCGGCGTCGTAGAAGCGCGCCGAGCGCTCGATTTCGGAAACGCCCAGGGAGATGTGGTGCAGCGTTTGGATAGATGTCTTTCAGCGCTGGACAGTGGATGCTACCCGAAGCGGGGACGGGTTCATTCCGCTTCGCTGGCCCACCCTGTATGGGAAGCGTAGTGTTCGGCGACGTCGATCAGCTTGCGGGAGCTGGATGCAACGGATCCTTCCTTGCTCCAAAGAAACGGAAAGAAGCTGAAACACTGGCTTCCACCGGCCTGCCTCACGTCTGTCTCCCACCCGGGCCAGCGCAAGCCTTCGTAGAAAATGTCCAGACGGTCGCTGAGCGCCCAGCGGAGGAAGTCCGTGTAGCCGATATCCAAGGCTTCCCATCGCAGCGTGTCGGGTGCGAAGTAGTACATCGCACCCAGGTCGCTTCCCAGGCTGCCGCCGTTCACCGAGAAGAAGCCACCGGCCACATCGTCTGCGACCAATAGGTGGCCCGAAGCGCGGCTAGCATTCCACTCGACGATGTCGCGCGGCAACTTGGGATGGCCCGAACCGAGGATGCGCAGCCAGCCGTGATCGATCAACAGCCCGCCGGTCTCGTACGCGATGGCGCCCATGGGGGAGCGGGTCGTGACTTGGAGACCGAGCAGAACGCCATCGCGTTGTTGCGAAGGCGAGAGCACCTCGAACGGCCGGCTGGCTTCGGAAAGCCATTGCCTGACCAGCGGCATCGCCGGATCATCGCGGTCGAGCAGTTCTTGCAGCGTCAGCATGAATGTCTGATACCTGTACAGCGTGGTGCGGCCAAGCAAAGGGGTCTACCCGACCGCAACGCTTCAATTGGCGTCCAGGATACCAGCCCACGGAATCCCGGACGAATGCGATGCCGGACGCACCGCCTTGCTCGGCGGCGAGCACGATCCAGAGGATCAGGCGCCGCCCGACGTGGCCGGAGCACGCTCCAGTTCCGATGCAAATCTATCCGCTGGCCAGATCGTTTGGCCGACCGACCCACGCATTTCCCGGCAAAGGCTGACTCTTGGGGCGATTGCTTGGCATGTCCTGGTGCAGAGCCCACGAGGTGGCCTCGGACGACTCCAGCGGATCAGGCCACCGGCACGGCGTCGTCGGGGTCGTCCAGGGCATGGTGAACGTACAAGTGTTTGACCAGCACGTAGATCACCACGGTCAGCGGCGCCGCCAACACCACGCCCATCGGTCCGAACAGCACGCCGATGCCGAACAGCGAGAACAGCAGCAAGGCCGGCGGCAGGTCCACCGCACGCGCCTGGATCAGCGGTTGCAGCACATGGCCCTCGATCTGCTGCAGGACCACGAACACCAGCAGCGCGCCCAGCGCCACCTGCGGACTGACGGTGAAGCCGAGCAGCACCGCCGGAACCGCCGCCACGATCGGGCCGACGATCGGGATGAAGTCCAGCAGCGCGGTCAGCAGGCCGATGCCGAGCGCCACCGGGACGCCCAGCAGCCACAGCCCCAGACCGGTCAGGCTGCCGATCACCAGCATCGCCAGGAACTGACCGCCGAGCCAAGCGCGCAACACCTGGCCGCTGGCGGCCAGGGCCTCGTCGGCGACATCGCGCCGGTCGCGCGGCAGCAGCCGCAGCAGCCCGCGCCGGTACAGCTTGGGCTGCGCGGCCAGGTAGACGCCGCCGACGATCATCAGCACCGCGTCGGTGATTCCGCCGCCGGCCGACAGCACGATCGCGCCGGCATGCGTGGCCAGCGTCGAAGCGCCGTCGCGCAACTGGTCGGGGATGCTCTCGATCTGCGGCCCGAGCGGGCCGGACTGCAACCACGCGTGGAACTTGTTCCATGCCGCCGGCAACGTGGTCCGGAACGCGTCGATCTGGGCGGCGACTTCCGCGCCGAACAGCAACACGATCGACGACAGGATCAGCACCAACAGCAGGATCACCAGGCCCAGTGCCGCCCACTCCGGCACCGGCAGCCACTTGCGCAGTGCCGACGCCAGCCCGTGCAGCAGCACGCCGACCACCACCGCGCCGAACACGACCAGCAGCAGTTCGGAGAGTTGCCAGGCCAGCAGCGCCAGGCCGGCCAGCGCCATGACGACCAGGACCCGCGCCGCGAAGGGCCGCAGCGGGGACGGAGAACTTGGGGCGGAGGACAGCATCTGGAACATCCCGGCAGAACGGCAGTGGGCGGACGATACGGTCAGCGAAGTGCAAGCCGAGCGAAGGGCGCGAGGCGCCGGGCTTGCCGGAACCATGCCGGTCCATGACCGGGGCTCGGCGCGGATGACCGGCCCGCGCGCATTGCTAGCATTGGAAGAAGAAGTACACGAAGGCCAACGCCAGGCCGCCCACCCACACGGCGATCATCCCGCAGAAGCCAAGGACGATGACGGCCGATCGAGGAAGCCAACGCATGCCGCGCGAGCGCCGGACGAGGTAAGCGAACAGCAGGCCGCCAACGACGATGCCCACGGCGACGACGAGCCAGCCCAGCAGGTTGACGGTCGGATCCTTCGGGCCGAATTCGGGTGGGCATTGGCTTGTCGCGTAGGCGGGGAAGGAGAACGCAAGCAGCGCAACAAGCGCGCTGCCTGGCGAACGCCGCTGTTGAATCGCTGTCCCTGCTGGTGCAGCGATTGCACAATGGCCGCACGGGCGTCGATGGAGGCCAAGACCACGACAGGCGAAACTGCATGCACGGGGCGTAGGTCGCATGCCTATCTGAGCTCCTTGCGAATGACCAACTTCAAGCCCGACCAGATCGCGTCCACCGCGCAGACCTTCACATCGACAAAGCCGAGCGGTAGCGCCAACTCCCGGATGGTGTCTTCGGTGATGTCGGTGGGCAGTTTCGATGCCTTCTTGGGCCAGGACACCCAGACAACGCCATTGGGTCTGATCGCGCTTCGCAGCACCGCAAGTTCGGCTTCCAAGACACGCTTGCGCTCGGCGAAGAGATGCACGATGTCGGTGGCGGGGGAGACGGTCGATTCGAAGATGGCCCCAGCGGGAACCGGCTCGAGCAATGCGCGGTAGTTGTCGGGCGCGTATCGCGCAACCACGGTGCTGTTCGCCGCGATACCCAGCTTTTGGGCGAGAGGTGTTCCGGAGTAGCCGGCGGGCTTCATGTCATGACTGTCCGAATGCCTGACTTCGTGGTGGGACCGGGCCGCAAGCACGAACACCGCCCAGGGTGGGCACCCAGGCGACATTGCGCTGGTGGCTCGGCTTGGATGCATCGTCGGCTGTATTCAGTAGAACTGGCAAGACCATGACCATTGCCCTCCGGGCGAGCGGAAGAAGTAGCCGACTCCGTTGTCTGCCCACATCCAGCCCACTTTTTCTTCCGATGCCACCTGGAAGACGAAGTCCTTCAAGCCGACGCCATGCTGGATCTCGGTAGGGTATCCGCCGAATTTGGTGGAGGCGTGGCGCGCGAAGTCATCGAAGAATGCAGCGGATGCCGCCTCATCGTCGTTGACGGGCGTCAGGTCGACGCAGTCCCAGGCATCTTCCCACCCGGGAGCATCGTCCTCCACCTCGCTCCAGCCGATCGGAAAAGGCCGAAACGGGTGCCCCATGGAGGGAAGCGGCTGCAGGCCATCCAGCGACCTGTACTCGCGGACCAGCCAGCCATCGCCATGCGGGCGATCGAATGGGTGGCGCTGCAGGTTCTGGAACAGCACCAGCAACGCGATGCCTTGCAACTGCGGGGGAACGAAGGGCAACTCGTCGATGCGGACCTGCAACAGCGGAAACATCGGCTCGCCATTCCACGAAGGAAGGCCTTCGTTCGGCAGGCCGACTGCGCGGCAGAACCATGAAGTCAGCGGGTCTTCGGGTGGGCGGAAGCCGCCGACCGTAGCGACGGAAGCACGGCGCAGCTTGGTGCGCAGCTGGTTCAGTACTTCGAGTGCGGTAGGCGTCATGGGGGTGCAATGAAGTGTCGGCGGCGCAGCATGGTCCGCAGCGTTCCTAGAAGCCGTCGCGCACCTGCATGAGGGCGAAGCCCAGGAGATTGAGGCCGAGCCAGAGGTTCGGGTTGCCTGCCCTGGCGTCGTCTTGGGTGAGGCCAATGCCCCAGATGGTGTCGACGGGACTCGCCTCGACGAGAATGCGAGAGCCTGTTTGCTTGAGGAACAGGCCCAACGCCGTGTTCTGAGCAAACTTGGCCTCGTTGGCACGGACCACCACGGCGAAGCGGTTCTCCAGCCAAGTCGCCTCATCGAAGCCGCGCACCTGCCGCCCTAGTGCCTTCGCTGCTCCGGGCGTAGGCGCCTGAAGTACCAACGCCCTTGTTGCCTGATCCCCGAACAGCGCGGCCTTCTCCGCCATCATGAAGTGTTCGGCTGTCGGATAGCGCTGCCCCTCAGCGACGAACGGAGCTTCATACCATTGGCTGAAGCAGGATGCGGTCACTTTGCCTTTGCTGGTCCGATGACCCCAGAAGAAGAGGTACTTCAGGTCCTCGCCAGCGTTGAAACGGGAACGAAGGGCTTCCAGAGGCTGGGAATCATGCATGGTGGATGTCATGGCGCCTACGCAGGAATCAATCTGCACCGCGAAGCGGCGCACGCTCGAACAGCACGCCAGAGTCCATCAGTCCCACCAACAGGCAACGGGGCGTGTCTCGCTGGGAACTTGATAAGGCTCGTATGGTTGATCCACGAAGCCCATCCAGGTCTCGTCGGGCTTTAGGTGCTTGGGGAACCATGTCGCCACCTCCTCGGGTGTAGCGGAGGTCATGATGTAGACGGTATCCGAAAACGGCCACTCGGGACAGTCGAATGCGGTGATCTGAACGCGGATGTCCTCGACATCCGGACGCTGTGCAATAGTGCGGAAGAGGTTGTGAAACGCGCCGGATCCCGGAGCGCCGTCAAGGTTGCAGCCGATGCTCCCTGCCTCGACGTTACCCTCGAAGAACTCGTCGACGGCCAGCAGTGGTCGCGGGGTGCCAGGCTCGTCGGGATGCCCTAGACGGCTGACGCGCTCGGTGATGCGGTCGAGAGGGGTCATGGGGATCCAACGTTTGAACTGAGTTGGCACGAGAAGTGGCAGCGGTTTGAGTGCGTCGTTAGCTGTCGAGCTCGCGAAGCCTCTGCTCGATCTTGTCACGGTCCAAGCAGCGAGCAACCACGGGCCAATGACGTGCCGCGGCAATATGCCGTATGCCAATGCCGGTAGCCAACCCGACGATAAGTGCGCCAACCGTCGTGAACAACGCCAGTAACGACTGAGAGCGCATGACGCCAAGGACGATCGCGACAACGAGGAAGGGAACCAAGAGTCCGACAACTTCTCGCTTGAGCATCGATCGCCAGCTGTTGTCTATCGGCTCGTTCAGGCTGGCCAGCATCCATGCCAACGCGTGCTTCTCCTGGCGCTTGTTGAGTGGGCGTAACTTCATTTGATCTCCGAACGTGAACTATGCCGAGCCACCAAGCGGAACTCTGCCTGGGTTGGTCTGCTGTGTGGCGTGCCCCTGCAGCAGGCACGGACGATGACACGACTGTCTCCGTTCGGCGCGAGTACCGAGCATTCCCCGATCTTCATGGTCGGCTCGCTGAGATGCGATTTGCGCTACCGCATGGATTAGGCCGATCCGTCGGTAGCGTCGTTAGGCCTTGTCCGCCTAGACGGACATGGCTACCGACAGAAATCCTGAGCCAATCCAGATGAGAAAGCAAAGCCCAGCGCTAGGCAGCAACAGCGGGCGAACGCTTGCTCCAACGATGGCAACGACCATCACTGCCAGTGTGCAGCCCCAAAACATGGGCCTTGCGCCAGTGCTCCAAGCGAGCCAATGTGGCGGGCCAATGAGAGATGCATAAAGGATAGAATTTTTTGGTAGCCAGTCCTGCCTGTAAAGAACGATAAAGCAAAGGGCTATGTACGCCAGGACTGCAAGAGAAATGAATGCCGCTGCAACTACTCCAGTCAAGCCAGCCGCTGAAGCCTTGGGAATTTTCATGTCCATATCAAGGCCGGTTGTGCGGAATAAGGACCAAATTAAGTCTCTTCGGAGCGCGTGGTGGGTGTGCCATGTTCGGACTAGCTGCTAGGCCGAGGATCGGGATGGTATTCGTAGGAGACGTAAAGGCTCTCATAGAATTCATTGAGTTCGAGACGCGACTCAAAGAGTTTGGACCAAAGTTCATAGCCGTCGGTGAGAGCGTTGCCATCCTGTTCGTAGCTGACTTGATCGGGATGCGCCTCAAGGTTCAGGTCAGCCGCATAGGTAACGGATTCCTTGTGGGCTTTAGCGAAGGCCTCATCCTGGTCGTTTGCCTCAAATGCAACGATGCGCTCCTCAAAGACGTTGGTTCCATCGTCTTTGGTTCCGAAGGCATACACCGTCCTTATCGCGTACCACCGCATGGCAGCTCCTACGCAGCCTGATGCCCGATTTAAGCCGACCCGGAAGCGGGTTCGGTCTGAATGATTGCCAGCGCATAGTCTACCGACGCCCACGGGAAGGCTCGCATCCCACACCGTCGTTGTCCCGGTCCAAGTGAGGCCCGTAGCCTGGATCGCCGCGATGGACTGGAGCCGCCCCCGCGGCACGGGCCTCCGTACAGTTGGCAAATGCGTGACTGCCCGACGTAGATCCCGAGGGGGAAACGCTATTGGCAGGGACATAGGAGCTGCGTGGAGAGGGGGGAGTGCTTCCGCCCCGGTGGCAGTGGTAGTCGCCCGTTTTGCGATTGGTGTGGCAGCCGTCCTTGTTGAGGCCGCCGCCGTGCGCCCACGCGCTTCCGGTGATGGCCACGGAAGCGAGTGCCACAAGCGTTGCAACGAAAGATCGCACACAGTCCCCTGATGCGCGGAAAATCCTATTGGACCGTGTATACGCGGCCTGGCACGATCCTCGTCGAGTCGTCGGCCGCCGTCAATCATTCCAGGCGCTCAGGCTCCTCGTGTGTTTCGGTGCGGCGTTCAGTTTTTGGAGGACATGCTCAGCATGCGGGACCTGTGCCCTGGCTGGTCGTCGCTGCGGTGCCCTTGCGCACCGACCCGACTCGGGATGCCGCGCGCCGCAAGGGTGACAAGGTAGACCGCATCGCCAAGCGCGGGCAGGCGCTAACCGTGCCGCGAAGCGGCGTCGGCTTTAATGAATCGCTAGGCTGCGCCCCCATGACCGCTGCCTGAGTCACCATCGTGTACCAAGAAGAAGTCTGCAGCATCAAGGCCGTACTCGAGGTTTGCTTGGGCGAATGCAGCCTCCAGGTTCTCATGCCAAGTGTCCCCGCAGAACTCACCGGACTTTGCATAGCGGAAAACGAAGTAGTGAGCGCTTCCTGGCTCAGGTTCAATCTCGATGCGCTCAGGCAGTTGCATCGCGCTTCCTTCGACCAAGTGCCCATCGACGATACTGCCGACTATATGCATATCAGGCCGTTTGAAATCCCTTGGCCTTGCGATGTATTTCATGGTGATCGAATGCCTGAAATATAAGCCGCACCGGGAAGCGGCGTGGACCTCAATGAATTGTTAGGCGCCAACCCTGTTGGCACCATGAATGGACTGCGCAAGGCCACGCAGTATATCCAGCTTGTTGGGCGGGGCATCCGGCGCCATGAAGTCCGGGATTGTATGGGGCGTTCGCCTGGGGCGGGAGAGGAATTGCACCGGCCACTCTGCCACCCGACGTTGCTTGACATGTACGTACCGCCCAGGCTCAGGCTCGTCTATGTACTCGTCCTGCAGGATCAGGGCCAGAGGTTCTTCCGAGCCCTGCGTGTCTTGCGAGAAAGTCAGCGCCTCCTCATACGTTTCGAAGGGATAGTAGTAGTCACTCCCATCAGCGAGGTCCGGTGCACCGCGCTCCGGGTGACACCACACCCGATACTCAAGAACGGCGTCCCATACGTAGCCGCCGCCAGCCTTTGCGCTCGCTGGGTACGTGCCAACGAGCATTGGATCTACAACTGGATGCGATGGAGCTGTCATTGTTGCCTAATGCTTGAATTGAGCCGCGCGGCTGAGCAGCGGCGGATCGAATGAGAAGCCAGAGGAGAGCACATGCCGGCGCCGCCTCTCTCCGATGATCTTGTTTCCTCCATTCGAGCTGCTCCGAAAAATTGAATTTAGCCTACAGGCGAAGTGGCCTCGACTCGACTGGATTGTTGGCACCCGCATTGGATTACGGGTTAATAAATGAGTCAAGTCAACTGGTGAAGTGAGTTCGGATTCAATGAAATGTTAGGCCTCATCGTTGCGGAGATCGCCAAGGCGTGCAATGCCGGTGAGGACTACGCCAACCAAGAGAGGAGCGAATGCGTATTTCTTGAATGGCGCGTCAAAAACGCTGAGCAAAGTTCCCAATCCCATAGCCAAAAGAGTAAACGACTGAGTTGCAGCGCCGAACTTGGAGGCGGTGCGGCCGAACAGACGCCACCGGGCGCAGAAGATCCGGCGGAATCGCGATGATGGCCTGATCCATGTGACATAGATCATCCCAGCACCGAAGACAAGGAAAGTGAGGCTTGCGGCTATGGCAAAGCCCAGAGATTGCATCATAAGGCCTGGAGTCTGAGTTGAATCAACCGCTAGGCGGCTTCGACCTGATGTAATGATTGGCGCCCGCCTACGGGTGCGTAGATATGACGCTCCCAATCCACTCGCTGTAGTGACTCAGGCGGACATTGCAGGTGATTTGACCATACCTCCCGGGCGTTCTGATAGCGCTTTGAGGATCCGACCATGAAGTCAGTCCAGCCACCAGCCAATCCTTGTCAGCCTGGATAAGGACGGGCCCGCCGCTGTCGCCACTTCCTGACCCACCCTCAAGGGGAAGGGCGTCCGACGGCTTGTCGAACACATAGCAGAGCCAGCGGCCATCGGCGCTGGTGACCGTGTTGTAAGCGCGGCGAAGCTCCGTGCGGTGGGAGCTGCCGAATTCATAGCCCGTGACGCCGTTACCGGTAGCGCCTTTCCCCATGACCTTGATGGTCTTGCCGAACTCGTCATCGCGCTTGTTGAGTGCGGCTGGCGAGACATCGGTAACGGGTTGTGCCAGCTTGAGAAGTGCGATGTCATCCGAGGAGGAGAGCGCCACCCGGAAAAGCGTCCAATCCCAAGTGGCGAGCGCCTGGTCCAGCAGCGCTTGTGGCGGCTTCTTGTATCCGGGGTGTATCACGAGACGTTCAACGTCCCTGGATATCCCATTGATAGTGACCTGCTTGATGTCCGTTTGCCAGGTGACCGCATGGGCAGCGGTTATCACCCATTGCGGTGCAACCAGCACGCCATGTCCCTCACCAGGCATGTCGACTAGCGCAGGGAACTCAGATGCCGGAACTCGATACTTCGCGTCATCCACGTCATCCCGAATGACGATTGCGCTTGCACCGAAAGGCACAACGAACAGTGCGAGCAACAAGAGTCGTGTCATATGCGATTCCCTTGGAAGGATCTCCGAGTGGCTTGCGCCTGAGCCAAGCCAAGCCATGATGCGGATGCCGCTGAACGAGGTGTCAGGTGGGCGCCCCGCGCTCGATCAGTACGAAATCCTCCGCCGTCTCCGTCGTGTAATGCACAAGCCCGGCGAAATCCGTGTCGACCATGATGCCTGCGCCAAGATATGCCCAACTGTCCTCGCCCGGCAAGTACTCGTTTGTGTCCATCGAGGCAATGACGCGGCCACGGTAGGCCCCGTCGATCCGGATAGTGTCGCCAACTTCTATGTCTGTGCCATCCGCGTACTTCATGCTGTCGCCTGACGTTCGAGCTAGGTCCCGCTGCGGAACGGCCTCCGATTGAGCGCTAGGCCGCCGCTGTGCGTCCCGGCCGCCAACCAAGGAGGCGGGCAGGCAGGAACAGGAGGGCGTGCAGGAGCGCGAACACGGCGGAGAACGTGATCCCCACGAGGCGGAAGGGCAGGGTCAGTAACCAAACGATCGGCCACAGCACCAAGACCAGCAGGGCCAGCGGCCAGCACAGTACAAAGAGAAGGCACCAGGCAACTGTCGCAATTAGCGCTTTCACGACGCGGCTCCTTTGGCCCGTGAGCGGAAGCGGAAGGATTGCAGCTCCAGGGAAATGCGGCAACTGGCGTGCGACGAACTAGCCAAAGCACCGGATGAAGCGCCAGATATGGCGACGAACTCTCCCAGTGGGCTGACGCCTGAGTCAAGCCGATCCGCGAGGCGAGTCCGGCCGCGATGGTTGGGCAGCATCCGCAACGCCGCACGCGTCATGGCTTGATGCTACTGACGTCAAGGGCGCTGACGATCCGAGCAGCCATGGACCTCCAAGTCCGAAAGATGCTTGTTCAACGCCTAAGCGACCAGGCCCAGGCACTCAACGTGGCGTGGCCGTCTTTTTGGTGTAATGCACAAGCGAGGTAAACGGGCGACGATGGCCGGACGCCAAGCCCAGGTCTGCGAAAAACGTACCGCGTTCCGCCAGACCGAGCTTGCTGACTTGCCATTGGCGCCCCGCTTGACCGAGGGGTCAGGCATCAGCGCGGCCGCCGATGCAAAGCCTACGGGTGTAGAGGCCTGAGCGGCGCGACTTGCAGGTTGGCGTATTGGCCGTCATCTGAATCGACGAAAAGTCCAACAGGGCGTTCGGTATCACCGCTCGACAGCCTGGCGACGACCAGGCTCGGCTCCTTTGAGTGATTCACGAATACGCGCACCTGGCTGGCGGTCACCTCAATCTTGGCGTGAAACCAGGCGTCCGGATCCGGGACCGGGTTCACTGCCTTCTCGAACTGACCCGGTGCGCGTTTCCTCAGATGCTCCCAGGTGTTTTCCGGCCACGCTATGTACTGTACCGAGCGGTTGCGAATGGGCGCTTCGGCGTTGAAGTTGAACGGCCGAAAATACACGGCCTCGAAGGTCTTCTCGTCGATGACGTTGAACGCTACCCCGAGAAAGCTTCTCTGCTTGACGTTCTTGCCCTTCAAGTCGATCTCAATCGTCCCGGTCAAGAAGGTCAACCCGCGCGGAAGCGCCAAACCTGCGATTCCAATGGGTGGGTCCCCTTTGGCGATTAGGCGCACCGCAGTACTCCCATCCTTCTCGGTGCGCTCGACGTTTGCATGAAACACCTTCCACGACTTGCCGTCGGCAATCGTCGAGAGATCCGGCGTGGAAGGTTGCGCCTGAGCTGCATGAGCCAAGCCAAAAACTGCAACAAGCACGGTGAGAGCAACAGTCTTCATCGCAAACCTCTCTTTCGTCGGCTGCACTGAGGTCGTCCAGGATTGGCCTTGATGGGGCGCGACGCAGGTTGTATCGGCCTGGAACCTAAGCCTTGAGTCAAGCCGCGCCGCGGAGCGGGTTCGGCTTGAATGAATTGTTATGCCGCTATGCCGGGATAGCTGGCGGCCAGTGCTTGAGCACAACCTAACGTGCCGGTGATGGAAACTCCACCATCTTTAAACCATCCCATGTTTGATAGATGCATGCTAGTCGTTGAGCATCTGACGATGCTTCGACGGCGCCTACGACCTTGATTGCTGCCATTGCGGCCCGATGCCTGAATTAAGCCCGCCCGCAGCAGGGCGGCGACTGAGTGCGAATATAGCCGAAGGCATCCACTTGGGCGCCGTCCTGATGTGGGCTCGGCTTGAATGAATTGTTAGGCCCTACCAGCCTTGGGCCTGCGCGAAAGACTCTAGCTGCTTTTGAATGCTGACGGCCAACTTTGGGGGCGAATAGAAGGCGAGATCTGGGGCATCAACGTCGTCCTTGAACGCGACGATCACCAAGCGCTCGGGCTTGCCGTTGACTGTCACGCCGTACTCCCAGCTGCCAGTCTGCTCGACCGGCAAGGAGTCAATTGCTGCGGCAAGTTTGTCCGCCTGGTTTGCGCTGAATCCAGAAGAAAAGGATTGCGACAGGCTACCGAGGAATGGGCCGACTCCCTTTTGATCGAAGTTCATGGACGCTTCCGTAAGCCCAGAAACGTTGATTGGCGGAGTGGGCTGCGCACAGGATGCGCCCGAGATTGAAAGAAGCATTGCCAAAATTTCGATAAGTCTTTTCATGGGCCTAGCGCTTGAATTAAGCCGCGCCGCGAAGCGGCGTCGGCTTGAATGAATTGTTATGCCCCATTTGTGGCGGCCCTTTTTGAGCGCCATGCAGCCAAGGCTTGAATGACGTGCTGCAGCCTAGCGACCTGCTCCTGGGAGAGTGGCGCACGCTTGGTCCTGCGGAGTATGGAGTCAAACATGTAGCCAGACCGGAAGAAATAGGGGCGAAGCTCAAGGAAGCAGATGGCAGCCTCCATAGACTCGGGGTCACCAGCCACAATGCGGTCCAGCGCCCCATCAAAGCCGCCGGGAAATGCCAGTTCGTTGTATCTAGAGTGGAAGATCTCGCAGGCGCGCTCCCATTCGTGGCGCTTGTCAGGGCTTCGATCCCGCTGCGCGAATGTCGCGTGCACGCGCGCATGCAACCGCGCGACCTCCTCGGCGTTTGATTGAATCAGCAGCTTGAAGCGGTCTGAGGGATGGGGCATAACGCTTGAATTAAGCCGCGCCGCGAAGCGGCGTCGGCTTGGACGAATTGTTAGGCCTCACCGACTTGACCCTAGATCTACTGGTGCAAGAAGCCGGAGAGCCGCAGCTGTAGATGATGCGACATAAACCGCGGTAGGCAACGAGGGCGCAACAGGATCCGAAGTGCCCTGACCATGGCGGAACGTATGTATCCCGTCGACGAGCTGGGCAAATCCATCCATTGCTCTATCCAGCATTGTTCCCTCAGCGCCATTAATTGCGGTGGCCACGATCAGCGGCTTGAGCTTGTTCTCGACCATCCAGCGATTTAGGTTTCTGCTCGTTGGATCGATCAGACGGGCTAGTATCTCAAGGCTCTCGAAAGACGACCTAACCGCTGCCTTAGTATCTGGTGGATTCGAGTCCAAGTAGGCGTGCGATTGCTCGAAAGCAGCGCGTACGGCGGCATGTCTCGGGCTGGCCAGGCACGCGAGCGCTGATGCCCGATTGCGCTCAAATTCTTCATCAACAAAGAAGTGCACGCCGCACTCCGCATCGGCGACATACCCGACGTTCTCCTCCCGTAGCGCGCGGTTGACGAACTCCCGCCATGCCGTCGCCTTCGGGTGGATGTAGCCAATACTTCTGTCGTGCTTTGTTACTGACTTTCGATCAGTTGCCTTGAAGTAGCGCCAGACAAGGGTGATAGACGAGAGTACGTGCTCGATCGGCGATTGAGTAAAGAATTGCGTGAAGTTGAAATAGGTTGAGTTGAACTTGTCCGAGTAAAACATACTGATGATCAACCCGCCTTCCTGCCGAAGGTAGGAAGCTAGCTGAGAATATTCGCCGTAATGGTTCGCCTGTAGATACGCATCGAGCCGATTCCGCAATAGCGCGCTGTCCCGGGTCGGGGCGCCTCGAGGAATGTATTGCCTTGAGAAGAGCTCGCCAGCTTTTGGTTGGGAATCGCTCATGATCTTCCTGTGAGGCCTAACGCCTGAATTAAGCCGCGCCGCGAAGCGGCGTCGGCTTGAATGAATTGTTAGGCACCGCCCGAAACACGCAGAGTCGCGGATGCGGCGCCCACTTTGATGTTAAAGCCGCTCATGAAGTTGGCCGTGAGGTGGTTGCAGCCCTCAGAAGGTCTATTTGAGGTGAATGTACGCATCTCAGCTAATAAGTCGTCCCACATGAATCCAAGGGAGTCCAAGCAGCTATCCTCGGTGAATGGAGCTGCCGGGTCACGCTCCTTGGCTTTGAACAAGTACACCCCAGCAAAGCTGAGTGAGAGCTCAGGCGGGTCCGATGGCTTTACCCAATCGCCGGTGCCACGGCACCAATGTAGCTCTAACGTCTGTGGCGCTGGGGCGTATGACATGCCCTGAAAGTCAAAGTTGTTGTGCAGATCAAAACGGTCAAGCCCGCGCTCAAGCGCGATAAAGTCTTCTGCAATTGAAAAGCCAATTAGCTGCATGCGGTGCCTAACGCCTGAGTTAAGCCGACCCGCGAAGCGGGTTCGGCTTGAATGAATTGTTAGATCTGCCAACCGCGGGGCTGGAGCCCTCAAAGTAAAACTCTACCGGAACCTGGTGGCGGCAGGCTTGCTCTCGCGACGGATAGCGCCACTGTGCTACAGCGGAAAGGACGGCATCGTTGTAGCCAACTGGTTGACCGCGACTGCGGCCGATGTGGTGCCACTCCGCCGAGACAATGACCGGGGACTGCACATGCCCGGTAGGCCGAATGACAAAAGCGACTTGAGCTTTGCCAGAAAACTCATTGTGTAGCCGAGGTGGCAGCTTTGGTGCAACTGTAGCTGTAGGGGCAAGCCCGGACAAGCAGCGCGGGGGCGGCGCAGCTGCAGCGCACGCGCACAGCGCGATGCAGAGAGAAAAAGCTATCAAGTTGTAGATTTTTCTCATGGCAGGTCTAACGCTCGAATTAAGCCGAGCCGCGAAGCGGCGTCGGCTTGAATGAATTGTTAGGGCGCACCGCGCTCATGCGTGGGTAGAGACGTGGTTAGCGTGTAGCTGATTCCACGCTCTTGGAACGACACCTGCATCCAGTGCGTAAGTTTCAGCACGAGTACTATAAGAATAACTAAAAACTTCTTGCCGTTGTCACAATCGGGCCAAGCGTAGTTCATTTCATGTCGTACGCCGTTCTGATCAAGGCCCGAGCTTTGGATCTCAAAAGTGTCGCAGCTGACCATTTTCAGATTTGGAATGGCAGCGTCTACTATGCCGGCTAGCGAACTGACAAGTTGACCATCCGCTTGGTACTTCCTGCGGTGTGAGTACTTATTTCGGATGTCGTTGTACTTGTCCAGCGCCTTGTACAGGTCGTGAGCGAGTCCTAAGTTGCGGGTGATACTCAGCTTGGTCTTGAAGCTTACGAATCCCCCGGCGAACAAGTCTTCAGTGCCGGTGAGCTTCGATGCCCAGATATTGAGGAACTCTTCTAGGATTAGGTGGGCTTTGAGTACTACCGTTGCTTCGTCTCGAGAATTGAGCATGGCCAAGTAGTCCTCGCCGTCCAAGACGTTGGCGAAGTCTCCACCTACTGCCAATGTTCCGTGTCCCGGTGAATCTGTCATGAGCCCTAACGCCTGAGTTAAGCCGCGCCGCGAAGCGGCGTCGGCTTGAATGAATTGTTAGGCATCGCCTGCTAGCTTCTCAAGCGCCATTAAACCGAAAGTGTTGAGACCGCCTTTTAGCTCGATTGCTGTGCAACGGCCAAGCTCTCCGTTCCTTTCAGTTGTAATTGTTCTGATTGGGTTCTTGAACAGCCCATTTCCTTCATTGTCAAGAATTCGGATTACGTCGTTGAAGTCCTTATCCCCTTCCTTGTAAGCACAAACTCCGCTCTGCGCCGCCTTAAGTAGATCTATAAGTTCCATGAGCTATTCCTTGTGATGCCTAACGCTTGAATTAAGCCGCGTTGCGAAGCAACGTCGGCTTGAATGAGTTGTTAGGCAGTGAGTGGCCGAAACGGTTGAGACCGTAACCGTGCTCCCCAGCACTGCCCGCCTGAGCCGAGTGTGCCACAGCTTGCGGGATGAAGCTTGCGCCGCAATGCCACGGGGCCTGTTGGCTCCGAAGCCAGGCGCAATGAGTGCCGCGCGGCAGTGACACGAAATGACGAAGCGGCGGACTGTCCGATGCCAGTTACGGTGAGAACCCCTGTCCGGAGCCGACCGCGTGCGCGCCAGTGAACTGGTCGAATATGCGAGCACCGATGCTGTTGCTCCACCACGGCCTAACGCTGGAGTTAAGCGGCACCGAAGGTGTCCGCCTTGAACGAGATGTTAGGCATTTGCGAGACACCAACGACGTGCCGCGGCAAATGCCTTGTGACGAACTAACTGCGAAAATCCCACATGCTGAGCAACTTCGTCTAGAGCTTCTACGACCTTAGTGTCAATTGGCGCACCTTGCGCGAGCCACTCAATTGCAAGCCTGACCCAGTATTCCGTAGGCCAACGTAGCGCAGCAAGAACCACCTCACGGGCGATCTCCTCGGACCCGTCGTAGTCTTTGTACGGAGACTCAAGGTTGACTAATAGAGGCCGAATATCCATTGATGCCTAACGTTTGAGTTCAGCGGGCGCCGAAGGCGGTCCGCTGGAATGATGGGTTAGGCCTCATCGGGGCAGGCCCAGAAGGCGTTCAATTAGCTTCTTCTTTCCTTCAAGTGCTCGTAGGATGAAGGTCTGATAGTCCTCTTTTGGATAGTCAGGGTTCGGTTCGCGCTCACCGACGAACATGCTTGCAATCTTGGCTAGATCCTTGGCCCAGTCAACCTTTGCAATTGGTGGTGCGCCGATCTGAATATTTCTCGGAATCTCCCCGTAAAGCAACTTCACCTCTTCTAGATGTTCCTTCAGTGTGCTCGTCTT
Source organism: Xanthomonas bonasiae (assembly GCF_017163705.1). Classification (GTDB taxonomy): domain Bacteria; phylum Pseudomonadota; class Gammaproteobacteria; order Xanthomonadales; family Xanthomonadaceae; genus Xanthomonas_A; species Xanthomonas_A bonasiae. Next base: position 219,324 of record NZ_JAFIWB010000005.1, read on the forward strand.
CGCAGATCGAGCAGAACTAGATACGCGACTTTGGAGCAAGCGCTGCACTTCCTCGTAGTTCGCTTCCTCGGTGGCACCTTCCCTTCGAATGTAAATTGCGCCGGAACGAATGCCAGTGCCTGCGCGCTGGGCAACATAGGGCAGCGATTCTTGGTCAGATTGCACAAACAAGACCTGAAAACGCTTGCCAATTAGCGCCGGGTACTCAGCCGCAGCGTACGAGAAGTCAGCAATTTCCAAGGACGTGAGCAGTGGCTCTGGCAGATATAGGCGGATTCCGGAGACGACGTCCGCCTTATCCTTGAGTTCGGTGATGCCAACTGGTTCTAACCCAGTGGTGCTCTCCTTAACACCGAATATCAGACATCCACCTCCGACGTTTGCGATACCTAGCAGATGCTTTGCGACCGCAGCGTGCTCAGGCCACTGCTCTTTGAAGTCGCAGTTGCGCAGCTCGCCTACGTGTTCCTTCAAAAAAGAGCGAAGGGATTCGCGCGAAGGACTCTCGAAGAACCGAGAGAAGGATTCGTGAACCGACTTGGGGGCTAGCTTATTCATGAGGCCTAACACCAGAATTAGGCCGACCCGCCAAGCGGGTTCGGTTTGAATGATTTGTTAGGCCGCCCCTGACTGATCACGCGACCACCCCAATTGCCCGCAACCGGTCAGCAACCTGCGCCAACGCCTGCGGGTGAGATTGGAGCTTACGCAGAAAACGAGTGCGCCACTTAGTCCAGTTTGCAGCGACTGAATGATTTGCCTCTGCGGAAGCACCAGGGTCGTCGTCAAAGCCGAACTCGAAACCGCAGCTACACATAGCGAATGAGGTGCTACCGTCGCTGTAGTAGGGCTGCTCGGCGAGCTCGACGCTGCCGCACACTGGGCAAGCCCAACTCCCAGACTCCGAGCGATACAAAGTTGCATCGGTGCCGTCTCTGAGGGTTACACGATGAGCTTCCATAGCGGCCTAACACCTGAATTAAGCCGACCCGCGAAGTGGGTTCGGCTTGAATGAATTGTTCGGCCGCACAACTGCACAAAATGCCGCGCCAGACAGAAGCCCAGATACAAGCCCTAGCCCTGCAAATACCCAGAGTGGCTTGTATAACTGAAAGCTAAGCGCCCAAAGCCCGGTGAGGACACCCGCGCCCGCCGCGGCAGCACCACCGCACACGTACAGCCAGTTCAGACGACCGTTTTTTTGGAGCAACAGGACGTAGGGCAGGCCAAATAAGAGCGAGACTGGAATACTCACCATAAGGCCGAAGGCGTAAACGATGAAGGCAGCTACAAAGACATCGCTCACATTAAAGTTCGTTGGATCAGAAAGAAGACCATACATTAAAAAGCCGGTGGGCGCGGCGAGTGTGGCTGCCGCGATTCCCATGAGTGTATGTCGTAGCGTGGAAGTGTCCATGCGGCCTAACTACTATTGGACCGCCCTAAAAGCGGTGTTGCACCAAGTATCGACTAACGCCAGAAGTCTGGGAAGAGGGGAATTCCTACTTCGTAACAATGACTTGCCGGATGGCAACCGACGGTCTTGGCGTCGATGCTGGTTGCGTTATCCGACGTTTGAGCAGGCGTATGAGTTACACCCGTGACGATGCAGGCGTAACGACGCGCCTGGCGCCCAAGCTGCTGGATCGGGTCCGTGATCGGCTGCGGTTTCGGCATTACAGCCTGCGCACCGAGCAAGCGTATGTGGGCTGGATACGGCGCTTCATCCTGGCCAACGGCAAGCGGCATCCGGCGCAGATGGGGCAGGCCGAGGTCGAAGCGTTCCTGACCGATCTGGCGACCCGGGGGCAGGTCTCGGCCGGAACGCAGAATCAGGCGCTGGCCGCGCTGCTGTTCCTCTATCGCGAAGTTTTGGGCGTGGAGTTGCCCTGGATGGAGAATCTGGTGCGCGCCAAGCGGCCGCGGCGGATTCCGGTGGTGCTCTCGGTCTAGGAGGTCGCGCGCTTGCTGACGATGCTCGAGGGGTCTTGTCGGCTGATGGCGGGGCTGCTGTACGGCAGCGGGATGCGGTTGCTGGAATGCCTGCGGTTGCGGATCAAGGATGTGGACATGGTTCGCGGCGAGATCGTGGTGCGCGACGGCAAAGGCGGCAAGGATCGGCGGGTGCCGCTGCCGCGCAGCCTGCGCGGGGAATTGATGCAGCAACGCGAGCGGGCGCTGCTGCTGCACGCCGCGGATCTCGCCGAGGGGGCGGGAAGGGTGTTCCTGCCACATGCGCTGGCGCGCAAGTATCCCAATGCCGATGCCGAGCCCGCCTGGCAGTATCTGTTCCCCGCCGCGCGTCGATCGGTGGATCCGCGCAGTGGCCGAGTGGGCCGGCATCACGTGTCGGAGGAAATGCTGCAGCGCGCAGTGCAGGCGGCACGGCGTCGTGCAGGCATCGCCAAGCCGGCGACCTGCCACACCCTGCGGCATTCGTTTGCCACGCACCTGCTGGAAGCCGGCCACGATATCCGCACCGTGCAGGAGCTGCTGGGCCACAAGGATGTGGCCACCACGCAGATCTACACGCATGTGTTGGGGCGCGGGGCGTCTGCGGTGCGCAGTCCGTTGGATGGGCTGGGCGTTGGCGGCGTGTGACGTGCCGCCAAGAAAAGCAATCCAGCTGTGGACGTTTGTGGTCACGCGTCGGGACTGAAGTCCCTCCCACAGTGCAATGCCGGGATGCCATGAAGACCGTGGGAACCCACGGTCTTCATGGCAACGCCTCAACCGTCCAACATCGCCTTGTCGCGCACCGCGCCCTTGTCGGCGCTGGTCGCCAACAGCGCATACGCCTTCAGCGCGGTGGTGACCTTGCGCGGGCGCACTTCCACCGGCTTCCAGCCTTGCGCGTCCTGCGCGGCGCGGCGGGCGGCGAGTTCGGCGTCGTCGACCAGCAGGTTGATGCTGCGGTTGGGGATGTCGATCAGGATCCTGTCGCCGTCGCGGACCAGGCCGATGGCGCCGCCGGCCGCGGCTTCCGGCGAGGCGTGGCCGATCGACAGGCCGGAGGTGCCGCCGGAGAAGCGGCCGTCGGTGAGCAGGGCGCATTGCTTGCCCAGGCCCTTGGACTTCAGGTACGAGGTGGGGTAGAGCATCTCCTGCATGCCGGGGCCGCCCTTGGGGCCTTCGTAGCGGATCACCACCACGTCGCCGGCCTTCACTTCGTCGGCGAGGATGCCCTTGACCGCCGAATCCTGGCTCTCGAACACCTTGGCGTTGCCTTCGAACACGTGGATCGATTCGTCCACGCCGGCGGTCTTGACCACGCAGCCGTCGAGCGCGATGTTGCCGTACAGCACCGCCAGCCCGCCTTCCTGCGAGTAGGCATGGGCGACATCGCGGATGCAGCCCGCTGCGCGGTCGGCATCCAGCGTCGGCCAGCGCGTGGCCTGGCTGAAAGCGATCTGGGTCGGGATGCCGGCCGGGCCGGCCTTGTAGAACGTATGCACGGCGTCGGCGTCGGTCTGGGTGATGTCCCACTGCGCGATGGCGTCGGCGAGGGTGCGGCTGTGCACGGTGGCCTGGTCGGTATGCAGCAGGCCGCCGCGCGCCAGTTCGCCGAGGATGGCGACGATGCCGCCGGCACGGTGCACGTCCTCGATGTGGTACTTCTGGATGTTCGGCGCGACCTTGCACAGCTGCGGCACATGCCGCGACAGGCGGTCGATGTCGCGCAGGGTGAACGGCACTTCGCCTTCCTGCGCGGCGGCGAGCAGGTGCAGGATGGTGTTGGTGGAGCCGCCCATCGCGATGTCCAGGGTCATCGCGTTCTCGAACGCTTCAAAGGTGGCGATGCCGCGCGGCAGGGCGGTCGGATCTTCGGCGCCGTACCAGCGGTGGCATAGCTCGACCGCGGTGCGTCCGGCCTTCAGGAACAGCTGCTCGCGGTCGGCATGGGTGGCGACCACGGTGCCGTTGCCGGGCAGGGCCAGGCCCAGCGCTTCGGTCAGGCAGTTCATCGAGTTGGCGGTGAACATGCCCGAGCACGAGCCGCAGGTGGGGCAGGCGCTGCGCTCGAACGCGGCGACCTTTTCATCGGAGGCGTTGGGGTCGGCGGCGATCACCATCGCGTCGATCAGGTCCAGGTTGTGGTCGGCGAGCTTGGTTTTGCCCGCTTCCATCGGCCCGCCGGACACGAACACGGTGGGGATGTTCAGGCGCAGCGCGGCCATCAGCATGCCGGGGGTGATCTTGTCGCAGTTGGAGATGCACACCAGCGCGTCGGCGCAGTGCGCGTTGACCATGTATTCCACCGAGTCGGCGATGATCTCGCGGCTGGGCAGCGAATACAGCATGCCGTCGTGGCCCATGGCGATGCCGTCGTCCACGGCGATGGTGTCGAATTCCTTGGCCACGCCGCCGACGCGCTCGATCTCGCGCGCGACCAGCTGGCCGAGATCCTTCAGGTGCACGTGGCCGGGCACGAACTGGGTGAAGGAGTTGGCGATGGCGATGATCGGCTTGTGGAAGTCGGCGTCCTGCATGCCGGTGGCGCGCCACAGCGCGCGTGCGCCGGCCATGTTGCGGCCGTGGGTGGAGGTCTTGGAGCGATAGTCGGGCATGGGGGCGTCGTACAGTCGGAAGGCGGGCGGAATGCTGGCGGAAGCGGGCGGCCCGGCGAGGGCGGTAAAGGGTTGCATTCGCAACCTTTTGCGCCGCGCACAGGGCCATTCGCCACGTTATCACGCGGCCTGCGCGGCTGCCCTTGCCGGCGATGAACCGGCGCGATGCGCATGGCGCCCGGCGGGCGCCGCGGTGCCGGCGATTTCCGTCCCTGGCCGGAACCAGGCATCATCGGGGTCTGTGCTCCGGGAGGGAACCGATGAAGCGATCCAAGAAGGCCGCGCTGTTGCTGATGGGCAGTGCGCCGCTGCTGTTCACCGCCTGCGCGCCCGAAGCCAAGCGCCAGGAGGGGCTGTACACCTCGGTGGAAGCCTGTGCGGCGCAGACCCACGACATCACCACCTGCCGCGAGGCGTTCAAGCAGGCGCAGCAACAGTCGGCGGACCAGGGGCCCAAATACGCCAGCCGCGAGCAGTGCGCGCAGGAGTATTCGGCCGAGCGCTGCGTGGAGCAGCGCGACAGCCAGGGACATTCGTTCATCGGCCCGCTGATGACCGGCTTCTTCCTGTCGCAGATGCTCAACGGCAATCGCATGGCCGGCTTCAACGCCGCGCCCGCCTATCAGGACCGGCAGAGCCAGTGGCAGCGGCCCGCGGCCGCCGGGGCCGGCGCGGCCGGCGCCACCAGCCTGCGCGGCAACCAGACCATGACCCATATCGGCGCCACGCCGGACCGGGCGGTCACGGTGAGCCGCGGCGGTTTCGGCAGCTCCAGCGGCGCGCGCGGCAGCGTCGGCGGCTGACCGCCGCACTCTTTAAACCCGCATCCACCAAGGCAAGCACATGCAACGCATCGCGATCGTCGAACGCGGCGACTGGCGCGCGCAGGCCGCCGAGTGCGGCTTCCGCTTCCATACCATCGGCGGCGAACGCTACTGGGACGAGCGCGCGTACTACGCGTTCACCCTGCGCCAGATCGAACGCGACCTGGAGGATCCCAGCGCCGAGCTGCACCAGATGGCGATGGGGCTGGTGGACGAGATCGTCGCCAGCGAAGAGTTGATGCAGCGCCTGGCGATTCCGCCGGCGTTCCGCGACTGGATCGCCGAGAGCTGGCGGCGCCGCGATCCGCATCTGTACGGGCGCCTGGACCTGGCCTACGACGGCACCGGCCCGGCCAAGCTGTATGAACTGAACTACGACACGCCGACCTCGCTGTTCGAGTCGTCGTTCTTCCAGTGGCAGTGGCTGGAAGACCAGCGGGCGCAGGGGCGGCTGGCGCACGACGCCGACCAGTTCAATTCGATCCACGAGACGCTGGTGGAGCGCTTCGCCGAACTGGCGGCGCAGTTGCCGCCGCCGCTGTCCTTCGCCGCGGTGCGCGATTCGGAGGAGGACCAGGGCACGGTCGCGTATCTGCGCGACTGTGCGGCGCAGGCCGGGCTGTTCGGCGAGGCGATCGCGATCGAGGACATCGGCCTGTCCGAGGACGGGCGCTATACGGATCTGAACGACGTGGTGATCGGCACCTTGTTCAAGCTGTATCCGCTGGAAGACCTGTTCGCCGAGCGCTTCGGCCAGGCCCTGCCGGGATCGGGCCTGCGCCTGCTGGAGCCGCCGTGGAAGGCGGTGCTGAGCAACAAGGGCATCCTGCCGCTGCTGTGGTCGCGCCATCGCGGCCATCCCAACCTGCTGCCGGCCGCGTTCGACGACGGCGCCGCGCTGCCGCCGGGCTGGGTGCGCAAGCCGCTGTATTCGCGCGAGGGCGCCAACATCGCCCTGCATCTGGCCGACGGGCGCATGCTGGAGAGCGACGGTCCGTACCAGGGGCCGTGCATCGTCCAGCAGGCGCATCCGCTGCCGGCGTTCGATGGTCGCTATCCGATGGTGGGCAGCTGGATCGTCGGCGATAGCGCGTGCGGCATCGGCATCCGCGAGGACGACGGCCCGATCACCCGCGACAGTGCGCGCTTCGTGCCGCATGCGATCGTCGAGGCGGGGCAGGCCGGCGTGCTGTATGCCTGAGCATGGGCCGTCGCCGGTCATGCCACGGCGGCATCGCAACGACGGGACGCCGTTGGCGGCCTACGCGGACCGGGTGGCGGTGCGCTGCCATCGCTGCGACGCGCCGGGCTGGGTGCTGGCGCAGTGGCAGCCGTACCGCTGGCAGGCGCGCTTTCGCTGCGGCCAGTGCAGCGCGGCGCTGGACAGCGGCAACGACGACTGGGTGGGCGCGGTGCGGCTGTCGGGCCGCCGCGCCTGCGGCCATTGCGGCCACCAGTGGGTCCAGGTCTGTGCGGTCTCGACCGCGGCGGTTGCGCCGCCCGGGAGCTTGCCCGGGCGCTGTGCGCATTGCGGCAAGCAGAGCGCGGTGGCGGTGCAGCCGCAACGCGTGCGCGACGCGCAGCCCTGCGACCCGCATTTCGGCATGTCCCTGGCGCTGGTCGCACCGACCCGCGCCGGCGTGCTGTGGGCCTACAACGCGCGCCATCTGCAGGAGCTGCAGGACTACGTCGCGGCCACGCTGCGTGAGCGGCGCGGTCTGTTCGGGCGCTCGATGGTGGCGCGCTTGCCGGCGTGGATGAAGCTGGCGCGGCACCGGCCGCTGATGCTGCGTGCGCTCCAACGCCTGCAGCAGGCCTGCGCGCAGTTGCCGCTGGCGCCCGCTGTCGCGCCGTGACCCGGCCCCGATATGGCGGAGTGCCGCCGGATTCGTGGTCGCGCGGACGTAGGCGCGGGGACGGCGCCGCGCGCTTGTCGTCCGCGATGTGGCGTGGGCACGCTGCACGCCGTTCGCGCTGGCATGCAGCGCACGCGCGGCGCCAAGTTCGCGGTGCCGCATGCGGCGCAGATGCCGCGGGAGTCCAGAGACGAAAGCCGCGCCGCACTTGCAGCACTACCGCCTGACGCCAGAATTATGCCGAGCCGCGAAGCGGCTTCGGCTTGAATGAATTGTTAGGCCTCGGGCTCGTTGTTTGGAAGTCGCACCATCATTGGCTCAATAAACCAAGATTGCGGTGTGTCGCCGAGCGTCTTGAAAGCCATCCATACTTGCCACTTTGAACTTTCGCTTTTAGACACAAAGAGTGCATCGATCTGCTTGTCATCCTCGTAGGCAATGCCGCAAAACGCGTCCAATATAGCCTTTGCCATATTGTCTACATCCTTGGATCGATATGCGGACTTGGGTAGGGAGATTCCGATGCCAACCAGCAAGCGCCCCTTAAGTGGCCAGCCCTCACTAGCTGACCTGGAGAATATCTCCCTTACTGCCTCCTCGAATGCGGGCACGCCTAAAGGAACCGTGGCAACAAGAACACCATCTTGCTTCTTATAGCCGACTCTCTTTGAAGGGATCTCAAGGTCATCTAAGCGTACCAAGCCTCCGTCATAGTAGTCCGCCACGCGGAATCTGACGGTCTTCTTTTTCTTAGCCATGCTTGTGGAGAGGCCTAACGTTTGAGTCAAGCCGCGCCGCGCAGTGGCGTCAGCTTGGACGAATTGTTAGGCCTACAAGCCGAGATGCAGGCCGCTGATAACACTGTCCAAGACTTTGGTCTCGAAACCCTGAAGCTTTTGCCACTTGACCGAATCCAGATCGGACCACTGACCTCCAGCCGAAAGTCGCTTGCCTGTTGCATAAGAATCCTTCCAGACGGCCTGGCACCCGGGCTCACCAGTAAGACCTTGACGGTCAACGATGCGAGCCGCAACTGAGCCAACGAACTCTTTGTCCGCACCGAGTGCCAGACCAGTGATCTCACAATAGGTGTAGTCGGGCGCTGCAAGGGCAGAGAAGGGCGGCAGCAAGAGCGGTGCAATCACTAGAAGTCGCATGGATCTCTCCTGTAGGCCTAACACCTGAATTAAGCCGCGCCACGAAGTGGCGTCGGCTTGAATGAATTGTTAGGCAGTTGCTCTTGCAGTCCCCGTCGCTTCTGCCGCAGACCAAGCATGCCACAACAATAAGTCTGCTGCTTGCACACGGCTTGACCCGGACCATGCGTGGCGCTAAATTTGACCAAGGTGCTGAACACACCATCGTAGGCGGAAGCCACTCCCGTTAGCCAAGTGGCTTTTTTGTGCCCCGCCTTTTTCTATGGCCGGGTGGCGCGCAGCTATGCAAGACCCGAAAGGGGAAAACTGCGGGCGGCCCTACGACCGTGTTCAAGCACCCGGCCGCCTCTCTGAACAGGAGGCGAAATAGAACGAATCGTAGGAGTACACCGTGACTACCAAGAAGACCTCGTCACCGAAGCCTCGCTATCTGACGATTGGCTACCAGGTTTACGAAAGCCGACACAAAGATCGGGAATGCCGCTACCGACCACGACAAGTGCCGTTCCTACGGTTGAGTGGCGATTGGCTATCCGCAGCTGGCTTCACGGTTGGACAAAAGGCGCGAATACAAGTGATCGGCCAAGGCATTGTGATCTTGCCTGAAGGCTGAGCTAGATAAGCCGCGGGCAAAGACTGTACATACCCGCGGCATTTTGCTTTTTGATGCCTAACGCCTGAATTAAGCCGACCCGCAGAGCGGGTTCGGCTTGAATGAATTGTTAGGCAGACCTGCCGAATGTAACTGTGGACGGCTCTACCTCAACAACTCGGCCGCTATCCATCTCAACAATTGCCGATGATACTTGTATCGGATTGTTCCCCTCGTCGTAGATCACGCGGGTGCCGTATTGGATAAACATGCCTGTTTGCTTGTCACCGTGTCCAAAATACACGCTACATGGTCTTGGGTCACTCATCAGCTACACCTCCAAGTTGATCGATCTGCCTAACTACTATTGGACCGCCTAAAAGCGGTGTTGCACCAAGTATCGACTAACGCCGGAGGTCTGGAAAGGGGCGAATTCCTAACCCGTAACAATGACTTGCCAGATGGCAGTCGCCGGTCTTGGCGTCGATGCTGGTCGCGTTATCCGACGTTTGAGCGGGCGTATGGGTTACACCCGTGACGCTGCAGGCGTAATGGCGCGCCTGTCCTCCAAGCTGCTGGATCAGGTCCGTGGTCGGCTGCGGCTTCGCCATTACAGCCTGCGCACCGAGCAGGCCTATGTGGGCCGCATCCGGCGTTTCATTCTGTCCAACGGCAAGCGACATTCGATGCAGCGGGGTGGCGACATCGTCATGGGCCGCGGCGTCGCGCTACAGCAACCCGTCGCGCTTGACCGCGAGATAGCGTTCCACCAGCGCGCCCGGCAGCTCCTCGCCGGTGACGTCGAGCACCATCACGCCGTGGCTGCGCAGCGCGTCGTGGGCGTCGCCGCGTTGTTGCAGGTAGCGCGCCACCGCGCCGGCCTGCACCGCCTGCTGCAGGTCGTGCACGTCCTGGCGCAGCGCCTGGTCCAGCGCGTGCTCGCGCAGGCTGGCCACGCACACCAGATGCCGGCGCTGCAGCAGCCGCACCGCGGCGAGCAGGTCTTCGATGTCTTCGTCGCGCACGTTGCTGATCAGCATCACCAGCGAACGGCGGCGCTGGCGCAGCGACAGTTCGGTCGCCGCGGCCAGGTAATCGGTGGCCACCGCCTGCGGCTGCAGGTCGTAGCTGGCGCGCAGCAGCGCATCGACCGTGCCCATGCCGCGCTGCGGCGCGACCCAGCGCGCGTCGCCGCCGCTGGCCATCAGCCCCACCGCATCGCCCTGGCGCAGCGCCAGGTACGACACCACCAGCGCGGCATTGAGCACGTTGTCGAAATGCGCCAGGCCGCTCTCGCTGGCCATCATCCGCCGGCCTGTGTCGATCAGCATCAGCAGCTGCTGGTTCTTCTCGTCCTGGTACTCGCGCGAGATCAGCTTGCGCGCGCGCGAGGTGGCCTTCCAGTCGATCTGGCGCAGGCTGTCGCCGACGCGGTATTCGCGCATCTGGTGGAAGTCGGTGCCTTCGCCGCGGCGCCGCTTCAGGTGCGCGCCGACCAGCCGCGACGCCTGTTCGGCGCTGAACAGGGCGAAGCGGGTCAGCGGCGCGAAGTTCGGATACACGCGCACGGTCTGCGCCGCGCCGGCCACGCGCCGCTGCCGCCACAGGCGCCAGGCCGAATGCAGGCGCAGATGGGTGCCGGGAAATTCGAAGCGGCCGCGCGCGGTCGGACGCAGCCGGTAGGTGAGATGGGTCTCGCTGGCCGCATACAGGGTCACCCGCCGCGGCAGGCCCTGCATCCACCAGCCGCTGGGCACCAGATCGAACACGTCCAGTCTCTGCCGCTGCGCGCTGTCGAGGCGCAGCCCGGCCTCGCGCTCCACGCCCAGCGGCAAGGCCTCGGGCAATTCGCGGCGCACCTGTGGGGTAGGGCTGCGCCACAGCCGCCACGCATCGACCGCCGCGATCACGCCGATCGCCGCGCCCAGCGCCTGCCACGGCCACAGCGCGACGACCTGCAGCGCCGAGGCCAGGCCGCACAGCGCCCATAGGCCGAGCAGGGCTAGCAGTGGCGGGGCGGGTCTCATGGGTTGAGGGCCGGGATTCGGAATTGGGGATTGGGGATTCGTAACAGCGCGGCGCGCGCGCTCAAGGCCGCACCGGTCGCCGTCCGGATGCGAGCGGGGAATGCCGGCATCGCCGCGGATGCGGGCTTTTGCGAATCCCCAATCCCCACTCCCGAATCCCGGCTCATTTGCGCGGCGCCTCCACCTTCGCCAGCAGCGCGCCCAGCGCGTCGTCGGCGCTCTGGCCTTCGATCTGCAGTTCCGGGGCCAGCGCGATGCGGTGGCGCAGCGCCGGCTTGGCGATGTCGCGGATGTCGTCGGGGGTGACGAAGTCGCGCCCGGACAGCACCGCCTGCGCGCGCGCGGCGCGGATCAGCGCGATGCTGCCGCGCGGGCCGGCGCCGAGCGCGATGCCCGGCCAGCTGCGGGTGGCGGCGACGATGCGCACCGCGTAGTCGATCACCTGCGGGTCCACCACGATCGCGGCGGTGCCCAGCTGCATCGCCACCACGTCTTCGGCGCCGAGCACGCGCGGCACCTGCGAAAGGTCGAAGTCGCCGGCGCTGCGCCCGGTGGTAACCGCTTCCACCATGCGCTTCTCGTCTTCGAGCTGCGGATAGTCGATCAGGATCTTCAGCAGGAAGCGGTCCAACTGCGCTTCCGGCAGCGGATAGGTGCCTTCCTGCTCGACCGGGTTCTGCGTGGCCAGGGCCAGGAACGGCGGCGCCAGCGGGAACGATTTTCCCTCGATGGTGACCTGGCCTTCCTGCATCACTTCCAGCAGCGCCGACTGGGTCTTGGCCGGGGCGCGGTTGATCTCGTCGGCCAGCAGCAGGTGGGTGAACACCGGGCCGCGGCGGATCTTGAAGCTCTCGGTCTTGGGGTCGTACACGGCATGGCCGCTGACGTCGCTGGGCATCAGGTCGGGGGTGAACTGCACGCGCGCGTAGTTCAGTTCCAGCGCCTGCGCCAGCGCGCGCACCAACAGGGTCTTGCCCAGCCCGGGCACGCCTTCGATCAGCACGTGGCCGCCGGCCAGCAGCGCGATCAGGATCTGCTCGAGCACCTCCGGCTGGCCGATGAAGGCCTGGCCGACCGCTTCGCGGATCGCCTCGACGCGTTCGATCAGGGCGGGGCCGGTGAGGGG
>NZ_JAFIWB010000060.1 GCF_017163705.1 Xanthomonas bonasiae
GCCACCAGCGGCGAGCGCCACCCCGACCATCCACGCCGCGGCTCCGCGCAACGGCCTGTCCGGCTGCGGCATCGGCGCGATCGTCGCGGTCGTGGTCGGCGCGGTGCTGCTGGCGATGATCGGGATTCTCGCCGCCATCGCCCTGCCCGCGTATCAGGACTACACGCTGCGCACCAAGGCCACACTGGCGATCGGCAGCGTCACCCCGCTGAAGTCCCGGATCTCCGGCTTCGCCATGCAGCAGGGGCGCTGTCCGGTCAACGGCGACCCAGGCTTCGGCACTGCCGAGAGCTACGCCAGCGAATTCGTCGCACAGGTGCGGATCGGCCGTTTCGACAACGGGCATTGCGGCCTGGAAGCCACCCTGCACGCGCCCGGCAACGCCAAGCTGGATGGCAAGGCGCTGTGGCTGGACTACGATGAGCGGGCTTCGGCCTGGAAATGCAGCTCCGAGCTGGACGACCGCTACCTGCCCGCGCATTGCCGCGGCGGTTGAACGGAAACGGATTTTTTGATCGCAACCCCGGGGAACAGGAATGAGTGAGTGGTACTACGCCGACGCCGCGCAGCAGCGTCACGGACCGATGCCCGCCGACGACCTGCAGCAGCGCTTCCAGCGCGGCGACGTCGGCCTGACCACACTGGTGTGGCGCGACGGCCTCAGCGAATGGCATCCGCTGGCCGACTTCGTCGACGAACTGGGCCTGACCCAGGCGCCGGCGGCGATCGCGCCGAACGACGCCGTCGAGGCGGCGCCGACGACGCCCGCGCAGGCGTTGCCCGCGGCCTGGGCCGCGCCGGAATCCGACGCCGCAGCGCATTCGCCCTATGCCGCGCCTGCCGCCACGCTCGGCGAGGAGCCACGCTTCGTCGCCGGCGGCGAGGTGGTGCAGGCCGGCTTCTGGAAGCGCACCGCCGCCTATCTGATCGACGGCATGCTGGTGGGCATGGTCGCGCAGGTGATCCAGTTCGTGATCATGCTCGGCTTCTTCGGCTTCAGCGGCCTCGGCGGCGGCAGCACCCCGGATTTCGCCACCGCCGGCGGCATCGTCATGCTGGTGCTGGTGTACTTGGTGCCGCTGGGGATGTCGGCGCTGTACTTCGGCCTGTTCCACGCCTCGTCCAAGCAGGCCACGCTGGGCAAGATGGCGGTCGGCATCAAGGTGGTGCGCACCGACGGCAGCCGGATCAGCGTCGGCCGCGGCATCGGCCGCTATTTCGGCTTCCTGCTGAGCAGCCTGACCATCTTCATCGGCTTCCTGATGGCCGCCTTCACCGAGCGCAAGCAGGCCCTGCACGACATGCTCTGCGACACCCTGGTGGTGGACAAGTGGGCCTACACCGACCACCCGGAGTGGCAGCAACACAAGCTGGGCACGGTCACCGTGGTGATCCTGTCGCTGTTCGGCGTGCTGATGGTCGGGATCCTGCTGCTGGTGATCCTGGCCATCGGCCTGGCCGCCAAGGGCGGCTGGCACTGACGGCCAGGACTCGGGACCGGGGAGACCCGGCGAACGGAAGTCGGCGAAGCCCCCATGCCGGAGACTTGATCGGGCGGCCACGCTTGACAGCCGCCGCCGGACATGTCCACTAATAAAAAGAGACGCAGCTGAACGCCCGGGGTACCAGCCCCGGGCGTCGGCCTCTCTGAACACCGCAACGCTTCACTAACCGGAGCAATTGCGCCACCCTACCGCCCCCAGGGCGCCCGCCCCGCCCATTCG
>NZ_JAFIWB010000061.1 GCF_017163705.1 Xanthomonas bonasiae
CTGCCGGCAGGCCCGTACGCATCGGGTACGAAACGCTCCGCGGTCAGGTCCGGACGGCGCCAGTAGCCGCGCGCCACGCTGGCGCCGCCCAAGTACAGCTCATTCGGCATGCCCACGCCGGACAAAGCGCCCTCTTCGTCCAGGACATAGGCCTGGCTGTTCGGCAACGCCCGACCGATCGGCACGCTTCCCTGCCGCTCCACGCCCGTCACCTCGTGCGTGCAGATTCCCACCGTCGTCTCGGTCGGACCGTAGTGGTTCACGATCCTGCAGTCCGGCGCCAATGCCTGGACCCGCGCCACCAGATCCGGGTCCAGCGCCGAACCACCCAGCACCAGGCAGGCGCGCGGCAGGATGCGGTGCGCGCGTTCCGCCGAGAGCAGCGCCTGCAGGTGCGTCGGCACGATTTTCAGGCAATCCACCGGGGCGCGTTCGAGCTCGGCGGCCAGCCCTTCGGCGTCGAGCGCCAGCGCCGCCGGCAGCAGCCGCAGCGTCCGGCCCGTGCACAGCGCCACGAACAGCGCCGTATGCCCCAGATCCGCCCCGATCGTCGCCAGCGACAGCAACTCGGCCTGCGCCGGCAGCGCCAGCCGCTCACTCACGCCCTGCACATAGTTGTGCAAGGCGTGATGACTGATGCCCACGCCCTTCGGAACGCCAGTGGAGCCGGAGGTATAGATCAGATACGCCAATTGTTCGGCGTCGGTCGTCCAGGCCGGTGCCGTGTCGGCAGCGGCGGCGATGACGCCGGCGTCCTCGTCCAGCAACACGCGACGACCGGCGTACTCGCCCAGGGCCGGCGCATGGGCCGTATCCGTCAGCGCCAGTGCACAGTCGGCATCGGCCAGTAATTGGGCGACGCGCTGCGGATGGAACTCCGGGTCGATCGGCACGTATACGCCGCCGGCCTTGAGCACGCCCAGCAAGGCCACGATCCAGTCCGCAGCGCGCTCCAGGCACACCGCCACGCGGTCTTCGGCGCCGACACCCTGCACGCGCAGATACTGCGCGAGCCGATTGGAGGCCCGCTCCAGCCGCGCGTAGCTCCAGCGTTCGCCGCCCGGCGCGTGCAACGCCACCGCGTCCGGCTGCCGCTGCGCCCAATCCGAAAACAGTCCATGCGCGGTGTTCCATGGCGCCATCTGCGGCGACGGCATGGCGAGCAGCGCGGTGCGCTCATCGGCGTGCACGTGCGCCAGCGCCGCCACCGGCGCCTGCGGCTGCATCAGCGAGGCCTCCAGCAGCGTGCGCCATTGGCGCAACAAGCAGACCATGTCCGCCTCCCGGTGCCGTGCAGGCTCGTAGCTGAGCGTGCATGCCAGCCGGTCGCCGTCCAGGAGTACGCCCAGCTTCAGCTGGAATCTGTCCTCGTGCGCGCTGTGCGCCAGCCAGCGCGCTCGCGGCAACGTCGGTGCCGCGCTCAAGGCGAACCCATAGCCCGGCGCCCATACCGATTCCGCCCGCGGCGACGGCCAGGTGAAGTATTCCTGCCATTCTTCGGCCTCTGCCAACGCCTGCGCCAGCGTTGTCGCGCGGCCAGGCAGGCGCGGCGCCGCGTCGGCAGCCGCGCGCAGCGGCA
>NZ_JAFIWB010000062.1 GCF_017163705.1 Xanthomonas bonasiae
CTGAAGGGCACCTCGAACAACCGGTCAGATCATCGCGATGGCCTCTCAGCATCCGGCGCCCCAGTCTGAGAGCAGCATCGGAGGGGGCGATGAAGGCGGCTGAGGCGGCCGCTCGGCCGCCTTAGCTGATCACGCTGGCAACAGCGCTCGATCCTGCAGCCGCGCCAGCCGCAACAGGTTGTGGCTGGCGACCTTCAGCCCGATCACCACCGTCGCACGCGCCAGACCGATGCAGCGCAGGCATTTGCCGCCTTGCTGGGCCAGACGCGCAAATGGGTGTTCGCCAAACACTCGGTCCTTGGCGATCCGATGGTTGCGGCGCTTTTCTCGCTCGCTCAACGGCTTGCGCGCCTGTCCCTGATGCTGGATCGCCGGGTGATATCCGCGTTGCCTGAGCGCTGCTTCCCGACCTGCATCGGCGTACCCGCTATCGGCCCACACCGTGCGGCCGGTATTGTCCGGGTCCAGCACCTGCTCGAAGTGGCGGCTGTCATGCACATTGGCCGCGCTGACGTCGTAGCGACGGATGAAGCCCCAACGCCGATCCGTGCTGGCGTGCAGCTTGTAGCCGTAGAACGCCACCCCGTGCTTCCTGGTCCAGCGCGCCTGCACATCCTTCTGCGCGCGCTTGGCATCGCTCCAGTCCTGGCCCACATCCTCTCCTTGCTTGATCTGTGCGTTCTCCTCGCGCGTGTTGCGCTGGATCGGCGCGCTGACGATGCTCGCATCGATGATCTGACCGCCACGCGCAACAAACCCGGCCCGTTGCAACTGCTGGCTGATCGCTGCGCTGATGTCGCCCATCACGTCCTTGGCCTTGAGCCGCTCGCGCCACACCCAGATCGTTTTGGCATCGGGCACCTTGCCACTGTGTTCCAGCCCAAGAAACTGCTGGAAGCTGCGCCGATCCAGGACCTGATACTCCAGCGCATCGTCGGAGAGGTTGTACAACTGCTGCAACAGCAGCAGCTTGACCATCACCACTGTCGGCCAGGCCGGACGGCCGCCGCGCGTGCCGGTGCCAAAGGACAGCTTGGCGTCGACGGCTTGGGCAATCGCTACGAAATCGATATGGCGAGACAACACCGACAGCGGGTCGCCTATCTGCTGCCGTTTGGACTCCCGTTCGTGTCCGGCAAACAAGCTGATCATCGCAAGGCCTCGGCTGTCTTCTCAGACCATATGATGCCAAAGCAGGCAGGTTTTTAGAGGTGCCCTGAAG
>NZ_JAFIWB010000063.1 GCF_017163705.1 Xanthomonas bonasiae
TTGCCATCGACAGCGGTCTGGCCCCGCGTTTGGCCTCGGCAGCGGACGTGCCGGCCGGACGCTTCGCCGCCGAGCAGGCCCTGGCCAGCAGCCAGTTCGAGGCATTGCAGGCCAAGCGCCACAACTTGCAGGCGGCCATCGCGCAACGCAGGGCGGAACTGCGGACCACGCGTGACGCGATCGAGCCAATGGCCGAGTCGGCACGCATCTCCAAGGCGCGTGCCGAGGACTACGGCCGCCTGGTCGAGGGCAAGTACGTCGGCCGCCACGACTACCTGTTGCGCGAGCAGGAGCGCATCGCCGCCGAGCGCGACCTAGCCACGCAGCGCAACCGGCTGCAGGAAATCGGCTCGGCGCTGAGTGCGGCCGAGGAGGAGTTACGTGTGCTGGTGGCCGACTTCCGGCAGCAGACGCTGGACCAGTTGCGGGAGGCCGAGCAACAGGTAGCGCAGGGCACGCCGGAGTTGGCCAAGGCTGGGCAGCGCGATCGCCTGATGACGTTGCGTGCGCCGGTGGATGGCACCGTGCAGCAGCTGGCGGTGCATACCGTCGGCGGGGTGGTTACGCCAGCGCAGGAGCTGCTGGCGGTCGTGCCGCAGGAAGCGCTGGAGGTCGAGGCGACGGTGCTCAACAAGGACATCGGCTTCGTACGGCCTGGGCAGCCGGTGACGGTGAAGATCGAGAGTTTCCCGTATACGCGCTATGGCTACCTGACCGGCAAGGTCGTGAGCGTGTCGCATGATGCCGCGCAGGACGAGAAGCTAGGTTTGGTGTTTCCCGCGCGGATCCGGCTGGACGGCAGCAAGCTGGATATCGACGGCGTGGTGGTGAGCATGAGCGCCGGCATGGCGCTGAGTGCGGAGATCAAGACAGGAAAGCGGCGGGTGATCGACTACCTGTTGAGCCCATTGCGGCAGCATGGCGGGGAAGCTTTGCGAGAGCGATGAGCGAAACCGCAAGCTAATCATTTGATTGAAAAACGAAATTCTGATTGTACGAAGCAATGGGGAGGGCTCATGAGTAATTCAAACATGCGTGTCATTCGT
>NZ_JAFIWB010000064.1 GCF_017163705.1 Xanthomonas bonasiae
TCGTCCTTCGACAGCACGTAGACCTCGGCCTCGAACTCGGTGTGCGGCTTGATCGAACCCGGCTTGCACAGCACCTGGCCGCGCTCCACGTCGTCACGCTTGGTGCCGCGCAGCAGCAGACCGGCGTTGTCGCCCGCCTGGCCCTGGTCCAGCAGCTTGCGGAACATTTCCACGCCGGTGACCGTGGTCTTCTGCGTGGCGCGGATGCCGACGATTTCGATTTCGTCGCCCACCTTGATCACGCCGCGCTCGATACGGCCGGTCACCACGGTGCCGCGGCCCGAGATCGAGAACACGTCTTCCACCGGCATCAGGAACGGCTTGTCCACGTCGCGCTGCGGCTCCGGGATGAACGAATCCAGCGCTTCCACCAGCTTCAGGATCGACGGCACGCCGATCTCGCTCTGGTCGCCTTCCAGCGCCAGACGCGCCGAACCGTGGATGATCGGGGTGTCGTCGCCCGGGAAGTCGTACTTGCTCAGCAGCTCGCGCACTTCCATCTCGACCAGCTCGAGCAGCTCGGCGTCGTCGACCATGTCGGCCTTGTTCAGGAACACCACGATGTGCGGCACGCCGACCTGGCGCGACAGCAGGATGTGCTCGCGGGTCTGCGGCATCGGGCCGTCAGCGGCCGAGCACACCAGGATCGCGCCGTCCATCTGCGCCGCACCGGTGATCATGTTCTTGACGTAGTCCGCGTGACCCGGGCAATCGACGTGCGCGTAGTGACGGTTCGGGGATTCGTA
>NZ_JAFIWB010000065.1 GCF_017163705.1 Xanthomonas bonasiae
TATCTGATTTACACCTCCGGGTCCACCGGCAAGCCGAAGGGCGTGGCGATCACCCATCGCAACGCAGTGGCGTTGCTGGAATGGGCGCAGACGGTGTATTCGCGGCAAGAACTGGGAGGCGTGCTGGCGGGGACCTCGGTGTGCTTCGACTTGTCGGTCTACGAACTGTTTCTGCCATTGCGCGTGGGCGGGGCGGTGATCCTTGCCGAGACCTCGACGCAATTGCCGGAGATCGTGGCAGGGCCGGCGGTGACCCTGATCAACACGGTGCCGTCGGCGCTGTCGGCCTTGCTGGAGCTGGATGGCATTCCCGCCTCGGTGCGCACGATCAATCTGGCGGGTGAGGCATTGCCGCGCGAGTTGGCCGAGCGGATCCTGCGGCTGCCATCGGCGCCGCGGCTGTACAACCTGTACGGCCCGTCGGAGGACACGACCTACTCGACGGTGGCGCTGGTGGGGCGGCCCGACATCAAGCCGCGGATCGGTCGCGCGATCGCCAACACCCAGGCCTATGTGCTGGATCCGTTTCTGCGCTTGGTGCCGACGAACACGGCCGGCGAGCTGTACCTGGCGGGAGCCGGCGTGGCGCGTGGCTATTGGATGCGTCCGGAGCTGACCGCGGAGCGGTTCGTGCCCGATCCGTTCGCGACCGAACCTGGGGCGCGGATGTACCGCACCGGCGACCGCGTGCGCTGGCTGGCCGACGGCGAGTTGGACTA
>NZ_JAFIWB010000066.1 GCF_017163705.1 Xanthomonas bonasiae
GCGCTGGTGGCCTCGTCGAGGATCAGGATGCGCGGATCGGTGATCAGCGCCCGGGCGATGGCGATGCGCTGGCGCTGGCCGCCGGACAGTCCAGTGCCGTGCTCGCCTACCGAGGTGTCGTAGCCTTCGGGCAATTCGGTGATGAAGTCATGTGCGCCCGCCAGCTTCGCGGCGTGGATGACGCGCTCCAATGGCATCCCGGGGTCGGCCAGCGCGATGTTCTCTCGAATGCTGCGATTGAACAGGAAGTTCTCCTGCAGCACGACGCCGAGCTGGCGACGCAGCCAGGCCGGATCGGCCAGGGCCAGGTCATGGCCGTCGATCAGCACGCGGCCGCGCTCAGGGGTGTAGAGCCGCTGCACCAGCTTGGTCAGCGTGCTCTTGCCCGAGCCGGAGCGCCCGACGATCCCGATTACTTCACCGGGCTGGATGTCCAGCTCGACGCCGGCCAGGACCTCCGGCCCCTCCGGGCGGTAGCGGAAGTGCACGCGCTCGAAGCTGATCCGGCCCTTGATAGGCGGCAGCGCCATCTTGCTGCCAGGCAGTTCGGTACGGGTGTTGAGGATGTCGCCCAGCCGCTCGACCGAGATGCCGACCTGCTGGAAGTCCTGCCACAGCTGTGCCAGGCGGATGATCGGGGCCGACAC
>NZ_JAFIWB010000067.1 GCF_017163705.1 Xanthomonas bonasiae
TGGTTGTCCGCACCGCGCGCGAACTTGTCCTGCAGGCGCTTGCGCAGCACCGGCGTGATCGCGCCGGAGATCAGCGCATACAACGGCAACGAAATCACCACCACCAAGGTCAGCCAGCCGCTGTACCAGAACATCACCGCCAGGAAGACTACGGTGAACAGCAGGTCCAGTACCGAGGTCAGTGCCTGCCCGGTCAGGAAACTGCGGATGTTCTCCAGCTCGCGCACGCGGGCGATGGTGTCTCCGACGCGCCGCGACTCGAAGTACGCCAGCGGCAGCGCCAATACGTGACGAAACAACCGCGCCCCCAGCTCCACGTCGATCTTGCTGCTGGTGTGGGCGAAGACGTAGGTGCGCAGCCCCGTCAGCACTACCTCGAACACCGCCATGCAGACCAGGCCGGTGGCGATCACGTCCAGAGTGGTGAGGCCGTTGTGGACCAGCACCTTGTCCATCACCACCTGGAAGAACAGGGGCGTGACCAGCGCGAATAGCTGGATGAAGAGCGAGACGACGAACACTTCCAGCAGCATCCGCCGGTACTTGATGATGGCCGGGATGAACCAGGTGAAGTCGAACTTGGCCAGTTGGCCCAGCACCGACGCGCGCGAGGCGACCTGCAGCA
>NZ_JAFIWB010000068.1 GCF_017163705.1 Xanthomonas bonasiae
TCTACGATGCGGCGCTGTTCGACGCCGCGACAGTGCAGCGCTGGGCGCAGTGGTATGGGCAGTTGCTGGAATCGGCGTTGGCCGCGCCGGAGCAGGACCTCGGTGCCCTGGGATTCATGTCCGCGGACGAGGAAGCCTTGTTGCTTTCGGGCGGCGACCAGGTGTCGCTGTCGATTCCCGACGAAAGCATGGTGGAGGCGATCTGGCGCCAAGCCGAGTGCACTCCCGATGCGATCGCGCTGATTGCCGGCAGCTGCGAGATCAGTTACCGGGGATTGGTACGGCAGGCGAATGGCTGGACGCGCTGGTTGCGCGAGCGGGGCGTCGGCCCAGGCCAGCGGGTCGGGGTCTGCCTGCCGCGAACGCCGGATCTGCTGGCCGTGTTGCTGGGCATCCTCAGGTCCGGCGCGGCCTACGTGCCGATCGATCCGGCGTATCCGCCGGATCGGATCGCCTATCTGCTGGAGGATGCGCGGGTGGTGGCGGCCATCACCAC
>NZ_JAFIWB010000069.1 GCF_017163705.1 Xanthomonas bonasiae
CGGGGCTGAAAGCGCCCTTGCAGACGGTGATCGGATCGGCACAGGCGGCGTTGACGGAGGCGGACTGGAGCGGCGAGACGGATTGGCGCGCAAGCCTGTCGACGCTCTATGCGCAGGCCCTTTCCTCGCCGCAGGACGCGGATGCGCCGCTGCTGCAGGTATGGTGGCTGAACCTGGGCGACGACCGTGCGGTGTTGCTGGTGAGTGCCTCGGCGCTGTGCGCCGATGGCGTGGGCGTGCTGTGCCTGGCGCAGGCGCTGCTGGAAGGGGCGGCACCCGATCCGGACCAGACCTTGCAGTACATCGATATCGCACGCTGGCTGGATGGCTTGCTCTGCCCGGGTGAAGGTGACGAAGGGCTGGCGCACTGGTCGCGGCAGCGCGCATTGCAATGGGAAGGCGGGTTGGTTTCCGCGGTGCTGACCGAAGAGGGCGAGGCCCCCGGTGAAGTGCACGACGCCTGGGTGCTGCCGCCGGCGCAGGCGCAGGTTCTGT
>NZ_JAFIWB010000006.1 GCF_017163705.1 Xanthomonas bonasiae
CAGTCCCGACTGGCTCCGAAGCCGGTCGCTGACAGACTCCGTGTCGCGGCTGAAGCCGCTCCTACAAGAAGCGGCATTCCGAGTGCGCACTGGGTGCACTGTGGGAGGGACTTCAGTCCCGACTGGCTCCGAAGCCGGTCGCTGACAGACCTCGCTTCGCGACTGAAGTCGCTCCCACAGGAAGCGGCACGCCGCGCATCGCCTCACCCATTGCCGCGGCTCCCTGCCCGCACACGACGCCGACGACGCCAGCGCCGCCACAGCGTCACCACGGCCGCGAGCAGGGCCAGCGCGACGATGCCAAGCGTCGCCATGCGCGCGGCCACGCCGTGCTGGAACACCACCTCCTGGCCCTGGCCATCCAGCGTATAGGCGACCACGTAATCGCCCAGCGCCCCCATGCCCTCGCGGCCGCCGGCGGCGATCACCACGTACTGCTTGCCGCCCACCGCATAGATCGACGGCGTGGCCTGGCCGCCCGCCGGCAGCTTTGCGTCCCACAGGGTCTTGCCGCTGGCGCTGTCGAGCGCGCGCAGGCGCGCATCGGCGGCCGCGGCGATGAAGGTCAGCCCGCTGGCGGTGGTCACCGCGCCGCCGAGCAGCGGCGTGCCCACGTCCAGCGGCAGCCACGGCAGCCGCTCTTCCAGTGTGCCGAGCGGGCGTTCCCAGGCGATCTTGCGCGTGCGCAGATCGACCGCCACCAGCCGCCCCCACGGCGGCTTGACGCAGGGAACGCCGCGGGACGAGCCCAGCATGCCGCGGCGCATGTAGTACGGCGTGCCTTGCATGTCGTTGAATTGCTGGTCGGGATGGCGCGCGTAATCGGCCTCGCTGAAGTGGTCGCGCGGGATCAGCGCCACCTGCATCGGCAGATCCGACACCGGCAGGATCGCCAGCTGGCGCTGCGGGTCCACCGCGATGCCGCCCCAGTTCACCCCGCCGGCCCAGCCCGGCAGCGCGATCGTGCCGCGCACGCTGGGCGGAGTGAACAGGCCTTCCGAACGCAGCCCGGCGATCAGCGCGGCGCACTCGCGGCGCGCGCCCGGCGTCGCGCCCCAGGCGTCGGCGGCGGTCAGCGGCGTATGTCGCGCCAGGCGCAGCGCCGGCTCGGGCATCGGCTGGGTCGGCGAGATGCGCTCGCCGGGTACGTCGGTCGCCGGCACCGGCACTTCGCTGATCGGGAACACCGGGCTGCCGTCGCGCCGGTCGAAGGCGAACAGGAAGCCGGTCTTGGTCGCCTGCAGCACCGCCTCGCGCGGCCCCTGCGCGGTCTGCACCGTCGTCAGCACCGGCTGCGAGGCCAGGTCGTAGTCCCACAGGTCGTGATGCACCAGTTGCTGCGCCCACACCCGGCGCCCGCTGTGCAGGTCCAGCGCCACCAGCGAATTCGCATCGCGGTTGTCGCCGAGCCGCTCGCCGCCGTAGTAGTCGGGACTGGCCGAGCCGGTCGGCACGTACACCAGCCCCAGTGCCGGATCCACCGCCAGCGGCGCCCAGGCGTTGCCGCCGCCGACCGTGGCGGCCTGCTCCGGCTGCCAGCCGGCCGCGGCCGCCGCGGCCGGAGCGCGCGGCACCGGATCCCAGCGCCACAATTCGCGCCCGCTGCGCACGTCGTAGCCGCGCACCACACCCTGCTCCAGCGCATGCCCGCGGTTGTCGCCGATCGAGCTGCCCACCACCAGCACGTCGCCGGCCACCACCGGCGGCGAGGTCACCGCATAGTTGGCCCAGGCATCGCCGGGCCTGTCCTGCACGTCGATCCCGGCCCGCAGGTCGATGCTGCCGGCAGTGCCGAACCCGGCGCAGGGCCGACCGTCGGCGGCGTCCAGCGCGATCAGCCGTGCGTCCAGGGTGCCGAACACGATGCGCTCGCGGCACGCGCCTGCCGCGGCCTGCGCGTCGCGCCAGAAGCTCACCCCGCGCGAGGCCGGATCGCTGTAGTGCTTGCCGCGCGCGACCTGGGCGTCGAACGACCAC
Organism: Xanthomonas bonasiae; assembly: GCF_017163705.1. Lineage (GTDB taxonomy): Bacteria > Pseudomonadota > Gammaproteobacteria > Xanthomonadales > Xanthomonadaceae > Xanthomonas_A > Xanthomonas_A bonasiae. The sequence goes on from NZ_JAFIWB010000006.1 coordinate 1,978, forward strand.
AGTTCGCGGCCGCTGGCCGCATCCAGCGCGAAGGCGATGCCGGTGCCGGTGACCAGGTACATGCGCCCGTCCAGCACCAGCGGATTGGCCTCGAAGCGGCGCCGCTCCGGATCCGGCAGGCCCGCGCCGAGTTCGCCGGTCCGGAACGACCAGGCGATGCGCAGCCGTCCCACGTTGTCCGGAGTGATCTGGGTCAGCGGCGAATGCTGGCCGCCGCCGGGCGCGCCGGCATAGCTGGACCAGTCGCCCGGCGCCGCCGCGCAGATCCCGCCGGCGCCGAGCGCCAGTCCCACCCCACACACTGCCGTTCGCCATCCGCTGATCACCATGCCGTTCCCGTCGCATCCGAAGTGCCGTGCAGTATCGACAACACACACTTGTCCGCAGCGACGGAGGGATCGTCGGGGTCGTCCCGGTGACCGGTGGTGGCCCGGCAGGGACGAATGGCAAGTCGGAAAGACCGGGCGCTCGACTCACGCGCGCCGGCGGCCACGATCTGGCCGCTGCTTGCCGGCCGGGGTTTGAAACAGGAGTGACGGTGCGGTTGCTTCGTCCACTGCCAGGATCGCAGGCCAGGGCAACTCATGGAGCCCACGCACGCCATCGTGCATCGGTCCGACGCCTGGCCATTGATCACGCCGGCCACCTTCAATGGACAGAGGGCGGATCCAGTGCAGCCTCGAGTACTGGCGCCAGTTGCAGAACATAGTTCGCGTTGAGATGTTGGCCATCCCGATACAACAGCAAGCCGTTGCGCTCGGCGGAGCAGGTCTGTCCTGGGCAGACCGCGTCTCCCAGATCGACCAGTCGCACCGCTGGATGGCCTGCGACAGCGGCCTGCAGCCGCGCGATGAGCGCGCTCGGCCGAGCCTGCCGCAGCGGCACGCTGCATTCCTGCGCCAAGTTCCTGTCCTCTCCGCGATGCGCCAATGCGCACTGCGGGCCATCGAACGGCAAAAGCGGCGTCGGCGCGAGCAGGATGGTGCGCTCCGAAGCGCCCTCGATCCGCTTCAGAAACCTGCGCGTCCCGCCCTCCCAATCCGCCGGATCGATCGCATAGGCCGCCGAAGAGCCCAGCACCAGCAATGTCGGCGGCCGCTCGTGCAGATACGCCACCACGCGATCCCGCCAACGCTCGCACTCCACGTAGCGTCGGTTGATCCGAGGATAGACAAATGGATGATCGATCATCGGACACGACGATTTGGTCAGAACCACGAGGTTCCAGCCGCGCGTACGGGCGATGCTCTCCAACGCGGTCGACCATTGCGCCGCTACGCTGTCGCCCGCCAGCACCACGACCGGAGCGTCTTCGGACGTGGCACGAACCAGGGAGCAAGGGACGAGGCGGTCGGCATGGAACCATTCGTCACAGCCGCGCTGTCGGTACAGCGCCGGTGTGGTGAGAGTCGCCAGCAAGGCCTGGTTCCGCGGATCCGGCCGCTCAGGCACGAACGCCACCTGCTCCCACGCCATCGCCGCATAGGCCAACAGTGCCGATACCAGCAAGCCAGCCAGCACCCAAGTGGTTCCCTGGCCTCGTTCCATCATGCGAACGCGCTGTTCGACGAATCTCCAACTGAGCCAGGCGGGAACCAGCGACAGCGCCGCGGCGGCGAGCCCGACCGATGGAGTGCGGCCGACCAACGAGAAACCCAGGACCAGAACCGGCCAGTGCCAGAGATACCAGCTGTACGACAAACGACCGAGGTATCGCAGCGGTTTCACGTCCAACCAAGCGTCCCGCCAGCCTTCCGGGCCGTTCAATAACAGCAACGCAGCGGCCACCGTGGGCAACAGCGCCCACGCCCCCGGATACGAGATCCGATCCGGTGCCAGCCAGAGCGCGGCAACGACCAGCAGCACACAGCCGACGGCACGAGCGGCATGGATCCGCCGCAGCGAAAGACGCGCCTGGCCGACAGAAAGCTGGACTCCCGCACCCAACGCCAATTGCCAAAGGCGACACGGCATCTGGTAATAGGCATGCAACGGCGCCAGCGCAGTAGCCGCTACCGTCAACCCGAAACCCAGCACCACCAGCGTCCAGACCAGCGTCGTCGTGCCGCGCCGACGTCCGAGCTTCCAGGCAAGGCCGATGAGCGCGGGCCAGATCAGGTAGAACTGCTCCTCGGCGCTCAGCGACCAGGTGTGCAAATAGAGATTGGCTTCGGTCCCTTGATCGAAATAGCCGGAATCGGCACCCGCGAAAAATATGTTCGACGCCCACAGTGCGGCCCAGCGCGCGGCTTCGGCCTGCACGCCCCAACTGCTCCTGGGCAGCAACCAGAGCGCAAGCGCCGCACTCGCCAGAAGCATGACGCCGAATGCCGGAAGCAACCGTCTGATGCGGCGTGCATAGAACTGCCGGACATCGATGCTGCCGGTCGCCTGCAATTCCTGCTGCAACAAGCCGGTGATGAGAAACCCGGAGATGACGAAGAAGGCGTCCACGCCCACGTAGCCGCCGGGCAGAAAGGGAAGCTTGGCATGGGCCAGCACCACCATCAGCACCGCAACGCCGCGCAGACCTTCGATTTCGTTACGGAACCTCACGCCTGCCCGCCCCTTTTTTCGCCCCCTGGACATCAGAAGGCCCGCACGAGGCGGGCCTTCTGAGTGCTACATCCAGACTTCGAATTACTTCACCAGCGAAGCGATCGCCGCGCCCAGGTCGCCCGGCGAACGGACGGTCTTGACGCCAGCGGCTTCCATCGCCGCGAACTTGCCGGCCGCGGTGCCCGAACCGCCCGAGGCGATCGCACCGGCGTGGCCCATGCGCTTGCCCGGAGGAGCCGAGGCGCCGGCGATGAAACCGACGACCGGCTTCTTGACGTGGGCCTTGATGTACTCGGCACCGGCTTCCTCGGCGTCGCCGCCGATCTCGCCGACCATGATGATGCCCTGGGTCTGCGGGTCTTCGTTGAACAGCTTGAGGCAGTCGACGAAGTTCAGGCCGTTGATCGGATCGCCACCGATGCCGATGACGGTGGACTGGCCCAGGCCGGCAGCGGTGGTCTGCTTCACGGCTTCATAGGTCAGCGTGCCCGAGCGCGACACGATGCCGATCTTGCCCGGCATGTGGATGTGGCCCGGCATGATGCCGATCTTGCACTCGCCCGGGGTGATCACGCCGGGGCAGTTCGGCCCGATCAGGGTCACGTCCGGGTGCGACTTCAGCACGTTCTTGACCCGCAGCATGTCCAGCACCGGGATGCCTTCGGTGATGCAGACGATGACCTTGATGCCGGCCGAGGCCGCTTCCAGGATCGCATCGGCCGCGAACGGCGGCGGCACGTAGATCACCGACGCATCGGCGCCGGTGGCGTCGACCGCTTCGCGCACGGTGTTGAACACCGGCAGGTTGATGTGGGTGGTGCCGCCCTTGCCCGGGGTCACGCCGCCGACCACCTGGGTGCCGTACTCGACCATCTGGGTCGCGTGGAAAGTCCCCTGCTGGCCGGTAAAGCCCTGCACGATGACCTTCGTATTCTTGTTGATCAAAACAGACATGAATTCTTCCTAGTCTCGTGGGTTCAGGCAGCGACGGCTGCGACGACCTTCTTGGCGCCATCGTTGATGTCGTCGGCCGGGGTGATGGCCAGGCCGGATTCGGCCAGCAGCTTCTTGCCTGCCTCGACGTTGGTGCCTTCCAGACGCACCACCACCGGCACCTTGACGTCCACTTCCTTGACCGCGGCGATGATGCCCTCGGCGATCATGTCGCAGCGGACGATGCCGCCGAAGATGTTGACGAAGATGGCCTTGACCTTGTCCGAGGACAGGATCAGCTTGAACGCCTCGGTCACGCGCTCCTTGGTGGCGCCGCCGCCGACATCCAGGAAGTTGGCCGGCGAACCGCCGTTGAGCGCGATCACGTCCATGGTGGCCATGGCCAGACCGGCGCCGTTGACCATGCAGCCGATGTTGCCGTCCATGGTCACGTAGTTCAGGTCGTACTCGCTGGCGCGCACTTCGGCCTCGTCTTCCTGGGTCTTGTCGCGCATGGAGGCCAGATCCTTGTGGCGGAAGGTGGCGTTGTCGTCGGAGTTGACCTTGCCGTCGAGCGCGTACAGGTCGCCGCTGTCCAGGATCGCCAGCGGGTTCAGTTCGACCAGCGCCAGGTCCTTTTCGTTGAACAGGGTGTACAGGCCGCCCATGATCTTGGCCAGCTGGTTGGCCTGCTTGGCGTTGAGGCCGAGCTTGAAGCCGATCTCGCGCGCCTGGTAAGGCTGCAGGCCTTCGACGAAGTTCACGTTGAGGGTCTGGATCTTCTCGGGGGTCTCGGCTGCGACCTGCTCGATGTCCACGCCGCCTTCCGACGAGGCGATGTAGGTGATCGACTGGGTGCCGCGGTCCACCAGCACCGACAGGTACAGTTCCTTGGCGATCTCGCCGGCCTCGGTGACCAGCACCAGGCTGATCGGCAGGGCCACGCCAGCGGACTGGTAGGTTTCCATCGAGGTGCCGAGCATCTTGGCCGCAGCGGCCTTGACGTCGTCGGTGGTCTTGCAGAACTTCACGCCGCCGGCCTTGCCGCGGCCGCCCGCGTGGATCTGGGCCTTGACCATCCAGGGGCCATTGCCCAAGGCATTGGCCGCTTCGACAGCTTCTTCGGGCGTGGACGCGACGCGTCCGGCCGGGACCGGGATGCCGTAGTCGGCAAACAGTTGTTTCGCCTGGTATTCGTGGAAATTCATGCGTCACCGTGGGAAGAGGAACGACCGTCCCGCAGCGATCCGGGCCTGGAATGGCGGCCGGAATGGTACGGACGGGCCGCATATTGTGGCCGACCCTGGGCGGCGGCGCAAAAGCGCTGGTTTCCGGCACCGCCGCGGGCGGGCCCACAGACCCGGCCCGGCACCGTCGCGACGCGGCCCGGGCGGTCCCGCGCAGCCCCGTCCTCGGCCATGCCGAGGCCGCCACCGGTGCGCCTCTGCCATCGCATTCCCCGGCGCGACGCCTATACTCGCGCCGTCCGTCGCCTGGCTGGAGTCCGGCTTGCCCACAAGCGCCTCGCTCATCGACCGCATCGAGTCCATCCCGCGCCGCGAGCTGTACTTCTTCGCGCTGTACCGGGTCCTGGTGGCCGGACTGATCGCCGCGCTGGTGTTCAGCCCGTTGAGCGTGCTGGTCGGCGCGCCGCGCTTCCCGCAACTGGCGGTCGGGCTGGCCGGCGCCTACCTGCTGGTGGCGCTGCTGCTGTTGCTGTGGGGCCGCAACGAACGCCATCTGATCCCGATCGTGTTCTGCAGCGCGACCGCGGACATCGCCGCGGCCACCCTGGCCGCGCACGCGCTGCCGGCGGCCAGCGCCGGCATCGCGATGATGCTGCTGTTCAATGTCGCCGCCGCGGCGATGCTGCTGCCGTTGCGCTACGGCTTCGGCGTCGCCCTGACCGCGGCCGCGGCGACCCTGCTGGAATACGTGTGGACCTCGCTGGACGGCGGCGAAAGCACCCGCAGCCTGGCCGAACTGGCCATGTTCGCGACCAGCTACCTGGCGGTGTCCTACATCTGCTACCAGATCGGGCAGCGCGCGCGCAGCAGCCAGACGCTGGCCGATCGGCGCGGCGCCGAGGTGGCCAATCTCTACGAAATCAACGAGTTGATCATCCGCCGCATGCGCACCGGGGTGCTGGTGGTGGACGCGCAGAACCGCGTCACCCTGGCCAACGAGGCCGCCTCGGCACTGCTCGGCGATGCCGACGGCAACAGCGCCAGCGGCCGCCTGGACCTGCTCAGCGCCGCGCCGGAGCTGGGCAAGCGGCTGCAACGCTGGCGCAACGGCTGGAATCAGGAAGAGACCCCGCTACAGCTGTCGCCGGACCAGCCGGAGGTGCAGCCACGCTTCGCCCGGCTGCTGATGGAAGGCGACCTGACCCTGGTGTTCCTGGACGATGCGACGGTGGTGTCGCGGCGCGCCGAATCGCTGACCCTGTCGGCGCTGGGCCGCTTCTCGGCCAGCCTGGCGCACGAGATCCGCAACCCGCTGGCCGCGATCAGCTACGCCTCGCAGTTGCTCGAGGAATCGCCGGCGATCGGCGACGCCGACCGCCGCCTGCTGCAGATCATCCACATGCAGTGCCAGCGCACCAACGGCATCGTCGAGAGCGTGCTGGGCCTGGCCCGGCGCGAGCGCTCCAATCCGGAGAACCTGGACCTGGGCGTGTTCGTGCGCCGCTTCGTGCTGGAATACCGGCAGACCCTGTCGATCGAGACCGACAGCCTGGAAGCCATCCTCGCGCCGCAGCCGGTGCACGCGCTGGTCGATCCCAAGCACCTGCACCAGATCCTCAGCGCGCTGGTGCACAACGCGCTCAAGTACGGCCGGGTGATGGAGGAGCCGGCGCGGGTGCGGCTGCGCGTGGCGATGCAGGAACGCAATGCCATCGTCGATGTCATGGACCGCGGTCCCGGCATTCCCGAAGCGGTCGCCGCGCAGCTGTTCCGCCCGTTCTTCACCACCTCCGAGCACGGCACCGGGCTGGGCCTGTATATCGCCCGCGAGCTGTGCCGGGCCAACCAGGCACGCCTGGAATACGTCCCGGTACCGGCCGGCGGCGCCTGCTTCCGCGTGGTCCTGCCTGGCCCGCACACCATGCTCTCGGGGTGAGACGCACGTCACCATATCCCCCGCCGCGTCGATAATTTGGCGCTCCCCCCGTACCTGGGCTATCTTTTCCGCACATGAACGAAACCCGAAGCGCCCTGGTCGTCGACGACGAACGCGACATCCGCGAACTGCTGGTGCTGACCCTGGGCAGGATGGGGCTGCGCATCAGCACCGCCGCCAACCTCGCCGAAGCCCGCGAACTGCTGGCGAGCAATCCCTACGACCTGTGCATCACCGACATGCGCCTGCCCGACGGCAACGGCATCGAACTGGTCAGCGAGATCGCCCGCCACTACCCACGCACGCCGGTGGCGATGATCACCGCCTTCGGCAGCATGGACCTGGCGGTGGAAGCGCTGAAGGCCGGCGCCTTCGACTTCGTCAGCAAGCCGGTGGACATCCACGTGCTGCGCGGCCTGGTCAAGCACGCGCTGGAACTCAACAACAGCGAACGCGCCGCGCCGCCGGCGCCGCCGCCGGAGCAGGCCAGCCGCCTGCTCGGCGCCTCGACGGCGATGGACGTGCTGCGCGCCACCATCGCCAAGGTCGCGCGCAGCCAGGCGCCGGTCTACATCCTCGGCGAGTCCGGCGTCGGCAAGGAACTGGTCGCGCGCACCATCCACGAGCAGGGCGCGCGCGCGGCCGGTCCGTTCGTGCCGGTCAACTGCGGCGCGATCCCGGCCGAACTGATGGAAAGCGAGTTCTTCGGCCATAAGAAAGGCAGCTTCACCGGCGCTCATGCCGACCAGGCCGGCCTGTTCCAGGCCGCGCACGGCGGCACCCTGTTCCTGGACGAAGTCGCCGAGCTGCCGCTGCCGATGCAGGTCAAGCTGCTGCGCGCGATCCAGGAGAAGTCGGTGCGCCCGGTCGGCGCCTCGACCGAAGTGCCGACCGACGTGCGCATCCTGTCGGCCACGCACAAGGACCTGGCCGACCTGGTCGCCGACGGCCGCTTCCGCCACGACCTGTACTACCGCATCAACGTGATCGAACTGCGGGTGCCGCCGCTGCGCGACCGCGGCGGCGACCTGCCGCAACTGGCCGCGGCGATCCTGGCGCGGCTGGCCAAGAGCCACGGCCGGGTCACCCCGCTGCTGTCGCCGTCGGCGCTGGACGCGCTGAACCGCTACGCCTTCCCCGGCAACGTGCGCGAACTGGAGAACATCCTCGAGCGCGCCCTGGCGATGGCCGAAGACGACCAGATCAGCGCCGCCGACCTGCGCCTGCCGCAGCCCGGCAACAGCGCCCGCGCCGCGGCCGAAGCCGCCCCCGCGCTGCCGCCCGGCGTGGTCGACATCGACCCGACCTCCTCCGCCCTGCCCTCCTACATCGAGCAGCTCGAGCGCGCCGCGATCCAGAAGGCGCTGGAGGAGAACCGCTGGAACAAGACCCGCACCGCGGCCCAGCTCGGCATCACCTTCCGCGCGCTGCGCTACAAGCTCAAGAAGTTGGGGATGGAGTAGAAGAGCGGGGAATGGGGAGTCGGGATTGGGGATTCGTAAAAGCAACGGCGTCCCATTCCTCTCCTAATTCGGCCTAGGTAGAAAAGGCAGATCAGGGATCGGGAGGAGTCGCGGCTCCGCTCTTGCGAATCCCCAATCCCGAATGCCGAATCCCGGCTCCATCAGTCCTTGGTCACGCGATTGATCTCGGCCAGGCTGGTGATGCCGTTGCGCGCCTTGAGCAGTGCCGACTGGCGCAGGTCCTTGACGCCGATCTTCTGCGCCGCCTCGGCGATGTCCATCGCATTGCCGCCCTGCAGCACGATCGCCCCGATCTCGTCGTTCATCGGCATCACCTGGTAGATGCCGGTGCGGCCCTTGTAGCCTTCGGTGCACTCGTCGCAGCCGACCGCCTCGTACAGCTGGATGCCGGCGGCGATTTCGGCCTCGGTGAAGCCTTCCTTCAACAGCGCGTTCTCCGGCATGGCCGGGGCCAGCCGCTTGCAGTTGTTGCACAGCCGCCGCGCCAGGCGCTGCGCGATCACCAACGTCACCGAGCTGGTGATGTTGTAAGGCGCGATGCCCATGTTCATCAGCCGCGCGATGGTCTGCGGCGCATCGTTGGTGTGCAGCGTGGACAGCACCATGTGGCCGGTCTGCGCCGCCTTGATCGCGATCTCGGCGGTTTCCAGGTCGCGGATTTCGCCGACCATGATGATGTCCGGATCCTGGCGCAGGAACGAGCGCAGCGCCGCGGCGAAGGTCATGCCGCGCTTGTTGTTCTGCTGTACCTGGTTGACCCCGGGCAGGCGGATTTCGACCGGATCCTCGGCAGTGGAGATGTTGCGGGTATCGTCGTTGAGGATGCCCAGCGCCGTGTACAGCGACACCGTCTTGCCCGAACCGGTCGGGCCGGTCACCAGCACCATGCCGTAGGGCTTGTGGATCGCGTCCAGGAACAGCTTCTGCTGCTCCGGCTCGTAGCCGAGCTTGTCGATGCCCAGCTTGGCCGCGCTGCCATCGAGGATACGCAGCACGATCTTCTCGCCGAACAGCGTCGGCAGCGTACTGACGCGGAAGTCGATCTGCTTGCTCTTGGACAGGTTGAGCTTGATGCGCCCATCCTGCGGCACGCGCTTCTCGGCGATGTCCAGCTGCGACATCACCTTCAACCGCGCCGCGATGCGCTGATTGAGCTTGACCGGCGCCTTGGCCACGCTCTTGAGCAGGCCATCGATGCGCAGCCGCACCCGGTAATCGTCCTCGTACGGCTCGAAATGGATGTCCGAAGCGCCGCGGCGGATCGCATCGACCAGCACCTTATTCACGAACTTGACCACGGGCGTATCGTCGCCCTTGGCGTCGACGCCGGTATCGCCACCGCTGCCCATGTCCTCGTCGCCAGCACCGACCTCGAGGTTGTCCATCCCCTCATCGTCGCCGCCCAGGGCATCGCCGATCGCATTGCTGCTCGCCTGCCATTGCTCCAGCGTGCGCCGGATCTGGTCCTCGTCGACCAGGATCGGCTCCACCGTCAGGTTGGTGTGGAACTTGATGTCGTCCAGCGCCCGGGTCTGGGTCGGATTGCTGACCCCCACGAACAGCCGGTTGCCGCGCTTGAACAGCGGCAGCACCTGGTACTTCTGCAGCAACTCCTCGCTGACCAGCTTCATCGCGTTCTGGCTGGCATCGAACACCGACACATCCAGCAGCGGCATGCCGAACTCGACCGCATTGGCGGCGGCCAGCTGCGCCGCGGTGACCAGCTTCTTCTCGGAGAACCACTGCGGCAGCGGGATCTTGGCCTCGGCAGCATGCGCCATCGCGGTGCGGGCGACCGCTTCCTCGAGCGCGCCATCCTGAACCAGGCGGCGCGCGATACCGGTGATGCCGACCAGGTTGGCCGAGACAGCTGCGTTCATGTGAAAAGCCCCCGTTCTTGCGGACCAAAGATACTGCAATTCCAGCGCAACCGCCTCTGGCACAGGCACATACAGCAGGCCATTCTGCCCCACGCCATGAATCGGGCCGCGACTGCGATTAACATAGCGAACGGGGAACTAGGGGTCGACCTTTGGACAAGATCAGCATCATCCTGCCGGCCAAGAACGAGGTGGCCGGCCTGTCGCGTACGCTGCCCCGGCTGCGTGAAGAAATGCCGGATGCCGAGATCATCGTCGTGGACGACGGCTCTACCGATGCGACCGCGCAGGTCGCGCGCGACCAGGGCGCCCGGGTCATCGGCAGCCCTTACTCGATGGGCAACGGCGCGGCGATCAAACGCGGCGCGCGTGCCGCTAGCGGCGACATCCTCGTCTTCATGGACGCGGACGGCCAGCACGATCCCGGTGATATCCAGAAACTGCTAGCCACGCTGAGCCAGGGCTACGACATGGTCGTCGGCGCACGCGACAGCGGCGGCCAGGCCAGCATGCATCGCGGGCTCGCCAATCGTTTCTACAACTGGCTGGCAAGCCGCATGACCGGCTTCGAGGTGAAGGACCTCACCTCCGGCTTCCGTGCAGTCCGCGCTGACAGGTTTCGCGAATTCCTGCACCTGCTCCCGAACGGCTTCAGCTACCCCACCACCAGCACGATGGCGTTCTTTCGCAGCGCCTATCCGGTCGCCTACGTGCCGATCCCGGTCGCGAAGCGCGTCGGCAACGGCAGCCACATCCGCCCGATGAAGGACGGCATCCGCTTCCTACTGATCATCTTCAAGATCGCCACGCTGTATTCTCCGCTGAAGCTGTTCGTTCCGGTCTCGATGGCGTTCTTTGCCCTCGGACTCACCTACTATGGCTACACGTTCGCGACGATGCACCGCTTCACCAATATGAGCACGTTATTGTTCAGCGCCGCGGTGATCATTTTTCTGATTGGGCTGATTTCCGAGCAGATCACCAACCTGACCTATCGGCGCGACGCCTGAACGTACGCGGGAAGAGCCGAGACATGACCAAGCCGACGCTCTTGGTGCTGGCCTCCACCTATCCTCGTTGGCGCGACGACACGGAACCTGGCTTCGTCCATGAGTTGTGCCGACGCTTGACCGACCGGTTCCGCGTCGTGGTGATCTGTCCTGGCGCCAAGGGCGCCCTAGGCCGCGAGCTAATGGATTCCGTCGAAATCCATCGTTATCGTTACGCTCCTCAGCGATGGGAAACCTTGGTAAACGATGGCGGAATGGTATCGAACGTGAGACGCCATCCTTGGAAGGCACTCATGCTCCCCGGATTTTTCCTCGGCCAACTGGTCGCGGCCTATCGGGTGGCCCGCAAATATCGACCCGCCGTCATCCATGCGCACTGGCTGCTGCCGCAGGGGCTGGTTGCCACTGCGCTGACGATTGCTACACCCTCCATACCGTTCCTGGTCACCTCTCATGGTGCGGATCTGTTCGCGCTGAAGTCGTGGCCTTTCCGCATGATCAAACGCATGGTGATACGCCGATCGGCGTGTCTCGCCGTCGTCAGCGAGGGCATGCTGGAGAAGGTGACCAACCTGGGGACAGATATGTCCAAGGTGGTGGTAGAGCCGATGGGGACAGATCTTTCAGCCAGGTTTTTTCCCGACCCCGCAGTACCACGATCGCGTACGGAAATATTATTCGTTGGTCGGCTTGTGGAAAAAAAGGGCCTTCGGTTCCTGATCGCTGCGATGCACGCGATCCGGGCCGCCGTCCCCGGTGCTACGTTGACAGTTGCCGGGTTCGGTCCCGAACTGGAGACGCGCAGGAAGCAGGTCCGCGACCTGGGACTGCAGGACGTTGTCTGCTTCCTGGGTGCGATTCCCCAGGCGGAGCTTCCCTCACTCTACCGCCGCGCCGCCTTGCTCGTCGCCCCTTTTGTAGAGGCAAAAGGTGGCGACCAGGACGGGCTCGGACTCGTGTCGATAGAAGCACTAGGATGCGGTTGCCCGGTTGTGGTGTCCGCCATCCCTGCAGTCCGACGCTTGGCTGAGACATGCAACGGGGTGCATACGGTTCCGCCGGGTAGCGCAGCAGCATTGGCCCACACCGTCTCGCGCCTAATCCGCTCACCGCAGCTGGTCGATCCAAACGACGTGCGCGGCTTTGACTGGCATGTGCGCGCGGGGGCATACGCAGCATTGCTGGATAGCGTGATGCGACGACGCTTCGCCGGCTCTTCACGATGAATGCCAAGTTTCGCATGCCAAAACTGGGTTGGCTGGCACGCAACACCCTCGGCACAACGCTCTGGCACGCGTTGCGAGTAGCTAGCCAACTCGTTTGGGTGCTGCTTTTGGCGCGCGTACTAGGGGCATCTGGTTACGGAAACTACTCAGGCATTGCAGGTTTGGCCGTTGCGCTGGGAGGTTTCGCCGGCTTCGGACTTGGCTTGCGTATGTATCAGGATACGGCGCGCGACCACACCTTATTCCCCATGAGATGGCAACAGGCGGGACGTGCCTTGGCATGGAGTACACCGCTGCTTCTGCTCGTGTACTTGGTGCTTGGAAGCGCCATCTTCAAACAGCCAGGCAGCTGGATACTGCTCGGCATCGGGCTATCGGAAATTCTGTTCGCACCAATCATCGCCCAGGTTGCCTCCGCATACGCTGCCCATACACTGGTGCTGCAAGCAGCAGCGGTACCCGTTGCAGGTTCCTTGGCTAGAGTCGCCGCGGTTGGCGCCTTCATGCAACTCGAATCTGGTCAGGGACTTTCCTTGTACGTCTGGCTGCATCTGACAGCGCTGGCCGCTTGCGCCATCTTGCTGCGGCACGGATGCACAAGGCGATTGCTCGCAAACTCGCCAAACCATTCACTTGCCTGGAACGACTTGCGGGCCGGCATCGGACTTTCAGGCATCTGGGCAAGCACGATGGCATGGACCTCCGTGGACAAGACGTTCGCGCTGCGCTGGGGAGGCGAAGCGATCGCAGGAAACTTCACCGCAGCTCAGCGGTTCACGGGACTGGCGACACTCCCGATCGAAGGGCTCATCGGTGCGGCGCTGCCTCGCATGTTTCGGCAGGGGGCCGGCATGAACGAGCACCCATTCATGATGCGGGCGCTGCTCGCGTGCACCTTTGCTTACGGGCTGGTCGCGGCCCTGTTTCTTTACTTCGCATCGGGCACAATCGTCGCGATATTGGGCAGCGACTTCGCATCCGCCGCACCCGTCGTAAAGCTGCTCGCCTGGTGTGCGCCCATCAGTTGCATGCGGATCCTGTTGGCGCACTGGCTCTTGGCGAGAAGTGATATCCGGGCCAGGGTATTGCTTGAGACGATAGGTCTTTGCGTCCTGGCGTGGGCAATGTTCGCCTTCACTCCTACGCAAGGAGCAATAGGCTCCGCCTGGGCCATCATCGCAGGCGAATGCGCCTTGGTGCTTCTGTTCTCCATCCGTCTGATCACGCATCGGGCGAGCGCGACCTGACATGAACTCGTGACTGGAGTCCCGCGATAAGCTTTTCATAAGCATCGATTGATTTTTGCTCGCCGAACTCGGCCGCCCGTCGCCTCAACGCGTCAGGCTCGACCCGGCACCTGCCGTCGATGACATGGATCAACGCTGCGGCCAGCGCATCGCGATCGCCGCAACGGACAAGCTGCCCGAACTTTCCATCCTGCAGAATTTCGCGCGGTCCGTCGGGACAATCCGTCGAAACGACCTGTGTACCACATGCCATTGCTTCCACGAGAACATTTCCGAAGCCCTCGTAATCTGAGCACAGGACCAGGACGTCTGCCTGACGAATATAGGGCAAGGGATTAGGGACATAGCCAAGCCACTTGTATCTCGCATCTGACCCAGTCGCCTCCACCCATTGCGACACCCGGCGCTCCAGCGGGCCAGTTCCAATCATCAGCAGCCGCGCTGGCCCTTGAGTGACGACCTGAGAAAATGCGTGAAGCAGGAGATCGACACGCTTCTCCGGCGAAAGTCGGCCAACGAAGATGACGGTGGGAGCACTCCGGTCCGGCCACGGCCAGTTCACCTGTTGCAAGGAGCGCAGTTCAAAGTCCGACGCCACCACGGGATTATGGATGACGCTGACTTTGTCAGGCAGCAGCGCCAATTCAGAGCGCATATCGCCAGCCACCGATTCGGACACAGCGACGCAAGCATCGGCACGAGGAAAAAGCGCCCGCATCACGCGCTTCAGCAATTCAAGCTTCAACCGTTTGGCGCCATGACTCGCCATCCTCGGACCCGATATCGACAGGTGCTGGGTAATCACCACGCGTATTTTTTTTCGGGAAACGCACTTCAAGAACAGGACAAGGCACGCCACGTCATTGGACGTCGTGAAAATTACATCTGGCGCCTGCCGCCGCCACTCGCGCCCAAAACCCGATAAAAAATGAAAAGGCCCCTTTGACGCGATTTCAAGAACAGGAATGTTCGCCACGAGCCCATCAACAGGATGCGCAAGCACCTGTCCCACAACAAGCTTGACGTGGTGACCTCGAAGGCAAAGCCCATTGGCGAGCGCAACCTGCACGCGCTCCAGACCCCCATGACCGAATCGGCTCAGGAGAATCCAGATGTTGGCTGGCTCAGGATCCGTCATTCTACTCGGCGACGGTACAAAGCACGTTCTGGTAGGGCCCGAGAGAGGAACGGTCTACGTTCCATAGCGCTCCATCGGACCGAATGGCATGGAACCGATATCCGAATTCGTGCAGATAGTCCAGTATATCGCGCTGATCGTACCCCGCTTTCAACGAGGACTCCTTCTGGACCTCCACGATCAACGAGGGCTTGTACTTCCCCAACGTAAGCCTGGCGCCTTGCAGACAGGGCAGCTCGGCACCTTCGATATCGACCTTGATGACGTCGACCCTGGGGAGCGGATTTGCATCGAGATAAGCGTCCAGCGTCGTTATTTCGACGTTTTGAAGTGCGCGATCGTGCGAAGGTGTTCCAAACAGACTGCCCAGCCCGTGATGCTCGTCTCCAGGCTCTCCTTGCCCGCAGGAAGAGAAGATCGGCACATGGTCATGTCGATTCGACAGTCCTTGACGTACCACCGTGACGTTGCGGAGATCGTTTCGCAGCACATGGCTACACAACGTGTCGGCGAGGCCATCGACAGGTTCGAACGAAACGACCCTCCCTGCCTGACCCACGCGCTTCGCCGCCACCAGTGTGATCTCCCCGATATTGGCGCCAACATCGATGACGCTCATGCCGGGCGCCAGGGTGCGGTCCAACAAGGCCACGATGCCCTGGCTGTAGTACCCCATCCAGAAGATGCGCCGCTGCATGTGTTCCGTCAAAGACAAGTCCATCGCCATGTCACCGTCAAAATCTCCGATGCTGACCATGGCCCTGTGATGCCGGAAGAGTCGCCTCATGATGGATTGAGGAGCATTGAACCGCCCGCCAAATGAGAATGCTCTGGCAGAGGCACGGAGGCCGAGCAAGGTACCGACCTTCACCCGAGCACCTCCTTGTCCGGCATGTGATTCAGCTTGCGCAGGACATAGATGTGGCACGACGAACCCAACAACGACGAGAGATTCTTCCTCCTCGCGATGGACAACTTATGCGCAAATGAATTGCACATCGTGTAGAAAATCCCGGTCGAATGTATCGTGACCGCCTCAAAGCCCCCTTTTTGGAACGCTTGCAACCACCACGAGCGGGAAAAATAGAACGTCTCAGTCAACACATTGCCTCTTTCTCCATGCCTCGAAGGAAACAGCGTCTTCAGCCACTCCTCAAGTCCCGATGGGGTCTTTGGAATTGCAACGGAATTCTCGCCCTCAGCTGGCGCTTTCGTGGAGGTGGAAACCCGTTGCAGCACCCGGCGTGCCAGCCAGAGATAGTGGCCAGGAATGCTCCAAAGACGGCAAGAGCTACTGGGCAGCACGTGCACTGCCTGGCCATCGCGCTTTAGCACACGCCTCGTCTCATCCAGGATGCGGTCGATGTCCGCAACATGCTCAAGAACGTTCGAGGAAAAAACGATATCGAACGCACCATCGGCAAATGGAAGCGTCCGTCCATCGTAGTCCTCGACTTCGAAGACCCGTGCATCATGGTAGTGACTGCTTGGCAAATCCACCGCACGCACTTCATAGCCAGCCTCCCTCAGCATCAAGGCCTGCTGACCAGTCCCCGCCCCCAACTCCAGGACGGTTACCTCCCGGCCAGGCGCAGGAACTGGGAAGAACGCAAGGGCCTGACACAACTCGTATGCCCGAATCGCCTGCAAGCTCTTGAGATGATGTTCGCTGGCGGACATTGACGGCTCTGGAGTGCAGGGTCTGGCTGCGGTTAATCTAACGCCTGAAGGATAAGCTTGCCAGACCGTCGCACGCGCGGCGCTTCAGCGCCGATCGACAGGAAACGCCCGAGTGAAGATATTGGTGGTCTGCAAGCGGCAGTACTCGGACAAGGATCTCCTTGAAGACCGCTTTGGGCGACTGTACGAGCTGCCTCGCGAGCTGGCCCGGCAGGGCCACTCGGTGCGCGTCTGCGCACTCAGCTATCGCCGGCGCCGAGAAGAAGACGTCCATGAACCCGACGATCTCGGCGTACAGTGGCGTTCGGTCAACGCGCTGCCACAGGGCCTCCTTCGCCATTCCCAATGGCTCGACACAGCGACCTCGCGCTGGCGTCCAGATGTCGTGTGGGCCAGTTCCGACATGCTCCAGGCGGTGCTTGCCGCCCAATGGGCGATCAAGCGAGACGTTCCCTACGTCATTGACCTCTATGACAACTATGAGAGCTTTGGCCTCTCGCGGCTACCCGGGCTGTCTGGCGCATTCCGATCGGCTTGCCGCCGCGCGCATGCATTGACGACAGTGTCGCGCGCCCTTGCGGAGTATGTCCGTGGAGGCTACCAGGTAGCCTGTCCCGTCCACGTTGTGGTGAATGGCGTGAACACCGAGATCTTTCACCCCCTCGACAAGCGCTCCTCCAGAGCTGCGCTGGGACTGCCGCTCGATGCACGCCTGATCGGTACAGCAGGGGCGCTGACGTCAAACCGGGGCATCAGCGATCTGTTTGACGCTTTCATCCAATTGGCCAAAGGCATGCAAGACCTTTGGCTGGTTCATGCCGGGCCGACCGATCGGACAGTTCGCCGCTATCTCCACCCTCGCATCATCGACCTGGGGAGACTTCCACAGACCGAGGTACCCCATGCCCTGGCGTCGTTGGACGTCGGGATCGTGTGCAACCGGAGTTCGGCGTTTGGACGCTACTGCTTCCCGCTGAAACTGCATGAAATGTTGGCGATGCGCATTCCGTTGGTGGCCACAGCACTAGGGGACGTCGCACAGGTACTGGGCAACCATGCTCCCTGTCTTTACGAGCAAGGCAATGTGGAGATGCTGGCGGACCGCATTTCTACACAGTTGGCACATCCCTCAGTTCCCGCAGTCCGCATACCGACTTGGCGCGATTGCGCAATCACGCTCGCTTCGGCGCTTCGGATTACAACCGCCGGCACGTCGACGCAGATGTGATACGCCATTTGGAACCTTGCACCTATTTCAATATACCAAGTTCTTTGGCCTTGTCGTGCACGACAGAGGCCTGTTCTTGATGCCCTTCCTGAAGAAGTGTGGAAAGCATTTTAGCGACAAAGGCGGGATCCGATCTGCCCGCTTCCACTGCTCTAGCAAACATCAGATTGGAAAATGTAGCGTCATGCAGGTAGGTCAGGCCATAGTCGCCGAATTGGGCATACATGAAGGCAGGAACGCCGTTCCGACTGGCCAGTGCAACGCATGCCTCTTTCAGCCTCTCATCATCGATCGCCACGCCGCGCTTGCGCCGTTGAATCAAATCAGAGACAGATGATGCGACATCCGCCGAAAGCGGCTTTGTTTTCAACTTCAAGATCAATCCTGACCACCACTCGTCCTTGACCGGCTTGCCATAGGCCAACGCCATGAGAATGAGCCCTTGCTCGGGCAGGGTCGATGCGCTTGGCAGAGCGGCGGCAGCCTCGAACTGTTGCTCGGCCAAGCTGTACAAGGGCGAGTCGCCGTCTCCATTGGCGCGTTCCACGAGCGCAATGGCAAGACCGGTTCTCGCCCGCGCGGACTGTGGATTCACGTCCACCAGTTCATTGAAGAAAAGGAACCCATTTCCCCACGTTGCCGAACGAATGGCGCAAAGACCAACCATGAAGACGACTACCGCGGCAACACCGACATATTTGATTGCAGGACCATCCCTCAACGGGATGATGCGCACCAATTCGGCAAACACAAGGAGTACTCCGAGCAACGAGAAATAGTTCCTGTGCTCAAAAACAAGCTCAAGATCTATCGCGTTGCTCGTCAACAGGTGCCCAGCAAAAAACCAGAAAACCCCGAGCGAAAGCAACGGCATCGCTCGCCGCGCAAGCCAGCCCACGCAAAGTAGAGCGACGATAAAGAGCCACGAAAGAAGTGTCGTTACCGGCGAGAGCAGCCCGACAGACTTCGGATAGGAATCGTAATAAAAAATCAAACTTTTCGGCAACGGCAGGGCGATCTGCTGAAGGTAAAGAACCAATACCCTCCCTTGGGTAAGCAAGCGCTCATAGAGCGTGAAATCCCGTCCTTGGAAGGCACCAGGCTGAAGCGCCCGCGGCAAGAGCCACCCGAAGAATATCGCGCTCGCGACCAACCCGAACGCCAAGTACAAGGCGATCAGCAGACGCCTATCTCGCCGGTTATTCGCAGCAAAGCGGAACAGACAAACTTCCAGCGAGAAGGCATACGCGCCGAAAAGCGCAGCGGATTCCTTGGACAACAGCCCAACCAAGGCGAGCGCCCCGGAAAAGCAGAGCCATCCCCACCCAGAACCGCCCTCCATCTGCCGTTGTCTTCCATGCAGGTAGACAATGAGCGCCAGCAACACGAACGTCAGCGACAGCGACTCCATTCGCTGAACTACATACAGTACCGTAGACACCTGCAGGGGATGCACGGCCCACAGCAAGGCAACGACCAGGCAATAGCCGATCCCACGCCGAACAGACATCGTGGCGGCACCGCGTGTCATCTTCAACAACAGGGCAAACACCAGCCACGCGTTGACGACGTGGACCACCACCCCGGTCAACTTATAGCCCCAAGCATTTTCGCCCGAGAAGTACCAGTTCAGAGCAAAACTCAAGGTAGCCAACGGCCTGCCAACGGAGCCCGGCTCGTAGCCCATGGCCGAGCTTTTCAAGCTCTGAAAGTTTAATGCAGCAAGATGGATCTTCGCGTTGTCGACGATATTCGGGTAATCGTCGAACAAGAATGGCCCCGTCAGCCCAGGCCAATATACGGCCAGAACAACGATGACCAATACGACAACTCCAAGCCACGGGGAAGCAGCCAGCGCCCGCAAGGTTGGCGGATTCGCCATTACAAGATCCCCGGACCGTAGTCCCTACTCAGAAAATCAGTCATCCACACCCTTCGGGCCGATACTTTTCAGGCATGTCGCTGCCATCGCAACTCCACACGCCGGACGTGCTCCGGCGCAGCGATAGCGTCGTTCCAGCGACCAAGTCGTTACCGGCCAGAACGCAGCTGATACCACCAACCCCTGTTGCAGCGTCAACCGAGGCAGTTATCTCGGGACATCGCGCGGATGAGGACAACCCTATGTAGGAGGCACTGACATCGCTCCCCCTGCCCTCGTTGAATGCCGCCTCAAGGCCAGTCTGCCCGCCCCGAATTTCGCTTAATGCCGCCACGACCTGCGAACGCGAAACGTAATTGGTGTAGCCCTGAAGGGCGATCGCAGAAAGAACAGCCGCTATGGCGATCACCATCATCAGCTCGATCAAGCTAAAACCCTTCTGATCGCGCATACCTTTGCCCCTTATAAAAAAACCCCACTAAGTGGGGTTTTCCTTAAGCAAGACAAGTATTTTTACAGGCTCGTGGTGCAGGTGCTCGGACGATACTTTTCAGTAGCATCGGTGCTGCAGTTCCAATTGCCCGAGGCAGTACGCGCCCACTTAATCTTCTTATCAGCAACGCCTTCGCCACCAATCATCGTACAGCTGATATCACCATCGTCACCGGCGGTAACATCGATGGACTTGCAGCGACTGGTCTTGTCCGTCAGACCGATATCGGTTGCGCTAGTAATGCTCTTGCCTTCGTTGGTCAGCACTTCGAACTGCGTCTTGCCCGGGGTGATGTCGGACAGGGCCGCGGTGACCTGCGACTTGCGCACGTAGTTCTGGTAAGCCGGCAGCGCGATAGCGGCCAAGATGGCGATGATCGCGACGACGATCATCAGTTCGATCAGGGTAAAGCCCTGCTGCTTCTTCATGGTGAATCCCCTAGAGATGGTGTGTAAGTTGGCAGACACTCGGCCCGCGGAGCCTGCAACCCCTCGAGCGCCGCGCGGCAGAGCGCCACGTGCGGGTGACACAAGCAGGCTGCGTGCCAACTTCCTCACGCACACCCTTTGCTCCCCGAGACGCATGATGCCTCATCGCATTGGGCCAGACATGGGGAAAGAAGGGATTTGCGATGAGATATCCCCTCTGCCAGACAGCGTCACAAAGTGACGCGCAGCGTCATCATGACGGAATTTTGGCTTTCCACGGCCGGGCCACCTCCCCGCCCATCGACCACGGATGCCAGACGCCACGGAAACCGATACCATGCCAAGCATGTCCGCCTGGGGATGGCTGGACGGGGAGCACAGCTGATGTCCGCAACTCGTAGCGCAGTATCCAAAGAGCCCGTCGCACGCAATACCAGCCAGCAGCTGCCGTTCGTCTGGGAAGGGACGGACAAGCGCGGCATCAAGATGAAGGGCGAGCAGACCGCCAAGAACGCCAACCTGCTGCGCGCCGAGCTGCGCCGCCAGGGCATCACGCCGTCGGTGGTCAAGCCCAAGCCCAAGCCGCTGTTCGGCTCGGCGGGCAGCAAGATCACGCCGAAGGACATCGCTTTCTTCAGCCGCCAGATGGCGACCATGATGAAATCCGGCGTCCCCATCGTGGGATCGCTTGAGATCATCGCCAGCGGGCACAAGAACCCGCGCATGAAGAAGATGGTGGACCAGGTCCGCACCGATATCGAGGGCGGCTCATCTCTCTATGAGGCAATAAGCAAGCATCCGGTCCAGTTCGACGAGCTCTACCGCAACCTGGTCAAGGCCGGCGAAGGCGCTGGTGTGCTCGAAACCGTGCTGGAGACGGTCGCGACCTACAAGGAAAACATCGAAGCGCTGAAGGGCAAGATCAAGAAGGCCCTGTTCTACCCGGCCATGGTCATGGCGGTCGCATTGCTGGTGAGCTCGATCCTGCTGGTGTGGGTGGTGCCGCAGTTCGAGGACGTGTTCAAGGGCTTTGGCGCCGAGTTACCCGCGTTTACGCAGATGATCGTGGCTGCATCGCGCTTCATGGTCGCCTATTGGTGGATGCTGCTGATCGTCTTGGTTGGCACCATTGTCGGCTTCGTCTTCGCCTACAAGCGCTCGCCGTCGATGCAGCACGGCATGGACCGGCTGATCCTGAAGGTGCCGATCATCGGCCAGATCATGCACAACAGCTCGGTGGCGCGCTTCTCGCGGACGCTGGGCGTGACCTTCCGCGCCGGCGTGCCACTGGTGGAAGCCCTGGACATCGTCGCCGGAGCCACCGGCAACAGCGTCTACGAGAAAGCCGTGCTGCGCATGCGCGACGACGTCTCGGTGGGCTACCCGGTCAACGTGGCGATGAAGCAGGCCAACCTGTTCCCGCATATGGTCATCCAGATGACGGCGATCGGCGAAGAAGCCGGCGCGCTGGATGCGATGCTGTTCAAGGTGGCCGAGTACTTCGAGCAGGAAGTGAACAATGCGGTGGATGCGTTGAGCAGCCTGATCGAGCCGCTGATCATGGTGTTCATTGGTACCATCGTCGGCGGCATGGTGATCGGCATGTATCTGCCCATCTTCAAGCTGGCCTCAGTCGTTGGATAAGCATTAATGGCATTTCTCGATCAACACCCCGGCCTCGGCTTTCCCGCCGCGGCGGGGCTGGGCTTGCTGGTAGGCAGTTTCCTCAACGTGGTGATCCTGCGCCTGCCCAAGCGCATGGAGTGGCAGTGGAAGCGCGATTCGCGCGAGATCCTGGAGCTGCCGGACATCTACGATCCGCCGCCGCCCGGGATCGTGGTCGAGCCCTCGCACTGCCCGCACTGCAAGCACAAGCTGTCCTGGTACGAGAACATCCCGCTGTTCAGCTGGCTGGCCCTGCGCGGCAAGTGCCGGCATTGCCATGCGCCGATCTCGATCCAGTACCCGCTGGTCGAGATGCTGACCAGCCTGCTGGTGGTCGCCAGCGTCTGGCGCTTCGGCTTCGGTTGGCAGGGGTTCGGCGCGATCGTGTTCAGTTGTTTCCTGGTCGCGATGTCGGGGATCGACCTGCGCACCCGCTTGCTGCCGGACCAGCTGACCTTGCCGCTGATGTGGCTGGGCCTGGTGGGCAGCATGGACAATCTGTACATGCCGGCCAAGCCGGCGCTGCTCGGCGCGGCGGTCGGCTATGTGTCGCTGTGGTCGGTGTGGTGGCTGTTCAAGCAGATCACCGGCAAGGAAGGCATGGGCCATGGCGACTTCAAGCTGCTGGCGGCCATCGGCGCCTGGTGCGGGCTGAAGGGCATCCTGCCGACGATCCTGATCTCCTCGCTGGTCGGCGCGGTACTCGGCTCGATCTGGCTGGCGGCCAAGGGCCGCGACCGGGCCACGCCCATTCCGTTCGGCCCCTATCTGGCCATCGCCGGCTGGATCACGTTCTTCTGGGGCACGGAAATCATCGATACCTACATGCGCTGGTCCGGGCTGCGCTGACCGGAGTCGCGCGGTGAGCGATTTCATCGTCGGCCTCACCGGCGGCGTGGCCTCCGGCAAGAGCGAGCTGAGCCGCCGCTTCGAGGCCAAGGGCATCGTCGTGGCCGATGCCGATGTGGCCGCCCGCGCGGTAGTCGCGCCCGGGCATCCGGCATTGGCGCAGATCTTGGCCCGGTTCGGTCCGCAGATCCTGCGCGAAGATGGCAGCCTGGATCGGGCTGCACTGCGCCAGCGCATCTTCGAAGATCCGGTGGCGCGCCGCGATCTGGAAGCGATCACGCACCCGGCGATTCGTACGCGGATGCAGCAGGCATGCCGCGAGGCCGCCAGCCCCTATGCCGTGGCGGCGATTCCGTTGTTGACCGAAGTCGGCGCGCGCACCGCATATCCCTGGCTGGACCGGATCCTGGTGGTCGACGCGCCCGAGGCAACGCAGCATGCGCGCCTGATGCAGCGCGACGGCATCACCGCCGAGCTGGCGCAGCGGATGATCGCGGCGCAGGCCACGCGCGCGGCGCGGCTGGCGATCGCCGACGATGTGGTGGTGAACGATGGCGACGCCGAGCGGCTGCAGGACGCGGTGGATGCGCTGGATCGGCGCTATCGCGCGTTGGCGGCGGCGAAGATCGGCTAGGCGTTTTCGATACGACCGCGCGCTTTTGCAGGAGCGGCTTCAGCCGCGACACGCGCGCCCTGGAATCTCTGTCGCGGCTGAAGCCGCTCCTACAACTGCGATATGCGAAGGCGTTCGGCAATCTTGCCGGGCGCTATCTCAACCCGCCGCCGGCCTGAACCACAGCGTCGCCACCACGCCCTTGGTCGCGCCCGGACGCACGTTGACCTGCCAGCCGTACAGATCGCACAGGCGGCTGACGATCGACAGGCCGATGCCGCCGCCCTGCGAGTGCCCGGCGTGGGTGCCGCGGTAGCCGCGCTGGAACAGCTTGGCGGCGTCTTCCGCGCTGAGGCCGGGACCGGAGTCGATCACCTGCACCGCATCGCTCAGCACCCGCACCACCACCTGGCCTTCCTGGGTGTACTTGACCGCGTTGCCGATCAGGTTGCCCAGCGCCACCGACAGCGCCGACTCCGGTGCGTCGATGGTCAGGTTGCGCTCGCCCTCCAGCAACAGTTGCAGCGGCTTGCCGCCCAGCTGCGCGCGGTGCGATTCGATCAGTTGCTCGGCGACCTTGGCCACGTTGCTGTTGCCCTGCCCGCGCTCGTTGCGCGACAGCAGCAGCAGCGAACCGATCAGGTCGCTGCATTGCTGTTCGGCGCGCTGGATGCGCTGCAGGCGCTGCAACACCTTCTCGTCGAGATTGGGACGGGTCAGCAGCAGTTCGGTGGCGCCGCGGATCACCGCCAGCGGCGTGCGCAGCTCGTGGCTGACGTCGGCGTTGAACTCGCGGTCGCGCTGCACCACTTCGGTGAGCCGGGCGGAATAGTCGTCCAGCGCTTCGGCCAGCTGGCCGACTTCGTCGTCGGGGAAATGCGGCGCCAGCGGCTTGGGATCGCTGCTGCCGCGGTAGGCGCGCAGCCGCGCGGCCAGGTCGGAGACCGGGCGCATCACCCGCGACGCCGACCACCAGCCGATCACCAGCGACAGCGCACTGAACACCAGTACCGACAGGATCAGGGTGCGATTGAGCTGCACCTCGCCCTGGATGGTCTGGGTCATGTCGTAGGCGAGGAAGAACCACTCGCTGGGCGTCTTGCGTACCGCAAGCTTGTACGAGAAAGGCTTGCCGCTTTCGTCGAGCCCGGAAATGTTGTGGATGCCATCGGACAGCTTGTACCACTCGGGCTGCTCGCGCCGGAGCGTCTCGAAGCGATCGCTCTTGACCACCCGGCCGAACATCTGCTGCACCGGCAGGTCGGGATTCTTGGAAGGATCGGAATAGAACCGCTTGGCGAAGGCGTCGATGTTGCGATTCATCACGTCTTCGACGAGCTGATTCTCCACCCGCGCGCGCGCCCAATTGGTGGCGAACGCGAACAGTGCGGTCAGGCCGAAGCCCAACAGCACGAAGGACAGGATGATGCGGCTGCGCAGGCGGCGGCGGCGGTAGCGTCCGCGCCGCCGCACCGCCCGCGGCAACTCTCCAGCTTCAGGCATCGGGCGCGGCGATGCGATAGCCGATGCCATGGCGGGTCTGAATCATCGGCACCTCGAACGGCTTGTCGACCACCGCGCGCAGGCCGTGGATGTGCACGCGCAACGAGTCCGAATCCGGCAGTTCCTCGCCCCACACGCGGGTTTCCAGTTCCTGCCGGGTCACCACCGCGGGCGAGGCCTCCATCAGCGCCTGCAGGATCTTCAGCGCGGTCGGGTTGAGTTGCAGCAGCTTGCCCTGGCGCCGCACTTCCAGCGTATCCAGGTTGTATTCCAGGTCGCCGGTCTCGAGCACGCGGGTGTGCACGCCCTTGCCGCGGCGCGACAGCGCGTTGAGCCGCACTTCCACTTCCTGCAGCGCGAACGGCTTGATCAGGTAGTCGTCGGCGCCGGAATCGAAGCCCGCCAGCTTGTTGTCCAGCGAATCGCGGGCGGTGAGCATCAGCACCGGGGTCTGCTTGCGCGCTTCGTTGCGCAGCTTGCGGCACACTTCGATGCCGTCCATGCCCGGCAGGTTGAGGTCGAGCACGATGGCATCGAATTCGTGCACCACCGCCAGATGCAGGCCGGTAACGCCATCGGCGGCGAAATCCACCGTGTGCCCGCGGTCTTCGAGGTAGTCGCCCAGGTTGGCAGCGATATCGCTGTTGTCTTCGATCACTAGAATTCGCACCAACATTTACCCCGTCAGTCGTACTTGCCAGTTGGATTGCGCCGCATCAATTCCTGCGCATCCTCGTTGTCGCGGCGGCGTTCCGCCACGGTCTTGCATTGCGTCGTGGTGCGCAGCGATCCGATGACCGCTTCGCGCCTGCAGATCAGCCGGCTGTCCGACGACGCCTTGGACAGCAGCGAGTTGACCGTTTCCTGATCGTTGAACAGCACGACCTTGTCTTCCTCGCGCAGCGTATCGACGTCAGGGTGTGCATTCAGCACCGTCGCCATGCGCGACAGCGCGGCTTCCACCTTGCTGCGATTTTCTGCACTGAGTTCGGAGTAGGTCTTGCCATCGTCCAACTGCTGGCGAATTGTACTGAGTTGCTGTGCGAACGATTTCTTCACGTTCATGGGCGCCTCACCTTTCGGTGCCGCCGCCGCGCTGCACGCGAGCGCCATCCCCAGCATCAAACCGATCACCTTCTTCATCCCTGTCCCCTACGCGATTGGTGGTATGAATCACAATGTAGCCGTCCGGCGAACGGGGCTGCAAGCTGCGCACGACCCAGGCTGAGCGCTGCACCGACGGCAGCGCCGCGCACAAAGAAAAAGACCCAAGCGGCAAGGCCGCTTGGGCCGAAAGATATATCCCGATTACCGTTCCTGCTGAGGAGGGCAGAGCTGCGGTCCGACGAAGCATACGCAGGCGGGAATTAAACCCGTGTTAAGCCAGAACGCAGGGCCGAACATCACCCTAAGTTACTGATTTCTTTCGAATCAGACTGGCTTCGAGGTGCTCGATGACCTTGCCGGCGATATCCAGGCCGCAGACCGCCTCGATCCCTTCCAGGCCCGGGGTGGAGTTGACTTCCAGCACCAGCGGGCCGCGCCGCGAGCGGATCAGGTCGACCCCGGCCACGCCCAGGCCGAGGGCTTTGGCCGAGCGCACCGCCACTTCCTGCTCGCCGCGGCTGGCCACCGCCAGCTGCGCGCTGCCGCCGACATGCAGGTTGGAGCGGAAGTCCCCTTCCGGCGCCTGCCGGCGCATCGCCGCGACCACCTGGTTGCCGACCACGAAGCAGCGCAGGTCGGCCCCCTCGGCCTCGCCGATGAACTCCTGCACCAGGAAATTGGCGTACAGGCCGCGCAGCGCCTCGACCACGCCGCGCGAGGCGCTGGTCTTCTCGGTGAGGATCACGCCGGTGCCCTGGGTGCCTTCGTTCAACTTCACCACATGCGGGGGCGGGCCCAGCATCGACAGCAGATCGCCGGTGTCGTCGGGGTTGTCGCCGAACACGGTCATCGGCATGTCGATGCCCTTGGCCGCCAGCAACTGGTGCGCGCGCAGCTTGTCGCGGGCGCGCAGGATCGCATCGGACGGGTTGGGCGTGCGCACCCCCATCATTTCCAGCTGACGCAGCACCGCGGTGCCGTAGCGGGTGACGGAATTGCCGATGCGCGGGATCACCGCGTCGTAGCCGGTGATCGGCTTGCCCTTGTAATGCATGGTGAAGGCCCCGGCCGCGATGCGCATGTAACAACGCAGCGGGTCGAGCACACGCACCGTGTGCCCGCGCTCGCGGCCGGCCTCGACCAGGCGCCGCGTCGAATACAGCTTGGTGTTGCGGGACAGGATGGCGAGCTTCATCGAGGCGCGACGGCGGTGGCTGGCCCGGCATCATACGTTGCGCCGTCGGCGCTGCGGGATCGGCACCATGCCCGATGGTTCGCGCGCGAACGTGGCGGCGGCGCATGACCGGCCTTGGCATGCCCGCTCGGCGGCCGGCATCTGCAGACACGCTGTCCCACAGACGACACGGAACCGCCCCGAAACGTTCACAAAACCGTTGCATGGTGGCGAGCGGGCCGCACAGGCCGTGTGTTGGCTGTCACGCATCGCACGCCAGGCCCCCAACGCCTCCCCCCTTTTATTGGTGAATTTCGATGACCCCCACCTCCCGATCCTTGCGCCTGCATGCGCTGGTGCTCGCCGTCGCGTCCGCGCTGCCGGCCTTCGCCGCGCTGGCCGAGACCGCACCGGCCGACGCCGAGGCCACGGCCACCGCCGGCGGCAGCGACGCGACCATGCTCGATGCGATCACCGTGGTGTCCACCGGCACCACCCGCCAGGTGCAGCGCATCACCCGCGAGGACATCGGCATCGCCGCGCCCGGCACCAGCGCGCTGAAGGTGCTGGACAAGCTGCCGGGCGTGCAGTTCCAGTCGGCCGATGCGTGGGGGTCCTACGAGTGGTCGACCGCGATCAGCCTGCACGGTTTCGACCAGAGCCGCCTCGGCTTCACCCTGGACGGCGTGCCGCTGGGCACCATGAGCTACGGCGTCAGCGATGGCCTGCAGGTGACCCGCGCGATCATCTCCGAGAACGTCGGCTCGGTGGAACTGTCGCAGGGCGCCGGCGCCCTGGGCACCGCCTCGAGCAGCAACCTCGGCGGCACCGTGCGCTACTACTCCGACGATCCGGATGCCACGCCGGGCATCCGCTTCAGCCAGACCTTCGGTTCCGATTCCACCCGCCGCACCTATCTGCGCGGCGACATCGGCGACATCAACGGCTTCTCGATGTACACCTCGATCGTGCACGGCGAGGTGGACAAGTGGAAAGGCTACGGCAACAACGAGTACAACCAGGCCAACCTCAAGGCGCTGTACCAGTGGGGCGACGGCAACCGCGTCAGCCTGTTCCTGGACAGCTCCAAGCGCAAGGAATACGACATCATGGACCTGTCGCTGACCTCGCAGAAAGCGCTGGGTTGGGACTGGGACTACCTGATGCCGGACTGGAACAGCGCGGTGCAGATCGCCAACGCGCTCAACGGCAACGGTAGCTACCCGGCGTCCTTGAACGCCCTGCCCGCCGACTACGGCAAGGCCGACGCCACCTACTACTCCGGCGCCGGCCTGCGCGACGACAACCTGGCCGCGCTCAGCGGCGCGTTCAACCTGGGCGGCAACGCCACGCTGAACCTGGCCGGCTACTACCACGACAACAACGGTGAAGGCCAATGGACCACGCCGTACGTGGCGTCCTCGGCCACGGTGCCGCTGTCGATGCGCACCACCGACTATCGCCTCAACCGGCATGGCGTCACCGCGTCGCTGAATTTCACCGTCGCCGGCAACGAGATCGAGATCGGCGGCTGGTACCAGAACGCCAAGACCGTGCAGGAGCGCAACTACTTCCTGCTCGATGGCCCGTTCACCGATCTGTACTACTTCAACAAGTCCGGCACCCTGTTCGCCCGCGGCTTCGCCCAGCACTACGAGACCGACACGCGCATGTTCTATGCGCAGGACACGCTGCGCCTGCTCGACGACCGCCTGACCCTGAACTTCGGCGCCAAGAAGCTGCAGGTGGACACCACGGCGCAGTCGCTGGTGCCGACCACCTCCTACGCGGCCGGCGAGATCAAGGCCGATTCGGATCTGTTGCCGCAGGTTGGCGTGAACTACAAGCTCGACGAGCACCAGGAACTCTACGCGTCCTACAACAAGAACATGGCCGGCTTCGGCTTCACCCCGTTCCAGGAATCGCAGGCGGCGTTCGACGCGATCAAGAAATCGCTGGAGCCGGAAACCGCGCAGACCTACGAACTGGGCTATCGCGTGCGCGGCGATGGCATCGAGGCATCGCTGGCGCTGTACCACACCACCTTCGACGACCGCCTGCTGGTGACCTCGCCGTGCAGCGCGATCCAGACCTGCTCGGCTACGCTCAACAACGTCGGCTCGGTGCGCAGCCAGGGCGCCGACCTGGCGGTGATGTGGCGCCCGATCGCGCAGCTGCGCTGGCTCAACTCGCTGTCCTACGACGACTCCACCTACCAGGACGACTATCTCAACGGCGGTGTGGTGGCCACCTCGGGCAAGCGCGTGGTCGGCATCCCGGAGTGGATGTTCTCCAGCAGCCTGGCCTACGAGAACGCCGGCTGGCACGCGGCGCTGGACGGCAAGTACACCGGCCGCCGCTACATCAGCTACCTCAACGACTCGTCGGTGCCGAGCTACTGGCGCTTCGACCTGAGCGCGGGCTACGACTTCGGCGAGGTCGGCATGTTCCAGAACCTGGGCCTGAGCGCCAACGTCACCAACCTGTTCGACAAGCGCTACTTCGCCACCGTCGGCACCAACGGCTACGTGGTCTCCGATCCGAACGGCTACAACCAGACGCTGATGGCCGGCGCGCCGCGGCAGTTCTTCGTCACCTTCAGCGGCAAGTTCTGAGTTGACGCCTCGCCAGGGAAGGCGATCGCGCCGCCGTTGCGGGAGCAGCGGCGGCGCCTTGCGTTTTCCCGGTGAAAAGCCGCATGCATGAAGCCGCCATCTGGCGGCTTTTTCGATTGTGTGTGGTGCTGTTGGAGGTCGCATTGACGGCGACATCGGTCGCGGCTGAAGCCGCTCCTACAAGAGCCCGACATTGCGCGCTTTTGTAGGAGCGGCTTCAGCCGCGACACACGGCGTGGGGACGCCACCCTATTGAATAGAGCGACAGCTACCCGGCGACAGCGCGGCCGATCGCCGGATCGCTCATGCTCGGACGGCCGGTCTCGATGTGCCCGGCCAGGCGCCGCCGCCACTGCGGCATGGACGTGCTCGCGATCTCCAGATCGTACCAATGGTGCTGCGCCGCCAACGGAAAGCGCAGCGTCTGGCGTGCGCCGCCCCCCAGTTCGAACGCCTGCTCCACCCCACCGCGGTAGCCATCGCGGACCCGCAGCCGACATGGCTGCGCACCGGCATTGCGCAGTTCCAGCAGCAGGCATTGGCTGGCCGCGTCGTAGTCGGCATCGGCCTGCAGCCCCGCATCGGTCACGCCGTCGCCGTGAAACTCGCGCAGGAACCCATTGGGGCCATGCACGCGCAACGCGTAGCCGGGATCGGTCGCCGCGCCGCGCCAGTCGCGCGCATCGTGCAATTCGCTGCCCGCCGCGATCGTGTAGA
Organism: Xanthomonas bonasiae; assembly: GCF_017163705.1. GTDB lineage: Bacteria > Pseudomonadota > Gammaproteobacteria > Xanthomonadales > Xanthomonadaceae > Xanthomonas_A > Xanthomonas_A bonasiae. The sequence continues at coordinate 32,532 of NZ_JAFIWB010000006.1, forward strand.
ACCACGGGCCGGCGCTGCCGCCGTCGGCATAGGCGTTCAGCGCGACGCCGACGGTACTGCGGTTGAGCATGCGCAGCGTCGGCTGCCGCGCTCCCGCCTGCAAGCGCACATCGAAATCGTAGGGCAGCGCGCGCGCCGGGCGCTGGCCCGGCTCTTGCGCCGGCAAGGCCTGCTGCGCGGGTCGCTGCGGCGCCGGCAAGGCCACGGTCGCGTCGACCCGGGCGATGAAGTCGCGGGTGTCCGGCAAGGCGACGCGGGCGTCGTCGTGCCCGGCGAAATCCAGCGCCGAAGTCAGGTCGCCGGCGATCGCGCGGCGCCACGGACCGATGTTGGGTTCGGCGACGCCGAAGCGGCGCTCCAGGAAACGGATCACCGAGGTGTGGTCGAACACTTGCGAATCGACCCAGCCGCCGCGGCTCCACGGCGACACCACCAGCATCGGCACGCGCGGACCGAGGCCGACCGGAACACCGTGGTAGTTCTCGCCGCGCAGATCCACGTTGCTGGCGCCGATGGCCGGATCGGTCGCTGGCAACGCCGGCGGCACGTGATCGAAGAAACCGTCGTTCTCGTCGTAGTTGATCAGGAACACGGTCTTGGACCAGACCTCCGGCGACGCCGCCAGCGTCTCCAGCAGGCGCGCGCTCAGCGATTCGCCATACGCGGGCGTGCCCTGGGGATGCTCGCTGAGCAGGTACGGCGCCACGATCCACGACACCTGCGGCAAGTTGCCGCTGCGCACGTCGCGTTCGAACGCCGCGATCAGGTGCTCGCCGCGCGAGGCCTTGGCGTTGTCGGCGGTGGACCCCGGCACGATCGCGCGGCCGCGCTGGTACAACGGCGAACTGCGGTCGAGATTGCGGAAATTGGCGAAGTACGGGTGGCTGTTGTCGCCGTAGTTGTCGAATTCCTGGTAGACCTGCCAGCTGACCCCGGCCTGCTGCAGACGTTCGGAATAAGTGGTCCACGTGTAGCCAGGAAACGCCGGGTTGTCGCGCGCCATGTCGGCGGTCCAGTTGCCGTCGTCGAGGTTGTTCACCGCCTGCTCGCCATCGTTGCCGACGCTCAGGCCACTGGTGCCGGTGAACATGTACATGCGATTGGGATTGGTCGGGCCGAACAGCGAGGCGTGGTAGCCGTCGCAGATGGTGAAGGCGTCGGCCAGCGCGTAGTAGAACGGCAGGTCCTCGCGCTGGAAATGACCCATGGTCATCGCCGTCTTCTGCGCGATCCAGGCGTCGTGGTGCTTCCAGGTCTCGTGCGAGCCCTTCCAGTGGTGGTCGAGGCCCTCCATCGACTGCGCGCTGCTGGTAGTGCCGTTCAGGCGGAACGGCAACACGTAGCGATCGCCGGCGCCGGCCTCGGGCTGGTACCAGACCGGGCGGCCACTGGGCAGGCGCAGCGGCCTTGGATCGCCGAAACCACGCACGCCGCGCAGGCAACCGAAGTAATGGTCGAACGAGCGGTTCTCCTGCATCAGGATCACCACGTGCTGCACGTCCTGCACGGTGCCAGTGACCCGCGCCGGCGGCACCGCCAATGCGCTGCGGATGGCGCCGGGCAGCAGCGGCATGACCGCCCCCGCGCCGAGGGCCAGCGATGCACTGGCGAGGAAACGGCGACGACTGTGTTCGACCATGGGGGAGAAACCGGCGACGAGCATGCGCTCACTGACCGGCCAGCGTAGGTGCCGCAGATGAAGCGGGTTTGACAGGCCGCGCCGCGGCGGACGCGCAGGGCGCAGGGCAACGACGCGCGCCATGGTCCGGTTATGCTCTTGGCCATCGGCGCATCGTCGGCTTACTGCGCTGGACCGAGACCGGACGAGGGAAACCGAATGGAAGTGGATGCCCGTATTGCCATCATGTTTGGCGCCATCGCCTGGCTGACGGCGCCGCTCGCAGCAGCGCGATTGGCGCCATGGAGGCCAGCATCGGCTGCGTCCGGCGCAGCGTGCTTCGCCGGCACCGATCATCCGGAGACAATGCCATGAGCGATGCCCCCCATCATGGCTAAAGCCGCCCGAATGGGCGGCTTTATTTCGCCATCAAACTAGCTATCAGTTTCGTGTGCGGATCGATATGATCCATGTGACAAATTAAAGTCGAGATCTCAGTTGCTTGGTATCTACCAGGCCTGCCCCTGGGACCCAAAATCTCATATCGTCCGGAAGGAGAGTAATGTCGTCCAGCGCGCGAGATTTTTCATTGACTTCAATTAGGGAAAATGCCCGCAGGAACCGCGCAGAACTTAAATAGTAATCGAAATCTTCTTTGCCTCCGATTTCTATAACGTGATCTAGCGCCTCGATAGCATCAAAGTGCTTTCCAAGCCTCATGTTTGCCCGCGCCAAGTCAAAATAGTCAGAGGGTTCATCAGTGCTCGTTGAAAGGCTAGATAAAATATCCACTGCCATTTCAACCTGACCAATGCCAATAAGTGCAGAAGATTTTTCTCTCAGAGTTGCGTGATCCGTCGGATCTTGTGACAATATCTCATCGCAAATTGCAATTGCCGTTTTGTAGTCCTCTTTTTCTGAGAGCCTCTTTATTTCGCTTAATTTTTTAAGATTATTCATTTTAATCCTCTTAGTCCACGGCATTTCCGCCGCAGCGCTCGCTAACTAGTCCAGCAGCACATCTATAGAGATCCATGTATCCGCCAGTAACGCCCGTGACGCTTCTTTTTTCTTTCTCCCAGCCCGCTGAAGCATTTGCTCATAAATAAGCTCACAACATCTTTTAAATGCATTTTCCCATTGCCTGTCGCAGTCGCTTTTGTCTTCGCTCAGGCAGCTTGTTCCAATAGCGGTTGCGTAGGGTGCCATATAAGGAATGCTGCTGACGGCGGTGAAAGCTAGCAAACCAAGTTGCATTTTTGAGGGTGCCGTTAGCGTAGGGTCTGCGTATCGCTGCCCAGAACTTAAATCTCGCTGATCTGCGCTATATGAAGCTGCGCCAAAACGAGTCCCGACAAGCCTGGATGCTTGAAGTCCAAATAAATCGATTGAGTCAATTGGATTTGAATCTACATACGCATAGTTGAAACGCTGGCTGGAAGACCGATAGGATCACTCTGTACATAGCGACCGTCTGGCGGCGAGAAGTCTCGGTAATAATTCTGGTTTAGCCCACTAGCTGCATCGTATCGCTGCCCCGGGAAGCGCATGTCGAACACGAACGCGGTGCTGTCCTTGTCCGGGTCTTGGTCTGGAGCGGTGGTGCCGAAGACTTCGCCCTTCAGGTCCCATTTCCAGATCGCCACGTCGCGCACCGGGTCGATCACCGCGCGCGGGGTGCCAAGTGGTCAGGCTGCACGTAGCGCAGGCTGTTCTTCGCCAATACGCCCACCGGCAGGTCATCCAGCCAGATCGCCTGCTGTAGCGCGGCGCAGTTGTTGTCGTAGTCGCCTAGCCAGTGCCCGGTTTGTCGTACAGGATGTAGGTATTGGTCTTGCCGCCGCGCCGCACCTGCTCGCTGCGGCCGTTGTAGGCGTGGTTCATCACGACGGTGCCGGCGCGCTTGACCTGCCCGATCCGGCCGCTGGCCCCGTACACGAATTGCAGGGCGGTACCGCCAATCGCGGTTGTGTTGCCAATCGCATCGTGAGTGCGCGCCGTGCCAGCCACCGTGCTCAGACGGTGGCCGAATAGATGTAGCTCTGCGTGGTGGTGTTGATCTTGGGGCTGAGCCGGTTGCCGGTGGCGTCATAGCTGTAGCCGTCGATCTCCGTGCCGGTCGGGTCGTCTTGTGGTCAACGATCTTCATAAACGACAGTAGGGCAGGCTCGACCTAACAACCCTTTTTTAGGGATAAATATTACCCCTCTACCTCCCTTCAACGCAAAGTTACCGACGCCTAGATTTTTCTCAAAATTAAAGAAAATAAAGTAATCAGCATTATTGTTTTCACCAAAATCTAAAAATCTAGATTTCAGCCTTATTCGACCACTCCTGGACTGTCCGGATGCAAAAGCAACTTCATCCAAATAGTCCGCAACCACACTGACATTTTTTAGTTTAATAGACGCTCCATCTTCAACTTCGTAAGCATTTGAAATAATTGATCCCGAAGAATTCCAGGGCAATTGTGATTCATGTATTTTAAAGTAGGCCCCCTCATTGGTTGCGGTTAAATTTATTTCACCTACATTCTTGCAGTTAGCTGCAACATCCACCTTCAAAAGGTTTTGCGAAAACGCTTCGCCATGCATCACCATAAGAAGCAAAAAGGCATAAATAAGTTTACTCTCCATATGTTCCGCTCTTAATTGAGGGGATGGAAACCCCAGCTATCTGTCGAATTCTGCGAATAAACGGCAGCCTTACATTTTGGATCGCAATTTGTATTCAATGCGGCTAGCTTGTTCATTAAGAATTTAAGCTGCGCAGTATGAACCTTGAATTCCGACTGAGTATTTTTTAATACCCCTTCAGAAGGAGTTCTCCATTAAAACTTCGCTGCAGAACCTCTAAAAGCCCTTCAATTTCAAGTATCAAACTATCGGAGTTTGATTTCATTATAAATATTCTTTTTTCTCCATGCATCGCGTCAATTTCGTCAAACAATAAAATGGAGCTATTGGCCTCATTAGTGTCTTCGCCCAAATATTTTAATGTTTGAATTATTGGAATTTTTAATTCAGGATCGACAAAGGTGGCTGTGTAATAAAATGAACCAACGATAAGGTCAGGCATATTTTTCTCCGGATTTATTCTTAATTGGCCAATGGGTTTATGCCTAGTGTGGCTGTGATCGTATACGCGGTTGCCCCGCAAACAAGAAGCGTGACCCCCACCACTTTGCCAGCAGTGCAAGTGTTTGGGTTCTTTTGGCAGAAATTCTCCTGGCAACTACAACTCAGTTCTTTTGGAATCCAGCCTTGAACCGGAACGCCGCCAACAATTGAAGTGCCGACAATCCATCTCCTTCTACAACTTTCTAATGGCCGAGGAGAGCACTGCCCCTCACAAGTTTTTAAATCATTTTGAGTGCATGCCGACCAACGCTCAATCACCTTATCCTTTGCCAAACCTGTTGAGTCGGTCCAATTTAAAGGGTCCGCACCAACATAAGAGAAAGTGCTTACCCCAGCGAGTAGTCCGGCTGGGTCACTTTGCCCGTATCGCCCCGTGCTTGCGTCATAGTCCCTGAAGTAGTTCTGGGCGAACCCAGTGGCCGCATCGTATCGCTGCCCTGGGAACCGCATGTCGAACACGAACGCGGCACCGTCTTTGTCCGGGTCTTGGTCCGGCGTGGTGTTACCGAAGGCTTCGCCCTTCAGGTCCCATTTCCAGACCGCCACGTCGCGCACCGGGTCGATCACCGCGCGCGGCGTGCCCAAGTGGTCCGGCTGCACGTAACGCAGGCTGTTCTTTGCCAATACACCCACCGGCAGGTCGTCAAGCCAGATCGCCTGCTGTAGCGTGGCGCCGTTGTTGTCGTAGTCCCCGACCCAATGGCCGCTCTCGTCGTACAGGGTGTAGGTATTGGTCTTGCCGCTGCGCCGCACCTGCTCGCCGCGGCCGTTGTAGGCGTAGTTCATCACGACGGTGCCGGCGCGCTTGACCTGTCCGATCCGGCCGCTGGCGCCGTACACGAATTGCAGCGCGGTGCCGCCAATCGAGAGCGTATTGCCGATCGCGTCGTAAGTGCGGGCGGTGCCGGCCACCGCGTCCAGGCGGTGGCTGGTAGTCGGGTAGGTATAGCTTTGCGTGCTGGTGTTGACCTTGGCGCTGAGCCGGTTGCCGGTGGCGTCGTAGCTGTAGCCGTCGATCACCGTACCGGTCGGGCCGTCCTTGAACGCGGTCAGTCGGCCCAGGGCATCGTAGTCCAGGCTGACCACCGGGGTGGTGTTGCCCGCTGCGGTCAGGGCACTGAGGTTGCCGGCCGGGTCGAAGGCGAAGCCCGTGCTCAGGCCGTCGCTGCGGGTGTCGCTGACCGCCAGCGGGCGATAGTCCTGGTCCAGCACGCGCTGCATCGGGCGGCCGTTGCCGTAGGACCAGCTGGCCACCGGGCCGAACGGGTAGTAGGTGGCGTTGCCCAGCAGCACCTGCCGCGTGCCGCCGGCCGGAGTGACACCCACTTCTGTGGTCTGGCCCTGGGCGTTGCGCACGTAGTCCACCGCCGCGCCGTCGGGATAGGTCAGCCGGCTCAGCTGGCCGGCCTTGGTGTAGGCGTAGCGCAGCACAAACACCTTGCCGTTGGTGGTCTGTACCTTCCGCACCAGATCGCCGAAGCGGTCGTAGCAGTAGTCGGTGCTACCGCTGCCGTCCTGCATCCGTACTAGGCGGCCGATGCCGTAGGTCTCACCGCTGGCGCACGTAGCCTGGCTGACGTCGTAGGTATAGGTGACGTTGAGGCTCGTAGTTGGATACGCGAGTTTGGTCAGCCTATTCAGCGTGTCGTAGCTGTAGGTGGTCTTGATGTTGCGCGCATCGACCTGGGTGGCACGGTTGCCGGCACTATCGTAGGTGTAGGTCGTAATGCCGGTATCCGGGCTGGTGAGCGTGGTCAGGTCGCCCAGGCCGTTGTAGGCATAGGTGGTGTCCAGGCCCTTTGGGTCAGTAACTTTGATCAGGTTATCGAATGCGTCGTAGCCGAATTTTGTATCTGCTGCTATGCCGCCCACGTCCTGGAGCGTGCGCGCCAGACGGTTGAGCGGGTCGTAATCGTTCTGGGTCTTGTGGCCCAGCGCATCGGTGACTGTGGCGGTATTGCCACTGAGGTCGTAGCCGAAATCGGTGGGGTCGCCCTTAGCGGTGGCTTGGGTCGCCAGTTGGCCGAGTTGGTTGTAGACGCGCGAAAGCGTGCGCTTTAGTGCACCCGAGGCGTCCTTGGTGTCTTCCTTAACCCGGTTGCCGGCGTTATCCAGCGTGTAGTGCAGGGTGTTGCCGGCGTTGTCGGCGATATCGGTCAGCCTGTGTGCCGTATCGTAAGTGAAAGCGGTGAACCCGCCGTCGGGCTGCGTTACCTGCTTGACCAGGCCGGTCGGCCAGTAGTCGATGCGGGTAGCACGGTTGCTGGCATTGTCTGCACCGCGTACGGTACTGGTAGTCAGCCAGCCGCGCGGGTGGTATGCGTAGTCGGTAATCAGGCCGTTGGCGTCCTTGACCGATAGCACGCGGCCGGCACCATCGTAGGATAGGTACTCAGTCACTTGGCCCAAGGCAGTGGTGATTTTCCACAGGTCGCCTTTTTTGTGCCCGCAGGCTCCGCCGGTCTGACTGCAGCCTGCATCGTTGTCCGTGTAATAAGCGAACGCCGTGCTATCGGATACGTCCACGCGCGGTCCATCCGTGGACTTGAGCAGCCCTTCTAGCGGGCATCCTCCACTGGGCGCTGCCGCGTCGGCGGCCGTGCAGTAGGTCAGCATGGTCTGCCTAACACCGGCGGGCGCATTCGCCGCACTGCCGCATGGATACTTGTCGTCCGAACTGCTGTTGTCGTAGCTGCAATAGGCCAATGGACGTCCGCTGTCGTCTCGCTTGATCGCCTTGAGCTGCCTTCCGAGCTGCGTTTGCTGCGTTCCCTCGACCAGTGAACGCACCACCTGCATCGAATGATCGCGCTGGAGGGTCGTCTTTTTCTCTTGGGGGGTGGCGGCTGCTTCTGTGGTGACGTTCGGATAAGTAAAGCTATCCGCATAGGCGATGGTGGTCTTCGTACCGCGCGGATCCGATGCACCAGCCAGCCACCCTAAGCCGTTTAACCAACGGTGATAATAATCGTACGATCCTGTGCCGTAGCTCATCTTGAAAATCTGAGGTCCGTCAAAGTTATATAAGCGATTTTCCCCAGTTGGACGAACGACCGATGCTGAGCCGTTGGTGTCGTTGTAAGTGATTGTGGTGGTGTCGGCTTTGTCGCTGACTGAGGCGTGCAGGGTGCTGTTGATGGGCCGCCCCTTCGCATCGTAGGAAAATGTTGCGTAGCGCACGTTGTTCTCGGAGATGCCTGTCAAGTGGTGTGGCATCTGCGCTGTTGCCAGGCCAGTCTCCGCATAGTGGTAGGTGCGCGCGTACCCGGGTGCCTCGGCGCTGACCAAGTTGCGACTGGCGTCGTATCCGTAGGTGACAGTCTGACCGTCGCTTGACGCGATTCCTGCCAGCAGTCCCATAACCGTATCGTCGGTGTATTTGAGGACGAGTTGGCGTCCGGTGGCGTCTGTCACATAGGAAAGACGGCCCAGTTCGTCATAGGAAAGCGTCACACTTTTCTGAGGCGCTGACCTCGAGTCGATGGCGATAAGATTTCCTGATGTGTCGAATGTCTTGATCAGATCGCCCTGGTCCACCATCTTATAGATGGAGCCGACTTTCGTAACGACTCTGCCGGGAAAAGACGCGGAATAGCCTCTGACTCCTGACTCAGTAATGACATAGGGTTCGAGATTTCCTTTCTCGTCGATGGCGGTAAACGAGCCACCCCCTACTATCAGGATTTTTTGGGCATAGCTATGTGTCCAACCAGGCGCCATGCCTGGCGCGAACGCCTGCTGCATTGAGTGGTAGTTACGGACGAAGGCGCCTGCGGGGAACTCCAAGTCTTTCTCAAAACGCGCTTTGTCTCCTGTGGCAGGAAAGCATGGCTGTCCATTGGCGGGGCAGCTGCTGACTTGCAAAATCCTGCTCGCAATTGAAGGGCTATATTTGCTATAGCACAAGTTGGAGAACACTCTATACTCTGGGGCCGCGTAATAGAAAGTATCGAAAGAAGATTTACTATATTTTGCGTTGCAGGTTACGCCGGCGGATTTGGCAATACTGTGCTGCTCTGTGTGGCCATCTTTGCCAATGATGTTTATTAAACGCCGACCTAGGTAGATTTGCCCATCCGTACCCATGCTGTCAAATTTTGGATCTTCAGTATAGGCGCCTTCAATACTATAAGTGAAATCGCCAATTTTGCTCCTGACGTCGGCCAGAATTTTATCGAGAGCTGGTTGCTCGGACGCCTCGTCATTATAGCGATAAGTGACGGTCTCTGGGCGCATAAAAAGGCACGGCGTAGTATGCCGTCCAGACTCCTTGATCGTATTCCACTTTGGATTGATAAATTGGATAAGATTTATCAATCGCCGCGTAAGCGGACGAGTAATCAGAGTAGTTTGTGCACCCTGCTCGGATGCAAAATATGTACTTTCCGATAGATTGCGCATTGACGCCACTTGGCGCAAGCATTAAAATAAGAAGTGCAAGTATACTTATACATATTGTCGCGGAATAAATATTTCCTTTTCCGCAAGCGTCAAAAGATTGATGATTTTTCATAAAACATCCTGTAAGAATTTCCATATGCGGCACGGTTTGGCGGCCAATTTTATGAAGATATCCAACCCTTGCTAACAGCGGCTTTCGGCGGACTTCGCCGGACTGAAAGATGGCGTAAAACGCTTGTCTTTCAAGTGCTTGCAGAACTCGATGGAATTCAGCAAAACTCGAATTGGAGCGGGCGAAGGGAATCGAACCCTCGTCAGTAGCTTGGGAAGCTACAGCTCTACCATTGAGCTACGCCCGCGTTGCCGGTGCAGTCTATGCGGTGGGCCGGCGGTTGCGCAAGAAATCGGCGCGACCAAACTGCAGCGATGGGGGCGCCGGCGCCCACGCGATCGCGATGTCGACACTTGCAGCCGGGTTTTTTGTGGGAGGGGCTTCAGCCCCGACGCCTTCTCGCTAAGGCGTCGGGGCTGAAGCCCCTCCTACAGTGCGGCGTTTTCGCTGCCGCTGCCGTGTGCTGTCCATGTCGTGCCCGGCGCATGGCCGGGCACGACAGGCAACGGCGATGCCGCGTTAGAAGCTGCCGCCGAAGTTCACGAACAGCGAGGTGTCGTGCGCGCGGCTCTGGCCGGTGGTGGCGGCGATGCCGACATTGCTCTCCAGGCCCCACACCTTGGTCCGCGCGCCCAGCACCACCGAGGCGTAGTTGCGGTCGATGGCCAGGCCCGGCACCGCGTAGGCGCCCAGGTCGGGCATGGTCTGCAGCCACGCGGTGGCCTGCTCGCCCTTCTTGAACTCGTGGTCGTAGGTCGCCTGCAGGTACGGCTTCACCGCGCCCAGATCCAGGCCGGCCTTCCAGCCGACGCGGCCGACCAGCGACTCGACGTCCTGGTCGTAGTAGCCCAGCGCGCTGGAGTTCGGGTTGCTCTCGGTGTAGCCGTCGAGCTTGACCTTCTGCCAGATCGCCGCGGCCACCGGGCCGTGCTTGAACGTGCCCTCGCCGAACTCGTAGCCGCCCTGCAGCGCCGCGGTCAGGTTGCTGCCGTCCGGCGAGCCGTTGTGCTCGATGGTGGCCGGGCCGAGGTTGACCTTGCGCTTGACGTCGTAGCTCAGCCAGCTGTAGCTGACCTGGGCGTTGACCCAGGCGTGCTCGCCATACCAGCCGGCGAAGCCGCCCAGGGTGCTGTCGTCCTGGGTGTAGTCGCCGCCGCGGTTGCCGAAGTCGGCATCCACGCGGCCGAAGCCGCCGAAGCCGCCGAACACCCACTCGCCGCGCGACCAGTCCACGCCGAACAGGCCGGCCGGGGCCAGGCCGTCGTACAGGTCGCCGTGCGCATAGCGCTGCATGTCGCCGCGCAGGTTGCCCCACCAGCGCATGCCGTCCGCTTCCGGGCGGCCGTCGACGTGCCAGGCGACCTGGTCGGCGCGCGAGCGGCCGGTGACTTCGGCCGAGTGGCTCAGCACCTGCTGCAGGCGCGGGCCTTCCAGGATCGACAGCGCGTACTGCGCCAGGATTTCGTGGGTGCGGCCGGTGGGATGGATGCCGTCGGCGAACACGTAGCTGTCGGCGGCGTCGGCGCTGACGTAGCTGGTCGGGTTGCAGGTCAGCGACTGCGAGGTGATCTGCGGCTGGCAGGCGGTGCCGGTGTAGTTGCTGAAACCGTAGGTGGACGGGCTGGCGATCACTTCCTGCAGCAGGTGGAAGGTATCCACCGGGATCACCTGCAGGCCGGCGCTCTTGAGCCCGGCGAACAGCGCGCTGTTGTAGCTGCTGGCCAGCGCGGTGCCCTGCGCCATCGCCGTGGCGCCGCCGGCGCGGAAGCGCGGGGTGAGGCCGACATCGGGGATGGTGGTGACCATGACGTAGCGCGCGCCGGCGTTCTGCAGGCTGGCGACGATGCCGACCTCGGCCGTCACCGCGTTGCCGATGGTGGTCTGCGCCGGTGCGCCGCCGGCGACCGCGAGCAGGTCGTTGGCGCCGCCCCACACGCTGTACAGCGCATTCGGATCGGCCTTGCCGCCGTTGGCGGCCAGGTAGTTGCTGGCCTGCGTCGCCAGCGACGGCGCCACGCCCAGCGCGCTGGGGTTGGCCACGCCGACGCGGGCGTTGCCGGCGGCGTAGTTGTCGCCGATCTGGCCGTTGCCGTTGGCGTGGCCGTCGACGTGGTAGTAGTCGGCGATGTACTGCGCCCAGACCCAGTCCGGATTGGTCGTGAACTGGCCGGTCACCGCCTGCGCCGAGGCCGGCAGCAGCGGCCGGTAGTAGCCGGCATCGGTCAGGCTGTCGCCGAAGAACACGGTGCGGCTATAGGTTTGCTGCGCGAACGCGGGCGCGGCGGCGAGCACGATCGCGGCGGCCAGCAGCGAACGGAGTGGACGGATGGACGAAGTCATGGATGCCCTCCCGGGCGATAATGAAGGTGACTCGGGGCACGGCCAGAACATACGCAGCCGCATGGCAGGCATGATTTCACCTCTGCCCCTCACGCTCACGTTGCACTGCCGCAATAAATCGCGCACTCGGCGGCACGCATTGCACAATGATGACATGAACATCGAATTGAACGGCCAGGTCCGCTCCCTGCAACCCCACACCACCGTCGCCGCCCTGCTGCTCGAGGAAGGGCTGGCGCAGCGCCGCGTCGCGGTCGAAGTCAACGGCGCGATCGTGCCGCGCGGCGCGCATGCCGACCACTTGCTGCGCGACGGCGACCGGGTCGAGATCGTGCACGCGCTGGGCGGCGGCTGAATTCCGCGCGGCGTCCGACTCGGCAGCGCCGGGTGCGATGGGCGATAATCCGGCGATGAACGCTCACGCCCCCCACGACGCGCTGGTGATCGCCGGCAAGCCCTACCGTTCCCGACTGCTCACCGGCACCGGCAAGTTCGCCGACCTGGAACAGACCCGGCAGGCCACCGAGGCCGCCGGCGCCGAAATCGTCACCGTGGCGATCCGCCGCTCCAACATCGGCCAGAACCCGGGCGAGCCCAACCTGCTCGACGTGCTGCCGCCGGAGCGCTACACCATCCTGCCCAACACCGCCGGCTGCTACAGCGCCGAGGACGCGGTGCGCACCTGCCGTCTGGCGCGCGAGCTGCTCGACGGCCACAACCTGACCAAGCTGGAAGTGCTGGGCGACCAGCGCACCCTGTTCCCGGACGTGGTGCAGACCCTGAAGGCCGCCGAGATCCTGGTCGCCGACGGGTTCGAGGTGATGGTCTATACCAGCGACGACCCGATCCTGGCCAAGCGCCTGGAAGAGATCGGCTGCGTGGCGGTGATGCCGCTGGCGGCGCCGATCGGCTCCGGGCTGGGCATCCAGAACCGCTACAACCTGCTGGAGATCATCGACAACGCCAAGGTGCCGATCATCGTCGATGCCGGCGTCGGCACCGCCTCGGACGCGGCGATCGCGATGGAGCTGGGCTGCGACGGCGTGCTGATGAACACCGCCATCGCCGGCGCGCGCAACCCGGTGCTGATGGCCAGCGCGATGCGCAAGGCGGTCGAGGCCGGGCGCGAGGCGTTCCTGGCCGGGCGCATTCCGCGCAAGCGCTACGCCAGCGCGTCGTCGCCGGTCGACGGGCTGATCGGCTGAGGCCGCGCGCATGACCGATCCGTTCTCCAGCGCCGGCGCCAAGTCCCCGCCCAAGCCCTTCACCATCGAGGAAGGCCGCCGCCAGGTACGCAGTTTCGTGCTGCGCCAGGGCCGCTTCACGCCCGCCCAGCAGCGCGCGTTCGACGAGCTGTGGCCGCGTTTCGGCCTGGACTACAGCGGCCAGCCGCGCGATCTCGACGCCACCTTCGGCCGCACCGCGCGCAAGGTGCTGGAGATCGGCTTCGGCAACGGCGAGGCGCTGCGCTTCGCCGCACGCCACGACCCCGCCCGCGACTACATCGGCATCGAAGTGCACGCGCCCGGCGTGGGCCGCGTGTTGAACGCGCTGGCCGCCGACGGCAGCGAGCACGTGCGCCTGTACCACCACGACGCGGTGGAAGTGCTGGAGCGCGAGATCGCCGACGACGCGCTCGACGAAGTGCGCATCTACTTCCCCGACCCGTGGCACAAGAAGCGCCACAACAAGCGCCGCCTGCTGCAGCCGGCGTTCGCCGCGCTGCTGGTGCGCAAGCTGCGCGCCGGCGGCCGCCTGCACGCGGCCACCGACTGGGCCGACTACGCCGAGCAGATGTGGGACGTGCTCGATGCCACCGCAGGCCTGGTCAACCGTGCCGGCCCGCGCGGCCACGTGCCGCGCCCGGACTGGCGCCCGCAGACCCATTTCGAGACCCGCGGCCAGAAGCTGGGCCATGGCGTGTGGGATTTGCTTTACGACAAGCAGGGATTGGAGATTCGGGATTAGGGATGAAGAGCGAATCCGCCACCATCCGGACGGGATGCATCCACGGCACGCCACTGCCGCGGCCAGCCCCGATTCCCGCCGTTAGCTAATCCCGAATCCCCAATCCCCAATCCCGGCCCCCAATGGACACCGCGCTGACGCTGACCACCGATATGAAGCTCGTGCTCGGGCTGGTCGGCTTCACGATGGCGATGTTCGTGTTCGAGCGCATCCGCGCCGACGTGGTCGCGCTGGTGGTGCTGGTGGTGCTCGGCGTCACCGGGCTGATCGCGCCGGAAGAGCTGTTCAGCGGCTTCTCCGGCAACGCGGTGATGAGCATCATCGCCACCACCATCCTCGGCGCCGGGCTGGAGCGCACCGGCGCGCTGAACCGGCTGGCGTCGTGGCTGCTGCGCCGCGCGCACGGCGTGGAAGAGCGGCTGATGCTGCTGACCACCGGCATCGCCGGGCTCAATTCCTCGTTCATGCAGAACCCCTCGGTAATGGCGCTGTATCTGCCGGTGGCTTCGCGCCTGGCCGCGCGCACCGGGCTGACCCTGCAGCGCCTGCTGCTGCCGATCGCCGCGGCGATCGTGATGGGCGGCGCGCTGACCATGGTCGGCAACTCGCCGCTGATCCTGCTCAACGACCTGCTGCAGTCGGCCAACAACAACCTGCCCTCGGGCATGGCCACGATCGAGCCGCTGCGCATGTTCGCGCCGCTGCCGATCGGCGTGGCGCTGCTGCTGGCCTCGCTGATCTACTTCCGCGTGCGCGGCGACCGCACGCTGATGGAAGAAGAACAGCTGATCAACAACGGGGTCACTCCGGCGCGCACCGAGAGCTACTTCGCGCGCACCTACGGCATCGAGGGCGACGTGTTCGAACTGATCGTCAGCGCCGACAGCCCGCTGGTCGGCATGACCCTGGGCGAAGCGGAGACGGTGCACGACGCGCCGCTGCTGCTGGCCCTGAAGACCGGCAACGACACCCGCCTGGCGCCGCCGGCGGACATGCGCATCTGGGTCGGCAGCGTGCTCGGGGTGATGGGCGCGCGGCAGCAGGTGGCCGATTTCGCGCAGAACCAGTTCCTGCGCCTGTCCTCGCGGCTGCGCAACCTGGGCGACCTGTTCAATCCCAGCCGCGCCGGCATCTCCGAGGCGGTGATCCCGCCCACCTCGCGCTTCATCGGCAAGAGCGCGGCCGAGCTGCGCCTGCGCAAGCAGGCCGGGATCAGCCTGCTGGCGATCAACCGCGACAAGCAGGTGATCCGCGAGGACGTGCGCAAGGTGCATCTGCGCGCCGGCGACATGCTGGTGTTCCACAGCATTTGGCAGGACCTGGCGCAGGCCTCGGAGAGCCGCGACTTCGTCGTGGTCACCGACTATCCGAAGGGCGAGCACCGCCCGCACAAGTTCAAGATCGCGATGACGATCTTCGCGCTGACCATCCTGATCGCGCTGACCAGCAAGCTGCCGGTGGCGCTGACCCTGATGACCGGCGTGGCCGGCATGCTGCTGACCGGCGTGCTGCGCATGGACGAGGCCTACGCCTCGATCAACTGGAAGACCATCTTCATGATGGCCGGGCTGATCCCGCTGGGCTGGGCGATGGACAGCAGCGGCGCGGCGGCGTGGGTCGCCGGCCACACCATCGCGCGGCTGCCCGAGGGCGTGCCGGTGTGGGCGTTGGAGATCGCGCTGGCGCTGCTGACCACCGCGTTCTCGCTGGTCATCAGCCACGTCGGCGCGACCATCGTGATGGTGCCGATCGCGGTCAACCTGGCCCTGGCCGCCGGCGGCAATCCCACCGCGTTCGCGCTGATCGTGGCGCTGTCGGCGTCCAACAACCTGATGACCGCGTCCAACCCGGTGATCTCGATGATCACCGGCCCGGCCAACTATCAGCCGCGCGAACTGTGGCGCGTCGGCGCGCCGCTGTCGCTGATCTATACCGCGGTGGTGGTGCTGATGGTCAACCTGATGTCGATGGCCTGGTGGGGCGCGTTCTAGGCGCCACTCACGCCAGGAACACCTGGCCCTCGCGCACCGTCACCGGCACCGCGAGCAGGCTCTGACCGCGGCACGGCCCGGACACGCAACTGCCGTGCTGCAATTCGAACGCAGCGCCGTGCGCCGCGCAGACCACGTGTCCTTCGCGGCTCTTCAGGAACTGTCCCGGCGCCCAGTCGAGCCGACGCCCGGCATGCGGGCACACGTTCAACCAGGCGCGCACGCCGTCGCCGTCGCGGTACAGCAGCAGCGATTCGATCTCGCCGCCGATCGCGGCCTCGGCTTCGACCAGGTTGCCGGGCTCGATCTGCTCCAGTTGCGCCAGCACGGCGGAAGATGACTCGGTCATGGAAGACGGCGGCAGCGCGGAAAGGGCCGCCATTCTTGCATGTCCGCGGTTCGCACCCGCGTCGCGCTTCACCTGGCGACGACATGCAAGACATTGAACGGGCAAGTGTTAATTTTTCGCTTAACGAACTTTTCACTCCGTCACATAAGACAGCGTCGATACTGCGCCCTCGGTTCCAACTGACACAGACTTCTGCCATGCGTGTACGCGCCTTCAATTTCGATCAGTTCCGGCATGTCTTCGCGCCGCGCAAGCCGCGCCATCCGCTGGTGAAACTGGCCGTCGGCTTGCTGGGCCTGGCGATCCTCGCCGGGCTGGTGTTCGTCAGCGTGTTCGTCGGTGCGGCGATGATCCTCGGCGGCATCGCGATGAAGCTGCTGAGCCAACGCGGCAACAAGCGTCCGGCCTCGGCACGCCAGCATGTGGTCGATGGCGAGTACCGCGTGTTGCGCAAGCCGGCGTTGCCGCTGTAAGGCTGGGATTGGGGAATCGGGATTGGGGATTCGTGAAAGCGATGCCCCTCCTTGCCTGTTGAAGTCGGGTCGAACCTGACGCGCTAAACTGCTGCATCCCGTTCTTCTCTGGATGCGTGCCCGATGAAAGACCTGTTTGCTGCTGCCGAAGCGCCGCGCGTGCCTGTGCGTGGGTTGGGGCTGTTTCCGGTGCATCGCATCTACTGCGTGGGCCGCAATTTCGCCGACCATGCGCGCGAGATGGGCGCCAGCGCTCCGGCCTCGAAGGCCGACCGCGGCCAACCGACGTTCTTCATGAAGCCGGCCGATGCGTTGGTGATCGGCGGCGACTCCATCCCCTACCCGTCCGCGACCCAGGACCTGCACCACGAAGTGGAGCTGGTGGTGGCGCTCGGCCAGGACGCGCCGGCCGGCGTGCTCGGCGTCGAGGATGCGTCCGCCCTGGTGCTCGCCTACGGCGTCGGCCTGGACCTGACCCGGCGCGATCTGCAGGCCGCGGCCAAGGCCAAGGGCCTGCCGTGGGACATCGCCAAGGGCTTCGACCATTCCGCGCCGATCAGCGAGCTGATCCCGGCTGGCGAAGTCGGCGCGCTGGAGGCGTTGAACCTGTCGCTGGAGGTCAATGGCCAGGTGCGCCAGCAATCGCTGCTCGACCAGATGATCTGGAACGTGCCGGAGATCCTGCACGAACTGTCCAAGCTGTTCGCGCTGCGCGCCGGCGACCTGGTGTTCATGGGCACGCCGGCCGGCGTGGCCGCGCTGCAGCCGGGCGATCGCTTCAGCGCGCGGCTGGAGAACGTGGCCGAGCGCCATGGCGTGATCGTCGCCTGAGTGCGCGGCGCATCGCGCGCAGGTGGCCGACGCGCAGCTTGATCCTGGAACGACAACGACTGCGCTAGGCTTGCACGGCGGCGACAGGCCCGCGCAACGTTCGAGGAAGCTTCCATGGGCATGATCCGCGAGTTCAAGGAATTCGCCATGCGCGGCAACGTGCTGGACCTGGCGGTCGGCGTGGTGCTCGGCGCCGCGTTCGGCAAGATCGTCACCGCGCTGGTGGAGAAGATCATCATGCCGCCGATCGGCATGCTCGCCGGCGGCGTGGATTTTTCGCGCTGGGCATGGACGCTGAAGGCGGCGACGGTGGACGCGGCCGGCAAGGAAGTGCCGCCGGTGGTGATCGGCATCGGCGATTTCCTCAACACCATCATCCAGTTCGTGATCGTGGCCTTCGCCATCTTCATGGTGGTCAAGGCGATCAATCGCATCGCGCGCAAGGAACCGCCCGCGCCCAAGGCGCCGAGCGAGGAAGTGCTGCTGCTGCGCGAGATCCGCGATGCGTTGAAGAACGACGCCGCATCGCAGTAAGTGCAGTGCGCAGGCGCGCCACGCGCTGCTAAGCTCGGGGCTTCCCTGTTCGCGGAGTCCCCCATGCGCCGTCTTGCCGTCGTCACCGCCGTCATGCTCGCCATCGCGTCCGCCGCCGCGGCCGAGACCACCCGCATCCCGGATGCGGCGCTGTCCACCGCCGCCACGCTGCGCGAGCAGGCGCTGGCCGACGACACCGGCTGGAAGGTGGTCGAATCGCTGACCACCGAAGTCGGCCCGCGCATGGCCGGCAGCGAGGCCGATGCGCGCGCGGTCGCGTGGGCCAAGGCCAAGTTCAAGGCGCTGGGCTTCGACAAGGTCTGGACCGAGCCGGTGACGTTCCCGAAATGGGAGCGGCGCAGCGAGCACGCGCAAGTGCTCGGCGCCAACGCGCAGCCGCTGAGCGTCACCGCGCTGGGCGGCAGCCCGGCCGGCACGGTCGAGGCCGAGGTGGTGCGCTTCGCCGACCTCGCCGCGCTGCAGGCCGCACCCGCCGGTTCGCTGCGCGGCAAGATCGCGTTCGTCGATTACCAGATGGTCAAGGCGCGCGACGGCAAGGACTACGGCAACGGCGGCGCGGTGCGCAGCAAGGGGCCGTCGGAGGCGATCCGCAAGGGCGCGATCGGCTTCGTGATGCGCTCGGCCGGCACCGATTCGCACCGCGTGCCGCATACCGGCATCACCCGGTTCGACGAAGGCCTGACGCCGGTGCCGGCGGCGGCGCTGGCGGTGCCCGACGCCAACCAGTTGGCGCGGCTGGTCGCGCGCGGCCCGGTGCGCCTGCGCCTGACGCTGGACTGCGGCTGGGACGGCCAGGCCACCTCGTACAACGTGATCGGCGAGATCACCGGGCGCAGCAAGCCCAGGGAAGTGGTGGTGATCGGCGGCCACCTGGATTCGTGGGACCTGGGCACCGGCGCGATCGACGATGGGGCCGGCGTCGGCATCAGCATGGCCGCCGGCCACCTGATCGGCCAGCTCAAGCGCGCGCCCAAGCGCACGATTCGTGTGGTCGCCTTCGCCAACGAGGAGCAGGGTCTCTACGGCGGCAAGGCCTACGCGCAGGCGCACGCCAAGGACGTGGCGCTGCACCAGATCGCCGCCGAGAGCGATTTCGGCGCCGGCCGCATCTATGCGTTCAACACCGGCTCCGGCGATGCCGCCGCCTCGCGCGAGGCGACCCGGCAGATCGCCGAGGCGCTGGCGCCGCTGGGCATCGAATACGCAGCGGACAAGGGCGGCCCCGGCCCCGACGTCGGCCCGCTCGCGGCCAAGGGCGGCGCCTGGGCATGGCTGGCGCAGGACGGCAGCGATTACTTCGACCTGCACCACACCGCCGACGACACCCTGGACAAGATCGACCCCAAGGCGCTGGCGCAGAACGTCGCCGCCTACGCGGTGTTCGCCTACCTGGCCGCGGAAGCCGACGGCGGCTTCGGCAGCCAGGCCAAGACAGTGGAACCGCCCAAGGAGTAAGCTGGCACGCCTGCCGCGGGGATGCGCGCAGGCTTTCCCCCTTTCGCAGCATCGTCAGGACCCACGATGGGCAAACGGCAAGGTCGTGCAGGCTCGGCGGTGACGCTGCTGGATGTGGCGCGGCACGCGGGCGTCTCGCCGATGACCGCCTCACGCGTGATCAACCGCCACCCACGGGTGGGCGCGGCAATGCGCGAGCGCGTCGAAGCCTCGATCAAGACGCTCGGCTACCGTCCCAACCTGGCCGGGCGCTCGTTGCGCACCGCCAGCCTGGCGCGGATCGGCGTGCTGTACAGCAATCCCAGCGCGGCCTATCTCAACCAGTTCATGCTCGGCATCCTCGAGCAGAGCAGCCTGGACGGCAGCCAGGTGCTGGTGGAAAAGAGCGACGACATGGGCAGCCAGCGCGCCGCCACCGAGCGCCTGCTCGACGCCGGCGTGGACGGGGTGATCCTGCCGCCGCCGCTGTGCGATTCGCGGCAGACCATCGAGGAACTGGACGCGCGCGGCATCCCGGTCGTCGCCGTGGCCACCGGCACGCCGATGCAGGGCGTCAGCTCGGTGCGCATCGACGACTACCACGCGGCCTGCGCGATCACCCGGCACCTGATCGACCTCGGCCACCGCGACATCGGCTTCATCAGCGGCGATCCCAAGCACACCCCGAGCGCGCTGCGCAGCCGCGCGTTCTTCGACACCATGGCCGCGGCCGGGCTGCCGGTCGCCGCCACGCGCGTGGCCGAAGGCCTGTTCACCTACCGCTCCGGGCTGGTCGCCGCGACCGCGCTGCTGCACGCCGCGCCGCGCCCGACCGCGCTGCTGTGCAGCAACGACGACATGGCCGCCGCCGCGGTCGCCATCGCCTACGGCCTGCGCCTGCGCGTGCCCGAGGACCTGTCGATCGCCGGCTTCGACGACACCCCGGTGGCGACCACGATCTGGCCCGAGCTGACCACCATCCACCAGCCGGTCACCGCGATGGGCCGCGCGGCGGTGGCGCTGCTGCTCGGCGAGATCCGCCAGCGCCGCGACGGCCTGCCCAGCCGCGGCATCCACCAGGTGATGAAGTACACGCTGGTGACCCGCGGCTCGACCGCGCCGCCGGCGGATCCGGCATTGCCGCAGGCGACGGGCTAGCGCTTTTCTTTGCTGTGGTTGAAGGCGACGGAAGTCGTAGGCGCGACGGCAGGTGGCTTCTGCCATCGGTCACGATGAGCTCTCCTGGTAACGCCCGTCGCGACTGAAGTCGCTCCCACACGACTTGGTCGACTGCGAATATCCGAGTCGAAAATGCTCACCGCGCAATCGACTCCAGTTGTGCCGCGATCCGCCTGCACCCGATCGGCACGCATCGCGATCGGGCCACGGCACGGCAACCCGCAAGGCAGGGCTGCGGCGGACCGCCACGACGGCACGCCGCGGCGAGCGGCAGCAGCGGCGGCGGTCTTCGCTACGGCAAATCGAGCAGCGCACACACCTCGCTGCGCAAACCGGACACCACCTGCGCGCCGTCCTGGTCGAAACGCAGCGATGCCTGGGTCGGCGCGAACGCCGGCCAGTGCGGCATGCCGGCGCCATTGGGATCGCCGCTGCGCGCGAACGCCGCCCAGTAGCGCTGCAGGTTCAGCGGCGGCTGGCCGATCGGCAGGCCCTTGAACACGAACGGCAGTTCGGCGCTGTGGGTCACCTTGCCGCCGGGCGCGGCCAGATCGAACTCGTAATGCCATACCGGCACGCCCTGCCGTGCCTGCGCCCGCGCCACCGCCAGCGCCGGGCAGCGGAAGGTCAGGTCGGTGGCCAGTTGCATCGCCGCATCGCCATAGCGCGGGTCGGGCACGGCCGTCGCATCGCGATACGGCGCCAGCACCTGCGCGGCCTGGTCCGGATAGTCGCGACGCAGGCGTGCTTCGGCACCGCCGGCATCACCGTAGGTCAGCTCCTGCGCCACGCTGCCGAGCAGCAGCGGCACCCGTTGCTGCTCGCCGGCGGCCAGCAGCGCCGCCGGTGCGCGCGGCAGCACCTGGCCATCGACGATCGCCTGCAGCCAGATGTAGCCGTCGTCGTCCAGTGCCGGCACGTCGACGCCCTGCGCCGCCTTCAACAGCTGCGCGACCGGCAGCCGCCGCAACGCCGGCAGGCGCTGCGTCGCGCCGATCCCGGCACGCTGCGCGATCGCCGCGCCGAGCGCCTCGTTCTCGCCCAGGCTGCGCGGCGGCAAGCCGAAGCCGGCAGTGCCGCTCTGTTCGATCGCCGCGCGGAACAGCCCTTTCGACAGCGGCGACAGCTGCAGCAGGCCCACGTCCTGTGCGCCGGCCGATTGGCCGAAGATGGTCACCTGCGCCGGGTCGCCGCCGAAGCGGGCGATGTTGTCGCGGACCCAGCGCAGCGCCGCGATCTGGTCGAGCAAGGCGTAGTTGCCGGAGGCATGGCGTGCGGATTCGGCGCTCAGCTCGGGCAGCGACAGGAAGCCGAACACGCCCAGCCGGTATTGCACGGTGACCAGCACCACGCCCTGCTGCGCCAGCGACGACGGCAGCACGTCGGCGCCGCCGGCGACATTGGCGCCACCATGGATCCACACCATTACCGGCTGTTTCGCCGCCGGATCCAGGCGCGGCGTCTGCACTTCCACGTAGAGGCAGTCTTCGCTGGAGCGCTGCGCCAGCGCAGCGTTCCAGCCGATCGCCGGCTGCGCGCAGGTCGGCGCCGGCTGGCTGGCATCGCGCACGCCGCGCCAACGCGCAGGCGGCTGCGGCGGACGCCAGCGGTTCGCGCCGGTCGGCGGCGCGGCGAACGGGATCGCGCGGAACAGCACGCTGCCGTCGGCCTGGACCTGCCCGCGCACGCTGCCCGCGGCCAGCGTCACCTGCGTCTCAGGCAAGGCAGCGGGCGCCGCACGCGCGTTCGCCAGCGGCGCGACGCCCAGCAATAAGCACAACAGCGCAGGCAGCACCGACTTCACCGCGCCGCTCCCGACGCCGCGACGCGACTGCGCCAGGCGCCGAGCAGCACCGCGGTGGCCGCGGCGACGTTGAGGCTTTCCACCGCGCCGCTGCCGGGGATCGACAGGCGCAGTTCGCAGGCCTGCGCGAAGTCGCGGTCCATGCCCTCGCTCTCGGCCCCCATCACGTAGACCAGGCGCGGCGGCAACGCGGCGGCGAACACGTCGTCGCCGCCGTCCACCAGCGTCGCCGCCAGCGCGAAGCCGGCCGCACGCAATTGCGCCAGCGCCTGTTCCGTCGGCGGCAGCCGCACCAGCGGCAGCGCCTCGGCGCCGCCTTCGGCCACGCGCGCGGCGGCGCCGGACAGGGCCAGCGTCGTGGTATCCGGCAACAGGATCGCGGCGGCGCCGAAATGCGCGGCCGAGCGCAGGATCGCGCCGAAGTTGTGCGGGTTGCCGACGCCGTCCAGCCACAACGCCAGCGCCGGGCCCGGCGCCAGTCCCTGCAGCCACGCCGCCAGCGGCAGCGGTTCGGCGCGCAGCACGTCGGCGACCACGCCCTCGTGGTGCGCGCTGGCCGCGAGCTTGTTCAGATCGGCCTCGTCCACCACCCGGTAGCCGACGCGGTTGGCCGCACACCACTTGAGCAGCGGCTGCAGCGCCGGAATCCGCGCCTCGGCCAGATACAGCTTGCGGATCGCCTCGGGCCGGCGCGCGTACACCGCGCGCACCGCGTTGAGTCCGTACAGGCGCAGCTCGCCGCGGTTGGCGTCGGCCGCGCGCGGCGCGGGCGCGGCGCGTTCGGGCGGCGCCGGCGGACGCGGGCCGCGCGGGCTCTTGCCCCAGGGATTGTTCATCGCCGCACGCTCGGCAGCGCAGCGCATGCGGCGGCAACGCGCGGGAAAGAAAGGTCATGACACATGGGCAAGGTCTCCTGGACCGCAATGGCAACGCACCGTACCGGCGCGACCCGGCGATTTTCGCTCATCCCCGCCCGCAGGTGCGGCCGGCGTCGTTCACGCGGCGGCGCCTGCGCACCTGCGCCCGGTCGGCGGGGTCCTGCGCCGGCATTTCCGCCCTCCACGGCGGAGCTATCTGGCGACGGCGCATCGATTGTCTACCCAGTGCGCCGAGAAAGAGGAACAGCGGCCCGATTGCGACCGTGAAGCCGTTCGCCGTCGCTCGCCACCATGCCGCATTCGCGGCGCCAGGCGACGAATTCTCACAATCGCCCCGCTGCGGCAAGGCACATCGTCGCCGCAACCCGGCACGGCAAAGGACGGCGCTATCGACCACACCCACGACCGCGGCACCCGGCTTCGCATTGCGGGACACCATCGCCTCGATACCGACCCGACCGCTCAGCGACGGCGGATGCGGCAGCGAGCCGAGCAGGTCCCACGGCACTCCTTCCTGCCTCATCATCACAAGGCGACCCCAATGAAACCCTCTGTCCGCAGCGCACGATCGACACTGCGTCGTTGTTCCAGCACCGCATTGATGCTGCTCTCCCTGCTCGGCATGGCCGGCGCCGCGTCGGCGGCGCCCCAGGATGGCGCGCCGGATGCCCGGCTCGCCCGGGTCGGCGCCATGAGTGCAGCGCACAAGCCGGCCGGCATTCCGGACGACTACGTCGCGACCCCGTTCGGCTATTTCGCGCCGGCGTGCGTCCGGCAAGTCCACAGCGGCGAGCGCATCCTCGAGGATGGCAGCCTGCAACACGTCGATGGCGTGCGCGAACAGGCACAGGCCTGTGCCCAGGACAACTTCACTCCCAGCGGCGTACGGGTGCGGCCCGACGGTCGCGGCATCGATGGCCGGCAGGTCCGCAGCAGCGCCGCGCTGACAGCGTCCAGAGCACGCAGCGCGGTGCCGCCACCGATTGCGCACGATTGGGTCCAGTCGGCCATCGACGTGACGGGCGCCAAGATGGGCCGCATCGTCGCGAGCTGGAAAGTGCCGCAGAATCCGACCAACGTGGCGCACCAGACGGTGTACTTCTTCCCGGGCATGCAGAGCGACGATCCGACGATCCTGCAACCGGTGCTGGGCTACCGCGGCGACAGCAACACCTGGGATCTGAGCAGTTGGAACTGCTGCCAGGATGGCATGGTGTGGTCCAGCGATTTCATTCCGGCCAAAGCCGGCGACCAGATCGTGGGCGACACCTACGCCACCTGCAACAACGGCAGGCCCTGCGCGAACTGGAACGTCGATACACGCAACGTCACCACCGGCGAGAGCGTACGGCTCAGCACCACCTACGACATCAATTCGAATACGCACCTGGTGATCGGTGGCGCGCTGGAGGTGTATTCGGTGGACAGTTGCGACCAGTATCCGCCCGACGGCCGCATCACCTTCAACGCGATCGGCGTATACGACTACAAACTAGGACGCGTGCAGTCGCCGGCATGGGTTTCGTACAGCGACAGCTCCGGCCTGGACGTGCAGTGCAACTACGATGTGCAGACCACCTCCACCTCGGCGACGATCTCCTACTGATCGTGCCCCGCCCCCAAGGGCACGACACCGCTGCCGGCCACAGGCCGGCAGCGTGTCATCGCGGCACGCACCGCCACGCGGCGATCATTCGCCGCGCGGCGCCGGCGGCAACAGGCGCTCGCGCCACAGATCGGCATTCTTGATGCCCAGCGGCAGCGGATCGAACACCGGGTCCAGGCCGGCCTTCTTCTGCCGCTCGTAGTCGCGCAGCGCCAGCAGCGCCGGCTTCTGCAGGATCAGGATGGCGATGATGTTGAGCCAGGCCATCAGGCCCACGCCGATGTCGCCCAGCGACCACGCCAGCTTGGCGTCGTGGAACGCGCCGAACACCACCATGCCGAGGATGCCCAGCCGCAGCACCAGCACGCTGAGCGGACGGCGGCGGTTGCCGTTGATGTAGCTGAGGTTGGTCTCGGCCATGTAGTAATAGGCCATGATCGTGGTGAAGGCGAAGAAGAACAGCGCCAGCGCCACGAAGCCGGCGCCCCAGCCGGGCAGGATCGCGTCCACCGCGGCCTGCGCGTAGCCCGGGCCTTCCTGCACCCCGCGCAGGCCGGCGAACAGGTGCTCGCCGCCGTCCGGCGCATACACGTTGTACTTGCCGGTGGCCAGGATCAGGAACGCGGTCGCGGTGCACACCATCATCGTGTCGAAATAGATCGCGAAGGCCTGCACGTAGCCCTGCTTGGCCGGATGCGAGACCTCGGCGGCGGCCGCGGCGTGCGGGCCGGTGCCCTGCCCGGCCTCGTTGGCGTAGATGCCGCGCTTGACCCCCCACTCCACCGCCAGGCCCAGCAGTGCGCCGAACGCGGCATGCGCGCCGAACGCGCTGCGGAAGATGATCGAGAACATCTCCGGCACCCGCTCGGCGTTGAGCACCATCACCACCACCGCCATCAGGATGTAGCCCAGCGCCATGAACGGCACCACGATCTCGGCGAAGTTGGCGATGCGCTTGACCCCGCCGAAGATGATCACCGCCAGCAACAGCGCCACCGTCGCGCCGATCCCCAGCTTCAGCGCCTGCACCGCCGGCAACCCCATCCACAGTCCGTCGAGCGGACCGCACAGCGGGCCGCCGCGGCAGGCGTTGACCACGCTGTCGGCGATCGCATTGGCCTGCACGCCGGGCATCAGGAAGCCGGTGGCGACGATGGTGGCGAACGCGAACAGCAGCGCGTACCACTTCAGCCCCATCGCCTTTTCGATGTAGTACGCCGGGCCGCCGCGGTAGCGCCCGTCGGCGTCCTTGACCTTGTAGATCTGCGCCAGGGTCGATTCGATGTACGAGGTGGAGGCGCCGAAGAAGCCCATCACCCACATCCAGAAGATCGCGCCCGGCCCGCCGAAGGCGATGGCGGTGGCCACGCCGGCGATGTTGCCGATGCCGATGCGCCCGGCCATCGACATCGCCAGCGCCTGGAACGAAGACACGCCGGCATCGGATTTCTGCCCGCCGATGGTCAACCGCAGCATCTCGACGAAGCCGCGCACCTGCATGAAGCGGGTGCGGATGGTGAAGTACAGGCCGGCGGCCAGGCACATGAAGATCAGCGCCTTGCTCCAGATCAAGCCATTCAATGCAGTGATGATCGATTCCACGCAGTTCCCCGAAGCGCAAGAAGGACGCCCCGCGAACGGGGCTGCCTCGATTGTGCATGAATCGGCGCTGACTGCGAAACGCAGGTCTCACTCTGGCCCGTGCAGGCGCCCGAACAGGTGCAGATCGTGCAGGCGTCCGTGCTTGCGCAGCGCGCCGCGGCGGATGCCTTCGCGGACGAAGCCGTTCTTCTCCAGCACCCGCGCCGAGGCCGGGTTGCTGTCCAGCACGCTGGTCTCGATGCGCAGCAGCCCGAGCGCGGGAATCGCCCAGTCCAGATAGGTGGCGACGATCCGCGTCATCCGTCCCTGGCCCCAGTAGCGGCGCCCCAGCCAATAGCCCAGTTCGGCGACATGCGCGCGCTCGCCGCGGCCAGGACGCAAGCCGATGCTGCCGCAGGCCTCGCCGTCGATCTCGATCGCCAGCACCGGGTGCGCCAGATCCACCACGCGCCCGCTCAGGAACGCCTCGCCGTCGGCACGGGTGTAGGGATGCGGAAAACGCTCGCTGAGGCCGCGCACCACCTGCGCATCGTCGGCATGGCGCAGCAGCGCGTCGAGATCGTCGCCGCGCCAACGGCGCAGTTGCATCCCGTCGATGCCAAGGCGCAGGTCGCGCCAGGCCGTGGCGCTGGGGTCATCGGGCATCGGCGGCGCTCCTGCAGGTCGGCAGCCGAGCATAACCGGCGATTGCGCGCAGTTGCCGCATTGCCGGTCGCTGCACGGCATGCGCGCGCCGCGCAGTGCAGCGCAACGACAAGCGGGCGCAATGACGTGCCGCCGCGGTGCGTCTTGCCGCGCGCCGGCGCGGTGCCGGCACGCACGACAGGCCGGCGAAAGGTTTGCGCGCGCTAATGCAGCGCGCCCCCTCCTCCGCGATCGTTACCGAGCCGTCCCGATGCATTCCGCGACCTCCCCCGCTGCGGCACGTATTCCGATCTTCATGTACCACAACATCGCGCAGGCGCCGCGGCAGCTGCAGGTGTACCGCAGCCTGTACGTCGCGCCGGCGCGTTTCGCGCGGCAGATGCGCCTGCTGCAGCGGCTGGGCTACCGCGGCGTGTCCATGTCCGACGCCATGCCCTACCTGCGTGGCGAACGCCACGGCCGGATCGCGGTGGTGACCCTGGACGACGGCTACCTCGACAACCTGCATGCGGCGCTGCCAGTGCTGCAACGGCTGGGCTTCAGCGCCACCGTGTACGCGGTCAGCGGCAGCATCGGCCGCCACAACACCTGGGACGCACAGAAACTCGGCATCGAAAAGCCGCTGATGAGCCTGGCCGAGCTGCGCCAGTGGCGCGCCGGCGGCATGGAGATCGGCGCGCACACGCGCTCGCATCCGCATCTGACCGCGTGCAGCGATGCCGAGCTGCGCGAGGAAATCGGCGGCTGCAAGCGCGCGCTGGAGGATCTGCTCGGCGAGCCGGTGACCCAGTTCTGCTATCCGTACGGCGACGTGGACGCGCGCGTCGCCGCGACGGTGCGCGAGGCCGGCTATGTCGCCGCGACCACCACCCGGCGCGGCCGTGCCGTGCCCGGGTCCGATCCCTGGCGCTATCCGCGCATCCAGGTGGCGCGGCATCACGTTCTGCCGCAGTTCGCGCTGCGCGCGCTGACCGGCTACGAGGATCGGCGCGCATGAAGTTCCTGTTCGTCGGCACCAATCCCGAGAACACCGGCGCGGCCACGCACTTCGTGGCGCTGGCGCAGGCGCTGGCCGGTGCCGGCCATCGCGTCGAGGTGATCGCCTGCCAGGGCGGACTGATCGCCGAGGAGTTGCAACGCAGCGGGGTGAGCGTGCATTTCGGCCACTTCCGCAACGCGCTGGATCCGGCCGGCTACGCGCCGCTGCTGCGCCTGGCGCGGGACCTGCAACCGGACTGGCTCGTCGGCAATTTCGGCAAGGAATACTGGCCGTTGCTGCTGGTCGGCCGCGCGCTCGGCATCCGCGTGGCGCTGTTCCGGCACCGCGCGCCGGCAATGCGCGCCTTCTCCGGCTACGCGATCCCGCGCCTGGCCTCGCGCTTCTTCGCGGTGTCGCGCTATGCACGGCAGGCCTACCTGGACCGCGGCGTGCCGGAGGCGCTGGTGCAGGTGCTGTACAACCCGGTGAACATGGACAACCTGCGCCCGGATCCGCGGCGCGGCCGCGAGATGCGCGCCCTGCTCGGGCTGCCCGAGGACGCGATCGTGATCGGCTACAGCGGCCGCCTGCAGCACGGCAAGGGCATCTTTCCGCTGCTGGAGGCGGCGTCTGCGGCGATGGCGATGGAACCGGCGCTGCACTGCCTGTGGCTGGGCGACGGCCCCGATGCGGCGCGCCTGCACGCGCATGCCGGCGGCCAGGCCACGTCCGCCCGGCACCGCTTCGTCGGCTGGGTCAACGACGCCACGCCCTACTACAACGCGATGTCGATACTGGCGTTTCCGTCGCTGGCGCCGGAAACCTTCGGCCGGGTCTCGGTGGAAGCGCAGGCCAGCGAAGTGCCGGTGCTCGCCAGCCGCGTCGGCGGCGTGGCCGAGACGCTGGATGCCGACGTCAGCGGCGAACTGCTGCCGCCGGGCGACGTGAACGCCTGGCGCGACGCGATCCTGCGCATGTGCGATGCGCAGCGCCGCCAGCGCATGGGCCAGGCCGGCCGCCAGTTCGTGCAGCGCCACTTCGCCGGCGCGGTGATCGCCGCGCAGTTCGTGCAGGTGCTGCAAGCGCCGCGCCGCGCGCCGCAGCGGCTGACCCAGGCGCAACCCGGCGCGCACTGACGCCAGCCGGCGGCGACCAGCGACGCCACCGCACCGGGCCGCACGCCAGCCGGCGCACCCCGCCTTGCTAGCCGCAGCGATCGCGACGCGCCGGCGCATGCGCGCCGCATGCCTCAGCCGGCGGCGGCACCGCGGCGGCGGGTGAAATACGGGTACGCCGCGACGAATGCCAGCGCAGAAGCGGTCCCGAACAGCGTGCGCAGCGCGCCGCCGACGGTGTGCGGGATCTTCCATGCATGCAGCGCGGCGTCGTACCAGACCAGCTGCAACAGCATCAGCCCGAACAGCGCCATCGGCACCCCGAACACCAGCCAGCCGAACGCCCGCACTGCCGGCCTGGTCGTGCGCTCCTGCAGCTTGCCGACGATTTCGGTCGTGGCCAGGTGGTACTGGAACGGATCGGCCGTGGAAGACAGGGGCCGCTGCGCTGGCGGCGGCTCGGGCCGCACCGGCTGGTGAGTCACCTGTTCCACCGCCGCCGGCGCGACCAGCTCGGTGACATTGGTCCTGGCCAGCAAGGCCTGCATCTTCGGATCCACGCGTTCCCCCTGAACGTTGCCGCAAGGATCCGGCCCCGGGGTGTCCCTGGATCCACACCGCCTCCCTGCATGCATAGGATGCGCACCGGCGCGGCGGCCGGCAACTCCCGCTGCGCCGCCGCGCCGCCGGCGTCCGCGCTCAGTCGTGCGCGTCCAGCCACCCCAGCACCTGCGCCGCCAGCGCCTCGGCGTTGTCGCCGTCCGCGCGCAGGTGCAGCTCCGGCTGCTCCGGCGCCTCGTACGGCGAATCGATGCCGGTGAAGTTGGGGATCTGCCCGGCGCGGGCCTTGGCGTACAGCCCCTTCACGTCGCGCGCCTCGGCCACGTGCAGCGGCACGTCGACGAAGACCTCGACGAATTCGCCCTCGGCGAAGCGCTCGCGCGCCATGCGCCGCTCGGCACGGAACGGCGAGATGAAGCTGACCAGCACGATCAGCCCGGCGTCGGCCATCAGGCGCGCCACCTCGGCGACGCGGCGGATGTTCTCCACCCGGTCCTCGTCGGTGAAGCCCAGGTCGCGGTTCAGCCCGTGCCGCACGTTGTCGCCGTCGAGGATGAACGTGTGATAGCCGAGCGCATGCAGGCGCTTGTCGACCAGATTGGCGACGGTGGACTTGCCGGCGCCGGACAGGCCGGTGAACCACAGCACCTTCGGCGACTGGCCCTTGATCCGCGCGCGCGCGGCGCGGTCCACGTCCAGGTGCTGCCAGTGCACGTTGCCGGCGCGGCGCAGCGCGAAATCCAGCGTGCCGGCGGCGACGGTGGCGTTGCTCTGCCGGTCGATCAGGATGAAGCCGCCGAGTGCGCGGTTGCGCGCGTACGGCTCGAAGACGATCGACTCGTCCAGCGACAGGTTGCAGTAGCCGACCTCGTTCAATTCCAGGCGCTTGGCCGCCAGCCGCTCCTGCGTGTTCACGTCGATGCGGTGCTTGATCTCGCTGACGCTGGCCGACACCGTGCGCGTGCCGATCTTCAGCCAGTACGGGCGCCCCGGCAGCAGTGCGGCATCGTCCATCCACAGCACGTGCGCGGCGAACTGGTCGGCCACCTCCGGCGGGTCGGCGGCGGCGGCGATCACGTCGCCGCGGCTGATGTCGATCTCGTCGGCCAGGGTCAGCGTCACCGCCTGCCCGGCCACGGCCCGGTCCACGTCGCCAGCGCCGTCGAGCACCCGTGCGACGGTGGAGCGGCGCGCCGACGGCAGCACCACCACCGCGTCGCCCGGCCGCACCTGGCCGGCCGCGAGCGTACCGGCGAAACCGCGGAACTGCTGGTTCGGGCGGTTGACCCATTGCACCGGCAGGCGCAGGCCGCTGTCGGCGTCGCGCGCGGCCAGGTCCAGACCTTCCAGGTATTCGAGCAAGGCCGGGCCGCCATACCAGGGCGTGCGCGCGGACCGCTGCGACAGGTTGTTGCCGTCGAGCGCCGACAGCGGGATGCAGTGCACCTGCGCGATGCCCAGTTGCGCGGCCAGCGCGCGGTAACTGGCGACGATCGCATCGAAGGTGGCCTGGTCGAAATCGACCAGGTCCATCTTGTTGACCGCCAGCACCACGTGGCGGATGCCGAGCAGCGAGACGATGTAGCTGTGGCGGCGGGTCTGGGTCAGCAGGCCCTTGCGCGCATCGACCAGCACCACCGCCACGTCGGCGGTGGAAGCGCCGGTGGCCATGTTGCGGGTGTACTGCTCGTGGCCGGGGCAATCGGCGACGATGAACTTGCGCTTGTCGGTATCGAAGTAGCGGTAGGCCACATCGATGGTGATGCCCTGCTCGCGCTCGGCGGCCAGGCCGTCGAGCAGCAGCGCGTAGTCGATCTCGCCGCCGCGGGTGCCGTGGCGCTTGCTGTCGGCGCTGAGCGCGGCGAGCTGGTCGTCGAACAGGCGCTTGCTGTCGTACAGCAGGCGCCCGATCAGCGTGCTCTTGCCGTCGTCGACGCTGCCGCAGGTGATGAAGCGCAGCAGCGGCTTGTGTTCGTGCTGCTGCAGGTAGGCGGCGACCGCGTCGCCGCCGGGATTCGGGATTCGGGATTCGGGATTCGCAACAGCGTCCCCACCCCTTCCTGCGTCCACGGCGGAAGACTGCCTTTCCGAATCCCCAATCCCGAATCCCGAATCCCGGCTCATCAGAAATACCCTTCCAACTTCTTCTTCTCCATCGACGCGCCCGGATCCTGATCGATCACCCGCCCCTGCCGCTCCGAGGTGGTGGTCAGCAGCATCTCGGCGATGATCTTTTCCAGCGTGTCGGCCTGCGACTCGACCGCGCCGGTCAGCGGATAGCAGCCCAGGGTACGGAACCGCACCTGTCGCCGCTGCGGCACTTCGCCGTCGCGCAGCGGCAGCCGCGCGTCGTCCACCAGGATCAGCGCGCCGTCGCGCTCCACCACCGGGCGTTCGGCGGCGAAATACAGCGGCACCACCGGAATCGCTTCGCGGTAGATGTACAGCCAGATATCCAGCTCGGTCCAGTTGGACAGCGGGAACACGCGCACGCTCTCGCCGGCATGGACCCGGGCGTTGTACAGATTCCACAGCTCGGGGCGCTGGTTCTTCGGGTCCCAGCGATGCTTGTCGTTGCGGAACGAGAACACCCGCTCCTTGGCCCGCGCCTTCTCCTCGTCGCGGCGCGCGCCGCCGATCGCCGCGTCGAACCGGCCCTGGTCCAGCGCCTGCTTCAGGCCCTGGGTCTTCATCACGTCGGTATGCACGGTCGCGCCGTGCGTGAACGGGCCGATGTCCTGGGCGATGCCGTCGGGATTGATGTGCACGCGCAGGTCCACCCCGGTTTCGGCGGCGCGGCGGTCGCGGAACGCGATCATCTCGCGGAACTTCCAGCGCGTGTCCACGTGCAGCAACGGGATCGGCGGAGGCGCCGGCGCGAACGCCTTCAGCAGCAGGTGCAGCAGCACCGAGCTGTCCTTGCCGACCGAATACAGCAGCACCGGATTGCGGAACTCGGCGGCCACCTCGCGCAGGATGTGGATGCTTTCGGCCTCGAGCCGGTCGAGGTGGGACAGGGCGGAAGAACGCATCGGGGACAACGCAAGGCTCGTTGGGAAGGGGTACGTACAGAGGGTAGCAGCGGCCGCGACGCCTGGGGCGACCGGGGCCGGCAGTGTGTGATGGGTCTGGCAGGCACTGAAATAAGCGGGGGGCATAAGCCGATAACCCCTGCTCCTTTCTGCCCCGCGCAACGAATCCCTAACATCGGTCATCCCTTCTTCCCACCCGGACCGGTCATGACCGCCGCCTCGCCCGCGTTGCCGCCCAGCCCCTTGCCCGACGAGCGCAAGGCGCTGCTGGCGCGGACGGTGGAGGGGCTGGATGCGGCCAGCCTGTGGTGGCTGTCCGGCTATGCCGCCGGCCTGGCCCAGGGCCAGGGCCATGCACCGCCCTCGCTGGCGGTGTTGCCGGGCGGCGCCGCGACCAGCCAGACCGCGCAGCGGCTGAGCATTGTCTACGGCAGCCAGACCGGCAACGCCCGCCGCGCCGCCGAGCAACTGGCGGCCGACGCCGAGGCCGCCGGGCTGACGGTCCGCCTGCTGCGCGCCGACGCCTACCCGACCCGCGAACTGGCCAGCGAGCGCCTGCTGTACGTGGTCATCAGCACCCAGGGCGAAGGCGATCCGCCGGACGACGCGATCGGCCTGGTCGAATTCCTGCAGGGCCGCCGCGCGCCCAAGCTGCCGGAACTGAAATACGCGGTGCTCGGCCTGGGCGATTCCAGCTACGCCGACTTCTGCGGCATCGGCAAGCGCATCGATGCGCGCCTGGCCGAACTCGGCGCGCAGCGGCTGCTGCCACTGGGCGAGGCCGACCTGGACATCGACACCGTGGCGACCCCGTGGCGCGCGCAGGCGCTGACGCAGGCGCGCGAGCTGCTGAAGAGCGCGGCCGCGCCGTCGGCGACGGTGACCCCGCTGCGCAGCAGCGCCGCGGCGGCGTGGAACCACGAGCGCCCGTTCGCCGCCGAGGTGCTGGCCAACCAGCGCATCAGCGGCCGCGATTTCAAGGGTCCGCGCTATGCCGCGCATGGCAAGGCCGACAAGGACGTGCGCCACCTGGAACTGTCGCTGGCCGGCAGCGGCCTGCACTACGAACCCGGCGACGCGCTGGGCATCCGCCACCGCAATCCGCCGGCGCTGGTCGAGGCCATTTTGACGGCGACGCGACTCGACGGTCATGCCGACGTCACCGTCGATGCGCAGACTCTTCCCCTGCACGAGTGGCTCGCCGCGCATCGCGAACTGACCCGGGCCTCGCGGCCGTTCCTGGCCGCGGTCGCCCGCCGCTCAGCCGCCCCGGCGCTGGAGCAGTTGCTCGACCCTACCCAGACCGCCGGTCTGGCGGCGTTGCTGGCCGATCACCAGGTGATCGACGTGCTGCGACGCTGGCCGGCGGATTGGGACCACAGCGCACTGCTGGAGGCGCTGCGGCCCCTGGCCCCGCGCCTGTATTCGATCGCCTCCAGCCGCAAGCGGGTCGGCGATGAAGTCCACCTTGCCGTCGACGTGCTGGCCTACCAGGCGCACGGCCACGCCCATGGCGGCGCGGCCAGCGGCTTTCTGGCCGCCCTGGCCGAAGGCGACAGCGCCCCGGTCTACATCGAACCCAACGAACGCTTCCGGGTGCCGGCCGACGCCAGCCGCGACATCCTGATGATCGGTCCCGGCACCGGCGTGGCGCCGTTCCGCGGCTTCGTGCAGGAACGCGCCGAGAGCGGCGCCGGCGGCCGCAACTGGCTGTTCTTCGGCGCCCGCCACTTCAACCAGGATTTCCTGTACCAGGCCGAGTGGCAGCAGGCGCTGCGCAGCGGCGAACTGCAGCGCCTGGACCTGGCGTTCTCGCGCGACGTGCAGCCGCTGCGCGACGGCAACGTGCCGGACAAGGTGTACGTGCAGCAGCGCCTGCGCGAACACGGCCGCGACGTCTACGACTGGCTGCAGAACGGCGCGCACCTGTACGTGTGCGGCGCGATCGGCATGGGCAAGGACGTCCACGCCACGCTGCAGCAGATCGTGATCGAGCACGGCGCGCGCAGCGCCGAGGATGCAGCAGCCTATCTCACGGCGCTGCAGCGGGAGGGGCGGTATGCGCGCGATGTGTATTGAGGCTGGGATTGGGGAGTCGGGATTGGGGATTCGTAAGAGCGCATTTCTGGAGTGTTGCGATCCTTTGCTGTGCTCACCCGTCGGTCCGCTTTACCAATCCCGAATCCCAAATCACGAATCCCTGCTGCCATGAGCCACTCCGTCGAAGACATCAAAGCCGAAAGCCGCCGCCTGCGCGGGTCGCTGCTGCAGAGCCTGGCCGATCCGGTCACCGGGGCGCTGCGCGAGGACGATCAGACGCTGATCAAGTACCACGGCAGCTACCAGCAGGACGATCGCGACCTGCGCGACGAGCGGCGCCGGCAGAAGCTCGAACCGGCCTACCAGTTCATGATCCGCACGCGCACGCCGGGCGGGGTGATCACTCCGGAGCAGTGGCGCAAGCTCGACGCCATCGCCACCACCTACGGCAACCACTCGCTGCGCATCACCACGCGCCAGGCGTTCCAGTTCCATGGGGTGATCAAGCGCGAGCTGAAGGCGACGATGCAGGCGATCAACGCCTCACTGATCGATACCCTGGCCGCCTGCGGCGACGTCAACCGCAACGTGCAGGTCGCCGCCAACCCGCTGGCCTCGCGCGCGCACGCCACGCTGTACGCCGATGCGGCGCGCGTGTCCGAACACCTGCTGCCCAATACCCGCGCCTACTACGAGATCTGGCTGGACGAAGAGCAGATCGTCGGCAGCGGTCAGGAACAGGAGCCGATCTACGGCGACACCTACCTGCCGCGCAAGTTCAAGATCGGCTTCGCGCTGCCGCCGATCAACGACGTGGACGTGTTCGCCAACGACCTGGGCTTCATCGGCGTGCTCGGCGCGGACGGCGAACTGGCCGGCTACAACGTCAGCATCGGCGGCGGCATGGGCGCCACCCATGGCGACGCCGAGACCTATCCGCGCGTGGCCAACGTGATCGGCTTCATCGCGCGCGACCAGCTGCTCGATGTCGCCACCGCCGTGGTCACCACCCAGCGCGATCTCGGCAACCGCACCGTGCGCAAGCGCGCGCGCTTCAAGTACACCATCGACGACCACGGCCTGGATGTGGTCGTCGCCGAGATCCAGCGCCGCGCCGGCATCGCGCTGCAGCCGACCCGCGCGTTCGCGTTCGAGCACAACGGCGACCGCTACGGCTGGAGCGAAGGCGAGGATGGCCGTGCGCACCTGACCCTGTCGCTGCCGGCCGGGCGCATCGCCGACCATGACGGCGGCGCGCGCCATCTCAGCGGCCTGCGCGAGATCGCCGAACTGCTGCAGCGCGACGGCGATGGCGCGCATTTCCGCATGACCTCCAACCAGAACCTGGTCATCGCCGGCATTCCGGCCGCGCAGCGCGAGGCGATCGACACCCTGGTGCGCGCGCACGCGCTGGACGCCGGCAACCAGGCACGCACCGCGCTGGCGCGCGCGGCGATGGCCTGCGTGGCGCTGCCGACCTGCGGCCTGGCGATGGCCGAGGCCGAGCGCTACCTGCCCGACTTCGCCGGCAAGCTGGAGCCGTTGCTGGACCGGCACGGGCTGCGCGAGGCGCCGATCCTGCTGCGCATCTCCGGTTGCCCGAACGGTTGCTCGCGGCCGTATCTGGCCGAGATCGCGCTGGTCGGCAAGGCCCCCGGCCGCTACAACCTGATGCTCGGCGCCGATCACCGCGGCCAGCGCCTGAACACGCTGTACCGCGAAAACATCGGCGAGCCGGAAATCCTCGACGCGCTGGATCCGCTGTTCGCGCGTTACGCCAACGAACGCGACGCCGACGAGGGCTTCGGCGATTTCCTGCACCGCAGCGGCCTGGTCGCGCTGCCTGCCTACCCCACCCACCGCCATCTCATTCCTTCGGAACTGCACGCATGAGCGCCCTGCCCGCCTCCGCCCACCACGATTCCGCCAACGCGCCGGCCACGGCATGGGACCTCGACGCGGTCAATGCGTTGCTGGCGCCTATGACCGCCGTGCAGCGCGTGGCCTGGGCGCTCGAACACGGCCCGGCCGAGGCCGCGCTGTCGTCGAGCTTCGGCGCGCAGTCGGCGGCGACGCTGCACCTGCTGACCCAGCAGTTGCCGGACATCCCGGTGATCCTGATCGATACCGGCTACCTGTTCGCCGAAACCTACCGCTTCGCCGACGCGCTCACCGACAAGCTCAAGCTCAACCTCAAGGTGTACCGGCCACTGGTCAGTCGCGCCTGGATGGAAGCGCGCCATGGCCGCCTGTGGGAACAGGGCATGGTCGGCATCGAGCAGTACAACAACCTGCGCAAGGTCGAGCCGATGCGCCGCGCGCTGGACGAACTGAAGGTCGGCACCTGGTTCACCGGCCTGCGCCGCAGCCAGTCCGACAGCCGCGCGCAGACCCCGTTCGTGCAGAAGCGCGGCGAGCGCTACAAGATCAACCCGATCGCCGACTGGAGCGACCGCGACCTGTGGCAGTACATGCAGCAGCACGGCCTGCCGTACCATCCGCTGTGGGAAGAAGGCTACGTGTCGATCGGCGACTTCCACACCACCCGCCGCTGGGAACCGGGCATGCGCGAGGAAGACACCCGCTTCTTCGGCCTCAAGCGCGAGTGCGGCATCCACGAGGACATCTGAGGCGAGCTTGTCGCAGGCCTCTGCGAGCCCGCGCCAGCTTTTCCTGTGGAAGCGACTTCGGTCGCGACGAACGCAGCAATGAACCTTCCGGCTTCGGGTACGGTCGGGACTGAAGTCCCTCCTACAGCGCACCCAGCAGACACCTCGCGCAGCCCCTGTAGGAGCGGCTTCAGCCGCGACAAACGAAGCGGTGAACCTTCCGGCTTCGGATACAGCCGGGACTGAAGTCCCTCCCACAGTGCACCTAGCAGACACCTCGCGTAGTCCCTATAGGAGCGGCTTCAGCCGCGACAAACGAAGCCGTGAACCTTCCGGCTTCGGATACGGTCGGGACTGAAGTCCCTCCTACAGTGCACCCAGCAGACACCTCGCGTAGCCCCTCCTGTAGGAGCGGCTTCAGCCGCGACAAACGCAGCGGCGAACCTCCCGACTTCGGACGCCGTCGGGACTGAAGTCCCTCCCACAGGGCACCCGGTGAGCCGACCGCGAGCCCCTTGTGGGAGCGACTTCAGTCGCGACGAGCAGAACGAGGAACCTTGCGGATTCTGATGCTGATGCCATCGGGACCGACGTCCTCACGCAGTACACCCAGCGAATTGGCTGCGAACCCCATGCGCCAAACAGCACCGCCTCACTCCCGCCGCAGCACCCACCACCAATCCACCGCCAGCATCAGCAACAGCGACACCCCGACCAGCGGGAACAACACGCCGCCGATCGCCAGCAGCACGAGCACGCCGCGCAAGGTGCGCCGGTCCGCCGGCAGCGGCGGCACGCCCAATCCGCCGGCCGGGCGCCGCTTCCACCACATCAGCGCGGCGCTGACGCACAACAGCAGGATGCCGATGCACGAGACGATCAGCAGCAGCTGATTGAACGTGCCGTATTGCTGCCCCAGGTGCACGTTGATACCCCATTCCAAGGCCTTCGCCATGGGCCCGTAATCGGCGTAGCGCATGTCCAGCAGCACCTTGCCGCTGTACTGGTCCAGGTGGATCACCCGCTGCTGTGCAAGATCCGGCGGATACACCGACGCGGTGTAGACACCGCGCACGCCACGCGGCAGCGCCACGCTGTAGCCGGCGGCGATACCCCGCGCCTGGAACCGCGCCACCGCCGCGTCCAGGCCGATGGCGCCGGGCGCCGGCGCCATCGCCTCCATGGCGTTCATCTCCATGCCGCCATGCGCGGCATGCTCCGCATGCGCATCGTTGCCGTTGTCCGCCACGCTCGATGCCGAAGCCGCAGCCGCATTCGCCGCCGCGGGCATCGGCATCGGCATCGCTGCAGTCTGCGGCAGCTGCGACTGCGGCAACCGCGCCTGGCGCAGCGACCAGGCCGGCACCTCTGCGTCGCTCAGGCGTTGCGTGGACATCGGCACGTCCACGCGCAGGCCAGCCGGATAGCCATAGTGGTGGCCATTGGCGAGACGGTTGACCTGCGCGCCCCAGAACCATGACCACGGCATCCCGGTCAGCGCCAGGAACAGCAGCATCGCGCCGACCACGCTGCCGGTCAGCGCATGCGTATCGCGCCAGAACACGCGTTGCGGCGGCCGTCCGCGCACCGTCGTGACGCCGCCGCGGCGGCCGCGCGGCCACCACAGGTAGACGCCAGTCAGCACCAGCAGGATCGCCCAGCCCGCGGCCACTTCGATCAGTGCGCTGGCCCACGGCCCGACCAGCGCGAGACTGTGCAGGCGCCGGATCGTCCACGCCACCGTGCCGTGCTCGGGCAAGCTGCCCAGCACGCGCGATCGATACGGATCCACGTACACCACCACGCGGCGGGCATCGGCGGTCCCCACGGTCACTTCCGCCGACGCGTCGCGCCGCAGCGGCGTGGTGTAGCGCAATGCCTGCCCAGGCTGCGCCGCCAGCGCCACCTCAAGCAGGCGCTGCGGCGCGACGGCCCGTGCCTGCGCCGGCACCTGCACCGTCTTAAGCGCACGGTGGAAGTAGCCATCGATCGGCTGCTGGTAGACGAAGGCGGCACCGGTCAGCGCCAGCCACGCCAGCAATGGCAGCACCAGCAGGCCGGCGTAGAAATGCCAGCGCCACACGGCGCGGTAGAAGCGCGCCGGCGGCGCCGCCGTCGGGTTCGGCATCGCCATCACCATCCCCAACTGAGGCTGGCGTACAACGCGCGGCCGTCGCCCGGCGAGTAGCCGGACGAGCCGCTGTCGTACCAGGCGTAGACGTAGTGGCGATCGGTCAGGTTCTTCAGCTGCAGCGACAGCTCGCGCTGCGCGCGCCATGCCCACGTCGCGCCGACATTGGCCAGCGCGTAGCCGCCGTAGCGGCCCAGCGTATTGCTGCGTTCCAGATAGTAGTCGCCCTGCGCATTGCCCCAGGCCGACAGCTTCAGCCGCGGCGTGGCCTGCCAGTCGATGCCGGCGGTGGCCAGGTAGTGCGGCACGTTCTCGATCTCCTTGCCGCGCGTGGCCGGCGCGCTCGGATCGGGCGTGACGATCAGCGCGCGCTGACGCGAATACGCCAGCCACAGCGTCCAGCGCTCGTCAGGACGCAGGGTCAGCTGCGCATCCCAACCGCGGGGCAAGGTCTTGCCGACGTTGCCGACCTCGCCGGTGCCGACCGTGCCATCGACGCCGAGGATGGTCGCCACCTCGTCGGACGCGCGCTGCTCCCAATAGGCGATGCGCGCGTCCAGTCGCTTGGCGTCGGCGAACTTCAGGCCGGCTTCCCAGCCGTCGTTGTACGACGGCGCCAGGTTGCCGGGCTGGCTGCGGTAGGCGCCGTTGCCGCTGCCGATCTGGAAGGTGCGGCCCAGGTTGGCATAGGCGCTGGTCTGCGCGGTCAGCGCGAACACCGCGCTGAGCTTGGGCTGCTTGATCGCGCCGTAGGCGTAGGCCGGGTAGCGCGCACCGCCGAGCCGGTCGCGGAAGCTACCGTCGACCCAGTCCACGCGGTAGGCCGGCACCAGTTGCAAACGCTCGAACGGGCGGATCACCGCCTGCACATAGACCCCGCGCGTTTCCAGATCGAAATCCCAGTCGCGCAGCGGCGCGGTGCGCACCCGCGCCACCGTGCGATAGCGTTGCGAGGTGTTGTCCTGCCATTGCCCGTCGACGCCGCCTTCCAGCGCGAACGACGTCGCCCAGTCCACTTCGGGACGCCAGCTGGCCTTGGCCAGGAAACCGCGCTGGGTCTCGTCGGTATCGCGCTCCTGCTGCGCGCCGGCGGCGGTGAAGCGCACCCAGCGCTGGTTCTGGTAGCGATTCCAGTACAGCGTGGCGCTGCCCTGCACGGCATCGGCCAGTTGCGCATCCAGGTGCAGGCTCACCTGCCCGGTCTGGCGTTCGCTGCGGTCGTCGCGCGCATAGTCGGGCGAGCTGCGCGATGCGCGTTGCGCGCTGGCGTAGTCCAGATAGCCCGCTTCCAGCGCTTCGTTGCGGTAGTAGCGCGCACTGAGCCCGGCCCGCCAGGCCGCGTCCGGCGCGGTGTAGAACCACTTGCCGGCGAAGGCCCGCTTGCGCGCGTCGGCATGGTCGCGGTAGCCGTCGCTGTCGCGCCAGGCGGCGAAATAGTTCTGGCTCCAGCCGCCACGTTCGATGCCCTGGCTGGCCTGCACCTCGCGCGTGCCGAAGCTGCCGGCGGTGACGCTGGCGCGGCCGTCGTTGCCACCGCTGCGGGTCAGCACATCGACGCTGCCGGCGATGGCGTTCAAGCCGTAGCGCGGATCGTTGGTGCCGCGCACGATCTCGATCGCGGCGATGTCCAGCGGAAACACCGCATCCAGGTACGGCATGCCGCCGGCGTTGTCGTTGCTGGGAACGCCGTCGATCAGCAGCTTGACCGCGTTGACCCGGCCTTCGCCGTTGAAGCCGCGGAACGAGAAACGGCCGGCGTCGGTGCCCATCTTGAACTGGGTGACCTGCACCCCGGGCGCGCGCATCAGCAGCTCCCAGCTGTAGTCCACATGCTGGTCCTGCAGCAGGTCGCCGCCGAGGATGTCCACGGAACTGAGAACGCTGCGCGCGGTCGGCAAGGACAGCGGATCGGCCCGGACCTGGACCTTGCCCAGGGTCAAGGCGGAATCGCCGACGGGCGGTTGCACGCCGCCGTCGCCGGCATGCGTCGGCAGGGAGACGCTGGCCGCGAAACAGGCGCAGCCGTACGCCGCCAGACGCGGCACGGAAAAGAAACGGATCATCGATGGCTCCATCAGCACGAAGACGCGCCGCGGCGACGCCACGGCACGAAAGAACAGCCGTTCGTGTTTCAGGAGTACAGCGGAGGCCCGCGTGCGGCGTGAGCGCGCCAGATGCCCGTGTCCACCACCGGCGCGCGCGGCGCGGCCAGCGGCACGCGCTGGCGCAACCACGGCAACACCAGCAACAGCAACGCCAGCAAGGGCAGCAGGCGCGCGGCCAGCAGGCAGTAATCGCACGCCTGCTCGTGCGCCATGCCGCCGTCGTCATGGACGCCGGCGTGGGCAGGCGACGACGCCGCAGGCAACGCAAGCACCGATTGCAGGCCGCGGCTGGTGCACAGCGCCTCCGCCGCGGCAGCGGCCCAGTCGCCGGACCGCGCCTGCTGCCAACGGCTCAGCAACGGCGCAGCCAGCATCAGCGCGATCGCCAGCAGGGCGAGCGTTCCCCAAAGCGACGTTGGCTGGCGGCGACGGATCACCGCCGCAGTCTAGGGCCTATTGCCGGGCTCGCGGAAGGCCCTGCGACAGCTTGACGCATGTGCGGCAAGGCGGGACGCGCGGTGTGCATGCCGCCGGGCGACCGCACACGGCGCGCCGATCCGGCCGCGGCAGTGACCCAGCCCCCACTTCGGCGACAGGAATCGCTTACAGCGTGGCGCGGTGCTCAAGCCCTGTGGTGCCGTGTCGATACCTGCACCGAAGCCACGCCTGTGCGTCGGCCATTCGAAGACTTCATCCGTGGAGGGACGAAGATGATTCCGAGTAAAAGCCATCCCAAGTGGGTTCCGCTGCTCCGCGGCGATACCAAGCTGCAGTTCAAGGTATTCGCCGGGAACATGATGCTGAGCCAGTGCGCGCGCAAGTTGAAAAGCGATGCGTCGCCGCAGACCGTACAGGCCTGCATCGACGAGGCGCACGCGTTCTTCAGCAAATACGAAAATCTCTACAAGGCCGAGCTGCAGGCCCACTTCTGAGGAGAAGCGACATGCTGATGACACGCGAACAAGCGGCGCAGAAGATCCAATCCGGCGCCACGCTGTACCTGGCCGGCGACCAGGCCCTGCTCGACAGCCTGCCCAAGGGCAACTGGATCGGCGGCACCATCCCCTATTTCATGGACAAGCAAGGCGGCACCCACAGCCGCGAACTGATCTTCGTCAGCGAGCAGGACCCTTGCGTCAGCGGCTCGAGCGTGCGCTGGTACGACGTGGGCGAACTGCCGTCCATCGCCAGCGACTCGCCCGATCACGGCTTCAGCGTGATCATCCTGCCGGCGACCAGCCAGGCGCACGTGCGCTATGCGCAGGATTCGCCCGACTACCCCGGACTGTTCATGAAGAACATCGTCGGCTGGGTGTCCGGCGTGGACCTGGCGGACCTGGGCAAGCTGGCGCCGCGCATCTACGACGGCACCAGCGGCAAATCCTACAGCGAAGGCTGCGTGGCGCTGCACGCGACGCTGCCGGAGGACAAGATGGTCTCGGTCGGGATCGTCAACTGCTTCGAGCAGGGCGACGGCGACGTGATCACCTTCGCGCAGGACGGCTTCGACGTCGGCCAGGCGCTGGTCAACGGCGAGCCGCGCGACTTCGCCGAGTACCTCACCGCCAACCAGATCGACGTGCGGCTGCCGCTGGTCGCCGACTACAACGGCGAGAAGATCAACGCCAGCATCCAGTCGATCGACCAGGACGGACGCAAGGTCACGCTGTACGCGCCGGTGTTCCGCGGCGTGGAGTACCGCATCGCTGCACCGGTGGCCAACTACGTCGAGGAATTCTCGCGGCAGTTGCCACAGACCGTGAGCAGCCCCGAGTTCAGCTGCAACTGCATCCTCAACTTCCTGTATTCGGAACTGGAGGGCAAGCGCACCGGCGAACTGATCGGACCGGTGACCTTCGGCGAAGTGGCCTACCAGTTGCTCAACCAGACCATGGTGTACCTGCAGATCGAGGACATGCCGACCTGAGCGCCGCACAACGGCTCCACCCGGCGGGCGCAGCGATGCGCCCGCCG
The DNA here is from genome assembly GCF_017163705.1 of Xanthomonas bonasiae. Lineage (GTDB taxonomy): Bacteria > Pseudomonadota > Gammaproteobacteria > Xanthomonadales > Xanthomonadaceae > Xanthomonas_A > Xanthomonas_A bonasiae. The sequence goes on from NZ_JAFIWB010000006.1 coordinate 76,004, forward strand.
TCGTTTGTGGAACGGGGCCACGCGCTTGCTTCATTTCGTAATTTCTGGAATTATCGAATTGATGGACGCCGACAGCACCGTTTCCGCCCTGCGCGCGCTCGCCCACGGGCACCGCCTGGCCGCCTACCGTGCGCTGGTCCAGGCCGGGCCGGACGGCATGGCGGTGGGCGAATTGCGCGCCGCATTGGGCCTGCCCGCGGCGACGCTGACCGCGCACCTGCACGTGCTGCGCGGGGCCGGCCTGATCGCCGACGAACGCCAGGGCCGGGTGATCCGGCTGCGCGCCGACTACGCGCGCATGTACGCGCTGATCGGCTTCCTGACCGAAAACTGCTGCGGCAATGGCAGCTGTTCCCCCGACGCTGCAGCGCCCGCCGCCGCGCGCGTGCCATAGCGCAGCGCCCTCCTCCCTATCGCACCGAGTCCCGATGAGCGCCATCACGATCTACCACAACCCCGCCTGCGGCACCTCGCGCAATGTCCTCGGACTGATCCGCAACAGCGGCGCGGAACCGACCGTGGTCGAATACCTGAAGACCCCGCCGGACCGCGCCACCCTGCAGGCGCTGATCGCAGCACTGGGCATCCCGCTGCGCGAGGCGATCCGGCAGAAGGGCACGCCCTACGCCGAACTGGGTCTGGACGACCCGGCGCTGAGCGACGACGCATTGCTCGACGCGATGCTGCAGCACCCGATCCTGATCAACCGGCCGATCGTGGTCACCGCACTGGGCACGCGCCTGTGCCGGCCGTCGGAAACGGTGCTGGAGATCCTGCCCTCGCCGCAGCGCGGCGCCTTCGCCAAGGAAGACGGCGAACCCCTGATCGACGCGGACGGCCGCCGTGTCGGTTGACCTGTCCGAGCTGCCGAACCTGGACCCGGCCGCGTTCGTGCGCCCGGATCCGCTGGCGCTGAGCGCCGCCCGCGCCACGCATCCGCCGCGCATCCTGCTGCTGTACGGCTCGTTGCGCGAGCGCTCCTACAGCAAGCTGCTGGCGCTGGAAGCGGCGCGGCTGCTGCAGGCGATGGGCGCGGAAACGCGCCTGTTCGATCCGCGCGGCCTGCCGCTGCCCGACGCCGCCCCAGACAGCGATGCGAAAGTGCAGGAACTGCGCGAGCTGACCCTGTGGAGCGAAGGCATGGTCTGGTCCTCGCCGGAACGGCACGGCGCGATGAGCGGCGTGCTCAAGGCGCAGATCGACTGGATCCCGCTCAGCCAGGGCGCGCTGCGCCCCACCCAGGGCAAGACCCTGGCGCTGCTGCAGGTGTCCGGCGGCTCGCAGTCGTTCAATGCGCTCAACCAGATGCGCGTGCTCGGCCGCTGGATGCGCCTGCTGACCATCCCCAACCAGTCGTCGGTGGCCAAGGCCTGGCAGGAATTCGATCCCCCCGGACGGATGCTTCCCTCGCCCTATTACGACCGGCTGGTGGACGTGATGGAGGAACTGCTCAAGTTCACCCTGCTCACCCGCGACCTGGCGCCGTACCTGGTCGACCGCTACAGCGAACGCCGGCCGGGCACCGATTCCCTGGCCGCGGCATCGGGCGCGGCACCGCCGGCGGTCGTTGCGTCGACGTGAAGACCGCGTCGTCAAAATGTGTGATCGGTACCATAGACTGAGCGACTCACCGTCGCCGAGCCGTTCGCATGTCTTCCGTCGCACCCGCTGCCGGCCCGGTCTATTGCGCCGCCAAGCCCGGCAACGAAACGCTGCGCCTGGACGCGTTGCATAGCTACGCGATCCTGGACACGCCGCGCGAGCCGGCCTTCGACGACATCACCCGCCTGGCGGCGATGATCTGCCAGACCCCGATCGCGGTGGTCAACCTGATCGACAGCGAGCGGCAGTGGTTCAAGAGCGAGATCGGCCTGGGCACCCGGGAAACCCCGCTGGCGACCTCGCTGTGCGCGCACGCATTGCTCGAGGACGACCTGCTGCTGGTGCCGGATACGCGCGAGGATCCGCGCTTCGCCTCCAATCCGCTGGTCACCGGCGCGGAACGCCTGCATTTCTACGCCGGCGCCTTGCTGAAGACCTCCGACGGCCTGCCGCTGGGCACCGTCTGCGTGCTCGACCGGCGCGCGCGGCAGCTGACCTACGAACAGATCGAAGCGCTGCGCGCGCTGGCGCGGCAGGCGATGGCGCAGCTGGAACTGCGCAAGGCACTGGCGCTGGCGCAGGAATCCAACCATTACCGCAGCCGCCTGCTGGCCATCGCCGGCCACGACCTGAAGACGCCGCTGCGCACGGCGTCCTATGCGTTGGCCAAGGTCCAGCGCCAGCTCGATGCGGTCGGCAGCGTGCCGCTGGACGAGGCGCGCAAGGCGCTGAACCAGGTCGCCGCCGGCCTGGACGATCTCGCCACCAGCGCGGTCGCCGGCGGTGAGCACAGCCTGCCGGTGCAGGGCGAGGTGGCCCTGGGCGAGCTGCTCGGCCCGATCCTGGACACCTGGCGGCCGCAGGCCGCGGCCAAGGGACTGCGGCTGCGCTACGTGCCGACCAAACTGCGCGTGCGCAGCCACGCCACGCTGCTGGCCACGTTGCTCGGCAACCTGCTCGGCAACGCGGTCAAGTACACCGAGCACGGCTCGGTGCTGATCGGCTGCCGGCGCCGGCGCGATCACGTGGTGGTGGAGATCATCGACAGCGGCATCGGCATGGACGGCGACAGCCTGCGCACCCTGTTCCAGGCGTTCCGCCAGGCCGATCCGCGCAGCGAAGGGCTCGGCCTGGGACTGTGGATCGTGCGCCGCACCGCCGAGACGCTGGGCTGCAGTGTCGAGGTGCGCAGCCGCCCGGGCCAGGGCAGCCGCTTCTCGGTCACGCTGCCGCTGGCGAGCGCGACCAAGGCCTGAGCGCCACCGCACCGCGCGCACCGTGGCGCGCGGCACTGCGGGTTATTCCTTCAGCACCATGTCGATGCACAACACCGCGGCCATGATCAGGATGCGCACGTCGTCCTCGCTCGGCACCGCATTCTCGATCGCGAGCATGTAGTTGTCGGCCGAGGTGAACAGCTCCTTGCCCAGCCCGGCCCACTTCTTGGACACCCGCGCCAGTTCGCGCTCGCCCTGCACGAAGCGGAAATCCCAACTGGTCCATTTGCCGCGCAGCGTGCACACCAGCTTCTCGCGCGCATCGAGCACGTCGAACTTGCCGCCGATGGAGAAGAACTTCTGGCTGAAGGAACCGACCAGGCGATCGTGCTCGTCCAGCACCTCGACCTTGGACAGGAACAGCGAGAAACCGCGCTTGACCGTCAGCACCTTCTGCCCGTTCGGGGTGCGCACCTCCACATGGAACGGGGTCATGCGCTTGTAGTCGCTGAAACGGAAGATCTTGGTGAACAGGCCCAGGTTCGGCTCGCGGCATTCGAGCACCTTCTGGTTGCTCTGCGGATCGAACACGTCGTAGTTGTTGGCGGCCTTGAACATGCCGACCTGCTCCTTGACGAAGAACAGGTTCTGCTGGAGGACGGGGTGCATGGACATCCTTGTTTCGGGTAAAAGAGCGCGCACCGTAGCGGCCGCGCGCAAGGATGGCAATGGCATGCCCGAACGGCACGGCATCGGCGCGCAGCGACGAGCGCGCCGTGTGCGCGGCGCCAGCGGCGAGCGCCGCTGCGGATATCGCCCGACTGGAGCGGCAAGCGCCAGGCGCGGCGAAGACGCCGCAGCAGCGCCGCTCAGCTGGTGATGGTCTGGGTCAGCTCTTCCCAGGTCGGCGGGGTCGGCCAGTCCGGCTCCTGGTTGCCTTCCATGACCCGGCGCAGGTCGCGGGTGTCGATCTGCGGCGCCAGCACATGCACCAGTTCCAGCGCGTAGTCGCGCAGCACGCGGTCGCGCGGCAGCACCGCCCAGGCGATGCACTCGGGGATCTCCGGCGGCGCCGGCCAGGCGCGCAGGTCGGTATCGCCGGCATGCACCGCCATTTCCGCGAGCAGGCCGACGCCGAGCCCGGCACGCACGTAGGTCTTGATCAGGTCCGCGTCGAGCGCGGTCAGGGCGATGCTCGGCTCCAGCCCGAGCCGGGCGAACGCGCGCTGCAACGAGGAGCCGGAGCGGGTCGAGGATTCGTAGCTGATCAGCGGCTGCGCTGCCAGCGCGGCCATGTCCGGCACCCGCTTGGGCACGTCCAGCGCATGCCCGCGCGGCACCAGCACCAGCCGCCGCCAGCGGTACAACGGCACCGCGATGCCGGCGCCCGGCTCGCTGCCGGCGGTGCTGACGATGGCGATGTCGGCGTCGCCCTGGCTGAGCAGGTCCAGCGCCGCGCTCTCGGCGGCCTGCTGCAGATGCACGCTGACCTGCGGATACGCCTGCTTGATCTGCGCCACCGCCGGCGGCAGCACGAAGCGCGCCTGGGTGTGGGTGGTGGTCAGGGTCAGCTGGCCCTGGCTCTCGCGGCGCTGGTTGGCGGCGTAGGTGCGGATGTTGTTGGCCTCGGCCAGCACCGCGCGGGCGCGCTCGATCACTTCGCGGCCGGCCGGGGTCACCATCTCCAGGCTGCGGCCCTTGCGCACGAACAGCAGGAAGCCGAGTTCGTCCTCCAGCTGCTTGAGCTGCTTGGACAGCCCCGGCTGGGTGGCGTGCACGCGTGCCGCGGCCAGGGTGATGTTGAGATCGGCATCGGCGATGGCGACGAGGTAGCGGAGTTGGGTCAGCGTCATCGGAGCGAGGGCGAGGCGCCGCCTGGCGGGAGCAGCCACGACTGTAGTGGAAATGGGCCTCTCACCTTATAACCGAAAGCTATCTGGTACAGGCATGAAGTCATTTCCGGAGGCTATAAGGCGGCGCTACGGTCACGCCTCCCACCTTCTTCCTGCGTTGCGACCGCCGTGAGCCCTGCCCCGATTGCGTTGTATCCGGACCTGCGCGAGCGGCCCGTGCTGGTGGTCGGCGGCGGTGCCGCCGCCGAACGCCAGGTGCAGGCGTTGCTCGCCGCCGGCGCGCTGCCGCGGCTGGGCGCGCCGGCACTGACGCCGGTGTTGCAGGCCTGGGCCGATGCAGGACGCGTCCAGTGGCTGCACGGCCGCTTCGATGCCGCCTGGCTGGATGCGGTGTGGTATCTGATCGCTGCCAGCGACGACCCCGCGGTGAACCGGCAGGCGCTGCAGGCTGCCGCCGCGCAGCGGGTGCTGGCGCAGGACGCGGTCGGCGCAGCCGATACGGCCGCAGCCACGGCGTCGGCGGACGATGCCGGCGACGGCATCGGCGCATCCGCGGCTGAAACGCAGGCGCACGCGATCCGTCCCGGCACGGTGACCCTGGTCGGGGCCGGCCCCGGCGATCCCGGCCTGCTGACGCTCAACGCGCTGCGCGCGCTGCGCAGCGCCGACGTGGTCCTGCACGACCGCCTGGTCAGCGCCGCGATCCTGGACCTGCTGCCTGGCACCGCCGAACGGATCGAAGTCGGCAAGTCGGCCAGCGGCCACAGCGTGCGCCAGGAGCAGATCCACGCGCTAATGCTGGAGCACGCGCGACGCGGGCGCCGCGTGGTGCGGCTGAAGGGCGGCGATCCGTTCGTGTTCGGCCGCGGCGGCGAGGAACTGGAATACCTGCGCGCGCACGGCGTGCCCTACGCGGTGGTGCCGGGCATCACCGCGGCGCTGGCCTGCGCGGCCTACGCCGGCATCCCGCTGACCCATCGCGAGCACGCGCAGTCGCTGCGCCTGGCCACCGCGCACTGCAAGGAATCGTTCGACACGCTGGACTGGGCCGCGCTGGCGCAGGAACGGCAGACCCTGGCGGTGTACATGGGCGTGGCCGGACTGGACACGGTGCGCGAACGCCTGCTGCGCGCCGGCCGCGCCGCCGACACGCCGTTTGCGCTGGTGGAAAACGGCTCGCGCCCGCAGCAGCGGGTGGTGGTCGGCACCCTGGCCGACCTGCCCGACACCGCCCGCGCGCACCAGGTGCGCTCGCCGGCGTTGCTGATCCTCGGCGAGGTGGCCGCGCTGGCGAGCCCCCTGCACTGGTTCGGCGCCGCACCGCTGACCGCACCGCCCTCACCTTTCCCGAAGCCGGCCGTGCCTACCCTGGCCCACGCCGCCTGACCCGCATCCCTTTTCCGGAGACCCTGCGCATGGCCATCTACGACAACATCCTCGACACCATCGGCCACACCCCGATCGTCAAGCTGCACCGCCTGCCGCCCGAGCACGTGAGCCTGTACGTCAAGGTCGAGGCGTTCAATCCTGGCGGCTCGGTCAAGGACCGCCTGGCGCTGGCGATCGTGCTCGACGCCGAGGCCAAGGGCCTGCTCAAGCCCGGCGATACGATCGTCGAAGCCACCTCCGGCAACACCGGCGTGGCCCTGGCGATGGTCGCCGCCGCGCGCGGCTACAAGTTCGTGGCGACGATGGTGGAGACCTTCTCGATCGAGCGCCGCAAGCTGATGCGCGCGTTCGGCGCCAAGGTGATCCTGACCCCGGCCGCCGAGCGCGGCAGCGGCATGGTGCGCAAGGCCGAGGAACTGGCCCAGCAGCACGGCTGGTTCCTCGCACGCCAGTTCGCCAACCCGGCCAACCCCGCCTACCACCGCAGCACCACCGCCGCGGAAATCCTGCGCGATTTCGCCGGCCGCCGGCTGGATCACTTCGTCAGCGGCTGGGGCACCGGCGGCACCCTCACCGGCGTCGGCGAAGTGCTGCGCGTGGCGCGTCCGGACGTGCGCATCACCGCCACCGAGCCGGCCGGCGCGGCCTTGCTGCAGGGCCAGGAGTGGAAGCCGCACAAGATCCAGGGCTGGACCCCGGACTTCGTGCCCGAGGTGCTCAACCGCGAGGTCTACGACGAAGTGCTGAGCGTGGAGGACACCGATGCGATCTCCGTCTCGCGCCGTCTTGCCGCCGAGGAAGGCATCTTCACCGGCATCTCCGGCGGCGCCACCGTGGCCACCGCGCTGCGCGTGGCCGAGACCGCGGCGCCCGGTTCGGTGATCCTGGCGATGCTGCCGGACACCGGCGAGCGCTACTTCTCCACCCCGCTGTTCGCCGACATCAACGAAGGCTCCGACGACGACTGGCTGGCCGGGCTGCCGTAACGGCGCGTGGTACGGCGCGGCCGCAGCGTGCGGCTGCGCTGGCCAGGCAAGCAGTATCACAGCGGCGAGGCGTCACGTAGGAGGAGCTTTCGGCTCCGCCCCGATTCCAGCGTCGGCAGGGTGCAATGTGGGAGGGACTTCAGTCCCGACGCTTTCCGGCATCGGAAAGAACACCGCTGCGTTCGTCGCGGCTGAAGCCGCTCCTACATTCGCCTTCGGACAGCCGGCGGGGTGCACTGTAGGAGGGGCTTCAGCCCCGACAGACTGAGTCCGAAGTCGAACCTCCCCACTTCGTTCGTCGCGGCTGAAGCCGCTCCTACATGCGCCTTAGGACAGCGGGCTGGGCGCACTGTAGGAGGGGCTTCAGCCCCGACAGGCTGTGCCCGAAGTCGAGCCTCCCCACTTCGTTCGTCGCGGCTGAAGCCGCTCCTACATGCGCCTTCGGAAAGCCGGCTGGGTGCACTGTAGGAGGGGCTTCAGCCCCGACAGGCTGTGTCCGAAGTCGAACCTCCCCACTTCGCTCGTCGCGGCTGAAGCCGCTCCTACATGCGCCTTCGGACAGCCGGCTGGGCGCACTGTAGGAGGGGCTTCAGCCCCGACAGGCTGTGTCCGAAGTCGAACCTCTCTCACTTCGTTCGTCGCGGCTGAAGCCGCTCCTACAATGGCAATGTCAGCGTGCGGCGTGCACGGCTTGAGGCAGCGGCAGCGCGTCCCTCTGCGCCTGATCCGCAATCGAACGCTGCGCCGCCAACGCCGAGGCGCGCAGCAACAGCTGCGCGACCACCGCCACCGCGATCACCGCCGGGGCCTTGCCGTCGATCCCGGGCAGGCCGATCGGACAGGTCAGCCGCGCCTGGGCGGCGTCGCCCAGGCCGTCGTGGCGCAATCGCGACAGGAACCGTGCGCGCTTGGAGGCCGAGCCGATCAGGCCGACGAAGCCGGCACGTCCGGCCAGCGCCGCGGCGGTGAGCCGATAGTCCAGCGCATGATCGTGGGTCAGGATCAGCAGCAGCGCGTCGTCCGACGCGGCGCCGGCGCACGCGAGCAATGCGGATTCGTCCAGATGCGCCGCGCCGGCGGCAGCCGCCAGCTCCGCGCGCGGATCGGACCAGTCCAGCGCGAACGGCAGGCCGTGCAGCGCATGCGCGATGGCGATGCCGACGTGGCCGGCGCCGAACAGATACAGCGGCGTGCGCCGTGGGCCGATCGCCTGCGCCAGCAGCGCACCGGCCGTGGGCGCCGGTGCACGCAGCGATAGCGCTTGCGGTGGCGCATCGCCGATGCGGTGATCGAGGCGGTCAGGCAGCAGACGGGTCAGCAACGTGCGTCCCAACGTCGCCTCTTGCAGCCAGTCGCTGCGCGCCGGATCCAGCCGCTCCAGCAGCAGGCGCACGCGGCCGCCGCAGCACTGGCCGAGCAGATCGTCGACCTGGGCGTGCGCTGCGCATTCGCCGCAACTGCCGCTGCAGCGCACGGCGCGCGCCGGCGCGGCCGCGCCCAGCGTGTAGTCCTGCACTCGCCAACTGCCCGGCGGTTGCGCCAGCAGTTCGCGCGCCAGCGCGCAGGCGCGCCACTCGAGCACGCCGCCGCCGATGGTGCCGATGCTGCCGTCGGCGCTCACCAGCATGCGCGTGCCGGCCTCGCGCGGGGTCGAACCGGCGGTGGCCAGCACCGTGACCAGCGCGGTCGCACCACGCGCCAACGCCGCCTCGGCCTGCAGGCTCCAGTCAGCGCGCATCGGCGTTGCCCGCCGCGATCGCGGCCAGGATCCGTTCCGGGGTGGCCGGCGCGTCCAGCGCCGGCACGCCCGCGCCCGGCACCGCCGCCGCCACGGCCTGGGTCAGCGCCGAGAACACCGAGATCGCCAGCATCAGCGGCGGTTCGCCGACCGCCTTGGAGCGATGGATGGTCGCCTCTTCGTTGCGGCCGGCCTGCCACAGGCGGATGTCCATCCGCGCCGGGCGATCGCTGGCGGTGGGAATCTTGTAGGTGGACGGCGCATGGGTCAGCAGCCGGCCGTGCGCGTCGTAGACCAGCTCCTCGGTGGTCAGCCAGCCCATGCCCTGGACGAAGCCGCCCTCGATCTGGCCCAGGTCGATCGCCGGATTCAGCGAACGGCCGACGTCGTGCAGCACGTCCACCGCCAGCACCCTGTGCTCGCCGGTCAGCGTGTCGATCACCACTTCGCTCAGCGCCGCGCCGTAGGCGAAGTAGTAGAACGGGCGGCCGCGGTGGCTGGCGCGATCGTAGTGGATCTTCGGCGTGGCGTAGTAGCCGCTGGCCGCCAGCGAGATGCGCGCCATGTGCGCCTGCCGGCACAGCACGCCGAACTCCAGTTCCAGGCTGCCGGCGACGACCTTGCCGGCAGCGAAGCGCACCTGCTCCGGCGCCACGCCGCCGCGCTCGGCGGCCAGCGCCGCCAGGCGCGCGCGGATGTCGCTGGCCGCGTTGTAGGCGGCCATGCCGTTGAGGTCGGTGCCCGAGGACGCCGCGGTGGCCGAGGTGTTGGGCACCTTGTCGGTACGCGTGGCGGTGATGCGCACGCGCTCGGTCTCGATGCCGAACACGTCGGCGACGATCTGCGCGACCTTGATCATCAGCCCCTGGCCCATCTCGGTGCCGCCGTGGTTGAGCTGCACCGAGCCGTCGGCATAGACCAGCACCAACGCGCCGGCCTGGTTGAGGTGGCTGGTGGTGAAGCTGATGCCGAACTTCACCGGGGTCAGCGCCAGGCCTTTCTTCAGCACCCGGTGGCGCGCGTTGAACGCGGCCACTGCCGCCTGGCGTGCGGCGTAATCGGTGCGCGCAGCCAGTTCCTCGATCAGCGCCGGCGCGACGTTGTCCTCCACGGTCATGCCGTACGGGGTGACGTTGCGGTCGGGCGCCGCGTACAGGTTGGCGCGGCGCACCGCCAGCGCATCGCGGCCCATCGCGGCGGCGACCGCGTCCAGCACCCGCTCGATCGCCAGCATGCCCTGCGGCCCGCCGAAGCCGCGGAACGCGGTGTTGGACACGGTGTGCGTGCGCAGCCGGTGCGAGACGATCTCCACCACCGGCAGCCAGTAGCAGTTGTCGGCATGGAACATCGCGCGGTCGTTGATCGCCAACGACAGATCGGTGGTGGCGCCGCAGCGCGAGGCCAGTTCCAGGCGCAGCGCCAGGATGCGGCCGTCGTGGTCGAAGCCGACGCTGTAGTCGACCAGGAAGTCGTGGCGCTTGCCGGTGATGCGCATGTCGTCGTCGCGGTCGTAGCGCAGCTTGGCCGGGCGCCCGGTCAGCGCGGCGACCAGCGCGCAGGCCGCGGCCGGCGCCGCCGCCTGGGTCTCCTTGCCGCCGAACGCACCGCCCATGCGCCGCACCTCCACGGTCACGTCGGCGCTGCGCAGCCCGAGCAGTTCCGCGATCAGGTGCTGCACTTCGCTCGGGTGCTGCGTCGAGGACAGCACATGCAGCTGGCCCTGTTCGCCGGGCAACGCCACGGCGATCTGCCCTTCCAGATAGAAATGCTCCTGCCCGCCGATCTCCAGCGCGCCGCTGCAGCGCCGCGGCGCCGCGGCCAGGGCGGCATCGACGTCGCCACCGCGCGCCATGCGCTGCGCCGGCTCCAGCACCGCACCGGCGGCGCGCGCCTCGGCGATGCTGAGCAGCGCCGGCAGCGGCGCGTACTCGACCAGCGCCAGCCGCGCAGCGCGCCGTGCCGCAGCGTGGCTGTCGGCAGCGACGACGAACAGCGGCTGGCCGTGATAGAGCACGTCGTCGCGCGCGAACAGCGGATCGTCGTGCGCGACCGGGGCGACGTTGTTCTCGCCGGGAATATCGGCGGCGGCGAACACCGCCACCACGCCGGGCGCCGCGCGTACCGGCGCCAGGTCCATGCGCAGCAGACGCGCATGCGCGTGTTCGCTCAGGCCGAACGCCAGGTGCAGCATGCCCGGCGGCTCGGGCAGGTCGTCGATGTAGCGCGCCTGCCCGCTGACATGCCCCTGCGCGCTGTCGTGGCGCAGCGAACGCTGCACCTGCGGCAAGGCCGCATCCGCGGTAGCCGGGACCTCAACCATCGACCAGTTCCAAGGCCAGCACCGACAGCGGTTCGTGCGGATGCGCATGCCCGATCCACAACCGCCGCAGCAGGTTCGCGGCCACCGCCAGGCGATACGCCGCCGAGCCGCGCGCATCGCTGAGCGGACTGAAGTCCTGCGCCAGCGTGGCCGCGGCGGCCTCGAGCGTTGCCTCGCTCCAGGGCTGGCCGCGCAAGGCCTGTTCGGCGCCGCGCGCACGCTGCGGAATGCCGGCCATGCCGCCGAAAGCGATCCGCGCCTGCGTCACCACACCATCGGCGATGCATAGCGCGAACGCGCCGCAGACCGCGGAGATATCGCTGTCGAAGCGTTTGCTGAGCTTGTCCACGCGATACAGCGTGGCGGCCGCCGGGCGCGGCACGTAGACGCTTTCGACGAACTCGCCGGGCAGCCGTGCCTGGCGGCCGTAAGCCAGGAAGAACTCCTCCAGCGGCAAGCTGCGCCGTGCGTCGCCACGACGCAGGGTCAGCGTGGCGCCGAGCGCGATCAGCGCCGGCGGCATGTCGCCGATCGGCGAGCCGTTGGCGATGTTGCCGCCGATGGTGCCGGCATTGCGCACCTGGATCCCGCCGATGCGCCGCAGCAGTTCGCCCAGCGCCGGGTGCAACGTGGCCAATGCGGCATGCGCTTCGCTGTAGCGCACGCAGGCGCCGATGTTCAGACCGTCGGGTGTTTCGTGCAATTCGCGCAACTCGGGGATGTCGCCGATGAACACCACATCGTCGAGCACGCGCTGCTGCTTGGTCACCCACAGGCCGACATCGGTGGCGCCGGCGACCAGGCGCGCGTCGGGACGTTCCAGCAGCAACGCCGCCAGTTCGTCGGCGCTGCGCGGGGCCACGCTGCGGCGCACGCGGCCGGCGGCCGGATCGGCGTGCGTTTGCGCCAGCGTGGTGCGGCGGCGCAGCGCGCGCAAGCCGGCGAGCGTGTCCGCATCGTCGCGCGGCGCGACCGGCACCGCCGCGCCGGCCTCCAGGATCGGGCCATAGCCGGTGCAACGGCACAGATTGCCGGCGATCACGTCGGCCACTGCCGCCTGCTCGGTGCCCAGCGCGCCGATGCTGCGCGCGTACAGCGACATCACGAACCCGGGCGTGCAGAAGCCGCATTGCGAGCCGTGGCGTTGCACCAGTTCGTCCTGCACCGGATGCAGCGCGCCCCCGGCGGCCAGGCTCTCCACGGTCAGCAGCGCCTTGCCGTCGAGCATCGGCACGAACAGGATGCAGGCGTTGAGCGCGCGCCAGCGCACCCGCTCGGCGCCGTCGGCACCGGCCAGTTCGCCGACCAGCACCGTGCACGCGCCGCAATCGCCCTCGGCGCAGCCTTCCTTGCTGCCGGTGCGGCCGAGCCGGTAGCGCAGCAGATCGAGCACGCTGGCGGTCGGATCCCCCGCATCCAGTTCCAGCACTTGCCCATCGAGCAGGAACCGCACCGCGTCCATCTCAGCTGCCCCGGTAGGTGGAATAGCCGAACGGCGAGACCAGCAGCGGCACGTGATAGTGCGCGGCATCGGCCAGGCCGAACGCGATCGGCACCACGTCCACGAACGGCGGCTCGGGCAAGGCCACACCCTGGCCGCGGAAATAGTCGGCCACCGCGAATTCCAGCCGGTAGCGGCCCGCCGCCAGCGTCAGTTCGCGCAGCGCCGGACAGCGCCCATCGGCATCGGTGACGCCGGCGTGCAGCAGCGTCTGGCCGGCGAACAGCCGCACCGCCACGCCGACGGCGGGCACGCCGCGGCTCAGGTCCAGCACATGGGTCGATAGCGTGCTCATCCGACGCGTTCCTCCAGTTGCGGCAGCGGCCATTGGCCGACGAATTCGGGTTCGGCGTAGTCCATGTAGGCGCCGACGATCGCCTCGCGGTCGTCCAGGAACAACTGGTCGGCGACCGCCTTCACCAGCCGCGGCAAGGCGTGCTTGAGTCCGGACAGCGCCGCCGCCGACAGGCCCAGGCTCAGCAGCGCGGAATAGTTGAACGCGAACAGGCCATGCAGCGCCGAAGCGTGCTCGGGCGCGCGCGGCAGCAGTTCGAAGCCCGGCCCCAGGTAGGGATGCGCGTCGAGCAGCGGCACCTCCTGCCCCTGCGGCGGACGGTAGCGGTCGCACCAGCGCGCGATGCCGTCGGCCACCGCGGCCAGCTCCGGGCGCAGCGCCGGATCGGTGACCAGGCCGGTGGACAGCACCACGAAATCGAACCGCAGGCACCCGTGCGGCGTGGTCACCAGCACGCCGTCGGCGTCCTCGGCCACGTCCTGCCAGGGGCTGCCCAGATGCAGGCGGAAATTGGGCCAGGCCGCGGCGCGTTCGAAGGTGTCGTTGGTCGGCGGCTGGTTGTGGCGGAAGAACGTGGACATCATCGCGTACTTGTCGGCATCGGGCAGCGCGGCGAAGCGCGGGATGATGCCGCTGCGTTCCATGTGCCGGATCGGGTTGACCCGCGGCAGTTCCGAGCGGCGCAGGAACACGTGCACTTCGCCGACGCCTGCGGCCAGCGCGTGCTGGGCGTTGTCGAACGCCGACGCGCCGCCGCCAAGGATGCCGATGCGGCGCCCGGCCAGCGCCGCGTAGTCGATCGCTTCGGAGGTGTGCGCGTAGCGCGAGCGCGGCAGTTTCTGCGCCACCAGCGGCGGCACGTGCCATTGCCCGCCACCCTGGATGCCGGTCGCCAGGATCACCTTGCGCGCGAGCAGGCTGTCGCCGCCGGCCAGGTGCAGCCGCTGCAGGCGCTGCGCCGGCAGCGGTTCGATCCGCAGCAGCCGCGCCTGGTTGCGCACCGGCAGGCCCAGCACCTCGCGGTACCAGCGCAGATAGTCCATCCAGTCCGCGCGCGGGATCTTGCCCAGCGCGTCCCAGCCCTGCGTGCCGTGCAGCGCTTCCCAGTAGGCACGAAAGGTCAGCGACGGCATGCCGAAGTCCAGCGCGCTCAGTTCCTTCGGCGTGCGCAACGTGACCATGCGCGCATAGGTGACCCACGGCCCTTCCAGTCCGGCGGGGTTCTCGTCGATCACCAGGAGATTGGCGATGCGCTCGCGGATCAGGCCGAATGCCGCGCCCAGCCCGCTCTGCCCGCCGCCGACGACGACCACGTCGTAGACATGCTCCGCACCATGCTGCTTCGGCCGAGTCCAATCGGAGCCGCCATGGCCAAGCCACTGCAGCTCGCGCGCGACCTGCGCCGACAACGCCTGCAAACCGCCGGCCGCCGCGGCGCTCATTGCAGGGCCTCCAGCCGCAAGCGCACGATCTTGCCGATCTCGTCGAGCGCGGTGGCGATCTCCGCGTCAGGCGTATTCGCCAGCCGCGCCTGCATCGCAGCGAGAATCCCGGCCTTGTCGGTCAACCGCACGCAGACGATGAACGGAAAATCGAAGCGCGCGCGATAGGCCGCATTGAGTGCATGGAAACGTGCGAATTCCTCCGCAGTGAGCCGATCCAGCCCGGCCTGCGCCTGCTCGGCAGCCGAGGCCGCGGTCAGGCTGCCGTCGATCGCGGCCTTGCCGGCCAGTTCCGGATGCGCGCGGATCAACGCCAGCCGCTCGTCGGCGCTGGCCGCGTGCAGCACCTGCAGCAGGCCCGCATGCAGGTCGGCGAACGGGCGCCGTGCCGCGGCCCGTTCCACCACCCACGGCGAATGCTCGAACAGCGCGTGCAGGCGCGCGACGAACTCGGCCTCGGGCAGCGCATTCCAGTCCACGCCGTTCATGCGTGGTCGCCCTGCAGCGACACATGCGCCGATACCACCTTCCAGCCGTCGGCGAAACGCACCCAGCTCTGGCTCTGCCGGCCGGGCCGGGTCGCGCCCTCGCGCAGGAATTCGGCATCGGCCGTGGCGAAGTCGCGCCCGTAGGCGACGATCTGCACGCGCAACAGGCGCCGCTGCGGCGACCCGCCGCGGCCGCGGCGGAATGCGCGGATCGCCTCGGCGCCGTACAGCGCTTCGCCGACGCCATAGCGCACCGTGGTCGGCGCATCGTGGAACAGACGGTCCAATGCGGCGACGTCGTCGGCCATCAGCGCACGCTCGTAGTCGGCGAACGCCGCCTGCACTTCGGCCAGCACCTCGGGCGCATCGACGATCATGCCGGATGCACCTGCTGCCAGTGGCGGGCGATGTCGATGCGCCGCGCGATCCAGGCCTGGCCGCTGGCCAGCGCATGATCGACGAAGCGGGCCAGCGCCAGCGCGCGTGCCGGACGTCCGGCGATGCGTCCGTGCAGGCCCACCGACATCATCCGCCCGCCTTCGGCGCACAGTTGCTCGAAGCTGTCGCGCAGGTAGCGGAAGAACGGTTCGCCGTCGGCGAAGCCGTTGTAGGCGACGAACTTCATGTCGTTGGCGTCCAGCGTGTACGGCACCACCAGCTGCGCGCGGCCGTGGCGGCGGTCGTAGTACGGCAGATCGTCGGCGTAGCTGTCGGCGTCGTAGACGAAGCCGCCCTCCTCGGCCACCAGCCGCGCGGTGTTGGGGCTGGTGCGGCCCTGGTACCAGCCCAGCGGGCGCGCACCGGTGACCTGCGTGTGCAGCGCGATCGCGGCGGCGATATGCGCGCGTTCGGTCGCCTCCGGCACCTGTTGGTAATCGATCCAGCGCAAGCCGTGGCTGGCGATCTCCCACTCGGCGTCGCGCATCGCCTGGACCGCTTCGGGATTGGCGGCCAGCGCCTGCGCCACGCCGAACACCGTCACCGGCACGCCGCGCGCGGCGAACAGCCGCTGCAGCCGCCAGAAGCCGGCGCGGCTGCCGTATTCGTACAGGCTCTCCATCGCCATCGCGCGTGCGCCAGGCTGGCTGTGCGCGCCGACCATCTCCGACAGGAACGCCTCCGAGCCGGCATCGCCATTGAGCACGCCGTTTTCGGCGCCTTCCTCGTAGTTGACGACGAACTGCAGCGCCACCCGCGCCCCGCCCGGCCACTGCGGGTCCGGCGGCTGCGCGCCGTAGCCGACCAGGTCGCGCGCCGCGCTCATCATCCCTGCGCTCCGTCGGCATGCCAGGCGGCCAGCGCCGCATCCACGCCGGCACCCGGTGCGCAGGCATGGCCCTCGGCGCGCAGCACCGCTTCTAGCGCGCCCAGGGTGATCAGCACCTTGTGCTTCATCGCGTTGTAGCCCATCGCGCCGATCCGCCACAGCTTGCCCTGCAGCGGGCCGAACGCGGTGCCGATCTCGATCTCGAAATCCTCGCGCATGCGCCGCCGCACCGCCTCGCCGTCGATGCCGGCGGGAATCGCCACACCGGTGACGTTGGTCATGCGGTAGCGGTCGTCGCCGAACACCTGCAAACCCAGCGCACGCGCGCCGGCGGCGACCGCGCGGCCGGCCGCGGCATGGCGGGCGAAGCGCGCCGGCAGGCCTTCCTGCAGCGCCACGCGCGCGCACTCGCGCGCCGCGTATAGCATGCTGGTGGCCTCGGTGTGGTGGTTCAGGCGCTTGTCGGACCAGTAGTCCATGACCATCGCCAGGTCGAAATAGTTCGAACCGATGCGCACGCCGCTGCCGTTGGCGATGTCGTCGCGGACGATGCCGCGCTCGACGTGGCGGCGCGCGAAGATCGCCTCGGCGGCGCGCGCGGACACGGTGATCGGCGCCGAGCCGGACGGCCCGCCCAGGCACTTCTGCAGGCCGCCGGTGACCACGTCCACGCCCCAGGCGTCGCTGGCGATCGGCATGCCGCCGATGGTCGCGGTGGCATCGACATAGGACAGCGCGCCGGCGGCGCGGCACAGCGCGCCGAGGCCATCCAGCGGCTGCGCCATCGTGGTCGAGGTGTCGCCATGCACGCAGGCGACCAATTTCGGCGCGAAGCGTTCGATCGCATCGGCCACCGCGTCCATCGGCACCACCTCGCCCCACGGCGCCTCCACGTTCTCGACCACCGCGCCGATGCGGCCGAGGATCTCGCCCAGCAGCAGGCCGAAGCGGCCGAAGTTCAGCACCAGCACGCGATCGCCCGGCGCCACCAGCGACACCAGCGCCGCCTCGATGCCGGCGCGCGCGGTGCCGTCGACCAGGAAGGTCCAGCGGTTCTCGGTCCCGAACAGCGGCCGGTACAGCGCCATCACCTGGTTCATGTAGCCGGTCATTTCCGGATCGAACTGGCCGAGCAGGTCGGCGGACATCGCGCGCAGCACGCGCGGATGCGCGTTGACCGGGCCCGGGCCCATCAGCAGGCGTTGCGGCGGATCGATTTCGCCGAACAGGTCGGCGTGCAGCGGGTCAACGGACAAGGGTGTCTCCCAGGGACTCGATGAAGTGCAGCATCGCCGCCACCGCCAGATCGGCATCGGCGGGATCCACGTGTTCGGCCGGGTGGTGGCTGACGCCGCCGGCGCAGCGCAGGAACAGCATCGCGGTCGGGCACAGCGCCGCCATCACCATCGCGTCATGGCCGGCGCCGGAGACCAGCCGCCGCGGCGCGATGCCCTGCGCGGCGATCGCCGCTTCCAGCGCGGCGACCAGGCGCGGAGCGCAGGGACTGGCCGGCAGGTCCTGTACGCAGTGCAGCTGCAACTGCACGCCGCGCGCGGCGGCGATGGCATGCAGGCGTTGCGTGATCGCCTCGGCCGCCGCATCGCGCACGGCGTCGTCGCCAGCACGCACGTCGATCGAGAATTCGACCCGCCCCGGCACCACGTTGACCGCGCCCGGCGCCACCTGCAGGCGCCCGACCGTGGCCACCAGGTCCGCAGGGCCGCTGCGCGCCACCTGCTCCACCGCCAGCACGCATTCGGCGGCGGCGGCCAGCGCATCGGCGCGCAGATCCATGCGCGTGGTGCCGGCATGGCCGGCGCGGCCGACCAGCAGCGCGCGATAGCGCCGCTGCGCGGCAATGCCGCTGACCGCGCCCAGCGCCAGGCCCTCGGCCTCCAGCACCGGCCCCTGCTCGATATGCGCTTCCAGATAGGCCAGCACGCTGTGCGGCGCGCGCGCCGCGTTAGGCACCATCGCAATGTCCAGGCCCCAGGCGGCTAGCGCATCGACCAGCGCGATGCCGTTGCCGTCGCTTACCTGCAGCGCCGCCGGATCCAGCGTGCCGGCGACGGCGCGGCTGCTCAGCATCGACGCCGGGAACCGCGAGCCTTCCTCGTCGCCGAAGGCGATCACTTCGATCGCGAACGGCAACCGGCGGTCCTGCGCATGCAGCGCAGCCACGCATTCGATGCCGAGCATGACCCCGAGCGGACCGTCGTAGCGGCCGGCATCGCGCACGCTGTCCAGGTGGCTGCCGATCAGCAGCGCCGGCGCCTGCGCGGCGACGCCCTCGTAGCGGCCGAGCAGGTTGCCGGCCGGGTCGATGCGGGTGTGCAGGCCGGCCTCGCCCATCCACTCGGCCACGGCCGCCACGCTGGCGCGATGCGCCGGGCTCAGCCAGCCGCGGAACAGGCCGTCGGCGGTGTCGCTATACGGCGCCACGCCGAGCGCGTCGCAGCGCGCGACCGCACGCAGGCCTGGGCGGGACCCCGGCATCAGCATGGCCGCTGCCGGCTCAGGTGCGGCCGCCGTGGTGGCCGGGATGTCGAAGGGTGTCGCGCATGACGGGGTTCGCTTGGAAGTCGGGCGGAACGGGACAGGCGATCGGCGGGAGCTTTCACCGGCGCCACGCGCGGAAAGAAGTTCTTTCAATTCAAAAACTTATTTCCAGGGAACACGGCTTTTGCCGGGCTCAATCCACTATACGAACCGCACCGAAACCGGGCAAACACCGTTTTCGCGCACAGGCAGTGCAAAAAATGCAACGCGACGACGGTCCGCGCGCTCATTCGCGTGCAGAGGATGGGATGCGTGTGCTGCGCTGTGGGCGTTCGAACGGCAGACCTTGGCTGGCGCCGGTAGGAATCGGTCGCGGCTGAAGCCGCTCCTACAGGGATGTCGTGGGCTGGCGGTGCGCGTGCCGGAGGGGCTTCAACCTCGACCGCGCTCCCGGCTAACGCGGCTCCAGGATCGCTTCCACCCGCGGCGCCAGCGCTTTCAGCATGGTCTGCGCGGCCTTGGACAGTTGCCGCTGCGGGGCCACGCACAGCGACAGCGTCATCGGCTTGGCCAGGCCTTCGCGCAGGGGTACGAAGGCCAGCCGCCCGTCGGCCAGATCGGCCAGCACATCCAGTTGCGACAGCAAGCCCACGCCCACGCCCTGGCGCACCAATGCGCGCAGCGTGCGCACGTCGTTGCAGCGGATGCAGCGGCGCGTGTCGATGTGCTGGCGCTGGTACACCACCTTGGCGTGTTCGTTGACGATCAGCGGCGCGGCCGGCAGCAGCAGGCGATGGTCGTCCAGGACCTCGTTCAATTGCAGGCTGGCCTTACCGCTGAGCGGATGCCCGACCGGCATGCAGATGCCCAGCGGAATCTCGGCGAAGGCGACCACCTCCAGATCGATGCCGCTGACCGGGTCCAACAGCAGGCCGAAGTCCACCTCCGCCGCAACGACCTTGTCGGCGACCTTCTGGTTGTCCTCGGTCTGCAGGCCGAAGGTCAGGCCCGGGTGCTCGTCGATCAGCTGCGCCAGCGCATCGACCACGATGCCCTCGCTCAACGCATCGATCATCGCGATCTCGACGTGGCCGCGGCGCAGGCCCTTCAGTTCGTCGAACTGCTCCAGCGTGCGTTGATAGCTCTTCTCCCAGCGCCGCACATCGACCAGCAGCAACTCGCCGGCGCTGGTCAGGCGCAAGCCGCTCGGCAGGCGCTCGAACAACTGCACACCCAACTCCTGCTCGGCCTTGAGGATCTGCCGGTCGATCGCCGACGCCGACACATGCAGCGCCTCGGAGGCGCGGCGGATGCTGCGCCAATGCGCCACTTCCATGAAATAGCGGGTGAAGCGGGAGAAGGTCGGCATGGCGGCTTCGGTTCCTGTGGGGCCTGGCGCTCGGCGTGGAAGCGGCTGCGTCGTCGCGCGACCGCCATAGTATGGAAGCGTCGGCGGCGGCGCGGCGTGTGCTCGCTTTGTCCCTCGCCGGCATGAAGCACACAGCGCTTCATTGCGCATGAGGATCGAAATAGGCTTCCCAGGTCGCCGCCGACCCCTGCAGCGTTGCCGCCTGCCGGAAGCGGTCCATGGCCTGGCGGCGCCTGCCGCTGTTGAGCAGCGCGACGCCGAGATTGAAGTAGGTGTTGCGGTCGTCCGAACGCAGCCGTACAGCGTGCTGCAACACCTCGACCGCATCGCCGTAGTTCCCCAGATCGCAGCGCACCGCGCCCAGGCAGGTGAGCAGCGCGATATCGTCCGGTGCCGACGCCGCTGCGGCGACGAGCAACGACTCGGCCTGTGCCAGATGCGCGGAGCAGCGCTGCGGATCGGTCATCGCCGCATCCACCAGCGCTCTGGCGCGGGCGAGGACTTCGCTGTGGTGGGACATTGCCATCGCAAGCCGCAGGCGCTGACTACCAGCCCGCGACCGCGCCATCGCTGCGCGGGTCGCTGGCGCCGCACAGCGTGCCGTCGGTCTCGCGTACCAGCGCGCCGGCGTGGCCCATCACCGACGTGAACGGCGGCAACAGTTCGACGACATGACCGGCCGCGCGCAATGCCTGCACCACGGCGGGATCGAACCGGTCCTCCAGTTTGAGCGTGGTGCTGTCCTCGCCCCAGGTGCGGCCGAGCAACCAGCGCGGCGCGCTGAGCGCTTGCTGCAACGGCATGCCGAAACGCGCATAGCGGCTGAACAGTGCCGCCTGGGTCTGCGGCTGGCCTTCGCCGCCCATGGTGCCGTAGGCCATGAGCCGGCCGTCGTCGAAGCGCGCCAGCGCCGGATTGAGCGTGTGGAACGGCTTGCGCCCAGGCGCCAACGCATTCCAACCGTCGGCGGCGAGACGGAAGCTGCAGCCGCGGTTCTGCCAGACGATGCCGCTGCGCGGCAGCACCAGCCCGGAACCGAATTCGAAATAGGTGGACTGGATGCAGCTGACCGCGCGGCCGGCGCCGTCGATCGCGCCGAACCACACCGTGTCGCCGGCCTGCGAGGGCTGCGGCCACGGCAGCGCGCGCGCGGGATCGATGCGTGCGGCCATCGCGTCGAGCGCGCCGGCATCGTCGAGCAAGGCTTGCGCGTCCAGCGTCATCCAGGCCGGGTCGCCGATGTGTGCGTCGCGCACCAGGAACGCCTGCTTGGTCGCTTCGATCAGCCCGTGCAGGTGCGCGTAGCCGTCTGCCTGGTCGACGGCCAGACGATCGAACAACGCCAGGATCAGCAGCGAGGCCAGGCCCTGGGTCGGCGGTGCGTGGTTGTACAGGCGCGCGCCGGCGATCGCCACCGACAGCGGCACGCTGGCCTCGGCTCGGTGCGCGGCCAGGTCGCTGGCGCGCAGCGGACTGCCCAGGGCCTGCAGATCGGCGGCGATGTCGGCCGCCAGCGCGCCGCGATAGAAATCGTCCAGGCCGTCCGCGGCCAGGCGCTGCAGCGTGGCGGCCAACTGCGGCTGGCGCAGCAGCTCGCCTTCGCGCAACGGCCGGCCGGCAGCTTCGAAGATCTCCGAATAGGCGCCCGGCTGCGCGCGCAGTTCGGCGCTCTTGGCCGCGGCGACGCCGGCACCGCCGAGGGTGACCGGCACGCCGGCCGCGGCGTGCTGGATGGCGTCCTCGAGCAGGCGCTGCAGCGGCAGCTGCGCGTCGCTCTGCTGCAATGCCAGCGCCCAGCCGGACACGGTGCCAGCGACGGTGTTGGCCGCGCCCGGACCGCGCCAGGGAATCGTCGCCTGCCCGGCATAGTGCTGCAGCGTGGCCGCCTGCGCGGCGCGGCCGCAGGCATCGATCGCCTGCACGCGGCCATCGGCTTCGGCGATCAGCCAGAAGCCGTCGCCGCCGATGCCGGTCATGTGCGGATAGACCACGGCCAGGCACGCGGCAGTCGCCACGGCGGCTTCCACCGCGTTGCCGCCGTCGCGCAGCACATCGCGCCCGGCCTGCGCGGCGAGATGGTGCGGCGCGACCACCATGCCGCGCCGGGAACGCAAGGTGTGCAGCATCAGCGCGGCTCCAGCGACGGCGGGGTCGAACCGATCAGGCCATCGCGTTCCAGCTGCGCGGCGAGCGCGAACAGGCGGTCCTCGCGTCCCGGCGCGGCGATCAGTTGCACGCCCAGCGGCAGGCGCCCGGGACGGTACAGCGGCGCGGCCAGCACCGGGCAACGCGCCAGGCCCAGCGGCTGGGTGAAGATGCCGAGGTTGGCGCGCGCCGACACCGCCACGCCGTCGATCTGGATCGTCTCCTGATCGATGCGCGGCGCCGCGCACGGCGTGGCCGGCGCCAGCAGCACATCGACCTCGTCCCACAGACGCTGCATCGCGCCAGCGAACCAGGCGCCGAAGCGCTGGGCATCGGCGATGGCCGCCGCCGGCAGCTGCAGGCCGGCGAGCAGGCGATCGCGCGTGGCCGGATCGAAACGCGCGCCGTGCGTGGCCAGCGCCTGGCGATGGCGATAGCCGCCTTCGGCCGCGGTCATCACGAACGCCGCGGCGCGCGCGCGTTCGGCCTGCGGCAGTTCGCGCAACGCATGGCCGCCGAGCGCGGCATGCAGCGCGGCCAGGCCGGCCTCCAGCTCCGGATCGAGGTTGCGCTGGAACCAGCCGCCCAGCCGCGCCACGCGCAACGCAGCGGTGTCCACCGGCGCCAGGCTGTGCCCGCGCATCGCCGCGTACACCGTGCGCAGGTCGGCGACCGAGGTCGCGAAGGGGCCGACCACGTCGAAGGCCTCGACGAACGGGAACACGCCGTCCATCTCCAGACTGCCGTGACTCGGGCGCAGCCCGTAGATGCCGCACAGCGCCGCCGGCACGCGGATCGAGCCGTTGGTGTCCGAGCCCAGCGCGAACGGCACCCAGCGCGCCGCCACCGCCGCGGCCGAGCCACCGGAAGAACCGCCGGCCAGGCGCTGCAGATCGTGCGGATTGGCAGTGGTGCCGTAGTGCGCGTTGACCGTCGCGAAGCCGTAGGCGAATTCGTCCATGTTGGCGGTGCCGACCAGCACCGCGCCGGCGTCGGCCAGACGCCGCACCACCGCCGCGTCGTGCGTGGCCGGCGGCACGGCGGCGCGCAACGCGGCGCCAGCCGTGGTCGGCAGACCGGCCACATCGAACAGGTCCTTGACCACGAACGGCACCCCGGCCAGCGCACCGCCCTCGCCGCCGCCGGCCAGCGCCGCCTGCACGCGCGCGGCATCGGCCTCGGCACGCGCCGGCAACGGCCGCGTCACCGCACACAACCGCGGATTCCCGCGTTCGATCTGCGCCAGCGCCTGCTGCGCGTGCCGCTGCGCGGCCGCGCCATCGGCGCGCGTGGCCGCGACCAGCGTGGCGATGGCGCCGGCGCCATCCGCGGTTGGCGGCAGCGGCGGCGCGGAGAACTCCTGCAGCAGTTGCGCGTAGCCACGCAACAGCTCGGTATTGCGCTGGATGCCGGCTTGCCACGTCTGTGGAATCTGCATGACGGTTGTCTCGATGAGTGGGGGCCGACGCGCGCTGTCGATCCGCAGAGTCGCCTGCGACGCGCGGTTCGCGCAAGACTCCCCCCTCTGCGAACAGTCGCGTTGGAACGCCTCAGCCCGGCAACGGCAGGCCCAGCGCCGGCGGCTGCGGCGCGGTCAGGCGTTCCACCAGCAGGCGTTCGATCGCGTCCACATCGACCTCGCGCACCACCTGCTGCGCCTGTTCGCCGAGGCCGGGCTGGTAGCCCGGCGCCCACGACAGGATGTCGCCGTAGCCGGCGCCGAACTCGGTGTTGGTGTCCACGTACAGCGTCTCGGTGACGGTGGCCAGTTCCGGATGCAGCCACAGCGCGGTGGCCAGCTCGTCCCACAGCGGGAAGCCGGGCTCGCGCCGGCGCAGCGCATGGCCGATCGGCGTGTCGGCGGCGCTCATCCGCGCCAGCAGCTGCGGGGTCAGCTCGGTGGCGGTGGACGGATCCACCGGCACCATCACCATCTTGCGCCACGGCGAGCGCATCACGATGCTCGCCGCTTCCGGATCCCAGCGGATGTTGAATTCGCGCCGCGGCGAATTGACGAACTCGCGCGCGAACTGCCGCGCCGACACGCTGTCGCGCCGCTGCCGCGGGTTGAGGCTGCCGCCCATGTAGACCAGTTCCTTGGCCAGCGACGCGAATTGCGGATCCAGCCGCTGCGCCAGCGCCAGATTGGTCAGCGGGCCGGTGGCGACGATGCTGACTCCGCCGGGAAACTCGCGCACCTTGCGGAGCATGAACAGCGCCGCCGGCTCGTCCGCGACGTGCACCACCGACGGATTGCCCAGCGCCAGGTCGGGCACCACGTCGTGCGCGTGGTAGCGCGGCGAACTCTGCACGGTGTCGTGCTCGATCCATTGCCGGGTCCACGCGCCCTTCCACAGCAGCTTGCCGTACAGCGCCTCCCAGCGCTCGGTGGCCAGCTCGCTGTTGAGCAGCGGATGCACCGGCCCGGGCAGCACCGGCACCTCGCCGCGCCCGGCGATTTCCAGCAGGCGGCGCGTGTGCGCCAGCGCTTCGTCGCGCCAGATGTTGCCGCTGACCACCGAGATGCCGAGCACCTCGACCTCGGGCGATTGCAGCAACAGCAGCTGCGCGGGAGTGAAGCCGTCGATGTCGTCTTCGAGGATGACGCGGCGGCGTGGCGCGAGGGAAGCAGCGGAAGCGGATGTGGGAGCGGGCATGGAATGCGTATTGGAAGAAGGAGGAAGGCGACGCGTGTACAGCGGACCAAGTGAACACCATTGCGCCAGCGCTGCACAGCCCGCGCGTTGGCGCATGCCTGCAGCGCACGCCGCCAGCAGACTGATCGCGGCCGCCGCGGCGAACGATGGCACGCTCCCCGGCTGACCTGCGGCGCGTTACAGTGGCGCTGCACGGAGCCTAGGGGACAGGAGAAGCAGGGTTGAGCGATCAAGCAAGCGGGCAGCGGCAGGACCGGTACGCGCGTATCCCGCTGCTGGTGCGCACCACATCGCCCGCGCATTTCATTGCCGCCATGCTGATCGGCGCATGGCTGCAGCACGCATTGACCCTGCCGCTGCCGCAAGGCCGTGCGCTGGCCTGGATGCAGCTGGCCGGTGGCGTGGTCGCCGTCGCCGGGCTGCTGCTGTCGCTGCTGTGTCTGGCGCTGTTCGTGCAGCGGCGCACCACCGTGCTGCCCGAACGCAATCCATCCAGCCTGGTGCTGCGCGGCCCGTACCGCTACACGCGCAACCCGATGTACGTGAGCCTGGTGCTGAGCTACGTCGGCCTGTGCGTGCAGATCGGCTGGCCGTGGGCGCTCCTGCTGCTGCCGTTGCCGTTGCTTGCCTTGCAACGCGTGGTGATCCCGTTCGAGGAGGCGCGCCTGCGCGCGCACTTCGGCAGCGCCTACGACCGCTATTGCGCGCAGGTGAGGCGCTGGCTGTAGGCTGCGCCGCATGGGGAATCGGATGCGTCGCGCTGGAGCGCAATTGCGCTCGCCTCGGCAAGTTTCCGACCCCACTACCTTGCTTGCAGGAGCGACTTCAGTCGCGACGGGCCTTGCTGGCGAAGCCCCTCGCGACTGAAGTCGCTCCCACAACCTGCAGACCGTCAGCAGAACAATCCCGCTAGCCGCGCCACCACCAGAAGGTCACCGCGGCGGCCACCAGCAGCACCAGCATGCCCCACAGCCACGCGCCGGGGCGATCGCCGCCGGCCACGGTCGGCGGCGTACCTGCGCGCGGCGCATTGCGGTCGCGGTAACGCTCGACCAATTCCTTGGCCTCGCGCAGGCGCATGCCCGGATGCTGCTCGCGGGTCAGCTTGATCGCCTGCAGCAGTTGCCCCTGGCCCAGCGCCAGCAACGCCGCCGGCGGCAACCGATCCGTGTCCGCGCGCAGCGATGCCCCGGTTGGGGTCTGGGCGGCGCCGGCGTGCCGGTCGAGCATCTCCGCGACCGCCTGCGCCGCCCCGGCCTGCAGCCACGCGTCCACCTGCAGCTTGGCGCTGCGCAGGTCCATGCCGCTCTGCGCGCGCAACAGCTTGATTGCCTTGACGATCTCGCCACGCGCCAGGGCCTCGGCGATGGGGGGTGACGGCTGGTTCCGGTTCATGTCGCAGGCGCTGAGATGAAGACGCTGCAGTCTTGCCGTTCGCCAGTTAAGCCGCCGTTGCATCGGCGCGGCGCGAACTCCACGTTCATCACGTTTCCATCATTGGAATCCCATAAAGATCCCGGCATGAAGATCGAAATCTGGCAAGGCGACATCACCGAACTGGACGTGGACGCCATCGTCAACGCCGCCAACGAATCCCTGCTCGGCGGCGGCGGCGTGGACGGGGCGATCCATCGCGCCGCCGGTCCGCAGCTGTTGGACGAATGCCTGCGGCTTCCGGAACTCAAGCCCGGCGTGCGCTGCCCGGTCGGCGAGGTTCGCGCCACCGCCGGCTACCGGCTCAAGGCACGCCATGTGCTGCACACCGTCGGTCCGGTATGGCGCGACGGCGCGCACGACGAACAGGCGCTGCTGGCCAACTGCTACTGGCGCTCGCTGCGCCTGGCCGAACAGATGGGCCTGCACTCGGTGGCGTTTCCGGCGATCAGCTGCGGCGTCTACGGGTATCCGCTGCACCAGGCCGCGCGCATCGCGGTGGCCGAAACCACCGCCTGGCAGCGCGCGCATGCGGTGCCGAAGCGGGTGATCCTGGTCGCCTACAACGAGGCCGCCTACAAGGCCTACCAGCAGGCGCTGATGCAGGTCTCGTTGCTGCAGGCGGCTCAGACACAGGTGGCCTGAGCCGCCCCCACGCTGCGACATCCGCTGGCAGGCATCGCGCTCATCCAACCTGGCCTGCATCCTGCCGTGTTTCCGCGATCGGTCCTGGCGTAGCCTGCCAAATACCTACCCAGGCCATGCGTATCGCGGTTGCCGAAAGACTCGGCACCCTACAGCAGGCATGCGGTACCGAAGCGGCGAGCCTACGATCACGCCGCCGCCAAGGTGTGGCATGCACACCGGCAGTTGGCTTACGCCAGCGACGGCCTGCAAGCTCCCCGCGCACAGCGTTGTGGCGCCATCCCCCGCTGCTCGCGCGGACATCGCCACTACCTCGCCATGCTTCGCACACTGCTGCGCAGGCGACGGCCTGAAACGTCCGCTGTAGGGATTTTCCCCTCACGCTGTCAGGGTGTGACAGCCTGCACGGGCGCGCGCTCAGATTTGCTCAGATTGGCGCGCAGTGGCGGCGATACATTGCGCCAACTTCACACTATTTTTACTTCACAATGACCAAGACCTCTTGCCGTCAGCCGCGTCCGAATGCGCTGGCGAAAGCCCTGTTCGTCCTGCCGTGGGCGACCAGCCTTGCCTTGGTCATGGCCTGCCCTGCCGCCTTCGCCCAGGATGCGAGCGCCGTCCCAACCAGTACGCCTGCCGCGGCGGCGGCGCCCATCGCCGTGCAGGCCATCCGCGTGACCGGCGTCGGCGAACATCCGCGCCAGGACATCACCCCGCAGCGCCTGCAGGCGCTGGCCGATGCGCGCCTGCGCGAACTCGGCGGCCAGGCGCTGCCGGCCCAGCTCAGCTTCGCCCAGCTGCAGCAGATCGCCGATGCCCTGACCCAGGCCTATCGCCAGGCCGGCTTCCTGGTCGCCCGCGCCTACCTGCCGGTGCAGACCATCGGCGCCGATCGCAGCGTCGAGATCCGCGTCGCCGAAGGCCGCGTCGGCAAGATCACCGTCGAGGGCACGCGCCGCTACGACGACCGCCTCATCGCCAGCCCCGCGCTGGCCCTGCAGGGCCAGATCCTGCGCCAGCAGGACCTGCAGTCGGCGCTGCTCTACGCACGCGACCTGCCCGGCGTGTCCGTCACCTCGGTGCTCAAGCCCGGCGCACAGCTGGGCGAGACCGACGTGGTGATCCAGGCCAGCGAGGACCGCCCGCTGCAGGTCAGCGTCGGCGCCAGCAACTACGGCACCGAGAGCATCGGCCGCTACCGTGCCCAGCTCGGCGTGGACTGGAACAATCCGCTCGGCCTGGGCGACCACCTCTCCGCCAGCTACGCCTATGCGCTGGATCCGGCCAACAACTGGCAAGGCAGTTTCGCCTACCAGGTGCCGATCGCCGACGTCGACGGCCTGAGCGTCAATGCCGCCTACACCCGCAGCCTGATCAACCTGGACACCGGCGCCTTCGCCGCGCTGGGCATCCAGGGCCCGACCCAGCAGAAATCGCTGGGCCTGGACTGGAAGTTCCGCAACACCGACGCCTGGCGCATGCAGGCCTGGCTGCACCTGATCCAGGAAAGCTCGCGCATCCAGGGCCTGGGCGTGCTGCTGTCCAAGCAGAAGTTCGACGTGGTCGAACTCGGCGCCGCCTTGCGCCATGACGATCGCCAGCGGCATGCGATCGACGCCCTGCAGCTCAGCGTGCGCAGCGCGCTGGACGACGACTCGCAACGCACCGACTACCTGTACGCGCAGCACGACCGCCACTTCCTGGTCGCGCGCCTGGCCTACACCCGCCTGCAGGGCCTGACCGCCACCCAGCGCCTGCAGCTGCGCCTCAACGGCCAATACAGCGACGATGCGCTCACGCCGCTGGAGCAGTTCTCGCTTGGCGGCCCGACCAGCGTGCGCGCCTTCGCGCTCGGCGGCGCGCTGGGCGACCGCGGCTTCGACTCCAGCCTGGAATACCAGATCGACGCGCCGGGCTTCGCCGGCGCCGCCTCGCCGTTCGGCGGCCGCCCCTGGGACGAACTGCTGACCGCCAGCGTGTTCTACGACTACGGCCGGGTCTATCCCAACGGGGCCAACCGTGCCGTCTACGACGCCGTCACCACCTTCCAGGGACCCGGCGTCGGCCTGAACTTCCGCCTTCCCCACTGGCAGGGCCTGTCGTTCGACCTGGCCGCGGCCAAGCCGACCGGCGGCACCGAGCCGGCCGACGGCAAGAACGTACGTTACTGGGCCCGCTTCGGCCTCACTTTCTGATCTGGGGAACGCCATGAACCGCATCTATCGCCTCGTCTTCAACCGCAATCTCGGCGTGCTCCAGGTCGCCTCCGAAGTCGCCGCCGGCCACGCCGGCGGCGGCACCTCCGGCGCCGCGCGCCTGCTGGCGCCGCTGCTGCCGCTCGCCCTGGCCTGGGCGCTGGCCGCGCCGGCGCACGCCAGCGGCCTGCCCTCGCTGTCCAGCGCCACCGGCGCCAGCGTGTCGCAGCACGGCAGCACGCTGACCATCGACCAGAACGCGGCCAAGGCCGTGCTCAACTGGAACAGCTTCAACATCGGCAAGGACGCCAGCGTGGTGTTCGCCCAGCCCTCCAGCTCGGCGGTGGCGCTCAACCTGATCGATGCCAGCCATGGCGCCAGCGCCATCGACGGCAGCCTGCGCGCCAACGGCAACGTGTTCCTGATCAACTCGGCCGGCATCCTGTTCGGCCGCCATGCCCAGGTCAATGTCGGCGGCCTGGTCGCCAGCTCGCTGGGCCTGGCCGACGACGACGGCGACGGCTACCTGCTCGGCCGCGGCGATGCCGCGGCCGCCAGCGTGATCAATCATGGACGGATCACCGCCGCCGACGGCGGCTCGGTCAACCTGGTCGGCAACCATGTCGCCAACAGCGGCACGATCAGCGCCAACGGCGGCGCCATCCGGCTGCTCTCCGCCGACCAGGTGCAGGTGACGATGGACGCGGCCGGCGCGATCGGCCTGCAGTTGCTCGCCGCCTCCACCCAGGCGGCGAGCGGCGCCGGCGCGGCCGTGGAGAACAGCGGCACGCTCACCGCCGGCGGCGGACAGATCTTGCTGCAGGCGGCCAGCACCGGCCTGTCCGAGCTGCTGGTCAACAACACCGGCGCGCTCGAAGCCTCCGCCATCGACACCTCCGGCGGCAGCATCCGGCTGGTCGCCAACGGCGGCGATGTGGCCAGCAGCGGCAGCATCGACGTCTCCGGCAGCCGCGGCGGCAGCGTGCAGGTCCTGTCCGATGCCGGCGTGACGGTCAATGGCCGCATCGATGCCCGCGGCACCGACGCCGGCGGCAGCATCCGCATCGGCGGCGGCTACCAGGGCGGCGAGAACCTGCTGCAGGCCAGCTCGGCCACGGTCGGCAGCGGCAGCGTGCTCGACGCCAGCGCCACCGCGCACGGCAACGGCGGCTCGATCGTGGTCTGGTCCAACGGCGACACCGCGGTACATGGCAGCCTGCGCGCCAATGCCGCCGGCAGCGGCGACGGCGGCAGCATCGAAACCAGCGGCCACCACGTGGACTTCGGCGGCATCGCCGTCGGCGCCAGGGCAGCCGGCAACGGCAGCGCCGGCACCTGGCTGGTGGATCCGGAAGACCTGACCGTGGACAGCGCCGCGGCCGGCACCATCGGCAGCACGCTGGACGGCGGCACCAACGTCACCCTGATCACCACCAGCACCACCGCCAGCGGCCCCGGCACCGTGACCAGCGGCAGCGGCGACATCAACGTGAACGCGGCGATCAGTTGGGGCGGCAACTCCACGCTGACCCTGGATGCCTACAACGACATCAACCTCAATGCCGCGATCACCGCCACCGGCAGCAACGCCGGCCTGGTGCTGAACTACGGCGGCTACACCGCCAACGGCGCCGCAACCAGCGGCAGCGACTACCGCGTCAACGCCCCGGTCACGCTCAGCGGCAGCAACGCCCAGCTGAGCATCAATGGCGACGCCTACACCCTGCTGCGCTCCCTGGACGATCTGCAGAACGTGGTGGGCAATACCGGCAACTACGCCCTGGCCGCGGACCTGGACGCCAGCGGCACCACCTACGGGTCGCCGATCATCGCCCGCACGGTCTCCGGCGAGTTCTCCGGCACCTTCGCCGGCCTGGGCCACACGATCAGCAACCTGAGCATCAACTCGGGGAACAACTACGTCGGCCTGTTCGGCTATGTCGGCACCGCGACCATCCGCGACCTGGGCCTGGTCAACGCCAGCGTCACCGGTAGCAACTATGTCGGCGCCCTCGCCGGCACCAGCCGGGCCACGCTCAGCAATGTCTACGCCACGGGCAGCGTCGGCGGCGCCAACTACGTCGGCGGCCTGGTCGGCTACAACGCCGACGGCACCATCACCGCCAGCCATTCCAGCAGCGCGGTCAGCGCGAGCGGAACCTATTTCGGCGGGCTGGTCGCCTACAACGGCGGCACCATCAGCGATGCGTACGCGACTGGCAACGTGAGCGGCACCTACCGCTACGCAGGCGGTTTGGTCGGGTCCAATACCGGCACCGTCAGCGCGTCCTATGCCACCGGCAATGTAACGGGCCAGGCCTATGTCGGCGGCCTGGTCGGCTATAGCTCCGGCGCCCTCGCCAACGTCTACGCCTCCGGCAATGTGTCCGCCTCCGGCAACAACGCCGGCGGCCTGGTCGGGCAGATCGTCGGCAGCTCGATCAGCGGAGCCTATGCGACCGGAAACGTCAGCGCGACGTCGGAGGTCGGCGGCCTGGTCGGCTATACCTACGAGGCGACTCTCGATCACGTCTACGCGACCGGCACGGTGACCGCCACCAATACGTCGGCGGCGTCGGTCGGCGGCCTGGTCGGCTACCACCGCTACAACTCGAGCCTCAGCAATGCCTACTGGGACGCGAGCAGTTCCGGACAGGCCAATGCGATCGGCTACAGCTTCGAGAATTCGACCTCGTCCAACGTCGCCAGCATCGGCAGCGGCAACCGCTATGCCCACGCCAGCTATGGCGCGCTGGGCACCTGGTCGCTGGTCGGCGGCACCAGCGACGTGTACGTGGCCACGGACAGCAACGGCACTGCGGCCTGGATCATGATCGAAGGGCAGACGCGCCCGTTCCTGGCCAGCGAGTACAGCACCCGCATCGGCAACGCCCACCAGTTGCAGTTGATGGCTTACAACCTGGCGGCCAGCTACACCGTGTCCACCGACATCGATGCCAGCCAGACCTCCGGCAGCAACGCCAGCGGCATGTGGAGCAGCGCCGGCTTCGATCCGGTCGGCGAAGCCACGCACGCCTTCACCGGCAGCTTGAACGGATACGGCCACACGGTGAGCGGCCTGAGCATCGCCCGCGGCGCCGAAAACAGCGTCGGCCTGTTCGGCGTGACCGGTAGCGGCAGCGCGATCCGCAATCTCGCGCTGACCGGCAGCAGCATCTCGGGCCTGGCCTATGTCGGCGGCGTGGTCGGCCAGAACGCCGGCACCCTCAGCGGCGTCTCCGCCGCGGGCAGCGTAGCCGGCACCGGCAACTTCGTCGGCGGCCTGGTCGGCTACAACGACGGCGGCGCGATCTCCGGCGCGCAGACCGCAGGCAGCGTCGTCGCCAGCGGCGGCGCATACAGCGGCAACTACG
Source organism: Xanthomonas bonasiae (assembly GCF_017163705.1). Taxonomy (GTDB): domain Bacteria; phylum Pseudomonadota; class Gammaproteobacteria; order Xanthomonadales; family Xanthomonadaceae; genus Xanthomonas_A; species Xanthomonas_A bonasiae. Next base: position 108,420 of record NZ_JAFIWB010000006.1, read on the forward strand.
TCGGCGGCCTGATCGGCAGCAACAACGCCGGATCGGTGTCCGCCTCGTCGTCGACCAGCACGGTGTCCGGCGGCAGCACCGTGGGCGGCCTGGTCGGCAACGACTATCAGGGCACCTACGACGATGTCCGCGCCAGTGGCAACGTGACCAGCACCAGTTCCTCCACCGGCAACAACGTCGGCGGCCTCATCGGCAGCGCGACCCAGAGCAGTATCCAGAATGCCCATGCCAGCGGCGACGTCACCGCGACCACCGCCAGCGCAGGCGGCCTGGTCGGCCTCGCCGCGTCCAGCAGCATCCACAATGCCTACGCCAGCGGACACGTCTCCGGAACCAAGAGCGTCGGCGGCCTGGTCGGCCGCAGTTCCAGCACCACGATCGGCAACGTGTATGCGACCGGCGCCGTGACCGGTACCACCTACGACACCGGCGGCCTGGTCGGCAGCCTGTCCGGCGGCAGCATCGAATCGGCCTACGCCAGCGGCAACGTGTCGGGCGGGAGCTATGTCGGCGGCCTGGTCGGCTACAACGATTCGGCGAGCGTCGGCACGGTCTACGCCATGGGCAATGTCTCCGGCGACGATTACATCGGCGGCCTGGTCGGCTACAACGACGAGGGCAGCATCGCGACCGCCTACGCCACCGGCACCGCGACCGGCGACATGTATGTCGCCGGGCTGGCCGGCTACAACTACAACGGCACCATCGCCAACACCTACGCCAGCGGCAATGTCTCGGGCAGCGCGTATGTCGGCGGCCTGGTCGGCGTCAACTACAACAACACGCTGCGCGATTCCTATGCCACCGGCAGCGTGACCGGCAGCAATGCGGTCGGCGGCCTGGTCGGTTCCAATTCCAACGGCAGCATCGTCGCCAGCTTCTTCGCCACCACCGATGCCAACGGCAACGCGATCAACACCGGCTTGAACGTCGCCGGCAATGCCGGCGGCAGCATCGACGGCTACAGCGGCGGCAAGACCTGGAACCAGCTGACCACGTTGTCCACCTTCACCGACGCCGGCTGGAACATCGACGACAAGGGCGGGACCGGCCTGACCTGGCGCATGTACGAGGGCCATACGTCGCCGTTGCTGCGTGGCTTCCTGAAGTCGCTCACGGTCACCGCCACCGTCTCCGGCGCGGACAAGACCTACGACGGCACTGGCGTCAGCGGTACCACGTCCAGCTACACGGTGGGCGGCACCCCCAACAGCAACCTGGTGCTCGGTTCGTCGTTGACCTATGCGACCGCCGGCAAGAACGCGGGAACCTACACCACGGGCAATGGCGGTATCGCGGTCGGCGGGCTGTATTCCACCCAGCAGGGCTACGACATCGCCTATACGGCAACCGGCAGCATCACCATCACCCCGGCGAGCCTGACGGTCACCGCCAGCGACGCCGGCAAGACCTACGGCAGCACTGCCAGCCTCAACGGCTACAGCGTGTCCGGCCTGATCGGTGGCGACACGGTCTCCGGCGTGACCCTGAGCAGCGGCGGCTCGGCCGCCACCGCCGGGGTCGGCCGCTATGCCATCGGCGCCTCCGGCGCCAGCGGTTCGGGACTGTCCAACTACGTCATCCGCTATGTCGATGGCAGCCTGACGGTCGATCCGGCGACGCTGCGCATCGTCGCCACCGACGCCAACAAGACCTACGGCAGCAGCCTCGGCCTGAGCGGCTACACCGTGTCCGGCCTGCTCAATGGCGACGCGGTTTCCGGCGTCGACCTGAGCAGCGCCGGTTCGGCCGCCACCGCTTCGGTCGGCACCTACGCGATCGGCGCTTCCGGTGCCACCGGCGCGGGACTGTCCAACTACGTCATCCGCTATGTCGATGGCAACCTGCGCGTCGATCCGGCCACGTTGCGCATCGTCGCCACCGATGCCAGCAAGACCTTCGGCAGCAGCATCAATCTGACCGGCTACACCGTGTCAGGGCTGCTCAATGGCGACACGGTCTCCGGCGTCGGCCTGAGCAGCAGCGGTTCGGCCGCCAGCGCCGCGGTCGGCACCTACGCGATCAGCGCTTCCGGCGCCAGCGGTGCGGGGCTGTCCAACTACACCGTCAGCTATGTCGATGGCCTGTTGAGCGTGCTGCCCGGCGGCGATACCAGTCCCGGCACCGGCATTCAGTTGGGAAATTCGACGGTGCAGGCGATCAACAGTTCGGTCTCGGCGACCGCGCAAACCGGCACTACCGGCACCAGCAACGACGAGACCGCCAGGGAGCTGGCGGCGAGCGCCCAGGCCGCGGGCGGCAGCACTGCCACGGCCGCGACCGATTCCATCCTGATCGTCGATGGCGGCGTTCGCGTCCCCGCGCTCGCCTGCAGCCAGGGCAGCTCCGTCGCGCCTGCGGAAACCTGCATCATCCAGCAGTAGCCGGCAGCGGCCACGGACGCCTCGTCGAGGCGTCGCGAGGCCAGGCCGCCGCCATTCCCGCAACGCGAATGGCGGCGGTCTTCGCCAAACGGTTAAGGTCTGGCCGACAGGCACACCGTTCTCGCGCGGCAAGCCGGCGCGTGGGTTTGCCCCATCGTGTGCGGCCCGAATGTCGGCGCCGCCGCGCCGCGGAATCCGCGAGCGCGAGCGCGACGCTGCGGATCAGGCGTCGAACGCTGGCGGCAGCGGCTCGACCTGCGCCTGCGGGCGCCGCGGCAGCAGCAGCACGAAGCAGACCGGCGCGTCCGCAGCGTCCCCGGCCAGCCCCACCCAGCCGCCGAGACGCTCGGCGATCCTGCGCACCAGGTACAGGCCGAGCCCGGCGCCTGGCGTGTTCCTGGCGTTCTCGCCCCGGTAGTACTTCTGGAACAACCGCTGCCGATCGGCGGCGGCGATGCGCTCGCCCGCATTGGCGATCTCCACCCGCAGCGCTTCGCCGTGCCCGCGCACGCGGATACGGATCGGCTTGCCCGGCGGACAATGGCGATCGGCATTGGCGATCAGGTTGCGCAAGGCCACGCGCAACAGTCCGCTGTCGGTGACCAGGCTGTCGTCGTCGCTCTGGTAGTCGCAGACCACGCGCTGCGGCGGGAAGTCACGACACACCGCGTCCAGCAGATCGCGCAGCGCGCAGGGCTGCAGCCGCAGGTCCGCGGTGGTCGCGTCCATGCGGTCGGCGCCGAGGTACTCGTCCACCAGCGCCAGCAGTCGTTGCGCCGCGCCATGGATGTTGCCGCAGCGCGCGCGGTTGCGCTCTATCGGTCCCTCCAGCTTGCGCGCCAGTTGCTGCGCCGAGGTCATGATCACCGCCAGCGGCGTGCGGAATTCGTGCGACACCATCGCCACGAACTCGCGCTGCTCCTGCATCACCCTGCGTTCGGTTTGCAACGAGGCGCGCAGTTCGTCCTCCAGGCGTTGCCGCCTGCGGATCTGTCCATGCAGTTCGGCCGTGCGCAGCGCGACCTCGCGCTCCAGCTGCATGCCGTGCCGGCGCGCCAGTTCCGCTGCGGCATTGGCGTGGCGCCGCTCGCGGATGCGGCGCCGGCGCTCGTAGCGGCCAACGACCAGGAAACTCATCACGGTCATGTGCAGCATGGTGCCGACGGTGGTGGCGTACTGGGTCCACGCGTTCACCGGGACCAGGCCCAGATTGCGCAGGAATCCGAGCATCACCCCCAGGTAGAACGGGAAGAAGGCGAGCGCGAAGAACACCGCGGGCGGGTAGCGTTTCCACAGCAGGCGGAGCGCCAGCGCCGTCAGCACCGCGATGCCGAGCAAGGCCAGGGTCTGCACCGGCTGCATGCCAAGTGCGTAATGCCCGGTCGCGACGAGCGCGGCGCAGACCAGCGCGGCGGCGCACAGGAAGCGGATGGACCAGCGCGCAAACTGCGGATACAGGGCGCGCAGGTTCAACTGCCTGCTCGCGATCTGGAATCCCACCGGCAGGCTGCAGGCGATGCTGATCCCCAGCAGGCGGTCGCTCCACGCCACCGGCAGTCCCGTCACCTGCTGCACCAGGCCGATCGACATGGCCTCGTTGAGCACGCAGCCGCCGAGGTAGGCGACGAACAGGCCGCTCATGGGCGCACGCGTCACGCTCCAGAACAGCAGATGCAAGCAGATCAGCAGCAGGTAGAAGCCGAAGTACAGGCCGAACTGCAGCCCCTCGCGCCGCGACTGGTTGTCGAACGGCAGTCGCTGCCAGATGTCGAGGCGGGTGACCAGCGCGTTCTTGCTCTGCAGCCGCAGCAGGATCACGTAGTCGCCGGGACGCGACGGCGCGAACTGGAACACCGGGCTGCGGTAGTCCACTGGCCAAGCGTCGCGGCGGACGTTCTCGCCGCTATGGCCCAACGCTTGCCAAGCGCCGCCGTCGACGCTGGCGTAGGCCTGCGCATCGTCGATGACGGCATTGCTCAGTCGCAGCATCCAGCCCGCGGACGCTACACTGTCCACGCGCAACGGAACGCGCAGCCACACGGTGTTGGCGGTGAACCCGGCATTGAGACTGGCGGGCAGCCGGGTCCAGCCGGATGCCGCCGCGGCCTGGCGGGCATCCAGCCGGCCTTGCGGATCGTCCAGGCGCTGCAGGTATCCGCTCGCATCCAGATGCTCGGCCGCGGCGGTCAGCGGCAACGTTCGAGGCGGCGCCCATCCCGGTTGCGCCGCAACACAGGCCACCGCACCCCAGTACAGCCATGCGCCCACAAACCAGCGAAACCACTTCGCCATCATTTGCCATACCGCACGATCGCCGAACCCGCTTGAGTCACAGCGGCCAATGATGCACCAAGAGTTTGCCGCGATGGGCGAGGTGATCGTGCTGGAAGACGAACCCGTGCTGCGCGAGGAGCTCGGCGAGTTCCTCGCCGATCTCGGCTACGCCGCGACGTGCGCGGCCAGCGTCAGGGAATTCCGGCAACGGTTCGATCCGCTGCGCCATGGCCTGGCGGTGATCGACATCGGACTCCCCGACGGCAGCGGCCTGGACTTGATCGGCGAACTGCGGCAAGGCGCGCAACGGCTGGGCATCGTGGTGTTCAGTGCGCGCAACACCAGCCGCGATCGCGTCACCGGCCTCGACATCGGCGCCGACCACTACCTGGGCAAAGGCGCCGACCTGGACGAACTGGCCGCGACCCTGGCCGCGCTCGGCCGGCGTCTGGGCCTGCAAAAAGCGTGCTGGATGCTGGAGCTGGGTGCCGCGCGCCTGAACGTGCCCGACGCGCCGTCGGTTCCGCTCTCGCACCAGGATCTGCTGGTGCTCAAGTGCCTGATGAGCCGACCCGGCGAAAGCGTGGGCCACCGCGAAATCGCCGAGGCGCTCGGGGTGAACTTCCTCGACCACGACCGGCGCCGGCTGGACACGCAGATGTACCGGCTGCGGCGACGGGTGGAGGAGATCAGCGGGCGGCCGCTGCCGGTGAAGACGCTGCGCAACAGCGGTTACCGGTTTCATGCGCCGGCTGCGTTGAAGCCTTGAGTTCGCGGCTTGTGCGGTGTGTCGCGCCAACAAGATTTGTCAGGGACTGCGCTCCTTACCCTCCTCCGCCCCTTCGGGGCTCCTTCCCCCCGAAAAGAGTCATGGTCCCGATGGGAGAAGGAGCGTTGCAACGAAAAACGCCGGCGATGCCGGCGTTTTTCGTGGACTCTTTCTAGCGGGACCTCAGTCCTGCCACTTGCCCAGCGCGGCCAGGCCGTTTTCCTTGGCGCGGTCGTAGACCACCTGCTGCGCTTTGGCGAAGTTGCCCTTCATGTCCTGCGACCACAGCTTCAGCGCGGCCTGCTGCATCGCGCGGCCGTAGGAGAAGCTCAGCGGCCATGGCAGGGTGCCGATCTGGTTCATCGCATTGAGATGCGCGGTGGACTGCTCGTCGGTCTGCCCGCCGGACAGGAACACGATGCCCGGCAGGATCGCCGGCACGGTGCTCTTCAGGCACATCACGGTGGACTCGGCTACTTCCTCGACGCTGGCCTGCTCGTCGCAATCCTTGCCGGCGATGACCATCGAGGCCTTCAGGATGGTGCCTTCCAGCACCACGTTCTGCTCGTACAGCGCGCCGAACAGCGAACGCAGCGTGGCTTCGGTGACCTCGTAGCAGGTCTCGATGTCGTGGTTGCCGTCCATCAACACTTCCGGCTCCACCATCGGCACCAGGCCCTGCTCCTGGCACAGCGCGGCGTAGCGCGCCAGCGCGTGCGCGTTGGTCTCGATGCACACGCCCGACGGGATGTCCTCGCCGATGGTGATCACCGCGCGCCACTTGGCGAAGCGCGCGCCGAGCTTGTAGTACTCCTCCAGGCGCGCGCGCAGGCCGTCCAGGCCTTCGGTGATCAGCTCGCCCGGCATGCCGGCCAGCGGATGCGTGCCCTTGTCGACCTTGATCCCGGGAATGATGCCGTGCTCGGCCATGTACTTCGGGAACGGCACGCCGTCCTTGGTCTTCTGGCGGATGGTCTCGTCGTACAGGATCGCGCCGGAGATGTGGTCGCTCAGCTTCGGCGTGGTCAGCAGCAGCTCGCGATACGCGCGGCGGTTCTCTTCGACATTCTCGATGCCGACGCTGGCGAAGCGCTTGGCGATCGTGCTGGTGGATTCGTCGATCGCGATGATGCCCTTGCCCGGGGCGACCATCGCCTGTGCGGTTTCGGCAAGCTGTTCGATGCTCATGGAATTCCTATGGCACGGGGGGAAACCCGAAGTATATCGCGGCAAACGCTACCGATTCCTTCACGGAATGCCTGCAACCGTTTCCATCCGGTAGACGCAATCCGCGACCGCATGCGCAGTCGCGTGCACCGGCAGGCGACCGGCGGCGCCAGCCGGACAGGCAAAAAAAACCGCGCGCTGCAGACGCAGCGCGCGGTCGTGGGCCGGCGTGGCGGCGGCGCTGCGGCTACAGCTCGCCCAGGCCGCTGGCGCGGCCGTCGGGGCCGACTTCGAGCAGGCGCAGGGTGTTGGTCGCGCCATGCGTTTCCATGTGCTCGCCGCTGGTGAACACCACGCGGTCGCCGGGACCCATGCGCTCGGCCTCGACCAGCAGGCGGATCGCCGCACGCGCCGCTTCGCGCGGGGTCAGGCCGCGGCTGTCGAAGTTGATCGGGAACACGCCGCGCATCATCGCCATGCCGCGGCGCGCGCCGTCGTGGCGGGTGAACGCGTAGATCGGCATCTTCGAGCGGAACCGCGACAGGAAGCGCGGGGTACCGCCGGATTCGGTCAGGGTGACCACGCCGCTCAGGCCGATGTGCTCGGACAGGAACATGGTCGCCATCGCGATCGCCTGGTCGGCGCGCTCGAGGTTGCGCTGCGCGGCCTCGAAGTCGGTGTCCATCTCGAACTGGCGCTCGGCGCCCAGGCAGATCCGCGCCATCGCCTGCACCGCCTTGACCGGGTAGGCGCCGGCGGCGGTCTCGGCCGACAGCATCACCGCGTCGGTGCCGTCGATCACCGCGTTGGCCACGTCCAGCACCTCGGCGCGGGTCGGGATCGGGTTCTCGACCATCGACTGCAGCATCTGCGTGGCGGTGATCACCACCTTGTTCTGCGCCAGCGACTCGCGAATGATCTTCTTCTGCAGGCCCGGCAGCTCGGCATCGCCGATCTCCACGCCCAGGTCGCCGCGCGCGACCATCACCACGTCGCTGGCCTCGACGATCTCGCTCAGGTTCTCGATCGCCTCGGTGCGCTCGATCTTGGACACCAGCGCGGCGTCGCAGCCGTGCTCGCGGGCGATGCGGCGCGCGTCGTTCATGTCCTGCGCGTTGCGGCAGAACGACACCGCGATGAAATCCACGCCGATCTTGGCGACGATGCCGATCAGTTCCTTGTCGCGCTCGGTCAGCGCGCCCAGCGACAGGCCGCCGCCCTGCTTGTTCAGGCCCTTGCGGTCGGACAGCACGCCGTCGTTGAGCACGGTGTTGACGATGCGCGAACCGTCGACCTCGACCACCTGCAGCTGCAGCAGGCCGTCGTCGAGCAGCAGCACGTCGCCCGGCTTGACGTCGTTGGGCAGGCCCAGGTAGCTGACGCCGACCTCGTTTTCGTCGCCGGCCGGCGCGTTGGCGTCGGCGACCAGGTCGAAGCGCGCGCCGGCCTTCAGCGACACCTTGCCGGCGGCGAAGCGCTCGATGCGGATCTTCGGCCCCGGCAGGTCGGCGAGGATGCCCACTTCGCTGCCCACGCGCTGTGCGGCGGCGCGCACTTCGGCGGCCCGCTTGGCCTGGCCGGACGGGTCGCCGTGGGAGAAATTCAGGCGCACGACGTTGACGCCGGCGCGGAACAGGTCCTCGAGCACGCCGGGCGGATCCGTGGCCGGGCCGAGGGTGGCGAGAATCTTGGTGCGGCGCTGGCGTTCGATCATGAGACGTCGTTCCCTGGAAAAGCCGTCAAAACTAGCACAGGCGCCGCTACCGCAGGATGGCGAATCGGCATAGGCGGCTGCGGATTCATGCATGTCTTGCAGACAGTGCGGGACAGTATGCGGACTCGAGGCCGCGCCGGCGCCGCCTCGCCCGTGCCCAGCCGGCGGCGCGGGCGCGACGCCGGGCAAGCCCGGACTCAGCGCTCCTGTGCTGCTCCCGGCCCTGCCGGACGAAGCCGCCAACACCCGGACAGACACGCCACGCGGTGGCCTGGCGCTACGACCGGCGCACGCGACGCAGGCCGGCATCGCATCTGGAACCGGGAATGGAGGAAATGCGCGCGTGCCGCAGCGGCACCGCTTTTACGAATCCCCAATCCCAACTCCCCAATCCCCGCTGTCAAGCTGCCAAACCCGGCAACTGCGCCGGCACCTGCGCCAGCGCACTGGCGCCGGCCTGACGCAGCTCCGCCGCGTCGCCGAAGCCCCACAGCACGCCGATACTGCGCATGCCGTGATGGTTGGCGCCTTCGATGTCCATGCGCCGATCGCCGATCATCACGCACTGCGCCGGCTGCAGCGACAGCCGCCGCAGGGCCTCGGCGATCAGGTCCGGCTTGAAGCGGCGCTGGCCGTCGTCGCTGGCGCCGACGATCTCCTCGAAGTGCGCGGCGAACGGCAGCGTCTCGACGATGCGCCGGGCGAAGCGCTCGTTCTTCGAGGTCACCACCGCGAAGCGATGGCCGGCCGCGGCCAAGGCCGCGACCGCCGCGCCGATCGCCGGGAACACGGTGTGCTCGCGCCAGCCCTGCGCGTCGTAGCGCTCGCGGTACAGGGACAGCGCCTGCTCGACCAGCGGCGGATCGCCGTGGAAGTAGTCGTTGAAGCTGTCGCGCAACGGCGGCCCGATCCAGGCGCGCAGTTGCTGCGGCTCGGGCGCCGGGCGCCCGAGTTCGGCGAACGCGTGGCGGATGCTGCCGACGATGCCGGCCTCCGAATCGACCAGGGTGCCGTCCAGGTCGAAGAACAGGGTGTTGGCGCTCACGCGCCGCGCGCCTGCAGCGCCGCCACCGCCGGTAGGGTCTTGCCTTCCAGGAATTCCAGGAACGCGCCGCCGCCGGTGGAGATGTAGCTCACCTGCTCGGCGATGCCGTACTTGTCGACCGCGGCCAGGGTGTCGCCGCCGCCGGCGATGGAGAACGCCGGCGAGGCGGCGATGGCGCGCGCCAGGGTTTCGGTGCCATGCCCGAACGCGTCGAACTCGAACACCCCGACCGGGCCGTTCCAGACCACGGTACCGGCCTTGGCGATCAGGTCGGCGTAGTGCGCGGCGGTCTGCGGGCCGATGTCCAGGATCAGATCGTCGTCGGCGACGTCGGCCAGCGCCTTCACCGTCGCCTCGGCGTCGGGCAGGAACTGCTTGGCCACCACCACGTCGGTGGGCAGCGGGATCGCCGCGCCGCGGGCATTGGCGTCGGCGACGATCTTGCGCGCGGTGTCGAGCAGGTCCGGCTCGCACAGCGACTTGCCGACCGGATAGCCGGCCGCGGCGATGAAGGTGTTGGCGATGCCGCCGCCGACGATCAGCTGCTCGACCTTGTTGACCAGGTTCGACAGCAGCTCCAGCTTGGTCGAGACCTTGCTGCCGGCGACGATCGCCAGCAGCGGCTTGGCCGGGTGCTCCAGCGCCTTGGCCAGCGCGTCCAGCTCGGCCATCAGCAGCGGTCCGCCGGCCGCCACCGGGGCGAACCTGATCACGCCGTGGGTGGACGCCTGGGCGCGGTGCGCGGTGCCGAACGCATCCATCACGAACACGTCGCACAGCGCCGCGTACTTCTTCGCCAGCGCCTCGTCGTCCTTGCCCTCGCCGACGTTCATGCGGCAATTCTCCAGCAGCACGATCTTGCCGGGCTGCACCTCCACGCCGTCGACCCAGTCGCGCAGCAGCGGCACCTCGGTGCCGAGCAGCGCGGTCAGCCGCGCGGCGACCGGCGCCAGCGAATCGGCCTGGGTCCACGCGCCTTCCTTGGGCCGGCCCAGGTGCGAGGTCACCATCACCGCCGCGCCCTGCTCCAGCGCGTGGCGCAGCGTCGGCACCGAGGCCAGGATGCGCTGCTCGGACGTGATCTGGCCGTTGTCGTCGATCGGCACGTTGAGGTCTTGCCGGATCAGCACACGCTTGCCGGACAGGTCGAGATCGGTCATTCGCAGGATGGGCATTGTCGGTTGCTCGCTATCGTGGGGTTGCTGAGGAAGGAGGAGGCGGTGCGCAGCATAGGCGCGGCGATCGGAACGTCCGCTTTAGGCACGCTGGCGCCAGCGCGCGCGGGCGGTGCCGAGGCGGGCATTGTCCGGCGTCGGCCGCGCAGCGGCAAATCGAGACATCGCGCGGCGTGCGGCCGCGGCGCGACGGCGCGGGCAAAACCACGCGCGCACGGCGGTCGCCACGCCGCGACAGGCGCGTGGCGTGGCGGTGCCGAACCGATCAGCCCGCGCCGGGCGCGACCGGCTTGCGCAACAGGCTGAAGGCGAAACCGACCACGATCAATGCGCCGCCGACCAGCAGCGCCCACAGCAGCCAGGTCTTCCAGTCGCGCGGCGCGGCCGGCGCCTGCAGCGCGGCGGCGCCGGCCAGCGGGACCGCCGCGCCGAGCGTGGCGGTGGCCGGCGTCCATTGCGGGCCGCGTTGCGCACGCAGGGCCTGCAAGGTGGTCGCCAACGGCGCGGCAGCGCGCTGGGTGCGCGCGCTGCCGGCGGCCAGCGCATAGGGCGGCGTGCCCTGGGCCAGGAAGATCAGCGTTTCCGGCTGGTAGCCCAGGCGCAGCGCCGGCCGCTGCCGGCCCGGATCCTGCGTGGCCAGCAGCCGCCAGTAGCGGTCGCGCACCGGCTGGGTCAGCGCCTGCGGCGGCGAGCGGCTGGCGCCGGCGCCGACCTGGTAGGCCACCCACGGCCCGGCCCGGTCCTGCCACGGCGCCTCGGCACTGTCGCGGCTCTGCACGCGCCATTCGATCGCGCTGTTGCCGGGCAGCGCGATGTCGAGCTGCGCGACCGGATAGCGGCCGGGCGATACGAAGTCGAAGCTGTGCTGCGCCGGATCGGCGTGCAGCGCGTCCAGTTGCTGCCAGTGCCAGTCGGCGGCGACGGGCGCCGGCGCCAGTTCGGCTTCCACCCCGGTCAGTGTCGGCAGCGGCGGCGACGACAGCGGCAGCAGCCGCAGGTAGCGCACCTGGCGATCGATGGCGATGCGCAATTGCTGCAGGCGCTTGCCCTGGTTGGCCAGGTCGACCAGGGTCGCCTCCGGCACCAGCAGTTCCCAGTCGCGCAGATCGTCGCTGGCCTCGACCCGGTAGCGCGCCTGCCGCGGCTGCGCATCGGCGGCCCATTGCAGCGACAGCGCGCGCAACGGCTCGCGCAGCGCGCTGGCATCGATCAACCAACCCGCTTCGGCACTGGCCGTGGCGCTGCTGGCGATGCGGGTGCGGATGCGGCGCACGCTGCCGTCGGTATCGCGCTCGGCGATCAGCTCCAGGTTGTCCGCGCCGCCACCGGCCACGGCCGGCAGCGGGAACCAGGGCAGCGGCTGCCGGCGCGGCGTGGTCTCGGCCAGTTCGGCCGCGAACAGGGCCGCCGGCAGCGAGTCGCCGGCCGCGTTGAACACTTCCACGTCGCCCAGCGAGGCGAGGTGCGCGCTGCGGTACACCGCATCGTCGAGTTGCACGCGGTAGGCGCCGGCGGCCGGATCCTGCAGGGTCAGCGGCCATTGCTGCACGTAGTCGTCGCGCTGGCTGGCAGCGGAGGCCGCCACCGGCAGCAACGCCAGCAGCACAGCCGGAAAGATCAGGCGTTTCATGGATGGGCCTCCTCGGCCGGTTCGGTGGCGCGCGGCGGTGCCGGCGCGAAATAGCCGACCACGGTGCACAGCAGGCCGTAGGCGATGAACGAGGCGATGCCGGCGACGTTGCCGAGGTTGCCGCGATCCACCAGCAGCAGCTTGCCCAGCACCACCGCCATCAGCAGCGCGCCGGCCAGCCACAGGCCGCGCTGGCCGCGGCGCGAGCCGAGCACCCAGCCGAGCACGCCGAGCACGCTCCACACCACGGTCAGGCTGGTCTGCGCCACGCCGGCGGACAACAGCGACGCCCACGGCACCGGCGCCCAGTAGTGCACCGCATGCAGGGTCACGCTGGTGATCCACAGGAATCCGGCAGCGGCCAGCAGTTGCAGACGCTGGGCCCGCAACAGGGCCGGCGCGGTCGCCGACCACAGCCAGCGCGCGGCCAGCGCCACCGCCAGCAACTGGCTCAGTTCCAGCGGATTGAGCAGCGGCACCCACGGCAACGGCGCACTGGCGCCGGGCACGCACAGCGTCCACAGCCAGGCCAGGCCGAGCAGCCCGAAATAGCTGCCCTGCAGCGCCGTGCGGCAGCGGTCGAAGTCCGCCCCCAGCGGCGCGGCCAACCACGGCCAGCGCAGCAGCGACAACGCCGCCGCGGCCAGCCATGGCGCCAGCAGCAACGCCCATTGCCAGCCCTCGGCCAGGGCGAAGCGCTGCGCCAGCCAGAGGCCGAGCAAGGACAGCACCGACGGCCACACCAGCCACCAGGCGAATTGCGCCGCCCGCGCCACCCAGCCGCCGCTGCCGCGCAGGCAGATCAGGCTGCGTACGCCGAGCACCGCGAACAGGGTCCAGGCCCAGGCGCCATGCCCGGCGAACGGCTGGCCGTGCGCGTCCGCCTGCAGCACCGCCAGCGGCAACGCGAGCAGCAGCCCGCCGAGCGTGGTCGCGGCCAGCGCGCGCGCCGGCCAGCGGCGCTGCGCCTCGGCGGCCAGCCAGCCGCTGAGCGCGACGAACGCCAGCAGCAGGTCGGCCTGCGCCGCGGCCGCGACGAAGCGTTCGATCTCGGCAATGCCAATGCCGCACCACCACGCCAGGCCCCACAGGTAATAGGCCAAGGCCGGGGTGTCGGCGCCGGCACGGCGATAGCTCCAGGCGCTGGCGAGGCCGGCCAGGGCCAGCAGCGCACCGCTCATGAAGGTGGCATTGGCCACCGCCTGGGCGTCGTGCCAGGCCATGTCCAGCCCCAGCACGAAGCCGATCGCCGCGGCCAATTGCAGGCCGGCGCCGGTGAACTGCGGCAGCCAGCGCTGCTGGCGCAGTCCCAGCCACACCAGCGCCGCGCCTTCCAGCGCGAAGATGCTGGCGGTGGCGCGCGCGGACAGCGCCAGCGGCACCGCCAGCGTGGCGAAGCCCACCGCCAGCAGCGCATAGGCCTGGCCGAGCACCGCGAAGCGTTCGCGCCGGATCAGCGCCGCGGCCAGCAGCGCATACACCGCCGCCAGGCCAAGCGCGCACAGCGCCAGCGGCAGGCCTTCGCCGCGCAGCAGCCCGGCCTGCAGCGAGAACGCCACCAGCGGCGTGCCGAACACCAGGCTGCCGTCGATCAGGTTGCCGCGCGTGGCCGGCTGGCGCCGCGCGTACAGGATCGGGATCAGCAGGTAGAAGGCGAAGAACAGCAGCAGGAACGGCTCGGTGCTGGCGAACTTCGCCGGCTGGTATTGCAGCACGCCCCACAGCGTGCCGATGCCGAAGGTGAAGCCGAACCCGAGCAGGTTGAGCACCCGCCACGGCCGATACCAGGCGATCGCGAACACCGCCGCGTTCAACACCGCGTAATAGGAGAACAGCCCGACATGGTTGCCGCTGCCGGTGGACAGCCAGATCGGCGCCAGGAACCCGGCCAGCGTGGCCAGTACCGCCAGCGTGCGCGATTCCTGCACGACCGCCAGCACGCACATGCTGGCCACCAGCACGATGCTCAGCGCGAACGCGGCGCTGGCCGGAATCAGCCCGGACAGCTTGAACGCGGCGAACACCGTCAGCAGCAACACACCGATCGCGCCGCCCTGCAACGCCAGCGCGAAGCTGCGCTTGCGTTCGCGCTGGCGCCAGCCGAAGCCCAGGCCGGCCAACGCCGCGGCGGCGATGCCGGCATAGCGCAGCTGGATCGGCATGCGCAGCCAACCCTGGTCGCCGGCGTACTTCAGCAGCGCGGCGACGCCGGCCAGCAGCACCAGCATGCCGATCTTGACCGGCACGTTGCCTTCGGTGAACCAGCGCTTGGTGCCGGCCAGCAGCCGCTCGATCGGATCCGGACCGCGCGGTGCCGGCGGCAGTGGCGCGGCGACGGGATCCGCTGCCGCGTTCGCCATGGCGCTCGGCGCGAGGAACGGTGGCGGAAGCGGCGGCGGCGTAGGCGCTACCGAAGCGACAAAGGCGGCCACGGCGGACGGATGTTCCTCGGCAACACCGCCGTCGGCGAACCGCGCATCGCGCTCGCCACCGTTCTCGAAATCGGCATCGGTGTCATCGACATCGCCGGCCGCGTCGAATCGGGCTGCGGCGTGCGCCTGCGGCGCCGCGCCATGCAGGTGCGCCAGCTGCAGTTCCAGCGCCGCCACGCGCCGGCGCACGCCCGCCAGCGCCACCAGCATCACGATCATCAGGATCGGCACCGCCAATACCGCCACCACCACCAACACGATCAACGCTTCCATCCGGACTCCATGCCCAAGCCGGCACGGCGCTGGGCGGCGTACCAATGGTCCGGCGGCGCCGGTCCTGGGGCAGATGGTAGACGAGTTCGGCCTCGCCGCGGCCGCGCCGGCGGCGGCGCAACCCAGGCGCGGCAACGCATCCCGGCAATGCAGGCCGACGGAATCGGCGCTAAAGCCGGTGCATTCTCGGCCGCTACCTCCCTTATCCCACGTTGCGTCCGCTGTTCCCTCCCCTCCCACCGACAGCACCGATGAACCTGCCAGCCAAGCCCGCAGAAGCGGGAATCGACGACCATATCCGCTCCGTGGTCGGCCTGTCCGACCAACTGCTCGGGCAGCTGCGCCGTTCGTTGCAGCGCATCGACGAGATCAACCGCACCACCCATGTGATCTCGATGAATGCCCGCATCGAATCGGCACGGATCGGCCAGGCCGGGCGCGGCTTCAGCGTCATCGCGCAGGAAATGGACGTGCTGTCGCGGCGCGTCGCCGACGCCACCCAGGACCTGGACAAGGTCGCCGCCAGCACCAGCGCCGACATGCGCCACACCCTGCAGCGGCTGGAAGACGACGTGCGCCGCACGCGCCTGAGCGAACTGGCGCTGAGCAACATCGACCTGATCGACCGCAACCTCTACGAACGCAGCTGCGACGTGCGCTGGTGGGCGACCGATGCGGCCATCGTCGCTGCCGCGCGCCCTGGCCGCGGCGACGACGCACTCGCCTACGCGTCGCGGCGCATGGGCCAGATCCTGGATTCGTACACCGTCTACTTCGACCTGGTGCTGGCCGGCACCGACGGCCGCATCCTCGCCAACGGCCGGCCGCAGCAGTACGCCTCGGCCGGCAGCGACGTGTCCGGGCAGGCCTGGTTCGAAGACGCCACGCGTACCCGCAGCGGCGAGGAATTCGGCTTCCAGGACGTGCACGCCAGCACCCTGGCCGATGGCGAACGCGTGCTGGTGTACTCGTGCACGGTGCGCGACGGCGGCCGCGTCGACGGGCGCGTGCTGGGCGTGCTCGGCATCGTGTTCCGCTGGGACGCGCTGGCGCAGACGGTGGTGCAGCGCACCCCGCTGTCGGAGCAGGAATGGGGCCGCAGCCGAGTGTGCATCGTCGACCAGCGCGGCCAGGTCCTGGCCGATTCGGCCGGCCGCATGCTGCAGGAACGGATCGACTTCCCCGGCCGCGAAGCGCTGTTCAAGCAACCGCGTGGCGCGGTGCTGAGCGACCTCGACGGGCGTCCGCACTGCATCGCGCACGCAGCCTCGCCCGGCTACGAAACCTATCGCACCGGCTGGCATTCGCTGATTCTGCAGGCGCTGTAGCGCGACGCGGGCGGGCCGGCCAACGCTCAGCGCTGGCCGACCCTGATCACCACCTTGCCCTTGGCACGTCCGCGCTCGACGTAGGCCAGGGCCTGCGCGGTCGCCTCCAACGGGAACACCCGATCCATCACCGGCCTGATGCTGCCGGCCTCGATCAACGCGCCGATCTCGCGCAACTGGTCGCCGTTGGCGGTCATGAACAGGAAGGCGTAGCCGACCCCGTGCCGCCTGGCCTTTTTGCGGATGCCGCTGCTCAGCAGACGGATCGCCTGCCGCAACGGCCACGCCAGGCCTTGTCGCACGGCGAAGTCCGGGTCCGGCGGGCCGGAGATGGAAATGAGCTGGCCGCCGGGCTTCAGCACGCGCAGGGATTTCTCCAGCACGTCGCTGCCCAGGCTGTGCAGGACCACGTCGTAGCCGTGCACGACGGTCTCGAAGTCCTGCGTGCGGTAGTCGATGACGAGGTCGGCGCCCAGCGCCTTCACCCAAGCGACGTTGCCGGTGCCGGTGGTGGTCGCGACGAAGGCGCCGAGGTGCTTGGCGAGCTGGATGGCGATGCTGCCGACGCCGCCGGAGCCGGCATGGATCAGCACCTTCTGTCCCTTCTGCAGCCGCGCCATCTCCACCAGGGCCTGCCACGCGGTCAGCGCGACCAGCGGAACCGAGGCGGCCTCCTCCATGCCGAGGTTGGCAGGCTTCAATGCCAGCGCGCTTTCCTTGACCACGATACGTTCGGCGAAGCTGCCGATGCGGTTGGCACGCGCGTACACCGCGTCGCCGGGCTTGAAGCGGCGCACGCCGGCCCCGACCCGCAACACCACGCCGGCCACGTCGTGACCCAGCACCAGCGGAAACCGGTGCGGCAGGATCAGCTTGAACTCGCCCTTGCGGATCTTCGCGTCGAGCACGTTGACGCCAGCGGCATGCACCTCCACCAGCACATCGTCGTCGCGCACCTCCGGTTCGGGCAGCTCGCCGATCCGGCCCGGGTGCCTGTTGCCATAGCCGTCGATAAAGAACGCTTTCATGATGTTTCCCTGACCAGAACGAACCCGAGGACGAACACGATTTCGAGCATCACCGCGACCAGGATCCCGCGGCCGGCGTGCCCGCTGGCCAGTTCGCCGATGCCCAGCGCCGCCAGCAACGTACAGGCGGTGACGAAGCCCGCCACCAGCGCCGAACGCGCCGGCGACGGCGCCGCGCCGCGTGCCATGAAGAACATCACGCTCAGGCCCGCATACAACGCGGCCCCGCGTCGCGCCATCAGCTCGGCCGAAGGCGAAGCGCCGACGTCCCAGTTCGCCAGCATCGCACCCGGCGAGAACATCCAGGTGCAGGCGATCGCCAGGAACAGCAGCGAGGTCAGCACCGACAGCGAGCGGAAACCCGGGCGCATGACCATCACCGGTTGAGGATGCGCGACAGCACGGCCTGGTGGATCCAGCGCGGCGTCGCCCACATGAAGACCGCGTTCAACTTGTTGATCAGCCCGGGCACCACGCTGATGCGACCGGCGTCCAGCGCGCGCATGCCGGCACGCACCACCGGCGGCGTCTGCATCATCAACGCCGCGAGCTGCGGCGTGATCCGCTGCTGGGCGACGCGCGCGAAGCCGGTGTCGGTCAGCCCCGGGCACAGCGTGGTGACGGTGACGCCATCGCGCGCGAACTCGCGATGCAGCGCCTCGCCCAGGCGCAGGACATAGGCCTTAGCGGCCGAATACACCGCGAAGTCTTCCACGCCCTGGTAGGCCAGCAGGCTGGCCACCTGCAGGATCTTCCCGTGCCGGCGCCGCTGCATGTCCTGGCCGAACAGGTGGGTCATCGCGGTCAAGCTGGCGATATCCAGCTGGATCATCGACAGCACCGGCTCCAGCTCGGCCGCCAGGAACCGCCCCTGCAGCCCGTGCCCGGCATTGTTGATCAGCACCTCGACGTCGATGCCGCGCGCCTGCAGGCCGGCGTGGAGCCGGCGCACCGCCGCGATCTGCGACAGATCCACCTGCTCGACGAGGATCTCCACGCCGTGCCGCTGCCGCAACGCCTGCGCCAGCGCATCGAGCCGGTCCAGGCGCCGCGCGACCAGGATCAGTCTGTGGCCGCGTGCCGCGTACTGCCGGGCGAATTCCTCGCCGAATCCACTCGATGCGCCGGTGATCAGCACCCAGCTGTCGCGTTGCGGTTTCATGGTGATGGTCTCGATCGCGACAGGTGAGGGGCTGCAGGCTTCAGGCCGCCGGCCGGTAGCGTTCCGCGGCATTGGCCTGGCGGATGCTTCCCAGCAGCGCCTGCCTGGCGCCGTCGAGGGTGTCCCAGCGGTCGGCGTCGTGCAGCGGCGGGATGGTCACCAGTTCGCGGCGATCGAAGCCGATCAGCGCCGCATCGACCAGTTCCTCGACGTCCATCACCTCGGGCAGCGTGTTGACGTCGATGCCCGCGCGCTCCCAGATCTCGGTGCGGGTGGCCGCCGGAAGCACCGCCTGCACGTACACGCCCTTGGGCGCCAGTTCCAGGTTCATGCCCTGCGACAGGAACAGCACGAAGGCCTTGGTCGCGCCGTACACGGTCATGCCGAATTCCGGCGCCAGGCCGACCACCGAGCCGATGTTGACGATCGCGCCGTCGCCGGACTGCGCCAGCCGCGGCGCGATCGCCACCGCCAGCCGTGTCAGCGCGGAGGTGTTGAGCGCCAGCAGGCGTTCGACGCCCTCGCCCGTCTGCTCGGCGAAACCGCCGGACTGGGCCATGCCGGCGTTGTTGATGAGGATGCCGATGCGCGCGTCGTCGCGCAGGCGCGCTTCGACCTGCGCAACGTCGGCCGCTGCGGTCAGGTCAGCCTGCAGCACGTCGACCGCGACGTTGTGCTCCGCGCGCAGGCGCGCGGCGAGCGCGTCCAGGCGGGTCTTGTCGCGTGCGACCAGGACCAGGTCGTGGCCGCGCTGGGCGAAACGCTGCGCGTAGACGGCGCCGATGCCGCTGGAGGCGCCGGTGATGAGGACGGTGGAGGTGCTGCTCATGCGAGTGGTCTCTTCGGATCGGAAGGGAAAGTGCGGCCACGACGACGTGGCCGGTGGGACGACGGTGCCGCTCAGGCGCTGGCGCTTTCGGCCAGCGTCGGGTAATCGATGTAGCCCTTGGCACCGCCGCCGTAGAGCGTGGCCGGATCCGGGGCGGCCAGCGGCGCGCCGGCCTGCAACCGCTCGACCAGGTCGGGATTGCCGATGAACGCGCGGCCGAAGGCGAACAGGTCGGCGCTGCCGGCGGCGAGGCTGGCGCTGGCCAGCGCCGGGTCGTAGCCGTTGTTGGCCAGATAGGTTTGCTTGAAGCGGCTGCGCAGCGCCGCGTAATCGAACGGCGCCACGTCGCGCGGCCCGCCGGTGGCGCCCTCCACCACATGCAGGTAGACGATGCCCAACGCGCTGAGTTGCGCGGCGATGTAGTCGTACTGCGGCTGCGGATCGCTGCAGGAGATGCCGTTGGCCGGCGACACCGGCGAGATGCGCACGCCGGTGCGCTCGGCACCGATGGCCTCGGCTACCGCCGCGGCGACCTCCAGCAACAGGCGCGCGCGGTTCTCGATGGAACCGCCGTAGGCGTCGCTGCGCTGGTTGGCGCCGTCCTTGATGAACTGCTCCAGCAGGTAACCGTTGGCGCCATGCAGCTCCACCCCGTCGAAGCCGGCGGCGATGGCGTTGACCGCGGCCTGGCGGAAGTCGTCCACGATGCGTGGCAACTCGTCGCGCTCCAGCGCGCGCGGCGCGGACACGTCGGCGAAGCCGTTGTTGACGAAGGTCTTGGTGGCGGCGGCGATCGCCGAAGGCGCCACCGGCGCGGTCCCGCCGGGACGCAGGTCCACGTGCGAGACGCGGCCGACGTGCCACAGCTGCACGAAGATGCGCCCGCCCTTGGCGTGCACCGCATCGGTGACCGCGCGCCATCCGTCGATCTGCGCCGGGGTGTAGATGCCGGGCGTGTCCTGGTAGCCCTGCGCGTCCGCCGAGATCTGCGTCGCCTCGGTGATCAACAGGCCCGCGGACGCGCGCTGGGCGTAGTAGGTGGCGGCCAGTTCGCTGGGCACCAAGCCCTTGCCGGCGCGGTTGCGGGTCAGCGGCGCCATGACGATGCGGTTGGCGAGCGTCAGCGGGCCCAGCGGGTACGGCGTGAACAGTGCGGTGTCGGACATGGTGGCGTTGGTTCTCGAAGGTGGAGGCGTGCCGGCGGCGCGAAGATCGGCACCGCAATGCGGCGCGCCGCGGCGATGGACGGGCGCCCCCGGGAAACAGGTGAATCGAAGCAGCCACGTAATGATGACGAACATAATCTAACTTGTCAACGTTTTGATGATGACCAGCATCAATGTATCCTTGACCCTGGAAAAGGCGACACTGGAGGGCATCCGCGATGAAGGTCAGCAAGGCGCAGGCGCAGGCGAACCGGGCGCATATCGTCGAAACCGCGTCCGCGCTGTTTCGCGAGCGCGGCTACGAGGGGATTGGCGTGGCCGATCTGATGGCCGCCGCCGGTTTCACCCACGGCGGCTTCTACAAGCACTTCGCGTCCAAGGCCGACCTAGCGGCGGAGGCGACGGCATGCGGGATCGCGCAGACGGTGGCCCAGGTCGGTGGAATCGATACGCCGGAATTCGTCCGCCGCTATGTGTCGCGCGCGCACCGCGATACCCGCACGGTCGGCTGCACCATGGCCGCGCTGGGCGGCGACGCCGCGCGCCAGCCGGAGGCGGTGCGGGCCGCGTTCGCGGACGGCATCGAAGGCGTATTGGCGGCCCTGGAACGCGAGGACGCTGCAGCGACCGACGGCGGCCCCAACCAAGCGCGCGCCAAGCGCCTGGACATGCTGGCGCACGCCCTCGGCGCGATCGTCATGTCGCGGGCCTGCCCCGACGATTCGCCGCTGGCGGACGAGATCCTCGCCACCTGCCGCGCCACCCTGCTCGCATCGTTGGACCCGGGCCTGGAGACAGACACGCGCGGCGCGGCGTGATCGCGGCGATCGCGCGCCACACCCAGGCGCCGCGACGTCGGCACCCGGAAAACCCTCGCGAGCAGTGGGAACGGCAGGTCCGCATCTGCATCGCGGCCGTCGGTCATGGACGTTGCGTACCGAAGCGGATGCACTGGGCGCGCGGCCGGCGTGTCATCAGGCAAAAAAAAGCCCGGGCGCGTGACGCGGCCCGGGCCTGCTGCTGCGACCGCTTATTCGCGGTAGCCGCTGTCGTTCTTGTTGTGGATGATCCAGATCAGGTTGCCGCCGCTGCCCATCGACTTGCCGGCGAACACCAGGCGGCCCTGGCCCTTGTAGGCCAGTTCGTAACGGTAGCGGTCGCCGCCGTAGAAGAACGGGATGAAGGCCTTGCCGGTGACGTAGGACCCCTGGTCGGTCGGTTCGCCGATCAGGTCGGTCACCTGCTTCATCGGCATGCCGATCTTGAGCTGGGTGAACTTGCTGTCGGGTGCCGGCTTGCCGGTGATCTCGCCTTCGTAATCGTTGACGCCCTTGACGGTCTCGCCGTAACCAGCCTCGACCTGCGAGGAATTGGTAACTTCGCCATCGGCGTTCATCCAGCTTGGCGTGCCGCTATGCTTCTTCGCCATCGCCTGCATCGGCAGCGCGGCCGCCATCGCCACGGCCAGCACCAGGGCTCCCGTCCATACACGGTTGATCTGCATCTTTTCGCTCCTTGCATCCATTGAGTGCCCCCTGTCCATCGTCTGTCATGCCAGCGCGGGAACATCCGCTGGCCAGCGCCGCATTAGTGCATGCGTCGGCGCCGATGTCCACGCCTGGCGGGCGCCGCCATCGACGCTTGCCTGCATCCGCCGGGCATGCTAAAAAACGCGCCAGCGTGATGCGCATTCCAGGCGCAAGCCCATGGATCAGGCGCCACCGCCCCACCGCAAGGACGTGCCGTAATGCTCACTTACCGTCGCCCCCGTGTCCTGCCCGCGCTGTGCGCCCTGGCACTGCTGGGGAGCGCGCCGCTGGCCTCGGCCGACATGTTCGGCAGTCCCGAAGACATCGCCCGCAGTTGGCTCGGCCACGACGCCGCCGAGTTGATGATGCAGTGGCCGGTGGACCGCGGGCTGTACACCTCGGAGAACACCGAGACCCACGAAACCGCCTACACCTATAACTTCGGTGTCGAGGAGCATTACCGGACCGACTACTGGACCGAGCAGGGCGGGGTGATCGGCATGGCCCCCGGCGGCAACGGCGTGGCGCCCACGCCGATCTTCGAGCAGAACCAGCGCAGCCAGACCGTTTTCGTGCCGGCCGAACACCACTGCGAGATCACCTTCGTCGCCGATGCCGAAGGCATCATCACCCGCTACGATTTCGCCGGCAGCAAGTGCCAGCCGTATATCCGCAGCTGGGGCCGGCCGAAGAAAAAGAAATAGTCGCCGCGCGCGTTGCCGGCTTTCGATTCGCACACACAGGGGAACATCCGATGAGCGCAAAGAATTCACTCGCCCGTGTCGCCTGGTCGGCGATCGCATTGACGCTGCTGGCGCTGAGCGCCCCGGCGCTGGCCGCAGGTCCGCGCCATGGCGAGATCGTGGCGCTGGAGCCGATCGAGAACAAGAATACCGACGTGCCCGAGCGGACCAAGACCATCAAAAATGCCGCCGCCAGTCTCGGCGGCCTGGCCGGCGGCTTCCTCGGCCTGAAGAGCAAGAGCTCGGTGGGCGTCGGCACCGGGCAGGCGGCCGGCGCCGCCGCCGGCGAAACCGTGGGCGCCAAGATCGCCGGCAACGGCCCGGCCGCGCACTACATGGTGAAGATCCGCTTCGACAACAAGTCGCAGACTGTGGTGTCCAAGCCAAGCGCCGAAGTGGCCGGGCTGGCGGTCGGCAGCCGGGTCAAGGTCACCGGCAGCGGCGAGGACATGCGCATCGAGGCCGAGTGAGCAGCACCGGCGCGGCCACTGCGCCCGCGCCGCTCGGCAAGCAAAAAAAAGCGCCCTCGGGCGCTTTTTTTGTGGGCGGCGCGGCGGCTTACTTCGCCACCACCTTGACCATTTCCAGGCACTTGTTGGAATAGCCCCACTCGTTGTCGTACCAGGACACCAGCTTGACGAAGGTGCTGTCCAGGGCGATGCCCGCGTCGGCATCGAAGATCGAGGTGCGCGCGTCGCCGCGGAAGTCGGTGGCCACCACCTTGTCTTCGGTGTAGCCGAGGATGCCCTTCAGCGCGCCTTCGCTCTGCGCCTTCACTTCGGCGCAGATCTCGGCGTAGGTCGCCGGCTTGTCCAGCTCCACGGTCAGGTCGACCACCGACACGTCCGAGGTCGGCACGCGGAAGCTCATGCCGGTCAGCTTCTTGTTCAACTCCGGGATCACCACGCCCACGGCCTTGGCTGCGCCGGTGCTGGACGGAATGATGTTCTCCAGGATGCCGCGGCCGCCGCGCCAGTCCTTGTTGCTGGGGCCGTCCACGGTCTTCTGCGTGGCGGTGGCGGCGTGCACGGTGGTCATCAGGCCGCGCTTGATGCCCCACTTGTCGTTGATCACCTTGGCCAGCGGCGCCAGACAGTTGGTGGTGCAGCTGGCGTTGGAGACGATCGCCTGGCCGGCATAGGTGGCGTGGTTGACGCCGTACACGAACATCGGCGTGTCGTCCTTGGACGGGGCCGACAGGATCACCTTCTTGGCGCCGGCGTCGATGTGCTTCTGCGCGGTGTCCTTGGTCAGGAACAGGCCGGTGGATTCGATCACCACCTCGGCGCCGACCTCGTCCCACTTCAGCGCCGCCGGATCGCGCTCCTGGGTCAGGCGGATCTTCTTGCCGTTGACCACCAGGTGATTGCCGTCGACCGACACCTCGCCGTCGAAGCGGCCGTGCACCGAATCGTACTGCAGCATGTACGCCAGGTAGTCGGGCTCGAGCAGGTCGTTGATGGCGACGATCTCGATGTCGCTGCCGAAATTCTGTACCGCCGAGCGCAGCACATTGCGTCCGATGCGACCGAAACCGTTGATGCCAACCTTGATTGCCATTTCAGTAGCTCCTGCGGCCGCGCCAGACGCGGCGGATGGAAGGGGGCGAGCATTCTATCAGGCCGGCCGCATCGCGCCCGGCATGCGCTTCGACGCGTTTGATCAGGATCAAGGCGGCGCGGCGACGCCGGCAGGACACTGCGCCCACACCCAAACGAGACACCCATCATGCGCAAGACCTCCCCTCTCCTGCTGTCTGGCCTGGCGGCCGCCCTCGCGCTGTGCGCCCTGCCGGCGCTGGCGCAGTCGCAGGGCGACTGGACCGTGGGCATCGGCGCCCACCAGGTCAACCCGAAGTCCGACAACGGCAAGCTGGCCGGCGGTACCCTGCCGCTGAGCATCGGCAGCGACATCAAGCCGACCGTCACCTTCGAGTACTTCGTGCACCAGGACCTGGGCATCGAGGTGCTGGCCGCGCTGCCGTTCAAGCACGATATCGACGTCAAGGGCGTCGGCAAGGTCGGCAGCACCAAGCAGCTGCCGCCGGTGGTCTCGCTGCAGTACCACTTCAACAGCGCCGGCAAGGTGTCCCCGTTCGTCGGCGCCGGCATCAACTACACCACCTTCTTCAGCGAGGACACCACCGGCGCGCTGGCCGGCACCAAGCTCAAGCTGGAGGATTCCTGGGGCCTGGCCGCGCACGTCGGCGTGGACGTCGCGCTCACCGACAAGTCCGCGCTGCGGGTGGACCTGCGCTGGGCCGACATCGACAGCAAGGTCAAGGTCAACGGCGCCAGCATGGGCACCGCGAACATCGATCCGCTGGTGTACGGCCTGGCCTATGTGATGAAGTTCTGAGGCTGCGCGGGCGCCGCGCTTCTCTGGCAGACTACGCTCCACAAGGATGTGGATCGGTCGCCGCCGGGCCGACACTGGGATTCGCATCCGCCCATTCGCCGTCACCGGGGTCCCCAATGAAGCCACGCCTGTTCCGCCGTCTCGCCGTCGCCGCCCTTGCCGCCATCGCCCTGCCCGCCGCGGCGCAGTCGGCCGGCCACTTCACCACCAGCTACGGCATCCACGGCATGGTGCCAGGGTCCTCGAACGGCACCCTGAGCGGCAGCGAGCAGCGCTTCAGCGCCGACACCGCACCGGCGCTCTCGTTCAGCTACGAATACTTCTTCCGCGGCAACCTCGGCGTGGAGATCCAGACCCTGGTCGGGCAGCAGAAGATCGGCCTGGAACAGGGCGGCGATATCGGCAGCGCCTGGGCGCTGTCGCCGACGCTCTCGCTGCAGTACCACTTCAACGGCAACGGCGACATCTCCCCGTTCGTCGGCGTGGGCCTCAACTACACCACCTTCCTGGGCGCCGACGGCAAGGGCGCGTTCTCCCGCGACGACGTCAAGTTCAAGGACAGCGTCGGCCCGGCCGTGCATGCCGGCGTGGACTTCGCCATCGGCGAGCGCAGCGCGCTGCGCGTGGACGCGCGCTGGACCAGCATGCGCAGCGACGTGGAAGTGGACAGCGGCACGCTCGGCAAGGCCAAGCTCGACCCCATCACCTACGGCCTGGCCTACCTGCTGTATTTCTGATCCGCAGGGCCCGCAGCCGCGTCCACGCGGGCGAGGCTTAGCGGTTGCGCAACGGCGCGATGACGCGGCCATGGCAACGTCATCGGCGCCGGCTAGAATCCGCGCATGAAATCCTCTCTCTTCGTTTCCGCCGCGCTCGCCGCGGCACTGGCCGCCGCGCCGTCCGCCGCCTTCGCCTGGGGCCCGCTGGGCCATCGCTTGGTCGCAGATCTCGCCGATGCCCAGCTCACCCCGCAGGCCCGCGCGCAGGTGCAGCAGTTGCTGCAGGGCGAACCCGAGCCGACCCTGGCCGGCGTCGCCAACTGGGCCGACCAATTGCGCGAAAGCGACCCGGACATGGGCAAGCGCACCGGCCCCTGGCACTACGTCAACCTCGGCGAAGAGCAGTGCCACTACGAGGAAACCCGCGATTGTCCCGACGGCAACTGCGCGGTCGAGGCGCTGCGCCGCCAGGCCGCGATCCTCGCCGATCGCAGCCAGCCGCAGGCGGCACGGGCCCAGGCGCTGAAGTTCGTGGTGCATTTCGCCGGCGACATCCAGCAGCCGCTGCACGCCGGCTACGCCCACGACAAGGGCGCCAACACCTTCCAGATCCAGTTCGAGGGCAAGGGCAGCAACCTGCATTCGCTGTGGGACAGCGGCCTGCTGCGCAGCCGCGGCCTGGACGAGGCGCACTACCTGGCGCAGCTGCAGGCGCAACCGCTGCCGGCCCCCTCGCCTGCCGGCAGCGCGTTGCCGCCGCCGGCCGCGGCCTGGGCCGAAGCCTCGTGCCGGATCATGCTACGCCCGGGCTTCTACCCGCCCGGCGCCAAGCTGCCGGCCGACTACGTGGCGACCTGGCGCCCGGTCGCCGAAGCGCAACTGCGCCAGGCCGGCGCGGATCTGGCGGCGACGCTGAACGCTGCGCTGGCGAAGTAACGCGCGGCCCCTGCTTTTTGTAGGAGCGGCTTCAGCCGCGACAGGCCTTCCCGATAGATCCTGTCGCGGCTGAAGCCGCTCCTACAGGGATACAGGAATACAGGAATGCTGCGGGATTGCGCGGGGCCGGACCTAGCCGGCATGCCCTTGCGCCCAGCGCACGATCTCGGCAACACCGATCGCACCGCTGTGCCGCGCCAACTCGCGGCCATGCCGCAGCAAGGCCAGGGTCGGAATGCTGCGGATGCCGAAGCGCCCCGCCAGCGCCGGCTGCGCCTCGGTGTCCAGCTTGCCCAGGCGCATGCGCGGTTCCAGGTGTGCGGCGGCCGCCTCGAACTGCGGTGCCATGGTCCGGCACGGGCCGCACCACGGCGCCCAGAAGTCCACCAGCAGCGGAATGTCGCTGCGCTCGGCATGGGCGGCGAAGGTGTCCGCGGTCAGCGCGACCGGCGCGCCGACGAACAGCGCACGATGGCAACGCCCGCATTGCGGTGCCGCCGCCAGGCGTTCGCCCGGCACCCGGTTCAGCGCCTGGCAGTGCGGGCAGGCGATGTGCAGCGGATCGCTCACGCGCCGGCCTCGATGCTCTTGTCGCCGAGCAACACATTGCCGTGCGCGTCCTTGACCGTGACCTGCACGTCGATGCCTTGGCGCACGCTCTGGGTGACCACGCAGAACTGCTCGAACTGGTCGAGGATGCGCTGCAGCTGCGCGTAGTCCTGGTTGCCATCGGGCAGTTGCAGTTCCACCGATGCCTGCGGAATGCGCCAGAACCCTTCCGCGTTGCGCATCGGCGTGGCGGTGATGTGCGCGGCCACCCCGACCGGATCGTTCTTGAACTTGCGCAGCGCGAACAGCAGGCTCGCCGCCAGGCAGTTGGCGATGCTGGCCAACAGGATGCGCGAAGGGTTGGGCCCGCGCTCGTGGCCCAGCGGCGCGGTCTCGTCGCCCAGCCACGGCGCCAGATCGGTTTCGTCGAACTGGATGCGGAACGCGAAATCCGCCTCCTGTTCGAGGGTGACGCGGATCGGATCGCCGATGGTCATGCAGAACTCCTCATGCAGGTCTCCAGTGACACAGACAGGGGGAATGCCGACTCTACGCCGGCACCGGAAAGACCGCGTGGACGCGCATGCGCATCTCGCTCACGCCGGCTTGGCAGCGCGGCGCGCCAACGGGTAGTACAGCAGCGGGATCACCAGCAGGGTCAGCGCGGTACTGATCAGGATGCCGAAGATCAGCGCCACCGCCAGGCCGTTGAAGATCGGATCGTCGAGGATGAAGAAGGCGCCCAGCATCGCCGCCAGCCCGGTCAGCACGATCGGCGGCGCGCGCACCGCGCAGGCCTCCACCACCGCCTGCTCGGCGCTGCGGCCCTGCGCCAGCGCCTGGCCGATGAAGTCCACCAGCAGGATCGAGTTGCGCACGATGATGCCGGCCAGCGCGATCATGCCGATCATGCTGGTGGCGGTGAACTGCGCGCCGAGCAATGCGTGCCCCGGCAGCACCCCGATCACCGTCAACGGGATCGGCGCCATGATCACCAGCGGCACCAGATAGCTGCGGAACTGCGCCACCACCAGCAGATAGATCAGCAGCAGGCCGACCGCGTAGGCGATGCCCATGTCGCGGAAGGTCTCGTAGGTGATCTGCCACTCGCCATCCCACTTGACCGCGAAATCGCCGCTGTCGAGCGGTTGCGCGATGAAGGACTGCGCCACTGCCTGCCCGCCGACGCGCTGTCGGCGCAGCTGCCCGACCAGGTCGAACATGCCGTACAGCGGGCTGTCCAGGCGCCCGGCCTCGTCGCCGGTGACGTACACCACCGGCCGCAGATCCTTGTGCCAGATCGCACCGTCCCACGGCAGCCGCTGCACCGCGACCAGTTCCGACAACGGCACCAGCTGGCCGTCGCCGCCGCGCACATGCAGCGCCAGCATGCGCGCGACGCCGGCCTGGGCGGCCGCGGCCAGGCGCAGCCGCACCGGTTGCGGGTACTTGGAAGCGCCATCGTGCAGCCAGGTCGCGTCCACGCCCTGCACCGACGCCGCCAGCGCATCGGCGATCGCCGACTGGGTCACGCCCAGCCGCGCCGCGCGCACCCGATCGACCACGAGCGCCTCGCGCGTCGCCGCGCTTTCCACGCTGGTATCCACATCGACCACGTTCGGCGTGCGCAGGAAGCGCCGCTCCAAAGCCAGCGCCAGCTGGCGGCTGCGCGCGTAGTCCGGGCCGTACACCTCGGCCACCAGCGGCGCCAGCACCGGCGGGCCCGGCGGCACCTCCACCACCTTCAGCGCCGCGCCGTGGCGGCGCGCAATCGCCGCCAATGCCGGACGCAGCGCGCGCGCAATGGCGTGGCTTTGCCGCGTGCGCAGCTGCTTGTCGACCAGGTTCACCTGCAGATCGCCGACGTTGTTGCCGCTGCGCAGGTAGTACTGACGCACCAGGCCGTTGAAATTGACCGGCGCCGAGGTACCGGCATAGCCCTGGTAGTCGTGCACGTCCGGGGTGCGGTCGAGCACGCCGGACAGTTCGACCAGCAGCGCATCGGTGTCCTGCAGGGTGCTGCCTTCGGGCAGATCGACCACGATCTGCAATTCGGACTTGTCGTCGAACGGCAGCATCTTCATCACCACCCATTGCAACCCGACCAGCGACACCGCCAGCACCAGCAGCGCGGCGATGCCGGCGAACAGCCAGCCGCGCCGCCGCGCGCCGCGCTCGGGGGCGAGGAAGGGGTGCAGCAGTTTCGAGAAGAAGCGCTGCAGGCGCGGCGATGCAGATGGCGTGGCGCCGTCGGCAGCGGCTGGCGCCGGCGCATGCCGCGCCAGCAGCTTCAGCGACAACCACGGGGTCACGATCAGCGCGATCGCCAGCGACAGCAGCATGCCGACCGAGGCGTTGATCGGGATCGGCCGCATGTACGGCCCCATCAGCCCGCTGACGAAGGCCATCGGCATCAGTGCCGCGATCACGGTGAAGGTGGCGAGGATGGTCGGCCCGCCGACCTCGTCCACCGCCGGCGGGATCGCCTCGCGCAGGGTCTTGCCGCCGGCGCGCATGTGCCGGTGGATGTTCTCCACCACCACGATGGCGTCGTCGACCAGGATGCCGATCGAGAAGATCAGCGCGAACAGCGACACCCGGTTGAGGGTAAAGCCCATCGCCCACGACGCGAACAGGGTCAGCGCCAGGGTCAGCACCACCGCGCTGCCGACCACGACGGCCTCGCGCCAGCCCAGCGCGAACAGCACCAGCAGCACCACCGAGCCGGTCGCGAACACCAGCTTGTGGATCAGCTTGGCCGCCTTGGCGTCGGCGCTGGCGCCGTAGTCGCGGGTCACCTCGGCGTGCACGCCTTGCGGGATCGTCTCGCCGCGCAGCTGCTGCAGGCGCGCGGCGACGGCGCGGGTGATCGCGGCGGCATCGCTGCCGGGCTGCTTGGCGATGGCGAGGGTCACCGCCGGCGCGCGGCCCTGCGCCGGACCGCCGCGGCCCGCCGGTGCGCCGTACCAGACATAGCTGCTCGGCAGGTCGGCGCCGGCGCGCACCTGCGCCACGTCGCGCAGATGCAGCGGCTGGCCGTCGTGCACGCCGATCACCAGCGCCGCCACCGTGTCGGCATCGGCCAGGAAGGTGCCGGCGGCGACCGGGACCGCGCGACCGCCGCCGATGCGCTCGCCGAGCTGGCGCACCGCATTGGCCGCCTGCAGCGACTGGCTCAGGTCGGACACGGTCAGGCCGTAGGCGGCCAGCCGCGACGGATCCAGGGTCAACGTCAGCACCCGCTGCGGCGCGCCGATGCTGTAGATATCGCGCGTGCCGGGGATGCGCTTGAGTTCGCTTTCCAGGGTGTGCGCGACCTCGCCCAGGTCCACCGCGCTGCGCTGCGGATCGTCGCTCCACAACGTCACCGCCATCACCGGCACGTCGTCGATGCCCTTGGGCTTGATCAGCGGGGTGCCCACGCCCATGCCCTGCGGCAAGGCATCCAGGTTCGAATAGACCTGGTTGTACAGCCGCACCAGCGCCGCCTGGCGCGGCACCCCGACCTGAAACTCGACGGTCAGCAGCGCCTGCCCCGGGCGGCTGACCGAGGTCACGTGCTTGACTTCTTCGATCTCGGCCAGCTTCTGCTCCAGCGGCGTGCTCAGCAATTGCTCCACTTCGCGCGCATCGGCGCCGGCGAAGGCCACCGATACGGTGGCCATGGTCACGTCGATCTGCGGCTCTTCCTCGCGCGGGGTGATCGCCACCGCGGCCAGGCCCAGCAGCAGGCCCAGCAGCGCCAGCAACGGGGTCAGCGGATTGGCCTGGAACGCCGCTGCCAGACGCCCGGACACGCCCAGTCGCGCCGCCATCTCAGCGCTCCGCCAACGCGCGCCGCTGCGCGGCCAGCGCCTGTCCGGCGGCGACCGGATCGCGCGCCACGCGCTCGCCGGCCTGCAAGCCAGCCAGTACCTCGACCCGCTGCGCATCCTGCCGGCCCACGCGCAGCTGGCGCAGGCTCAGCGTGCCGGCGGCGAGCACATAGGCCGCGCTGAGTTCGCCACGCTGCAGCAACGCCGCGCGCGGGATCCACAGCGTGGCCGTGGCCGCGTCGGCGCCAGCGTCGGGGACGGCGAACGCGGCCTTGGCGGTCGTCCCCGGCGCCGGTGCCGGCGCCAGCGCGGGCAACGGCACGCGCACCGTCACGCTGTGGCTGTTCGGATCGGCGGTGGGGAACACCACCACCTGCGGCACCGTCAGCGCGCGGCCATCGTCTAGCCGCACCTGCGCGCGCGGCGCGGCGCGGATCGCCGCGGCGTCGGACTGCGGCACCTGCACGTCGATGCGCTGCGCGCCAGGCGCGTACAGCGACAGCAGGGCCTGGCCGGTCGCCACCGCTTCGCCCGGCTGCACCTGGCGTGCGCTGACCACGCCGGCGAACGGCGCGCGGATCACCGTGTAGTCGGCCGGCTGCCGCGCCTGCGCCAGTTGCGCGGCGGCGGACTGGCGCGCCGCGACCGCGGCATCGCGGGTGGCCCGGGCCTGGTCCAGTTGCGCACGCGACACGTACTGCGCGCCGGCCAGCGCGGCGTAGCGGCGGTAGCTGGCCTCGGCCTCGTCGGCGCTGGCCGCGGCCGAACGCAACTGCGCCTGTGCGCTGTCCACGCTGGCGCGCTGCTCCACCGCGCTGAGCCGCAGCAGCACCTGGCCGGCGGCGACGCGATCGTTGACGTCCACGCGCACTTCGAGCACCCGCCCGTCGGTCTGCGCCGACAGGTCGGCATGCTCCACCGCGGCGACCACGCCGTCCCAGGCGCGCGCGGCGGGATCGGCGAACGCCACCGTGTCGGTCTGCAGCGCGGGCAGCGGCGGCGGCACCGCCGAGGCGGATTCGTGGCGGCACGCCGCGAGCGACAGGCTCGCGGCCAGCGCGATCGAGAGGGCAAACGGCTTCACGCGGCGGCTCCAGGACGAGGGTTCGACGGAACCCGGTCGGTGCCAGCGAACCGTCGCTGGCTGCGAGATAAATTAGAATTTTCTTATATTAGAGTCAACTGATATTATGAGCGCCGTTCATCCACCGGAGCCCCCAATGCCCCATTCCTCCGCACAAGCCCTGGTCGACAGGGCACGCCCGCAGATCCACGAGGTCGATACCGACGCCGCCGCCACGCCGCTGCCCGGCGAATGGATCATCGACGTGCGCGAACCCGGCGAGTTCGCCGTCGGCCACCTGCCCAACGCGATCAACATTCCGCGCGGCATCCTCGAATTCCGTCTCGACACCGACCCGGCGCTGGCCCGGCGCGACCAGCCGATCCTGCTGTACTGCGCCAGCGGCGGCCGCTCCACGCTGGCCGCGCTGAGCCTGCAGCACCTCGGCTACAGCGCGGTGCGCTCGTTGAACGGCGGCTTCCTCGGCTGGACCGCGGCCGGCCTGCCGGTCGCCTTCTGAGTCCGATGGCCCGCCGCCTGCAACCCGCGATGGATCCTGCGGCGATGCGCGCGCACGCCGGCGAGGCCGCGCGCCTGCTGAAGGCGCTCGGCAACGAGAAGCGGCTGCTGTTGCTGTGCCTGCTGGTGGACCACGAACACTCGGTGGGCGAACTCAACACGCGCCTGGACCTGAGCCAATCGGCGCTGTCGCAGCACCTGGCGGTGCTGCGCGAGGACGGCCTGGTGCAGACCCGCCGCGACGGGCAGACCATCTACTATTCGCTGGTCCCCGGCCCGGCGCAGCGCATCCTCGATACCTTGCACGGCATCTATTGCAGCGCCGGCCCTTCCTCTCCCGCCAAGGCAGGCCCATGAGCCAGGTTCCCCACGTCCACCCCTTCCACCACGCCGGTTCCGGCACCTGGAGCTATCTGGTCGAAGACGGCCACGACGCCGCGGTGATCGATCCGGTGCTGGACTTCGATGCGGACACCGCCACCCTGCGCGAGGCGCCGGTGCAGGGCCTGGCCGAGCTGCTGTCCGCGCGCGGCCTGCAACTGCGCTGGATCCTGGAAACCCATGCCCACGCCGACCACGTCTCCGCGGCGCAGTGGTTCAAGCAACGCTGGCCGCAGGCGACGCTGGCGATCGGCGCCGGCATCCGCGCGGTGCGCGCGCGCTTCGCGCCGCAGTTCGGCCTGGCCGAGGACACCGGCGACGGGCGCTGCGGCTTCGACCACCTGTTCGCCGACAGCGAGCGTTTCGCGATCGGCGCGCTGCAGGCGCAGGTGATCGCGGTGCCCGGACATACCGACGACAGCATCGCCTACCTGATCGGCGACGCCTTGTTTCCGGGCGATTCGCTGTTCATGCCCGACAGCGGCACGGCACGCTGCGATTTCCCTGGCGGCGACGCGGCCACGCTGTTCCGCTCGATCCAAGCGCTCTACGCACTGCCGGCCGCCACCCGCGTGTTCGTCTGCCACGACTACGGCGCAGGCGGCCGCGCGGTCGCCTGCGAAACCAGCATCGGCGCGCAGCGCCGCGACAACATCCATGTGCGCGACGGCATCGGCGAAGCCGAGTTCGTCGCGTTGCGGCGCGCGCGCGACGCGACCTTGGCGCCGCCGCGGCTGATGCAGCCGTCGGTACGCGCCAACATCCAGGCCGGCCGCACCGACGACCTGCACGCCGCGCCGCAGTGAAGGCGGTAGGATGCGGGCATGCCGCGCACGATCGCATTGCGCTAGCGACGGCCTGCGCGCCGTGCGCGCCAGGCCAAGCCGATCGCCGCCCGTCCCCCTGATTCCCGGAGCGCCTCCATGTCCCGTTCGCTACTCCGCCTGCTGTGCCTGCTCTCGCTCGTCGTCGCCCTGGCCGTGCCGCCGGCCTGGGCACAGGCGCCGCTGACCGTGTTCGCCGCCGCCAGCCTGAAGGAATCGCTGGACGAGGCCGCGGCCGCCTACCAGCAGTCCAGCGGCACGCCGGTGCAGGTGTCGTACGCGGCCAGCTCGGCGCTGGCGCGGCAGGTGGAACAGGGCGCGCCGGCGGACGTGTTCTTCTCCGCCGACCTGGAGTGGATGGACTATCTGCAGCAGCGCCGGTTGGTGGATCCGGCGCAGCGCCGCAACCTGCTCGGCAACACGCTGGTGCTGGTCGCGCCGGTGGCGAGCGCCGCCAAGGTCGATCTGCGCAAACCCGGCACGCTCGCCGCCGCGCTCGGTGCGCAGGGCCGCCTCGCGGTCGGCCAGACCAGCAGCGTGCCGGCCGGCAAGTACGCGCGCGCCGCGCTGCAGAAACTCGGCCAGTGGGACGGCGTGCAGACGCGCCTGGCCGAATCGGAAAGCGTGCGCAGCGCGCTGATGCTGGTCGCGCGCGGCGAGGCCCCGCTGGGCATCGTCTACGGCTCCGACGCCAAGGCCGAACCGAAGGTGCGGGTGGTGGCGGTGTTCCCGGCCGACAGCCATGCGCCGATCGTGTATCCGGTGGCGGCATTGCGCGCTGGCAAGAATCCCGCCGCAGCCGACTTCGTGCGCTGGCTGGGGACCGCGCCGGCGCAGGCGATCTTCCAGC
This sequence comes from Xanthomonas bonasiae, assembly GCF_017163705.1. Classification (GTDB taxonomy): domain Bacteria; phylum Pseudomonadota; class Gammaproteobacteria; order Xanthomonadales; family Xanthomonadaceae; genus Xanthomonas_A; species Xanthomonas_A bonasiae. The sequence goes on from NZ_JAFIWB010000006.1 coordinate 143,082, forward strand.
GCCGCGGTTTCTCGCTCGCGCGCTGAGCCATTGCCGTTGTTCGCATTCACGCCGCAAGAGCTCACCGCGATCGCGCTCAGCGTCAAGGTCGCACTGGTCGCGGCCTTGGGCAGCCTGCCGTTCGGCGTGGCCTGCGGCTGGCTGCTGGCGCGGCGCCGTTTCCCCGGCAAGGCGCTGCTGGATGCGTTGCTGCACCTGCCGCTGGTGATGCCGCCGGTGGTCACCGGCTATGTACTGCTGATCGTGCTCGGCACGCAGGGACCGGTCGGCGCGTGGCTGCTGGACCACCTGGGCGTGCAGTTCGCATTCCGCTGGACCGGCGCGGCACTGGCCAGCGCAGTCATGGGATTCCCGCTGATGGTGCGCGCGATCCGCCTGGCGCTGGAATCCACCGACCGCCGCCTCGAGGCCGCCGCGGCCACGCTCGGCGCCGGGCCATGGCGGGTGTTCTTCAGCATCACCCTGCCCCTGGCCTGGCCGGGGCTGGTCGCCGGCACCGCGCTCGCCTTCGCCAAGGCGCTGGGCGAATTCGGTGCCACCATCACCTTCGTGTCGAATATCCCCGGGGAAACCCAGACCCTGTCGTCGGCGATCTACGGCCTGCTGCAGGTGCCCGGCGGCGAATCGGGCATCTGGCGGCTGGCGGCGGTGGCCCTGGCGATCTCGCTGGCCGCGCTGCTGCTGTCCGAATGGCTGGTGCGGCGCCAGCGTGGGCCGGAGGCGGACGCGTGAGCCGGCGCAGCGCCGCTGCAGGCAGTCGGCCAGCGGCGAATGTCCGCGGCGCGCCGCATTCGCCGCACGATGCGAGCGTGCGCCGATGCTGAGCATCGATATCGAAGTGCAGCGCGGCCGCTTCCAGCGCCGCTTGCGGGTCGAGGAAACGGCGCGCGTGGTCGCGCTGGTCGGCCCGTCCGGCGCCGGCAAGACCAGCATGCTCAACGCCATCGCCGGCGTGCTGCGGCCGCGCAGCGGACGCATCGTCATCGACGACCGCGTGCTCTACGACAGCGCCGCCGGCATCGACGTGCCCACCCACCGCCGCCGCATCGGCTACGTGTTCCAGGACGCGCGGCTGTTCCCGCACATGGACGTCCGCCGCAACCTCGGCTACGGCCGCCACGGTCGTGGCCAGGCCGAGCGCTTCGGCTTCGAGGCGGTGGTGGAACTGCTCGGCATCGCGCCGCTGCTGGCGCGGCGCCCGGGCAATCTGTCCGGCGGCGAGGCGCAGCGCGTGGCGATCGGCCGCGCGCTGCTGTCGCAGCCGGCGATCCTGCTGTTCGACGAACCGCTGTCGGCGCTGGACGCGCAACGCCGCGGCGAACTGATTCCGTACCTGCAGCGCGTGCGCGACGAGGTGCGCCTGCCGATGCTCTACGTCAGCCACCAGGCCGAGGAAGTGGAACGCATCGCCGACGCGATCCATCGGCTGGAGTAGCGCGCCGACGCCGCGTTCACCGCCGATGGCCAGACTGTGCGCCATCGCAACGAAGCCAGGCCGCCGCCGTGCGCCGCTACCGCAAGCACGATTTCCCGCTCGACCAGGTGCGCCGGTTCCTGGAACCCGGCCCGGTGGTGCTGGTCGGTTCGGCGTGGAAAGGGCAGCGCGACATCATGACCATGGGCTGGCACATGGTGCTGGAGTTCTCGCCGTCGCTGATCGCCTGCTGCATCTCCAGCGCCAACCACAGCTTCGAACTGGTCCGGCGCAGCAAGCAATGCACGATCAACCTGCCGACCGCTGACCTGCTCGACACCGTGGTCGGCATCGGCAACAGCAGCGGCGCGCAGCTCGACAAGTTCGCGCACTTCGGCCTGACCGCGGTGGCCGGTACGCACGTCGATGCGCCGTCGATCGCCGAGTGCTATGCCAGCTTCGAGTGCCGCCTGCACGACGGCCGCCAGATCGCCAGGCACAACCTGTTCGTCTGGGAAGTGGTCAAGGCGCATGTCGCCACGTCGCCGAAACTGCCCAGGACCCTGCACTACCGCGGCGACGGCAAGTTCATGCTGTCCGGCGCGGAAGTCTCGCGGCGGCGCCTGTTCAAGCCGGAGATGCTGTAACGCGGCGGCGATCCTGCCGCCGCCCACATGGGGCATCTCTCTCGAGACGCTGCCCTTGCAGGAGCGGCTTCAGCCGCGACAGGCTCTACCGGCGACGTCTATCGCAATCGATGGCAAGCACGAATCGCTTCCGCACCCCGCAACCATGACAGCAAGACCTTCCAGCGCTCACGGTGCGGCAGCAGCTCACGCATTCAACGCGCGCTTCGACCGCCCACGCGCCCTGCCTGCACGCTGGCCTTGCCCTCGCGCACCTCGAAGGTGAACGCGTAGGCCAGCGTCACCGGCACCTCCTCCACCGACACGGCATCGTCGCAGCGTCCCTCCACCGCCGGCCGCTGCGCCGGATCGGCATAGGTGCAGATCGCCGCGGGCACGAAGCGCCAGCGCGCGACCTCCTGCTGTACCGCCTGCAGCAGATCGGCGTTGTCCGCCAGCGCGCCGGCACTGCATTCCTCGCGGTCGCGCAAGGGCTCGCTGCGCTGCACCGCGCCTTGCGCAGACAGGATCACGCGCACGCACACCGTGGTCGGCGCCAGCGTGCGCCGTGGCGAATCGGCCGGCAGCTGCGGCGTCGCCGCGTCCAGTGGCTGCGGCATGCGGAACACCTGCTGCGGCTGCATCGTGTAGGCGGTGATGGCGCCGCCCGGGGCACCATCGCCGCGTGGCGCAAGCAGGCGCTGGTCCACGGAATCCAGCCGCTGGGTCTGCTCGCGCTGCGGCTGGCTGGCGCAGCTGGCCAGGCACAGGCACGCGCTGGCCAGGCAGATCCTGTGCAGACTCATCGCTTGGCAGTCTTCAGGGACATGCCGCAATACACACGTTGGGTCGGTCCTTGTCCATCGACGGAGACAACGTCGCAGGTCTGCTCAGGCGCATCGTCCGACGTCGTATTCACCAGATACCAGCGGTAGTCCGATGCATTGGCGGCTCCTGGTGGCGCGTCCGCAGGCGTCCTCCCGGATTCGAAGGTGACCGGTATCTCCAACCGCGATGCAACGGCCCGTCCCTGCTTCTGCGCCGGAACGAAGCGCCACTGCCTGGCGGCGGCAATCGCCGCCTGGTCCAGCGCCGCATGGCCGGTGCCACGACCACGCAACTGCACGTCGCTGGCGGAACCGGTAGCGTCCACGCTGACCAACAGCGTCAGTTTTCCCGAGGCGCCCTCGTCCAGTGCGTCGCGCGGATAGGCCGGTGGCGGCATGGCCAGCGGTTTGGCCGGTGTGGCCGCATGCTTGGCGGATGTGGTCGCAGCCTCGGCTGCCGACGCGAGCAGCATTGGCGAGCGCGTTTCAGCGTTGGCCGGCGCCGCGCCTACCGCGGAAGCGGTCCCCGCCTGCGCGCCCGCATCCGGTGCTTGCGCATCCGCCAGCGCGGGCGCAATGCCGCTTCCTGCCAACGCGGACGCCGGCAGCGGTTGCAACGCCCATGCCGCGCCACCGCCGCAAAGTGTCGCCATCGCCACCACGGCGATGCCCGCACGCCGCCGCCAGCCGCTCACGGCCGGCCGCTGCAGCATCCCGATCCGCTGCCGCAAGGTATGCCCCGCCTGCCAGTGGCAGCCGACCGGCAACGCGATCGCATCCAGCTGGGTCTGCAACATCGCCTCGGCGTAGCTGCGCCGCGAGGCCGGGTGCCGCGCCAGTACCGCCGCATCGCAGGCCAGCTCCTGGTCGAAGCGGAACCGCGCCGCGGCCCAGTGCAGCAGGGGATTGAACCAGTAAGCACAGCGCAAGGCGGCCAGCAACAGGTTGTGGCGGGTGTCGCCGCGGGCGATATGCATGCGCTCGTGGGCCAGCACCAGTTCCGACTGTGCGGCCGGATAGCGCCTGGCGAAATCCATCGGCACCACCACGCGCGGCCGCCAGGCGCCGAGCACCAACGGACCATGCACCGCGTGCTGCGCGTACAGCACCCCGTCGGCGCCGAGCGACAGCCGCCCCAGGCTGCGCCGGTAGCGCTGCTGCTGCCGCCACAACGCGGCGGCCATCGCCGCCGCGCCAAGCAGCCAGAGGGCAGCGATCCACAGAGCGGCATGGTTGCTCGCCATCGTCATCGCACCCGCAGCGCCAACCGCCCCCTGCGGCAGCCCGACCCAGACCTGCGGCATCGCCAATGCCGCCGGCAGTGCCGGACGCACATCGGCGGGCAGCAGCACGGCGAGCATCGCCATCGGCACCACGCCCCACACTGCGTAGGCGATACCCGCGCCGAACATCCGCCGCAACGGCGCGCGCAGCGCCAACACCGCCACGATCGCCGCGCTGCCGGACAGCGCCGTGGCCCACATTCCCGCTACGAAGGTATCAACGCTCATCGTCCAGCTCCTGGATCAGTCGTTTGAGTTCGGCGATATCGGCGTCGCTGAGCTTGCCGCGTTCGCTGAAGTGCGCCACCAGCGGCGCGACGCGGCCGCCGAACAGGCGTTCGAGCAGGCCTTCGCTCTGTTGCTGCACCCACTGCTCGCGCTGCAGCAGCGGCGAATACAGATAGCGGCGGCCTTGTTTTTCGGCGCGGATCGCGCCCTTGTTGAGCAGCCGATTGAGCAAGGTCTTGACCGTGGGTTCGGCCCAGCCGCCATGCCCGGACAGGGCCGCGAACACCTCCTCGGCACCGAGCGGGCTGCGGTCCCACAGCACCTCCATCACCACGGCTTCGGCATCGCTGATCGACATATCGTTTACGCATGTAATTTTTAACGATTACACGGGTAATCGAATCCATTGTCAAGCGCTTTCGCCAACCGCGGAAGCACGCGATCGCGGCGCTCGCCTAAGCTATGCCGATGACCGACTCCCTCGAAGACCTCGACGCCGCTGCCGAGCTGATCCTGCAGCGCATCCCCGGCCCACTGCGCATCGGCGCGCCGCTGGGCATCGGCAAGCCGCACCGCCTGCTCAACGCGCTGTACGACCGGGTCGCCGCGAATCCGCAGCGGCCGATGCAGCTCTACACCGCGCTGTCGCTGAACCCGCCGGCGCCCGGCGGCGGACTGGAAGGCCGCTTCCTGCGCCCGTTCGTGCAGCGCCATTTCGGCGACGACTTCCCGCAGCTCAAGTACGTGCAGGCCCTGCAGCGCGATGCGCTGCCGGCGCATATCCAGGTGGAAGAGTTCTACATGCAGTCCGGCGCGCTGCTGCGCTCGACGCAGGCGCAGCGCAACTACACCAGCCTCAACTACACCCATGCGGCCGATGCGGTGGCGCAGCGCGCGCCCAACCTGATCGTGCAGAAGGTGGCGCGCGAACCCGACGGCACCCGCCTGTCGTTCTCCTGCAACAACGACATCACCCAGGACACGCTGGACGCAGTGCGCCGGCGCGGCCTGCCGCGGCCGCTGCTGGTCGCCGAGGTGGATCCGCAGCTGCCGTGGATCGGCGGCAGCGCGGCGGTGGAGCCGTCGTTCTTCGACGTGGTGGTGAACCCGCCGGGTCCGTATCCGCGCCTGTTCGGACTGCCGCGGCAGCCGGTGGCCGACGCCGACTATGCCATCGGCCTGTATGCGAGCGCGCTGGTGCGCGACGGCGGCACGCTGCAGATCGGCATCGGCACCCTGGCCGATGCGCTGTGCCATGCGCTGGTGATGCGGCACACCGACAACGCGCGCTACCGGCAGGTGCTTGCGGCGCTGGATCCGGAACTGGCAACGCACCCCGCGGTCCAGGAATGCGGCGGGCTCGCGCCGTTCTCGATCGGCCTGTTCGGCTGCAGCGAGATGCTCAACGAAGGCTTCCGCCAGCTGGTCCAGTGCGGGGTGATCAAGCGCAAGGTGCTCGACGACGCCGCGCTGATGCAGCGCGTGACCGACGGCAGCGCCGATGCCGACGACCAGGCGCGGCTGCAGCGCGACGGCGAATACCTGCAGGGCGCGTTCTACCTCGGCTCGCCCGAGTTCTACGCCTGGCTGCGCGAGATGGCGCCGGAGGCGCGCACCGGCATCGGCATGCACCGGATCAGCGCGATCAACCAGCTGTACGGCGACGAGCGACTGCGCCGCCTGCAGCGGCGCGAGGCGCGCTTCTTCAACTCGTGCATGATGGCCACCGTGCTGGGCGCGGCAGTGTCCGACGCGCTGGACGACGGCCGCGTGGTGTCCGGCGTCGGCGGCCAATACAACTTCGTGGCGATGGCGCACGCCCTGGACGACGCGCGCAGCGTGCTGATGTTCCGCGCCGTCCGCGGCGAGGCGCCCGCGCTGCACTCCAACGTGCGCTGGAACTATGGCCACACCACGATTCCGCGCCACCTGCGCGACATCTATCTCAACGAGTACGGCATCGCCGACCTGCGCGGCCTGACCGACGAAGACTGCATCGTCGGCATGATCGGCATCGCCGATGCGGCGTTCCAGCCTGCGCTGCTGGCCGAGGCCAAACAGGCCGGCAAGCTGTGCGCCGACGTCCTCGCGCGACCGCACTGGCAGCGCAACCGCGCCGAACGCGTGGGCGCCGCGCTGGCCCCGTTCCGCGCCGACGGCACCCTGCCCGACTATCCGCTGGGCAGCGACTTCACCGAGGTCGAACAGCGCCTGCTGCGCGCGCTCACCTGGCTCAAGCGCAACACCGCAAGCACCGGCACGAAGCTGGCCACCGTGGCGCGCGCGCTGCTGTCGCGCGACCCCGGCGATCCGGCCAGCCTGCAACGCATGGCGCTGGATGCGCCGCGCGGCATCGGCGAGCGCATGGAGGCGCGCCTGCTGGCCTACGCCTTGCAGCAGACCAGGCCGCACTGAACATCGCGCCGCCGCGAGGCGGCGAAGCCGGCACCACGGCCGCACACCTCGGCCATCGCCGAGGTCACCGCATCGCCACATCCACTGCGTAAGGTGGCCTCGCCCGCAGGACGCGGCAACCAACGCCCGTCCACGACGGCCACTCCATCGGCATGCCGGCCGCGCTGCGCAACGTTTCGCTGCGCGTTCGCTGGCGTGCCGGATGGCGACCGGATGCCGGACGGGGGCAGCACTTCGCTCATCTCCCCCAAAGACCAAAGGCACCTCGTTCATGCGCGGATTCCGATCGCTCGCTGTGTTGCTTTCCCTGTTGTCGTGCAACTGCCTACCCGCCTTCGCCGGCACGCAAGCCAATGGTCCCGATTCCTACAGCGGCAGCTACGACCGTCCCGGACGCCCGGCCATCGTCGGCCATCGCGGCGCGGCGGGGATTCGCCCCGAAAACACCTTGTCTTCGTTTCGCGAAGCGCTGGAACTGGGCGCGGACGCGCTGGAGACCGACGTGCACCTGACCCAGGACGGCGTGTGGGTCATCAACCACGATTTCTTCCTGAATCCGGATGTCGCACGCGACGGCGACGGCCAATGGAATGCACCCAAGACCCCGCTGTCGGCCATGACCTATGCGCAGATCGAACGCTACGACATCGGCCGCGCACGCCCGGGTTCGGCCTACGCCAGGGAGCATTCCGCGCTGGTGGCGGTCGACGGCGAGCGCGTGCCCACGCTCGATCAGCTGATCGCGCTGATCCGCGGCCACGACGACACGACCCAGTTGTTCCTGGAAATAAAATCCTTGCCGATCGTTCCCGGCTTGAGCGCCGGCCCCGAGGTGCTGGCCCGCGGGGTGGTCCAGGCGCTGAGCAAGAACGACTTCAAGCAGCGCACCTATGTGCTGTGCTTCGACTGGAACGTGCTGCGCGCGATCCACCGCCTCGACCCGTCGATCCGGCTGGTGTTCCTGAGCCAGGACGTCAAGCGTGCGCTCGCCCGCGACGACGCGCGTGCGCTGACCAACAAGGACGCGCACAGCGTGATGCAGCAGATGAGCGGCCTGGACGGACTGGGCGGACGCTCGGTCGGCGAGGCGGTCCGCGACGAAGGCGGAACCATCTGGGACATCAACTATGCCGACATCACCGCCGCCGACCTGGCCCAGGCACGCCACGACCATCTGCGACTCGGCGCGTGGACCGTGGACGATGCCGACACCGCACGCCTGCTGTACAACCTGGGCGTGGACTACATCACCACCAATCGCCCGGACGTGATGCTGCAGGCGTTCGGCAAGGATGCCGCCGTGAACGCTCCTCTGCCGCCTGGCGCCTCGCGCTAGCCGACAACGCATCCCGCCCGTTGCGCCAGCGCGACGCAGCGGGCCATGCAGAGGGTGAACATGGCAACGTGTGACGCGGCGCGGCAACAAGACGGAAAGCATTGCGTCAAGCTGCATCGGGATGATCATCACATCTTGTTCTTCGGTCTTGCCGCATGCACCTCCGTTCATCCGCCCATCCGACGCCGGATAGGGCCCGTCGCTTTGCGGCGCATGGCGCCCTGGCCAAACGTATCGAACGTATCAAACGTGCACTGCTTGGCCTGTTGGCGCTCGCGCCGCTCGCGTTGCACGCCGCACCGCGGCTCAACGAACTGCAATACATCGGCAGCCACAACAGCTACCACGCCGGCTTCGCGCCCAGCGAAGCCGAACTCTGGAAACGCACCGATCCGGCCGTGTTCGCGACTCTGGATTACCGCCATCCGCCGCTGACGCAGCAATTCGACGACGGCGTCAGGCAGATCGAGCTGGATATCTATGCCGATGCCAAGGGTGGCCGCTATGCGCACCCGGCAATCGTCGGGCAGATCGCCAAGGCCGGCCTGCCGCCGGCGCCGGCCATCGCCGCGCCCGGGGTGATGGAAACGCCGGGATTCAAGGTCATGCACGTGCAGGACCTGGACCAGCGCAGCACCTGCCAGCCGCTGGTCGCCTGCCTGCAGCAAGTGCGCGCATGGTCCACACAGCATCCGGGCCATCTGCCGGTGTTCGTGCTGCTGGAAACCGAGGAGTCGTCGTTGCAGTTGGCGTTCCCGACCGTGCAGCCCGAACCCTTCGATGCCGCCGCGATGGATGCGCTGGATGCGGAAATCCGCTCGGTCTTCCGGCCCGACGAGTATCTGAGTCCGGACCAGGTGCGCGGCACGGCGCCCACGCTCAACGCCGCGATTCTTGCGCACGGCTGGCCGTCCCTGTCCGAAGCGCGCGGCAAGATCGTGTTCCTGCTCGACCAGCATTCGGTGGGCCGGCATTACCTGCCCGGCCATCCTTCGCTGCGCGGCCGCGTGTGCTTCACCAACGCCATTCCGGGCGAAGCCGATGCGGCCTTCACCGAGCGCAACGACGGCAGCGCGGAAGAGATCGCGCGCCTGGTGAAGGCCGGATATCTGGTGCGTACGCGCACCGATGCGGACCTGAAGGAGCCGGCGCGCGGCGACACCACACGCCGCGACAGCATGCTGGCCAGCGGCGCGCAACTGCTCAGTACCGACTATCCGGACCACGAACCGGCCGCCTCCGGCTATGTGCTGCGCTTCGCCGGCGACGCGGCGGCGCGCTGCAATCCGCAATTCCCGGCGGCGCACTGCGCCGGCTACGACCTGACGCACTAACCGCGGCGGCCGTTGCGCAACGCACGCGTGATCGCGATGGCGTTCGCCGCTGGACGCGTGCGCGCGATCGGGTCCGACCGATCCACCCAGACTCCCACCCGAGCTACCGACATGCAGCGCACCCACACGATCAGCCGCTTGGCCTGCTCCATCGTACTGGCGCTGTCCGCGCCGGCATTTGCGGACACCCCGGACCAGAATCCCAAGACCCTGGCGTCGGTCAATGTGGAAGCGGACCAGACCCCGGCGCCGGGGTCGATCAACGAACAGCGCCTGTCCAACAGCGTCAACAGCGTGATGGACAAGGAGCAGATCGACGCCATTCCGTCGGCCGGCATCGCCGACGTACTCGCGCACATGCCGGGACTGTCGGCCTACAGCGACATGCACCTGGGCCAGGCCGCCACCGGCGAGAACGCCTACGTCAGCATCCGCGGCATGGACGCCAGCTACAACGCCTACACCCTCAACGGCTTCGGCATGCCCGAAACCGATTCGTCGACGCGCGCGATCTCGTTGAACATGCTGGCACCGTTCGGCATCCAGTCGGTGCAGGTGTCCAAGGCGCCGACCCCCGACATGCCCGGCGATGCGATCGGCGGCGCGATCGACATGCGCACGCCCAGCGCATTCGACTTCGACCGCGATTTCTATGCCAAGACCACCGCGCAGGGCAAGCTGAGCGCACTGGCCTCGGACCTGGGCACGAAGGACAAGGGCGGCACGCTGCAGCAGGAACTGGCCTGGAAATTCGGCGAGCACCAGGCGTTCGGCCTCTACCTCTCCGGCTACTACGGCAAGTCGAACACCCTGGCGCAGGCCACCTCGCCCAACACCCCCTACACCCCGGTCGATCCGGCGCAGGCCGATGCCACCGACCTGCGCGCTGTCGGCCCGCTGGTCGACACGCAGTACAAGTACAGCCTCTATACCAACCAGATCGAACGCTACGGCGGCAACCTCGCGCTCGATTGGCAGGGCGAGCACAGCACGCTGTACGCCCGCGCGATCTATGGCGCCTACAACGTCACCGGACAACAGGATCAGGCCGGCGCCGCATCGGCGAGCAGCGGCGGCGCGCCGATCGCGGTACGCGGCGAATACTTCAACACGCGCGACATCCAGGAAAAGCTGGCGACGCTGCAACTGGGCGGCAAGACCACGCTCGACAAGCTGCAGTTCGACTACGGCACCTCGTTCGGCCGCGGCACCCGCAACCGTCCGGACTACGTCGAAGCGAGCATGTATGCGCTGACCGCCGGCAACTACGCGTTCGACCTCAGCGACCCGACCTATCCGAACCTGGCGCCCAGCTCCGACGCGCTGAAACGCTACTTCTACGACCTGGACACGCCACACTTCTGGAAAGTGCAGGGCCACGACGCTGGCAGCCACGACAACCGCGCCAACGCGCATGTCGACATCGCCTACCGCGTGGACGACAGCGTGCTGGAGAGCGTCAAGGTCGGGCTGTCCGCCGACCATTCCGAGCGCGGCGCCTACGATCACGCCTTCTTCCACAACGACAACAACTTCGTCTACGGCGGCCCCTACTTCGGCGGCCCCGACTATCCGTTCTATGCGGCCGGCGGCCCCACCCTGTCCGCGTTGCCCGGCAAGATCGTCAACGGCGGCTTCGACGGCAGGTTCGCCGGTCCGCTCAAGATCGTGGACCGCAACTGGGTGCTGGCGCAGGCCGTGCCCTACAAGTACGTCGACGATCCCAACGGCGCAGGCGTCTACACCGCCAACGACTACAACGCCAACACCACCTCCAGTACCGAAGCGATCTATTCCGGCTATGCGATGGCCACGCTGCACCTTGGCGAGGTGACCGTGCTGCCTGGCGTGCGCTACGAACTGACCCGCTACTCGGCCGATTCCTGGCAATCCAACGGCGACGATGCCACCGGCCGCTTCGTCGGCACCGGCCGCACCTATGGCGAAGTGCTGCCGGGGATCAGCCTCAACTATCGCCCGGACGATCTCACCGTCTATCGCGCCTCGCTGCGGCGCAGTTTCAGCCGTCCGGCCTTTGGCCTGATTTCCGGCGAGACGGTGTACTCGATCGATGACACCAGCGGCAAGCTGCTGGGCATTTCCAAACCCAATCCGGATCTGAACCCGAGCAAGGCCGACAACGCCGATCTGTCCGCGGAGTTCTACGACGCGCACGGCGGCATGCTCAGCGCCTCGACCTACTACAAGCGCATCACCGGCTTCGTCTACACCTCGCAATCGTCCACCAGTAACGACAACACGCTCGGCGGCCTGGTCCCTACCGGCACCACGCTGGAAAACGGCGTGCCGGTGACCATGCCGCAGAACGGCGGCACCGCCAAGCTCTACGGCGTGGAACTGGCGTTGAGCAAGCGCCTGCAGGATTTGCCCGGCATCTGGGGCAATTTCGGCGCCACCGCCAACCTGACCCTGCAGCACAGCTCGGCCGACAGCAAGCGCGCCGACCAGCCGGAGAACACCTGGTTGCCGCGCGCACCGGAGCGCATCTACAACCTGGGCCTGTTCTACGACGACGCGCAACTGCGCGCCGACCTGAGCTACAACTACACCGGCCTGCAGCTGCTCGGCCTGACCAGCGACCGGCTCAACTACTACCTACAGCCGGTGAAGTCGCTGGACTTGAACGCCACCTACCACCTGCCGCACGGCATCGACGTCGGCGTGTCGGTCAAGAACCTGCTCGACGAAGCGACGTTCTACGAAACCCAGGGCAAGTCCAAGCGCTACCTGGCCTACGATCCCGGCGCCGACGGCGCCTACGTCGAGACCGGGCGGGTGTACATGCTGACGCTGGGCTACACCTACTGAGCGAGGCGTGCAGGCGCTGCAACGCGCTCGCGTTGTCGCGCAGCACACAGCACGCGCGAGGCGGATCTTGCGGCGATCGCTTGCCACGGATGGCACGCGCGCCGATCGAGCGGCGCCATCGCAACTGCGGCAGCGGCCTTACGCATGGCGAACTGTCGCAATGCATGACGCCGTGTGGCAACAAGATGGAAAGATGCGCGTCAAGCTGGCGGCTGATGATAGCGGGGTCTTGTTTTCCGGCTTTGCCGCATGCGCCCCTTTTCATCCGTACTGCAGGCGCTGGAATCGGTCTGTTTCACCGCACCGCCAGCGGCGCGCTCACAACGTCGCAAACGTATCGAAAGCGTCCTGCTCGGTCTGTTGACGATCGTCCCGCTCGCGCTGCACGCCGCACCCAAGCTCAACGAACTGCAGTACATCGGCAGCCACAACAGCTACCACGCCGGTTTCGCGCCCAGCGAAGCCACGTTCTGGAAACGGATGGACCCGGCATCGTTCGCGATGCTGGACTACCGCCATCCGCCAATGGCGCAACAGCTCGACGATGGCGTCAGGCAGATCGAACTGGATCTCTATGCCGATGCCAAGGGTGGCCGCTATGCGCACCCGGCGATCGTGGAACAGATCGCCAAGGCTGGACTGCCGCCAGCCCCGGCCATCGCTCCCGCCGGCGTGATGGAGAAGCCCGGAATCAAGGTCATGCATGTGCAGGACCTGGACCAGCGCAGCACCTGCCAGCCGCTGGTCGCCTGCCTGCAGGACGTGCGCGCCTGGTCCAGGCGACACCCGGGGCATCTTCCGATCTTCATCCTGCTCGAAACCAAGCAATCGCCGCTGCAGCTCGGCTTTCCCACCGTGCAGCCCGAACCGTTCGATGGTGCCGCGATGGATGCGCTGGATGCAGAGCTGCGCTCGGTGTTCGCGCCCGGCGAGTATCTGAGCCCGGACCAGGTGCGTGGCGATGCGCCCACGCTCAATGTCGCCATCCTCGCCCGTGGCTGGCCAGCCTTGGCCGAGACGCGCGGCAAGGTCGTGTTCCTGCTCGACCAACGTTCGGCCGGCAGCAGCTATCTGCCTGGCCACCCTTCGCTGCGCGGCCGGGTGTGCTTCACCAATGCCGTTGCGGGCCAAGCCGACGCTGCCTTCACCGAACGCAACGACGGCAGCGCGGAAGAGATCGCGCGCCTGGTGAAAGCCGGATATCTGGTGCGCACGCGCACCGATGCGGACCTGAAAGAACCGGCGCGCAACGACACCACGCGCCGCGACGGCATGCTCGCCAGCGGCGCACAGTTGCTCAGCACCGATTTCCCCGCTCACGAAGCGGCCGCTTCCGGCTACGTGGTGCGCTTCGATGGCGACGCGGCCGCCCGCTGCAATCCGCAATTCCCGAACGCACGCTGCGACGGCGTCGATCTGACGCATTGAATCGACGCCGCTCGCCCCGTTTCGTACCGCACCACCTCCACACACCTGTCGCAATGGAACGCATGGGCGATGCAATCGCCTGCGCCCGCATCGCCGGGGCCAGGGTACCCAAGCTCACCAACCGCGAGTTCTCTACATGCAGTCCACCCGTTCCATCAGCCGCCTGACCTACGCCATCAGCATCGCCCTGACGTTCTGCGCACCCGCGTTCGCGGAGGACGCGAGCCCACGCACCCCCACCACGCTGGATTCGGTCAACGTGCAGGCCGACCAGGCGCCCGCGCCCGGTTCGATCAACGAACAGCGCCTGTCCAACAGCGTCAACAGCGTGATGGACAAGGAGCAGATCGACGCCATTCCCTCGGCCGGCATCGCCGACGTGCTCGCGCACATGCCGGGATTGTCGGCCTACAGCGACATGCACCTGGGCCAGGCCACCACCGGCGAGAACGCCTACGTCAGCATCCGCGGCATGGACGCCAGCTACAACGCCTACACCCTCAACGGCTTCGGCATGCCCGAAACCGACTCCTCGACCCGCGCGATCTCGTTGAACATGCTGGCGCCGTTCGGCATCCAGTCGGTGCAGGTCTCCAAGGCGCCGACACCCGACATGCCCGGCGACGCGATCGGTGGCGCGATCGACATGCGCACGCCCAGCGCGTTCGACTTCAACGGCGATTTCTATGGCAAGACCACCGCGCAGGGCCAGTTCAACGCGCTCGCCTCGGACCTCGGCGGCAAGGACAAGGGCGGCACGCTGCAGCAGGAACTGGCCTGGAAGTTCGGCGACAACCAGGCCTTCGGCCTCTACGCGTCCGCCTATTACGGCAAGAACAACAACATGGCGCAGGCGCCTGCGCCCAACAGCAAATACGTTCCGGCCGATCCGGCACAGGCCAATGCCACCGATCTGCGCGATGTGGGCCCCCTGGTCAGCACCCGCTACAAGTACAGCGTCTACACCAGCCAGATCGAACGCTACGGCGGCAACCTCGCGCTCGACTGGCAGGGCGAGCATAGCGCGCTATACGCCCGTGCCATCTACGGCAGCTACCGTGTCACCGGGCAGCAGGACCAGTCCAGCGCGCGCCTGGAAACCTATCTGAACCAGCCCACGGCCGTGCGCGGCGGCTACTTCAACACGCACGACATCGACGAGAAGCTGGCGACGCTGCAAGTGGGCGGCAAGACCACGCTGGACCGCCTGCAGTTCGACTACGGCAGCTCGTTCGGCCGCGGCACCCGCAGCCGGCCGGACTACGTCTCGGCCAGCCTGTACGGTTTCACCCCCGGCAGCTTCGCCTTCGACCTCAGCGACCCGACCTATCCGAGCATCGGTCCCAGCTCCGACGCGCTGAAGAACTATTTCTACAACCTGGATTCTGCATTGCTATGGAAGGTGCAGGGCCATGACGCCGGCAGCCACGACAACCGCGTCAATGCGCACACCGACATCACCTACCACGTGGACGACAGCGTGCTGGACAGCGTCAAGGTCGGGCTGTCCGCCGACCACGCCGACCGCGGCGCCTACGACCATCCGTTCTTCCACAAGGATGGCAACTTCGTCTCCAACGGCCCTTACTTCGGCGGCCCCAACTACGCCTTCCCCACCGCCGGCGGCCCGCCGCTGAGCGCGATCCCGGGGCGGGTGACCTACGGCGCCTTCGATGGCCACTATGCCGGCCCGTTCAAGATCCTGGACCGCAACTGGATGCTGGCGCAGGCCGTGCCCTACAAGTACATCGACGATCCCAAGGGCGCCGGCGTCTATACCGCCAACGACTACAACGCCAACACCACCTCCAGCACCGAGGCGATCTATTCCGGCTACGCGATGGCCACGCTGCACGTCGGCGACGTGACCTTGCTGCCTGGCGTGCGCTACGAGCTGACCCGCTACTCGGCCGATTCCTGGCAATCCAGCGGCGACGGCATCAATGGCCGGTTCGTCGGCAACGGCCGCACCTATGGCGAAGTGTTGCCGGGGATCAGCCTCAACTATCGCCCGGACGATCTCACCGTCTATCGCGCCTCGCTGCGGCGCAGCTTCAGCCGCCCGGCCTTCGGCCTGATTTCCGGCGAGACGGTGTACACCATCGACCCCAACAACACGGTCATCGGCATTTCCAAGCCCAATCCCGACCTCAATCCGAGCAAGGCCGACAACGCCGACCTGTCCGCGGAGTTCTACGACCATCATGGCGGCGTGCTCAGCGCGGCGACCTACTACAAGCGCATCACCGGCTTCGTCTACACCTCGCAGTCGGCCACCAGCAACGACAACACGCTCGGCGGCCTGGTTCCCACCGGCACCACGTTCGAGAACGGTGTGCCGGTGACCATGCCGCAGAACGGCGGCACCGCCAAGCTCTACGGCGTGGAACTGGCGGCCAGCAAACGCCTGCAGGACCTGCCCGGCATCTGGGGCAATTTCGGCGCTACCGCCAACCTCACGCTGCAGCACAGCGAAGCGGACAGCAAGCGCCCGGATCAACCGGAAACGACCTGGTTGCCGCGCGCGCCGGAACGCATCTACAACCTGGACCTGTTCTACGACGACACGAAGCTGCGTGCGGACCTGAGCTACAACTACACCGGCCTGCAGCTGCTCGGCCTGACCAGCGACCGGCTCAACTACTACCTGCAGCCGGTGAAGTCGCTGGACTTGAATGCCACCTACCACCTGCCGCACGGCATCGACGTCGGCGTGTCGGCCAAGAACCTGCTCAATGCGGCCACCTTCTACGAGACCCAGGGCAAGTCCAAGCGCTACATGGCCTACGATCCCGGCGCCGACGGCGCCTATGTCGAGACGGGCCGGGTGTACATGCTGACGGTGGGCTACACCTACTGAGCGCGGCCTGCCTCCGGCCAAGCGCGCCGGAGGCGTCGCGGCTCGGTTCTTGGAAGCGAGACGGTTGCGCGGCCCGGCAGTGCCGGCCGCGCTGCGGTCAGCGGGCAGCCAGACATTTCACGCTGGCTAGTCGCGACGCTTAGGCATGGTGGCTGCAATTCATGCCGGAGTCGCCGATGTCCCGCCTATCGCTTCCACTCGCCTGCCTCGCCGTGCTGTTCGCGAGCGCCGTCGGCACTGCATCGGCGCAGCCGCCCGCCAAGGCCGCGGCCTCCACCGCAGCCCCGGACAGCGGCGAACGTTCGCCGCTGCGCGCACAGGTGCTGCTGGACCGCGCGCACTTCTCCCCGGGCGAGATCGACGGCCAGCCGGGCTCCAACCAGCGCCGCGCGGTCTCCGGCTTCCAGCAGGCGCGCGGACTGACCGCAAGCGGCGAACTCGACGACGCCACCTGGCAGGCGCTGGCGCAGGACAGCGCGCCCGCGCTGATCGCCTACACACTCACCGCCGAGGACGTGGCCGGTCCGTTCCCCAAGATCCCCGAGGACACCGCGGAGAAGGCCAAGCTGCCGGCGCTGGGCTACGAATCGGTGGAAGAGCGCCTGGGCGAACGCTTCCACGCCGCGCCTGCGCTGTTGCGCGCGCTCAACCCGTCGGTCGACTTCAGCCAGGCTGGCGCCAGCGTGCAGGTGCCGAACGTGCTCGGCACCGCGGCGCTGCCGAAGGCGGCCAAGCTGGTGGTCGACAAGTCCGATTCCACCGTGCGCCTGCTCGACGCCGGCGGCGCGATCCTGGCCCAGTTCCCCGCCTCCACCGGCAGCGAGCACGATCCGCTGCCGATCGGCGACTGGAAGATCAAGGGCGTGGTGCGGCAGCCGACCTTCCACTACAACCCCAAGCTGTTCTGGGACGCCGACAAGTCGGACAAGAAGGCCACGTTGGCCGCAGGCCCGAACAATCCGGTCGGCGAGGTGTGGATCGACCTGTCCAAGGACCACTACGGCCTGCACGGCACGCCGGATCCGGCGCGGGTCGGCAAGGCGCAATCGCATGGCTGCGTGCGCCTGACCAACTGGGACGCGCTGACCGTGGCCGCCGCGGTGAACGCGTCGGTGCCGGTGACCATGCAGGAGTGAGCGGATGAAGACCGTGCTCAGCCTGGCGGCGCTGGTAATGGCGGTAGCGCTCGGCTACTGGGTGCTGCGCGCCGGCGTACAGGTGCGCCCCAGCGCAGCCGCGGCCGGCGACGCAGCGGCCACGCTCGCAATGTCCCCTGCCACAGCGCCAGCAGCGGCACCGGCACAGCGCGAGGCGACCGCGCCGGCGCCTTTGCCAATGTCGATAGACACCCCGCCGGCGGCGGCGCCTGCCGCGGCCGCAGCGCCCCCCGCGGCCACGTCGGCGAACGCTTCCGACGACCTGCTGATCCCCGTACAAGGCGTGCGTCGCGACCAGCTGCAGGACACCTTCACCGACGCGCGCAGCCAGGGCCGGCACCACGACGCGATCGACATCCTGGCGCCGGCCGGCACGCCGGTGCTGGCGGTGGCCGACGGCAGCGTGGAAAAGCTGTTCGACAGCGAGCGCGGCGGCCTCACCGTGTACCAGTTCGAACCCAGCGGCCGCTACGCCTACTACTACGCGCACCTGCAGCGCTACGCGGATGGACTGGCGGAAAAACAGACGCTCCGCCGCGGCCAGGTGCTCGGCTATGTCGGCAGCACCGGCAATGCCGATCCTGGCGCGCCGCACCTGCATTTCGAGATCCACCGGCTGGGCCCGGAAAAGCAGTGGTGGAAGGGCGAATCGCTCAATCCGTATCCGCTGCTGCGCGGCGAGCAGCGCCTGTAGGCGCAGGCGCGGCCCGACGCTGCGTCTCGGGAGGCTGCGCGATCGCAGGCGCCTCCGCATCACGCCTGGACCTGCCGACGGCTCGATGCCTTGACTCGCGGGCCTCAGCCCCACCCCGCCAGGCCGGGGCGTGCCAGGGCTGGCGGCAACCCGGCAACGGCAGCTTGAACCGCACCGGACCGGCGGGGCGGCTTTCGGGCCGCCGCCGGGGTTGCCGGCCGGCCCGCCATGTCATTCGCGTGTAAAATTCCCGGTTTTACCCAGAAGCAATGGCGAAAGCTCTTCCACGGCCGCCTGTCCCGGGCCCGGCGTTCATTCGCCTCCTCGCACGTCTCACCGACGCCGACATCGCGCCGTCCAGCCCCGCGCTGGCCGACCGGCTCGGCCAATGGATCGACTGGACGCGCGCCGTGGCCGTGTCCAGGGCGCTGGACGGGAGGCTGCCCGCGATCGACGCCGACGCGCCATTCGAGGGCGCCGACGCGCACGAGTGCGCACGCGTGCGCCGCGCGCTGGAGGAGGCGATTTCCAGCGACACCGCCGCGGACGCCGGCAAGCAAGGCCCCCGGCCTGGCCATGCCGCCGACGCGAACGCGCCGCTCGACTACGCGCCGTTCCGCCAGCGTTACCTGTCGCTGCAGCGGACGATGCTGACCGCGACCGGCCGCCTGCGCGGCCAGCTGCGCGACACGCTGGCGCGGACGTCGGCCGACATGGCGCGGCTGGCGGAGGTGGATGCGGTCATGGAGCTGACCCTGAGTCCGCGCGAACAGACCCTGCTGGCTGCCGTGCCGGCGCTGCTGCAACAGCATTTCGAACGCCTGCGCGAGACCGAGCCCACCGCGGCGGCCGACACGCACACGGCGGACACCGCTCAGGCACCGACCGCCAACGCCTGGCTGGACGTGTTCCGCCAGGACATGCGCAGCGTGCTGCGCGCCGAGCTGGATGTCCGCTTCCACCCCATCGACGCGCTGCTCGCAGCGCTGCGCCCCCGCTGACCGAGACCTCATGTTCAAGAACTTCTTCAATTCCGTCGTGTTCCTGGCCGGCCTCGCCGCCGTGTGCTGGATCGGCGTGGGCTATCTCGGCACCAATCCGCTGGGCGTCGGCTTCGCGCTGCTGATCGGCGCGTGCTACGTGGCCGGCGCGCTGGAGCTGTACCGCTACCGGCAGGCCACGGCCACGCTGGTCCACGCCGTGGCCGACGCGGACGCGGCGCAGTCCGACCTGGGCGGCTGGCTGCAGCGCCTGGATCCGAGCCTGCGCAATGCGGTGCGCCTGCGCATCGAGGGCGAGCGCGTCGCCTTGCCGGCGCCGGGACTGACCCCGTACCTGGTCGGCCTGCTGGTCCTGCTGGGCATGCTCGGCACCTTCCTGGGCATGATGGCGACCCTGCGCGGTACCGGCCTGGCGCTGGAAAGCGCGACCGACCTGCAGGCCATCCGCGACTCGCTGGCCGCACCGGTCAAGGGCCTGGGCTTCGCGTTCGGCACCTCCATCGCCGGCGTGGCCAGTTCGGCGATGCTCGGCCTGCTCGCCGCGCTGTGCCGGCGCGAGCGGCTGCAGGCGGTGCAAGGGCTCGACCTGGCCATCGCGACCACGCTGCACGTCCATTCGCAGGCGTTCCAGCGCAGTGAAGCGTTCAAGCTGCTGCAGCGGCAGACGGAACTGATGCCGGCCTTGATCGACCGGCTGCAGGCGATGGCGACCGGTATCGAGCAACAGGGCGCCGCCAGCGGCGAACGCCTCGCAAGCAATCAGGACGCCTTCCACGCCAGGACCGAGGCCGCCTACACGCGCCTGGCCGGCGCGGTGGAGCAGTCGCTGCAGGCCGGCGTCGCGGAGAACGCGCGCGCGCTCGGCGCGGCGCTGCAGCCGGTGGTGCAGGCCACCCTGGACGGCCTGGCGCGCGAAACCGCGACGCTGCACGAGCACGTCGGCCAGGCCGTGCAACGCCAGCTGGACAGCCTGGCCAGCGGCTTCGAGAACGCCGCCGCGCGCGCCGCACAGGCGTGGGATGCCGCGCTGGCCGGCCAGCGCGACACCAACCAGGCGCTGGTCCAGGATCTGCGCAGCGCGCTGGACGGCTTCGGCGACAGCTTCGCGATGCGCTCGAACGGCGTGCTGGATGCCGTGTCGGCGCGCCTGGACGCCACGGCGGACGGCGCCAAGCAGGCATGGAACGATGCGCTGTCGCGCCAGCAAGAGATCAACGCGCAATTGGCAGCGCGCAACGCACAGGCGCTGGATGCGATCTCGGTACGCCTCGACGCCACCGCCGATGGCGCCAAGCAGGCCTGGAGCGATGCGCTGTCGCGCCAGGAAGCGATCAACGAACAGCTGGCGGCGCGCAACGCACAGGCGCTGGATGCGATCTCGGTACGCCTCGATGCCACCGCCGATGGCGCCAAGCAGGCCTGGAGCGATGCGCTGTCGCGCCAGGAAGACGTCAACGCCGCCCTGGCCGAGCGCAACGCAAAGGCGCTGGACGCGGCCGCAGCGACGCTGGAACAACGCGCGGCGGCGCTGGTCGAGGTCATGCAGCACTCCCACGCGCAATTGCAGGACGCGCTGCAAGCGCGCGACCAGGCGCGCCTGGCCACGTGGACCGACACGTTCGCCGCGATGGTCGCCGCCTTGAACGCGGAGTGGGAGCGCAACGGCGAGCACATCGCGCAGCGCCAGCAGGACATCTGCGCCACCCTCGAACGCACCGCAGGCGCGATCGCGGCGCAGACCCAGGCGCATGCCAGCGAGACCATCGCCGAGATCTCGCGCCTGGTGCAGACCGCGTCGGAAGCGCCGAAGGCCGCCGCCGATGTCGTCGCCGAGCTGCGCCAGAAACTCTCCGAGAGCATGGTCCGCGACACCGCGATGCTGGAAGAGCGCAGCCGCCTGCTGGACACGCTGCACACCTTGCTCGACGCGGTGAATCACGCGTCCACCGAGCAACGCACCGCGGTGGACGCCCTGGTCACCACCTCGGCGGATCTGCTCGAACGGGTCGGCACCCGCTTCACCGACCACATCGAAGCCGAGACCGGCAAGCTCGAATCGGTCGCCGCGCAGGTCGCGGTCGGCGCCACCGAAGTGGCGAGCCTGGGCGATGCGTTCGGCGGCGCGGTGGAGGCGTTCGGCCACTCGAACGCGGCGCTGCTGGAGCGCCTGCAGGGCATCGAACAGGCGCTGGACAAGTCGCTCGCGCGCAGCGACGAGCAACTGGCCTACTACGTGGCCCAGGCGCGCGAAGTCATCGACCTGAGCATGCTGTCGCAGAAGCAGATCATCGAGGAGTTGCGCCAGCTGCCCGGCCAGCACGCCGACGGCGGAGCCGAAGCGGCATGAGCGACGAGCTCGAGATCGAAGCCGACGCCGGCGCGCCGATCTGGGCCGTGTTCGGCGACCTGATGTCGGTGCTGCTGGGCGCGTTCGTGCTGATCCTGATCGGCGTGATCGGCGTGCAGCTGCAGCTGTCGCACAAATTGGACGAGGAAGTCCGGCAGCGGCAGGCCGAGGCGCGGCAACGCAAGACCCTGGAACAGGCGCTGGCCGCGCCGCTGGCTGCAGGCCGGGTGACCCTGGTCGATGGCCGCATCGGCATTCGCGGCAGCGTGCTGTTCGCGCTCAATTCCGATCAGTTGCAGCCCGAAGGACGCGAAGTGCTGAAGAGCCTGGCCGCGCCGCTGGCCGGCTACCTCAAGGCGCGCGGCGAGATCCTGATGGTCAGCGGCTTCACCGACGACCGCCAGGTGCGCGACAGCAATCGCCAGTTCGCCGACAACTGGGAACTGTCGGCGCAGCGCGCGCTGACCGTGACCCGTGCGCTGATCGACGAAGGCGTACCGGCCGATGCGGTGTTCGCCGCCGCGTTCGGCGCGCAGCAACCGGTCAGCCCGAACACCGACGAAGCCGGACGCGCCAGCAACCGGCGCGTGGAAATGGCGCCGCTGCCGAAGCTGTCCACGTCTGCCGCCAGACCGCATGCGCGATAACGCGACATCCGCGAGCGAACTGCTCGGCGCATGGCGGCAGCGGCAGGCCGAGCGCCTGGATCCGCTGCGCTTCCGCTTCATCGAAGCACTGGCGCGGCGTGTCGATACGCATCATGGCCAAGCGCGGCGCCTGCTGGAGCAGAAGCTGTCCGCGCTGCTCGACGCCTATGCCGCGGACCTGGCCAGGATGCCGGCCGCGACAACCGCCGACGCCGAAAGCGATACCGACGACGGCACGGCCATCGCCGATACCGATACCGCGCCTCCCGCGACCGCGACTGCGACCGCGCGCAGCCCGCTCGGCGAACTGCTGCAGCGGTTCGCCGGCGGCGCCGCGCATGACGCGCATGACGCGAACGACACGGCAAACGCCATGCCGCCGCAGCCTGCGCAGCAACTGCCCGCACTCGACGATGCGCGCAGACTGTGGACCGAGCTGCGCAGCCGCAGCCAGCTGCGGCAATCGCTGCAGCAGGCCCCTGCCGATGCCGGCCCGCTGAATTCCGGCGTGCTGGTGCATCGCGCGCTGGCGCTGATGCGCACCCTGTCGCCGGGCTATCTGCAGCATTTCCTCGCCTACGTCGACGCATTGTCGTGGCTGCAACAGATGCACGACGATGATGTGCTCGCGACGCAGCAGAAACCCGGCGCGGATGTCGGCAAGAAGCCGACGCGCGGCAAGCCGCGCAAGCGCGGCTGAAACACGGCCCACGCGCTGGCCGCAATGCGTGCCCGGCGCACAATCCAATCCAGGCCGATAACGCCCCTGTAGGAGCGGCTTCAGCCGCGACAGGCTGCATCCGTAAAGCCCGTCGCGGCTGAAGCCGCTCCTACAGGGGACGCGCCTGAATTGCGCAACAACGCAAGCAAGAAAAAGGCCGGCTTGCGCCGGCCTTTCTCGTTGCCGCGGAAGACGCTGCGTTACAACGCCTTCGCCGCCGCGACCACGTGCTCGGCGGTGATCTCGAAGTACTTGTACAGCTCGTCGGCCGGTGCCGAGGCGCCGAAGGTGTCGATGCCGACCACCGCACCGTCCAGGCCCACGTACTTGCGCCAGAAACCGGTGACGCCGGCCTCCACCGCCACCCGCTTGCGCACCGCGTTCGGCAGCACCGATTCGCGATAGGCCGCATCCTGGCGGTCGAACACGTCGGTCGACGGCATCGACACCACGCGGGTCTTCAGGCCCGCGGCATCCAGCACCTTCTTCGCGTCCACGGCCAGCCCGACTTCCGAACCGGTGCCGATCAGGATCACGTCCGGCGCGCCGCCCTCGGCATCGGCCAGCACGTAGCCGCCGCGTTCGATCTGCTTGATCTGCGCGTCGCTGCGCACCTGGAACGGCAGGTTCTGACGACTGAACACCAGGCAGCTCGGGCCGTCCTGGCGGGTGATCGCGGCCTTCCAGCTCACCGCCGACTCGACCGTGTCGCAGGGGCGCCATACGTCGTTGTTGGGGATGTAGCGCAACGAGGCCAGGTGTTCCACCGGCTGATGGGTCGGGCCGTCCTCGCCCAGGCCGATCGAATCGTGGGTGTACACGTGGATCGCATGCGCCGGGTTCAACGCGCTCATGCGCACGCCGTTGCGCGCGTAGTCGCTGAACACCAGGAAGGTGGCATCAAACGGGATGAAGCCGCCATGCAGCGCAAGCCCATTGGCGATCGCGGTCATGCCGAACTCGCGCACGCCGTAGTACACGTAGTTGGCGTTCGGGTCGTCGGTGGCGACCGACTTGCTGGCCTTCCACAGGGTCAGGTTGGAATGCGCCAGGTCGGCCGAACCGCCGACCAGTTCCGGCAGCAGCGGCGCGAACGCCTCGATCGCCATCTGCGAGGCCTTGCGCGAGGCGATGGTCTGCGCCTCGCTCGCCTGCTTGGCGATGTAGGCATCGGCCTGGGCGATGAAGTCCTCCGGCAACTCGCCATGCGAGCGGCGGGTCAGCTCCGCGGCCTCGGCCGGGAACTGCTTGGCGTACTTGTCGAACGCCTGCTCCCACTCGGCCTGGCGCAGCGTGCCGGCGCCACCGGCGCGCCAGCCGTCGTAAATCTCCTGCGGGATCTCGAACGGGCCGTACGGCCACTGCAGCGCCTTGCGCGCGCCTTCCAGCTCGTCCTTGCCCAGCGGCGCGCCGTGCGAGGATTCCTTGCCGGCCTTGCTCGGCGCACCGAAGCCGATGGTGGTGCGGCAGCAGATCAGGGTCGGCTTGTCGCTCTCGCCGATGGCGGCCTCGATCGCGGCCTTGATCGCGTCGGCATCCTGCCCGTCGACATCGCGCAGCACGTGCCAGCCATAGGCCTCGAACCGCGCCGGAGTGTCGTCGCTGAACCAGCCGGCGGTGTTGCCGTCGATGGAGATATGGTTGTTGTCCCAGAACGCGACCAGCTTGCCCAGGCCCCAGGTGCCGGCCAGCGAGGCGGCTTCGTGCGAGATGCCTTCCATCATGCAGCCGTCGCCCATGAACACCCAGGTACGGTGGTCGACGATCTGGTGCTCGGGGCGGTTGTAGCGCTGCGCCAGCAGCTTCTCGGCCAGCGCGAAGCCGACCGCGTTGGCGAAGCCCTGGCCGAGCGGACCGGTGGTGGTCTCCACCCCGGGGGTCTCGCTGCGCTCGGGGTGGCCGGCGGTCTTGCTGTGCAGCTGGCGGAAGCGCTTCAGCTGGTCCAGCGGCAGGTCGTAGCCGGACAGGTGCAGCAGCGCGTACTGCAGCATCGAGCCGTGGCCGTTGGAGAGCACGAAGCGGTCGCGGTTGAACCACTTCGGATTGTTCGGGTTGTGGCTGAGGAAGTCGTTCCACAGCACTTCGGCGATGTCGGCCATGCCCATCGGCATGCCGGGATGGCCGGACTTGGCGGCCTCGACCGCATCGGCGGCGAGGAAGCGGATCGCGTTGGCGAGCTGGCGGCGGGTAGGCGTCGTCATGTGGATTCTATTGGACCGGGAGCGGGCGCGGGGGCGTCGGGTCCACCATTGTCCCACAGCCCGGGGCGCAGGACAGTCACCGGACCTGGACCCGCGGCGGCGGCGGCCTGGAACGCCGCCGCGACCGGCCGATCAGCCGACCGCGGCCGCCCGTGGCGCGGCGGCGTCCCCCTCACCCTTCGCCACCAGGGTGGTCAGCGCCAGGTCGCCGGTCACGTTCAGCGCGGTGCGGCACATGTCCAGGAAATGGTTGACGCCCAGGATCATGCCGATGCCGACCGGGTCCACCCCGACCATCGCGCAGATCAGCGCCACCACCGGCAGCGAGCCGGACGGCACGCCGGCGGTGCCGATGCCGCCGAGGATGCACACCAGCATCACCATGAACTGCTGCGCGATGCTCAGCTCCACGCCGAAGAACTGGGCCAGGAAGATCACGGTGACGCCCTCGAACAGCGCGGTGCCGTTCTGGTTGGCGGTGGCGCCGACGGTCAGCACGAAGCGCGACACCTTGCTCGGCAGGCCCATCTCGTCGGCCACGCGCAGCGCGGTGGGCAAGGTCGCGTTGCTGGAAGCGGTGGAGAACGCCATCACCGTGGCCTCGCGGGTGGCGCGGAAGAACGCCAGCGGCGAGCGCCCGGCCAACTTCACCGCCAGCCCGTAGGTCACCACCATGTGCAGGCCCAGCGCCAGCACCACCACGCCGACGTAGGCGCCGAGCCGGATCAGCAGTTCGAAGCCGAACAGCGCCGCCAGGTTGAACATGAAGCAGGCCACCGCGTACGGCGCCAGGCGGATCACCAGCCCGATCAGGGTCATCGAGATCTCGAAGATGCCCTCGATGCCGCGCCGCAGCGTCGCCACCTTGGCATCGTCGCTGAGCACCATGCCCACGCCGAACATCACCGCGAAGAACATCAGCGACAGGATCGCGCCGTTGCTGGAGGCGGCGGCGACCACGTTGTCGGGCACGATCGCCAGCAGCATGTCCATGCCGCGCGGCTGCTGCTTGCTCTGGTCGACGATCTGCGCGGCGCGCTCCGCGTTCTGCTGCAGCAGTTGCTGCGCCAATGCGTGGTCCACGCCGATGCCCGGCTTGAGCACGTTGACCAGCACCAGCCCGAGCAGCACCGCGATCCCCGACAGCACCACCGTATAGCCGAGCGTCTTCCAGCCGATCCGGCCCAGCGCGCGGATGTCGCCCATCTCGGAAATGCCCATCACCAGCGCCGAGAACAGCAACGGCACGATCAGCATGAAGATCAGGCTGAGGAACAGCTTGGACAACGGCGTGGTCAGGTAGGTGGTCAGCGCCTGCACCCAGGCCGCATCGCCGCCCACGCTCATGTGCACGGCCAGACCGAACACCAGCCCGACAGCGAAGCCGATCGCCATTTTCCAATGCAAAGGCATGCCGGTCTTGGCCTTCACGGGGGTGTCGGTCATGGTGTGCGCCTTGCAGAAGGGAACTCCGAGCTTAACAAACCCGCACCGGCGGGCCGCAAGCCCGCGCCACCTGGCGAGTGCGCTGCGGGCCGCGTCGCCCAGGCCCGCGACGACGCTGCTTACGCGTCGCGCGGATACAGCGGCGGCAGTTCGTCCTTGCCGTGCTTGCGCGGCGCATCGCGCCAGCGCGGCCCGGCCCAGAACGCCTGGCGCAGCGCGGCGCGCGCGCCAGGCACATCGCCGGCACCGCCCCAACGCGCGCGTTGCAGGCGCAGCACCGCCTCGCGTTGCGCCGGATCGTCCAGGCGGGTCAGCAGCGCATCGAGATCGGCGACGCCGGCCTGCGCGCACAGGATCGCCGCGACCTCGTCCAGGCCGCCGGCATCCAGTGCCTTGCGCAGGTCGGGCAGGCCGTAGCGGGCGCGTGGCGCAGCGCCCGCCGCAGCCGGCGCAGCGTGTGCGCCGGCCGGTGCACGCGCACCGCGGCTGCGGCGCCAGGCCCAGACCAGCGTCGCCAGCCACAACAGCGCGAACAGCGCGGCAAGCGCCATCCACAGCGGCAACGACCCGGCCCACCCGGACACCGCGTGGGTCGGTGTCACCGCGTTGCCGGCCGGCGCGGCGTCCACGCGCGGCACCGCTGCGCTGGCCGGCGCGGCCGGCGCGACGGGTGCGGCACGCCCGGGCAGCACCTGCAGGTCCAGATCGGGCAAGCTGGCCTCGCGCGCGCTGCCGGCCGCCACGTCCCACCATGGCACGCGCAGCCCGCTGACCCGCAACGGCCCCGCGGTTTGCGGCACGATCGAGTAGCGCCGGGTGATCTTCAGTTGCGGGCTGCCGTCGACGAACGTCTCGTCGAACTGCGGCGGCTCGGCGAACACCTGCGCGCCATCGACGCTCGGCGTCGGCAGTTCCGGGAACTGCGCCTGGGTGGCGCCGCGCGCGCTGGCCTCGACCACGATGTCGGCGGCCTCGCCCACCGCCGCACGTTGCGGCGTGGCGGTGTAGCGCAGGCGCAGGTCGTGCAGCGGCAGCCACGGCTGCGGCGCATTGGCCGGTTGCGCGCGCACCTGCAGGGTCTGCGCCGCACTGCGCGCGCTGAGGTCGCCGCCGCGGCCGAAATAATCGTCGAAGAAGCCGCTGGGGCCGCGGCCGCGGAAGCGCGCGCCGGGCAGCGACAACGGCCCGCTGCGCTCGGGCACCAGCAGGTAGCGGCGCTCGACGATGGTGAACATGCGTCCGTCGATCTCGCGCCGGCTCTGCACATCGTCGCCGATGCGCTGCAGCGCGGCGCCGGCGGGCGGATCCAGGTCCAGTTCGCCGGAGGTCAGCGGCACGCCCAGATACAGCCGCACCACCACGCCCACGCTCTGCTGCACATACGGCTGCGCGTCGTCGGCCACGGTCTGCACGAACACGTCGGCGTTGCCGAGCTGCGCCGGATCGCCGGCGCGGGTGCTGCCGGCCGGCGCCGGCGCGGCCGCGGCGACCTGCAGCCGCAGCGGTGCGGTGCGCTCGTTGCCCACGCGCAACGACGGGATGTCGAGCGTGCCGGTGCCGCGCGGGGTCAGCGCCACGCCGAACAGCGACTTGGCCGTGACCTGGCCGTTGACCATCTGCATCTGCCGGCTGTTGACCTCGTCGCTGAGCGCGAACTGCGCGCGCAGCGGCGCGTACTCCGGCGCCGCCAGGCCCTGGTCGGTCTCGATGTTGAGGGTGACGCTCTCGCCGGCGCCGATGCTGTCGCGGTCCAGCCAGGCGCGGGTGGCGGCCGCGGCCGGCAGCGCCAGCGCGGCCAGCAGCAGCCCCGCCCACAGGGTCAGCATCGCCGACCGCATCCGCGTGGCGGACGCGTCCCGGCGCCAGCGGCGTTGCTTGCGTTCGATCATGGTCCTTCCCGCTGCCTGCGTTCGTGTTCGAGCTTGAATTTGGCGCGCAGCAGGTTGCCCGGATCGTCCGGCACCCGCCGCAGCCACGCCTCCACCGCCTGGCGCTGTTCGCGCTGCTGCGGGGTTTCCGCGGCGGCCGCGGCGGCGCGTGCGGCCGCCTCCTTGCCTGCCGCGCCCTGCTGCGCCATCGCCTGCTGCATCTGCTGGCGCTGCGCCGCGTCGGCCTGCTGCTGCGCCTGCGCATCGCCCGGCTTCGGTGGCCCCGGCGGCGGCGCATCCTTGTCCTTGGACCCCGCCTGCGACGGCGCCTTCTTCTGTCCCGGCTGGCCTTGCGCATCCGCCGGCGACGGCGCCTTGGCCTGCGACGGGTCCTGGCCCTTGGGCGCGCCGCCGGCGCCCGGCTGCGGCTGGCCCTTCTGGTTCTGCTGCGATTGGTCCTTGCCCTGCTGTCCCGGCTTGTTCTGCCCGGAGTCGTTCTGCCCGGACTGGCGCTTGCGCGCGGCATCGACCGCGGCGCGGTTGGCGATCGCATCGGCCATCTGCGGATGCTGCCGCAACGCCTTGTCGTAGGCGTCGATCGCCTCGTCGTAGCGGCCCTGGCGGGCCAAGGCATTGCCCAGGTTGTACCAGCCCTGGTCGCTGTCGATGCCCTCGAACTGCTGTTGCGCGGCGGCAAAATCGCCCTTGCGATAGGCCTGCACGCCCGCGTCCAGACGCTGCTGGCGCACCTGGTCGGGACGCCGCCACCAATCGCCGCCGACCGCCTCGGCCGCCGCCGCACGCGCCGGCAGCGGCATCGCCAACGGCAGCAGCAACACCAGCAGCAACGCAGCGCCACCGCGGCGGCGGAACGCGAACAGCGCCAGCAGCAACAGCGGCGGCAGCAGCCAATAGCCCTGATCCACCCAGACCCGTCCACTGTGCTCGCCGGCGGCCGTCGCGTCCTGCTGCTGCGCCGGTTGCAGCACGCCCAGCTCGCGCAGATCGGCATCGGTGGGCGTCAGCGCGGCGTAGCGGCCGTTGCCGGCGCTCGCCAGCGCTTGCAGCGAGCCCGGATCCAGTTGCGCGTGGCCGACGCCGCCCTGGCCATCGCGATAGGCCGCGCCCTGCGTGGTTCCCAATCCCAGCGCCGACACCCGGTAGCCCTGCCCGGCCGCGCGCGACGCGGCCTGCTGCGCCTGCGCGTCGGCCTGGTCGCTGAGCAACAGGATGTCGCCGCGGGTGAAACCGGCCTGGCGCAGCAGCTGTGCCGCCCAATCGATCGCCAGGTCGGTGCGCTGCCCAGGCGCCGGCATCACCTGCGGCGACAGCGCATCCAGGAACAGGGCGACGTTGGCCGCGTCGTCGGTCAGCGGCGCGACGGTGTAGGGTTCGCCGGCGTAGGCCAGCAACGCGACTTCGCCGCCGGCACGCTCGCGCAGCAGCGTCGCCAGCTTGGCGCGCGACTGCAGCAGGCGCGACGGCGGCAGGTCGCCGGCCTCGATCCGCGGCGACAGATCCAGCGCGATCACCAGCGGCGTGCGCGACTGCCACAGCGGCTGCTGTTCCTGGCGCCAGCTCGGCCCGGACAGCGCCACGACCGCAAGCACGTAGCCGAGCGCGGCCAGCCACAACCCGGACAGCGATTGGCGGCCATCCTCCTTCGCCAGCAGATGCGGCAGCAGATGCGCGTCCACATTGTGTCGCCACACATTGCGGCGCCGGCGCCGGCGCAGCCAGCTCCAACCCAGCAACGGCAGCAACGACAACGCCCACAGCCACTGCGGACGCAGCAGATGCAACGCCTCCAGGAAACCGAGCACCGCGTTCATTGCCGCCTCCAGGGCCACACGAAGGCGATCAGTCCCAGCAGCAGCGCCGCACCCAGCGGCCACGCATAGCGCTCGATCCGCGGGCGTACCGCCGGGCCGGCCGAACGCACCGGTTCCAGGCGCTCCAGCTCGGCGTAGATCGAGACCAGCTGATCGGTATCGCGGGCGCGGAAGAAACGGCCGCCGGTGTCCTGCGCGATCTTGCGCAAGGTGTCCTCGTCGACCTGGTCGTCGCCGCCGCCACCGGGCATCGGCAAACCGAACAGCGAATAGCCGCCGGCGCCGCCGAAGGCGATGGTGTAGACACGCACGTGTTCGGCCTTGGCCAGCTCCGCCGCCTTGATCGGTTCCAGCACGCCGGCGGTGTTGACGCCATCGGTCAGCACGATCAGCACCCGGTCGCCCTGCGGCTGCTCGCGCAGGCGCTTGACCGACAGCGCGATCGCGTCGCCGAGCGCGGTCTCGCGTCCGGCCAGGCCGACCACGCTGTCGCGCAACTGATCGCGCACCGTCGCCAGGTCGGCGGTCAGCGGGGTCAGCGCATACGCCTGCTGGCCGAACACCAGCAGGCCGATACGGTCGCCGTCGCGGCGGTCGAGGAAGTCGGCCAGCACCGCCTTGGCCGCGGTCAACCGATCCACCACACGCCCGCCCAGGGTCATGTCCGGTTCGCTCATGCTGCCGGACAGGTCCACCGCCAGCATCAGTTGCCGCGCCTGCTGCGGCGGCGAGATCGGCTCGCCCAGTTGCAGCGGCCGCGCCGCCGCACCGCACAGGCAGAACCAGGCCAGCCATGTCAGCCACAGACCGACCCGCCACAGACCGCCGCGCGCTGGCGCAGCCGCCACCGCCTGCAACTGGGCGCCATACGGCACGCGCAAGGCCGGCGCAGTGCCGCGCTGCGCCGGCAGCAACAGGCGCGCCAGCAGCGGCAACGGCATCGCCAGCCACATCCACGGCCAGGCGAACCCGGCAAGCAGATCGCTGAGGTTTTGCCAGTGCAGCGAAAGCATGCTCATCGCCATCACGCGCGACGCCCGCCCATCAGCTCGAGGAAGCGGCGCCGCGCCAGCGGCAGCAGCGCTTGCAGTTGCGCGTGATCCAGTTCGCGCCGATAGCCGCCATCGAGCAGCACGCGGCCCGGTCCCGCAGAGAAGTCCTGGCGCTTGCCGCCGTCCAGGAAGCGCAGCCATGGCTCGCCCTGCAACGCGGCGGCGCCCGGGTCGCGCCGCCGCGCCGCGCGGCGCAGCAGTTCCGACACCGCGGCCACTTGCGCCGGCGCGGCGCCGGTGGCGAGCGCTGCATCGAACTGGCGCTGCCAGCGGCGCCGCCGCGCGCGCCGCCAGGCCCACAGGCCGAGCGCGATGCCCAGCGCCAACACCACCGCTGCGCCAAGCAGCAACCAGCCTGGCGCCGGCGGCCACCACGGCGGCGCCGGCGGCAGATGCACGTCGCGCAGCGGCAGTTGTTGCGGCGTCATCGCGGCGCGCTCCCGCCGGGCACCGGCAGCAGCCAGGATTCGCTGGCCGCGTCGCTGCGCAGCACGCGCACCTGCACGCCGCGGCCGGGCAGTTCGGCCGCCAGGGTTTCCAGCGGCGCGACGAATTGTTCGTGCCAGCGCTGTTGCGCGCTGGCCGCCTGCAAATCGATTTCCACCCGACGGCCGCCGGCCCAGAACGGCAGCGCCGCCCGCGGCGGCTGCAGTTCCAGCGCGTCGGCCAACAGCAGCAGCACCACGTCGTTGTGCAGCGCCAGCCCGGCCCAGCGCGACGCAGGAATCGCATTCGCGCTGGCCGGATCGGCCAGCACCACCAGCCGCGAGCCCGGCCGCAGCAGCTTGGCCGCGTGTTCCAGCGCCACGCCGAGGCCGGCATCGTCCTGCGGCGGCTGCGCGTACCAGCGCGCCAGCGCGTCGAGTACGCGCAAGGCGCCGCGCGGCCCGGCCGCCGGCGGTACCGGCGCCTCGCTGCGACTGCCGCGCAAGGCGGCCAGGCGGTCGCCCTGGCGCTGTGCGGTCCACGCCGCCACCGCCCCCGCACGCGCCGCCTGCACCGACTTGAAGCGCACGCGGGTGCCGAAATACAGCGTCGGCGCGGTATCGGCCACGATCAGGCTGAGCCGCTCGCGCTCGGCCTGGAACAGCTTGGTATGGGTGCGCCCGCTGCGCGCGGTGAGCCGCCAGTCGATGTGGCGTACATCGTCGCCGGCCACGTATTCGCGCGACTCGGCGTACTCCATGCCGCGACCGCGCAGCGCCGCCGGCGCACTGCCGCTGAGGCCATGGCGGCCGCGCCGCGGCGGCGGCACCCGCGCCACCGTCGCGCGCAGCGCCACCAGCTCGGCCAGGGTCGGCCGCACGCCGTCCGCGCCGGTCGCGGCGTCGGCGCGTGGCGTCTGCGGAGGCATCACCTGCACCGCCATCGTCGCTTACCTCGCCTGCGCCACGCTGCCGCGCGCTGGCCGCACGGCGGCGCGGTGCACCGGCGTGCTGCGGCGCTGCGGCCGCCCGGATTGGCGCTGCCGCTCGCTCAAGGCGGCGGCACCTTGTCCAGCAGCGCGGCGACCAGACGATCGCCATCCCAGCCCTCGGCCGTGGCCTCGTAGCTGGGCAGCACGCGATGGCGCAACACGTCCGGCGCCACCGCACGTACGTCGTCCGGGGTGACGAAATCGCGTCCCGCCAGCCAGGCACGTGCGCGCGCGCAGCGCTCCAGCGCGATCGAGCCGCGCGGGCTCGCGCCCCAGGCGATGCGCCGCGCCAGTGCCGGGTCGTAGCCGCTGGCATCGCGCGAGGCCAGCACCAGTTCGATCAGATAGCGCTCCAGCGGCGGCGCCATGTGCAGCGACAGCACCGCGCGCCGCGCGGCGAACACGTCGTCCAGCGGCATCCGCGGCGGCGGCGCCTCGCCATGGTCCAGGGTTTCGCGCGCACGCTCGCGCGCCAGGCGCAGGATCTCGGCCTCGGCGGCGGCCTCCGGATAGCCGATCCGCACGTGCATCAGGAACCGGTCCAGTTGCGCTTCCGGCAGCGGGAACGTGCCTTCCTGCTCGATCGGGTTCTGCGTGGCCATCACCAGGAACAGCTTCGGCAGCGCATAGGTATGCCGGCCGACGGTGACCTGGCGCTCGCCCATGGCTTCCAGCAACGCCGACTGCACCTTGGCCGGCGCGCGGTTGATCTCGTCGGCAAGCAGAATCGGATGGAAGATCGGCCCGGGCAGGAACTCGAAGCGGCTTTCCTGCGGACGCCACACCTCGGTGCCGGTCAGGTCGGCCGGCAACAGGTCCGGGGTGAACTGGACACGGGCGAAATCCGCTTCCAGCCGCGCTGCCAGCGCGCGGATCGCGGTGGTCTTGGCCAGGCCCGGCGCGCCTTCGACCAGCAGGTGGCCGTCGGCGAGCAGCGCGATCAGCAGGCGCTCCACCAACGCGGACTGGCCGACGATGGTTTCGGACAGGCCGTCGCGCAGGGCGAGGAACGCCGCATGCAGGCGCTGCTGCTCGGACGCGGCGGGAGTGGGATCGAAGCTGGAGGGCGTGGTGTTCATGTGCCGAGTTTGACCCATCGGCGGTGAAATGGTTCTGCGTCCGGCGCAACAATCGGCCGCAAATTCAGATTTGCCTCATCCGCCGGCACAAACGACGACGGGAGAAGCAGAGGCTTCTCCCGTCTCGGGACCAGCGTGGTTGTTGGCAGGCGCGCCGTCTTTCGGCACGGCCGGCGCGTCAGCCGGCGGCAGGCGCGCGCTTGGCCACGCGCATCACCTTCGGGGTCACGAAGATCAGCAATTCGGCCTTGCTCTTGCTGCGGCCGCGCTTCTTGAACAGATTGCCCAGGAACGGGATATCGCCCAGGAACGGCACCTTGGAAATGCTGTTGCGGTCGGTGAACTCGTACACGCCGCCGATCACCACGGTCTGGCCGTCGTCCACCAGCACCGCGGTATTGACCTCGCGGCGATTGATTTCCGGGATGGTGCCGTAGCCTTCGAGCACGCGGTACTGGTCGACCTCGTCTTTCTTCACGTTCATGTTCAGGAAAACGCGATTGTCGTCGGTGATGGTCGGGGTGACCTTCAGCTCCAGCACCACTTCCTTGAACTGCACGTTCGGCGTCGCCGCAGTCCCGGCGGTGCCGCCGGTAATGGTGACGTAGCCGATTTCCTTGCCCTGCTTGATCACGGCCTCGCGCTGATTGGAGGTGACGATACGCGGGTTGGAGATCACTTCGCCACGGCCCTCTTCCTGCAGCGCCGATAGCTCCAGATCCAGGTTGAAGTTGGATCCGAGCAGCGTATAGGCCAGGCTAGGCAAGGTCGTCGCATTGGTGAAAGTGGTGCCGCCCAGATCGACGTTGAGCCCGCGGGTGGCCGCGGTGCCGCCGCCGGTCGCGCCGCTGCCGACGGTCGCGGTGTTGTCGCCGTAGGTATGGGTGCCGCCGATGCCGAACTTGGCGCCCAGGTCGCGGGCGAAGGTATCGGTGGCGATGACGATGCGTCCCTCGATCAGCACCTGGTCGACCGGACGGTCGATCACGTTGATCAGCTCGCGCATCTGCGCGATCTTCTTCGGGATGTCGCTGATCATCAGCGTGTTGGTGCGCTCGTCGGCGACGATGCGCCCGCGCGGCGACAGGAAGCCGTTGTCGGTCTGACCGCTGCCACCGCCACCGCCACCGCCGCCACCGCCGCCGCCACCGATCCCCTTGGCCTCGGTCAGCGCTTTGAAGATCGTGGTGGCGCTGTGGTAGTTGATCTGGATGTAGTCGGTGCTCAGGTCCTCGCGGTTCTCGATCGCGATCCGCGCGTCTTCCTTGTCCTGCTCGAACTTGGCCAGTTCCTGCTGCGGCGCGACCCAGACCACGGCGCCGTCGCGGCGCTTGTCCAGGCCCTTGGCGCGCAACACGATGTCCAGCGCCTGGTCCCACGGCACGTTGACCAGGCGCAGGGTGACGCTGCCCTGCACGGTGTCGGAGGCGACGATGTTGAGGTTGGATTCCTCGGCGATCAGCTGCAGCACGGTGCGCACCGGCACGTCCTGGAAGTTGAACGTCACCGGGCGGCCGCTGTAGCCGCGCGCGGCGACCTGCGCCGCCGCCTGGCTGACCGTGGCCGCGCTGACCGCGCCCACCGCCGGCGCGGAGGTCCGCGGCGAAATCTCCACCACGTACTCGTTCCCCGACTGGTAAGCCAACGACTCGAAGGCGCCGTTGGTGCTCAACACCAGCTGCGCGCCACCGGCGTACGGCTTGGCGTCGATGCGCTGCACCGGGGTGGCGAAATCGGTGACGTTGAGCGGACGCTGCAGTTCCGCCGGCAACGAGGCGTTGCCGACGTCGACCACCACGGTGTTGCCCTGGGTGCGCAGGTCGGGACTGGCGCCGGCGCCGCTGAAGTGCAGGATCAGCCGCCCCGCATCGCCGTCGCCGCGCTTGAAGTCGATCTTCGACACCGTGAGCTTGGCCGGTGCCTGCGCCGGTGCCTGCGCCGGACCCGCCGCAGGCGTTGCCGCCAGCGCCGTGCCCATCGCGGCCGAACTTCCCAGCAGCGCCGCCAACCCCAATGCGCGTAGCCGCACCGTCGCGTGGCGCCGGATGGGACGCAGGCTCAGGGCTTTGGAAAAAGTCATCGTGCTATCCCCATAATCAATCATTGATCGTCCAGCGCCACGGCGGCCGGACGTTCCAGCCAACCGCCAGCGCCATCCGGCACCAGTTCAATCAAATCGATGCGATCCTCGTGCACCCCGGTCACGCGGCCATCGCTCTGCCCCATGTAGATGCCGGGACGGACCCGATACGTCACCTTGTCCGGCGCCATCACCAGCGCCACCAGGCCCGCGCCGTTGCCCAGCGTGCCGACCATCTTCAGGCCGTCCAGCGGGAACTGCTCCAGCGGCTCCTTGCGCCGGTTCGGATCCGGGCGCAGCCCGTTGTTGCCGTCCGGACTCGTCCAGGCATCGCTGAACGGATCGCGCAGGCCCTGCGCCGCATATTCGAAGGTCTCGAACTGCTGCATCACCGGCAGCGGCTCCAGCGGCTGCGCCGGCCGCGCGCGCACTTCCTTGACCCAGTTCTCCAGGTTCGACGCCTCGCCCGGGCCACTGGTCACGCCACGGCCGCAACCGCCGAGCAGCGCCACCAGCGCCAGCCCCGCCAAGCACTCGAATGCCCTGGTCCGCCGCTTCATGCGCCACCGCCTTGCTTGGAACCCTTCTTCGCCGCAGCCGCCGCCTTTTCCTGGTCCGCCATCTCCTTGTCGTCCAGATAGCGGTAGGTCTTGACCGTGCCGGACAGCTCCAGTTCGCCGCGCGTGGTGATGCCGGCCTTCTTGTCCTTGGGCTTCAAATTGATGTCGTGCATGGTCAGGATCACCACCCGCGGCAGCGACGCCACGCCGCTGACGAAGGCACCGAACTGGTGGTAGCTGCCGACCATGCGCAGCGCGATCGGCTTCTCCGCGTAGAACTCCTTCGGCGACTCCGGGCCCGGCTGGAACAGTTCGTTGGCCAGGCCGCTGGACAACGCGGTCTGCGAGATGTCGATGATCAGGTCCGGCATCTCGGTCTTGCTCGGCAGCTGCCGCAGCATCTGTTGCAGCACCTGCTCCATCTGCGCCAGCTGCTGCTTCAGTGGCTGCAGATTGACCGCTCGGCTCTGCTCCTTCTCGAACGAAGCGCGCAGCTCGGTTTCCTTCTGCTCCAGCGTTCCCAGCTCGTCGCGCTTGTCGCTGAGCAGCAGGAACCAGGACAGGATCAGGATGAACAGCGTAACCAGCACGCAGAAGCCGATCTTGGCCTGCTGCGGCCAGTTGCCGAGATTGTTGAAGTCCAGGTCTTTTACGTTGAATTTCTTGCTCATGACGCCGGTCCCTGTTGCGCTGGCGTGGCCGCTGGCGTCGCCGGCGCGGCGGCCGGCGGCGGCGCAGGTGCAGTCGGTGCAGTCGGCGCGGCAGGCGCGGGAACGGCAGCGGGTGCCGGCGCGGCGGCGGCGCCCGGAACCGGGGCTGCGGCAGGTGCGCCCGTCGCCGCGTCCGAACCATCGCCCGGCACCGGCAGCTTGACCTTGAGGGTGAACACGTAGGGCAAGGCCTTGGCGTCGACGATCGGCCCCTTGACCTCCTTGTCCTGCGCCTTGGCCTCGATCACCGACAGCTCCGGATTGGTCATCCAGCCCGAGCCCTCGAGGTTGCGCATGTAGGCGCTGACCCGCGCATTGGATTGCGAGCGCCCTTCCAGCGTCAGGATGTCGCCTTCCTGCTTGACTGCGGTCAGCACCACGCCGTCGGGGATCGTGCGCACCAGCGAATCGAACAGGTGCACCATCTGCGAGCGCTTGGCCTGCAGTTCCTCGATGACCCGCTTGCGCGCCAGCAGTCGCCGCTTCTGCTCGTCGAGCTTGTCGATTTCCTTGTTCTGCGCCTTGACCTTGTCGATCTCGGTCTGCAGGTAGGCATTGCGCTCGTTCTGCCCGGTGATCTGGCGGTCGTAGTAGAACCAGATCAGCAGCGCCAGCAGCACGCCGGCCAGCGCAGCGAAGCCCAGCATCGAGTAGAACTCACGCTCGCGCTGCTTGCGCCGCTCCGCCCGCCAGGGCAGCAGATTGATTTTTGCCATCAGTCGAAGCTCCTCAGAGCCAGGCCGGTGGCGATCATCAGCGCCGGTGCGTCCTGGGCCAGCGCATGCGCCTGGACCTTCGGCCCCAGGGTCATCTGCGCCAGCGGGTTGGCGACCACGGTCGCCACCCCCAGTTGTTCCTCGACCATCTCCGGCAGCCCGGCCAGCGCCGCGCAACCGCCGGCCAGCACGATATGGTCGACCCGATTGAATTCGCTGCCGGCGTAGAAGAACTGCAGCAGGCGGCTGATCTGCTGCACCGTGGCTTCCTTGAACGGCTCCAGCACCTCGATCTCGTAGCTTTCCGGCAACCCGCCCTGGCGCTTGGCCATGCCGGCTTCCTCGTAGGTCAGGCCATAGCGGCGCATCACTTCGTCGGTCAGCTGCTTGCCGCCGAACACCTGTTCGCGGCTGTACAGGCTGCGTCCGCCGCGCAGCACGTTGAGCGTGGTCATGGTGGCGCCGATATCGACCAGGGCGACGACGCCGTCGGCCGCTACCGGCAGCTCGCTGGCGACCAGCGCGAACGCGTTCTCGACCGCGAAGGCCTCCACGTCCATGACCTTGGCGACCAGGCCGCCGAGCTCCAGCGCCGACTGGCGCAACTCGACGTTCTCCGAGCGCGACGCGGCCAGCAGCACCTGCACCATTTCCGGGTTGTTGGGGATGATCCCCAGCACCTCGAAGTCCAGGTTCACTTCGTCGATCGGGTACGGGATGTAGTTGACCGCCTCCAGCTCGACCTGCGCTTCCAGCTCGTTCTCGTCGAGCTCGGCCGGCATCGGGATCAGCTTGGTGATCACCGCCGAGCCGGCCACCGCCGCAGCGGCATGCTTGGCGCGGGTGCCGGAACGGGTCACGGCGCGGCGGATCGCCTCGCCCACGGCCTCGACCTCGACGATGTTCTTCTCGACCACGGCGTTGGGCGGCAGGGGTTCCACGGCGTAGTGCTCTACGCGGAACCGGTTGCCGCTACGGGACAGCTGCAACAGCTTGACCGCGGTCGAACTGATATCGACACCGATCAGCGGTTGCTGACTCTTTGGAATAAGCCCCACGGATTTTCCCCTGCCGACGGGCACTTGGACGGCAATGCTGCGCCCACGCATTAATAACAAATTTTTTGCAATTGGCAACCGCCCTGGACATGTCGCGACTTACGTCACAACGCATCCCGTGGCAGCAAACCCGTCGCATCCCCGGAATCGGCCCCAGCCTTTCCCCGGCGTACTCTATACTCTGCGCCCAAGAAATCTGCAATCGGAATCTCTCTCGATGCCCCGTTTTCGTCGTTGGCTGCGCTGGGCGCTGGTCACGTTCGTCGTTCTCGCCCTGATCGGAGCCGCCGCCGCCGGCGGTCTGTATTACGTCGTTTCCTCCAAGCTTCCCGACGTGCAGACGCTGCGTCAGGTGGAGCTGCAGGAGCCCATGTACGTGTATGCCAGCGACGGCAAGCTGATGGCCCTGTTCGGCGAGACCCGGCGCTATCCGATCACCATGAAGGACGTGCCGGAGCGGCTGAAGCAGGCGTTCCTGGCCACCGAGGACGCGCGCTTCTACCAGCACGGCGGGGTCGACTACAAAGGCATCGCCCGCGCCGTGTGGCTGCTGGCCACGACCAACGACAAGCGCGTGCCGGGCGGCTCGACCATCACCCAGCAGGTCGCCCGCCAGTTCTTCCTGAGCTCCGAATACAGCTATACCCGCAAGCTGGCCGAGATCCTGCTGGCCCGCAAGATCGAGGCCGAACTGAGCAAGGACGAGATCTTCGAGCTGTACCTCAACAAGAGCTTCTTCGGCAACCGCGCCTACGGCATCGCCGCCGCGGCCGAGTACTACTACGGCAAGAAGCTCAACGAACTGAGCCTGGACGAGATGGCCTCGCTGTCCAGCATCCCCAAGTTCCCGTCCAGCGGCAACCCGATCAGCAATCCCGAGCGCGCCAAGCAGCGCCGCGACAACTACGTGCTCAGCCGCATGGCCGCGCTGGGCTTCGTCACCCAGGCCGAGGCCGACGCCGCCAAGGCGGTGCCGATGCACGCGACCCCGCACGAGCGCCCGGTCGAGGTCGAATCGCCCTACGTGGCCGAGCTGGTGCGCCAGGAGATGATCGCGCGCTTCGGCGGCGACGTGCTCGACAAGGGCTACCACGTCACCACCACCATCGACACCGAGCTGCAGACCGCGGCCAACCATGCGGTGCGCCAGGGCCTGGTGATCTACGACCGCCGCCATGGCTGGAACGGCGTGGAGAAGCATTTCGACGTCGCCGCCGATGCCGACGCGGCCGCGCTGGCCAGCCACCTGGCCGGGATCAATGCGCAGGGCGGCATGCTGCCGAGCATCGTCGCGGCCACCGGCAGCGACGGCAGCGCCACCGTGGTGCTGGCCAACAAGAGCGAACTGGTGCTGCCGGTCGCGTCCAGCCGCTGGACCGGGCGCAGCCCCGCCACCCTGCTCAAGCGCGGCGACCTGGTGCGGATCCAGGCCGGCGACAAGCCGGGCGAGTGGGAAGTCACCCAGCTGCCACGCGGGCAGTCGGCGCTGGTGTCGCTGGACGCCAGCAACGGCGCGCTGCGCGCCCTGGTCGGCGGCTTCAGCTATGCCGGCAACAAGTTCAACCGCGCCACCCAGGCGCGGCGCCAGCCGGGTTCCAGCTTCAAGCCGTTCCTGTACGCGGCCGCGTTCGAGAAGGGCTTCAACCCGGCCTCGATCGTGCTCGACGCGCCGGTGGTGTTCCGCGACCGCCGCGGCAAGACTTGGTCGCCGCAGAACGACGGCGGCGGCTTCCGCGGCCCGATGCGCTTGCGCGAAGCGCTGGTGCAGTCGCGCAACCTGGTCTCGGTACGCCTGCTCGACAGCATCGGCGTGGACTTCGCGCGCAAGTACATCAGCCAGTTCGGCTTCCAGGAGGCCGAGCTGCCGCCCAACCTGTCGATGTCGCTGGGCACCGCGTCGCTGACCCCGCTGTCGGTGGCGCGCGGCTATGCGGTGTTCGTCAACGGCGGCTCGCGGGTGGATACCTGGATCATCGACAAGGTCACCGACCGCGACGGCAACGTGCTGTTCCAGGAGCACCCGCCCACCGCCTGCCGCAGCTGCGGCAGCGTCGGCGGCAGCGCCACCCCGGCCAGCCAGGTCGTCGACGGCTTCAACTTCGGCAGCGCCGCGCCGCCACCGCCGCCCAAGCCCGCGGCCACCGCCGCCGCCACTCCGACCCCGGCCGACACCGCGCCGGCGACCGACCCCGACGCCAAGGTGGCGCCGCGCGCGATCGACGAGCGCACCGCCTACCAGCTGGTCTCGATGATGCGCGACGTGGTCCAGCGTGGCACCGGCACTGCGGCCAAGGTCCTGGGCCGCGCGGACGTCGGCGGCAAGACCGGCTCCACCAACGACCATCGCGATGCCTGGTTCTCCGGCTTCGGCGGCCCCTACGTGACCACCGTGTGGGTCGGCCGCGACGACTTCCGTTCGCTCGGCTACCGCGAGTACGGCGGCAAGGCGGCGCTGCCGATCTGGATCGAGTACATGCGCGTGGCGCTGAAGGACAAGCCGATCGCCAGCAACGACCCGCCGGCCGGCATGGTCCAGGCCACGCTCAACGGCGCCACCGAGTGGGTCAAGGTCGAGGACATGGATCGCATCCAGGAGTTCGACTACGGCCTGCAGGACCAGAAGACCGACGACGCCGCGTTCGATATTTTCTGAGGCGCGCGGGACTCGGGACCGGGGACTCGGGACTCGGCGGGTCCCGCTGCCGAGGCGGCGCTGGCTGGCGGGATCGCCACGGGGCGGATGCCGCGTCGCCGCGGCCGGTCGAGCGGACTGCAGCGGCTGTCCAGCGCGTCAACCGCGCCGCATGCCGATGTCACCGCGCTGTTGTACAGTCGGGGCAGGCTTTCAGGGAGGCGGCCCCATGCACCACGCTCGGCAACATGCCCAGACCCGCACGCACGAACGCCGCCGCCGGCTGGCCCACGAAGCCGCCCGGCTGATGGCCGAAGGCGGCATCCGCGACTTCCACCAGGCCAAGCTGAAGGCCGCCGAGCGGCTCGGCATCCACGACGACGCCTCGCTGCCGCGCAACCGCGAGATCGAGGATGCGCTGCGCGAGTACCAGCGCCTGTTCGCCGGACCCGACCACGCCGGCGGCCTGCGCCTGCGCCGCGAGGCCGCGTTGCGCGCGATGGACTTCCTGCATGGCTTCGCCCCGCGCCTGGTCGGCCCGGTGCACGACGGCACCGCCGATGCCAACAGCCCGGTGCAACTGCACCTGCACAGCGACGACGCCGACGCGGTGGCGCGCTTCCTCGAAGAACACCGGATCCCGGCCGAATCGCGCACGCGCCGGCTGCGCCTGGACCGCGAACGCAGCGAGGACTTCCCGGTGTGGCTGTTCGCCGCCGAGGAACTGACCTTCGACCTGACCGTGCTGCCCTACGATGCGCTGCGCCAGGCGCCGCTGTCGCAGGTGGACGAGAAGCCGATGCGGCGCGCCTCAGAAAGCCAGCTGCGGCAGCTGCTGACCGAACAGGACATCGCCGACTACCAGCAGCGCCGCTGAGCGCCCGCGCGCGCCGCGCCCGGCGCACCGCTTCCTTTCCGCCAACGGACCCGCTGCATGCCCGCCATTCCGCCCGACGCCATCGTCGTCTCGCGCAACAGTCTCGACAGCGACGACGCGTACGCGCCGATCCAGTCCAACATCAGCTTCATCAACGCCCAGCTCGACCAGTGGCTGCGTCCGGACGAGATCGCCGCCGATGCGATGTGCAGTTATTACGTCGACTTCTACGTGGCGCAGGTGGAAAACGGCGGCTTCGCCCAGTTCGTCTACAACTGCAACGCCGATCCGCTGGTGCTGGACCAGGTCGGGCGCGGACTGCAGGCGATGCGGGCAACCCGGCATGCGGCGCTGTACGCGGCCAGCCGCGCGCTGCTCGAACAGATGGACGACGCCACGTTGCAGGCGTTCATGGACGGCCAGTACTTCGGCGACAACCCGGCGCGCGATGCGCTCGACCGGCATGGCGACGCGTTCTTCGCGCTGGCGGAAGAAGAGGATCTGATCGCACTGAATTCGGCCTGGCTGCGCGCGCATCCGCAGCTGGTGGCGCTGTCGATTCCGGAGATGCAGGCCGAGGTCGAGCGCCGCGGCGCCGCCCTGCCCGATCGCCTCGAGCGCATCGCCGCGGCGCTGGAGAACGAACCGCGCTACATGAAACTGATCCGCCGCCTGTGCGCCGACAGCGGGCACACGCTGGACCGCGTCACCGCCGGCGATCCCAGCCATGCGCACGACGGCAGGCAGGTACTGGCCTGGCACTTCCTGACCGACCGCGGCCACTTCTACCTGCTCGACCTCGACGGCATCGCGCGCATGCACGACGCCGACAGCCATGCGTTGGTGGCGCAGATCGACGTGCCGGCGCAGTTGTAGGACATCTCGATCCAGGTCATGCACTCCACGCTGCCCCGCGGAAACGGCACCGGGCGCCCTCGGGCCATCCGGAGTTGCTGCCGCAGTGCACCCAGCGAGTTGGCCGCACGTCTCTGCAGGAGCGGCGTCAGCCGCGACGAACGCAGCGGCAGACCTTCCGTCCGCAGATCCTGCCGGAGCCGAAGCCCCTCCCGCATGAAAAGCGCTTCAGCGCGTTGCATGCATGCAGGTTTATGGGAGCGACTCCGGGTGGCCTCGGGCCATCCGTCGCGACGAGAGGCCCGCGGAAAAGCCGTCGCATCGCGCTTCGCCGCATAAAAAAACGCCCCGCGAAGCGGGGCGTTCGATTGCGACAGACCAGCGGCAGCGCGATCAGCGCTGGCCGTCGGCCTTGTAGTCGCGCTTGTCGTAGCCGGTGTAGATCTGGCGCGGGCGGCCGATCTTCATTTCCGGATCGACCTGCTGCTCCAGCCAATGCGACACCCAACCCGCGGTGCGCGCGATGGCGAACATCACGGTGAACATCTCCACCGGAATGTTCAGCGCCTTGTAGATGATGCCCGAGTAGAAGTCGACGTTCGGGTACAGCTTGCGCTGC
Organism: Xanthomonas bonasiae; assembly: GCF_017163705.1. Lineage (GTDB taxonomy): Bacteria > Pseudomonadota > Gammaproteobacteria > Xanthomonadales > Xanthomonadaceae > Xanthomonas_A > Xanthomonas_A bonasiae. Next base: position 187,231 of record NZ_JAFIWB010000006.1, read on the forward strand.
ACGAAGTAGTCGTCCTTCAGCGCGGCCTCTTCCAGCTTCAGCGCCACTTCCAGCAGCGGATCGTTGACGCCCAGTTCGCCCAGCACCTTGTGGGTCATCTCGCGGATGATCTTGGCGCGCGGATCGAAGTTCTTGTAGACGCGGTGGCCGAAGCCCATCAGGCGGAAGCTCGAGTTCTTGTCCTTGGCCTTGGCCACGGCGCTCTCGACGTTGTCGGCGGTACCGATCTCTTCCAGCATCTTCAGCACGGCTTCGTTGGCGCCGCCATGCGCCGGGCCCCACAGCGCGGTGATGCCGGCGGCGACGGAGGCGTACGGATTGGCGCCGGTGGAACCGACCAGGCGCACGGTCGAGGTCGAGGCGTTCTGCTCGTGGTCGGCGTGCAGGATGAACAGCAGGTCCAGCGCCTTGGCCACGACCGGATTCATCTCCAGCTGCTCGCTCGGCACTTCGAACATCATGTGCAGGAAGCGGTCGACGTAGCCGAGGTTGTTGCGCGGGTAGCGGATCGGCCAGCCGATCGAATAGCGGTGCGCCGCGGCGGCGATCGTCGGCACCTTGGCGATCAGGCGGATCGCGGCCAGGCGCCGCTGTTCCGGATCGTTGAGGTCCAGCGTGTCGTGGTAGAACGCCGACAGCGAGGCCACGGTGCCGGCCATCATCGCCATCGGGTGCGCGTCGTGGCGGAAGCCGCCGAGGAAGTTCTTCAGCGACTCGTGCATCATCGTGTGATGCGTCACTTCGTGGTCGAACTTCTTGAATTCGTCGGCGGTCGGCAGCTCGCCGTTCATCAGCAGGTAGGCCACTTCGAGGAAGTTGGACTTCTCGGCCAGCTGCTCGATCGGGTAGCCGCGGTACAGCAGCACGCCGTTGTCGCCGTCGATGTAGGTGATCGCCGACTTGCAGCTGGCGGTCGCGGTGAAGCCCGAGTCGTAGGTGAACAGACCGGTTTCTTTGGTCAACTTGGAAATGTCGACGCAATCGTTGCCCAAGGTGGGTTTGAGTACCGGCAGAACGACCGACTTGTCGCCGGCATTCAGCGTGACCTGATCAAGATCGGACACAGTGTGCGCTCCTCAGTGGAAGGCGCCTGCCCGTACTTTGCGAACAGACGCGTGAAGGAAGTCCACGGCAATTACCACGGATCGCGTCATTATCGCACAGCAACATTTGAGTAGTCGCTCGTACTGAAGTCGTAGAGCGAGGGCTGGGCGGCGACACAGCGTTGCATCCTCGCCATCGCCAGGACGGGAGAATCTACGCCGGCATCACAGCCGGGAATCGATGCATCGGGGACGCCAAAAAAGAAGGCCGCGCAGGGCGCGGCCTTCTTTACCACTTCGACCGCTCGATCAGCGCGCGTAGCGCTTCTGGAACTTGTCGATGCGGCCGCTGGTGTCGATGACCTTGTGCTTGCCCGTATAGAACGGGTGCGAAGCCGAGGAAATTTCGACCTTGACCAGCGGATATTCTTCGCCGTCCTCCCACTTGACCTTGTCCTTCGAGGACATGGTCGAACGGGTCAGGATCTTGAAATCGGAGGTGACGTCGTGAAACACGACGTTGTGGTACTTGGGATGGATGTCGGCCTTCATGGGCTCGCACCGTAGGGGGCTGCTGGACAAGAGGGAAACTATAGCAACTCACCCGGCCTGCACGCAAGAACAACTTGCGCGGAATTCACGTCCGGCGACGCCAGGGCGCGGGCGCGGCGTCCCGGCCACGCCCTGCCGCACCGGGGCGGCCGCCCTGCCCCGCTCAGCCGGCGCCGACCGCCGCACGCGCCAATGCCTGGAAACGGGCCTGGTCGTAGCGGATCAGCATGGCCGCGTTGTCGGCCAGGCCCAGCTGGCGGTTCCAGTCGACCAGGGTGGCGCCGCGGCTGTGGACCCCGGCCAGCTCGACCTGCAGCGGCCGCGACTGCACCTCCAGCGCGCCCTCGGGCTGCAGCGCCCAGGCCATCGCCAGCGCATCGGCGGCATACCAGTGCTCGCCGCGCGAATCCTCCGACCACAGCCGGGTCTTGCGCGAGATCTCCTCGTAGAAGCGCGCCTTGTCGGCATCCGCGGCCAGCCACTGCTCGACCTCGCGGTGCGGCAGGCCATGGGCGACGGTGGCCTCCCAGTCGGCGACCTCGATATGCGGGAACCCGGAAAACACGATGTGCGCCGCTTCCGGGTCGAAGGCGATATTGAACTCGGCGGCCGGGGTGATGTTGCCGTGGCAGGTGATCGCCCCGCCCATCACCACGAAGCGGCGCACCCGCTGCGGCAGGGTCGGATCGAGCTTCAGCGCCAGCGCGATGTTGGTCAGCGGACCGAGCGCGACCAGCAGCAGCGAGCCGGCGTACCGGTGCGACAGGCGCAGGATCGCCAGGGCTGCGTGCTCGGACTCGGCGGCGCGCGCCGCCGGCGCCAGGCCGACATCGCCGAAACCGTCCAGGCCATGCACGTGGGCGGCGTCCACCGCCGGATGCAGCAACGGGTCGGCGCAGCCGGCGAACACCGGCACGTCCTCGCGCCCGGCCACTTCGCACAGCTTCAGCGCATTACGCACGGTGTGCTGCAGGCCGACGTTGCCGGCGGCGATGGTCAGGCCGACCACGTCGTGGCGATCGTCGGCGAAGGCCATCAGCAGGGCCAGGGCATCGTCCACGCCGGGATCGGTGTCGATCAACAGGGGAATCTTGTCGCTCATGCGTGATTCTTCGTCATTCCGTTCGGCCGCCGAGTCTGGCATTGCGGCGCGGCCGTGGAAAGCCGGGGCTTCCGCGGCCTGGGCGAATCCCCAATTCCCAATCCCCAATCCCAGCCGTGGCGCCAGCCACGGCTAAGCCCCCGCGAACCGCGCCGCGCCGCCCACCCAGCGCGCGACGATGCGATCGGCCAGGACCGGCGACTCGGCCAGCAGCCGTTCGGCCAGCGCATGCACCCGCGGCAGCAGGCCGGCGTCGCGTGCCAGGTCGGCGACGCGGAACGCGGCCAGGCCGGTCTGGCGGGTGCCGAGTAGTTCGCCGGGGCCGCGCAGCTCCAGGTCCTTCTCGGCGATGACGAAGCCGTCGTTGGTCTGGCGCATGGTCTGCAACCGCTGCCGCGCCATCGCCGACAGCGGCGCCTGGTACATCAGCACACAACTGGAGGCGGCCGCGCCGCGCCCGACCCGGCCGCGCAGCTGGTGCAGCTGCGCCAGACCCAGCCGCTCGGCGTTCTCGATGATCATCAGCGACGCGTTGGGCACGTCGACGCCGACCTCGATGACCGTGGTGGCGACCAGCAGGTCGATTTCGCCCTGCTTGAACGCACGCATCGCCGCCTGCTTCTCGGCGCCCTTCATGCGCCCGTGCACCAGCCCCACCTTCAGCTCCGGCAACTGCGCCGACAAGGCTTCGTAGGTGGCCTGCGCGGCGCTGGCGTCGATGCGGTTGCCCGCACCGGCGCCCTGCCCCGACTTGTCGCTGTCTTCGGTTTCGTCGATCAGCGTGCACACCCAGTACGCCTGGCGGCCTTCGGCGCAGGCCACGCGGATGCGCTGCACCAGCTCCGGGCGGCGCTCGGCGCTGAGCACGATGGTCTGCACCGGCGTGCGCCCGGGCGGCAGCTCGTCGATCGCCGACACGTCCAGGTCCGCGTACGCGGCCATCGCCAGCGTGCGCGGGATCGGGGTGGCGGTCATCACCAGCTGGTGCGGCACGCCGGCGCCGGTGGCGCCCTTGTCGCGCAACGCCAGGCGCTGGTGCACACCGAAGCGGTGCTGCTCGTCGACGATGGCCAGGGCCAGGTCGTGGAAGGCCACCGCAGCCTGCATCAGCGCATGCGTGCCGACCACCACCTGCGCCTCGCCCGAGGCGATCTGCGCCAGCACCGCGGCGCGCGCCTTGCCGGTGACCTTGCCGGCCAGCCAGGCGACGCGGATGCCCAGCGGCTCCAGCCAGGCGCGCAGGTTCGCCAGGTGCTGTTCGGCGAGCAGTTCGGTCGGCGCCGCCAGCGCCGCCTGCTTGCCCTTGTCCACCGCCAGCATCGCCGCCAGCGCCGCGACCACGGTCTTGCCGCTGCCGACGTCGCCCTGCACCAGGCGCAGCATGGGCGAGGGCTTTTCCAGGTCGGCGCGGATCTGCGCGAACACCCGCTGCTGCGCGCCGGTGAGCTGGAACGGCAGCGACTGCTGCAGGCGCTTGGCCAGCAGGCCACGCCCGCGCAGCGACGGCGAACGCTGCCGCTGCAGCGCGATGCGCTGGCGACGCAGGCTCAGGTGGTGCGCCAACAGCTCTTCCAGCGCCAACCGCTGTTGCGCCGGATGCAGGCCGGCGGCGAGCGCGCCCAGGTCGGCCTGCGGCGGCGGCCGGTGCGCGATCAGCAGCGCGCTGCGCAACGACGGCAGCTCCAGTTCGGCCAGCATCGCCGCCGGCAGCAGCTCCAGCGACGCTTCGTCGGGCAATCGGTCCAGCGCCTGCCCGATCAGCTTGCGCAGCGTCGCCGGGCCGATGCCTTCGACCGCCGGATACACCGGGTCCAGGCTGTCGTCCAGACCCGCGGCCGCGTCGCCGCCGAGGATCTGGTAACTCGGGTGCACGATCTCCAGGCCGTGCTGGCCAGGCTTGGGCGTGCCGAACGCGCGCAGCCGTGCGCCCACCGCGAACTGCGCCACCTGCGCGGCACGGAACTGGAAGAAGCGCAGCACCAGGGTGGCGCGCGAGTCGTCGGCGACCGCCACGCGCAGCATCGGCCGGTAGCGGAAACCGCGATCCACCGCCTCCACCCGCACTTCGACCTGCGCCGGGACGCCCGGCTGCAGCGCCGCCACCGGGGTCAGCCGGGTGCGGTCCTCATAGCGCAGCGGCAGGTGCAGCCACAGGTCCTGCAGGGTCAGCAGGCCGCGCGCGGCGAACTTCTCGGCGACCTTCGGGCCGACGCCCGGCAGCGCCGACAACGGCGCCTCGCCTGCCGCCGACAGCGCCGGCGCCGGAACCTGCACGCGCGGCACGGGCGAGGGTCAGTCGAGCACCATCACCGCATCGACCTCGAAGCCGACGCCCTTCGGCAGCGCGGACACTTCGACGGTGGAACGCGCGGGGAACGGCGCCTGGAAATAGTCCTGCATCACCGCATTGACCTGGGCGAACTGCGACAGGTCGGTCAGGTACAGGCCCAGCCGCACGATCCGGTCGAGCGAACCGCCGGCCGCCTCGGCCACCGCCTTGAGGTTGTCGAAGGCGCGGCGCGCCTGCGCGCCGACATCGCCGGGCACGACCTCGCCGGTCGCCGGATCCAGCGGGATCTGGCCGGAGAAATACACCGTGTTGCCGGCGCGCACCGCCTGCGAATACGGACCGATCGCGGCCGGCGCCTGCTCGGTGTGGATGATCTGGCGGGACATGGCGGCTCCAACGGAAATAGGGAATGGGTATTTTACTCGGGACTCGGGACTCGGGACTCGGGACTCGGGACTCGGGACTCGGGACGGCAGGATGCTGTCTCGAGGCATATCGCTGTCAAAAGACTTGAAGTACCGATTCTTTTGAGCAAGACGCCTCTTCCAGCCAGCGACAAACCGCCTTTCTGTAGGAGCGGCTTCAGCCGCAACGCTTTACCGGGAAGGCGTCGCGGCTGAAGCCGCTCCTACAGAAAAGCAAGACGCAGCGCACTTGCGACCATCCCCCGAGCCCCGAATCCCGGCTCCACTACTGCCTGCGCACACTCTGCACCGCGGTCAGCCGCCGCAACCGGCGCATCACTTCGGCCAGGTGGTTGCGGTCGCGTACCTGGATGTTGAAGCGCAACACGGCGGCGTTGAAGTCGCGATCCAGGTAGTCCACGCGCTCGATGTTGGACTGGCTCTGCGCGATCGCCGCGGCCAGTTGCGCCAGCACGCCGGTGCGGTTCTCCACGTCCACCACCAACGCGGTGTCGTAGTCGCCGATGACGCTGGTGTCCCAGCCGATCGGCACCCAGCGCTCCGGCGACTTGCGCAGTTCGGCCAGGTTCGGGCAATCCAGCCGGTGCACGACGATGCCCTTGCCGGCGGTGTGGTAGCCCATGATCTCGTCGCCGGGAATCGGCTGGCAGCAGTTGGCGAAGCTGACCACGCCGCGCTCGGTGCCATTGATCAGGATCTTTTCCTGCGAATGCTTGGACAGGCCGCCGCCGCGCAGTTCCGCATAGGCCATCAGCGCCTGCGCGGCCTGGTTCGGCATCCAGTTGCCCAGCGCGATGTCGGCCAGCAGCGCCTCCAGGCGCGGATAGCGGTGCTCGCTGAGGAACGAGTCCAGGCGCCCCTTCGGCAGCCGCTCCAGCGCGCTGTCCATCGCTTCCAGCGCGCGGTCGAGCATGCGGTGGCCGAGCTGCACCGCGTCCTCGTGCTCGAGCTGCTTGAGCTGATGGCGGATCGCGGTACGCGCCTTGCTGCTGACCACGAACTCCAGCCACTGCGGCTTGGGCGTGGCCGAACGCGCGGTGATCACTTCCACGGTCTGCCCGCTGACCAGCTTGGTGCGCAGCGGCACCAGCTTCTTGTCCACCCGCGAGGCCACCGCGCGGTTGCCGACGTCGGTATGCACCGCATAGGCGAAATCCAGCGCGGTGGAATTGCGCGGCAGCGCCAGGATCTTGCCCTTCGGCGTGAACAGGTAGACCTCGTCCGGGAACAGGTCGACCTTGACGTTGTCCAGGAATTCCAGCGACGAGCCGGCGGCGCGCTGCGATTCGATCAATTCGACGATCCACGCATGCGCGCGGCTCTGCGCGCTGTTGGGCGAATCGCCGCCGAACTTGTAGGTCCAGTGCGCGGCCACGCCGCGCTCGGCGATCAGGTCCATTTCCTCGGTGCGGATCTGCACTTCGATCGGCGAGCCGTAGGGGCCGAACAGCACCGTATGCAGCGACTGGTAGCCGTTGGCCTTGGGAATGGCGATGAAGTCGCGGAAGCGCGCGTCCAGCGGCTTGAACGTGGCGTGCACCGCGCCCAGCGCGTGGTAGCAGTCCGGCACCCCGCGCACCACCAGGCGGAAGCCGAACACGTCCATCACCTGGTCGAAGGATTTGTTCTCGTCGCGCATCTTGTTGTAGATGCTCCACGGGGTCTTGATCCGGCTGACCAGGCGGTGCTCCAGCCCCTCCTTGGCCAGCCGTTGCGACAGTTGCACCTCCACCTGCGCCATCGACTCGCGGCGCACCACCGGCTGGCTGCGGATGTGCTTTTCGATGATCGCGTGGCGCCACGGGTGCAGCGCACGGAAGCCGAGGTTCTGCAGCTCGGACTTCATCAGGCTCATGCCCAGGCGCTGCGCGATCGGCGCATAGATCTCCAGCGTCTCGCGGGCGATGCGGCTGCGCGCCTCGGCGCTCTGCGCGCCGAGCGTGCGCATGTTGTGCAGGCGGTCGGCGAGCTTGATCATGATCACGCGCAGGTCGCGCGACATCGCCAGCAACATCTTGCGGAAGCTCTCGGCCGCCGCTTCCTGGCGGTCGCGGAACTTAAGCTTGTCCAGCTTGGTGACGCCATCGACCAGTTCGGCGACCGCCTCGCCGAATTCGGCGGCCAGTTCGGCGCGGGTCAGCGGCGTGTCTTCGATGGTGTCGTGCAGGATCGCCGCGATCAGCGCCTCCACGTCCAGGCCGAGTTCGGCCAGCACGCCGGCCACCGCCACCGGATGGGTGATGTAGGGCTCGCCCGACTTGCGGGTCTGCCCGGCATGCGCGGCCGCGCCCACTTCCCACGCGCGCCGCAGCAGCGGAATCTGCTCGGCCGGCAGATAGCTGGCGCTGCGTTCGAGTTGCAGAACGTAGTCGGGGATCGCCTCGTTGGCCGGCGACGGCGCGGCGGTGGCGACCTGGGCAGAAGGGCCTGGGTTCATGCGCGAAGACTATGCCAGCGGCGCGAGGACGGCAAACCCGCAAAACGAAACAGCCCGCGGATGCGGGCTGTTCGGCAGACGCTCCGAGCGCGGGGACGCGATCAGTCGTCGTTCTTGGACATGTCTTCGTCGGCGACGACCTCGGCCGCGGCCCACTCCAGCGCTTCGCGCTCGGCACGCTCGCGCTCGGCCTTCTCGACTTCGTCGATCAGCGCGTTGTCGATCTTGCGCGCGGCGATCTCGCGCAGCGCCAGCACCGTCGGCTTGTCGGCCGATTCGGTGTTGTCGAGGGTGGCCTGCACGCCGTTGGCGAGCTGGCGGGCGCGCTTGGACGCCATCATGACCAGTTCGAAACGGTTGTTAACGACTTCCAGGCAATCTTCTACGGTGATGCGGGCCATGCGGGCTCCCGGCGGGCCGCTGGCGGCCACGCGCTCGAATGAGGGAAAGGGCGGCGATTGTAGGGCGCGGGCCGGCCGAAATCAACCGGCCATCATTCAGTTTCCTTTGGAATCAGCCAGTTGCCTGATCCTGATCGAGCAGCGCGGCGATCAGATCGGCATGCCGCTGCTGTTGCGGCAGGCGCCGCAGGCGGCTGGCGACGAAGATCGCGCACATCTCGTCCACCGCAGTGTCGAAGTCCTCGTTGACGATCACGTAGTCGAAGTCGGCGTAGTGCGACATCTCCTCGCGCGCCGCCGCCAGCCGCTGCGCGATCACCGCCTCGCTGTCCTGGCCGCGCTTGCGCATGCGCTGCTCCAGCGCCGCGCGCGACGGCGGCAGGATGAACACGCTGACCGCGTCGGGCACCTTGGCCCGCACCTGGCGCGCGCCCTGCCAGTCGATCTCCAGCAGCACGTCGTGGCCGGCGGCCAGCTGCGGCTCCACCGATTGCCGCGCGGTGCCCTTCCAGTCGCCGTGGACGCGGGCGTACTCGAAGAAGTCGCCGGCATCGATCATGCCCTGGAACTCGTCGGCGGACACGAAGTGGTAGTGCTCGGCATGGCGCTCGCCCGGCCGCGGCGCGCGCGAAGTGAACGAGATCGACAGCGCGATCTGCGGATCGCGCGCCAACGTGGCGTTGACGATGCTGCTCTTGCCGGCGCCGGAAGGCGCCGCAACGATATAGAGAGTGCCGCGCATCGCTCAGGTCTCGCCGTCGATTGAAGTCGGGCGGCGCACGATACCAGCCCCAGCCGCGACCGCAAGCGACCGGGCCTTGCAGCATCCGCCGGGCAATGCGTCGCCCGTTCGCCGCCCGCCCACAGCCTGAGGACTTAACGGCATGATCCTCAAGCGCTTTTCCACACGCGATTGCATGCACCGGCCTGCCGGTCGGGCCGCTGGCGGCTGCACGCGCGGGCAGAGCAAATCCCTGTGCGCGACGCAGCGGCGTAGCGGGACGCGCAAGCGACCGCGCCTCCGCACGGTGGCGCGTCCAGTTGCATGCGGCGGCGACAGGCCGCGGCCGAGCTTAATTGAGAATAAATCTCATCCGCACTACACTTCAGCTCTTCTTCCGTGGTCCTGGACGGATGCCATGTCCACTCCTCCCTCTTCCGCCACGCCTGTCTCGCTGGCGGACGAACTGGAAAGCAGCTACGCGGAACTGCATCGGTATGCGACGCGCAAGTACGCCGGCGCGGCGGGCGACATCGTGCACGATGCGTGGATCCGCCTGGCGTCGCGCGAACCCGGCCACCACAGCGTCCGCGACCCGCTCACCTATCTACGCCGCGTGGTCGACAACGTCGCGGTGGACCGGCAGCGGTTGACCGCATCGCGCAGCCGCTTTCTCGCCCCTGCGGACGCTGCGCAAGATGTTCCCAGCGCGGAGCCATCGCCCTACGCCGCGACCCTGGGCCAGCAGGAATACGCGGTCCTGCTGCAGGCGATCCGCGACCTGCCCGCGCAGGCGCGGCGGGTCTTCGTGCTGTTCCGCGGCCGCAACCTGAGCATGGCGCAGATCGCCGCACAGCTGGACATTTCCCCGCGCACCGTGGAAAAGCACATCGCCGTCGCGCTCGCCCACTGCCGGCGGCGGCTGCGGGAGGCCGGCCGGGACCTCTAGCGCGGCTACGGGATCGGCAGCGCTGGACCCGTCATGCTCATCAATGACCCGCGGATTCCCTTTGCCGCGGACGACAACCCCATTCCTTAGCGGATAGGCAGACGATGCCCGACACCCCCTCCGTCGACGACGACCTGTTCGACCAAGCCGTCCACTGGATCCTGCGCCTGGACGAAGCGCCCAGCGATGCGGACACCTTGCGGCAATACCGGGACTGGCTGGCCGTCGCCCCTGCGGCGCGCGCGCAAGCGGTGGTGGCGGCGCGCACGCTGCTGGGCATGCTGCAGCGCCCGGCCGCCGAGGTCGGCAACGAACTCGGCATCGATCCGTTGCAGCCCGCGCCATCGCCTTCTGCCGCGATCGCGGCGGCCGTACCGACGGTTGCGCAGCGGCGCTCGCACCGGCAGCGGCAGCGCTGGCAGGCGGTGGCCGCCGGGCTCGCCCTGGCGATCGGCGCCAGCACCTGGCTGGGCGCCGGCGGCCTGGACCGGTTGCGCAGCGATGCCTACACCGGGGTCGGCGCGATGCGGCGGCTGCAACTGCAGGACGGCAGCGTCGTCACCCTCAACACCGACAGCGCCATCGTCGTGCGCATGCACGAGGGCACCCGTTCGGTGCGGCTGCTGCGCGGCGAAGCCTTCTTCCAGGTCGCCCGCGATCCACGCCGCCCCTTCATCGTGGACAGCGCCGGCGGCAGCGCGCGCGTGCTGGGCACCGCGTTCAATGTCCATATCGAAGACGATACGAGCCAGGTCAGCGTGGCCGAAGGCCGCGTCGCCGTCCGCCCGCCCGCCGGGAAGACCGGCACGGTGCTCGTCGCCGGGCAACGCGCATGGCTGGCAGGCAACAGCGTGCGCCGCGAAACCGCCGTCGATCCGCTCGCGGTGGCCGCATGGCGGCGGCAGCAACTGGTCTTCTACAACACGCCGCTGTCGCAGGTGATCCGCGAGCTCTCGCGCTACCGCCACGGCTTCATCCAGCTGCGTGGCGACATCGGCGCACTGCCGGTCTCCGGCGCGTTCAACATCGCCGACCCGGACGCCGGCCTGCAGGTGCTGCTGGACAGCCTGCGGCTCGACGCGGTGCACCTGGGATGGGCGACCTTCGTGTACCGGCCGTCGCCGCAGACGAGCTCAATTAAATGAATAAAACATAAACAGAACGGGGCGATGTGGCACGTCGTCCGCGGATGGACTGGGTAGTCAGAGCACGCCGAACCCGTGTTACCGACAAGAACGTAATGATTTTCGTTCGCATCAAATACCTTCCTCCCGATACCCGACTCCATGTCCATCGCCACCGCCGCCTTGCGCAAGGGCCGCTCGCCTGCCTGCCGCACCCTGCTCTCCAGCGCCCTCGCGTCCACCCTGCTCGGCATCTCCACCATTGCGCATGCGCAGTCGCCGATCCCCACGGCGGACGCACAACAAGCGCGCTACGCCATCGACCTGGACGCCCAGCCGCTGCCCGACGCGCTGGTGAAACTGTCCGCACAGACCGGATTGCAGGTGCTGTACAGCCGGCAGGAACCCTACGGCCTCGTCGCTCCCGCAGTGAAGGGCGACTACAGCGCCGAGCAGGCGCTGCAGCGGCTGCTGCAGGGCAGCGGCCTGGTCCCGCGGCGGACCGGTGCCAATGCGGTCACCCTGGAGACCGCGGCGCACGACCCGGCCCAGGCCGAACGCGAGTCTGCGATCGTCACCGACACGTTGAACGTGGCCGGGGCCGCCCGCGGCACCGCCACCGGCAGCGCGCGCGATGCGCAGGGCTACGACGACGTCTACGACCTGGACGTGTCGAGCGCCTACATCGGTCGCAGCGAAGTCGAACGCTACAAGGGCGCCACGCCATCGGACCTGCTCAACGGCATCGCCGGCGTGTTCAGCGGCGACGCCCGCAATAGCGGCGCGCTGGACATCAACATCCGCGGCATCCAGGGTCCCGGCCGCGTGCCGGTGACGATCGACGGCACCGAGCAGGCGCTGACGGTCTGGCGCGGCTACAACGGCGCCAGCAACCGCAACTACATCGACCCGTTCCTGATCGGCGGCATCCAGATCCTCAAGGGCCCGTCGCTGACCCGCAACGTCACCACCGGCGTCGGCGGTGCGATGGTCATCGACACCCTGGACGTGGACGACGTCGTCGCGCCGGGTCAGCGCTTCGGCGGCGAGTTCAAGCTCGAAGGCAGCAGCAACGCGACCTCGCCGCGGCTGCCGACCCTACACACCGGCGAGGACTACCGCACGGTGGAAGGCTTTCCGCAGGACACGCCGGCCATTCCGTATGCGGACCAGACGCTGCGGGTCACGCCCAGGACCGGCGGCGGCGGCTACAACGTCTTCGCCGGCGAGGACTACGCCTACCGGATGGCCCTGGGCTGGCGCCCGAGCGACCGGCTCGACCTGCTGGCCGCCTATGCCTACCGCGAACGCGGCAACTACTACGCCGGCAAGCGCAACACCGGCTACTACAGCGACGAACGCAGTTCCTATGCCGAGGACTACATCACCTCGATGGCGAACTACTGGAAACCCGGCAACGAGGTGACCAACACGTCCAGCCGGATGGAATCGTGGCTGTTCAAGGCCACCTGGCGCATCGACGACGCGCAGGCGCTGCAACTGGGCTACCGCGACAGCCTGTCCCACTACGGCGAGATCATGCCCTCGCGGATCATGAACTCGCAGGACCGCGGCGCGATCCAGTGGCCGCTGAGCCGGGTCGACGCCAAGGCCTACAACCTGGAATACAAATGGCGGCCCGAGGACAGCCGCTGGATCGACCTGTACGCCAACCTGTGGCGTACCGACACGGCCAGCGACACCTACACCGCCGGCGGCTTCCCCAACTTCGCCCAGGGCGATCCGCAGTGGGGCTACGACCCCACGCTCAAGAACACCGCGCTGGCCAACGCCAGCAACACGCGCAACGGCATCACCCTCAGCAACAAGATCCGCTTCAGCGACACGCTGGACCTGACCCTGGGCGGCAGTTGGCAGCGCGAGAAGCTGCGCTCGGACGATGCCTACTTCGGCACCAGCGACGGCTGGCGCATGTACCCGCGCGCCGGACGCCGCCAGGAATGGCAGGCGAACTTCAATGTCGAATGGCGGCCGCTCGATGTCCTGACCGTGGGTGCAGGCGCGCGCTACACCTCGTATTGGGCCTACGACGATTTCCTCGCCGCCCACCTGGGGCAGATACAGGCGAGCGCGACGACCGGATACAACGTCGAATACGCCACCACGCAGGCCTATACCCAGCAGGAACGCGAGGCGATGGCCGGCGAGAACCTGGAGGTCTACAAGATGCTGCTGGACCTGGGCGCGATCACCCAGGACATCTACGACCAACTCGCCAACGAGCTGCTGGCCGCGGTGCCGACCAGCTATACGGTGAACCACAGCGTGCCCTGGGAAGCGGACGCCGACGGCAACTACAGCAAGTCCGGCAACGCCTGCCTCAACGGCACGCTGGACGGGGTCGCGAACGTCGTCGATGGACTGTGCCGGGCCACCGCGGTCGGCACCAGCTACGTCGCGCAGGCGAGCAAGCACAAGGACCACGGCTGGGTGCCGTTCTTCTCGGCCACGCTCGACTTCGGCGACCACAGCCGCGCCTATCTGCGCTACGCCGAGACGGTGCGCTATCCGAGCATGTTCGAGAGCACGCTGGCCTTCTCCGCTTCGATCAATCCCTGGGGACTGAAGCCCGAACACGCCTACAACTGGGAGCTGGCCTACGTCCACGACCTAGGCCACCTGCTGGGGCCAGACGCGACCGCCGACGTCAAGCTCGCCTACTACGTCAACAAGACCCGCGACGTGATCGAGCGCGATCCGCGCTTCAAGTTCGACAACGTCGACAAGCAGACCATCCGCGGCCTGGAATTGCAGGCCCGCTACGACGGCGGCCGCCTGTTCACCGACCTGGGGGTGAACTACAGCCTGGAGAACCAGGTCTGCGACGAAAGCACCGCGGCCATCCTGAGCACCAGCAATGGCTATGCGCTCGGCAGCCAGGCCGTGCCGACCTGCGTGGACTACGGTTTCGTCGGCGGTTACCTGCTGACCCAGGCCGCGCCGGAGCTGTCGGCGACCTGGTCGCTGGGCGGGCGTTTCCTCGACCGACGCCTGGAGATCGGCGGGCGCGCCAGCTACTTCAGGCAATACGAGAACCCCGACCTGGACTGGTACCGCGCGCACTCGATCCAAAGCGGCGGCGGGCGCCTGGTCTACAACTTCAACGTGCCGTTCTCCTGGGGCACGACCCTGATCTTCGACGCCTACGCCAGCTACAAGCTGCGCGAGAACCTGAGCGTGGAGCTGACCGGCACCAACCTGACCGACCAGTACTACGTCGACCCGGCCACGCGCTCGGCGGTGGCCGCACCCGGCAGGACCCTGAAACTCAGCCTGTCCGCGCGCTTCTGAGCGCGGCAGCGGCTGGCGAGCTTGGAGAAGTGACCGTAAAGGACAGGACGTCCGCACCAACGCAGTACCTCAATCCGCAAAAGGAGATTGGCAATATGAAGACGCAACGCACACTGTCCGTGTTCGCGCTGTCCGTGCTCGCCGTGGCCACCATCGGCGCCAGCCAGGCGGCGAATTTCAAGGGCGCCTCGAGCAACACCGGCAACGTCCAGGTCGGCGAATCCGACGTCAACGGCGGCCCGCACAGCAGCGGCAAGGCAGGCATTTCCGTCAACTCGACCGGTCTGGGCAACGAAGTCGATTTCCAGGGACTCACCGCCTACAGCGTCAAGACCAACAGCGCGGTGGACTGGAACAAGGACGGCAGCAGCGACGGCACCAAGCTCGTGCACAAGCTCAACTTCCCGTATACCGGCGCGCCGGACAGCCACGACAATCTGGGCGTGTTCGTGTTCGCCCAGGTCGGCGCGCAGGACGTGTGGTTCGGCGAATGGTCCGCGTACGGCACCAGCGGCGACAGCACCCGCACCGTCTACTACATCGGCGACAACGGCGACACCACGGTGCCCACCACCGGCTCGGCCACCTACAACGTGGTCGGCATCAACAACTACAACGCCGCGGCCAACGGTGGCAACGGCAACCTGCTGTCGGGCGTGTTTACCGCCAACTTCGGCAGCGGCACGCTGACCGGCAGCATCGCCAACAGCAGCAGCGGCTACACGGTGAACATCGGCTCGGCCACCATCAACAGCAATGCCAGCATTTCCGGCAGCACCGCGCTGGCGACGCAATCGGGCAGCCTGGTGGCCTCCGGCGGCGCGGTGTCCGGCCAGTTCTACAGCGGCCAGACCGCCCTGGCCGGCATCGTCAACTTCAGCGGCACCCAGTACGACACCGCCTTCGGCGGCACCAAGAACTGAGCATGACGCGCTGAGCGTTCGCTCTGCGCCGTTCCGTCGATGATCCGGGCAGGACAAGCCAAGGCCAAGCCAGTCCTGCCCACCACCACCTGGCCTATCGATTCGATGCACCCCATGTCTCCTGCGCGGCCTGCGCTGCTCGCCGCCCTGCTCCTCCTGGCAGCGTCGCTGCCGGCGTTTCCCGTCGCCGCACAGGAACGCGACGATACCCGCCGCATGCTCGACCAGAGCGTGGAGCGGCATGCGTTGCAGCGCGAACGCGAGCTGCTCAAGGACGAACTCGACGACGATGGGCCGCGTCCGACGCTGGACATCGAGGGCAAGTCCTACACCGTCGAGCGCAGCGCCAGCGACCTCGGCCGCGCGCTGTACCTGTCCATCCAGCAAAAGCGGTGGGACGCGGCGCAACGCTTCCTGGCCGAGTACCTGACCCTGGCCGACCACGACCCGCTGCTGCTGCACTACGCGCAGGGCGCACTGGCGCGGCGCGATGGCCGCTATGCGGACGCCGAGCGCCACTACCGTGCGCTGCTCGCGCTCAAGCCCGATTTCCTGCCCGGCCGCCTGGAGCTGGCCCGCGTGTTGTTCGAGGACCAGCAGGACCGCGAGGCGGGCGAGCTGTTCGACGCCATCGCCGCCGCCGTCGATGCCGGCGACCCCAGGACCGCCGGGGTGCGCAAGAGCGTGCAAGCGTTCCAGCGCGCGCTGGCCAGCCGCCGCGCATGGAGCGGCGCGTTCGCGTTCGGCCCGACCTGGAACGACAACCTCAACCGCAGCTCCGCCAGCCGCACCTGCCTGCTCGCCGACAGCAGCGGCTTCTGCTACATCGACCGGCAACTGCCGGCCGCGATCGGCGCCGGCGGGGTGGACTACGACGCCAGCCTCGACAAGCGCCTGCCGCTGCGCGGCCATCACGGCCTGTATCTGCGCTCGCTGCTGTTCGGCAACGGCTACCGCGGCCACAGCGCCTACAACGAACTGACCACGACCACCCAGGCCGGCTACAGCTACCGCAGCGGCCGCCATGGCATTTCGCTGGCGCCGTCGTTCGAGTACTACGCCTGGGGCAACGACGCGCTGTACGCGGCCTGGGGCGTGCACGGGGAATGGAACTGGACGCTGTCGCCCAGTTCGCTGCTGAAGCTGGAAGCCGACTACAAGGACATGCGCTACCGGCGCCAGGACTATGCGCGCAACTACGACGGCGGCCTGCGTTCGGCCTACGCCACCTATTTCCGCAGCCTGGGCCCGCGCTGGACCGTGTTCGGCGGCATCGATGTGGTGGCCAGCGATGCGCGGCAGGCCGCGAACGGCTACCTGCAGCGCGGCGCGCGGCTGGGTGCCTCCCTGCAATGGCCGGCCGGTTTCGTCGGCAGCGCGTTCGCCTCGTACCGGCGCCGCGACTACGACGCTTACAGCGCCGTGCTCGGCGCGCGCCGCCGCGACGACGAGCAGAACTACACCGTCGTGCTGAAGGCGCCGCGCCTGGCCTTCGCCGGCTTCACGCCCCTGCTCATCCTGCGCCACAACCGCGTGCACAGCAACGTGGACTGGCTGTACGGCTACGACAAGAACGCGATCAGCCTGAAGCTGGAGCGGGTGTTCTGAGTCCGGATCGCCTGCCTCCGCCCC
>NZ_JAFIWB010000070.1 GCF_017163705.1 Xanthomonas bonasiae
GCCGAACGCCCGGCCACGGATGGCCGGGCCGGTGGTTCCGGCGCACGTGGCGCCGCGCCAGGGATGGCGGCGTGAACCCAAGACGCAGCGAATTGCCGGATTGAAGGAGGCCATGCGTTTGCGAACCACTGGTTCGCGCATGGCCGAACGCCCGGCCATGGATGGCCGGGCAGGTCTGTCCGGGTGCAGCCCTGTTGCGCCATGGACGGCGACGCCCATGCCGGAAGCATCCGCGCGCCGCGCCATGGCGCATGTGGCGCCGAACGCCCGGCCACGGATGGCCGGGCCCGTGGTTCCGGCGCACGTGGCGCCGCGCCAGGGATGGCGGCATGAACCGAAGGTGCAGCGGATTGCCGGATTGAAGGAGGCCATGCGTTTGCGAACCACTGGTTCGCGCATGGCCGAACGCCCGGCCATGGATGGCCG
>NZ_JAFIWB010000071.1 GCF_017163705.1 Xanthomonas bonasiae
GGCGCGATCACGCCGGTGCTGCGCAAGCGCCTGCAGGACAAGTTCGCGCGCGGTGCGGACAACCAGTCGTTCCTGGTCGAGACCGTCAGCGGCATCGGCACGGTCAAGGCGATGGCGGTGGACCCGCGCGCCACCCGCACCTGGGACAACCAGCTGGCCGGCTATGTCAGCGCCGGTTTCGGCGTGACCCGCGTGGCGACCATCGGCCAGCAAAGCGTGCAGCTTGTGCAGAAGCTGGTGGGCGTAGCGATCCTGTTCTTCGGCGCCAAGCTGGTGATCGACGGCAGGCTTTCGCTGGGCCAGCTGATTGCCTTCAACATGCTTTCGGGCCAGGTGTCGGCCCCGATCATCCGCCTGGCACAGCTGTGGCAGGACTTCCAGCAGGTCGGCATCTCGGTCGAGCG
>NZ_JAFIWB010000072.1 GCF_017163705.1 Xanthomonas bonasiae
GCAGCGCGGAGGGCGCGCTGCGGGGTGTGCTTTCTTTTGGTTACTTTTCTTTGCACAAGCAAAGAAAAGTGACTCGCGCTCAAGCGCGAAAGCTTTGCTCTTGTTTTGCTTGTATGGCTTAAGGCAGCAGCAACGGCAACGAAGGAGCAGGAGCAGGAGCAGGAGCAAAGCTTTCGCCTTGCGGCGAGTCACTTTTCTTTGCTCGCGCAAAGAAAAGTAACCAAAAGAAAGCGCGCCCTGCCTCGCGCCTTCCGCGCTGCGCGCTCCAGGTCCGCGTCCATGACGGGGATTCGCGGAAGGGGCATCCTGCCCCTGCCGCGAACGGCGCACATCCATGTGCGCC
>NZ_JAFIWB010000073.1 GCF_017163705.1 Xanthomonas bonasiae
TCCCGACTGTTTCCGAAGCCGGATAGCAGGATGGCTTCGTTCGTCGCGGCTGAAGCCGCTCCTACAGGAAGCTCGCGACCGACTCGCCGGGTGCACTGTAGGAGCGGCTTCAGCCGCGACAGGTTGCCAAAGTCGCAGCGGTTTCTGACTCCGCGCGTCGCGACTGAAGTCGCTCCCACAAGGGCCTTGCGGCCGACCGGCTAGGTGCAGTGTGGGGAACTTCAGTCCCGACTGTTTCCGAAACCGGATAGCAGGATGGCTTCGTTCGTCGCGGCTGAAGCCGCTCCTACAGGAAGCTCGCGGGCGACTCGCCGGGTGCA
>NZ_JAFIWB010000074.1 GCF_017163705.1 Xanthomonas bonasiae
ACGCCGCCTTCGATCTGGAGCAGGCGCCGTTGCTGCGTGCGATGGTGATCCGCGAAGGCGAGCAGCAGCATGCGTTGCTGCTGTGCCTGCACCACATCGTGTCCGATGGCTGGTCGATGGGTGTGCTGATGCGTGAGTTGAGCGCTCTGTATGCGCAACACGCCCATGCGGTCCCGGCGAGGTTGGTTGCCCTGCCGATCCAATACGCCGACTACGCACGCAGGCAGCGTGACTGGTTGCGCGAGGAGGTGCTGGAGGCGCAGGCCGCGTACTGGGTCGCGGAGCTGGCCGATGTGCCGGCGCTGCTGGAACTG
>NZ_JAFIWB010000075.1 GCF_017163705.1 Xanthomonas bonasiae
TCCACCACCTGCTGCGGCTCGCCATCGACTTCGACAAACCGGGTGCGCAGGGCTTCGTGCCGTTGCACGATATCGCGTAGGGCATGTCTCAGCGCCGGAATCGACAGTTCACCGTGCAACCGCAGCCCAAGCGGGACGTTGTAGGTCGGGCTCGGCCCTTCCAGGCGCCACAGGAACCACAGCCGCTGCTGCGCGAACGACAGTGGCGAACCGCGTACGTCCAGTGCTGCGGCCAGTCCTGCGATGGTCGGCGTCTCGAAGACCTGCCGGATCGAGATCTCCCAGCCATGCAGGCTGCGCACCTG
>NZ_JAFIWB010000076.1 GCF_017163705.1 Xanthomonas bonasiae
CGCTCGGGCGAGTCCAGCTCGCGGCGCGAGGCCCAGGCGGAGCGAAACACGCCCACGTAGCGCTGCGCGAATGCACGAAACCCCTCGATGACATGCCTCATGCCACACCCGCCTGCAACCGGTGCAGCCGTGCGTAATGCCCATCTGGGCGTTCTACCAGTTCGGCATGGGTCCCGGTCTCGACGATCTGCCCCTTCTCCACCACCACGATCCGGTTGGCGCGCCGCACCGTCGATAGCCGATGGGCGATGATCAACACGGTGCGGCCCTTGCAGATGGAGTGCATGTTGGCCAT
>NZ_JAFIWB010000007.1 GCF_017163705.1 Xanthomonas bonasiae
CCTTGTTGGCGGCGACCCCGGGATTGTCCTTGTCGCCGTTGGCCCAGCCGCCGCCCTCCAAGGACTCCGCCAATGACTTCGCTCGCCCGCACCCTGCTCGGCGTCTCGTTGCTGCTGACCGCGCTATCTGCGGCAACGCTGCAAGCGCAGGATGGCCGCCTGCGCGAACGGCTGCGCGCGCGGCTGGCGCAGTCGGCCGCCGCGCCGCGCGCGCCGCTGCCCGAGGGAGCGCGCGTGCTGCGCGATGTCGCCTACGGCGCCGATCCGGCGCAACGCTTCGATGTCTACCTGCCCGCCAATGCGCGCAACGCGCCGCTGATCGTGATGGTGCACGGCGGCGGCTGGGCCAACGGCGACAAGGACAATCCCGGGGTCGCCGCCAACAAGGTCGCGCACTGGCTGCCGCAGGGCTACGCGCTGGTGTCGGTGAACTATCGCCTGCTGCCGCAGGCCACGCCGCTGCAGCAGGCCGGCGATGTCGCCCTAGCGGTGGCCAAGGTGCAGGCGCTGGCCGCTGGCTGGGGCGCCGATGGAGCACGGATGGTGTTGATGGGGCACTCGGCCGGCGCGCACCTGGTGGCGCTGCTGGACCTGTCGCCGACGCTGCTGGCGCAGGCCGGCGCGCACGCGCCGCTGGCTACCGTGGCGCTGGACAGCGCCGCGATGGACGTGGAGCAGGTGATGCAGGCGCGGCACCTGCCGCTGTACGACCGCGCCTTCGGCAGCCAGCGCAGCGACTGGATCGCCGCCTCGCCGTATCACCAGATGGGCACCGCCGCGCCGCCGCTGCTGGCGGTGTGCTCCAGCCGCCGCGCCGATGCCTGCGCGCAGGCCCGGCACCTGGCCGACAAGGCGGCGGCGCGGCGGATCCGCGTCGAGGTGCTGCCGCAGGACCGCAGCCACGCCGAGATCAACCACGACCTGGGCCTGCCCTCGGCCTATACCGACGCGGTGGACGCGTTCCTGCGTAGGTTGCGCTGAGCGCTTGCGGGCGCGGATCGCCTGCGCCTGGCGTCAGCCCGCCGGCCAGCGCTGCAACAACAGCGGCAAGGCCACTGCCGCGCTGTCGCGCCAGTGCAGGTCGGCGCGTGCGGACAGCGCGCTGGGCTCGGGGTTGATCTCGACCACGTAGGCGCCGCGCTCCTTGGCGCGCAGCGGCAGCCCGGCCGCCGGATAGACCAGGCCGGAGCTGCCGATCACCAGCACCAGGTCGGCCGCATCGGCGGCGCTCTCGGCGCGCGCCCAGTCGGCGGCCGGCAGCGCCTCGCCGAACCACACCACGCCCGGACGCACCGCGCCGCCGCAGGCCGCGCACGCCGGCGGGGTCAGACGCTGTGTCGGGGCCTGCACGTCGATCGGCGGCAGCAGGCCGTGCCAGGCCTGGCCGCAGTCGCCGCAGCGCAACGCCGACAGCCGCCCATGCACATGCGCGGCGACCTCGCTGCCGGCGCGCTGGTGCAGGTCGTCCACGTTCTGGGTCGCCAGGGTGGTGCTTTTCCGCGCGGCCAGGCGCACCAGCGCGTGGTGTCCGGCATGCGGCTGCGCCTGGGCGACGATCGCCATGCGCCAGCGATACCAGCCCCAGACCAGCGCCGGGTCCGCCCGCCACGCCTCTTCGGTGGCCAGCTGCTGCGGATCGAAGCGCGCCCACAGGCTGTCGTCCTGGCCACGGAAGGTCGGCACGCCGCTTTCGGCGGACATGCCCGCACCGGTGAGGACCAGCAGGCGGCGCGCGCCCTGGATGAAGGCGGCAACGGTATCGGCGTTGTAGGCGGAGCTGAGCATGGCGCACACAAAGGTGATGGTCTTCGCACTATTACATTGACCCAGTTCCACCTCAATCTGCAGCACAGCAATGCCGCCGCGGCTGTGGATGCGACACAAGTTTCGAGACGAAGGCGATGCGATCGCTGTCGCCATGACATGCGACCGGCTGCCGTCGGTGCGGTCGTGTCGTCATCGTAATTGCGTGAGGCGTTGCTGTTGCTGTGGCTGTGGCTGTGGCTGTGGCTGTGCTGGTGCTGTGGCTGTTGCTGTTGCTGGTGCTGGTGCTGGTGCTGGTGCTGTGGCTGTGGCTGTGGCTGTGGCTGTGCTGTGGCTGTGGCTGTGGCTGTTGCTGGTGCTGTGGCTGTGGCCATTGCTTTTGACTTAACGGGTTCCCTTCCGAAGCGGCGGCCATGCCGGGGAAAAACCCCGAAGGGGCGGCGCACAAGGATGTGCGCCGTTCGCGGCAGGGGCAGGATGCCCCTTCCGCGAATCCCCGGTATGGACGCGGACCCGGAGCGCGCAGCGCGGAGGGCGCTAGGCAGGGCGCGCTTTCTTTTGGTTACTTTTCTTTGCGCGAGCAAAGAAAAGTGACTCGCCGCAAGGCGAAAGCCTTTGCCTTTGCCTTGGTTCTGGCATTGAGATTTTGAAGCTTTTGAAGCTTGAAGCTTGAAGCTTGAAGCAAGAGCTTCCGCTGGCGCGGGTCACTTTTCTTTGCTTGTGCAAAGAAAAGTAACCAAAAGAAAGCACACCCCGCAACGCGCCCTCCGCGCTGCGCGCTCCGGGTCCGCAGCCCCGACGGGCATTTTTCGATGGCACATCCATGTGCCAACGAAAAACGTCGCGCATCCTGCGCGCCGCCCTTCGGGTATTCGCCCGCCGGGTCTGCCGCGCTGAGGGGACCCGGTAGATCAAAAGCAAAGCAAAAGCAACAGCAGAAGCGGAAGCGGAAGCAGAAACAACAGCCGAGCTGATAGGCACGATCGATGGAACGGCCAGTGACTGCCGCGCATGCAACGCGGAGCTATCGCGCTCGCTCAGTTACGGAGTACTCCGAATCGGATCAGTTTCCGGCTCGTTCAACACCGCCGACAGCCCCAGTCCCAGCATCCCACCGCGTCTGCACCGGATCTCGCTGCTGTCACCACACAACCGCGCGCTCGCGTGGCACGGATGGCCCTGCTGTTCGAATTGTTCGCGGATCGTCGTCTTGAAAGCCGTTTCGTTCTCGGCCGACCAACTGCTGGCCTTGCTCTCGATGCCGTCGCGTCGCGTACGGCATGGTGGCTCGACCACTGCCGTATGGCAGACAGCAAAAAACCCCGCCGCGCAGTCGCGCGACGGGGTCTTCGGACCAGCCGCATCGATCAGTCGAGGACGACCAGATTCACGTCGATGTTGCCGCGGGTCGCGTTGGAGTACGGGCAGACCTGGTGCGCCTTGTCGACCAGCGCCTGCAGCTCCTCGCGCGGCATGCCCGGCACCGCGATGCGCAGTTCCACCGCGATGCCGAAGCCGCCCGGGATCTGGCCGATGCCGACGCTGCCTTCGATGCTGACCTCGCCCGGCAGCTTCTGCTTGTCCTGCGCCGCCACCGCCTTCATCGCGCCGATGAAGCAGGCCGAATAGCCGGCCGCGAACAGCTGCTCCGGATTGGTGCCGTCGCCGCCGGCGCCGCCCAGCTCGCGCGGGGTGGACAGCTTCACGTCCAGCGCCTTGTCGGAAGACACGGCGCGGCCTTCGCGGCCGCCGGTCGCGGTGGCGTGGGCGGTGTAGAGAATCTTTTCGGGTGAGGCCATGGTGGTTGCTCCTGGTGAGGCGCGTCGCGCCGGTTGATTGACAGCTATTTAATAGCACACTACTTAATTAACGGAACGTCATGGACCCGTGTCGGCTCCGTGGCAACGGCATCAGCCGCCGCCCAGGTTGCCGCGCAAGGTTTCCAGTTGCTGCTTGAGCTGGCGCAGGTCCTGCAGCGAGCACGCCGCCGCGCAGAACACCTGCTCGGGCACCGCACCGGCCTTGTTGCGCAAGGCGCGGCCGGCCGCGGTCAGGCGCACCACGACCTGGCGTTCATCGTCGGCCGAGCGTTCGCGCGTGACCAGGCCGCCGGCCTGCAGGCGCTTCAACAGCGGCGTCAGCGTGGCCGAATCCAGGAACAGCCGCTCGCCGATCGCCCCGACCGTGCGCGCGTCTTCTTCCCACAGCACCAGCATCACCAGGTACTGCGGATAGGTCAGGTCCAGCGCCTTCAGCAGACCGCGATAGAGCTTGTGCATCGCCAGGTTGGCCGAGTACAGCGCGAAGCACAGTTGCTGATCCAACTGCAGGGCCGCGTCGCGGCTGGGGATCTCGGCAGGGGTGCGCTTCTTCGGCATGGGCGCAATTTACATAGCGCGCTATTTAATTGCAAGCACTTTTTCAATCAGACAGGTCGGACATGCGCCGTTTGGTTCGTTGCGGCTGTCGGCCCAGGCAGGAATGCGACATCTGCCGGCCGCATTGCTTCGTTCTTCGCGGCTGAAGCCGCTCCTACAGAAGCCGCGGCAGACTCACCGGGTGCACTGTAGGAGCGGCTTCAGCCGCGACGAACGCAAGCGGCAAGCGTTCCGTGTGCGCCACACTTTCGCGGCCGAGGACCCGAGTCAACGTAACGTGGGTTTCCAGGAGGAGGCCTGGCGAGAAAACGGCATGCCGCTCTCTCGCCGAGGCCATCGCCTCGCTCCCTCAGGCGCGGTGCGCAGTGGCCAGGTACTCGGCGCTCTGCATCTCGATCAGGCGCGAGGCAGTGCGCTCGAAGGCGCCGGCCAGGCGCTCGCCGCTGTACAGCTGCGGCGGCGGATCCTGCGCGGTGCAGACCAGGTTGACCTGGCGGTCGTACAGTTCGTCGATCAGGTTGACGAACCGCCGCGCCGCGTCTTCGTTCATGCGGTCGAAGTGCGGGATGCCGCCGAGCAGCACGGTGTTGAACTCGCGCGCGATCTCGATGTAGTCGGCCGGCCCGCGCGGGCCTTCGCACAGCGCGGCGAAATCGAACCAGGCGATGCTCTTGCCGCGGCCGCGCACCGGGATCTTGCGCGCCTCGATGACGATGTTGCCGCTGCGCGCGGCTTCGTTGCCGCTGAGCTCGCCCCAGCGCCCGTCCAGCCACGCGTCGGACTGCGCGTCCAGCGGCGCGCGGTACACCGGCGAGCGGGTCAGCGCGCGCATGCGGTAGTCCTCGGTCCCTTCGGCGTACAACTCCACGCAGTACTTCTGCAGCAGCGCGATCGCCGGCAGGAAGCTCTCGCGCTGCAGCCCGTTGAGGTACAGGTTCTGCGGCGCGGTGTTGGAAGTGGTGACCAGGGTCACGCCCTCGGCGAACAGGCGCTCCAGCAACCGCGCCAGCAGCATCGCATCGCCGATGTCGGTGACGAAGAATTCGTCCAGCACCAGCACGCGCAATTGCGTGCGCCATTCCTGCGCGATCTTGGCCAGCGGATCGCTCTGCCCGGCGTGCTCGCGCAGGCGCTCGTGCACGCCGCGCATGAAACGGTGGAAGTGGGTGCGGTACTTCTGCTCGATCGGCAGGCCGTCGTAGAACAGATCGACCAGGAAGGTCTTGCCGCGGCCCACGCCGCCCCAGAAATACAGGCCGCGCACCGGCTCGGGCTTTTTCCAGAACGCGGCCAGGCGATCCAGCCAGCCGTCCTGGTCGCTGTCCACGATCGCGGCGTGGATGCGGTCCAGCTCGGCCAGCGCGGCGTGCTGCGCCGGGTCGTCGCGCCAGTCGCCGCGTGCCACGCCGGCGGCGTAGCGTTGCGAAGGCGTGGCGGCGGCGCTCATCGGCGCGCGCCCGCGCAGCGCCCTGCCTGCGGCCATGCGGCCGCCTGTCGACGCACCGCGCTCACGCCTGGTGCGCCGGCAGCCATGCCTTGACCCCGTGCTGCAAGGCGCCGCGCAGGTCGATCAGCTTGCGGTGGAAGAAATGGCTGGTGTCGGGCATGCGCACCAGCTCGGGCTGCTGCTCCAGCGTCTCCAGCCAGTCGTACACGGCCTGCGGATCGACGATCTCGTCGGCGTCGCCCTGGATCACCAGCCACTGCGGCGGCGGTTCCACACCGGCGAAATCCCAACGCCCGGCCGGCGGCGCGATCGACACCAGCGCCTGCGGCTGCAGCGCGGCGCTGGCGCGCAGCGACACGTAGGCGCCGAAGCTGAAGCCGGCCAGCCACAGCGCATCGTGCGGGCGCTGCGCGCGCACCCAGGCGGCCACCGCGGCCAGGTCCTGCTGCTCGCCGTCGCCGTGGTCGAAACTGCCGGCGGAGGCGCCGACACTGCGGAAGTTGAAACGCACCACGTGCACGCCGAGTTCGCGCAGCGCGCGCGCGACCATCGTCACCACCTTGTTGTGCATGGTGCCGCCCTCGGTGGACAGCGGGTGGCAGACGATCGCGGTGACCGGCAAGGCGGCCACCGCGGCATCGGGCAGATCGACCGCGGCCTCGAGCGGGCCGGCGGGGCCGTCCAGCGTCAAGGCGCCGGATTCGGTAGGGAAAGCGGGAGAGGTCATGCGCTCATAATACCGGGGCTGGGTGCAGGCCACATGCCGGCCACGCGCACGCAGCGTTCTCTCCCCCGACCGGATCCCTGCGCGTGGCGTTCGTTCTCCTGAGTGTGATGTGCAGCGTGCTGGTCTCGGCGCTGCTGAAGCTGGCGCCGCGGCGGCGTATCGACCTGGCCCAGGCCGTGACCTGGAACTATCTGGCGGCGGCGCTGCTGTGCGCGGCGGTGCTGCAACCGCCGCTGGCCACCCTGCGCAGCGCGCAGGCGCCATGGGCGGCGCTGCTCGGCCTGTCGGTGCTATTGCCAGCGCTGTTCCTGGTGCTGGGCCGCGCGGTGGCGCTGGCCGGCATCGTGCGCACCGACGCGGCGCAGCGGCTGTCGCTGCTGCTGTCGCTGGCGGCCGCGTTCGCGCTGTTCGGCGAGCGCGCCAACGGCTACAAGCTGGCCGGGCTGGCGCTGGGCCTGCTGGCCATCGCCGGCATCGTGCACCGGCCCGCAGCGGCACCGGCCGGCGCCGCGCGCGCCGCGCCGTGGCTGCTGCTGGTGTGGGCCGGCTTCGCCCTGATCGACGTGTCGCTCAAGCGCATCGCCCAGGCCGGCACGCCGTTCGCCGCCTCGCTGCTGGTCGCCTTCGCGATCGCCTTCGTGCTGCTGCTGGGGGTGCAGCTGTGGCGGCACCTGCGCGGCAGCGCGCCGCTGGCCTGGCGCAACCTCGGCGCCGGGCTGCTGCTGGGCGCGCTCAACTTCGGCAACATCGCGCTCTACGTGCGCGCGCACCAGGCGCTGCCGGACAGCCCGGCGGTGGTGTTCGCGGCGATGAACCTGGGCGTGATCGTGCTGGGCGCGCTGCTCGGCGTGCTGGCCTTCGGCGAGAAGACCAGCGCCTGGAACCGCGCGGGACTGGGGCTGGCGTTGCTGGCGATCGTGCTGATCGCTGTGGGTGCGCGCGGTTAGTGGGGCCGTGGGCGGCGTGGGTTTCTGTCGCGGCTGAAGCCGCTCCTACAGGAGCCGGGTGCTGATGGCTGCTGTAGGAGCGGCTTCAGCCGCGACGAGCGCAGCGCGGACCCATCCGCCCTGGGTCGGTGTCCGGGCGAAGGCTTCCCCCACGCCAGGCCCGAAACATCGATGTCATCGCCAACGACTCAGCGCCGCCACAGCGGGAACGGATCGGCCAGCGCCTGCCAGGCCAGCGGCCCGCGCCGCAGTTCCGCGTCGTCGAGCAGGCAGGCGTCGAGTTCGGCGCGCACCCGCGCCTCGTCCAGATCGACGCCGATCACCGCCAGCTCCTGGCGGCGGTCGCCCCACAGCGGGTGCCACAGCGCGCGCAGCGCCGCGTATTCGCGCGCATCGCCCACTTCCTCGGCACGCGGCGGCGGCGCGCTCCAGCACGCGCTGTGCTGCCGCTGCCAGCCCAGCTCGGTGTAGGGCAACGGCTGCGGCGGCAATGGCAGCGGCGCATCCAGCAAGCCCTGTTCGACGCGTTCGCGCGCGGCGTACCAGAAGCCGGCGGCCTGGGTCTGGGTGGCCGCGCCGGCAATGGACAGCTCGCCGACCCAGTCCATGCGGCTGGCCAGCCAGAAGAAGCCCTTGCTGCGGACCACGTCGCGCAGGCCGCGCTGCGCCAGCCGCGCGAAACGCAAGGGATGGAACGGACGCTGTGCGCAGTAGACGAAGCTGCCGATGCCGAACTGCTCGGTCTCCGGCACATGGTCGCCGCGCAGCGCCTGCATCCAGCCCGGCGCCAGCTGCGCGCGCACGAAGTCGAAACGGCCGGTGTCCAGCACCAGGTCCAATGGCACGTCGCCGTGGCTGGCTTCGACGATGCGCGCGTTGCGATTGAGCGCGCGCAGCACCGCGCGGGTACGCGCCACCGTGTCCGCGGTGGCCAGGTCGCATTTGCCGATCACGATCACGTCGGCGAATTCGATCTGCTCCACCAGCAGGTTGACCAGGCCGCGATCGTCGTCGGCGCCGGCCTGCAGGCCGCGCTCGGCCAGCCGTTCGGCCGAGCCGAAATCGCGCAGGAAGCTCACTCCGTCGACCACGGTGAGCATGGTGTCCAGCCGCGCCACGTCGGCCAGGCTGCGGCCGTGTTCGTCGCGCACCGCGAACGTGGCGGCGACCGGCATCGGCTCGGAGATGCCGGTGGATTCGATCAGCAGGTAGTCGTAGCGCCCGCTGTCGGCCAGGCGCTGCACCTCCTGGCGCAGGTCCTCGCGCAGCGTGCAGCAGATGCAGCCGTTGCTGAACTCGACCAGGGTCTCTTCGGTGCGGCTGAGCGCGGCGCCGCCGTCGCGGATCAGCGCCGCATCGATGTTGATCTCGCTCATGTCGTTGACGATCACCGCCACGCGGCGGCCGTCGCGGTTGCGCAGCACGCGGTTGAGCAAGGTGGTCTTGCCGGCGCCGAGGAAGCCGGACAGGACGGTGACGGGGAGGCGGCGGTCGAGCACGGCGGACGTTGGCATGGCGGCTTGGACGTGGCGGGAGAAATGTTACTATATAACACTTCAATGCCGGAATCGCCGCCCATGAAATCCCTGCCCCAGCCGTTCTTCGATGCCTCAGCCGTGCTCCTGTCCGGGCTGTGCCTGCTGCATTGCCTGGCGCTGCCGCTGCTGGCCGCGGCCCTGCCGCTGTTCGGCGTGTGGGCGCAGGCCGAATGGGTGCATGGGCTGTTCGTGGCGATCGCGCTGCCGCTGGCCGGGCTGGCGCTGTGGCGCGCACAGCGGCAGCGCCCGCTGCCGTGGCCGCTGTGGACGATGGCCGTGCTGGGCCTGTGCGGCCTGTTGGCCGGCGCGATCGGATTCCCCAGCGCGCAGGCCGAAACCCCGGTCACCGTGGCCGGCAGCCTGCTGCTGGCGAGCGCGCACGTGTGGAACTGGCGGCGCAGCAGGCACTGTTAGTAGCAGGGATTGGAGATTCGGGATTCGGGATTGGCAAAAGCGGGATTCGCGGCCTGCGGCCCGCCCCATCCCAATCCCAATTCCAATCCCGACTGTTCAACTGCCGAACAGCTGGTCATTCCACGCTCTTTTCCGAAACGCAGACCTCAAAACCGACCGACCGCGACCCCGCGCTTCAACCAATCCCCAATCCCGAATCCCCGCTTTTCCACAGCCGAACGGCTGGTCATCCCGGCTCTCAAAGCTCAAAGCCCAGCAGTAGCGGATCGTGATCCGAGCTGCGCCAGGGACCCGGCAGGTTGCGCTCGCGATAGCCGTCGGCGTCCGGCGAGTCGGCATTGATGTGCCATTCGGCGGCACCGCGCAGCAGCGGTGCCAGCGCCGGACTCAGCAGGGCGTGGTCCAGGCGGCCGCTCAGGCCCCTGTAGATGAAGCTGTAGGGCTGTTCGACGTGCGCCTGCGCCAGCGCATCGCGCCAGCCGGCGTCGCGCAGCAGGCGCAGCGGGTCTTCCATCGCATAGGCGTTGAAGTCGCCGAGCAGCACGCTGACGGTGCTGCCGCTGCCGGTCGGGTCGCTGCGCAGCCAGGCATCCAGGCGCCGCGCCGAGTCGGTGCGGGTGGCGTTCCAGCAGCCCTGGCCGTCGCCGCGGTCGGCATCGTCGCCGGCCGCGTCGCCGCAGCCCTTGGACTTGAAGTGGTTGGCGACGACCACGAACGGCTGCCCGGTGCCGCGCCGGAACGCCTGCGCCAGCGGCACCCGGCTGTGCGCGGCGAACGGGCCGCCTTCCAGCACCGCCGGCTTGCCGACCGGGCTGACCCGCGAGGCGCGGTAGATCAGGCCGACCCGGATCGGGTTGTCGCCCGGGCCGCGCCCGGCATCGACGAAGCGCCAGTCGCCGCCATCGCCGGCATTGAGCGCGGCGACCAACGTGGCGATCGCCGAGGTCGGCCCGTAGCCGTCGTTTTCCAGCTCCATCAGCGCGGCGACGTCGGCCTGCAGCGGACGGATGGTGGCGACCAGTTTGGCCAGCTGCGCCTGGAATTCGGCCGCGTTGCGCGCCCCGCGCAGGGTCGGGAAACCGCCGCCGCGGCCGTCGCCGTTGAAGAAGTTCTCCAGGTTGAACGCGGCCACGCGCAGCGTGCCGGCGACCTGCGGCGGCGCCGGTGCCGGCGGCGGGGCCAGCTGCAACGGCGCGGTCGGATACAGCCGCGCCGCGCCCTCGACCACGCCGCCGACGATGCCTTCCACGCCCTGCAGCGTGGTGCCGGCGCGCGGCGCCGCGGCGGCTTCGCCGCTGCCCAGGTAGGCGGGCAGGCTGTCGGGCGCATGCGTGCCGGCTTCGCCCAGCAGCAGCAGGCGCCGCGCATTGTCGGCGTTCGTCGCGGCCAGCTCGGCGCTGCCCGGCGCGGCGATTTCGGAGGGTTGCCACAGGCGTCCGCCGAAGGCGACGCCGAGTTCGCCGGCCTTGGCCAGCGCATCGGTGTCGACCACGGTCAGCGGCGCATCGATGCGCACGCGCATGCCGGCCAGCGCCGACCAGTCGGCCGGTACGGCGTCGAGCACCTGCAGCGGCAGCGGCTGCGCGCGCGCCAGCACGGTGTGCCCGGCGGCGCGTACGCTGCGCCCGGCGAACGGCGTGCCGGCGGACGCCAGGCTCGCCGCGCGCCGCGGCGCCAGTTCGCCCCAGACCCGCACCCGGTCGCCCGGCACCAGTGAGGCGTCGGCATCGCCTTGCACCAGCAGCGCGTCGGCGGTGAGCGGATCGCCATCGCCGGCGTCCTGCACCAGATAGCCGTCGCCGCCGGCCTGCACGCGCGCGGTGACCACGCCTTCGAACACCACGCCCTGCGCGCTGTCGGCCGGCCGCAGCTGCCCGATCGGCACCATCTGCGGCGGCGTCAACGCATGCGCGGCGGGTGCGCCGGCAACCAGCAGCAACGACAACAGCGGGGGCAACAGGCGCATGCGATCACTCTCCTTAGCTCGCCGGCATGGGGCCGGCATCGAATACGAACGCGCCGCCCGGAGGCGGCGCTGGAAAAACCCGCAGGAAGCGCAGGTTACTTCAGGTTGGACAGCATCCAATCGACCGTGGCGTGGATCTGCGCTTCGCTGAGCGCCGGGTTGCCGCCCTTGGGCGGCATGATCCCGCCATCGGGGCCGGTGTAGCCCTCGATCGCGTGCTTGTACAGCGTGTCCTTGCCCTGCGCGATGCGCGCATCCCAGTGCGAATGGTCCAGGGTCGGCGCCTTGCCGACGCCGGTGGTGTGGCAGGCGGTGCACAGGTTGTCGAAGATCACCTTGCCGTCGGTGGTGCCGCCGTAGGCGACCTGCGCCGACGCCTTGGCCAGCGCCGCCGCCTGCGCGGCGGCCTGCGCCGCAGCGCCGGTGCTGCCGGCATACACCGCGCCCGCCGGGGCGATGCGTTCCTCGGTGCGCTTGAGCGCCACCGGCGACACCTCCGGCGGGATCGCCCGCTGCAAATAGGCCGCGAACGCGATCAGCCCGAGGGTGATGACGACCAACAGGCCGATCACCATCGAGAACCGCTTGAGAAATTCGAGGTCGTAATTCCGCACATCACACCCCTTTGGCACGTGGTGACCGGACCACCGCTACGCGGCCGAGTATAGCCAGCGTTTGCCGCGCACGGCAGTCCGGCGACACAGCGAATCGCAGACGATGCGTGCTGCATCGCAGCAGTTTTGCCGCGCGCCGGGGCACGGCTTCGGCATGAAGGCTGCCCTGGCGCATCGTCGCTCGCACGACATGGCGGCCGGAGCACTGCGCCACCCCCTGCCCTCTCGCGCTGTCGATTCGCCGCCGGAACCGCACTGCGCAGATGTCGGAAACGGCGTGGCCGGTAAGACGCGCCTATTGCGCCTGCGCGCTGCCGACCGCGCGCAGACAGAACCCGCACACCGCCTCGACCAGACGCTCGCTGTCGCGCGGGCCGTCGCGGCTGGGCGCGGTCGGCCCGACCAGGGCTTCGGTGTAGGCGCCGACCAGGCAGGCCGCGGCCGCATCCAGGTCCTGCGCCGGGAATTCGCCCGCGGCCACGCCCTCGGCGAGGATGCCCTTGAACAGGTCGCCGAACAGGCGCCGGCAGCGGATGCGCTCGGCATCCACCTCCGGCTCGACCGGCTCGGCGATGAAGGCGTAGGCCAGTCCCGGTCCGGCCAGCGCGCGGCGCACGAACGAGGCGATCGCCGCGCGCAGGCGCTGCGTCGCCGGCGCCGGTTCGGCGGCGATGCCGTGCAGGATCGCCAGTTCGTGGTCCACCGCCGCGGTCAGCACTTCCACGAACAGCTCGGCCTTGGACGGGAAGTGGCGGTAGATCAGCCCGGTGGACACCCCGGCCTCGGCCGCCACCGCGGTGACCGGCGCGCCGCGGAAGCCGCCGGCGGCAACCAGCCGCCGCGCCGCCAGCAGGATCCGCTGGCGGTTGCCGGCGAGGCGTTCTTCCATCAGGGCGGAGCGTTTGTAGGCCATGGGGTGATTCTAGGTTCAATTAATGAATTATTGTTCACTTCTTCGCCGTTCCCGGCTACGCTGGCGTCCATTCCCCGGCGCCGCCTGGATTCTAGGCGCCCCATTCGCCGCACGCCTGCTTCCGGAGCCGCCCGCCATGCTGATGCCGTCGTTGAATTTCGAACTGGGCGAGGACATCGACCTGCTGCGCGACACGGTGGCCGCCTTCGCCGCGCGCGAGATCGCGCCGCTGGCCGAGCAGGCCGACCGCGACAACGCGTTCCCGGCGCCGCTGTGGCGCAAGCTCGGCGAGCAGGGCCTGCTCGGGTTGACCGTGGAGGAAGAGTACGGCGGCAGCGCGATGGGCTACCTGGCGCACGTGGTGGCGATGGAGGAGATCTCGCGCGCCTCCGGCGCGATCGGCCTGTCCTACGGCGCGCATTCGAACCTGTGCGTGAACCAGCTGCGCAAGAACGGCAGCGAAACGCAGAAGGCACGCTACCTGCCCCGGCTGTGCAGCGGCGAACACGTCGGCGCGCTGGCGATGAGCGAACCGGGCGCCGGTTCGGACGTGGTCTCGATGAAGCTGCGCGCCGAGCTGCGCGGCGACCGCTACGTGCTCAACGGCAACAAGATGTGGATCACCAACGGCCCCGATGCCGACGTGCTGGTGGTCTACGCCAAGACCGACCCGGCCGGCGGCGCGCGCGGCATCACTGCGTTCCTGGTCGAGAAGGGCATGCCCGGCTTCAGCACCGCGCAGAAGCTGGACAAGCTCGGCATGCGCGGCTCCAACACCTGCGAACTGGTGTTCCAGGACTGCGAGGTGCCGGTGGAGAACGTGCTGGGCAGCGTCGGCGGCGGCGTGCGCGTGCTGATGTCGGGCCTGGACTACGAGCGGCTGGTGCTGTCCGGCGGCCCGCTGGGGCTGATGGCCGCAGCGATGGACGTGGTGATGCCATACGTGCACGAGCGCCGCCAGTTCGGCGAGGCGATCGGCAGCTTCCAGCTGATGCAGGGCAAGCTGGCCGACATGTACGTGGGCCTCAATGCCTGCCGCGCCTACGTGTACGCGGTGGCGCGCGCCTGCGACGCCGGCCGCACCACCCGCCAGGACGCCGCCGGCGCGATCCTGTACGCGGCCGAGAAGGCGACCTGGCTCACCGGCCAGGCGATCCAGGTGCTCGGCGGCAACGGCTACATCAACGACTACCCGACCGGGCGCCTGTGGCGCGACGCCAAGCTGTACGAGATCGGCGCCGGCACCTCGGAAATCCGCCGCATGCTGATCGGCCGCGAACTGTTCGAGCGGACCAAGTGATGCGATGCGCTTCGTGTAGGGGCGGCTCTACGTGGCCTCGGGCCATCAGCCGCGACACGTTCCCGGCAAAGCGTCGCGGCTGAAGCCGCTCCTGCACGGACTCCCTTTTCCTCTTTTTCGATGGCCCTGCCATGAGCGTGATCCAGACCCAGTTGCAACCCGGCAGCGACGCCTTCGCCGCCAACGTCGCGGCGCTGCGCGCGGTGGTCGACGACCTGCAGCAGACCCAGGCGCGCATCGCCCAGGGTGGCAGCGACGCGGCGCGCGCCAAGCACCAGGCGCGCGGCAAGCTGCTGGCGCGCGAGCGCATCGACGCGCTGCTCGACCCGGGCAGCGCGTTCCTGGAAATCGCCCCGCTGGCCGCGTTGGGCCTGTACGCCGACGAGGTCCCGTGCGCTGGCGTGGTCGCCGGCATCGGCCGCGTATCCGGGGTGGAATGCGTGATCGTCGCCAACGACGCCACGGTCAAGGGCGGCACCTACTACCCGATGACGGTGAAGAAGCATCTGCGCGCGCAGGAGATCGCGCAGCAGAACCGGCTGCCGTGCATCTACCTGGTCGATTCCGGCGGCGCGTTCCTGCCGCTGCAGGACGAGGTGTTCCCCGACCGCGACCATTTCGGCCGGATCTTCTACAACCAGGCCAACCTGTCGGCGCAGGGCATCGCCCAGATCGCCTGCGTGATGGGCTCGTGCACCGCCGGCGGCGCCTACGTGCCGGCGATGAGCGACGAGACGGTGATCGTGCGCGAGCAGGGCACCATCTTCCTCGGCGGCCCGCCGCTGGTGAAGGCGGCCACCGGCGAGGAGGTCAGCGCCGAGGATCTGGGCGGCGCCGACGTGCACACGCGCATCTCCGGTGTGGCCGACCATTTCGCCGACAACGACCTGCAGGCGCTGGCGCGGGTGCGCGCGATCGTGGCCCAGCTCAACTGGCGCAAGCCCGAGCCGGCGCTGGCGTTGCGCGCGCCGGAGCCGCCGCTGTATCCGGCCGAGGAACTGTACGGGGTGATCCCGGCCGACCCGCGCAAGCCGTTCGACGTGCGCGAGGTGATCGCGCGGGTGGTCGACGGTTCGCGCCTGGACGAGTTCAAGGCGCGCTACGGCACCACCCTGGTCACCGGCTTCGCGCACCTGCACGGCTATCCGGTCGGCATCGTCGCCAACAACGGCATCCTGTTCTCCGAGTCGGCATTGAAAGGCGCGCACTTCATCGAACTGTGCGCGCAGCGCGGCATCCCGCTGGTGTTCCTGCAGAACATCACCGGCTTCATGGTCGGGCGCAAGTACGAACACGGCGGCATCGCCAAGGACGGGGCCAAGCTGGTGATGGCGGTGGCCTGCGCAAAGGTGCCCAAGTTCACGGTGGTGATCGGCGGTTCGTTCGGCGCCGGCAACTACGGCATGTGCGGCCGCGCGTATTCGCCGAATTTCCTGTGGATGTGGCCGAACGCGCGGATCGGGGTGATGGGCGGCGAACAGGCGGCGAGCGTGCTGGCGACGGTGCGCCGCGACGGCATCGAGGCCAAGGGCGGCGCCTGGTCGGTGGAGGACGAGACGGCGTTCAAGACGCCGATCCGCGAGCAGTTCGAACGCCAGGGCCATCCGTACTACGCGAGTGCGCGGTTGTGGGACGACGGGATCATCGATCCGGCGCAGACGCGGCGGGTGCTGGGGCTGGGACTGTCGGCGGCGTTGAATGCGCCGGCGGAACCGACCCGGTTCGGGGTGTTCCGGATGTGAGCGGGCGCGACCGCCCTGCTTTGCACGCATCGCGGTCGGCGGTAGTCCCACCGACCATGGCCGACAGCTCCGCTATTGCTGTTGCCTCTGCCTCTGCCTCTGCCGTTGCTTCTGCTGTTGCTGTCGCCTTTGCTTTGCTTTTGATCTACGGGGTCCCCTCAGCGCGGCAGACCCAGCGGGCGAATACCCGAAGGGCGGCGCGCAGGATGCGCGACGTTTTTCGTTGGCACATGGATGTGCCATCGAAAAATGCCCGTTGGGGCTGCGGACCCGGAGCGCGCAGCGCGGAGGGCGCGCTGCGGGGTGTGCTTTCTTTTGGTTACTTTTCTTTGCACAAGCAAAGAAAAGTGACCCGCGCCAGCGGAAGCTCTTGCTCTTGCTTCAAAGCTTCAAAGCTTCAAAACACCAATGCCAGAGCCAAGATAACGGCAACCGCAAAGGCAAAAAGCTTTCGCCTTGCGGCGAGTCACTTTTCTTTGCTCGCGCAAAGAAAAGTAACCAAAAGAAAGCGCGCCCTGCCGAGCGCCCTCCGCGCTGCGCGCTCCGGGTCCGCGTCCATACCGGGGATTCGCGGAAGGGGCATCCTGCCCCTGCCGCGAACGGCGCACATCCTTGTGCGCCGCCCCTTCGGGGTTTTTCCCCGGCATGGCCGCCGCTTCGGAAGGGAACCCGGTAAGTCAAAAGCAATGGCAACGGCAACCGCCACAGCAACTGCAACTGCAACTGCAACTGCAACTGCAACTGCAACTGCAAGACACGACACCCCTTTTCCAGGCAACTGACCATGGCCACGCC
Organism: Xanthomonas bonasiae; assembly: GCF_017163705.1. Lineage (GTDB taxonomy): Bacteria > Pseudomonadota > Gammaproteobacteria > Xanthomonadales > Xanthomonadaceae > Xanthomonas_A > Xanthomonas_A bonasiae. The sequence goes on from NZ_JAFIWB010000007.1 coordinate 16,546, forward strand.
CGACCTGCCGATGTTCGACAAGATCCTGATCGCCAACCGCGGCGAGATCGCCTGCCGCGTGATCGCCACCTGCCGCACACTCGGTATCGCCAGCGTCGCCATCTACTCCGATGCCGACCGCGACGCCCGCCACGTGCGCCTGGCCGACGAAGCGATCCACATCGGCCCCGCACCTGCACGCGACAGCTACCTGCGCGGCGAACGCATCCTAGACGCCGCCCTGGCCAGCGGCGCCCAGGCGATCCACCCCGGCTACGGCTTCCTCTCGGAGAACGCCGACTTCGCCGAGGCCTGCGCCGCACGCGGCATCGTGTTCATCGGGCCGCCGCCGGCGGCGATCCGCGCCATGGGCGACAAGAGCGCGGCCAAGGCGCTGATGCACGCCGCCGGCGTGCCGCTGACCCCGGGCTACCACGGCGAACGCCAGGAGCCGGAGTTCCTGCGCGAACAGGCCGACGCCATCGGCTATCCGGTGCTGATCAAGGCCAGCGCCGGCGGCGGCGGCAAGGGCATGCGCCGGGTCGACCGCAGCGAGGAGTTCGTTGCCGCCCTGGCCGCCTGCCAGCGCGAAGCCCAGGCCGCGTTCGGCAACGCGCATGTCCTGGTGGAGAAATACGTGCTGCGCCCACGGCATATCGAGATCCAGGTGTTCGGCGACACGCATGGCGAACTGGTCTACCTGTTCGAACGCGATTGCTCGGTGCAGCGCCGCCACCAGAAGGTGCTGGAGGAAGCGCCGGCGCCGGACATGCGCGCCGAACGCCGTGCCGCGATGGGCCAGGCCGCGGTGGAGGCCGCGCGCGCGGTCGGCTATGTCGGCGCCGGCACGGTGGAGTTCATCGTCGCGCCCGACGGCGCGTTCTACTTCATGGAAATGAACACGCGGCTGCAGGTGGAACATCCGGTCACCGAGTGCATCACCGGCACCGACCTGGTGGAGTGGCAGCTGCGCGTGGCCGCCGGCCAGCCGCTGCCCAGGCGCCAGCACGAACTGGCGATCCGCGGCCATGCGCTGGAGGCGCGGCTGTATGCCGAGGATCCGGCGCGCGGCTTCCTGCCCTCGACCGGCACGCTGCAGCATCTGCGGCTGCCGGCGACGGACGCGCACACCCGCGTCGATGCCGGCGTCGAACAGGGCGACGTCATCGGCCCGCACTACGATCCGATGATCGCCAAGCTGATCGTCTGGGACGAGACCCGCGAACGCGCGCTGCGGCGCATGCAGGCGGCGCTGGCGGCGTGCCAGGTGGTCGGCGTGGCCACCAATGCCGCGTTCCTGCAGCGCCTGATCGGCACCGCGGCGTTCGCACAGGCCGATCTCGATACCGCACTGATCGAGCGCGAGCATGCGGCACTGTTCGACACCGCGCCGGCCACCGCCGAGCCGACCTGGACCCTGGCCGCGCTGGCCTGGCTGCTGTACGCACGCGCCGACGCCGCGCAGCCGGGCGACCCGCATTCGCCCTGGGATCTGCGCGACGGCTGGCGCCTGGGCGAACCCGCGCCACGCAACCTGATCCTGCAGCAGGGCGAGACGCGCCGCACGCTGCGCGCGGCGGCGACCGACGCCGGTTGGCGCATCCACGACAGCGCCACCGATGCCGTGCTCCTCGCCGCCGGCAGCCTGCAGGAGCAACGCCTGCAGGCGCAGCTCGACGGGCAGCGCGTGCGCGCCGACGCGGTGTTCGCCGGTAGCCGCCTGCATCTGTTCGTCGCTGGCCAGGCGCACCTGTTCGACCTGCACGACCCGGTCGCCGAGGCCGACCAGCCGATCGCCGATGCCGGCGGGCTGACCGCGCCGATGCCCGGCCGCGTCGTCGCGCTGCTGGTCGCGCCCGGCACCCGCGTGGCCCGCGGCACGCCGCTGCTGGTGCTGGAGGCGATGAAGATGGAGCACACCCTGCAGGCTCCTGCCGATGGCGTGGTGCACGGCTACCGCGTGCGCGAAGGCGAACTGGTCGGCGATGGCGTGGCGCTGCTGGAGTTCGAGGCGGACTGAGCACGGGCCCGCGCGCCGGGCATCGCGCACGCCTCGCAAAATTCGCCACCAATTGCGGCGCACCATCGAGCGCACACGATCGCGCTCCGTTGCGATCATGCGCGACCGGCCGCAGCGAGCGTACCTCGGCAGCCGCGCACGGTCGCCATGCCGGCGCCGACGCGTCACACTCGGCGCACGCCCCCCCAGCCAAGCCCGCCGCCATGAAGCTCACCGCCCACGTTCTCGACGGCCACACCCTCGACGTGCGCCCGGCGCCGCGCGAGCGGCCGTGGATGGACCGCACCGACCAGCGCTACGCCTACCGCTGCCTGCCGCTGGACATCGCCAACGCGCACGGCTGGGAACTGCTGTGCCAGAGCGGGTTCGAGGCCGAATGGAACGGCGGCAACGCGCTCGACGCCATCCGCCTCCACGCCGACGCCGGCAGCCACGCACCGGCGGTCAGCCATTTCGGCTACGGCGTGCTCACCTTCCACGTGCCCTGCCTGTTCCGCACCGAGCCGGGCATGGACCTGTACGTGACCGCGCCGGTCAACCGGCCCAAGGACGGCATCGCCGGGCTGACCGGTTTGATCGAGACCGACTGGAGTCCCTACACCTTCACCATGAACTGGCAGTTCACCCGCCCCGGACGCGTGCGCTTCGACGCCGGCGAACCGTTCTGCCACTTCTTCCCGGTGCAGCGGCGGGTGCTGGCCGAGACCGAACCGCGCTGGCAGCCGCTGTCGCAGACCCCGGAACTGGAGCGCGACTATCAGGCCTGGATGCGCAGCCGCGGCCAGTTCCTGCACGACCTGGAGCAAGACGATCCAGAGGCCAAACGCGCAGGCTGGCAGCGCAGCTATTTCCGCGGACCGGCGCCGGGGCAGTGCCCGGCGGGCGTCGAGCATCGGGTCAAGTTGCGGCTGGCGCCGTTCACCCGTGCGCAGCACGAGGATCCACAGCCGGTCCAGCCAGCACCGGAATGACGCCGCGCACCAAGCGGCTCTCCGGAAACCTCCAGCGACGCGGCGATCCGTGCAGAGGCCGCGCCTGGATGCGCAGCCTGGACCGGCAAAAAAAGAAGGGCGCAACGCCGGCCAGAAGTGTCCAGCGGGAAGAACGCACCCTGCAACGGGTGTTGAACGGTCGCAACGAAGCGGCTACTCCGCATGGGCAAGCATGAGCGCGCCCTGGCCATCCGGCCACCAGACTTCGCCCAACTCGGAACTGGCATCGAAGAAGCCCACGCCATGCTTGGCGGCCAGGCCGAACACGGTGGCGTACGCGTCCTGCGCCTGCGACCAGGCGAATGCCGCATAGATGAGCGAACGGCCGACGCTGTAGTCGGTGGCACGTCCAGGTTCCTTGTCGACGTCGTCCGCGGCCAGCGGGCCGTTCATCGGCGGAAACGCAGCGACCATGTCCAGGTACCATGCGCGCAGCGGCGCCGAACTCACTGCCGGATCGTCGTAGCCGTGCTCCTCGCTCCATTCGGTCTGGGTGTCGTACCAGGCCAGGAACTGCTCGCGCTCTCGCGGTGCCGCATCCATGTCGAATACCGCCAGGTCGTAACTCATTCCATCTTCCTAGTCGTGGCGCGGGCGCCGCAGTGGGCGCGGCGAGTGTGTGGGCGCGCAAGCGTATGCGTCAACGCTGCTGTCCGCAGACGCACGCCGCAGCACATGCCGCATCCGTTTCACGCTAGTGACACCACTGCCGCTCGCATGGCACGCCGTCGTGGTTGCCGTCCATCTGCACGCCGGGACAATTGCGCAGGAAATAGGTCGCCTCCTCGCACGAGGTCATCTGCGCGCAGTGGGTGCGTCCATCGCACTGGAAGCGCTGCCCGGATGACGCGGCGGCCGGGACGCCGGGCGCAGCGGGTGTGGCCGGTGCCACGCCTGTGCCCGGCGCCGGCGTGGCAGCGAAGCGCGGTGCGAGCAGCGAGTACGCATAGGCGCCAATGCCGATCACCAGCAGCACGGCCAGCACGCGTCCGAACGCGCTGCCGGAATGCGCGTCAGCCGCGGCGCGGCGCGCCGGCGTGGTCGGCGCGCGTCCGGGGCGCATCACCCGCACCGCGCGCGGCCGTCCTTCCGCGTCCTGTTCCAGGTCGAACGAAATCAGCTCGCCGAGCCGCGGACGCACGCCGTCGCGCGGGAACGCCGCGATGTGCACGAATATCTCGGCATCGCCATGCGCCGAGCGCACGAAGCCGAAACCCCGCTCATCGTCCCACTTGATCAACGTTCCGTGCGTGCGCATGGGACCACCTCGAAGCGAACCCGTATTCCTCTGTCTACCGCCGACAATAACGTGGGCGATGCCCGGTTGCGGCCATCGCCAACGGCGCCTAGCGCCCCAACGCGCCGAGGCCGAGCGTCGCCGCCGCACACCATGCCACGACCCACAGCGCCGGGCGCTGCAGGCGTGCCATCAACACCAGCCCCAGCGCCACCACCAGCAGATCCGGCGGGCTGCGGATGCCGTCGCGCCATAGCGGGTCGTACAGCGCCGCGGCCAGCACACCGACGACCACGGCGTTGATTCCGGCCAACGCCCGCGCCACCGATCCACGCCCGGCCAGCGCCTGCCACAGCGGCAACGCCGCGCCCAGCGCCAGCAGGCCCGGCGCGAACAACGCCGCCAGCGCCAGCATCGCCGCTGCCCCCGGGGCGATGCCGCTCCCGGCGCTGGCCCCCAGATAGGTGGCCAGCGCGAACATCGGACCCGGCATCGCCTGTGCCGCGCCGTAGCCGGCGAGGAAGGTGTCCGCGGACATCCACCCGCTGGCGACCAGTTCGCGCTGCAGCAACGGCAGCACCACGTGGCCGCCACCGAACACCAGCGCCCCGGCGCGGTAGAACGCCGCGGCGAGCGGCACCGGCGTCGGCATCGCGGCATGGCGTGAAGAGACCCACAGCGCCGCCAGCAGCAAGCCGCCGAACGCCAGCGCACAGCACACCCCCACATCGCGGCGCCAGCGCCGCGGCGCTGCAGCCGCCATCGGCACCGACGGCGGCCGGCACCAGGCGATCCCGGCCAGCGCCCCCAGTCCGATCACCAGCGGCTGGCCCCAGGCGCGGTCGAGCGCAAGCACCAGGGCCGCGGCCGTCACCGCCAGCAGCATCCGCAGCAGGTCCGGCGTCAGCGTGCGCGCCATCGCGTACACGCCATGCGCGACCACCACCACCGCGACCAGCTTGAGCCCGTGCAGCACGTCCGCGCCGAGCGGATGCAGCAGCCATCGCGGCGCAGACAGCGCCAGCGCGAACATCAGCAGCGCCGACGGCAGGGTGAAGCCCACGAACGCCGCCAACGCCCCGCGCCAGCCCGCGCGCTGCCAGCCGATCGCGACGCCGAGCTGGCTGCTGGTCGGGCCGGGCAGCACCTGGCACAGCGACAGCAACTGCGCGAAGCCCGATTCGTCCAGCCAGCCGCGACGGCGCACGAATTCCTCGCGAAAATAGCCCAGGTGCGCGAGCGGGCCGCCGAAACTGGTCAGCCCCAGGCGCAGGAACACCCCCAGCACTTCCCGGCTGCGTCCCCGCACGGATATTGGCGGCTGCTCGGCAGCAGACATGCGGCGTCCCCCTCCGCGCAGCGCCGACGATGGCGCAGGCCGATTCTGCCAGGGTAGTGCGACCGCCGCTGGCTGGGGCCGCGATCGATGCATGCAGGCCGGCTGGGCACTGCCAAAGCGCGTTCGCATCCACACTGAACCGGCAGTTCGCCGCCCCGGATGCGTGCGCTTCGACGCCGGCGAACCGTTCTGCCGCTTCTTCCCGGCGCAACGGCTAGTACCAACGAGACCGAGCCGCGCTGGCGGGGCAGACGAACGACCTCCCGGGTGCAGCCATGCCCGAGCGCACTCCCGACCCGGGTTGCGGTACGCATCCCAGCGCCTGCGCGGCAGCACAACTGTCTACTACTTGTGCCGGGGCGATCGGCTAGAGTCGAACGCGTCGAGCAACGCTGCGGATCGCGCGATAGCCGCGCACGCAGCATCTGACGCGTCACCTGGCACCCGCGCGGCAGCGTCACCGCCCGCCCCGCAGCATTCGTCCCCCGATGCTGCCTGCCACGCTGGCGCGTTCCCCCTGCGCTCGACGCACCTGGGACGATCACACAGCAGTTGCCTTCACCCGCCGGTCAGGAGAGCGACATGGATATTTCTTCTTCGATCCCGTAAGCGCAGCGTCGCAGGGCGCTGTCCACCGCCGCGGCCAGGCGCGCACGTGCCGCGCCGGTGTGCGGCTGCCCGAACCACTCTGTTTCGACACAGCCGTCGCCGCGGTTGCGGGCGTGCATGCCCGCACCCCGGGCCGGCGCGCCCGGCGCAAGGTCCGTCCTCGCGCAACGGGCCTCTGCATTCTCGACCGTGCCGTCGGCATGGTCGTGTGGCCGGTCCGGGGCCGGGGAGAGTCCGGACACACCCAGCACGCAGGCCACGTCCGCGTGGGACCGACGCACACAACAGGGAGTACACCATGCACCTGCCTCATCTGCGCATCATCGCCGCTGCAGCCGCGCTGGCGCTCGCCAGCGGCACCGCGACCGCCGGCAAGTTTCCCGACTTCGGCTACGCGCCGCCACAGACCTACAAGGGCCCGCTGTTCCAGCTCAGCCAGGACTTTCCGCAGCAAGCGCCCAGCGGGCCGCCGCCGGCGTTCTTCCAGAAGTTGCCCAAGCCGCTGAGCAACAATTTCGAGACCTGGCGCGGCTACGTGGACGCGGTGAAGACCTATTGCCTGGAAGGCAACGTGGAAAGCGACTGGTACGTGCAGAACAACAAGGTCCGGCGTTGGTACCACGCACCGTGGCAGCACTACGGGCCGCTCGGCCGCGAAGGCGTGCACGGCCTCACCAAGGAAGCGCAGATCCAGGTGAAGCAGCTGGCACCGACCCAGCTCACCACCGGGCAGACCTTCGCGGTGGGCATCTACAACGACATCGGCGCCTATACCTTCGGCCAGGTGTGGAAGGATCCGCAGAATCCCGATCCCAGTTTCACCTCCAAGCCGAACAGCTTCCGCGACGGCACCGTGGTGTGCAAGGCGCTGTTCGCCGACGTGGACAGGAGTCAGGTGCCGTTCCTGCAGAACCCGGTGCTGTGGACGGCGTACGTCACCAACAGTTTCAGCTCGGCGGACAGAACGCTCAAGCAGGTGGCCCTGATCCAGATGGACTTCGCCGTGCGCGACCGGCGCATTCCCGGCACCGGCTGGATCTTCGGCACGTTCCAGTACAACGGCGCGGTCAGCGGCAAGCCCGGCTGGCAGAACCTGGTCCCGGTCGGGGTGATGTGGGGCAACGACCCGCAGAATACCGGCAACGACTACACCAACAAGCAGCCGACCCAGACCCGGATCAATCCCGGCATCCTGCAGTCGGCGATCAACGCCCGGCCCGAACTGCCGGCGACCCACCTGGGCTGGAACGGCCGCCTCAACGGCCCGGTCGACAATCCCATCAGTTCCTGCCTGAGCTGCCATATGACCGCCGAGTCGCCGCAACTCTCGCCGATGAACCCGACCTTCCAGGCGGCCAGCAAGATCCCGCCGGTCGGTTCCAAGGAATGGATGCGCTGGTTCCAGAACAACGCGGCCGGCACGCCGTTCGACGCGGCGGCCCAGAGCACTGACTTCAGCCTGCAGCTGGCCGGCGGCATCGCCAACTTCTACGACTGGAAGTGCACCCAGGACGGCGTGTTCGTCAGCGGCGGCAACCTCTGCCAGCAGAGCGCGCTGCCGCTGAAACTGATGCGCTCCACCACCCCGCCAGCGACGGTCTACCCGGTCGAACGCGGCGTGGACAACCAGGAACTGGAATAGTCCCGGCGCGCTCCGTTTGTATGTCGGGCGGGGCGCATTGCCCTGCCCGGCATGCGGCGGTAGAAAGCGAACCGCGATGCGCTGGCCCGATGATGGTTCAGGCGCGCAAATGTCAGCGGCTCAACCTGGATGCGCCGGGACCTCCGGCGGGCCGAAGTAAGAGTTCGGCAACGGCGCGCTGCGGATCACGATCTTCTGCACGACCATGGTCGGATCGACCATCATGATCTTCAGCACATGCCGCCCCGCAGTGGACACGGACTGCGAGGCGGTCAGGGTGCGCGCATTGTTCCTGGCGTTCTCGTAGAACGCCTCGCCCAGGAAATCCTGCGACACGCGCTGCTCCGGCGTGAACACACTGATGACCTGCGGCGGCTGATCGTCGAAGGCCACGGCCACGCTCAGCTGGTGCGCCGTGTTCACGTTGAGCGTCGGGTTGGTGATCAGATCGATGTCGTAACGGCCGGCCTTGGCCAGATAGACCGGATACTCCAGGCGTGGCGCAGTGCGCGGGTCGGAGAACGAGGCCGCGGTGACGGGAAAGACCGACATGGCGGCGCGTGCGCGGCCGTAGTCGGGGATGCGCTCCCAGCGCACGCCGCCGGCATCGACGTTGCGTTCGAACGCGTCGGCGGCGATCGCGATCGGCCCTTGCAAGCCGCCGAATGCGGCACGCGCTTCGCGCCGCTGCGCCGCGGAGGCCTTGATCGCCTTGACGTGAATCGTCTGCGTCTTTTGCGCGCCGGTCACGACGATCGTCCCGGCCTGCTCGCCGACGCCGGCCTGGTCCCAATCGATCTCGACCCAGAAGCGCCGATCGTGGCGTCCTACGCCGAACGGCTTGCCCTCGGCGATCACGATCCACGGCTCGGCCGCGGCCACCTCGAACGCGATCGGGCGCGCGCCGCGCGGAAACACGTCGACGTAGTGCCGCTGCCGGCACAGGCTGTCGAACGTCGGCAGCTCCGGGTCGAGCCAGTAGCCCGGCCAGCCCGGCACCGCACCTTCGACTGCCACCGCATAATCGGCGGTGTCTTCGATCCGCAGCGTCGTCACGGCTGGCATGATGTTCGCTGGCGGCGAATACCAGTCGAAGTAGCCCAGATGCACCTGGTCCATCAGGTGGTTCCACTTGCCGCCCGCCAGGCGCGTGTTGTAGTAGTCGGTCAGTTCGCGGTCGCGCTGGAACAGCTGCCGCACGTAGTCGGCCTCGGCATTCGCGCTCGCCCGGCCCTGTTGCGCGTAGAACGCATTGCGCGCCGCGGCGATGTTCAATTCCGTCGCCGTCGCGCAGGCCTTCACCGGATGCAGCACCAACTGGTAATACGCGTCGTGCGCATCCGCCGGCAACCGCGACTGGATCCTTTCGGCCTGCGCCACCAGCGTGGCCCAGGCGTCCAGCACGCGCTCGGCCTCGCGGTAGTGCAGCAGGCTGAAGGTCTCCGGCTTCACCAGTTCCGGCTTGCGCCAGGCGTTGTACTTGGCGTATTTGGCGACGATGTCCGCGATCTGCACGGCGTGCTCGGCGCCGAATTCCCTGCTCGCCCAGCGCTGCGTCCAGCCGGCGACATCGTCCTTGGTGATCGCGTCCGGATTCCAGGCCAGCCGCAGGAAGAACTCGATCGGGATCTCCAACGGCTTGAAATCGCCGACGTTGGCGATCCAGATCCGGTTGGCGCCATAGCGGTGCGCCAGGGTCATCTGCTCCCAGATCTTCGGCAGCGGATTGCTGTTGAGCCACTTGTACGAGAACGGCCCGCCGTTCATGTCCATGTGGTAGTAGATGCCGGAGCCGCCGGCGCGCTGGCGCTCGTCGGGTTTCGGCAGCCGCCGCAGATTGCCGACGTTGTCGTCGGTGAACAGCAAGGTCACGTCGTCCGGCACCTTCAGGCCGGCGTCGTAGAACTTCTGCACCTCGGTGAACAGCGCCCACAGCTGCGGGACCTGGCTCGCATCGGCACCTAGTTCCGCGGCGAGAATCTTGCGCTGATCGGCGATGATGGTTTCGAGCAGGCGCAGATCGGCCTGCAGATCGCCGGCGCTGGCCATGGCCACGTCGCCGTCGCCGCGCATGCCCACCGTCACCAGCACCTCGTGCGAGCGGTTGCGCGCGATGCCTTCGCGGAAGAAGGTCTGCAGCGCCTCCTTGTTGGTGGCGTAGTTCCATTCGCCGTTGCCGTACTGCGTGCGGTGGTCGGTCCACTCCTTGTGCGCGCGCATCATCGGCTCGTGGTGCGAGGTGCCCATCACGATGCCGTATTCGTCGGCGAGCCGGGCGTTGTCCGCATCGTCCTGCGCGAACGCGTTGTCCCACATCGCCGGCCAAAGGTAGTTCGCGCGCAAGCGCAGCAGCACCTCGAACAGGCGTGCGTAGAACTTGGAATTCATCCCGCCGAACTTCTCGGTGGTCCACTTTCCCAGACACGGCTGTTCGTCGTTGAGGAACACGCCGCGGTACTTCACCGCCGGCGGCCCTTCGAAATGCGTGCCGCGCCGGATCGAGATCGCCGACCGGCGCCGAACCGGCACGTCCGCCCACCAGTACCAGGGCGACACGCCGATCTGTTCGGACAGCGCATAGATGCCGTAGATGGTGCCGCGCTTGTCGCTGCCGGCGATCACCAGCGCTTCGGCCACGCCAGGCATCGGATCGGCCACGGTCTGCAGCGTGTAGGACTCCCACTGCCCGAGGATCGGCGCGACATCGAGCTTGCCGTCGGCGACCAGCGCATCGACGACCGCACTTTTGCCGAGCGTGCCGATCAGTACGACCGGGCGATCAAGCCGGTTCGGTTCGCTGACGAGCGCGGCCGGCGTTCCGAACACGCGGCCGATGTCCTCGGCGAGATCGCGCGCCGCCCTGGCCACGCCAGGGAAATCCTGCACGTCCACCTGGATCGGCGCGACGCCCCCGTCGCCCGCGAGCCGAAACGCATTGTTAGCGCTATCAAAAATGACCATGGCGCGCAGCGGCGACGCGAAGATCGCCGCGCTCCCCGCGCCGACCAGGAAGTCGCGGCGCGAGAGGAGGAAGGAAGAATTCGATTCGGTCATGGGATGCGATTCGAGTGGCGAATGGAGTGAAACAACCAGTGACATCCAGCGGCAATGCCGTCTTCGGGCCTCGTTGGAGCGGCACTCGCGCGCTCCCCTGCAGCGACCCGCACCAGCCAGGACGATAGGCAGGGAATCGTCCAGTTCGCAAGACAAATGCAGTGCACGCCCTTCAACCGTGGCATGGCAGGGAAAATCGCACCCGAGTTGCTGCGCAGCAGCATGCAGCTGCGCTGGATGGATGCCCGCTAAGCGGCGCCGTCAATCACTCGCCTGGAAGATGGGCCAGACGCAACGCGCTGGTGATAGGCGTGGCGTTCGACGACGCTTCCGCCGTACTCCACTTCGTCGGTTGGGGGCGACGAACGACACGCGAAGTCGAACGAGACGAGCTTCTTCGATCCGTTCTTATGCGGCTCGTCTCATACCGGAGTTCGAGCTTGGCGTGCATCAGTTGGTTACGGCGATCTTCTCGTCGCTCAGCCTGTGCTCCAACCATGCGTTCAACTCATCCGCTATCCACAGCGTCGGACTGTGACCGGCGCCATGCGTGACCGTCTTTTCCAGGAGATCGAAGTAGAGCGTTCCATCAGGAATCTCGGCCATCAGTTCATAGTCGTCGCCCATGCGCCAACCAGCCATCATCTGGCAGAGCTCGTTTGCGATGTCTTGCGGCACTTTACGGCGCATCAGGGCGCCTAACGCGCGTTGCGCGGCGTTGCCACACGCAATGGATGTGCCGGATTGTCTCTGAGGAATGCCGGCACTTGCGCGAGCCTGTCGGGCAGCGCTGGTCCAGACGTGCTGCGGTAGCTGGAGAAGCGGAAGCCAGCCTCGTAGAGCGCCTGGACCTTCGCCCACTGCTCTGTGTCCTTGGCGCGTGGCGCCTTGAACGAGCGTCTCATCTCATGGATCTCGCCGGCGCAATTCGGGCACACTGCAGAATAGCCCGGCCGCGGAGCGATCTTGAAACTCTTGCGGCATTCGAAGCACGCATGAGCAATCAAATAGTGGGGAAAGAATTTTTCTGCGGTCTCCATCGCAATCCCCTATCGCGTTGTGCCACTACGCGGCGCTGGCGTGCAGGCGCTCATGCAAGCCATATCAGTCTTCGGACTTGTCATAGATGTCCAAGCACAGCGAGATGCCACGTTTGGAGAGCTCCCCGAGCACGCCCGGACTGAATTCAAGCCCATCATTCGACGAGCCCATGAAGACCCCGCAGAAGATATCGAGCGTGAACCGTGACGCGAGCAGATCCCAGACCGCCGGATCGGCGCTCAACTTGCCGAGGATTTCGGAAATCTGGGCAGAGATGTCTTCGGGGTGCCGATCGGCAGCAGACACGCTCCAACGCCCGGTCTTTTCCACGTAACGGTTTCCGGTCTTTTTGCCGATACGCACATCGCCTTTTGCGAACGCACGGGTCGGCTCGCACTGCAACAGTGCGGTCACCTCGGCGGGCACGAGATCATCTCCGAAGACCCGGAACGAAACGATCGAAGACTCAGCGATTCCCATCTGCCTGCGAGCGACCCCTGGGCCGCATTGCAGCGGCGGCATTGCCAGTATCGCGCATCGTGGCCCAGCTTCAAACGCCGGGGCAGGCGACGTCTGCGATGCTTTGCGGATGTCCTGGGCGCCCCCCCTGCCCCTAACACGCAGCCATGGCGCCGATCGACGCGGCATCGGACTCCTTCTGCCAGCGATGCAGGCACTCCCCCCCTCACCCCTTCCCCACCGGCAACACCACATCCATCAGCGTCGCATCTTCCGGGTCCGGCGTGGCCTTGAAACCCAGGTGTTCGCACATCGCCAGCATGGTGCGGTTCTCGCGCAGGACCTGGCCTTCGACGACGTTGAGGCCCAGCCAGCCGGCGTATTCGATCATGATCCGCATCAGCTGCCAGCCGATGCCGTGGCCCTTGAGGTCGGAGCGGATCAGGATGCCGTATTCGCCGCGGTCGTAGTCGGCGTCGGCGTGCAGGCGCACCGCGCCGAGCATGTCGCCGGTCCTGGGCTCGATCGCCACCAGGGCGATCGAACGGGCGTAGTCGAGCTGGGTCAGGCGGGCGATGAATTCGTGGCTGAAGTGCTTCACCGCCTGGAAGAAGCGCAGGCGCAGGTCCTCGTCGGTGACGCGGGCGAAGAAGCTGCGGAACAGCGCATCGTCTTCCGGGCGCACCGGGCGCACGAACGCGGCGGCGCCGTCGTTGAGCACGATGCGCCGCTCCCATTCCTTCGGATACGGGAAGATCGCGAAGCGCGGGTGGCCGCGGCCCTTGTGCAGGCGCCGCGACGGCGCCACCGCCACGCGGGCGTCGACCGCGATCACGCCGTCGCGGTCGGCCAGCAGCGGATTGATGTCCAGCTCGCGGATTTCCGGCAGGTCGGCCGCCAGCTGCGCCAGCTTGACCAGCACCATCGCCACGGCGCGCTCGTCGGCCGCGGGCACGTCGCGGTAGGCCTTGAGGATGCGGCTGACGCGGGTGCGGCCGATCAGTTCGTGGGCCAGGCGCAGGTCCAGCGGCGGCAGCGCCAGCGCCTTGTCGTCGATCACTTCCACCGCGGTGCCGCCGCGGCCGAACACGATCACCGGGCCGAAGGTGGGGTCGTCGGCGATGCCGGCGATCAGTTCGCGCGCCTTCGGCCGCAGCAGCGTGGGCTGCACCAGCACGCCGTCGATGCGCGCATCCGGACGCGCGGCGCGCGCGCGGGCGAGGATGCCTTCGGCGGCGTCCTGCACCGCCTGCGCGCTGACCAGATTGAGGCGCACGCCGTCCACATCGGACTTGTGCGGGATGTCGGCCGAATGGATCTTCACCGCGACCGCCAGGCCTTGCGCCAGCATCGGCGCCGCCGCCACGGCGGCGTCGGCGGCGCTGGCGGCATGCACCACCGGCGCGGTGGGGATGCCGTAGGCGGCGAGCAGGCGGGTGGTGGCCAGCGGATCCAGCCAGGTCTGGCCGGCGGCCAGCGCGGCGTCGACGATGCCGCGCGCGGTGGCCGCATCGAACACGAAATCCTCGGGCAGGCTCGGCGGGGTCTCCATCAGCGCTGCCTGCGCTTCGCGGTAGCGCACCAGGTGCATGAAGCCGCGCACCGCGTCGGCCTCGGTGGCGTAGGTGGGAATATGCGCGGCGTTGAGCGTGGCGGTGGCGCTTTCGTCGTTGCCCAGCCACACCGCGAACACCGGCTTGTCGCGGTGGTGGCGCGGGCGCAGGCCGAGGGTGCGGGTCAGCGCCTGCGCGGCATCGGCCGAAGAGGTGAACGCGGTCGGCACGTTGACCACCAGCACCGCGTCGTTCTCCGGGTCGGCCAGCAGCGCTTCGGCGGCGGCGGCATAGCGCTCGCCGTCGGCGTCGACCACGATGTCCACCGGGTTGGCGTGCGACCACTCCTGCGGCAGCGCCCGCTCCAGGCGTTGCAGGGTCTGCGGCGACAGCGCGGCCAGGGTGCCGCCGAGGTCGGCCAGCTTGTCCACCGCCAGGCGGCCGACGCCGCCGCCGTTGCTGAGGATCGCCAGGCGGCGGCCGGGGAAGGTGCTGAGCCGGCCCAGGGTCTCGGCCGCGGCGAACAGTTCGTCCAGCGCGCGCACGCGCAGCAGGCCGGCGCGGGCGAAGGCCGCACCGTAGACCGCGTCCGAACTGGCCAGCGCCTGCACATGGGTGTCGGCGTTGGGGTCGATGCGCAGCAGGCGCCCGGATTTCACCACCACCACCGGTTTGGCGCGCGCCGCGGCGCGCGCGGCGGACATGAACTTGCGGGCGTCGTGGATGTGTTCGACGTACAGCAGGATGGCGCGGGTACGGTAGTCGGTGGCGAAGTAGTCGAGCAGGTCGCCGAAGTCCACGTCCAGCGCATCGCCCAGCGAGACCACCGCGGAGAAGCCGACCGAGCGCGCCACGCCCCACTCCACCAGGGCGGCGGCGATGGCGCTGGATTCGGAGATCAGCGCCAGGTCGCCGGGCTGCGGGCAATGCGCGGCGATGCTGGCGTTGAGCTTGGCGTGCGGGGCGATCACGCCCAGGCAGTGCGGACCAAGGATGCGCAGGCCCTTGGCGCGCGCCGCCGCCTCGACCCGCGCCGCGGCCGAGCCCGGGCCTTCGCCCAGGCCGGCGGTGAGGATGATCGCCGCGGCGACGCCGCGCCGCGCGGCGATGGCGACGATGCGCGGCACGATCCGCGCCGGCGCGGTGATGACCACCAGGTCCGGCACCCACGCCAGATCGGTGAGCCGGCGCACGGTGGGCACGCCGTCGATCTCGCGGTAGCGCGGGCTGACCCAGCCGATCTGCCCGGGAAAGCCGGCGGCGCGCAGGTTGCGCACCACCGCGCGCCCGGCCGAGCGCTCGCGCGGACTGCCGCCGACGATGGCGACCGAAGCGGGGCGGAACACGGACTGCAGGTGGTAGGTGCTCATGGCGGACGCGGGGCGGGCAAGCGGTGCGACAACGGTACACGGGTGATGCTGGCGCGGGGATGATCGGAAGATGCGGACGATCCGCGGCCTGCGGCGTCGCGGCTTTGGTCGATGCGGGAATGACGGTGGGTTCCGGCGTCCACGCGTCGGGACTGAAGTCCCTCCCACAGTGCACCACGGCCGATCGCGAGTTCCCTGCAGAAGCGGTTTCGACCGCGACGAATGCAGCGTTGAGCATTCCGGCACCGATTCCTGTCGGGGCTGAAGCCCTTCCTACAGCGCACCTGGACACTGGCCGCAGGTTCCTGTGGGAGCGACTTCAGTCGCGACGAACGAAGCGGGGACGCTTGCCGGCTTCGCGCCTTGCCGGCGCCGATGGCCCGAAGCCGCCAAGGTGCCGATCTCCCCTGGCCCGCCTGGCATCCCGACGACGCCGAAGATCGGCACCCGCCTGCGTCTTCCCCCAATCCGGGTAAGCGGACGGTCGCGTGGCGGCCGCATAATGGCGCGATGGAGACGACTCATGCATAGCGGCGGCCTGGAACTGGCGCTGGTCTTGCTGCTGGCCGCGGTGATCGCGGTGCCGGTGTTCAAGCGCCTGGGCCTGGGCGCGGTGCTGGCCTATCTCGCCGCCGGCGTGGTGCTGGGTCCGGACGGCCTGGGCTTCGTGCAGGACACCGAGCGCATCCTCAACGCCGCCGAGATCGGCGTGGTGATGCTGCTGTTCCTGATCGGCCTGGAACTGTCGCCGGCGCGGCTGAAGCTGATGCGGCGCGCGGTGTTCGGCGCCGGTACCGCGCAGGTGGTGCTGACCGCGCTGCCGCTGGGCGTGCTGCTGCTGTGCCTGGACCTGAACTGGAAGAGCGCGCTGGTGGTGGGCCTGGCGCTGGCGCTGTCGTCCACCGCGGTGGGCCTGCAGCTGCTGGCCGAGCGCAAGGCGCTCAACAGCGACTATGGCCGGCTCGGCTTCGCCATCCTGCTGTTCCAGGACCTGATCGCGATCCCGCTGCTGGCCGCGATCCCGCTGCTCGGCGGCGCCAAGAACGACACCCTGACCTGGACCGAGGTGGCGCAGGCGCTGGGCGCGCTGACGGTGGTGGTGCTGTGCGGCCGCTTCGCGCTGCGCCACCTGTTCCGCGTCGTGGCGCGCACGCGCATGCCCGAGGTGTTCACCGCCAGCGCACTGCTGGTGGTGCTGGGCAATGCGTGGTTCCTGCAGAAGGCCGGGCTGAGCCCGAGCCTGGGCGCGTTCCTGGCCGGGGTGCTGCTGGCCGACTCGGAATTCCGGCACGAGCTGGAGGCGCAGATCGAGCCGTTCCAGGGCCTGTTGCTGGGCGTGTTCTTCATCGCCGTGGGCATGGGCATCGACCTGGACCGCATCGTCGCCGAGCCGTGGCTGATCGCCGGCGGCGTGGCCACCCTGCTGCTGGTCAAGTTCAGCCTGCTGGTCGGCATCGGCCGGGTGGCGCGGCTGCCGCTGCGCAGCGCGCTGTTGCTGGGCAGCCTGTTGTGGCTGGGCGGCGAATTCGCGTTCGTGGTGTTCACCGAAGCGCAGCGCGTGCAGTTGCTCGACGACGCCAACCACGATCGCCTGGTCGCGGTGGTCGGCGTGTCGATGGCGCTGACGCCGCTGCTGTTGATCGGCATCCAGCGCCTGCTCGACGGCGGCGAGGCGGCCAAGGCCAGGCGCACGCCGCCGCCGGCCGCCCACTACGACACCGTGGACGAGCAGCGCGCGCAGGTGCTGATCGCCGGCATGGGCCGTTTCGGCCAGGTCGTGGCGCGCCTGCTGACCGCGCAGCGCATCCCGTTCGTGGCGCTGGAGCACAACCCGGACACGGTGGAAGACCTGCGCCGCTTCGGCAACAAGATCTACTACGGCGACCCCAGCCGCCCGGACCTGTTGCGCGCGGCCGGCAGCGACAGCATCGGCATCTTCGTGGTGGCGATGGACGACCCGGAGACCAACATCAAGACCACGCGGCTGATCCGCCGCCTGTATCCGAAGGCGCAGGTGCTGTCGCGCGCGCGCAACCGCCAGCACGCCTGGCGGCTGATGGATCTGGGCGCCGAACCGTTCCGCGAGGTGTTCGCCTCGAGCCTGGAACTGAGCGAGAAGGTGCTGGTGAACCTGGGCCTGAGCCCGGAGACCGCGCGCGACCGCATCGCCCGCTTCCGCCAGCACGACGAACAGCTGTTACGCGCGCAGCACCTGGTGTACGACGACGAGGCGGCGGTGGTGCAGACCTCGCGCGATGCGCGCGCGGACCTGATGCAGCTGTTCGAGGCGGATGTGAGCGACGCGCCCCGGGACGCGGCGGACGATGCGGCGACGGCGAAGCCGCAGTCGTAGCCGTATTGGTGTTGATGGTGCGGCGCTTGCGTAGCGTGTGCGGCGGGAGGACTGGCGGCAGGGATGTCGGTCGTGGCGGTGCCGGATGCCGGTTGGATCCTCGCTTCGTTCGTCGCGGCTGACGCCGCTCCTGCAGGTTTCGCGAGCTATTCTGGAGCGCTTGCAGGCGGGCTTTCGCCCCGACAGGATGCGAAGCCGGCGGGCTCCACCGCTGCGTTCGTCGCGACTGAAGTCGCTCCCACAACGTGCGGCCGGCATGCCGAGGTGCTGTGGCGGGAGGGAATCTTGACGGTCTTGGGCCATCGGTTCCGACAGGATCCGAAACCTGACGATTTAGCGGCTTCGTTTGTCGCGGCTGAAGCCGCTCCTACAGGGGATTTGCGAGTGGTGGCTGCCCTTGTGGGAGGGGCTTCAGCCCCGACAGAATGCCGAACCTGCCAGGTGCGCCGCTTCGTTCGTCGCGGCTGAAGCCGCTCCTACAGAACTGCAGCGGACGCGCTGCTGCAGCACTCGCGGCTGGTGCGCCGGGTGCACTGTGGGAGGGACTTCAGTCCCGACGTAGCCAAGTCTCGTCTCGACGGCGGCACAAGGCCACCTGACGTCGCTCCCACACGGGCTACGCGCATTGCGGGTCAGCGCTTCGCCGCCGGTCGTTTGGCCGCAGCTGCGGGCGACTTCTTCGCCACGCGCTTGCTCGCTTTTCCTGCAGAGGCTTTGACTGCCTTCTTTGACGCGGCCGTCTTGTTGCCGTCCGTTGTCTTCCTGCCCTCCGTCGCCTTCGGCGAGGCGACCGCTTTCTTGGCCGACGCAGTCCTCGCCGCCGCAGCCTTGCTGGGCTTGCCGGCGCCGGCCGCCTTGGCTTTCGAAACGGCAGGCTTGGCAGAAGCCGAAGCACGCTTCGGCGGCGCTGCGGGCCTGGCGTCGGCGCCGCCTTCCGCCGGGCGCCGCGGCGGCGGCCGGCGGCCGGCGGTCAGGGTGCGCCAGCTGTGGCCGCCGTTGAGCGCGAGCAACGCATCGGCCGCGGCCGGGCCGGCGCTGCCGGCCGGGTATTGCGCCACTTCGTCGGCCGAGGCCTGCCAGGCATCCAGGATCGGCTGCACGATGCGCCAGGCCGCCTCGACCATCGTCGCGTCCTGGAACAGCCCGGCCTCGCCGTTCATGCAGTCCTGCAGCAGGCGCTCGTAGCCGACCGTGTATTCCTTCGGGAACCAGTCGCGGTAGCGGAAGTCCATGCGCACCGGCGCAAGGCTGACCCGCGCGCCCGGTCGCTTGACGTCGAACTGCAGCGAGATGCCTTCGTCGGGCTGGATGTGCAGCACCAGCCAGTCGGGACCATAGCCGCCGATCTCGGCGCTGCGCAGCGGCGCCAGCGGCGCTGGCTTGAAGCGGATCGCAATCTCGGTGGTGCGTTCGCGCAGGCGCTTGCCGGTCCGCAGATAGAACGGCACGCCGGCCCAGCGCCAGGTGTCCACCTGCAGCTTCATCGCCACGTAGGTCTCGGTGTTGGAATCGGACGGCACCGTGTCTTCCTCGCGGTAGCCGGGCACCGCGATGCGCCCGATCGCGCCGGCCGCGTACTGGCCGCGCACCACGTCGGCCGGGGCCAGCGGCCGCACCGCCTCGATCACCTCGGCGCGCCGGCGCAGCATCGAGGCCGGGGTGAACGCCGCCGGCGGCTCCATCGCGATCATCGCCAGCAGCTGGAACAGGTGATTGGGCACCATGTCGCGCAGGCAGCCGGTGGGGTCGTAGAAGCCGCCGCGCCCTTCCACGCCGATGGTCTCGGCGGCGGTGATCTGCACGTGGTCGATGCGGTCGCGGTTCCACACCGGCTCGAACAGGCCGTTGGCGAAACGGAAGGCGAGGATGTTCTGCACCGTCTCCTTGCCCAGGAAATGGTCGATGCGGAACACCTGGTCCTCGTCGAGCACGCGGCCGACGATGGCGTTGAGTTCCTTGGCGCTGCGCAGGTCGTGGCCGAACGGTTTCTCCACGATCACCCGGCGCCAGCCGCCGCCGGCGGTCTGCTTGACCAGCCCGGCCGCGCCCAGCTGCTCGATCGCCGGAGCGAAGAAGCGCGCCGCGGTGGCCAGGTAGAACAGCACGTTGCCGCCGGTCTGGTATTGCGCGTCGTACTTGGCGATCACCTCGCCCAGCGCGCGATAGGTCGCCGCATCGGCGAAATCGCCGCGCAGGTAGTGCAGGCGCGTGCGCAGCCAGTTCCACACGTCCTCGTCCAGGCCGTCGGCCTTGAACTCGGCGTCGCGGTCGGCCATCAGCCCATGCAGCGCGGTGCCGAGCAGGCGCCGCCAGGTGGTTTCGCTGATGTCGCCGTGGTCCACGCCGATCACCGCGAACTGTTCGGGCAATGCGCCGCTGCGGCGCAGGTTGTACAGCGCCGGCAGCACCAGGCGCCGGGTCAGGTCGCCGCGCGCGCCGAACACCACGATCAGGCAGGGAGGAGTGGTTTGCGTCGCTTCGCTCATGGAGGGGTGTCCTGTTCGCCGAGTAAGCCATGCAGGCGCAACGCGGCGTGGACCAGGGCCACGTGCGAGTAACCCTGCGGAAAATTGCCGAGCATGCGGCCGCTGCGCGGATCGTATTCTTCGGCCAGCAGGCCGACGTCGTTGCACAGGCCGAGCAGGCGTTCGAACAGCGTGCGCGCCTGTTCGGTGCGGCCCAGCAGCGCGTAGTTCTCCACCAGCCAGAAGCTGCAGGCGATGAAGGTGCCCTCGCCGGCCGGCAGGCCGTCGCCGCTGTCGTCGTCGGCGCGATAGCGCTCGACCAGGCCATCGATGCTCAACCGCTGCGCGATCGCATCGGCGGTGGCCGCCACGCGCGGATCGTCGGCTGGCAGGAACCCGACCAGCGGAATCAGCAGGGTCGCCGCGTCCAGCCGATCGCTGCCGTAGCTCTGCACGAAATAGCCGTCCGGGTGCACGCCCTGCTCCAGCACCTGCGCATGCACTTCGTCGGCCAGCGCGCGCCAGTGCGCGCGCTGCGCGGCGTCGGCGTCGGTGACCCCGTCGCGCGCGCCGCAGTCGAACGCCAGCCACGCCATCACCTTGGAATGCACGAAATGGCGGCGCTGGTCGCGGATCTCCCAGATGCCTTCGTCCGGCTCGCGCCAGCGCTGCTCCAGCACTTCCAGCAGCTGCCGCGCCAGCGAGCGGCCATGCGCCGCGGTCGCCATGCCTTCGTGGTGGCCGCGATGGAACGCGGCGATCACCTCGCCGTACACGTCCAGCTGGAACTGGCCGGCGGCGGCATTGCCCACGCGCACCGGCAGCGCGCCTTCGTAGCCGGGCAGCCAGTCCACGTCCCATTCGGACATGCGCCGTTCGCCGCCGATGCCGTACAGCGCCTGCAACTGGTCGGGCGAGCCGGCCACGGTGCGCTGCAGCCAGCCGTGGAACGCGGCCGCTTCGTCGGAATAGCCGGCGGCGTGCAGCGCGGTCAGGGTGAACACCGCATCGCGCAGCCAGCAGAAGCGGTAATCCCAGTTGCGCTCGCCGCCGAGCCGTTCCGGCAGCGAGGTGGTGGGCGAGGCGACGATCGCGCCGGTGGGCAGGTAGCTCAGCCCCTTCAGCACCACCAGCGAACGCCGCACCGCCTCGGTCCACGGGCCGGCCTGCACGCAGCGGTGCGACCAGCCATGCCAGAACGCCTCGGTCTGCGCCAGCGCCTGTTCCGGCGCCAGCGGCGGCGGCAGTTCCAGGTGCGAGGCGCCATGGCTGAGCACGAACCAGGTGCTGTCGCCGGGCTCCAACGCGAAATCCGTCTCGGTGGCGAAGCCGTGGCCATGCATCGGCTGCGGGCTGCGCAGCGCGATCTGGTCCGGCCCGGCGATCGCCTGCAGGCCACCCTCGATCTGCGACACCCAGGGAATGGTGCGGCCGTAATTGAAGCGCAGCTGCAGCTGCATGCGCAGCGGCACGCGGCCGCGCAGCCCGCGCACGATGCGCACCACGTGGTTGTGCACGTCGTCGTCGTGGCTGGCGACCATGAAGTCCAGCACCGCCACGGCGCCCTGGTCGGTCTCGAACTCGGTTTCCAGCACCAGGCTGCCGTCGCGGTAGCGACGGGTACTGGTGAAGTCGGCGACCGGCGCGATCGACCAGCGGCCGTGCTCCGGGGTGCCCAGCAACGCGGCGAACAGCGCGTCGGAATCGAAGCGCGGCAGACACAGCCAGTCGATCGAGCCGTGCCTGTCCACCAACGCCGCGCTGCGGCAGTTGCCGAGCATGGCGTAGTCCTCGATTCGTGCTGCCATCATGTCCGCCGTTCGCCAGGAAAGCGCGAGTCTGCCAGCGCCGGCGTTTGCTTTGCGTAAGTGCCGCCGACCGGCCACAGCGTGCCGTTAATCCCCGAGTGGGTCTGCTCGGGGATCGACGGCGCGCTCCATGGGCAGACGCAATCGGGCGGCTGCCGCTACACTGCGCCGGCGCATGAATGCCACTATCGCTGCCGCCGCCCTGCGCGTTCTGGTCCTGGAGGACGATCCGATGCTGCGCGAGCGCATCCTGATCCCGGGCCTGCGCCGTTTCGGCTTCGACACCCAGGGCTGCGGCAGCGGCGCCGAGCTGCAGGCGCGGCTGCTGACCGCCCCCGCCGACATCGTGGTGCTCGACGTCGGCCTGCCCGACACCGACGGCTTCACCGTGGCGCGCGAACTGCGCCAACAGTATCCGGCCATCGGCATCGTCATGCTGACCAGCCTGGGCCAGACCGAAGACCGCGTGCGCGGACTCACCGGCGGCGCCGATGCCTATCTGGCCAAGCCGGTGGAGATCGACCTGCTGGCGGCGACCTTGCACAGCCTGACCCGGCGCCTGGGCGGCGCCCCGATGGAACCGGCGCGTGGCCGCTGGCAGCTCAGCGAGGACGGCTGGTGCCTGCTGGCGCCGTCCGGCGCGGCGGCGGCGCTGACCGCGAGCGAACGCCGCCTGTGCCGGCGCCTGCTCGAGCAGCCCGGCCTGCTGGTCGCCCGCGAGGCGCTGATCGCGGCGCTGACCGACCGCGTGTACGACTTCGACGCGCACCGCCTCGACTCGATGGTGCACCGCCTGCGCAGCAAGGCGCAGCGCCGCTGCGGCGCCGCCCTGCCGTTGGCCGCGGTGCACGGCAAGGGCTACATCTTCGATCCGTCCGGCTGAGCGGCGGCCACGCGCGCCGTGCCGGCCGCCACGGCCGCGTGCGGCAAGGCGATGCGGAAGCGGGTGCCCACGCCCAGTTCGCTGTGCACCTGGATGCGGCCGCCGGCGCGCGCCACCAGGTCGTGCACCACCGCCAGGCCGAGCCCGGTGCCGCTGTCGGCGGGCTTGGTGCTGTAGAACGGCTCGAACACGCGCGCCACCACGTCCACCGGCATGCCCTGGCCGTCGTCGGCGACCTCGATGATCGTCCACGCCGCTTCGCTGCGCACGGCGATGTCGAGATGGCCGCGGTCGGCGATGGCGTCGCGGCTGTTGCTGGCCAGGTTGAGCAGCATCAATTCGAACTGGCTGCGATCCAGGTGGATCGGCGCCGGCGTCGCCGGCAAGGCGCAGCGCAGCACGATGCGCGCTTCCAGCAGTTGCCGCAGCATCGGCTGCAACGCATCGATGGCGGCCGCGGCGTCGAAGTCCTCGGCCTGTTCGCCATCGCGGCGGCTGAAGCGCAGCAGCCGGCGGATGACCGCCATGCCGCGCCGCGCCGATTCCTCCACCGACGCCAGGCTGTCTTCCAGCAGCGCGATGCGCTCGCCGTCGCTGCCGGCATCGTCGTCGTGGCGCGTGGCGGAGAAGCCGACGATCACCGCCAGCACGTTGTTGAAATCGTGCGCCAGGCCGCCGGCCATGCGCTCGACGATCTCGCGCTTCTGCGCATGGATCAGCTGCGCCTGCGCGCGTTCGCGCGCCAGCATTTCCTGCTGCAGGCGATGGCCGCGCGCATTGGATTCGCGCAGGCTCTCGCGTAGCGCTTCGGTGGTGCGATCCAGCAGCAGCGTCACCAGCAGGTAGCTGAACAGCACCGACGGCAGGTTGTAGAACGCGCGCCCCGGCTCGTCGGCGAACTCCAGCAGCGCATCGTGGCCCACGCCCAGGCCCAGCATCAGCAGCAGTGCGCCGAAGGTGATCCACAGCGCGCGGCGCCCGAGCACCAGCCCGGCCAGGATCAGCACCAGCATCTGCGCCAACTGATCCGGCAACTGACGCTGCAGGCCGTTGACCGCGGCATTGACCAGCAGCGACGCCAGCATCGCGGCCAACAGCAAGCCGACGCCCCCGCGCAGCGCGCCGCGGCGCACGCGCACGAAACCGATCGCGGCGCACACCGCGATCAGCAGGCTCATCGTCAGCGACACCACCAGGCCGGGCGGCACCGCGCGTCCGCGCAGCTGCGGCCAGGCCAGCGGCAGCGCGACTGCGAACGTAGCCGGAATGGTGATCGCCAGGAACAGCAGCAACAGCTGGATCACCCGCACGTTGCGCCGGTCCACCTCGTCCACGACCGGCGCCCGGTCGAACCAGTTCAACAACGCCCTCACCATCCGAATGCGCTCCCCATCCCACTCGACTCGGTGAGAACCCGGTGATGATCGTGCGAGAACTTGCGGGTGACAAGTAAATGACGCCGCGCATAAGTTCGCTGTACGGAGCGCGCGCAGGGGGAATCACGGCGCGCTTCCCAAGACCACTCGGACCGAAGCGGCGCCCGCGCGCCGTTGACGTCGCGTCCTGCCCTGTCGCCACGCACATCAGAGATCGCCATGAACGCATGCATGTCCATCCACAGCACCGCCGCCCATCGACCGACCCTCAGCGCCGCGCTCGGCGCTTCCACCGTCCGCGCCCGCAACGTGCTGGCCCTGGCCTGCGCGCTGTGCCTGGCGCCGCCGGCGCTGGCGCAGGCCGCGACCGATGCGACGGCCACCGACACGAACGCGGCGCCAGCGGACGCGAGCGCCGACGCCAGTTTCTATCTGCAGGCCACCGGCAGCGACAGCAGCAACGCCGGCGCCTATGCCGACGGCGAAGAGGCGCTGGCGGCGGGCGAAGCCGCCTCCGCGGTCGGCACCGGCACCGTCGCACTCGGCGCCGGCGCGGTCAGCTACGCCAGTCACGCGCTGGCGGTCGGCCACAATAGCCTGGCCACCGAGATCTCCACCACCGCGATCGGCGGCATGCTCGACGTGGATTACTCGTACCTGTCCGGCGGCGTGGTGATCCTGCAGCAGACCTCCGCCACTGGCATGGCCGCCACCGCACTGGGCGCCGGTGCCCAGGCCAGCGGCAAGTTCAACGTGGCCGCCGGCGCCGGCGCGATCGCCAGCGACAGTTCCAGCGTCGCCGTCGGCGGCATCGTCGACGTGGGCGAAGATGGCTTGAGCAGTGAAGGCATGCAGTTGCAGGCCACCCAGGCCACCGGCCCGCTGTCCACCGCGCTGGGCGGCGGCGCGCTGGCCACCGCCTACAGTTCCACTGCGGTCGGCGCCCTGGCCGAAGCCAGCGCCAACCGCACCGTGGCCGTGGGTTCCACCGCGGTCGCCAACCAATACGCCGCCGTGGCCGTGGGCGCGCAGAGCCAGGCCATCGCCGAGTGGGCCACCGCCTTCGGCAATGGCGCACGCGCCTGGGGCACCCACAGTGTGGCCATGGGTCCCAGCGCGTTCGCGCAGAGCGATGACAGCACGGCGGTCGGCCCGGCCGCGCTCGCCCTCGGCGTCGGCTCCACCGCGCTCGGCAACGGCTCCTGGGCCGGCGGCACCCGTAGCCTGGCCCTCGGCGGGGGCATGGTGTGGAACGGCGAATTCTTCCGCGAGACTCCGGTGTTGTTCTACGACAGCATCGCCGTGGGCACCGGCGCGGACGTGTTCGGCGACCAGTCGATCGCGATCGGCCCCGGCGCCCGCGTCGGCAATTCCCAGTTCGTCAACGACCAGACCACCATCACCAACCGCAGCGTGGCCCTGGGCGCCGGCTCGGTCACCGAACGCGACAACACCGTGTCGATCGGCGCGGCGGGCAGCGAACGCCAGCTCACCAACCTGGCCGCCGGCACCCAGGACACCGATGCGGTCAACCTGGCGCAGCTGCGCAACGTCGCCGCCGCGTTCGGCGCCGGCAGCGTGGTCGATGCCAACGGCAATCTGATCGGCGGCAACTATCTGGTGCAGGGCAGCCACTACACCGACCTGGGCTCAGCGATGGGGGCGATCGATAACGCGCTGACGGGCTTCGATAGCCGCATCAACGCCATCGGCAGCTCCGGCAACTCCGGTGGCGTCAGTGTCGGCGGCGGCAGCAGCGGCGAGGTGACCGCGCCCAGCACCGGCGCCGGCACCAATGCCGTGGCCGTGGGCTCCGGCGCCACCGCCAATGGCGAGAACGGTCTGGCGCTGGGCGCCGACGCGCTGGCCTACGGCCCCAACGACACCGCGATCGGCGCCAACGCCAAGGTCAACGCCGACGGCAGCACCGCGGTCGGCGCCAACGCGCGCGTCGCGGCGGTCGCGACCAATGCGGTGGCGGTGGGCGAGAGCGCCAGCGTCAGTTCCGCGTCCGGCACCGCGCTCGGCCAGGGCGCGTCGGTCACCGCCAACAATGCGGTCGCCCTGGGCCAGGGCTCGGTCGCCGATCGCGCCAACACCGTGTCGGTCGGCAGCGCCGGCAACGAACGCCAGATCAGCAACGTCGCCGCCGGCAGCGCCGGCACCGATGCGGCCAACGTGGCGCAGATGCGCGCCGGCGACAGCGCCACTCTGAGCAGCGCCAATGCCTACACCAATACCCGCATCACCGCGCTGGACGACAGCTTCGAGCAGCTGCGCACCGACACCGAACATCGCCTGGACGGCATGGACCGGCGCATGGACAAGCTGGGCGCGATGAGCGCGGCGATGTTGAACATGGCGGTCAACGCCGCCGGCACGCAGAGCCCGCGCGGGCGCGTGTCGGTCGGCGCCGGCTTCCAGGGCGGCCAGCAGGCGCTGTCGATCGGCTATGCCAAGAAGATCGGCGCGCGCGCGTCCTTCAGCCTGGGCGGCGCCTTCAGCAGCGGCGAATCCTCCGCCGGCATCGGCGTGGGCGTGGACCTGTGACCCGCCGCGGCGCCGCGCGCCGCGATTCTTTCCTTACCCCTCTTCATTTCTAGGATCTGCAGATGACGTCCTCCAACACGCTCGCCGCCGCGCTTGCCGCTGTCCTGTTCGCCGGTGCCGCGCAGGCGGCTTCTCCCACCATCGGCCTGGGCGGCGTGCGCGGCCCGGCGCCGCAGGCGGCCACCGCCAACGACCTGGGCCAGCGCTTCATCGTCAAGACCCGCGAGGGCGGCGCCCAGGCGCGCAGCCTGCTGGCCACCACCCTCAGCAGCGCGGTCGCGCGCAGCGGCATGCAGCGCGCCAAGAGCGCCAGCGCCGGCGTGCCGGCGCGCAGCGCGGTCAGCGCCACCGTGCTGCGCGACATGGCGGTGCCGGGCTGGCACGTGGTGCAGACCTCGCGCCACCTCAGCGACAGCGAGCGCACCGCCTTCATCAACGAACTGAAGGCCGACCCGTCGGTGGTGTCGGTACAGGTCGACCGCCTGTACCGGCGCCTGGACGAGGCCAGCGTGCGCCTGCCGGCCGCCATCGCGGCTGCCGCCTCCACCACGCCCAACGATCCGGCCTACGCCCAGCTGCAGTGGAACTTCCACGACCCGGTCGGCGGGGTCAATGCCGAACAGGGCTGGACCCGCTCCACCGGCCAGGGCGTGGTGGTGGCGGTGGTCGACACCGGCGTGGTCAAGGACAACCCCGACCTGGCCGCCAACCTGCTGCCCGGCTACGACATGATCACCGACCACCGCGTCTCGCGCCGCGACAGCGACGGCCGCGTGCCCGGCGGCTACGATCTGGGCGACTGGGTCGAGGCCGACTACTGCACCGCGCTCGGCGCATCCGGCAACGCCCCGGAGCCGAGTTCCTGGCACGGCAGCCATGTCTCCGGCACCATCGCCCAGGTCACCAACAACAACCTGGCCACCGCCGGCCTGGCGTACGGCGCCAAGGTCGTCCCGGTGCGCGTGCTCGGTTCCTGCGGCGGTTTCGGCAGCGACATCGCCGACGGCATGCTGTGGGCCGCGGGCCTGCCGGTGGCCGGCCTGCCGACCAATCCGAATCCGGCCGAGGTGATCAACATGAGCCTGGGCAGCGGCGGCCCGGATACCTGCCCGCAGATCTACCAGGACGCGATCGACCAGATCAACGCCAAGGGCACGATCATCGTGGTCGCCGCCGGCAACTCCAACGCCAACGCCGCCACCTACACCATGTCCTCCTGCAACGGCGTGATCAGCGTCGGCGCCACGCGCGTCAACGGCGGCCGCGCCAGCTACTCCAACTACGGCACCCGCGTGGACATCGCCGCGCCGGGCGGCGGCGGCGACGTCGACGGCAACCCGAACGGCTACATCTTCCAGGTGCTCAACGGCGGCACGCAGGGCCCGACCGGCGACTGGCAGATCGGCGGCATGGCCGGCACTTCGATGGCGTCCCCGCACGTGGCCGCGGCGGTGGCGATGGTGCAGAGCGTGGCCACGACCCCGTTCACCTGGAGCGGCATGCGCGACCTGCTGCGCGCCAGCGCGCGGCCGTTCCCGGTGGCGATCGCCACCACCACGCCGATCGGCGCCGGCATCCTGGACGTGGACATGCTGCTGCAGCTGGCGACCACGCCGCCCTGCCAGCCGTCGGACAGCAGCTGCGTGCCGCCGACCAAGACCCTGACCAACAAGGTCGAGATGCGCGGTCTCGGCAGCCAGGGTGGCGACGCGCTGTACAGCTTCCAGGCCACCGCCGGCACGGCGGTCACCTTCATGACCTTCGGCGGCAACGGCAACGTGGCGATGTACGTGTCGGCGGGCACGGTGCCGACCAGCAGCAGCTACGCCGCCCGCTCCACCCGCGCCGGCACCACGCAGACGGTCCGCATCACCCCGTCCAGCGCGGGCACCTACTACGTGCGCCTGAGCGGCAGCTACAGCGGTCTGACCCTGGTGGCGCGGCAGTAAGCCGCACACGGCGGTCCGCGGCGGCGCCGTTCGCCGCCGCACCGGCGCGCGCGGGAGAACCTCTCCTCCCGCGCGCGTTTCCCAGGCAGCAGCGCTTTGCCCGCCATCCGGCGGGCTTTTTTGTGCTGAATTCGCAGCGAGATGCGGGGAGCGGGAGCTGCGCGGCCATGCCCCGTGCGATCAGTCGCGGCCTTCGCCGCGTCGCTCAGGGATCCGTGTCGCTCAGCGGAACACCGGAATCGTTCCCGACGCGGTACGCCGGTTGCCGGCATCCCGCATCAAGCGGCCCAACTCGGCGATGCGGCGCTCGCCCTTTTCCAGGGCCTGCATCGAGGTATGCACCGAGTAATTGCCCATGTACAGATCGTACGGATGCGGCACCGCCGAGGCGAGCACGAACACGGCATCCCGATCGCCGGAGGCTTCGAGGGTGATGGGCGCTTCGCCCTCGGCGAACACCACCATTTCGCCAGCGTCGACGGGGGCGCCGGCTTGGAGCTTGCCCTTGGCGAGCGCCAACCAGCCAACGCGGTGCCCGGCCGGCGGTTGGTAGGTCCAGCGTTCGCCGGGACGCAGGGTGACAAGCAGGTAATTGATGCCCTGCGGCGCCGGAACCGGACTTTGCGCGCCGTCGTAGCGACCGACGATCACCCGCGCCGGGCCGACTTGCGGGATGTGCTCGGCCTCGATGTAGCGGCTGTCCGGCTCGCCATTCTCGAGTTCGGCGGGCAAGGCCAGCCAGAGCTGAAAGCCCTGGAGACGCGGCGTGTCGGCCGCCGACAGTTCCTTGCCGTGCCAGATACCGTTGCCGGCGCACGTCCATTCCACGCCGCCGTAGTGGAGCGTACCGGCGCTGCCACTGATCGGGTCCTCATAGCGCAAGGCGCCTTCGACCGGCACCGTCACGGTGGCGATGCCGGAGTGCGGGTGCAGCGGCATGTTCGCCATCGCCTGCATGGTGTCGCGGGTGGCCTCGATCAGATCGAGAAACACGAAAGGCTTCAGCACGCGGCCCAGATCGGAAGGACTCATCAAGCGGACGATCGGGCCGCCGCCGTGGCCGCGCGTGCGGTGCACGATGTTCCGCGCCATGGTCGCGGCTGCGCTGGAAAGGAGTGCGTTCATCAGTGGGGATCTCCGACCTGAGTGTGGACCTGGACTACACGCCAAGCGCCTTGCGATATTGGGGAACGAGCATGTGCCCGGATTTCGCCATCCGCACGAAGGCCGGCCAGCGCACGACGCCCACGCCCGGCAGATGCACGACGCCGTGGCGGCTGCCGAGGGTCACGGCCATCTTGGGATTGCCCGTCTGCGGCTTGTACGCCTTGAGCTTCGGGGCGGCCTTGCCGTCGGCCAGCAAGGCGCGAATGTTGTGCGCGGCAGTCTTGACGTGGCCGTTGATGTGCCAGGCCATCTTGTTTTCGTCCAGGTCGGTGATGTCGCCCAGAGCGAATACGGTTTCAAGACCGGCCACACGCAATTCGGGCGTGACGCGGATACGGCCGGCGGCATTGAGCGCGGATGCGAAATGCGCCTGCATGTAGCCGGTGTTCGGCCTGCCGCCGATGCACCAGATCAGCAGGTCGTAGGCGATGCTGCGGCCACGGTTGGTGCGGGCTTCACCGCCGGCGGCAAACGCATCGGTGCTGCTACCGAGGTTGTCGAAGCGTTCGTCGGCCAGAATGGTGACGCCACGCTTTCGCAGGAACGCGTTGGCATAGTCCGCCGCCGCTTCCGACGTGCCCGACAGCAGGCGCGGGCCGGCTTCCAGGATCGTGAGCTGCTTGTCCGGGTAGCGCTCGACGATCTCGCCCGCCAGCTCGACGCCGATCGGGCCGCCGCCAACGATGACGATGCGCCGCGCCTCGACGATACGGTGCTGATACCGCCGATAGAACTCCCTGCGCTCGCTGACCGAGGTGCCGCCGACGGCGCGCACCAGCGCATTGGAAAATACGCTTCCCGTCGCCAGCACGATGATGTCGCCCGTCAGCCGTTGCTCTTGCCCGTCCTGCAACCGAACGCTGCCGCCATCCTGGCGCAGTTCGGTCAGCGCACCGCGAACATGCTCGACGCCGGGCAACGCTTGGGCGAACGGAATGATCGCGCTATCGCCAAAATCGGGATCGACCACGCTGCGCGGAGCAGCCATCGGGATCTCGAAGTATTCGTTGGGATCAACCAGCACGACGCGCAATCGCGGTGACAGGGCCTTGGCAAGCAAGGCACCGGCCATCCCCCCGCCGTGGATGACAACCTGCGGATTGGTTTGGGTGATGGACATGGTGCTTTCTCGCATTGCCGGCGTCAGGCGGCGAGCTGCTCGGCTTCGGCTACCGCTGCGTCGATGGCGGCGGCGCGGCGTTCCGGGCTGATCGCCAAGCCTTCGGCCCGGACAAAGCTGATGTCGGTGATGCCGAGGAAACCGAAGAAACCACGCAGGTAGGTTTCCTGATGATCGAGGAAGGCGTGCGGCGTGCCTTCGCCGTACAGGCCACCGCGGGTGGACGCGACAATGACGCGCTTGCCCTTGGCAAGTCCTTCCGCACCGTTTTCCGTATAGCGGAAGGTCTTGCCGGGCACGGCGAGCCGGTCGAGCCAGGCGCGCAGCTGCGTCGGGAGCGCGAAGTTGTACATGGGCGCACCGACGACCAAGGTGTCGGCTGCCAGAAAGTCGTTCAGGAGCTTCGCGTTGCGGGCGACGGCCTGCCTCGCGTCGTCGCCTTGCGGTTCGACGCCCTGAACAGCCAGAAATTCCGCGCTGGAAAGATGGCCGACCTGCTGGGCGGCAAGATCGATATGGATGACCCGGGTTCCCGGTTTGGCCGCGGCCAACCGTTTGACGATCGCCGCCGTGAGCTGGCGGCTGACCGACTGTTCGTCGAGGATGCTGGCATCGATATGGAGGAGCGTCATGGCCAAGCCTTGGTATAAAATTGTGACCCTGGCTAGCAATGTAACCACGCCCTCGAACGCGGGCAATAAGGCACATCAAGGGAACTCGGTGCTATGAATGTGACTAACGCGCTCCATGATCTGCACAGCACGGACTGCCACAAGGTCAGTCAGGTGCTGGCGCGCGTCGGGGAAAAATGGAGCATCCTCATCATCATGCTCCTGGCAGGGGGCCCGCACCGTTTCACCGAGATCAAGCGGGCGATCAACGGCATCTCGCAGCGAATGCTCACGCTGTGCCTGCGCGGCCTGGAACGCGACGGCCTGATCAAGCGAACGGTCATCGCCGTCATGCCGCCACATGTCGAATACGAACTGACGCCACTCGGCCAGTCGCTCACCGAACCCGTCATCGCGTTGGGAAGCTGGGCCAATCGCCATATCGCGGACATCGATGCCGCCCGGGAAGCATTCGACGCAAGAGAGGGCACGCAAGGCCACGGCAAAGCGAAGTAAGTGGCCGGTGGCGCAGCAGCGACCTTCCAAGGCGACGCTGCACCACGCACGCGCAAGCGCGGCGCGAGCCGCCCGGATCGAAGACCGGCCGCTAACGGCTCTCGCGCAGGAACCGCGCCATCGACGACACCCCCGGCAACGCCGGCTGGAACTGGCCGGCGACGTCGACGAAGCCGCGCATCACCGCGATCTCGCGCGGCGGGCGGTTCAAGGTGTCGCGCAGGTCCGGGTCGGCCCCGGCGCGCAACAGGCGCTGCACCAGCAGCGGCAGGCCGTGCAGCGCGGCCAGGTGCAGCGGGCCGAAGCCGCGCGGGTCCTGCACGTCCAGGCTCACGTCCTCGTCGAGCAGGCGCTCCACGCCCGCCAGCACCACCGGCTCTTCGCAGGCGGTGCCCGGTTCGGCGCGTGCGCCGAGCAGCAGCAGCAGCGGCGTGACCCCGCCGGCAGCGCTGCGGTCGGCTTCGGCGCCGGCCAGCAGCAAGGTGTCCAGCAGCGCCAGCAGGCGCGACTTGTCGCGCGCGGTGAAGCCGTACAGCGCGGCGCAGTGCAGCGGCGCCAGCTGCTGCGCGTCGCCGGCATGCACGTCGGCGCCGGCCGCCAGCAGGCGCGCAGCGATGTCCGGCAGGCCCAGCGCGCAGGCCAGCATCAGCACGGTGACGCCGCCGGGCAGGCGGTGTTCGATCTGCGCGCCGGCGGCCAGCAGCGCGGCGACGATCTCGGTCTGGCGCATGCTCACCGCCGCCGACAACGGCGTGGCGCCGCTGCCCGCGGCGTGCTGCAGGTTGGCGCCGCGCGCCAGCAGCAGGTCCACCGCGGCGGCATGGCCGCCGCCGGCGGCGCGCAGCAGCGCGGTGCAGCCCTGCGCGTCGATCGCGTCCACCGGCAGGCCCAGGTCGATCAGGCGGCGGATCGCGTCGGCGTCGCCGACCATCGCCGCGGCCGGCAGGTCGGCCTCGCGCAGCGGGCGCCGCGGCAACGGCCAGATCCGCCAGTCCAGCCAGTCGGCCAGGTCGCGGCGGCCGCTGGCCAGGGCCACGCCCAGCGGGGTCTGGCCGTCGGCGGCGCGCGCCTCCGGCGAGGCGCCCTGCTGGATCAGCAGCTTCAGCGAGGCCTCGCGGCCCAGCGCCGCAGCCAGGTGCAGCGCGGTCATGCCGTGGCTGTCGCGCGCCTCGCGGTCGGCGCCGCGTTCCAGCAATTGCAGCTGCAGGCGCAGCCAGCCCAGGCGCACCGCCAGCGACAGCGGCGGATCGCCGGCCGGCGACGGCGCGAACGGGTCGGCGCCGCGTTCGAGCAATTCCAGCGCGAACTGCTCCAGCGCGCGCGAGGCATGGTCGTGCTGGGCGCAGGCGGCCAGCAGACGGGTCAGGCCGCCGCGCCCGGCCGGCGACACGCCCTGGCGCAGCATCGCCTGCAGACTGGGCACCGCTTCCACGCCGCGCGAGAGCAGCGCGAACATCGGCGTGTCGCCGCAGGCATCGAGCACTTCCGGCGCGGCGCCATGCGCCAGCAGCCACTCCACCGCCTGCGGGTTCAGCGCCAGGTGCGGATCGTGCAGCAGCGCGCCCAGTTCCTCGGCCGCGCACAGCCGCGCCAGCGCCGCCAGGCCGTCGCGCTGGCCCAGTTGCAGGCCTTCGCGCAGCAGTTCCAGCGGCGGCCGGTCGGGCAGGCTGGCGCTGCCGACCTCGCCCTGGCCGTCGCTGACCGCGGCCGGCAGCGGGTAGTCCGGGTCCAGCGCGGACACGATCGCCCAGCGCCCGGCCTCGGCGGCCAGATCGACCGCGCGGCGGCCGCTCTGGTCCGGCTGCGCGGCCGCGATGCCCAGTTCCAGCAGGCGCCGGATCAGGCCCGGCGAGACCTGGTCGGCGGTGCAGGCCAGCAGCACCGCGTTGCGGCCGTCGCCATCGACCGCGACCAGGTCCGGCTTGTGCGGCAACAGGTGTTCGAGCACCGCGACGCGGCCATGCCGCGCCGCTTCCAGCCACGGCGTGCGGCCCAGCGCGTCGCGCGCTTCCAGGTTGGCGCCGGCGCCGAGCAGCGCATCGACGATCTCCACATGCCCGGCCTGCGCCGCCTCGTGCAGGGCGCTGCGGCGCTGGCGGTCGCGCGCATCGACCCGCGCCTTGTGCTTGAGCAGCATCTGCACGCCGGCCGGATCGTCTTCCTCGGTGCCGGCCGCGGCCAGCAGCACCGGGCTGCCGTCGGTCGGCTCGGGCTTGGCGCCGCGCTCGAGCAGGAACTTGCCCATGCGCCAGTTGCCGACGTGGCAGGCCACCGCCAGCGGGGTCAGGCCGTCGCGGTTCAGCGCGTCCAGCTCGGCCGCGGCATCGCGCAGCAGGGCCGCCACGCCCGGATCGGAACTGCGCGCGGCGTGGTGCAGCGGCGTGTTGCCGTCGCTGTCGCTGGCGCGCGGATCGGCGCCGTTGGCGAGCAGGGTCATCACCGCCTCGGGGCGGCCGTGCCAGCTGTCGCGGGTCGCCGCCAGCAGCGGGGTCATGCCAAGGTGCGGCTGGTTGACGTCCACCCCGCGCACGATCAACTCGCGCAGCAGGCGCAGGTCCGGCAACACCGCGGCCAGCACCGGCAGGCTGCGCTGGTCGCGCCAGTCCGGCGCCGGCAGCGCGTGAGGGTCGGCGCCGGATTGCAGCAGCTGCAGCGCGCGGTCCACGCGGCCGCCGCGCGCGGCGTCGTACAGCGCCGCATGCAGTTCGTCCGCCGCCGGCGCCGCTTCGTCCTCGCGCGGCGCGGCCTTGGCGCTCAGTTCGGCGAACAGGTCCGCCGAGGTCGCCCGCACCGGCAGCGCCTGCGGCGGCGCCACGCGCTGCAGCAAGGCATGCAGCAGCGGCGACAGCAGCGCATAGGCCAGCGCCAGCGGCCAGCGCGCCGCGGCGGCCAGCAGCCCGGGCCAGGCCAGCAGCACGCCGACCCCGGCCAGCAGCAGCACCAGCGCCGCCACCGCCAGGCCGCGCCAGGCCTGCACGTCCTGCTGCGCCAGCGCATGCCAGCGCGCGCCCAGCGCGCCGCCCTCGCACTCGCTGCCGTGCCACAGCGGCCAGGTGCGCCACAGCCCGAGCAGCGCCGCGCTGGCGGCCACGCTCAGGGCCAGGGCGGCGGCCAGGCTGCCGCTGTCGCGCAGCGCCGCCAGCGGCCAGGCCACCAGCAGCGCGACCAGGCCCAACCCGCCGGCCCACAGCGCCAGCAGCGGCAGCAGTTCGCGGCCCAGCGCCGGCACGCTGGCCGGCCGCGGCCGGCTGCCGCGGGACCAGGACAGCGCCAGCGCGAACGCCGGCTGCGCCAGCCACGCGCCCAGCGCCGCGGCCAGCGGGCCGAACCCGGCGACCAGCGCCAGCAGCACGCCCAGCGCGGCGGCGATCCAGGGAGCGCGCGCGCGGAAGGGGGATTCAGTCATCGTGTCGATCGGTCCGGCCGTCGGGCAGCGGCGGCAATTGCAGATGGAAGCCGCAGCCGGCCAGGTTCGCGCGTACCGCCGCGGGGTCGGTCCGGGCCAGGGTGCGCTCGGCGGTCAACGCCACGTCCAGCACGAACACCAGCGGCTGCAGCGACGCCAGCAACGGCGGCGGCAGACAGCCGAAGTCGTCGCGCTTGGCGAGGTAGAGATAGGTGTCCGGCTTGCGTTGGCTTTTGTAGACGTAGGCTTGCATGCCCGTGGCGTGCGCCTGGCGTGGAAAGGCAAGCGATTGTGGAGGAAATGCGCCAGCGGCGAAAGCGCGCGCGCCGCGCTGCATTTATAAACGCACGCGCCGTGCCCGTTCACGTTCAGCGTGGGCGCGCGCGCTTCACGGCTTCGCGGACCGCGTCGATATACTCCCCTGATCCATTCTTTACGGAATATCGCGTGACCGAAGCGTCCCCGTCGCCCCGCATGGCACCCGTCGCAATTCGTGCGTACACCGCGACCACCGCGCTCGGCAGCGGATTGCAGGCCCAGGCCACGGCCTTGCGCGACAGCCGCAGCGGCCTGCGCCGCAACGATTTCGGCGCGCAGCCGCTGCCCTGCTGGATCGGCCGCGTGGACGCGCTGGAGACCTTGCCGCTGCCGCCGGCGCTGGCCGCATGGGAATGCCGCAACAACCGCCTGGCCTGGCTGGCGCTGCAGCAGGACGGCCTGCGCGAGGCGGTCGCCGCCGCCGCGCAGCGCCATGGCGCCGAGCGCGTGGCGGTGGTGATGGGCACCTCCACTTCCAGCATCGGCGCCAGCGAAGAGGCCTATACCCGGCTCGACCACGACGCCGAGGGCGCGCGCTTTCCCGCCGACCTGGAGCGGCCGATCGTGCACACGCCGCATTCGCTGGGCGATTTCGTGCGCGCCGCCACCGGCCTGCGCGGCCCGTGCATCACCGTGGCCACCGCGTGTTCGTCCAGCGCCAAGGTGTTCGCGCAGGCGGCGCGGCTGATCGCCGCCGGGGTGGTGGATGCGGCCCTGGTCGGCGGCGTGGACACGCTGTGCGGCAGCGTGCTGTTCGGCTTCAATGCGCTGCAATTGGTGTCGCCGGAGCTGTGCCGGCCGTTCGACGTGCGCCGGATCGGGCTGTCGCTGGGCGAAGCCGGCGGCTACGCGCTGCTGGAGCGCACCGATGCCGCCGCCGCGCCGCCGGCGCTGGCGCTGCTGTGCGGCTATGGCGAATCCAGCGACGCGCACCATATGTCCGCACCGCACCCGCAGGGCCTGGGCGCGCGCCTGGCAATGGGCGGCGCGCTGCAGCGCGCGGGCGTGGACGCTGCCGAGATCGGCTACCTGAACCTGCACGGCACCGCCACCCCGGCCAACGACAGCGTCGAGGCCGCCGCGGTCGCCGCGCTGTTCCCGGCCACCCTGCATGCCAGTTCGACCAAGGCCTGGACCGGGCATACGCTGGGCGCGGCGGGCATCGTCGAGTCGGTGTTCGCGCTGCTCGCGCTGCGCGACGGCCTGCTCCCCGGCACCCTCAACAGCGAACAGCCCGATCCCGAGTGCGGCCCGCAGATCCGCTTCGCCAATGCCCATGCACAGGTCCGTTACGCGATGAACAATTCCTTCGGCTTCGGCGGCAACAACTGCTCGCTGCTGTTCGGCCGCGCATGAGCACGCCGATGTTGACCGCGACCCTCGAAGGCATCGGTTTCTGGACCGCGGGCCTGCCCAGCTGGGCGGCCGCGCGCGCGTTCGCCGCCGGCAGCGGCGGCATTATGGAGACGCCGGCGCGACCGGCCTCGCAACTGCTGGCGCCCAACGAGCGGCGCCGCGCGCCGGACACGGTGGCGGTGTCGCTGGAAGTGGCGCTGGCCGCGTGCCAGGACGCCGGCCGCGATCCGGCCGCGCTGCCGTCGGTGTTCACCTCCACCCACGGCGACCTGGCGATCACCGACTACATGTGCACCACGCTGGCCAGCGATCCGCTGGCGATTTCGCCGACCAAGTTCCACAACTCGGTGCACAACGCCGCCGCCGGCTACTGGACCATCGGCGCCGGCGCCACCGCCGCGGCGACCGCGATCAGCGCGCACAGCGCCAGCTTCGCGCAGGGCCTGCTGGAAGCGCTGTCGCAGCTGGCCGCCGGCGAGGCGGCGGTGCTGCTGGCCGGCTACGACAGCCGCTCGACCGGTCCGCTCGGCCGCGTCTCGCACAGCGACGGCCTGCTCGGCGGTGCGCTGGTGCTCGGCGCCGCGGCGCTGCCCGGCAAGCCGCGCCTGCGCGTGCACCTGGCCGATGGCGACGCCAGCGCCGGCGACGGCGCACTGGCGCGGCATGCCGCGGGCAACGCGATGGCGCCGATGCTGGTGCTGTTCGACGCACTGGCCGCCGGCGCCGCCAGTTGCACGCTCGATGCAGGCGGCGGCCGCTGCCTGCACGTGGAGCTGCAGGCGTGAGCCGGATCGCGCTGATCGCCGCCGATGCCGCGATCCTGATTCCGGCGCTGAACGAAGCGCTGCGCATCCGCGAAGTGGTCGGCGATGCGCTGGCGCACTGCCCGCGCGTGATCGTGGTCGACGACGGCTCCGACGACGGCACCAGCGATTGCATCGCCGACCTGCCGGTGACCCTGATCCGCCATCCGCAGCGGCGCGGCAAGGGCGCCGCGCTGCGCAGCGGCTTCGCCGAAGCGCAGCGTCAGGGCGCGCGCGCGGTGATGACCATGGACGGCGACGGCCAGCACAGCGCCGCCGATTTCCCGCGCCTGCTGGCCGCAGCCAATCGCCATCCCGGCTGCGTGATCGTCGGCGCGCGCCTGCGCAAGCGCGCCAGCCAGCCGACCATCCGCCGCATCGGCAACGACTTCGGCGACTGGGGCATCGCCTGGGGCTGCGGCTTCCGCCTGGTCGACAGCCAGAGCGGGCAGCGCCTGTATCCGCAGGCGGTGTACACCCTGCCGAACGTGCCCGGCGAGGGCTTCGTGTTCGAGGCGCAACTGCTGATCTCCGCCGCGCGCCAGGCCGGCGCGCGCGTGGTCGCGGTGCCGATCGAGACGCGCTACGCCGACCAGACCCCCGGGCAGTTCCGCAAGAGCCATTTCCGCCTGGTGCGCGATCTGTGGAAGATCACCTCGCACGTGGTCGTGCAGGTGTGGCAATACGGCCATGTCGTGCGCGAATACCGTCGCGTGCGCGCCAATCCGGTGCTGATCGACGACGCCGCTGGCGAATTTCCCGCGGTGCCCACCCCTTTCGACAAGGAAGAAACGCCATGAACCAGCAGCATGCGGATGTGGTCATCACCGGCGGCGGCCTGGCCGGGCTGACCCTGGCCCTGCAGTTGCGCCAGCGCGATCCGCAGCTGCGCATCAGCGTGCTGGAACGGCGCGCGCATCCGGTGCGCGAGGCCGCGTTCAAGGTCGGCGAATCCTCGGTGGAGATCGGCGCGCACTACTTCGCCAACGTGCTCGGCCTGCACGAGCATCTGGAGAGCGAACAGATCCGCAAGTTCGGCTTCCGCTTCTTCTTCTCCGACGGGCGCGAGGACATCGACCGCTGCACCGAGCTGGGCGTGAGTCAGCTGCTGCCGACGCCGTCGTGGCAGATCGACCGCGGCCGCTTCGAGAATTTCCTCGGCGAACGCGCACGCGCGCTGGGCATCGAGTTCATCGACGGCTGCACGGTGCGCGGCATCGACCTGGCCGACGACGACGCCGACCACCAGGTGCGCTACGAGCGCGACGGCGCCGCGGCGACGCTGCGCGCGCGCTGGGTGGTGGATGCCAGCGGCCGCGCCGGCCTGCTCAAGCGCAAGCTCGGCCTGGCCCAGGACAACGCGCACAACGCCAACGCGGTGTGGTGGCGGGTGGACGGGCTGGTGGATCCCAATGCCTGGTCGCAGGACAGCGCCTGGCTGCAGCGCTGCACGCCGCCGGACCGCTGGCGCTCGACCAACCACATGTGCGGCCCGGGCTACTGGTTCTGGCTGATTCCGCTGTCGTCCGGCGCGCATTCGCTGGGCATCGTCTGCGATGCGCAGATGCACCCGCTGGAGACGATGAACACGCACGAAAAAGCGATGGCCTGGCTGCGCACGCACCAGCCGCAGGTCGCGCGCACGCTCGATCAGAGCCAGCACGCGCTGCAGGACTTCCTGTTCCTGCGCAAGTTCTCCTACGGCTGCAAGCAGGTGTTCTCGGCGCAGCGCTGGGCGCTGACCGGCGAAGCCGGCGTGTTCCTGGATCCGTTCTATTCGCCGGGCAGCGACTTCATCGCCATCTCCAACACCTACATCTGCGAACTGATCGGACTCGATCGCGCCGGCCGCAACATCGCGCCCTACGCCGAGTTGTACCAGCAGCTGTATTTCTCGTTCTACGAGAACACCCTGACCCTGTACCAGGACCAGTACCCGCTGTTCGGCGACGCGCAGGTGATGCCGGTCAAGGTGATCTGGGACTACACCTACTACTGGGCGCTGCTGGCGCCGCTGTACTTCTCCGAACGCATCGCCGATCTGCCCATGCTGGGCCGGCTGCGGCCGGAGTTCACCCGCGCGCGCGCGCTCAACCTGGGCATGCAGGCGCTGTTGCGCGACTGGGGCCGGCACAACGACGCGCAAGGCCGGCCGGACGCCGATGGCCGGCTGCTCGACCAGTACCTGATCGGCTGGTTCCACCAGCTCAACGCGGCACTGCGCGAGGAGCTGGACGACGCGGCGTTCCTGGCGCGCCTGCGCGGCAACGTCGCGCGGATGGGCTGGCTGGCGCGCGAAGTGCTGAGCCAGGCGCGTGCGCAGCATCCGCAGATCGACGACCACGGCCTGGACGCGCTGCTCGCCGACATGCTGGAAGGCGAGAGCTCGCTGGCCGACACCTGGTACGCGCGCGCCGCGTGAGCTGGCGGGCGGGCGCCGGCCTGCCAGCGTGCGCAGCGCACCCCTGGCCGGGTCATTGCTTGGGCGATGCAGGCGGCGTTGCCTGGGCCGAACCCTCGGCGGCACCCGGTTCGCCCTGCTCCGCCTCGT
This sequence comes from Xanthomonas bonasiae, assembly GCF_017163705.1. Classification (GTDB taxonomy): domain Bacteria; phylum Pseudomonadota; class Gammaproteobacteria; order Xanthomonadales; family Xanthomonadaceae; genus Xanthomonas_A; species Xanthomonas_A bonasiae. The sequence continues at coordinate 57,073 of NZ_JAFIWB010000007.1, forward strand.
CCGGCTCGCCGCCGAAGCGATCGAACACATCCGGATCGAACAGGCTGGCGTTGGCGATGTCGCCGGTGGAGATCACCTTCGCCGCCGGCAGTTCGGAACCGGAGAAGATGTCCTCGGAGTAGTTTTCGGTCACCACCACCCGCAATGTCTGCGCGTCGCGGTAGCCGCTCCACACCGGGACCAAGCGCAGGTACGGCGAGGCGTCCGCGCGCAGCGGCGGGATCCACTCCAGCCAGCCGGCATAGACCTTGCGGTCCTTCAGCGACAGTAGCACCGGCACCGGCGCGAGCAGGCCGTCGCTAGTCTCCAGTGCGTCCAGGCGATCGGCCGGATGCACCTGCGCATCCAGCGCAGCCTGTTCCGAAGCCGAGCGCGGCGGCAGCAGGCGCGACAGCCAGCGGCCCAGACGCAGCGGTGGATGCCACAGCATGCGGATCGCCAGTTCGGCGACGAAGCCGCGGGTCCGGACCTGCTCCACACGCAGCACACTGAGGAAGAACAACCGCTCCAGGCTGTTGTAGGTGCCGGTGCCATACAGCCACAGCGCCGCTTCGTCGCGCGGCCAGAACCAGTTGATCCACACCCGCAGCGCCAGGCAGACGAGGAAGGCGAGCAAGGCGGTGCCGATGCCCGGATACGGCGCGACCAGATGCAGCAGCCGCCAGGCCTCCTGACCCCAGGCGGTGGCCATCAACAGCACCGCCAGCACCCGCGCGACCGCCAGCGCGACGATGCCGACCAACGCCGAGGCCAACAGCAGTTGCTCCTTGCCCTGGCGCGATGCCCAGTAGGAGGTGATGAAGGTGAAGTTGACGAACAGGTAGCCGCCGATCAGCGGCAACAGCAATTGGTTGAAAGGCATTCCTTGCCCCTGCGGCTATTTGGAGCGCTTCGCCTCGACGTGGCCCCTGACCGTCCGCGCCAGCTTGCTCACCGCCTGGCGTCCGGACTCGCTGTTGAAGAACGCTTGCAGGTCCACGCGCACGCCGGACCCGGTGAACACGGCATAGGTGCGGTTCTTGAGTTCGGACACGGTCGCGACCGTCCCGCCCGGGACCCGGCTAGGGCGCTTCTTGATGGCAGGAACAGCGGACATGCCCCGACTATAGGCCCGGCCCGCTCGCATTCCAAGTGCCGCGCCGCGGGCCTCAGCCCATGCCGCCATTGATGCCGATCACCTGCCCGTTGATGTAACCGGCCGCGTCCGAGCACAGGAAGCCCACCAGCGCGGCCACCTCATCCGCCTTGCCGGGGCGGCCGGCCGGCACCAGCTGCTTGATCGCCTCCGGCGCGAACGCCTCGCCGGCCATCGCGCCTTCGATCACCCCGGGCGCGACCACGTTGACGCTGATCCCGCGGCTGGCCATCTCCCGCGCCAGCGACTTGCTGGCGCCGTGCAGCGCGGCCTTGGCCGCGGCGTAGTTGGTCTGCCCGCGATTGCCGAGCACCGCCGCCACCGACGACACGCTGACGACTCGCCCCCAGCGCGTGCGCGCCATCGGCAGCAGCAGCGGCTGGGTCACGTTGAAGAAACCGTGCAGCGACACGTCGATGACCCGGTGCCATTGCGCCGCGCGCATCCCGGCCATCGGCGCGTCGTCGTGGATGCCGGCGTTGTTGACCACCACCTGGATCGGACCGGCCTCCAGCAGCACCGCCAGCGCCGCGGCGCTGGCATCGGCATCGGCCACGTCGAACGCCACCGCCTCGGCGCTGCCGCCGGCCGCGGCGATGTCCTGCACCACGGCGGCGGCGCGCGCCACGTTGCCGTTGGCGTGCACGATCACATGCAGCCCGTCCGTGGCCAGGCGCCGGCAGATCGCACCGCCAAGGTCGCCACTGCCGCCGGTGACCAGGGCGCGGCGTTTCGTCGAAGGATCGGTCATGCGCACATTCTCCGTGTTGCGTTGGCTGCGGGACCCTTCATCGTAGAACACGGCGATGTGCAGGGTCAGTGGCCGGCACCCGCCGGGCGCGCCTCCACGGTGCGGCGGATGCATCTTGCGGCGCCAGGATCGGGCGATCGATTATTTGCTGCCGAGCAGCGTCTGCATGTTGTGCGCAGCCTTCCTTACCCGTTCGAGCGCGACCTCGCTATCCACACGCAGGTCTTCCGGCAGGGCGAAGTGCTCCATGCATGCGTTCTCGGCGATGGCCCCGCGCAAGTGCGCAATGACGCGGATCATCAGATGGTCCATCCGCCAGCAGATGGACGGTTCGATGCCGGCAAGCCGCTCCGCCGTCGCCGGATGGCTGGTCCCTCCGATCCAGAGATCCGTCTCGAAGGCGAACTGGATCGCATCGTAACGGGAGTCGGCTTTTGTATAGCCGGGATCGCTGAAGAGGATCTTCCAGCGCGGAATCGCCGAAAACCGCAGGCTGCAGAAGATCGGCCGGAACAGGCGGCGCGACCTGTCCACCTGGGCGATGGATGCCGGGATCTGCGTATGGAAATCGGCGAACACCTCGACCAGATGACCGAGCGCAGGCGGTATGAGCTCGATGTAGCGCGCGATCACGAAGCCGGGCGCATCGGCGGCATCGACGGCGGGGATATAGAAAAGATCGCCCGGTTTCGGTGCTCTTAGCGCCTTCATCGGGGGGGTTCCCGCATGCATGATCGGTACCGGGCGCCGCTACGCCGCGCCCAGCATCACCGTGGCGCGCCCTTCGGCCAGCAGTTGCGCGCCATGCACGATGCGGAAGCCGTATTGCTGGCTGTCCTCGGCCTGTAGCAGCACTTCGGCCTCGCACTCGATCGCCTCCGGCAGCTCATGCAGATCGGCCACGTGCAGTTGCACGCCGCGCAGCGCGACCAGCATGCCCGGGCGCACCGGCTTGCCGCTGGCGCGGCCGAGCAGGCCGCCGTGCACCGCCATCGCCTGCGCGCCGTATTCGCACAGGTGCAGCGCGCGCAGGCGGCCGCCGCTGCGCAGCGGATGCGCGGCGGCGTGGTGCGCCTGGCTGCGCAGCACGATGCGCTGCGCGTCCCAGGCCACCACTTCTTCCCACAGGCACATCAGCCCCTGGTGCGGGATCAGCGCCGCGATCGCGTCGCGTCCGTACGGAAGTTCGGTCATGCAGCGTCTCCTAATGTGCGGTGGCTGCGGGCGCGCCGCTGGCGGTCTCGCGCGAGATCAGCAGCGCCAGCACGAAGTTGAACAGCACGCCCAGCGCCACCGTGCTGCCGATCGCGCGCAGCACCGGGATGCTGGAGGCGGCCAGCAGCGCGAACACCAGCAGCGTCATCAGGCTGCACACGATCAGCGCGTGCAGCGTGCGCAACTGGTCGGCGCGGTCGTCGCCGGCGTGGTCGAAGAACAGCGCGTAGTCCAGGCCCAGGCCGGCGGCCAGGATCAGCGCGATCAGGTGGAACAGGTTCAGTTCGACGCCGCAGCCGCGCAGGATGGCCAGAATCAGCAGCGTGGTCAGCGCCATCGGCAGCAGCACGCGCACGATCCGGCGCGGCGTGCGCAGCGCGATCGCCACGGTCAGCGCCAGCAGCAGCGCGGCGATGCCGAGCGCGCCGAGCACGCGGCCGCGGTAGGCGGCGACCAGCGATTCGGAGGCCTCCTTCAGGTCCATCAGCTGCGCGCCACTGCCCTTTACCGCATCGGCCAGCAGTGCCGGGTCGCGCAGGCCGGTCAGCGATACCAGCGCGGTGGCATGGTCGGCGCGGTCCAGCAACAAGCCATCGACCGTGGTTGCCAGCGGCGTGCCATGCAGGTCGCGCGCGGTCAGCGGCGGCGCGCTGCGGGCGCGCTCCAGGTCGGCCAGGAACGGCGCGAAGGCGTCGGCACGGAACGGCGTGGCGGCCACCGCGGCGGCGGTCAGCGCGCGCGCCTGCGCCGCATCCGGCAACGCCGCCTGGCGCCGCTGCTGGGTCGCCGCGCTGGGCAGGTAGCGCGCGGCCATGTCGTAGCCGGCCAGCTCGCCGCGCGCGACCAGCGCATCCAGGCGCGGACGCAGTCGCTCGGAGGCGGCCAGCGCGGCGTCGGCGGAGGCGGCCGGCAGCGCCAGCACGTAGCGCACGTCGGGCGCGCCCAGTTCCTTGCGCAGATGCGCGTCGCGGGCCAGGCCGTCGGCCGGCACCGGGGTCAGCTTGGACAGGTCGTTCTGCCAGAACGGGCCCGGCGCGAACGCGATCACCGCCGCGGCGACCAGCGCCAGCGGCAGCAACGACCAGCGCGGCCGCGGCAGCCGCGCGATGCCGTGCCACAGCCGCGCCAGCGCCGGCGAATCGGCATGGTCGCGCGGCGAGGGGTCGATCAGTGCCGGCAACAGCAGGCGCGTGGTCAGCGCCGCCACCAGCAGCCCGGCAATGGTGAACACCGCCAGCTGGCGCAGGCCGTCCACGCCGGAGAACAGGAAGGTGACGTAGGCGATGCAGGTGGAGACCACGCCGGTGGCCAGCGTCGGCCACAGGTGGCGCGCGTTGGCGCGCGGATCCAGGCCCGGGCGCTGATGGCTGAACAGGTGGATCGGATAGTCCTGGACCACGCCGATCAGGGTGAAGCCGAACGCCACGGTGATGCCGTGCACGCCGTCGAACAGCAGCGCCACCGCGCCCAGCCCGGCCAGGCCGGCGCTGGCCAGCGGCAGCACGCCGAGCACCGGGATCTTCCAGCTGCGGTAGGCGACCAGCAGCAGCACGATCAGGCCCAGCGTATCCAGCATGCCGATCCACTGCGCCTCGTTCTGGGTGCGCCCGCCGATCTCCACCGAGAACGCGCCGGGGCCGGTCAGGGTCAGGCGGCTGGCGCTGCCGGCGCTGGCCTTGGCGAAGGCGGCATGGATCGCGTCCACCGCGTGCTGCTGCCCGGTCGGATCGAACCCGGCGGCGCGGGTCTGCGCGACCAGCAGCGCGTCCTTGCCGGCGCGGTCGAACCAGACCCCGTCGCGCTGCTGCGGGCCGCCAGCCGGCTGCAGGCTCTCGGCCAGGTGCAGCACTTCCAGGGTCGGATCGCGCGGCAGCAGCGGCTCGACCATCGCCGCGGCCGGCGAGCCCAGGTCCTGCAGCCGCGCCTGCAGCGCATCGGCCAGCGTCGCCGCATCCAGCGGCTGGGCGTCGAAGCTGTCGCTGAGCAGGTAGCGGTAGGCCAGCAGCCGCTCGGGAATCGCGTCCAGGCCGGCATCGGCGCCATTGGCGACCAACTCGAAGGTGTCGCGCTGCGCGGCCAGCTGCGCGCGCAGCGCCTGCGATTGCCGCGCCAGCGTCGGCGCATCGGCGCCGGACAGCGACATCAGCAGCAGCCGCGAGCCCGGGCCTTCGCCGAGTTCGTCGAGCAGCAATCTTTGCGCGGGGGTCTGGGCTTCGGGCATGAATTTGCGCAGATCGCCCGATACCTGCAGCACGTTGCCCAGCCATACGCCGGCAATGGTCAACAGCGCCAGCCACAGCAGCGCCAGCGAGATGCGCGCCGTCGAGCTCAATCCACGTTTCATCGCTGCGACCACGCAAGCGCCAGCACATTCTTACCCGGGGCCACGCGCAGCACGGCCCGCCCGCCGCGATCGCAAGCGGACATCAGCGCGCGTCGCCGTGGCACAGCGCGGTCAGCGCCTCGGTCTCGGCCAGGCTGGCCGCGTCGCGCGCGGCGCCGGCCAGCAATGTGCGCTGCACGTCGCCCTTGGCCGGAGTGGTCTCGATGCAGCGCAGCTCGGCGCCGCGGCCGTACAGGCGCAGGCTGCGCACCTGCGCGGCCAGTGCCGGGTCCTTGGGCTGCAGCTGCAGTTGCCAGCGTTCGCGCGTGCCGCTGCTGCTCAGCGTGTAGTGCTGCTGCAACTGCGCACGGTCGCCGGACAGCAGCGCGCCGAAGCCGTTCTGCAGGCCCGCCAGTTCCGGCACCCGCGCCAGCGAGAAACGCCGCGGCGCCTTGCCGGCCCGCTCCAGCGTGGCTTCGCCGCCGCGCAGGGTGGTGGTCTCGCGGTACGGCGCGGTGACCTCGCGCACCAGCGTGTCGGTGTCCGGGCGCCGGTACTGGCCCTGCACGCGCAACGGCGCCTTCAGCAGCGCCGAGCCGCGCAGTTCGACGAAATCGGTACTGACCGGGACCGGCCGCGCCAGCTTCTGCAGGATCCAGCCGGGGTCGAGCGGCTCAGGCGACGCGACGCACAGCGGTGCGGCGCTGCACAGCAGTATCAGCATCCACGGCAAGAGGCGGCGCATCGGCATGGCGGTTGTTCCAGAAATCGTAGAAGTTGAACCAGTTGTACGGCGCGGAGCGCGTGTAATGTTCCAGCCTGGCGGCGTAATCGCGGATGAGCGCGGCCAACGCCGGCGCGCGCTGCCGGCGCGGCAGGTCCAGGCCTTCGCTGAAGGTCTCGAACACCAGCTGGTAGCGGTTGCCGCCGCGGTACAGGCCGAACGCCAGCACCACCGGCACCTTCAGCGCCGCGGCGATCAGCCACGGCGAGGTCGGGAACATCGCGCCCTGGCCGATGAACGCGGCCGGCAGCGCCGGGTCTTCCGGGCGCGGCCGATCGACCAGCAGCGCGACCAGCGCGCCTTCGTCGGTGGCCTGCTTGATCGCCATGACGATCGAGGTGCTGTCCATGCCGGCATCGATGATGTTGGCCGCCAGCTGCGGGTTCAGCGCGCCCAGCAGTTCGGTCATCGCCGGGTTGTGGGCCTTGTCCAGCACCACCTTGACCTGCACGTCCGGGCGCTCGGTGGCCAGCACCCGCAGCGCGTCGAAGCTGCCCAGGTGCGAGCCGAAGATCAGCACGCCGCGGCCGCGGTCCATCTGCGCATGCAGTTGCTCCAGGCCCTGGATGTCGACCCGGAAGCGGTGCATCTGCCCGCACAGCATGAACACCCGGTCCAGGATGGTCGAGGCGAAGGTGTGGATGTGCCGGGCCACGTCCAGCAGCGTGGCCGGGCGAGCGAACACGCGGCCCAGGTAGTCGCGCGAGTCGCGCCGCTCCGGGCCGCGCACCAGCAGGAAATACAGGGTGATCGGATACAGCAGCAGGCGCCCGAGCGCGCGGCCGCCGTAGCGGGCGATGCTGCGGATCAGCCACAGCGCGAAGCGGCCGCCGCCCTCGGGGCGGTGTTTCCAGCTGGCGCTCACGGGGCCGCCTCGGCGACCAGGTCGCCGCTGACCAGCAGGTCCTCGCCGCGGCGCACGCGGAAACGCCAGCGCGGCGCGACGCCGTCCAGTTCCACCCGCGCCGGCTGCCCGGGCAGCAGCGGCTGCAGGAACTTCACCTGCGGCAGGCGCAGCGGCCCGCACGCACCGTGTGCGGCCTCCACGGCCTGCAGCACGTGGTCCAGCACCACCACGCCGGGCACGACCGGGTGGCCCGGGAAATGCCCTGGCAGGCTGGGATGATCATGCGGTACGACGAAATCCATAAGGCTGGCGACTCAGATCCTGGGTTCGAGCATGGCACGGACGGCCTGGTGTGCGCGCTGGGTCAGCTGTTGCCGGTCCAGCGGGCCATCGGCGCCGTTCACGTTGATCGGCGTGCCGATCCGCACCCGGATCACCCCGGGCCGCACCCGGAACAGGCTGGTCGACGGCAGCACCTTGCCCGCTCCGTCCAACGCCACCGGCACCACGTCCACGCCAGCATCGATAGCGGCCTGCAGCAGCCCGGCCTTGAATTCGGCCAGTTCGCCGCTGCGGCTGCGGGTGCCTTCCGGGAACAGGCACAGGTCCTGGCCCTGGCGCAGCAGCGCCGCGGCCTGGCGCCGGACCATGGCGCCGGCGCGGCGGCTGTCGCGGTCCAGGAACAGCATGCCGGTGGCGCGCGCATACCAGCTCACGAACGGCACCTGCAGCATTTCGTCCTTGAGCAGGAAACGCAGCGGCACCGGCAACGCCGCGAACAGCGCGCAGATGTCGATGATCGACTGGTGGTTGCTGACGAACAGGTGGTTGCGCGACCAGTCCACCCGCTCCTGGCCTTCCACTTCGAAGCGCACGCCGGCGCCGAAGAACAGCACCGGCGCCCATACCCGCGCGCCCATGCGCAGCGGCAGCCGCGGCCCGGCCAGCAGCAACAGGCCCAGCGCCACGACGATGCCCAACCCGGTGAACGCCAGCGTGAACAGCAGTTGCAAGGTATTCCACACGGCCCAGGCCATGCGCGACGGCATCCCTGCCTGCGGCATCTTCAGTTTGTCCTTGATGATCTGCACAAGCCTCTGCATCCCCCGATGCGCGCGTCAGCGCAATAGATCGCGCCAAAAAACCGGCCCCAGCCGCGCCAGCTGGTGCAGGAAGTCAGGCAGATTACGGTAGGGACGCTGCGGAAACCAGCGCCCGCGCAGGAAGTACTCGCCGACGAAGAAGCCGCCGATCACGCCGTAGCCCAGCAGGTTGGCGATCAGCGAGGCGCGCGCATCGCCGATCGGCACCGGCGAGGCCTGCCCCAGCTGCGCCAACACCCCGCTCGGCACGGCGCACAGCGCCAGCAACAGGTTCAGCAAGGTCATGGCGGCCAGCAGCAGAGTCCAGGCCAGGGTCAGCCGGCGCGTGTAGCGCAGCTGCTCGGGCACAAGCGGCAATCCGGCCTGGCGGTACAGCGCCTCGACGATGCGCGAGATCAGCGGAGTGCGCCCGCGCTGCAGGCTGCGCCCGAAGAACCAGGCCACCCAGGCGGTGAACAGCACCGGCGGCGCGGCCAGCAGCAGCAGCGCGTGCGGCGAGCGCCACAACGGCACCAGGGCGGCCAGCGCCAGCAGCGCCAGCGCCCAGGCCCACGGCCGCAGCCGCGCCATCGGCTCCACCAGCACCATCAGCACCAGCGCCGCGCCCGCCAGCACGGCCAGATCGGGACGGTGCGCGGCGTTGGCCCAGTGCGCCAGCGGCGAATACGCCAGCGCCAGCAGCACCCCCAGCGCCAGCGCCCACGGCGCGGCGGCGGCCGGGTCAGCTGGTCTTGTTGGCTTCGACATGCGCCGACAGTGCGCGCAGCGAGGCGAAGATGCGGCGGTTCTCGTCGTTGTCCGAGCGCAGCTGGAAGCCGTAGCGCTTGCTGATCGCCAGCGCCAGTTCCAGCGCGTCGATCGAGTCCAGTCCCAGCCCGGTATTGAACAGCGGCGCCTCCGGATCGATGTCGCCGGGCTGCACGTCTTCCAGGTTCAGGCTCTCGACCAGCAGCTCGGCCAGTTCACGTTCGGCGGCGGTTTGCGAAGACATCCAGGGGCTTCCAGGCGGTGAGGACAGGTGCGACAAGATGGTGCATCGCGCGCAGCGACGCAACTGTCCGACCCTGGCAGGCAAGCTATCATGGCATTCGTCTTACATGTCCACCGCAGGTTTTTCAGGATGAATTCCACCGCCCCTGTCAGCGCGCCCGCGCCGTCCCCCGCCGCCCCACAGGCGCCCGCGGCGGAAACGCCCGACGTGCTGGTGATCGGCGGCGGCCCCGCCGGATGCGCCGCGGCGACCCTGCTGGCGCAGCAGGGCTGGCAGGTGACCCTGCTGGAAAAGGACCGCCATCCGCGCTTCCACATCGGCGAATCGCTGCTGCCGATGAACATCCCGATCCTGCAGCGGCTGGGCGTGCTCGAGCAGGTGCGAGCGATCGGCGTGCTCAAGCTCGGCGCCGATTTCCCCAACGACAGCGGCGGCTACAACACCTTCCGCTTCGCCAAGGCGCTGGATGCGCAGTCCGACTACGCGTTCCAGGTCCCGCGCGCCGACTTCGACCGGGTCCTGTTCGCTCACGCCCGCGCCGCCGGCGCCGACCTGCGCGAGGAGACCAAGGTCGAGACGGTGCAGCTGGACGGGGAGCAACCGCTGGTGCAGGCGCGCAGCGCCGACGGCGTGCACACCTTCCGCCCGCGCTACCTGATCGATGCCAGCGGCCGCGACACCTTCCTCGGCAACAAGCTCAAGCTCAAGCGCGCCAACGCCCGGCACCAGTCGGCGGCATTGTTCAGCCATTTCCGCGGGGTGGCGCGGCGCCCCGGCGAGGACGCCGGCAACATCAGCATCTACCGCCATCCGCATGGCTGGATGTGGCTGATCCCGCTGCCCGACGACGTGATGAGCGTCGGCGCGGTGTGCTACCCGGAATACATGAAGACCCGCCAGGGCGACAGCGAGGCGTTCCTGCTGCGCACCCTGGCGTTGAACCCCGACGTGGTCGAACGCATGGCCGGCGCGCAGCGCGTGGCGCCGGTGCACGCCACCGGCAACTACGCCTACGAGTGTACGCGCATGAGCGGGCCGCGCTGGCTGATGCTCGGCGACGCCTATGCCTTCGTCGATCCGATGTTCTCCTCCGGCGTGTACCTGGCCATGCACAGCGCCGAGCGCGGCGCGGCGATGGTCGATGCGGCGCTGCGCGATCCGGCGCGCGAGGCGCGGCTGCAGCGCGGCCTGGAGAAGCACCTGCGGCGCGGCCTGAGCGAGTTCAAATGGTTCATCTACCGCTTCACCTCGCCGACCATGCGCGAGCTGTTCGCGCAGCCGCGCAACGTGCTGCAGGTGGAACAGGCAGTGGTGGCGATGCTGGCCGGCGACGTGTTCGACAACCGCGCGGTGCTGCGCCGGCTGCGCGTGTTCCGCGCGATCTACGCCATGTCCGCGGCCGCGATGTTGCCGCGCGCCTGGCACTCCTGGCGCCAGCGGCGGCGCCAGGCACGCGAACACTTCCAGGGCGACACCTTGCACGGAGACAGATCATGAGCCGGCCGCACCCGCAGTTCCCGCACCACGAGCAGCGGCATCCGCAGCTGCAGGTGGACTACGTCGCCGAGACCGATCCGGGCGAGCTGCTGCGCGACGACCGGGTACTGGCGGTGTTCGGCTTCGGCAACGACGCCCCGCACCACGCCGATCCGCGCTACCTGCGCGTGCCGCTGCAGCCGCACGGCCCGCGCATGCTCGAGGTCTGGCGCACCGACGCGCCGGTCAGCAGCGGCCGCGACGGCGACATCGCCTGGGCCAGCGACGGGCGCCTGCAGTTCGGCGTGATCGAGATCGACGAGCAGGCGCTGGAGATCGAAGAGGCCTCGACCCTGGCCTATGCGCAGATCACCGCCTTCGTCGCCGGCAGCGCCACGCCGCGCCTGCTGCGGATCTGGAACTACCTCGACGCGATCACCCTGGGCAGCGGCGACCGCGAGCGCTACCGCCAGTTCTGCGTCGGCCGCGCGCGCGGCCTGGGCGACTTCGACGCCAGCCAACTGCCGGCGGCCACCGCGGTGGGCCGTTGCGACGATGCGCGGGTGATCCAGATCTACTGGCTGGCCGCCGCGCAGGCCGGCACGCCGCTGGAGAACCCGCGCCAGGTCAGCGCCTACCGCTACCCGCGCCAGTACGGGCCGCAATCGCCGAGCTTCGCCCGCGCGATGCTGCCGCCGGCCGGCAGCGACATGCCGCTGCTGCTGTCCGGCACCGCCAGCGTGGTCGGCCATGCATCGATGCACACCGGCCAGCTGCTGGCGCAGTTGGAGGAAACCTTCGCCAACTTCGACGCGCTGCTGGCCGCCGCGCGCACCCACAGCCCCGACCTGCCGGCGCAGTTCGGCGACGGCACCCGGCTCAAGGTCTACGTCCGCGAAGCCGCCGACCTGCCGCTGGTCGCCGCCGCGCTCGATGCCCGCTTCGGCGACCGCGTGCCGCGCCTGCTGCTGCACGCGGTGATCTGCCGCAACGAACTGGCGGTGGAGATCGATGGCGTACATGGGTGAGCGTGCGCGCGGCTGAGCGCCAGCTCGCCATCGCCGCGACGGCTGGTGCGGTTCGTTCGACCAGGCGTCGAGCAATGCAGGACGTTCGGTCGCCACTGCCACTGCGGTTCGCCACCTGCAGATGCGCGCGCCCCAATCCCAAATAGCATCGCAAGCTGTTCGGCGGTGTCCGCCCCAGATCCTCGCACTGGCACGCCATGTCCGACAGTCGCCGCAAGATCGTGATCGTGTCCGGCGCCCCTGGCGCAGGAAAAACCACCTTGGCGATGCCGCTCGCCAAACGGCTCGGCTTTCCGCTGTTCTGCAAGGATGTCATCAAGGAAACGCTGACCGACAGCCTCGGCGACAGCGGCGGCGATCTGGCCGCGTCACGCCGGCTTGGCGGCGCGGCGATGGAACTGCTCTGGTCGCTGGCGCGCCACGCGCCGCACGCGGTGCTGGAAGCCAACTTCCGGCCCCGCAGCGCATACGAACGCGACAAACTGGCCAGCCTGGACGCGGTCATCGTCGAAGTTCACTGCGACTGCGGCCCCGACGAAACCGCCCGGCGTTTCCGGGATCGCGCCGCGGCCAGCGCACATCACGCCGCGCATCCGTTGAAAGAACTGCCGCCGGACATGCTTGCGGAGTACGCCGGGCCGGTGGGACTAGGGACGGTGGTCGCGGTGGATACGCGCGTGCCGGTGGACCTGGAGCGCCTGGTGGCGGAGGTCCTGAGCGCTTTATCCTGAAGAACGGCGGCTGCTCCATTCGGCGTTGAGGCCAAGCCGAGTGCCAAAGGCAGCGACGACCGCCAGGCGTGCGGGATGCGTACCGTATCCGCTTGGCCGATCAGGACCCGCAACGGATTTCCCGGCCGATGCAGCGCCATGCTGCGCAGATGCGGCAGTCACCGGAACGCTACGGCATCCGGCGCCAATCGACCCTAACTCTCGCGCTCGCCCGCCAACAGCGCCAGCAAGCGGTCGCGCGGCAGCTTGCCCGTCTCATTGCGCGGCAAGGCATCGAGCTTGCGCAGGCGGCGCGGCAGGAACACCGGGTCCAGTTCGCGGCGCAATGCGTCCAGGATCGCGGCTTCGTCCAGGCTCGGCGCGACCACCACGGCGGCGATGCGGCCGACCGCCTGACCGGGTTCCGGCTCCAGTTGCAGCATCGCACCGTCGACCACGCCCGGCACGGCCAGCAGGCGCCGGGTCAGGTCGGCCAGCGAGGCGCGCTTGCCGGCGATCTCCAGGAGGTCGGCCTGGCGGCCGCGCACCTGGAAGCGGCCGTCGGCGTCCACGTCCATCAGATCGGCCAGCAGCACCGGCTGCGGCAGGTGCGGCGCGTGCACCAGGGTGCCGTCCGGTTGCGGCGCCACGCGCACGCCGGGCAGCGGCGTCCACTGCGCCTCGCAGGCGGTGCGGCGGCTGGCGAACACGCAGGTTTCGGTGGAGCCGAACATTTCGCGCACCTGCCCGCCGAAGCGCGCCTCGGCGGCCGCGGCCAGTTCCTGCGCCAGCGGCGCGGTGGCCGAGACGATGCCGGCCAGCGGCGGCAGGGCGACGCCGGATTCGACCAGCGCACGCAGGTGCACCGGCGTGGTCACCAGCAGCCGCGGCGCCGGCACCTGCGCCAGCGCGCGCGCCACGTCCTCGGGGAAGAACGGCCGCCCGGCATGCACCGCCAGCGGCGTCACCAGCGGCAGCAGGATCGACAGCTCCATGCCGTACATGTGCTGCGGCGGCACCGTCGCCACCACCTGCGGTACCGCGTCCGCCTCCCACAATCCGACCAGCGCCAGCAGATCCTGGCGGGTGCTGGTCAGGAAGTTGCCCCAGGTCTTGGGGTTGGGTTTCGGCGTGCCGGTGCTGCCGGACGTGAAGCCGATCGCGACCAGCGCATCGGCCGCCAGTTGCGGCATGTCGCCGTCCAGGCTCGGCAACGGATCGGGCAGCTGCCAGTAGCGCGGCGGCGACTCGGCCAGCGCCAGGTCGCCCAGGCAATAGCTGTCGGCATGGCTGCGCTGCACCTCGGCGACTACTGCCGGCGCGCGCGAGGACGGCAGCAGCGAGGTCTGCCCGCGCAGCGCCACCGCGCAGAACGCGACCATGAACCGGTAGCGGTCCTCGCACAGGTTCAGCGCATGCCGGCCCGGCGGCAGCACCGCCGCCAGGCCGCGCACATGGCCGAGGAACGTGGCCAGATCGATGTGCTGGCCGCCGGCGTAGGCCAGCGGGCGGTGCAGGTCGCCGACGGCAAGCGGATGCAGGAGCGGCGGGGAAACGGCGGACGAAGCGACAGGCATGCGTGGCGAAGGCTCGGCGGGCGACTGGCCCGCAACGGGCAGCGCGAATCGGTAGCTTGGCGGCCACCGCCGTCGCTGGCAAGCCGGGCGCACTGCCCACGCGATGGCGGCACGCCGCGCGCGCGCCGCGACTCCACCGAAGAACTCAGTGGTGGTAGCCGCTGTCGGCCGTGATCTTGCCGCGGAACACCCGGTACGACCATGCGGTATAGCCCAGGATCACCGGCAACAGCACCACCAGCCCGGCCAGCACGAAGCCCTGCGAGGACGGCGGCGACGCCGCTTCCCAGATGGTCAGCCCCGGCGGCACGATGTTCGGCCAGATGCCCAGCACCAGCCCGAAGAAACCGAGCACGAAGAAGCACAGGGTCAGCACAAACGGGCGCGCGTCGCGGCCTTGCGCCATCGCCGCGCGCCACAGCGCGAACGCGTTGACCAGCACCAGCAGCGGCACCGGCGACAGCCACCAGAAATTGCCGCCGTGGAACCAGCGCGCCATGATCCGCGAGTCCAGGAACGGCAGCCAGGCGCTGACCAGGCCCATGAACACCACCACCACCAGCACCAGCGGCCGGGTCAGCGAACGCGCGATGCGCTGCATCGGCCCTTCGGTCTTCAGGATCAGCCAGCTGCCGCCGAGCAGCGCATAGCCGAACACCACCGCCGCGCCGGTCAGCATCGAGAACGGGCTGAACCAGCCCAGCACGCCGCCGAGGTACTTGCCGCCCTGCAGCGGCATGCCCTCGACCAGCGCGCCGAGGATCACGCCCTGCCAGAACGCCGCGCACAGCGAGCCCAGCGCGAACGCCCAGCCCCACAGGTACTTGGAGCGATGCGCCTTGAAGCGGAACTCGAACGCCACGCCGCGGAACACCAGTGCGATCAGCATCAGCAGCACCGGCAGGTACAGCGCCGACAGGATCAGCGCATAGGCCTTGGGGAACGCCGCCAGCAGGCCGGCGCCGCCGAGCACCAGCCAGGTCTCGTTGCCGTCCCAGATCGGCGCGGCGGTGTTCATCATCAGGTCGAGCTGGTCCTCGTCCTCGGCGAACGGGGCGAGGATGCCCAGGCCGAGCACGAAGCCGTCCAGCAGCACGTACATCAGCACGCCGAACCCGATCACCCCGAACCAGATCACCGGCAGCACGGTGGCCATGTCCATCAGCGTGTCTCCTCGAGATCGTCGCCGGCCGCCGAGATCGGCCGCGCCGGCGTCCTGTCGCCATCGTGCAGCTGCGGCTCGGGCTCGTGCGGCAGCGGCCCCTTGCGCAGCATCTTCAGGATGTACCAGCCGCCGAAGCCGAACACGAAGGCGTAGGCGGCCACATACACGCCCAGCGACACCCACACCATCGCCGGGCTGATCGCGCTGACCGCATCGCGGGTGCGCAACAGCCCGTAGATCACGTATGGCTGGCGCCCGATCTCGGTGACGAACCAGCCGGCCAGCAAGGCCAAGAACCCGGCCGGCAGCATCGCGTTCCAGGCCACGTGCAGCCAGCGCCGGCGCAACAACGTGCCGCGCCACCAGAACCACAGCGACACGAAGGCCAGCAGCAGCATCGCCATGCCCAGGCCGACCATGATCCGGAACGCGTAGAACACCGGCTTCACCGGCGGCCGTTCGTCGGCGGGCACCGAGGTCAGCGGCGCGATCTCGCCGTCCAGGGTATGGGTCAGGATCAGGCTGCCCACGCGCGGAATCTTGACCTCGTAGTCGTTGCGCTCGGCCTGTTCGTTGGGCACCGCGAACAGCACCAGCGGCACGCCGGCGCCGGGCGCCTCGCCATGCCAGTGCGCCTCCATCGCCGCCACCTTGATCGGCTGGTGCTCGAGCGTGTTCAGGCCATGCGCGTCGCCGGCGGCGATCTGCAGCGGCACCGCGATCGCGGCGAACGCCACCGCCAGCTTCAGCATCCGCCCCGCCACCTGCACGTGCACGCCACGGCGCAGGTACCAGCCGCTGACCCCGCCGATCACGAAGCAGGTGGTGATGAACGCGGCCAGCACCATGTGCGCCAGCCGGTACGGGAACGACGGATTGAAGATCACCTCGCGCCAGTGCGCCGGCTGGAACACGCCATCGACGATGGCGTAGCCGGCCGGCGTGTGCAGCCAGCTGTTGGCCGACAGGATCCAGAAGGTGGAGATCAGCGTGCCCAGCGCGACCAGGCAGGTGGACAGGAAGTGCAGCTTCTCCGGCACCTTGCGCCAGCCGAACAGCATCACCCCGAGGAACGAGGCCTCCAGGAAGAACGCGGTCAGCACTTCGTAGCTGAGCAGCGGGCCGAGGATGTTGCCGGCGCGCTCGCTGAGCACCGACCAGTTGGTGCCGAACTGGAAGCTCATCACGATGCCGCTGACCACGCCCATGCCGAACGACACCGCGAAGATCTTCAGCCAGAAGAAATACAGGTCGCGCCACAGCGTGTCGCGGGTGCGCAGCCAGCGCCACTCCAGGAACGCCAGCCAGCTCGACAGGCCGATGGTGAAGGCCGGGAACAACACGTGGAAACTGATGACGAATCCGAACTGGATACGCGAGAGCAGCACTGCGTCCATGGACGTCGCTCGTGAAACCGTAACTGGCCGCCATTGTTGGCCCAGCCGGGCGAAATTGCGTGTGACGTCTTGTCGCAGGGCCGGGATTGGGGATTGGGGATTCGGGATTGGCAAAGCGAGAGGCCTCTGCGAATCCCCAATGCCGAATCCCCAATCCCGGCCGCCCCATGACCAACGGCGCAGTCGCCGCGCCATCGCGGCTGCTACCCTCCCCGCTTGCCCGTTCGTCCGGAATCCAGATGCGTCGCGTAACCCTGTGCGTTGTGTTGCTGTCCCTGTCCTGCCTGGCGCCGCTGGCCGCCGCGCAGGAAACCGCCGCTCCGTTGACGATCGAGCAGGCGATGGCCGATCCGGACTGGATCGGGCCGCCGGTCGAGGCCGCCTGGTGGGCCTGGGACGGGCGCCAGGTGCAGTACCAGCTCAAGCGCGCCGGCAGCCCGGTGCGCGACACCTACCGCCAGGGCGTCGATGGCGCCGCTGCGCAGCGCGTCGAGGACACCCAGCGCAGCACCCTGGATGCGGCCGATCCGGTCTACGACGCGCGTCGCCAGCGCATGCTGTTCGTGCGCAACGGCGACGTGTTCCTGCGCGACCTGCGCAGCGGCGCGCTGACCCAGCTGACCCGCAGCAACGACGCCGCGGCGCGCCCGCAGTTCACCACCGACGGCGGCGCGCTGTGGCGGGTCGGCAACGACTGGTACCGCTGGAGCGCCGGCGGCGGCACGCTGCAGGCGGCGGTGCTCAAGGCCGACCGCGATCCCGACGCCGCGCCCAAGCCCGATGCGCTGCGCGAGCAGCAGCTGCGCACCCTGGAAACCCTGGCCCGCGATCGCGCGCAGCGCGACCTGGCGCGGCAGCAGGAGCAGGCCTGGCGGCGCGCCGACGGCAGCCGTGCGCCGGCGCCGGTGTACCTGGGCGAAGACGTGGCCATCGACGACAGCGCGCTGTCGCCGGACGGCCGCCACCTGCTGGTGGTGACCCACGCCAAGAGCGGCGACGAAGGCCGCGACGGCAAGATGCCCAAGTACGTGACCGAATCGGGCTACGAGGAATTCCAGGAAACCCGCACCCGCGTCGGCCGCAACCCGCCGCTGGCGCAGACGCTGTGGCTGGTCGACGTGAGCGCCGGCAGCGCGCGCAAGCTCGACGTCGCCGCCCTGCCCGGCATCGACGCCGATCCGCTGGCGGCGCTGCGCAAGGCGGCCAAGCAGGAACCGCTGAAGGGGCCGCGCGCGATCCGCGTGGAGACCGACGGCGACGGCGCCGGTCCGGCGATCCACTGGAGCGACGACGGCCGCAATGTCGCGGTGATGCTGCGCGCAGTGGACAACAAGGACCGCTGGATCGCCAGCGTCGACCTGGGCAAGGCCACCCTGCTCAACCGCCACCGTCTCACCGACGCGGCCTGGATCGGCTGGAGCTTCAACGACTTCGGCTGGCTGGCGGACAACCAGACGCTGTGGCTGCTGTCCGAGCAATCCGGCTATGCGCACCTGTACACCCAGCGCGGCAACGACAAGCCGCGGCAACGCACCTCGGGCAAATGGGAAGTCTCCGCGCCGATCGCCACTGCCGACGGCCAGGGCTTCCTGTTCCTGTGCAACCGCAAGTGGCCGGGCGACTACGAAGTGTGCAAGCTCGACCTGCGCGACGACCGCGTCAGCGAACTGACCGCGCTCGACGGCGTGGAAGACTTCGCGCTGTCGCCGGACGGCCAGCAGCTGCTGGTGCGCTATTCGGGCAGCTACCTGCCGCCGCAGCTGGCGGTCGTGCCGGTGGCCGGCGGCAGCGCGCGCACCCTCACCGACACCCGCAGCGCCGCGTTCAAGGCGCGCGCCTGGATCCAGCCGCAGTACGTGCAGGTGCCGTCCAAGCACGGTGCCGGCGTGGTCTGGGGCAAGTACTACGGCCCGCAGCACCCCGAACCCGGCAAGCGCTACCCGATCGTGATGTTCGTGCACGGCGCCGGCTACCTGCAGAACGTGTCGGCGCGCTACACCCCGTACTTCCGCGAGCAGATGTTCCACAACCTGCTGGTGCAGAAGGGCTACGTGGTGCTCGACCTGGACTACCGCGCCAGCGCCGGCTACGGCCGCGACTGGCGCACCGCGATCTACCGCAACATGGGCCATCCGGAGCTGGAGGACTACCTGGACGGCCTGGACTGGCTGGTCGCCGACAAGCAGGGCGACCGCGACCGCGCCGGCATCTACGGCGGCTCCTACGGCGGCTTCATGACCTACATGGCGCTGTTCCGCAGCCCCGGCACGTTCAAGGCCGGCGCCGCGCTGCGCCCGGTCGGCGACTGGACCCAGTACAACCACGAATACACCGCCAACATCCTCAACACCCCGGAGCTGGACCCGGAGGCCTACCGCGCCTCCTCGCCGATCGAATACGCCGCCGGCCTGCGCGACCACCTGCTGATCGCCCACGGCATGGTCGACGACAACGTGTTCTTCCGCGATTCGGTGAGCATGAGCCAGAAGCTGATCGAGCTGCACAAGGACAACTGGGAGATCGCCCCGTACCCGCTGGAAAAGCACGGCTTCACCCGCGCCGATTCGTGGCTGGACGAATACAAGCGGGTGTTGAAGCTGTTCGAGCAGCAGTTGAAATAGGTCTGCCTTTCGGCAAGCGGTCGCGGCTGAAGCCGCTCCTACAGGACTGCCTGCGGAACGCAGGGGCTGTTGTGGGAGCGCCTTCAGTCGCGACGAGCGAAGCGCCGGCTTGCCGCTGACCGGCGGGCGAAGGGGCACCGCTCGCTTGCGCCGGCAGCCACCCGCCCTATCCTTGCCGGACGCTTCGCGGCCCCCTCGTGCCGCCACCCCATCGAAGGACCGCCGATGCCACCCCCGCCCCTGCCCTCCGCACGCAACCCGATGATCGACACGATGGCGAAGATCTCGCTGGTGGTCGGCGTGGTCTGGCTGCTGTACGCGCTGTGCCAGGTGGCGGTGCTGGCGCTGCTGCCCGATGGCGCGCTGCAAGGGCTGTTCGCGCGCGTCGGCATCACGCCGCCGGCGCTGTGGCAATGGTGCCTGGACCACATGCTCGCGCTGTCGCTGCTGTCGGCATTGCTGGCGCTGCTGTTCAGCGCCTCCGCGTGGGGGCTGCAGCAACGGCGCGAATGGGCACGGCTGAGCTTCGTCGCCTTCCTGGTCGTCACCGGACTGGCCAACTTCGCCAGCCTGCCGCTGATGTGGCACTTCTTCGGCGCGATGCACCAGATGCTGCCCAAGGCGCTGCTGCAGAGCGCCGACGGCGCGCAGTTGCTCGCTCAGCTGCAGTCCGGACGCATGATCAGCATGGCCACCGCCGCAGTGACCTCCCTGGTCTTCGCCGCGCTGCATGGCTGGATCGTCTACCAGCTGTACCGGCCGGCGATCCGCGCCGAGTTCCGCAGCTGATCCCACCCGCCGGCATCGCCGGCTTCGAAAAGGATTTCCGATGACATCGCATTGCCCCAGCCGCCGCTTCCTGGCCGGCGCCACCCTGTTCGCGCTGGCCTGGTTCGGCATCGCCGCCTGCGCCGCCGCCGCGCCCGCCGCCCCCGTCTGCGGGCTGTACGTGGACGGCGCGCAGAACGCGCTGTACCTGGAAAGCGCCGACAGCGCGCGGCTGGAACCCGAGCAGGACACGCCGCGGCGCTTCCATCTGCAGCGCGAGGGCAACGCCTTGCAGCTGTTCGATCTGGCCAGCGGCCGCAGCGAGCGCTACACGCTGTCGGCGGACGCCGCGCAGGTCCGTGCGGCGGACGGCACCGTCTATCGGCGCGGCAGCAGCGCGCCCTGCGCCGCCTCCGTCCCGGCGGCGACAGCGGCGATCGCGCAATGCCGCGCGGACCTGCCGGCCTGCGCGCAGCGGCTGGCGTCAGGCGACCAAGCGCAAGCCGCGGCGCTGTGCGGGCCGCAGTTGCCGTTCGCCTGCCGTGCGCTGCTCGATCCCGCAGCGACGGCGACCACCGCCCCCGACCAGGCCGGGGCTGCCGTGCAGCCCGAAGCCGTATGCCAGCGCAGCGCCTCCCCGCAGATCTGCACGGCGGCGGCGGAACGGCAGTGGGACGACGGCCAGTTCCTGCGCGCCAAGGCGCTGCTGGAACAGGCCTGCGCCCTGTCCGATCCGGTGGCCTGCGGCCGCACCACGGCACTGGAAGACGTGGACGCGGCGCTGCTGCAGTCGCCGCCGACCACGCGGCTGCCATGCGGCCGTTTCATCGCCCCCATCGGCGACGCGATCAGCCTGCAGTTCGGCGCCGATGGCAGCGTGCGCGACGGCAACGGCAACGTGATGGAAGCGCGTCTGCAGGACGGGCAGGTCGCGCTGCGCCAGCAGGATGGACAGCCATGGCGGCTGCGTCCGCTCGGCGCGAAGCGGCTGCTCGGCCTGGATCGCGCGCACCGCTTCGTGGTGTTCTTCGGCGACGCGGCCGACCACTGCGGGGCCACGGCGCCCTAGGGCGTGTCCTCCCTCCCCGGGCGACCCGCGCCGCCGCCGCGCATGCGTGTCCACGTCGGCGCCGACACGGCAGCGCGCACGCGCGGGCGTAGTCCTGCGGGTTGGGACTGCGACCTGCTCTGACATGGATGACACCCCCAGGCACACGACACGGGCGGCCCGGAAAGGCCCCCGTGCGCCCAGCCAGCCGCGGTGCCACGCCTCGACGCTCGAACGCAGCGCGCGGCAATGCGGTCATCCGACCGCGTTAACAGCCCCCGGCGATCGGCACGCAATAATGTGCGGCACGCCGCTGCCTGTCGCCCAGCTCCAGATGGCTGCCCCTCCCCCGCCCGACTGCCTACCGCCACCATGACCGAGTTCGACCGAGTACGCGACTACCTGACCGGCCTGCAGGACCGCATCTGCGCCGCCATCGAGGCCGCCGACGGCCGCGCCCGCTTCGCCGAGGACCTGTGGCAGCGTGCGGAGGGCGGCGGCGGGCGCACCCGCATCCTGCGCGACGGCGCGCTGTTCGAGCAGGCCGGGATCGGCTTCTCCGACGTGTCCGGCACGCGCCTGCCGCCCTCGGCCAGCGCCAACCGCCCGGAACTGGCCGGCGCCTCGTGGCGCGCCACCGGCGTGTCGCTGGTGTTCCACCCGCACAGCCCCTACCTGCCCACCACCCACGCCAACGTGCGCTTCTTCCGCGCCGAGCGCGACGGCGAAACCGTGGCCTGGTGGTTCGGCGGCGGCTTCGACCTGACCCCGTATTACCCGTTCGACGAAGACGTGCGCCACTGGCACCGCACCGCGCAGGCGCTGTGCGCGCCGTTCGGCGAAGACCGCTATGCCGCGCACAAGCGCTGGTGCGACGAATACTTCTTCCTCAAGCACCGCAACGAGACCCGCGGCGTGGGCGGGCTGTTCTTCGACGACCTGCACGCCGACTTCGAGCGCGACTTCGCCTACCAGCGCGCGGTCGGCGACGGGTTCCTGGATGCCTACCTGCCGATCGTCGAGCGCCGCCGCGCGCTGCCCTGGGGCGAGCGCGAGCGCGAGTTCCAGCTGTACCGGCGCGGGCGCTACGTCGAGTTCAACCTGGTCTACGACCGCGGCACCCTGTTCGGCCTGCAGAGCGGCGGCCGCAGCGAGAGCATCCTGATGAGCCTGCCGCCGCGGGTGCGCTGGGAATACGGCTTCCAGCCCGAGCCGGACAGCGCCGAGGCGCGCCTGGCCGAGTACCTGGTGCCGCGCGATTGGCTGGCATGAGCCGCACGCCGTTGCCGTCGGGTGTGCTGGGGCGCGAGGACAAGGCGCGCATCGCCGAGCAGTTGCAGCGCTACCTGCGCGAGGAACTGCAGCAGCAGATCGGCAGCTTCGAGGCCGAATTCCTGCTCGATTTCGTCGCCGAGCGCATCGGCGCGCAGTTCTACAATCGCGGCCTGCAGGATGCGCGCGCGCAGCTGGCCACCCAGTGGGACGTGCTGGACGACGCGCTGTACCAGCTGGAGCAACCGACCGAGACGCGCCGCTAGTCGCGGCGACGCCGCCGCTTCCTGTAGGAGCGGCTTCAGCCGCGACCGGGCGTTACTGGGAAAGCCCCGGTCGCGGCTGAAGCCGCTCCTACAGGGGGTTACAGGGATCAACCGTCCTTGGCGGTCAGGATGGTGATGTGGCCGTTGGTCTCCAGCAGCGCCAGGCGCACGTTGTCCAGGCCCGGGCAGCCCTGCTGGCGCATCGCCGCCTCGAAGTCGGCGTTGCTGACCAGTTCGCGGCGCAGCACCTGGCGGAACACATGGCCGTCGCGCGCCAGCACCACCGGCTCGCCTTCGATCAGGCGCTCGGCGCGATCGCTGCGCGAGGTGATCAGGCCGACCCCGAAGTTCAACGCGATCAGCGTCGCCGCCAGCAACAGGCCGCCGCCGAGCGAGGTGTCCTGGCCCAGCAGGGCGTTCTGCACCGCATTGCCGAGCAGCACGATCAGCAGCATGTCGAACGGTGTCAATTGCCCCATCGCGCGCTTGCCCGACACCCGCACCATGGTCAGCACCGCCACATACACCACCACCGCGCGAAAAATGAATTCCCACCACGGCATCGACAGATGAAAAAGATCGGGCATCGCGCGGCTCGCAGGTTGGTGGTTGCGCCCCGGCGTGTGCCGGCGGCGATGGCGCTGAACTGGATTTTTTCGCAGGCAATAAAAAAGCCCCGCGGACCAGGGGGAGGTCGGCGGGGCCAGGGAACGGAGACTTGGGGAGGAGTCGCCGTTCCTAGATCTGCTCCAGGGGATGGGAGGAGATCCGCGACAGGTATTGCGCCTGTCGAGGGATATAAAAACATTTTGCACCTTGCTAGTTCGTGAAGATTTTAGTTAAAAATTCATCGAATTAAGGACCGATTCATTCACGAAATCCAGCGCAACGCAGGGTTCCAGAAACAACTGCTTTTTATAGGGTGGATCCGTGCGCAAGAACGCGGCGAACGATCGTTTGTGATGCGGAGTGGATCCCGAAACCGTGCGCTGTTCGCCGGTCTGGCGCATGGATGCTCCAAAACCGCTGCGAAACCGTCTGCTTCGCTACGCGAGCAACGCTGGGAGCAGCGCGTAGACAGTTGCGCTGCGACGCTCCCGGCCGGCCGATCGCCACGCCGCGCGATTTCGAATAAAGGCGTTCAGGCGTGCCGCAACATCACGAGCGCGGCCTGGCCACCACTCCTGCGCCCGCGAATCGGGCCGCCCACGGCAACGCGCCCCCATCCCCGTTCACCACACCAGGCCCCGGCCACTGGCCGGCCCGGACTTCCCGTTCCCGATTCTCGACTCCCGATTCCCTGACCCCAACTAATGCGCCTCGTCCCAGTTGTCGCCGACGCCGCTGTCCACCACCAGCGGCACCTTCAGCGCGGCGGCGCCGGCCATCAGCCGGGTCACTTCGGGCAGCAGCGTGTCGACGAAGTCGGCATCGGCCTCGAACACCAGTTCGTCGTGCACCTGCAGGATCATCAGCGCGCGCTCGCGGTGCGGCTCCAGCCAGGCGTCCACGGTGACCATGGCGCGCTTGATGATGTCCGCCGCGGTGCCCTGCATCGGCGCGTTGATCGCCGCGCGCTCGGCGCCGGCGCGCAGGCCCTGCTGCTTGGCGTTGATGTCGTTCAGGTACAGGCGGCGGCCGAACAGGGTCTCCACGTAGCCCTGGGTGCGCGCCTGCTCGCGCATGCGCTCCATGAAGTCGCGCACCGCCGGGTAGCGGCTGAAGTACAGCGCCACGTAGTCCTGCGCCTCGCCGCGGCCGATGCCCAGGTTGCGGGCCAGGCCGAACGCGCTCATGCCGTACATCAGGCCGAAGTTGATCGCCTTGGCGGCGCGGCGCTCGTTGTTGGTGACGTCCTCCAGCTTGCGCCCGAACACCTCGGCGGCAGTGGCGCGGTGCACGTCCACGCCGGCGCCGAAGGCGCGCAGCAGGCCCGGGTCCTCGGACAGGTGGGCCATGATCCGCAGTTCGATCTGCGAGTAGTCGCAGGCGATCAGCTTGCGCCCGGGCGGGGCGACGAAGGCGCGGCGGATGCGGCGGCCGTCGTCGGTGCGGATCGGGATGTTCTGCAGGTTCGGATCGGCCGAGGACAGCCGTCCAGTGGCGGCGCCGGCCTGGTGGTAGCTGGTGTGCACGCGGCCGGTGTCGGGATTGATCATCTCCGGCAGCTTGTCGGTGTAGGTGCTGCGCAGCTTGGCCAGGCCGCGGTATTCCAGGATCACCCGCGGCAGTTCGTGCTGGTCGGCGATCGCCTCCAGCGCCTCTTCGTTGGTGCTGGGCTGGCCCTTGGGGGTCTTCATCAGCGCCGGCAGTTTCAGTTCGTCGAACAGCACCGCCTGCAGCTGCTTGGGCGAATCCAGGTTGAAGGTGCGCCCGGCCAGCGCGGTGGCCTTCTGCTGCGCGGCGAGCATGCGCTGGCTCAGGTCCTGGCTCTGCCTGCGCAGTTCGGCCATGTCCACACTGACGCCGTTGGCCTCGATCCGTGCCAGCACCGGCACCAGCGGCATCTCGATCTCGCGGTAGACCTTGGCCAGCGCCGGCTCGGCGTCCAGCTGCGCGGACAGCGCGCGGTGCAGGCGCAGGGTGATGTCGGCGTCCTCGGCGGCGTAGCCGGTGGCGTCGTCGATGGCCACCTGCGAGAACGCGATCTGCTTGGCGCCCTTGCCGGCCACGTCCTCGTACTTAACCGTGTCGTAGCCCAGGTAGCGCCGCGCCAGCGAATCCATGTCGTGGCGGCTGGCGGTGGAATTGAGCACGAAGCTCTCCAGCATGGTGTCGTCGGCGTAGCCGCGCACGTCCACGCCGTGGCGGCGCAGCACGTGCAGGTCGTACTTGCCGTGCTGGCCGACCTTGGGCCTGGCCGGGTCCTCCAGCAGCGGCTTCAGCGCCGCCAGCGCCAGGGTCCGGTCCAGCTGCACCGGCGCGCCGGGGTAGTCGTGGCCCAGCGGCAGGTAGTCGGCGCGGCCCGGTTCGATCGCGAAGCTGAGCCCGACCAGGTTGGCGCGCATCGCGTCCAGCGCGTCGGTCTCGGTATCGAAGGCGAAGCCGGCGGCCGCGCGCAGGCGCTGCAGCAGGTGTTCGAACTGCTCCGGGGTCATGATCGCGGCGTATTCGCCCTTGGCGGCCAGCGCCGGGTCCAGGGTGTCGTCGATCGGCGCGGCGGCGCGGGCGTAGCCGGCGGCGGTACCGCGCAGGCTGGGGGTCACCTCGGCGGCGCCGGCCGGGGCGGCCACGCCGCCGTCCAGGTCGCGCAGCGCCTGGGTGAAGCCGTAGCGCTGGTACAGGCCGCGCAGCAGGTCCGGGTCCTGCTCGCGCAGGGCCAGCGTGCGCGGCCCGCCGGGCAGGGCCACGTCGGTCTTGATCGTGACCAGTTCGCGGTTCAGCGGCAGCCGCGCCAGCGCCGCGCGCAGGTTCTCGCCGATCTTGCCCTTGATCGCGTCGGCATTGGCCATCACCCCGTCCAGCGAGCCGTATTCGGCCAGCCACTTGGCCGCGGTCTTGGGGCCGCACTTGTCCACGCCCGGCACGTTGTCGATGGCGTCGCCCATCAGCGCCAGCAGGTCGACGATCTGGCTCGGCCACACGCCGAACTTCTCCATCACCGCCGCGTCGGAGTCCATGCGGCTGCCGCTCATGGTGTTGACCAGCTGCACGCCGGGGCGCACCAGCTGGGCGAAGTCCTTGTCGCCGGTGGAGATGGTCACGTCCAGGCCGTCGCCGGCGCCCTGCAGGGCCAGGGTGCCGATCACGTCGTCGGCCTCGACCCCGCCCTCGCGCAGGATGGTGATGCCCAGCGCATGCACGATCTGGCACATCGGCTCGACCTGCGCGCGCAGCTCGTCGGGCATCGGCGGGCGGTTGGCCTTGTACTGCGCGTACAGGTCGTCGCGGAAGGTCTTGCCCGGCGCATCGACCACGAAGGCGACGTACTCGGGGCGCTCCTTCAGCGTGGCGCGCAGCATGTTGACCACGCCGAACAGCGCGCCGGTGGGCTCGCCGGCGGGGTTGGTCAGCGGGGGAAGCGCGTGGAACGCGCGATACAGGTAACTGGACCCGTCGATCAGGACTAATCGGCTCATCGGGCAATTCTACGCTGCACCTGGCTCGGGACCGGGGACCAGAGCCCCTCTACCACCGGGAGAGGGGTTGGGGTGAGGGCAAGGCGCGAAGCGACTCGCTGGGGTTGGGTGCGCGAGGCTTCGCCCGTACCCTCATCCGGCCCTGCGGGCCACCTTCTCCCGATGGGAGAAGGAACAGCCGCTTAGCCCCTCTCCCGCCGGGAGAGGGGTTGGGGTGAGGGTAAGGCGCGAAACGGCTCGCTGGGGTTGGGTGCGCGAGGCTGCGCCCGTACCCTCATCCGCCCCTGCGGGGCACCTTCTCCCGGTGGGAGAAGGGACCGCCGCTAGCCCCTCTCCCGCCGGGAGAGGGGTTGGGGTGAGGGTGCGGCGCGAAGCGACTCGCTGAGATTGGGTGCGCGAGGCTGCGCCCGTACCCTCATCCGGCCCTGCGGGGCACCTTCCCCCCGAAAAGGGGGCCATGGTCCCGGTGGGAGAAGGAACAGCCGCCAGCCCATCAAGAGAGGGGTTGGGTGAAGCGCTACACGCATCCAGCCGTTACGCGCCGAATGCGGCCTCTCGGCGCATAATCCGTGCGACGACTTCGCCGTGGAGAATGCTGCAATGAAAGCCCTGATGCTGGTTCCACTGTTGCTGCTGGCGGGCTGCGCCTCGACCGGGATCGGCCCCGACGGCCCGCCGGTGGACGTCCGCGGCGCGGACGTGATCCATCGCACGATGGACAACGGCGACAGCGTGGACGAATACCGGGTCTCCGGCCAGCTGCGCGCGGTCAAGGTGACCCCGGCCAACGCCCCGGCCTACTACCTCTACGACCAGAACGGCGACGGGCACATGGACGGCAGCAAGGACAATGTGTCGCCGGTGTACTGGAAGCTGTATAGCTGGTGACGCCGGATCGGGAATGCTCGATCCAGCGCCGGCCGCGCACCGCTGCCACAAACGGAAACCTGGCGCGCTTTCGGATGCTCCGCACGTCGCGACCGAAGTCGCTCCCGCAGTGCGCCCAACCAGCGCGCTGCTGGCCTTTGCGGGAGCGACTTCAATCGCGACGCACGGAGTCGGCAACAACAGCGGTTTCGGCGCCATGTCGGGGCTGAAGCCCCTCCTGCAGTACACCCGACACGCCGGCCGTTTCCCGTAGGCGCGGTTTCAACCGCGACGAGCGAAGTCGTCCAGCTATCCGGCTTCGGCAGCAGGCGGGGCTGAAGTCCCCCACAGTGCACCGGCCGGCACGCCGCAAGCCCCTTGTGGGAGCGACTTCAGTCGCGACGCACGGCGCCTGAAACGCCCCCGACTTCGGCGGTGCCGGGCCGAAGCTGCCTGCACCGGGGGAACGCCGGCACCGCAGCCGGCGGCACGCGCCGGCTCAGGCGTCCTCGTCGCGGACGCCGGCCACGTGCTGCAGTTCGCTGACCCCGGCCGGGGCCAGTTCCTTGAGCAGGTCCAGGAAGTTGCGCCCGACCAGGCGCTGCGCGCGGCGCAGCAGCAGCGGCACCGGGCTGGAGGGTTCGTGGCTGGCGTAGTAGGCGCAGATCTCGTCGAGCCGGCGCATCACGTCGTCGGGACTGGCGATGCGGGCATTGCCGCCGGCTCCGGCGGGTGCGGCAGTGCCGCCCTGGCCGTCGGCCGGCGCCTCGCCCGCCGCGTCGCCCTCGGCTGCGCCGCCGTTGCGCGCGGTCCATTGCGGCAGCAGGAAGCGCTCCAGGTCGCGCAGGTCGCCGAGCAGCGGCTTGAGGTCCGGCGCGGCGCTGCCGATGCGTTCGGCGAACAGCGCGTCCACCTCGCGCGCCAGCTGCTGCGCACGCTGCACCGCGGCCACGGTCTCGCCCAGCGCTTCCAGCGGGCAGTCCAGGCAGCAGGCCTCGATCTCGGTCAGCGACGGCACGCTGTCGCCGGCATTGGCCGGCTTCACGCTGCCGTTGGCCACGCGCAGGTCGCGCAGGCTGAAGCGGCCCAGCCGCGGCGATTGCACGAAGGCGGTGCTGCGCAGCGCGCCGAGCAGGCCCAGCGGATCGCCCAGCGCGACCACCGCGTTGACCCGCGCGGTCGGGTCGTCGTCGTCCTCGGCGTCCAGCTGCGGGTGCACGCTGTCCCAGCGCTGCGCCAGCAGCGCGTGCACCAGGGCCAGGCCGTCGGCCCAGCCGGGCAGGCCGCGCAGGCGCAGCCAGGCCGCGCTCAGGTGGATCGCCACGCGCAGGTCGTGGCTGCGGCGGAACAGCGTCAGCGCCAGCGTCTGCACCTTGTCCCAGTCCGGCTCCTCGGCGGCGATCACGCTGTCGCCGACCGCGCGCTCGGCCTTGTTCGCCGCGGCGCGGTCCAGCGCCAGGAAGTCGGGGTCGTATTCCAGGTCCGGGCCGGACGCCGCGTCGTCGGCGATCGGCGCCAGCAGCGTCTCGAGGGTCTGTTCGGTGCTCATGCGCAATCACTCCGGGGCGGATGCGGCCGGCGTGGCGAGGGCACACGCCGGCAGGGAAACGGGACGGCGGCGCGGTGCGCTCATTCCTGCGTGCATTGCGCATCCGGATCGTCGGCGTCGCAGGCCGGCTGCTGGTCGGCCGGCAGGCGCAGGCCCGGCTTGACCAGGCCGAACGCGCGGTAGTTGGCGTTGGCCGCGCTCAGGTCCACGTAGGCGATGGTGCGGTTGCTGGAACTCTGCGCGCGGCTGGCGAACGCCGAGGTCGGTACGTTGATGCCCGACTCGCCAACCACGCCGAGCAGGCTGCCGTCGGCGGCGAGCGCGTAGAAGTACGCCGGCGGCAGGCCGATCGCCGCCACGGTCTGGTTGCGCACGCCCAGCACGTAGATCGGATTGGCGGCGGTGCCGATGCGGCCGCTGGCCGAGAAGGTGCCGGCGCCGTCGTACAGCCAGGTGGTATCGGCCTGCAGCAGGTCGCCGAGCACCGCCAGGTACAGCGCCGAGGTGCCGGCATTGACGGTGTAGGCGCTGCCGTTGAGCGCGGACAGGGTCAGGCTCTGGCCATTGGTCAGGCTGAAGCCGCCGGGCGAGGAAAAATCGCCCAGGGTGCCGATGCGGTTGTCGATCGCCGCACCGGCGGCGCCCAGCCGGGTGCTGCCGCCGACGCTGCCGCTCAGCGTGTCGGCGCTGATGCGGCCGCCGCCGGTTTCGCTCAGGTCGCCGCCGGCCTGCAGCCAGACGCTCTGGCCGCTGAGCGCGCTGCCGATCGCCAGATCGCCGCCCGCATCCAGGCGCAGCGCACCGGCGACCGCGACCGGACCGGTCACGCTCAGGTCGCCCAGCGTGCGCAGGCTCAGTTGGGTTGCGTCGAAGGCGCCGAGCGCGGCGATGGCGTTGGCGCCGGTCAGGCTGGTGGCGCCGCCGGAACTGCCGCTCAGCGACGCGGCACTGAGCGTGCCGGCGGTCTGCGCGATCGCGCCGCCGCTGTGCAATTGCAGGCTGCCGCCGCTGCTCACGTCGTGGCCCAGGCCCAGGTCGCCACCGGCGCTCAAGCCGATGCTGCTGCCGCGCAACGCGCCGGCCGTGCGCAGCGCGCCGGCCGCGCTCAGCGCCAGGCTGCCGCTGGCCTGCGCCGCCACCGTCAAATCGTTGCGATCGGCGATGGCGATGTCGCCGCCGCTGGCCTGCACTGTGCCCTGGAAATCGTTGCCGGTATCGGTCAGCGCGATCGCGCCGCTGCCGGCATCCAGGGTGGTGGCGCCGGCGACGGTCAGCGCGCCGCGCTGGCCGATGCCGCCGCCGCTCGCCGCCGGCGTGGCGGCGCTGGCGGTGACGATGCTGGAGGTGGTGCCGCCGCCAGCGTCGCTGCGTGCGACCAGATCGCCGCCGATGCGGCCCTGGCCCAGCGACAAGGCGCCGCCGCTGGTCACGTTCAGCGCGGCGACCGCCACGCTGCCCAGCGCCAGTGCGTTGCGGTCGCGCAGGGTAACGGCGCCGCCGGCGAGGTTCACCTCGCCCTGGAAGTCGTTGCCGGCCGTGTCCAACGCGATCGCGCCGCCGCCGCTGTCGATCGTGGTGCTGCCGCCCACCTGCAGCGCGCCGCGCTGGGTCACTGCGCCGCCGCCGCTGGCGGCGACCAGGTCGCCGGCGATGCTGCCTTCGCCCAGGTTCAGTGCGCCTTGGCTGCCGACGTCCAGCGCGCCCAGCGACAGCGTCCCCAGGGACAACGCGTTGACGTCGCGGATGCGCGCGGCACCGCCGCTGAGCGCTAGCAGGCCCTGGAAGTCGTTGCCGGCGTTGTCGAGCGCGATGGCGCCGCTGCCGGTAGCGATCGCGGTATCGCCGGTCACGATCAATGCGCCGTTCTGGCTCAGCGCACCGGTGGTGGCGAGCTGCAACGCGGTGGCGGTGGAGGCGCCCAGGGTCAGCGCGTCGAGCGCGTCGATGCGGACGGCGCCACCGTCGAATGCCAGCGTGCCGGCGAAGCGGTTGGCCTGGTCCAGCGTGATCGCGCCGCTGCCGGCCGCCAGGCGGGTGGCGCCGCCGATGTCGAGCGCGCCGCTCTGGCCGATCGCGGCGTTGCCGCTGTCGGCCTGCAGGGCGCCGCGTACGCTGCCGCTGCCGAGGTTCAGCGCGCCGCCGCTGCTCACCGCCAGGCTGTCGACCGACAGCGTGCCCAACGTCAGCGCGCCGCTGTCATGCAGTTGCACCGCGCCGCCGGCGATGTCGACGCTGCCGGCGAAATGGTTGCCGGCACCGGTCAGGGCGATGCTGCCGCTGCCGGTGGACAGGGTGCTGCTGCCGCCGACGGTCAGCGCACCGCCCGACTGCACGATGGCCGCGTTGTCCGTGCTCAGCTGCAGGGTGCCGGTCGCGGCGACGTCGTCGGCCAGGCTCAGGCCGCTGCCACCGCCGAGGGTCAGGTTGTGGCCGCTCAGCGCGCCGCCCAGATGCAGGGTGCCGTGGCGGGCGATCAGGCTCAGATCGCCGCTGCCGGTGTCGATCGCGCCGCCCGGCAGGTCGAGCGAACCGTCGGCGAGCAGCGACAGCGCGGCGTTGTTGCCGTTGTGGACGGCGGCGATGCTCAGGTCGTTGCGGTCGGCGAGCTGGATGCCGCTGCCGCTGAGATCGACCGCGCCGACGAAGTCGTTGCCGGCGTTGGCGAGCACGATCGACCCGCTGCCGGCATCGAGCGTGCTGGTGCCGGCGACCGTGAGCGGGCTGCTGGCGGATTGGATGATGGCGCCGCCGTTGCTGGTCGCGGTCAGCGCGCCGTTGATCGTGCCGCTGCCCAGATTCAGCGCGCCGCTGCTGGTCGCGGTGAGGTTGCCGGTGGTCAGCGTGCCCAGGGTCAGCGCGTTGCTGTCGGTGATCGCGCTGCTGCCGCCGGTCAAGCTGACCGCCTGGCCGAAGTCGTTGCCGGCAGTGGCCAGCGTGATCGATCCGCTACCGGCGTCGAGGTTGCTGCTGCCGGTGACGGCCAATGCGTTGATGGTGGACTGGGTGATCGCGCCACCGTTGCTGGTCGCGGTCAATGCGCCATTGACCGTGCCGCTGCCCAGGTTCAGCGCGCCGTTGCTGGTCGCGACGAGGTTGCCGGTGGTCAACGTGCCGAGCGTCAGCGCGTTGCTGTCGGCGATCGCGACGCTGCCGCCGGTCAAGCTGACCGCCTGGCCGAAGTCGTTGCCGCTGGTGGTCAGGGTGATCGATCCGGCGCCGGCGTTGAGGGTGCCGGCGCCGGTGACGACCAGTGCATTGGTGGTGGACTGGGTGATCGCACCGCCATTGCTGGTCGCGGCGAGGGTGCCGGTCACCGTGCCGCTGCCCAGGTTCAAGGCACCGGCGCTGGTCGCGGTGAGGTTGCCGGTGGTCAGCGTGCCGAGCATCAGCGCGTTGCTGTCGGCGATCTGGGTGCCGCCGCCGGTGAGGCTGACCGCCTGGCCGAAATCGTTGCCGCTGGTGGTCAGGGTGATGGCGCCGCTGCCGGCATTGACGTTGCTGGTGCCGGTGACGCCGAGTGCGTTGGTGGTGGACTGGGTGATCGCGCCGCCGTTGCTGGTCGCAGTCAGCGCGCCGTTGACCGTGCCGCTGCCCAGGTCCAGTGCGCCGCTGCTGGTCGCGGTGAGGTTGCCGGTGGCCAGCGTGCCGAGCGTCAGCGCGTTGCTGTCGGTGATCTGGGTGATGCCACCGGTGAGGCTGATCGCCTGGCCGAAGTCGTTGCCGTTGGTGGTCAGGGTGATCGATCCGGCGCCGGCGTTGAGATTGCTGGTGCCCGTGACGCCGAGTGCGTTGGTGGTGGATTGGGTGATCGCATTGCCGTTGCTGGTCGCGGCCAGGGTGCCGGTCACGCTGCCGCTGCCCAGATTCAAGGCGCCGCTGCTGGTGACGGTGAGATCGCCGGTCGCCAGCGTGCCCAGGGTCAGCGCATTGCTGTCGGTGATCTGGGTGGTGCCGCCGGTGAGGCTGATCGTCTGGCCGAAGTCGTTGCCGCTGGTGGTCAGGGTGATCGCGCCGCTACCGGCATTGAGATTGCTGGTGCCGGTGACCGTCAATGGGTTGCTGGTGGATTGAACGATCGCGCCGCCATTGCTGGTCGCGGCCAAGGTGCCTGTCACCGTACCGCTACCCAGGTTCAAAGCGCCGTTGCTGGTCGCAGCGAGGTTGCCGGTGCTCAACGTGCCCAGGGTCAGTGCACCGCTGTCGGTGATCGCCGTGGCGCCGCCGGTCAGGCTGACCGCCTGCCCGAAGTGGTTGCCCGCGCCGGTCAACGTGATCGCGCCGCTGCCCGCATTGACGCTGCTGGTGGCGGAGGCGGTGATTGCGCCGGCGCTCTGGGCGATCGCGCTGTCGACGGTGGTCAGCGTCAGCGTGCCGGTGGCGGTGACGTCGTGCGCCAGGGTGAGGCCGTCGTCGCCGCTCAGGCTGACGTTGCTGCCGGACAGCGCTGCGGCCGTGGCCAGCGCGTTGCCGCTGTGCAGGCTCAGGTTGGCACTGCCGGTGGCGATCGCGCTGCTCGGCAAGGTCAGCGTGCCGGCCGCAGACAGGGACAGCGCGCTGTTGTTGCCCAGGGTCAGCGCGGACACGTCCAGGTCGTTGCCGTCGGCCAGGCGGATGCCGCTGCCGGTCAGCGACACGGCGCCGCCGAAGTCGTTGGCGACGTCGTCCAGTGTGATCGCGCCACTACCGGCATTGAGGGTGCTGGTGCCGGTGACGGTCAGCGGATTGCTTGCGGACTGGGTGATCGCGCCGCCGTTGCTGGTCGCAGCCAAGGTGCCGGTCACCGTGCCGTGGCCCAGGTTCAGTGCGCCAGTGCTGGTCGCGGTGAGATTGCCGGTGGTCAGGGGGCCGAGGGTCAATGCGCCGCCGTCGGTGATCGCCGTGGTGCCGCCGGTCAGCGTCACCGCCGCCTGAAAATCGTTGCCGGCGTTACCCAGCGCGATCGCGCCGGTGCCGGCGTCGATCTCGGCCAGGCCGGTGACGGTCAGCGCGTTGCTTTGACCGATCGCCCCGCCGTTGCTGGTCGCATCCAGCGTGCCGGTCACGCTGCCGCCGCCCAGGTTCAAGGCGCCGCTGCTGGTCGCGGTGAGGTTGCCGGTGGCCAGCGTGCCCAGGGTCAGCGCATTGCTGTCGGTGATCTGGGTGATGCCGCCGGTCAGGCTGACCGCCTGGCCGAAATCGTTGCCGCTGGTGGTCAGGGTGATGGCGCCGGTGCCGGCATTGAGGGTGCTGGTGCCGGTGACGGTGAGCGGGTTGCTGGTGGACTGGGTGATCGCACCGCCGTTGCTGGTCGCCGACAACGCGCCGGTCACCGTGCCGCGGCCCAGGTTGAGCGCGCCGGTGCCGGTCGCGGTCAGGTTGCCGGTCGCCAGCGTGCCGAGGGTGAGCGCGCCGCTGTCGGTGATCGCGGTGGTGCCGCCGGTCAGGCTGACCGCCTGGCCGAAGTGGTTGCCGGCGCCACTCAAGGCGATCGTGCCGCTGCCGGCGTTGACGCTGCTGGTGCCGGTCACCGTCACTGCGCCGGCGCTCTGCACGATCGCGCTGTTGACGGCGCTCAGCGCCAGCGTGCCGGTCGCGGTGACGTCGTGCGCCAGGGCGATGCCGGCGTCGCCGCTCAGGCTCACGTTGCTGCCTGACAGCGCCGCGGCGGTGGCCAGGACGTTGCCGCTGTGCAGGCTCAGGTTGGCGCTGCCGGTGGCGATCGCGCTGCCCGGCAAGGTCAGCGTACCGGCCGCGGACAGCGACAGCGCGCTGTTGCTGCCCAGGGTCAACGCGGCGATGGTCAGGTTGTTGGCGTCGGTTAGGGCGATACCGCTGCCGGTCAGCGACACCGCGCCGCCGAAATCGTTAGCGGCGCGCTGCAGAGTGATCGAGCCGGTACCGGCGTTGAGATTGCTGGTGCCGGTCACGGTCAGCGCATTGCTCGCGGACTGTGTGATTGCGCCGCCGTTGCTGGTCGCGGCCAGCGTGCCGCTCACCGTGCCGCTGCCGAGATTGAGTGCGCCGCTGCTGGTCGCCGTGAGATTGCCGGTGGCCAGCGTGCCCAGGGTCAGCGCGTTGCTGTCGACGATCGTGGTGGTCCCGCTGCTCAGGCCGACCGCCTGGCCGAAGTCGTTGCCGGCATTGTCCAGCGTCAGCGCATGGCTGCCCAGCGAGAAGCTGCTGCTGCCGCCCACCGTCAACGCACCCGACTGCGTCAGGTCGATGGCATTGGACAGGCTCAGGTTGCCGCTCACGTCCAGCGTGCCGAGTGCGGCAATGCGGTTGCTGCCGCTGAAGCTGGCGTTGCCGCCGATGCTGCCGCTCAGGGTGCCGGCGGTGTAGGTGCCGCTCTGCTGCACGCTGCGCTCGGTGCTGATGCTGATCGCGCCGCTGCCCACGTCGATGCTGCCGCTGCCGCCGATGCCGGTCTGGCCGGCGCCGTTGGCGACCAGCGACACGCTGCCGTCGCTGCCGCTGCTGAGGGCGGCGGCGGTGATGGTGCCGCTGTTGTTGATCAACTGGTCGAACATACCCTGCGCGGCGCGCGCCTGCAGGGTGATGATGCCGCCGGGCGCGCTGAGGCTGCCGCTGTTGTCCACCGCCAGCGTGTCCAGTTGCAGCTGCAGCGCCTTGTCGACGACGACGCCGAAGCCGCCGCTTTCGAAGGTCAGGGTGACCTTGTCGGCGCCGACCAGGTTGATGTTGCCGGCGCTGGCGGTGATGGTGCCGCTGTTGACCACCTTGCCGCCGATCAGGTCGACCGCGCCGGCGGCGGCGTTGATGGTGCCGCTGTTGGACATCAGCGCGACCGTGTTGCCGCCGGCGTCGAGCACGTCGTTGCCGCTCATGAAGTTGGAGGCGGTGGTGCCCAGGGTGCTGGCCACCAGCCCGCCGACGTTGAACTGCGCGGTGCTGCCGAAGATGATCCCGTTGGGGTTGATCAGGAACACCTGGCCGTTGGAGTTGAGATTCCCGAAGATCTGCGTGGGATTGCCGCCCTGCACCAGGTTCAGCACCGCGGCGCTGGTGGACGGCTGGTTGAATGTCACTGTCGCCGCCGAGCCGATGTCGAACGTGGACCAGTTCAACGCCATCCGGCTGGAGGTCTGGTCGATGGTCAGGGTCGCGCCGCTGGCCGCGTTGATGGTGCCGGTGCCGCCGGCGATGCTGCCGCCGGTCGGCAGCTGGGTGCTCGCCACCTGCGCCGCCGCCATGCCCGGCGCCGCGCCGAGCGCGACCGCCAGGGCCAGCGCGAGCGGCGAATGGCGCAACGCGCGCGAGCGTGCGGCACGGGTGGCGAGCGAAGTCTGGGCGATGGCGGACATGAGCGGATTCCTCAAAAGGTGAAACCGAAACGCGAATAGAAACGGACGTCGCGTCCGTCGGACGCATCGCGCCCGCCGGTCGGCTTTGCGGCGCTGAGCCGCAGCTCGAAGCTCTTCCATTGCGGCACGCGCACGGTGACGCCGGCACCGACGCCGTCGAACGTGGTCACCGCCGCGGTGGTCGCGCGGTTGCCGCCCGCCGGATAGACCTGCGCGTGGTCGGCGAACACGTCCAGCTCCAGCACCTCGCGCCACGGCCGGCCGTTGAACGGCGAGGCGGCGTCGGCGAAGCCGGGCGCATCGACGTGGTACTCCAGCGCGGCGTAGTAGCCGCGGTCGCCGAGCGCGTCGGACACCGGGTAGGCGCGCACGCTGTCCGGCCCGCCGACCGCGAACTGTTCCATCGGAGTCAACGCGTCGTCGCTGTACTGGCCGTTGAGCTTGAGGTACAGGCGCTGGGTGCGGCTGAGGTACTGCATGCGCGTATAGCTCAGCCGCGCGATGCTGAAGTGGCTGTCGTGCTCCGGGCTGACCAGGTCCGGCGTCGCCGAGCGGTCCTTCAGCGACTGGCGCAGGCTAAGCTGCAGCAGGTCGATGCCGCGCCAGCGCAGGTCGGTGCGGCGCAGCGCGGTGCTCAGCTCGACCACGTCGAACTTCTGGTCGGACAGCTGGATGCCGGCGGCGCTGAGCCGCGACTGCTCGCGCAGGTAGCGCGCCGAGGCCTGCCATTGCAGGTTCTCGCGATTGACGAACTTCCAGTCGCTGCCGAGGTAGACCACCGAGGTCGGACCCTGCAGGCCGAGCGTGGCGAACACGCCGTTGCGCACTTCCAGTTCGCTGCGGCTGGCACCGATCACCGCGCCGAACCCGGGCACCGCCGGCACCGGCAGCGCGTAGGACAGCGCGCCGATCCGGCTCTGCCGCGGGTCCAGCGAATAGGCGTAGTTGGCGGAAAGCACATCGCCCAGGCCGAGCGGGCTGTTCCAGGCCAGGCCGAGCTGGGCGCGGTAGCGGCCGGTCAACTCGGTGCCGTAGTTGTTGCCGCCAAGGCTGATCGCATACGGGCGCGGCGCTTCGCTGGCGACCAGCAGCACGTCGGTCTCGCCTTCGTGCTGGCCCGGCTGCAGCACCGAGGACACCGACACGCCCGGCAGGTCGCGCACGTACAGCAACGCGCTGTCCACGTCCTGCTTGCGCAGTGCCCGCCCCTGCAATGCCTGCAGCGGCGCGGCCAGGGTGCTGGCGCGGTAACGCGATGCGCCCTTAACCTCGACCTGGCCGACGCGGCCTTCGAGCACGCGGATCTCGACGATCTGTTCCAGCCCCGGGGTCTGCGCCGGCAGGTAGGCGGTGCTGACGATGAAGCCGGACAGGCGGTAGGCGCGGGTGATCGCGTCGGCCACCGCCTGCAGTTGTTCGAAACGCAGCGCCACCACCGGCTGACCCTGCGCCAGTGCCTGGAATTGCGCATCGGCCAGCGCCTGCACGCTGGCCGGGGTGATGCCGGCCTTGGCGTGTTCGCCGACGTCGCGCACGCGGAAGCCGCGGACCTGCAAGGTCACCGCGTTGTCCTCGCGATCCTTCAGCGGCGGCAGCGTGGCGCTGGCGCCGCTGGCCGCTATGCCGGTGTCGGCGGCGGCAGGCGGCAACTGCGCCCACGCCGGAACGGCGGCGAGCCACGCGGACACGGCCGCGGCCAGACACGTCATACGCATGCGATTTCCCCTGGAACGATTCCCTGTCGTGCGCCGGCCTCGCCCCACTGCGTCCCGGGCCTTGCGGCATCGACGAGGCGATGCGCGCGCGGATCGGGAGCGGCCGTCGCTTGCGCCTGCCCTGCGAATGCGGGCACGGCGCCAGCGAAGAATAGCAGCAGAAATGCGAGCAGCGTCACGAAAATAAACACGACGAGCCAGCGCCGGCGGCGGCGTGCCGGCGCGTCGGCGAACAGCGCCCGCAGCGGCTCGTGCGCGGCGCGCGTGGCGTCCGGCGCGGCGACGACGATGGTCGGCCGCAACGCATTGCGATGGGTCACCCCCTGCCCGGCGCCGCGCACGGAGGCCAGCACGTTGCGCCGGCGCGCGCGGTATTCGTCGCGGCCGATGCGGCCGTGCTGGTAGGCCTCGGCCAGGGCCTGCAAGTGCGCGTTGGCCAGTTGCTGGGCCTCGTTCATGGCAGCTCCCGCAGCACGCGCAGGCCCACGTCCGGCTGCGCCGAGCCGTTGTCGGCGCGCCGCGCCTGCACCGTGCAATCGGCCCAATAGCTGGCGAAACTGCCGCCGCGCGCCTGCACTCCGGCGCCGCTGGACACCCATTCCCAGACGTTGCCGGTGACATTGACCAGCCCCCACGGATTAGGTTCGCGGCCGCGCGGCGGCAACGGTGCGCGGCTGGCATCGCCGGCGCTGGCGGTGGGCGGCACGCAATTGCTGTCCTCCGCTTGCCGCCAGTCGCTGCCGGCCTGCGCGGCGTGCTGCCATTCGGCATCGGTGGGCAGGCGATAGCGCCAGCCGCCGCTGGCGATGGTCAGCCAGCGCAGGTAGGCACGGGCCTGGGTCAGGCTGATGTTGCGCACCGGCGCACGCGCCAGTTCCAGGTCCCCGGCCGGTTGCGCGGTGCACTTGCCGGTGGCCTGGCAGAACAGGTTGAAATCGGCCACCGCCACTTCCGCGCGCGACAGCGCGTAGGGCTTGCCGCCGGCCAGGCCGGGCACCACCACCAGCATCGGCCCGCGCTGCGCGCCGAGCGCATCGAAGCAGGCCCTGCCGCGTCCGGGTGCGGCGGCGGCGCAAGGATCGGGGCCGGTCGGCACCGGCGGCAACGGGTCCTCGTCGCTCGCCGCGCCGGCGGCGGGCGCGCGTGCGCTGGCCGCAGGCGCGGTCGCCGGCTTGGCGGCGGGCTTGCCGGTCGCCGGCTTGCGCATGGCATCCTTGGCGACGGGCTCGGTCGCCGCGGCCGCCGTCGGCACCACTGCATCGGAACTCGGCGCATCGCTGCCGGCCTGGCGCTGCAGGCGCGCGCCGAGCGTGCCTTCGGGCAGCTGCCCGCGCGCCTTCAGGTCGGCCTCCAGCTGCGCCATCGCCTGCGCATCGCTGCGGTACAGCTCCTCCAGGCGCTGGCCCAGGCGCTGCCGTTCGGCAGCGGGCAGGGACGGCGTCGCAGCGTCCATCACCGCCGCGACGACGTCGTAGCGGGCCTGCGCGGCACGCAGTTCGGCGCGGTCGCCGAGTGCGGCGACGCCCTGGCCGAGCACGTCGGCGGCCTGGCGATAACGGCCCTGGCGGAACGCGCCGGCGGCGTTGCCGAGATAGACCCCGGCCAGCAGCTGCGGCGCTTCCTTCTGCAGGAACGGATGTTGCGGCTGCAGCGCGCCGATGCGCGCCAGCGCCTGGCGCGCCTTGTCCAGGTCGTTGGCGGCCGCGGCGCGGCGCATCGATTCGATCCGCGAGGTCACTTCGGCCTCGGCGCTCTCGCGCGCCAGCATGGTCTGCAACTGTTGCTGCAGGGTCTGCAGGCGCGCGCGCTGGGCCAGCAGCTGCGGCGCCTGCGGCGCCTGGGTCAGGCCGAAATCGACCAGGGCCTGCGCGCCAGGCAACTGCAGCGGATCGCTCTGCGGCGCGACCGTCGCGGCGATCGCCGCCGCCAGCGCCGCGTCCTGCGCATCGCGCTCGGCCGCCGGCAGCACCGCCAGCGCCGCTTCCACGTTGTCCTGCCAGTCCGGGTCGGCGGAAGGCTCGGCCAGCAGCGTCGCCAGCGCCTTGCGCGCCTGCGCCGGATCGTGCAACGCCGCTGCCGCGGGCTGGCTGGCATGGTGCTGCGCCAGTTCCAGCTGCGCGCCGCGCAACTGCAGGCGCAGCGAATCGGGCAGCGCCGCACGCGCCTGTTGCAGGCGGGTGCGCGCCTGCGCCCACTGCTGCGTGTCGGCCGACTGCTGGATCGCCGCGTCCAGGCGCAACTCCAGTTCCGGGTGGCGCAGCAGGGCGCTGTTCGGATCGATGCGCCGCACCTGGTCCAGCGTGGCCAATGCGTTGTCGGCGCGGTCGCGGAAGATGGCGCCGGCGGCGATCTGCGCGTTGAGCGCGGTATCCAGCGCGTTGAGGCGTTCGTTCTTCTCGCGCTCCATGCTCTCGCGGCGCGCGTCCAGCGCCGGCGAATACAGCCGCAGCCGGTCGCGCAACGCGAACACCTGCAGCGCGCCGCGGTAGTCGTAGCGCCCGCTGGCCGGGTTCCACAGCGCATCCAGCCGGCGCAGCAGGAAATCCTGGATCAGGTCGCCGCGGTCCACCAGCAGGCGCCGGCGGTCGTCGTCGTCGAGGCTGGCCAGCGCCTGCATCGCCTGGGTCTCGTCGACGTAGCGCTGCGGATCGGCCGCGCCGAAGCGCGCGGTGACCTGCTCCAGATGGCGCTGGTGCAGATAGCGCGAGACGCCCCAGCCGCCGGCCCCGACCAGCACCAGCGCCGCGGTGCCGTAGCCGAGCAGCGGCAGCGCGCGCTCGCGCAGCGGCACCTCGCGCAGGCCGTCCAGCAGCGCCTCCACCTTGCTCAGGCGCTGCGCGGCGGGAAACGCCACCGCTGCGCACAGGGTCTGGTACTGGCGCCTGGTCAGGCCCGGCACCGGCGGCGGCACGCGCTTGTCGCGCAAGGCCACTTCGGCGCTGAGCTTGTCGAACGGATGCTTGCCGGTGAGCAGTTCGAAGCACACGCAGCCCAGCGCGTAGATGTCGTCGGCCGGCGTGGGTTCCTGGCCGCGGATCATCTCCAGGCTGGCGTAGGCGGGGGTCAGCGCGCCGAGCGTGGCCGCGTCGAACACGGTCTGCTCGCCGGCCACGTCGGCGGCGTGCTTGCCGGCGCGGGCGATGCCGAAGTCGAACACCTTGGCCACGCCGTCGCGGGTGACCATCACGTTGCCCGGCTTGAAATCCGAATGCACCACGCCGGCGGCATGCGCCCGCGCCAGGGCCCGGGCCATGCCTTCGATCAGCGGCCGCGCGCGCGCCAGCGGCATGCCGTTGTAGGCCTGCTCGCGGATCAGCGTCTTCAGGTCGCAACCGTCGATGTACTCCATGGTCATGAAGACCAGGGTGCGGTCCTTGTCGAAGTCGTAGACGCGCACGATGTTGTCGTGGGCCAGCTTCTGCGAGCGCCGCGCCTCGCGCTGCAGCGCGATCAACGAATCGGGATGGCGGCGGAACTCGTCGCTGAGCACCTTCACCGCCAGCCACGGGTCGCGGTCGCGCGCCTCGACCTTGCGTTCGTCGCGCGCCAGGTAGACCACGCCCATGCCGCCGCGGCCGAGTTCGCGCTTCAGGTAGAAGCGGCCCTTCAGCAGCGTGCCAACCGTGGCGTAGTCGCCGCCGGCGGCATCGGCCAGGCGCTGCCAGCTGGACAGGCTGGCGGTGCCCGCGGTGCCGGTCGCCCCGCCGGTGCCGGTGGCGCCGGTGCTGTCGGCGCCGGCCTGCGGCAGCGGCATCGCCGGTTGCACGCGGGTGGCATCGTCCTCGACCGCGGCCGCCGGCGGCGGCGCGATGCGGCGCGGCATCACCACAGTGGCGTCGTCGTCGATCGGCGCGGCCACGGGCGCGCTGCCGCCGTCCGCGCGCAAGGCGTCGAGGCGGGTCACCAGCGTGGTCACGGTGACGTCGTCGAGCAGGTGCTGCTGGCGCAGCTGCCACAGCGTTTCCACCCCGGCCCGGTAATCGGCTTCGGGCACGGCGCTGCGTCTGGCCAATGCGTCGAGCACGGCCTTCAGGTCCAGCTCGCCGGTGCGCATCGCGGCGACCAGCTCGACGACGGTAGCGGTATCTTCATGCACGTCCTTCACTCCTGCAGGCGGACGACGACGGCGGTGACGTTGTCGCGCGCCGCCCGGCCCATCGCCAATTCGAACAACCGCGTCAGCAGCGCCTGCGGCTCGCCATGCAGGCGGCACTCGGCATCCAGCTCCGGGTCGGGGATTTCCTTGTTGATGCCGTCGCTGCACAGCAGGAACTGCGCGCCGGACGCGCTGGGCGCCAGCACCCAGTCCACGAACAGCGGTTCCTGCGCGCCG
The DNA here is from genome assembly GCF_017163705.1 of Xanthomonas bonasiae. Classification (GTDB taxonomy): domain Bacteria; phylum Pseudomonadota; class Gammaproteobacteria; order Xanthomonadales; family Xanthomonadaceae; genus Xanthomonas_A; species Xanthomonas_A bonasiae. The sequence goes on from NZ_JAFIWB010000007.1 coordinate 99,397, forward strand.
ACCGCGCGGGTCAGCACGCCGGCGTTGGCGGCCGGCTCGGCGCTGGCGCCGGCCTGCGCGAACTGGGTGGCGTCGTCCTTGACCCCGTGCACGTGGTCGCGGGTGAGCTGGCGCAGCGGCCCCTCGAGGCGGCCGTAACCGCGGCTGTCGCCGACCCAGCCGTACAGCATGAAATCCGGATCGTGCACCAGCAGCACCACGGTGGAGGCGATCATGTCGACCTGGCGCTGCTCGGCGCAGCGCAGCAACTCGGTGTTGATCTGCGCCAGCGCGTCTTCGATCGCTTCGATGAAATCGCATACGTCGGCCGCGCGCGGCAGCGTCGCCAGGCGCTCGACGATCAAGCCGCTGGCGTAGTCGCCGGCGGCATGCCCGCCGAGGCCGTCGGCGACCACCCACAGCCCGGCGTCGTCGCGCAGCAGCAGCGCGTCCTCGTTGTGGCGGCGCACCTTGCCGACTTCGGTATGTCCGGCGGAGCGGTAGTGCAGCGCGGCCATCAGCGCGTGGCCTCCGGCAGCGCGAGCGCGGCCGGCGCCAGCCAGCCCAGGTAGTCGTGCGCGGACAACAGGCCGACGCTGTGCTGCACCACGCCGTCGCCGCTCCACCACAACGCCTGCCCGGCCAACGCGCGCGGCGCATTGGGAATGGCGGTGGCGTCCGGATCCGGCGCCAGCGCCTGCAGCTGCGCGTCGAACGCCTCCACGCCCAGCGTGCGGTCGGCCAGCGCCTGGCCGAGCAGCGTGGCCGCACGCGCATACCAACTGCGGTCCGGCGCGGCCTGCGCCAGCGGCAGCGCGATCGCCAGCGGGAAGCAGCGGCCGACCCGGTCCTCGCCCGGCCCCAGCACGCCGGCCCAGGCCCCCGCGCCGCACAGGCCGCTGCCGAGCACGAACGCATGCAGGCCGCTGCCGCGGTAGGCCGGCGCCCACTGCGTGCCGAGCTGGTCGCGCGCGCCGGCGATCAGCTGCGAAAAATGCCGGTCCCACGGTTCGACGAACGCCGGCGGCAGCCGCCGCTGCACGAAGTCGCCGGCGCTCGGCAGCTTGCCGAAGAATCCGGGCTGCATGGCCTGCGGCATCCTCAACCCCCACACGCGAAACGACGCACGTCGGCGTCGAGGAAGGGATGGCGCAGGTTGCCGGCGCGCAGCGGCAGTTGCACCGCATGTCCCCCGACATCGAAATGGGCGACGAAGCGCAGGTCGGACGGGTTCTGCAGGTCGCCGGCCTGCAGGGCGCGGAACAGCGCCCAGTCGCCCTGGTAGTCGAGCCGGCCCAGCGCCGCGCCATCGGCGCCGAAGGCGGCGATGCTGACGTGGCCGGGGGTGGGCCCGGGCCATTTCATCGGCATGCTGTCCACGCCGCCGGCGGTGTAGTCGAAGCGCTGGCCTTCGATGTCCACGGTCAGCCGCGCCACACCGGCATCCAGGATCGGCGCCAGCACGGTGAAGCCGACCTCCGGCTGCGCCGCGCCGCGGAAGTATTTCTGCTTGATGCGCTCGGCCAGCTGCAGCTGCGCCGGCAAGCCCGGCGCGCCGGCCAGCGCATCCGGGCCGCTCTTCCAGCGCCAGTCGCGGCCGCTGGTGTCGAGCAGCTTCTGCAGCGCGTCGCGGTACAGCGCGTCGAAGCGCCCGCCGACGCCGAACAGCTCGCCGAAGTTCTGCAGCGGGATCTCCTGCGCGCTGGCCGGATCGAACGGATAGCGGCCCTTGACGAATTCGGCGCAGACCACGCCCACCGCCTGCTGCACCTGCGCGTCCAGCGCGGTCTGCGCGCCGCGCGTCATCAGCGCGGCGCTGCTGCCGGTCAACGCCTGCAGCCAGCCCGACAGCGGCGGCGGCAGTTGCGCCGCTTCCTGCCGCGCCAGCAGCAATTGCGCATTGGGCTGCGGCGTGGCGGTGGCCGGATCGGTCATGGTCAGCAGGGTCTTGCTGAGCTGGTCGAGCACGCCGAGCAGGTGGTCCAGCGGCGTGGCGCCGGGCGCACCGCTGGCGAGCGCGTTGAGCGCGGCGAAATGGCTGGCGATGGCCTCGCCGGGCGGCGCGGCACCGGCATCGCCGGCGTCGCCGCTGGCGGCCAGCGCCGCGGCCATGGCCGCGTTGCCGCCGGGCAGCTTGGCCACCAGCTTCGCGCCGGCCTTGCCCGCGGCCTTGCTCGCCGCGTCCTGCCCCGGCTTGGGCGGCGGCGCGCGCAGCAACTGCTGGGTGTTGTCGCGGACCACGCCGAGCAGCAGCCGCAGCGGCGAACTGGGCCCGGCCAGCTTGGCCGCGATCGCGCTGGCCTGCTGCAGGTCGGCGGCCGGCTGCAGCTGCAGGTCGGCCAGCAGTCCGTCCCAGTAGCGGATGTAGTCCTGTTCGTAGAGCACGCGCACCTGCTGCGCCAACCGCGCCTTGCCCAGCGCGTCGATGCGGCGCGGGCCGAACACCCAGTCGTCGCGCACGAACTGTTCGACCGCCTCGCCGATGCCCTGCCCGGCCAACGCGGCGAACACCGGTTGCGTGTACAGCGCCGGCAACGGTTCGGACAGTGCGGTGCCGCTGCTGCGCTGGAACACGTTGCCGAGCAGGCCCAGCGCCTTGTCCAGCTGCAGCGGCTCGGCGCCGGCCTGCGGTTGCGACAGCTTGAGGTTGCCGTACACCAGCGTGGCCAGGTCGGCCGAACGCAGCGTGTTGCGCGCCTGCTCCAGCAGCGCCGGATCCAGCGACAACGCGCGCAGCCGTCCAGGTTCGTCGAGCAGCGCCTGGAAATGCCCGGCCAGGGCTTGCTGCAGCACCGTGTCGGCGGGAAACAGCTTGCGCCATTCGATCGCGCTCAGCGCGGTCAGCTGCGGCGCGTCCAGATGCTGCGGCTGGCCCAGCATCAGGTAGCCCTTGAGGTAGTAGTACAGCGCCTGCGGCGCGCCCGCGTTCTCGGCCATGCCCTGGCGCAGGCGCAGCGCCACGCCCGGCACCAGGGTGCCATTGAGCTGGCGCAGGTAGGCGTCGTGCAGTTCCTCGCCGACCGCATCGCCCTGGTACAGGCCCATCCGCATCGACCACGGCGCGCCGTCGCGGTATTGCTGCGCGACCTGCGCCAGCGCGCGGGTGCCTTCCAGTTGCTGCAGCGCCAGCGCGAAGTACTGCGGCGTGGTCGCCGCGCTGTCCGGATCCGGGCTGTGCGGGCGCGCATCCAGCGCCGTGCGCACCTGTTGCAGGTAGGCGCGATTGCCCAGATAGCTGCCGGCAAGTCCGCCCAGCAGCAGCGCGCCGAGCAGCGCGATACCGGCGTAGCCGGCGACCTGCAGCCAGGCGCGGCGCCGCTCCAGCGCCGGCGCGCGCCCGGCCAGGCCGGATTCGCGCAGCAGCACCTGGCTGAGCAGGCGTTCGACGAAGAAGGTGCGGCGCTGCGCGCCCGGCGCCTGCACGCTGGCCTCGGCCAGGCCGAAGGTGCGCGCCACCGCGCCCATCATGCGGTCGATCGGGGTGCCTTCCTGGGTGCCCGAGGTCAGGTACACGCCGCGCAGCAGCGGCGGCGTGCCGTAGGCGGTGCCGGCGAACACGCCTTCGACGAACTGCCGCGCCGCTTCACCGAGCGCGGCGAACTGCTGCGGGAACGACAGGATCGCCGCGCGCCGGGCGCGGTCGCGCTCCACGTGCATGCGTTCGAACAGGCGCGCGTTGAGCCGCTCCTGCAGCAGCGCGTATTCGTCGGCGAAGCCGCGCGCGGCACTGCCGTCGAGGCTGCGCGGCAGCGGGAACGACACGCCCCACACCTGCGCGCGCTGCTCGGGATTGAGATCGTCGAAGAACTCGCCGAAGCCGCCGATCAGGTCGCACTTGGTGAACACCAGGTACACCGGCACGCTCATCTTCAGCTGCTCGCTGAGTTCGTCCAGGCGGCGCCGGATCGCCTGCACGTGCAGGTCGCGCTCGGCATCGTCGAGCAGCAGCAGGTCGGACATGCTCATCGTCACCAGCACGCCGTTGAGCGGACGGCGGCGGCGGTAGCGGCGCAGCAGGCGCAGGAAATCGATCCACGCGCCGGCATCGACCTGGCGGTCGGAATCCTGCGTGGTGTAGCGGCCGGCGGTATCCAGGAACACCGCTTCGTCGGTGAACCACCAATCGCAGTTGCGGGTGCCGCCGATGCCGCGCAGCGCCTGCTGGCCGAAACGCGCGGCGAGCGGGAAATGCAGCCCGGAATGCTGCAGCAAGGTGCTCTTGCCCGAGCCCGGCGGGCCGATCACCACGTACCACGGCAGCGTGTACAGGTCGCCGCCGCCGCGGCGCTTGCGCAGGACCTGCACCGCCTCGTGGAAGCGCGCCTGCAATTGCTCGCGTTCGTCGGCGCCGCGCGCCTGGCGGTCGTCGCCGAGCGCGTCCAGCGCCGACGGCGTGGCCATCTCGGTGGCCAGCTGGCGGCTGTGCCGGCGCGCGCGCAGTTGCTGCCACTGCAGCCAGCCGGCCCACGCGCCGACCAGCAGCAGGATCAGCAGCAGCCGCGGCACCGCGCCGGCCAGCGGCTGGTGTCCGGCGATGCCGATGTAGGGGCCGATCAGCCAGATCAGCAGCGCCGCCAGCAGCAGCCCGACCATGGTCACGACCCAGCCGGATCGCAGCGTTCCCAGCAGCTTGCCCACGGCGCTCACTCCCCCGGTTGGAACAGGATTTCGACGCGGCGGTTGCGCGTCCGGTTGGCCGCCAGGTCCGGCGGCACGGCCACCGGCTGCGAATCGCCGGCGCCGGCCGATTCGATCCGCCCCGGCACCGACAGGCGCTGTCCCAGCAATTGCGCCACCGCGTCGGCGCGCGCCGCCGACAGCGCGTAGTTGTCCTTGAAGCGCAGCGAACGCAGCGGCTGGTCGTCGGTATGCCCGACCACGATCACCCGCCCCGGCAACTGCTCCAGCGCCGCGGCGATCTTGCCCAGCAACGGCAGCTGGTCCGGATCGACCTCGACCCCGCCGGAGGCGAACATCGCGTTGGCGTTGAGCCGCACCCGCGCCTGGCCGTTGGCCTGCTCTTCGACGACGAGCAGGCCGGCGCGCTCCTGCGGCGCCAGCAGCTGCTTGAGCGTGACCCGCGGCGGCGGCGGCCGCAGCGCGTCCGGCGGCGTGCCGCGCTGCAGGCCGATCTGCGCGGCGGCGGCGCTGATCGGCGCCGACAGCGCATTGAGCCGCGCGTTGAACCACGCGAACGCCAGCAGCACGATGCAGGCCATGCCCAACGCGGCCACCCACAGCGGCAGGTAGCGCGCCAGGCGCCGGCGGCGGTCGTCCACGCCCTGCCAATGCGGCGCCAGCGTGTCCGCCGCGGCGCCGCGCTGGGCACGGATGCGCCGGTACAGGTCGTCCTGGATCTCGGCCAACCTGGCGCGGCCGCCGGCCTCGATCTGGTAGCGGCCGCAGAAGCCCAGCGCCAGGCACAGGTACATCAGCTCGATCAGGTCGACGTGGCGCGGCACGTCCGCGCACAGGCGTTCGAGGATCTGGAAGAACTTGGCGCCGCCGTAGGACTCGCCATGGAACACCACCAGCAAGGTCTTCTGCGACCAGCCGCTGTGCTCGCCCCACGGCGCATTGAGCACCGCCTCGTCGAGCATCGCGCACAGCACGTAGCGCGCCGCGGTCACCGCTTCCGGCGCCGCGCCACCGTCGCGCGCGCGCTGCTCGAAGCGCCGCACCTGCGCGGTCACCTGCTCGCGCAGCCGCGCCACGTCCGGCAACGCCACGCTGTGGCGCAGTTGCACCGCCAGCAGCAACAGCGGACTGGCCGCCTGCACCAGCGGATTGACGCTGCGGCCGAGGAATTCGCTGATGTCGGCATCGCCGGCAGCGGGCGCCGCCGCGCCCGTTGGCGTGGCGAACGGCGCGGCGCCGCGCTGCGGGCGCATGACGGTGGCATCGCTCAACGGATCGACAGGCGGTCGTGCATTCATGCGCTCAGCTCCGGATCGCCCACAGCTGCAGGTCCAGCCCGGCGAACTCGCTGCCGAAGTGGAACGCGATGCCGCCGGAGCCCTTCAACGTGCGCCACAGCGGCGACTGCTTGTCGAATTCGAAATACAGATAGCCGGCGTGGTACGGAATCTGCCGCGGCGCCACCGGCATCGGCATCGCCGCGATACCGGGCAGCTGCAGATTGACCAGGTCGCGGATCTTCTCCACCGGGCCGATCTTGGCCTGCAGCGGCAATTGCCGGCGCAACTCTTCGGCGGGCACGTCGGCCTTGGCCGCGAGCACGAACGCGGCGCTGTCGAACAAGGCCGCATCCGGCACCATCGCCACCCACACGCCGAACTTGCGCGCCTGCACCGGGATCGGCAGCGCGGTCTGTTCGAGCACCGCGCTGAGGCTGCCGCGCAGGCTGGCGATCACCGGCTCGAAGCTCGGCTGCAGCGCGTCGTGGCGATACGCCGGCCATGCCGGCGGGCGCTTGCCCGGCGTGGTGAAGGTGCTCAGTTCGCCGGCCAGCGCGATCAGCGCCGCATACAGATCCTGCGGATGCAGCAGCGGCGCCGACGCCCAGTGCGCGACCAGCGGCTGCCACCGGTTGACCACCTGCAGCAGCAGGAAATCGGCGATTTCCGCCGCGCCGCCGCGGTCGCCGACCGACACCCGCGCGGCCAGCGCTTCGCCGCGCTGGTGCAGCAGGCCGAGCAGCTCGACCAGGAACGTGGCCAGCCGCGGCGCCGCCTGGCAGGCCAGCGCGGTCGGCACGAACGCCTCGTCCAGCGTCACCTGGCGATCGGCGCGCGATTCGACGATGCGCGCCAGCGGCATCCGGGTCAGCCCGTCCAGCGGCTGCGACTGCGGCAGCAGGCGCGTGCTCATCCCGCCCACTTCCATCAGCACCGCGCCCTGCATGCTGCCGGAGGCGTCGTCGACTTCGGTCTCGCGCACCCGGTAGCGGAACAGTTGGTCCGGCGGCGCCTCGGCGCGGCCCACGTCGGCCTGCGCCGCCGCGCGCAGCGGCAGGGTCAGGTACACGGTCTGGTCGCGCCAGTTCGGCTCCACGTCCAGCGCCGGCGGCAGCGGATCGTCGCCCGGCATCGCGAACGGCGTGCCGTCGGGAAACACCCCGCGCGCGCGGCGGATGCCGAGCTTGCCGATCGCCAGCAGATCGGTTTCCAGTTCCAGTTCGGAGAAGCCCCAGGCATGGGGATGCAGGCCGCCGGCGCGCAGCTCCACGTAGCGCTCCAGGTAGCGCTCCTGCTGCTGCAGATGCTGGGGGCGCAGAAACAGCCCCTCGCTCCAGACGACCTTGTTGTTGTGCATGATCCGCCGTGTCCGCTGCTGTCGATGGCGATGCGGCCGCGGCGATGGACGCAGCAGCCGACCCCAATGTGCGATCCCCTTGCCGACGGCCCGGACGCGGCGCGCGGCGCGCGCAGTCCAGGCTGGCGGGATGCAGTGTGGCCAGCGCGGATGCGCGCTACCCGACAATTCGTCTCAGGGCGGCGGGGACGCCGCGGCGCTGCGCTGCGCTCGAGAAGATCGTCTACGCAACGATGCCGACCGCTGCGCGCGCATTGCAGACCGGCGCCGCCGATGTCCTGGTGTCGTGCGCCGACATGCACCGCGGCGCCGACGCGGTGCGTTGCCGCTGCCGCATATCGCCGATGCCGCGGCCGACGCCCTGCAGGCCACCTGCACCACGGCGCCGGCGGCATGCGCCGTGCGTACGTTCCTGTAGCTGCCGCCACGGCGGCTTTTTGCAGGAGCGGCTTCAGCCGCGACACGTGCTGCGGACACTCCCTGTCGCGGCTGAAGCCGCTCCTACAGGGGGGACTTCCCCGCGCGCCGCGCCGACTTCAGCCGCGCCAGTTGCGCCTCGTAGGCGCGGGCGAACTCGTCGCCGAACAGGCGCCGGAAGCATTCGTCCGGGTCCTTGGCCAGGGCCTGGAAGTTGTCGCGATAGCGCTCCCAGTAGCGGCCCTTGCCGGCGAACGCCAGGCGTTTGCCGCTGGCGTCCACCTCCTGCTCCAGCCGGTCGGGGCTGAAGTGGAACAGCATCGATTCGAACGCGGCGCGCATGCCGGCCAGCATCGCCATCTGGTGGCAGCGGATGTCGTCGAACGCATCGTCGAACGCGGCCACGCCGGACAGGAACGCCGGACTCGGCGGCGCCAGCAGCTTCTGCAGCGCGTCCTCGGGCGTGGCGGCGAACTTCAGCGGGTTGTTCTCCGAACGCTGGATCACCGTCACCGGCAGGCGGAAGGTGTTCTTGATCTCGGCGCGCGCGCGCAGCACCTCCATCACCCCATCGACGACGATCTCGAAGATCCGCGCCACGTCGTCCGGCATCTGCGCGGATGGCGCGGCCTGCGCCGCGAACGGTGGAGGTGCGGCAGGCGTGGCCGCTGCGCTCGCCACTGGCGGCGCCGCCGGCGCGAAATCGCCGGTGGTCAGATCCCAGTTTTCCGGCAGTTCGAAGCCGCGCGCCGCGGCCGCTGCGGGCGGCGCTGGAACGCGGAAATGGTCGTGGCCCGCATCGCTGTGGTTCCAGCTGTGCGTCGGCTGCGGCGGCACCGGCGGTGCCGGCAGCGGATCGAGCAGGCGCAGCGGGTCCAGTTCGCCGGCCGCGCCCGGCACGCCGAGATCGCCGAGCAGCGCATCGTCGTAGGCGCCGCCCGCGGGCGCGGCAGCGCTGCCGAATCCCGGCAGGCCGAAGTCGAAATCGAACGCGCCGGCGGCGCCGGGTGCACTGCTGGCTGGGTGCGGCGGCAGCGGCGCCGGCACCACCTGGGTCAGGTCCGACGCGTCGTCCGGCACTGCCACGGCGGGCGGCGGCGGGGCGGCGGGCGCGTCGGCCTGCAGCTGCACCTGGATCTCGAAGCTGTCCAGCTGCAGGCGGTCGCCGTCGCCGAGCGCGGCCGGGTCGCCGCGTTGCAGCGCGGCGCCGTTGAGCAGCATGCCGTTGGTGCTGCGGTCCTCGATGAAATACATGCCGTTGAGATAGCGCACCACTGCATGCGTGCGCGACACGCCGGGCGCCGCCAGCACCCAGTCGCTGTCGTCGGCGCGGCCGATGCTGCCGCCGCGCTGCGCGAACGCCATCTGCGCGCGCGCGCCGAACTGGGCGGCGGCCTGGCCGGCGACGGTGAGAGTCAGTTTGGACGGTAGGGACACGTGGCGCTTCCTTCGGATCGGGTGGCGCGGCGCAGCCGCGGACACGCTGGTACGGATCGGCGCGGCATTGCCGCGTGCGCGCGGCGGCGCAGCATGACCGCGCTCATGCCGCCGCTCCGCCGGCCAGCAATTCCAGCGCGTGCAGCGCATAGCCATGGCGGCGCGCCTCGAACTGCGCCGGTTGCTGCGCGGCGAGCAGGTTGATCGCCGCCACCGCCGCGCGCGCGGTCAGGTGCTCGGCCGGCGGTACCGGCGTGTCCTGGGTCGGCGGCGCCAGGCTGCCGCCTGACCAGGCCACCGCCGCCGCCAGCCACGCGCCCAGCGAGGCATAGCCGCCGGCCTGGGCGAAGGCAGACGCGGCGCGGCGATTGGCTTCGTTCGGCTCGCGTACCCATTTCTCCGCCAGCGCCGCGCCGGCGCGGTCTTCCGGCGACAAGGCTTCGCCGCGCGCGCACTGGCACAGCCAGGCGACCACGTAGCGCTTGGGCAGCAACCGCGCCAGCAGCTTCAGCGCATCCTGCGGTTGGCCGCCGTCGAGCAGCACGCGCACCGCGGCCTGCGCCGGCTGCGCGGTGTCCAGCTGCGCGCGCGCCGGCGCCGACAGCTCCATGTCCACGCAGGCCTTCTCGATCGCATTCATCGCCGTGCCCTCAACCGATCATGATCAGCGCGCCACCGATCTGGTGCAGCGCGTCGGCCTTGAGGCTGAGCATCGGCGCCTTCAGCGTGCCCATCGCCCCGCCCTCCAGCGCCAGCATCGCGTCCGAGTGCACCTTGACGCTGGCGCCGGCGCCCATGTCCACGGTCGCCCCGCCCTTGATCGCCACCTGCACCTTGCCTTCCACGTTCACCGCGTTGTTGCCGGTGACGGTGATGGTCACGCCCTTGATCTCGATCTCGCCGCTGCTCTTCATCACGATGCTCGACGCGCCGGTGACCAGTTCGATCTCGCTGCCCGCACTGAGCTTGAACTTCTGTCCGATCGCGTGCGTGGCGTTGTTGCCGACGTCCAGCGTCTCGTCGTTGTCGACCTTGTGCTTGCGGTCGTGCTTGACGGTGCTGGTCTGGTCGTTGTCGACGGTGGCGAAGTGGTCGTGCTCCACTTCCTCGCGCAGGTCCTTCTGCGCATGCACGAACAGTTCCTCGCTGCCGAGCTTGTCCTCGAAGCGGATCTCGTTGAAGTCCGCGGCGCCGCCGCCGGCGCTGCGGCTGCGCACCCCGCTCTGGGTCTTGTTGTCCGGCAGCGCGAACGGCGGCATGTGATCGGCGTTGTAGACGCTGCCGATCACCAGCGGGCGGTCCGGGTCGCCTTCCAGGAAACTGACCACCACCTCCTGCCCGACCCGCGGCAGGCTCATCGCGCCCCAGCCCTTGCCGGCCCACGACGAGGCCACCCGCACCGGGCACGACGGCTTGCTGCCGTCGCGCGCCGACGTGTTCCAATGGAAGGTGACCTGGATGCGCCCGTACTGGTCGACCACGATGTCCTCGTCGGTGTCGCTGCCGGTCACCACCGCGGTCTGCAGGCCGGCGATCAGCGGCTGCCGCGCCCGCGCCGCGTTGCGGAACGGCAGCTTGCTCTCGATCGCCTCGAAGCGGCACGCGAATGGCGCCGCGCCGCTGCCTTCGCCGGAGGCGTAGCCTGGCGCTTCCAGCGCGGTCTGCGCGCCGATCACCAGGTATTCCTGGTTCCATTCCGGGCGCGGGAACGCCTTCAGCGAGAACAGCGCGCCCACGCGCAACCCCACCGCGTCGCTGTCGCCGCGATAGCGCGAACGCTGCACGTTGTGCGCTTCCGCACGCACCTGCGCGTAGCGCTTGCCATCGGCGACCAGCACATGCGCGCCGGGGTAGTCGAAGGCGGTCAAGCCGCTGACCGGATGCAAATCGCCGCCGTGGCCGATGTCCTCGTCCACCGCCAGCGACGCACGCGGGCGCAACGGATCGTAGTCGGTGAGCTGCTGCGCGCTGGTGTGCACGCGGCGCGCCAGCTGCCATTGGCTGATGGTGGCGCCCATCCCGTTGGCATGCTGCCCTGGCGGCACGTACGGCAGGGTCTCGAAACCGCTGCTGCTGGCGTGCGCGCCCAGCGCATCGGCCAGCACCAGCGTGTGCGTGGTCTGGCTGTGGGTGAAGAAGTAATAGATGCCTTCCTGCTCGAGCAGGCGGCTGATGAAATTGAAATCGTCCTCGCGGTACTGCACGCAATAGTCGCGCTTGGGATAGGTGCCGCTCAGGCTCAGGGTCACATCGCCGTAGCCGATGCCGTCGAGCACCGTGCGCACGATCTCCGGCACGCTCTGCGCGGTGAAGATGCGGCAGTCGCGGCGCTGGGTCAGCAGCCACGGCTTGGGTACCAGGGTCACCTCCAGCACCGCGTAGCTGAGCCGGTCGACGACATGGAAGCCGGTCTGCGCGACGTGCGCGACGATGCCGTGGTACCAGCGCACATGGCCCTCGCCCGCCTTCAGCTGCACCGCCATCGAGGTGCCGAGCAGCGCGCGCAGGTCCGGCCGCGGCTGCGTGCTGAGCGCGGTCAGGCGGTACTCGAACAGGTCGCCCAACGCTTCCGTCGCCTGCATGCGCCAGAACAGCAGCGCATCGCCAAGGTCGGAGTGCAGCGTCATCATGGGCGTGGGCATCGTGGTGTCCGGGAAGTCGAGCGCCGCGCAATGCGGACCTGGGCCGGCGATCGCGAGCGGCGTTCGCGGTGCGGCGCGCAACGCCGGCACCGGCCCGAACGCCGCCCCCGTGCGCTGCCGGCAGGGCGATACTCACACGGCGCCCGGCGCGAAAGCCGACATTTCGTCTCAGCGCTGCAGCGGTATGCGGCGCGCGTCCTCGCCGCATACCGGTGCCGGAGCGCGCGGCGCTAGCGGCGTGCCAGCACCACCCAGCCCTGCACCGGCGCACCGCCCTCCTTGCGCAACTGGTCGGCGCGGAGCTGCACGCGGGCGAAGCCGGCCTGCGCCAGCGCGGCCTGCACGTGCGCGCGGCTGTGCCGGTAGCGCCCGCTCGCACCGAGCTGCACCCGATCGTCCGCAGCGTCCAGCGCCTCCACGGTGAAGGCCAGCCAGCCGTCGCCGCGCAATGCCGCGTGCGCGGCCGCGCAGACCTCGCGCAGATCGCCGAAGTACACCAGCGTATCGGCCGAGACCACCACGTCCCACGCCTGCGGCTGCGCCTGCAGATACGCGGTCAGTTCGCCGACCACCAACGCGTCGTAGCCGCCACGCTGGCGCGCCTTGTCGATCATGCCGCCGGACAGGTCCACCCCGGCCAGCTGCCGCGCATGCGGCCGCAGCAGCGGCGCGCACAGGCCGGTGCCGCAGCCGGCGTCGAGCACGTCCAGCGCCGCGCTCGGCGCATGCAGTACCTGCGCCAGCTCCGTGGCCAGCAGCTGTGGCGCGCGGTACTCGAGATTGTTCAGCAGTTGCTCGTCGAAGCTCTCGGCGAAGCCATCGAACACTTCGCGCACGTAGGCGTCGTCGGCGCGCGGCGGCGCGGCGCTGCCGCCGCACGCGGCCAGCATGTGCCGGGCCACCGCATTGTGCGGATCGCGCACCAGCCAGTCGCGGTACACCGCCACCGCTTCGTCGTGGCGGCCGAGCAGATACCAGGCGGTGCCAAGCGCCTCCAGCGCGCGCAGGTTGGCCGGATCCAGCTGCCACGCGGTGCGGAAGCACTCGGCCGATTGCTCCAGATGCTCGTGCTGCTGCGCGTGGTTGCGCAGGAACAAGCCGAACAGATAGTGGCCGTGCGCGAACCCGGGCACCTGCTGCAGCAGCTGCGCATAGGCCAGGAACGCCTCGTCCAGCCGCGCCTGCGCTTCCAGCACCACCGCCAGGTTGCTCAGTGCGTTGTGGTGCGACGGCGCGCAGGCCAGCGCGCGCCGGTAGCAGGCCTCGGCCTCGGCCAGGCGCGCGCATTCCTTGTGCACGTTGCCGAGGTTGTTGTGCGCGTCCGGGTAGGCGGAGATCAGCGTCAATGCGCGCTCGATCAGTCGCTGCGCTTCGTCGCTGCGCCCACGCTGGTGGCACAGCACGCCGAGGAAGTGCAGCGCGTCGGCATGCGCGGCGTGCTGCGCGAGCAGGTCGCGATAGCCGCGCTCGGCCGCGTCCAGGTCGCCGGCCCGGTGCACGGCGATCGTCTGCGCCAGCGTCGGCGCGGCCGGCATCCCCATGCCGGCCGCGACCGCTTCCGCATCCCCATGCCGCGCCAGCGCGGCCCCCGCCTGCTGCATCGCCCCGCTCCCCTTATCCGATCAAGACGGTGAAACACCCCAGCACGATCGCCCCGCCGTGCGCGGTGCTGTCGCCCAGCCGCGCCGCAGGCATGCCCGCGATCAGCACGGTCGGTGCGCCGGACACGATGCTGTCCGGCGGCCCCACGCACACCGCCATGTCGCCGATCCGCGCCGCCGGCAGCCCGCCGATCAGCACCGCCGGCGCACCGGGCGCCGTGATCGGCCCACCCACGTGCGGCACCACGCCGGTGACCATCGGGCAGACGTGCAGATCGGTGAGGCGGGCGGCAGGTTGCATGCGGAGCCGATAGCGCAGTGGCCAGGCGTCCAGCTTGGCGCGCGCGGCGGCGCGCGACCCGTCATTTCGTCTCAGCCACCACTGCCGAGCGCGGCGCATCCGGCGCGTCCAGCTTGGCCAGCGTCTCGCGCACCTGCGCCAGCGGCCCGGGCGCATCGCCGTACAGCCCGACCAGGATGTCGCGCGTGCGTTCGGCATGCGCGCGCGCCTGTGCGCGCTGCCCCAGGGCGATCTCCGCCTCGGCTAGGCCGCGCAGGATTTCCGCGGTCACCTCGTGCTTGTCGCCGAGGACACGCTCGGCATCGGCCAGGGCCGCCCGCTGCTCGGCGGCGGCGGCCTGCGCCTGGCCGTCGTCAAGCAACCAGAACGCATGGTTGGTGCGCGCCATGATGGTGGTGGGATGGTCCTCGGGGTAGCGCGCGCGCGCACTGTCCAGCGCCTTGCGGTAGTAGGGTCCGGATTCGGCGACCTTGCCCTGCTGGCGCAGCGCCCCGGCCAGGTTGTTGTAGATCATCTGGGTATCCCAGCCGTTCTCCCCGTACAGGCGGATCATGATCGGCTGCAAGGCCCTCAGTTCGCGCTCGGCGGCGGGGTAGTCGCGCTTCATCAGCAGATAGACCGCCAGGCTGTTGCGCATCGACAGGGTCAGGGGATGGTCCGCACCCAGGCGCGCGCTACGGCGCGCGATCAGGTCACGGATCAGGGCGATCGCCTGGTCGTAGTCGCCGCCGTCGGCCAGCGTGGCGGCGTAGCGATCGCCCGCGCTCAGCACGCTCTGGTCGTCGGCCGGCAATACCCGCAGGATGCCCGTGTAGGCCTGCCGGCTCTCGCGCAACGCCGCCTTGGCCTCGCCCTGCGCGCGCAGCGCCCAACTCAGCCGCGACTGCATGTCGTAACCCAGCGACGCGTCGGCGCCAAGGCGCAGGCGCACCTGCGCGATGCCCTCGCGCAGGATGGCTTCCGCGCGCTTCGGCGCGCCCACGTTCACCAGCGCCTCGCCGAGCAGCCGCATGATCTGCAGCTCGTCTTCGCTGTAGGCGCCCGAGTCCGCCTGTGCATGGCGCCGCGCCGCCTCGAGCTGGGTCACCGCGCGCTTGTACTCGCCCAGCGCGATCAGACTGGTGCCGATGGTCAGTTCCACCTCCACCAGGGCCTGCGGCTGGCTTGCCAGTTCGCGCGTGGCGCGCTGCGAGGCCTGGTCCATCACCTGCAACAGCAGGGTCTTGTCCTTGTCCTGGGCGACCGACGGATCAACGCTGGACAGCAGCGAGCCAAGGAAGTCCGCCGTCACCTGCGCCCGCTGCGCCTCGCGCTGCGCATTGCGCAACGACCACAGCGTGCTGGCCAGCCCGCCGAACAACGCGGTCAACACCAGCAGCGAGGCCAACACCGCACCGCGGTTGCGCTGTACGAACTTGCGCGCGTCGCGGCGCAAAGAGCGGGGCAGCGCGCGCGGCGGATAGTCGCCGAGCCAGCGACGCAGGTCGTCGAGCAACGAGGACACCGACGCGTAACGCGCCGCACGATCCGGCGCCATCGCCTGCAGCACGATCGCGTCCAGGCCGTCGTGCAGTCCGCGCAGCAACTGCGCCAGCGACACCCCGCGTTGTTGCGCCAGCTCGCGCTGCTGCGGCAGCGGCTGCGCCTGGATCCAGCGCGAGGGCGCTTCCGGCACGCCCGCCTCGAACAGCTCCGGGCGTACCCCGCAGATCAGCTCGTAGAGCAGCGCGCCCAGCGAATACACATCGCTGCGCGCATCCACTCCGCCATCGTCGCCCTGCGCCTGCTCCGGACTCATGTAGCCAGGCGTCCCGCTGGCGCCGGCCGGATTGCGCGACGGCTGCGCGGTCTCCACGGCGATGCCGAAATCGATGATGCTCGGTGCCGGGCGCCCATCCACCTCGCCGACCAGCACATTGTTCGGCTTGAGATCGCGATGGATCACGCCCTTCTGGTGCGCGTGCTGCACGCCCTCGCCGACCCGCACCAACAGCTCGATCCGCGCGCGCAGCGACAGCCCCCGCTGCCCGCACCAGCGGGTCAACGGCTCGCCGCGGATGTATTCCATCACCAGGTACGGCCGCCCCTGCGCATCGGTGCCGGCGTCGTGGATCTGCGCGATCGCCGGATGCTGCATCTGCGCCAGCAGACGGCATTCGAACTCGAACACCGCCCGCTGCTGCGCATCCAGTCCCGTCGCGGCAATCAGCTTGATCGCCACCTCGCGCGCGTAGGCGCCATCGGCGCGATGCCCCAGATAGACCTGGCCCATGCCGCCGCGGCCGATCAGCCGGTCGATCGCCCACGGGCCGAAGCGGGTCCCGGGCGGCAGCTCGGCGGCGTTGCCATCGCCGCCGAGCAAGGTGCCGAGCAGGCCCGGGCGCGGCAACTCGGTGGCGCGCAGGTCGGCCTCGAGCAGGCCAAGCAACTCGTGCAGCAATGCCGGATCGTCGCCGGCCTGCGCCCGCGCGAAGGCGGCGCGCTGCGACTCGGGCAGCGCGCAGGCCTGGTGGAACAGCGCCTGCAGGCGCTGCCAGGTGGCGGGGTTCAGCGGCATGGCGGGGGGGTCCGCGGCTCGGACCGTTCCCGGGCGAGGCGGGCCGCACGAACCCGGCAACACCCTGCACGCGCCGGTCCGCCCCTCACCGGCAGGCCCTGGCCAGGGATCGGGATCGGGCGGAGCAGACTGTCGGACATGGCCGTACGCGCGGGCTGGGAAGCGCTAAGTATCACGCATAAATGGCGATAGAAATCACACATCGGTCCGGCAGCCCTGGCAGCGGGGGCGGCACCCGCATCGGCACGCGCCTGGCCTCGACGTGCGAGCCAGATGGAGTTACATCCTTATCTCGTCGGTGACTTTCGCGACCAGTATCGCGCTGAGCCGCCTCATCGCCGCATCGACATCGACCGGTGCCCACATGAATCGTACTTTCGCGCGGGTTCCTTCCTGTGCCGCCATCTTGAGGATCTCGCTCGTATCGCCTTCGTGCATGCTCTTGCTGGAGAGCATGTACGCATCCTGATAGAAGCCGTCGGGTGTCATGTCCTTGGGATTTCCTATCCCGCACAACCGCGTGGCAAGCGCGCACAGATGCCACGCAAGGTCCACTTCCTGGAGCGACTTCGCATCCGCGACCCAGTCGTTCAGCCCGAACGCATTGCTGACGTGACAACCAACGTTGGTCTGGTAGATGTACCCCTGCAGATCATCGCCGCCACTGCGCTGTTTGCTTAGGAAAACGTACGAATGCCCGGCGCCGCCGCCAATCACGTTGATCCGCACGATCAGATGGCCCTCGACAGCACGCATCTCCTCCAGCGCTTGCAACGGCGCCTTTCCATCGATCAGCGGAACGGCTTTGGGATTGGTCATGATGTCGCTCATCGGCGTGCCGGCCAATATCTCGCACAGGCGCGTGGCACTGGTGCCGCAGGCCATCTTGTTTCGGATCTGGTTCTCCAATGAGAACTCCGCGACGCCCCAGGACATCATTTCGCGGTCGATCACCACGCCTTTGAAGGCCTGCTGGCCCGCGAGATTCTCCCAAGCGCGAAGCACCACGTGCCGCAGAATGACGTGCAACGTATCCATTCCCTCTCCTATCGATCACCATGCGTTCAATCTCCGGGCCGCGACCAGGTCCACCGACGAATCGTGGCCGGATCCGCCCAGAGGCGGTAAGGCGCGCCGAGCGCGAGGGATGGCAATGCGCCAACGCCCCACCGTATGGACGGCTAGCTCCCTAGCAGGCGGCAATGGCCGACGAATGCGAGCTTCCGCCTCCTCCCCCGCCGCTCCCTGCATCGTCGTCAGGATCGCGCTTCTTCCGCCAGTGCTCGATCGCAGGCTTGCAGCTGCTGGGCAACATGCTCCAGGGGTCGAGCCAATGCGTACTCGAATCGCTGGTCACCCATGCTTCCGAAAAGGCGATACCCAGGTATTGCAGTACTGCACGACACAGGGGGCAGATGGGCTTGCTGACGCCGATGCGCTCGATCTCGCTGGCGGGGTTCTTCCCGCGCAGAAGGTAGTGCAGCACGGCATACATCTCCGCGTGGAGATGAGAGCCACCTCCAGGCTTGAAGACGAGACCATGATCCGCGTAGTGGCGTAGCGCATAGTCCTCCATCGCAGACATGAAGCGCTGGGAAAACACCACGTGGCGGCCATTGCGCTTCCTGACCACCGCGGTGACGCATTGATCCCCGTGCCCTTGCCAGTCGTAGGCGTTATGAATGCTGTGGGCCACATCGTCCAATGCCGAACGGCGGGCGTTCGTCGTTGGCGGCGCGGCCAACAACGCTTGCCGCGTTTGTTCCACGACCTGCCTGCGCGCTTCCACTTCCCGCGCTCGCTGTGCGGCGGCCTGGACGCGTTGTTGCTCGCGCAGCGCTTCCGCTTGCGCTGGCGTCATGCGAACACGTGTGGACCGTTGCCGCGCCAGCCTGGCGCAACCGCGTGCATGGCCTATTCCGTCGGTCGTTAGATTCTGACCACATTCCGAGCATCTAGCCACTTGGCACCCCACTGAATGACATTGCGCCACCGCGCTACCGAGCAGCGGAGGCGATCTCTCTGGAAGAAGGTCGCGCGACTTTTTCTCGCTTTGACAACGCACCGGCTGGCGATGGTCAGGACGCGATGCCGACGGCTTCAGAACGGCGGGGCGCCAGGCAGCGCCCTCGGCCTTTCGAATGTCGAAGCCGCACGGATTCGACGCCGCATCAAGACCACTCGGCGACGATCGCGCCATGGTCACTGAATCTCCCGACTTCGATTCCGATGGACACCGAGACATTGGTCGCCGGCTTCGCCAGTACGTAGTCCAGCGTACCGCCGCTCTTCTGGGTATGCGGCACGTACTTGGTGATGTTGCCCCGATAGGCATGCCAGCGGCGTCGGAAGCTGACCGGCCTGGTGCCCGGCGGCGGACCGAAGCACGCACAGAGATTGTTGTGGAAGTTCGCGAACAAGGCCTTGCTCGTGTCCTCGGCCACCTCGGTCCGAAATTCCTCCAGATCGATGTTCAGGTCGCCGATGGCGATGCACGGCTTTTGTTCGACGGCGATCATGCCGGCAAGCTGTTTGACCGTCTCGCCACCACCCTTGCCGAACGCTGGCGCGTGCACGGCGTAGATCACCCTGTCCACGAACTCCAGCCGGACGATCTGGCGCTTGGCAGACGTGACATTGACCTCGACCTGCGTCATCTTGAAATCGAGATTGGTGAATATCAAATAGTTGCGATGTTTCTGCTGGGAATCCAGGGCCTCCCAACGGTGATATTTCCAGATCAAGGGCGACAGCTGAACTCTGGACAGCCGCAATATCACCTTGGGCTGTCTTGCCGTCGCGATCATGGAGGCCAGTGTACCGGGGTCTTCGATGGCGCGCACAGCGGACCCGAGTTCCCGCATGATCTTCTTGTTGGTTCGCAGGATGTGATTGCGCGACTTGAACTTCATGCCGCTTCGCGTTCGCGAAGACTCCATGCCGATATGCGTCTTCGCCTTGTTCAACTTCGCGCGCCGTGCCGCCATGATGTTCACATAGGGCGACGGAATCTTTTCCTCTTCGCAGATCACCTCCAGCGCCGCCGCCTTTTTGATCGACTCTATTTCCGCAAAGTCGATCGCCGCATCCTGAACTTCGCAACAGATGACCACGTCACAATGGAGGCTGTTGATCGCGCTCTGGATCAGCGACCCTTTGCCGTCCATGCCCATCTCCATGGGGTTCCCGCTTTCAAGATTCCAGAAAAGTACGCGCATTGCGCTGCCTCCATGCCGATGTCGAAGTTGCGTTTGGGTCGAGACTCGCATCCGCCGGCACGTCGGATCCGGTCTCGATCGCGTCGCACCGAGGAGCGTGCGTCCGCGCGGAAGGCATCACCTCAGATACTTGTGGCGTTGGTCGGCTGGGTTACCTTTCGCCGTATCGCGCCAGTGCGCACCGTATTCACTTGAGCCACAACGCCGCCGACCTCGGCGAGTTTTGCGGCGACGATGAACGCCTTTTCCTGGGCATCCGTGTAGTTATCGACCCATCGATAGTAGGTTTTGCTTCCTGCATTCACCACGAGGTAGGTACCGCCATGACCAGGCATAACAAGCTCCTTCGCTAAACAACGGAAGCCGGCCATGCTGGCCGGGACTGGAAAAATCCGATCAAACGCAGTCGCAGGCGAATCCATCTTCGGCGGGCAGCGCCGGCGGGAAGATCTTCATCGGCCTTTGCAATCCTTCATTCCACACATGTACAGCGCCCTTTTCCTTCGTTCCCATTGCGATCCGACGATCGCTGTCGGCGATGCCGATACGCGTCGGCGCCGCCCCCATCAATTCAACACCTTGGCCATCGGCGCGACGATGGGGATTGCCTTGTCCAGGTCGATATCCGCCGCCGTCATTTGTCCCGTGACCACCTGCGCCACGAACTTCCAACCCATCGGCGTCGCATAGCCGATGACGAAAGAGGAAGTGCTGTTGGTGTAAGGGGTCCCGCCCGACATCGACATGCGGCGCGCGCGCGTGTCGACCGTGCCTGGCGTTGCCCCCGGAAACAGGCGGCGTTCTGCCCGATTGCGATCCACAGCTCCGCACGGCATGTTGCCGGCGAGGTGTGCCACTTTCGCCTTCTTCGGATTACCCAGGTCGGGCAGGAACGACAGGCGGCAGCCGGTCAGTTCGGAGGTGAAGAAAAGCGGCGCGAGGTCCGCGTCCAGGTCCAGCGAGGTATCCGCTCCGGACTTCCAGGGCAACCAATGCGCGCGCATGCTGTGACCGCTCTTGCCGTCATCCGGCCGCAGCAGCACGACATTCTGGAACGCGCTCGCCAGAATGAACCGGTGCACGCCGGCCGGCGGAAAGGCGACGGTGTCGAGCTTCTGCTGGCACCCGCCACGGCGCCATTCGCGAAAGTCGGCATGGCTGATCACGCCTTCTTCGTCGACCACGATCACGTGGCGCGACAGAAAGTCCTTCGGCTTTTTGGCGAGGTCATCGACCAGGGTCATACGTTCGTTCCGCTGGACGCGGCCTCGTCGCCACCGAAGCTGTAGGCGAAGCCCGCGCTGTCCGTCGCTACACGGACACCCGCAATCGGCTCGCTGCGCATCATGCAGTTCAGGAACTCGCGGCTGATCTCCGGCAACATCGAATTGGTCAAAATCGCATCGATCATCCGCCCGCCCGATTCGCTTTCGGTGCAGCGGCTGACCACCAGCTTGACCACCTCGTCGTCGTAGTCGAACGGGATCTTGTAGCGAGCTTCCACGCGCTGCTTGATCCGGTTCAACTGCAGCTTGACGATCTCGCCGAGCATCGCGTCGCTGAGCGGGTAGTACGGGATGGTGACCAGGCGGCCGAGCAGCGCCGGCGGGAAGATATTCAGCAGCGGCTCGCGCAGGGCCTTGGCCATGCCGTCCGGATCCGGCATCAGTTCCGGGTCCTTGCACAGGCTGGCGATCAGGTCGGTGCCGGCGTTGGTGGTGAGGATGATCAAGGTGTTGCGGAAATCGATGCGGCGGCCTTCGCCGTCTTCCATCACGCCCTTGTCGAAGACCTGGAAGAACAGTTCGTGCACGTCCGGGTGGGCCTTTTCCACCTCGTCCAGCAGCACCACCGAGTAGGGCTTGCGCCGCACCGCCTCGGTCAGCACGCCGCCTTCGCCGTAGCCGACATAGCCCGGAGGTGCGCCCTTCAGCGAGGACACGGTGTGCGCTTCCTGGTACTCGCTCATGTTGATGGTGATCAGGTTCTGCTCGCCGCCGTACAGCGCTTCGGCCAGGGCCAGCGCGGTCTCGGTCTTGCCGACGCCGGAGGTGCCGGCGAGCATGAACACGCCGATCGGCTTGTGCGGGTTGTCCAGGCCGGCGCGGGTGGTCTGGATGCGCTTGGCGATCATCTCCATGGCGTGGTCCTGGCCGATCACGCGCTTGGCCAGCAGCTGCGGCAGGCGCAGCACGGTGTCGATCTCGTTGCGCGCCATGCGCCCGACCGGGATGCCGGTCCAGTCGGCGACCACCGCAGCCACCGCCTGGTAGTCGACGGTGGGCAGGATCAGCGGGTTCTCGCCCTGCAGCGCGCCCAGTTCCGCCTGCACCTGGCGCAGCCGGGCCAGCAGCGCGTCGCGTTCGTTACCGGACGGCGTCTGCGCCGGCATCTCCTGCATCTGCTGCGCCGGCTCCTGCTGCGCGAGCGTCTGCGCCGCCGCTTCCAGCGGGCTGCCGGTGCCTTCGATCGGGGCGATGCCGGCGCGCAGTTGCGCGCGCAGCGCCAGCAGTTCGTCGACCAGCGCCTTCTCCTCGCCCCAACGCTGTTCCAGCGCGGCCAGGCGCGCCTGTTCGGTGTCCAGCAGCGCGCGGCAGGCGACGTCGCGTTCGTCGACGACGATGCCGATCGCGCGTTCGCGCTCGATGATGCCGCGTTCGGTCTGCAGCGATTCGATGCGGCGGCGGCTGTCGTCGACATCGGCCGGGGTGGCGTGCAGGCTCACCGCCACGCGCGCGCAGGCGGTGTCGAGCAGGCTCACCGACTTGTCCGGCAACTGCCGCGCCGGGATGTAGCGGTGGCTGAGCTTGACCGCCGCCTCCAGCGCCTCGTCGAGGATCTGCACCTTGTGGTGCTGCTCCATGGTGCTGGCCACGCCGCGCATCATCAGCACCGCCTTGACCTCGTCCGGCTCGTCCACCTGCACCGCCTGGAAGCGGCGGGTCAGCGCCGGATCCTTCTCGATGTATTTCTTGTACTCGGCCCAGGTGGTGGCGCCGACCGTGCGCAGGGTGCCGCGCGCCAGCGCCGGCTTGAGCAGGTTGGCCGCATCGCCGGTGCCGGCCGCGCCGCCGGCGCCGACCAGGGTGTGGGTCTCGTCGACGAACAGGATGATCGGCTTGGCGCTGGCCTGCACTTCGTCGATCACCGCACGCAGGCGCTGTTCGAACTCGCCCTTCATGCTGGCACCGGCCTGCAGCAGACCCACATCGAGCGCGCGCAGCTCGACCTCCTTCAGCGCCGGCGGCACGTCGCCGCGGGCGATGCGCTGGGCCAGGCCCTCGACCACCGCGGTCTTGCCGACGCCGGCCTCGCCGACCAGGATCGGATTGTTCTGGCGGCGCCGCATCAGGATGTCCACCACCTGGCGGATCTCGTCGTCGCGGCCGATGATGGGGTCGAGCTTGCCGTCGCGCGCCTGCGCGGTCAGGTCGGTGGTGAACTTCTTCAGCGCCTCCTGCTTGCCCAGCGCAGCCGGGGCGATCGCGCCGCTGGCCTCGCCCGGCGCGCCGGCCTGGCCGAGCTGGAAGCCATCGCTGGGCAGCTGGCCGTCTTCCGGCGAGCCGGCGACGATCTCGGCGAAGCGCTCGCTCAGCGCCTCCGGCTTGATCTTCTCGAACTCCTTGGAGATGCCGAGCAGCGCATTGCGCAGCGTGCGCACGCTGAGCACGCCGACGATCAGGTAGCCGGTGCGCACCTGCGCTTCGCCGAAGCTGAGCGAGGCGTACACCCAGCCGCGCTCGACCGCTTCCTCGACGTTGCCGGACAGGTCGGTGACGCCGCCGGCGCCGCGCGGCAGCCGGTCCAGCGCCTCGGTCACGTCGCGCGCCAGGTTCGACGGGTTGAGCTCGAAGCGCTTGACGATGCGGTGCAGGTCAGAGTCGGGCAGCTGCAGGATCTGGTGCAGCCAATGCACCAACTCCACGTACGGGTTGCCGCGCAACTTGCAGAACACGGTGGCGCTTTCGATGCCGCGGTAGGCGAGCTTGTTGAGCTTGCCGAACAAGGCGCTGCGACTGATCTCGGCCATGACGGTGATTCCTTGTGCGAATGCGGAAAGAAGAGAAAGTGGAACGCGGCGCTCAGCCGGACGGCCGCAACACCACGTCGTCGGCGTCGGCGATGTCCCAGCTGCGCTGGCCGAGCCAGGTGTCCAGGCCCAGGCGCCCGCCGCGCGCCAGCGTGGTCGCCGGCACCTCGTCGGACTGCAGCAGCAGCTGCAGATCCCAGCCCTTTTCGTCGCCGACGTAGCTGCGCACCGCCGCGGCCAGCTGGCGCAAGGCCTCGCCGCCGGGCAGGAAGCGCTGGAACGCGCTGCGCGACAGCGGCCCCAGGCGCAGCCGGAAACGCTGCTGCGCGCCGCGCGCATGCGCGCCGAGCACGGTGCTGTGGCCGAGCGTGGCGACCTCGGGCGAGGCCCCCAGCCGCAACCGCGCATCGTCGGGCAGGCGCATCCATTCGGCGACGAACGCGAGCACCTGCACCGGCACCGCGAACAGCTGTTCGAGCAGGCCGCGCAGGCCTTCGGCATTGCGCGCCACCGGCAGCAGGCGCCCGGCGAAATGGCGGCGCGCGTCGTCGGGCAGCGCGTCGCGCCCGCGCAGGTACGGCGAGGCGATGCCGCTGAGCGCATCCAGGTAGCCGCGGAAGCGGTCCTCGTGCGGGCGGTCGGCCTGCACGGTCGGCTGCGCATCGGCCCAGGCGCGGTAGAACAGGCTCAGCATGCGGTGGTGGAACAGGTCGGCGAACGCGGCCAGGGTCGGGTCCCTGGCCTGCGCCTGGCGCTCGATCGCGTACTCGGTCAGGTGCAGCGGCAGCGGCGCGTTCGGGCCGAACAGGCCCAGGAACAGCCCGTACAGCTTGCCCGGCTGGGTGCCGGCGGCGGCCACATAGCGGTCGATCGAGCGTGGCGCGAACGCCAGCGACGGCGTGTGCCGCAGCCGCACAGGGTCGTCGGACGGGCGCGTGGAGCGGCCCAGTCGCGGGCGCTGCGGATGCGCGCGTTCCAGCGCGCGCAGCGCGGCGAAGAACTCGAAGTCCTGCGGCCGCTCGCGCAGCGCCCGCTCCAGGGCGGCCAGATCGGCGGCGCTCACAGCAGCGCCCGTTTGCCGAGCTGCGCCGGCCAGCGGGCGATCTCGTTGCGCTCGCTGGTGCGCAGCACGGTCTCGGTGAAGGAATTGACCGACACGTAACGGGCGAAGAAGTGCTGCAGCACCGCGCCGAGCAGGAACGCGCCGCTGCCTTCGAACGCGCTGTCCTCGCAGGTCAGGGTGATCTCCAGGCCGCGACCGAAGGTGATCGGGCCCGGCGCCGGGATGCGGCGCACGATCGGCTGCGCGCGCACCTGCTTGATGCCTTCGATCTGGCGCAACGCTGCGGCGTCGAACGGATCGCAGTAGAGCGTCAGCATCTCGCGCAGCGCGGCGGCGCCGTCCTGGCCGTCCTCGAACAGCGACAGATAGTTCAGCTGCAGGTGGCTGAGCAGGCGCCACGCGGTGGCGCCGTCGCTCAGCGCCGGGCGCGGCTTGGTCGGTCCGGCCACGCAGCGCACGCTGTGCACCGGCGCGCCGGCGTCCATGGTGAAATCGGTGGCGCCCTTGCCCACCGGCATGTGCAACGGCAGGTCGCGGTTGCTGCACAGCAGCTGCAGGCCGAGCTGGCGCAGGGAGGTGGCGTAGGCGCCGTCGTCGGCATCGACCAGGCTCACGTAGACCTCGCTGCCGACGTAGCTGGAGCGCGCGCCCTGGCGGCGCTGGCGTGCCGACAGCAGGCGCGGCTCGCGGCGCATGGTGTAGAACGCGCCGTGGCGCGCGTGCCAGGTATGCGCGTCGCCGCCATAGAACGGCAGGAAGCGCTGCTCCGGTTCCTGGCGGTCGCCGAAGCCTTCGACGTCGCCCAGGCTGTGGATCTCGAAATCCATCGGCCGGGTGCGGTCGGCGAGCACGTGGTATTCGGTCTTGCCCGGCGCCAGGTGCAGGCGGTCGGCGCGGCGCGGGAACAGGTTGATCGCCGGCGTGCAGAACAGGCGGAAGTTGTCCGCGCTCACCGCCTGCGCCAGGCTGGGCACGCTGCGCTCCAGCAGCACCACGATCTCGAAACCGGTGCCGTGCAGCCGCCGCAGCGCCGCGCGCAATCCGCCCAGTTCGGCGAACAGGAAGCGCTGCGGGCAGGCGAAGTATTCCTGCAGCAGGCGGTAGCCGCTGAACGCGCGGCCGTCGTACGGCACCAGCGCCTCGTCGTCGGCGAAGCCGCGCGCGCGCAGGTCGCTGCGGCCGCGCTGCAGCTCCACGCTCGCGCCGGCCGCGTCCTGGCCGCGGACCACGAAGCCGGCGGCGTGGCCGAGCAGTTGTTCGTACAGGCGCGTGGGCAGGTCGTCGGTGCCGGCCAGGAACAGCGGCAGCGCGTCCAGCGCCAGCATGTTCGCCTGCACCCCGGCCAGCGTTTCGAAACGCAGGCGCAATGCGGCGCGCACCGGCTTGGCCGCGGCCTGTGCCGGCGGCAGGCCGATTCCGGCCGCGGCGATCGCCGCCGGCGTGTCCAGGTACTTGGCCTCGCGCAGCGCCAGCGGCCACAGCGTCAGCGCATGCGCGGTGCGGTATTCGCAGGCGGTGCGCTCGCCGCCGGCGACCAGGCTGCGCAGCGCGGTGTGGCGCGGCACGGTATGGCCGGCGGCCAACGCGCTTTCCTTCAGCTCCGGCTGCAGCTGCACCACCGCCATCGACGGCATCGGCGTCAGGTAGTGCGGGTACACCATCTGCAACAGGTGCTGGGTGAACACCGGATACTGCGCGTCGAGCTTGAGCTGCACGCGCGCGGCCATGAACGCGAAGCCTTCCAGCAGGCGCTCCACGTACGGGTCGGCGCACTCGAAGCCTTCCAGGCCCAGGCGTCCGGCGATCTTCGGGAACTCGCGCGCGAATTCGCCGCCCATCTCGCGCACGTGCTGCAGTTCGCGGTTGTAGTAGCCGAGCAGGCGCGGATCCATCAGGCGTAGCCCTCGCTGACGTCCAGGCGCCCGGTCTCCAGGTCCAGCTCGGTCTTCAGGTACAGGTTCAGCGGCAGCGGCTGCGCCCACATCTCCGATTCGATGAAGAACACCAGCGAGCGCCGGTCCATGCGCCGTGCGTCGGCCTGCACGGTGACACGCAGGGTGTCGGCGATCAGCCGCGGCTCGAACGCCAGGATCGCCTCGCGCAGGCGCAGCTGCAGCGCCGCCGCGTCGATGCCGGACATGGCCACGCCGGCCAGGTCGGGGATGCCGAAATTGAGCACCGAACGGCGCACTTCCGGATACGCGTCCAGCGACTGGTCGGTGGCCAGGTTGACGCAGTTCAGCAGCCACGACAGGTCGCGCATCACGCACTCGCGCAGGCGCGCGGCGGAGATGACCCGCTTGTCGCGGCTCTCCTCCTGGCGCAGCGGCTCGTCGTCGCTGAGCCGGTCCAGCAGCGAGGGCTGCAGGCGTTCCTGGGTGGTGAGTTCGGCCATCGCAGCGCTGCGCTCAGGCCGGGTCGAACAGGATCTGGCGCACGTCGAGCAACGCGTGTTCGCCGGCATCGGTGGCCCACACGCGCTGGCCCAGGCCGACGTCGCCGTCGCGGCCGCTCCAGTCGGTGCGCCGCGCCAGCAGCAGCTGGCCGTCGTCGCTGCGCTCGGTACCGGGGTAGCGCACCGGCACGAAGCCGAACGCCTCGCCGCCGTTGCGCCAGGTCACCGCGACCGGCGCCCACAGCATGTCGCGCAGGTCGGCCGGGGCTTCGAAACGCAACGCCTGCACCTGCGCGAACGGCACCCAGGCGTAGCCGCCGTTGACCACCAGTTCCAGGCACGGGCCGAAGCGCGGATCGGCATCGGCGATCCACGCGAAACGCGTGTCGTCGAGCTCGCCGGCGCTGGTCGGGGCCTGCTCGAACGCCTGCGCGCGCAGGTCGGCGGCCTGCGCGGTAGCGCCTTCGGCCGACAGCCGCAGCGCCTGCAGCAGCAGCGCCAGCCACGGCTCGGGCGCGCCGAGCACGGTCGGCAAGGCCTGCCCGGCGAACACCGCCGCGCGCTGGCGCTCGGCCTGCACGGTGATCGCATAGGTGGCGGCGAGCGCCGCATTGTCGGCATCGAGTTCGCGACAGGCGTCGAGCTGGGCGCGGGCGCGGTCCCATTGGCCGAGCACCGCCAGCAGTTGGAACAGGAACACGCGCTGGCGCGCGTCGGCCGGATGCTGGCGCACGCGTTGGGTCAGCAGTTTCAGCGCTTCGTCCGGACGCCCGTGACGCAGCAGCAGTTCGGGAGTGGTGTCCATGGCCTGTCCGCACGAAGGGAATGTGCGGCGCCGTCGCGACGACGGCGCCGGGGTGCGAGGCGGCCGCAGCCGCCGCCGCGGTCAGGCCTTGGCCACGCCCTGGATGTCGTAGGTGAATTCCTTCGCCCCGCCCTGCGCCGTGCCCTTGTCGTCCTGCGGCTGGAAGCTGTACTTGAACTTGCCGAAGTGCAGGGTCAGGTTCTCGGTCAGGCGATCCTCGCCACCCGAGCCGCCGGTGGACAGCGAGGTAACCAGCACGCCTTCGCTCAGTTCCAGGGTCAGGAAGTCGGTCTGCTCGCCGGTGGCGTTGGTCACGTACAGCCACGCATTCTCCACGCGCGCGCCGGTGCACACGGCATCCAGCAACGCGTTGGAGCAGCCGTCGACGTACTTGGTGATGGAGATGTCCTGGATGTGCGCCTTGCCGCCGCTGGCCGAACCGCCACCGGTGTGCAGGTCGCCGGAATTGCTCGCGCCCCACGACCAGGCCAGGATCGGCACCTCGCCCTTGTGCTTCTTGTGGTTGGACGCGCCTTCGATCTTGACCTTGCCGCTGCCGAACTTGATATGCATGTCGAACGCCATGGAACTGCTCCTCTAGTGAAAAACGGACAACGATGGGTCGGCGCGCGGCGCGCATCGCCTGCGCGCCGGGGCCGTGGCACGGTGGCGCCGGGTCAGGCCTTGGCCGCCGACGGCAGCCGCGACACCAGTCGCAGCGACACGGTCAGCCCTTCCAGCTGGTAATGCGGTTTCAGGAAGAACTTGGAGGTGTAGTAGCCGGGCGCGCCCTCCACTTCCTCCACCACCACCTCGGCCGCGGCCAGCGGCTTGCGCGCCTTGGTGTCTTCGCTGGAGTTGGACGGATCGCCGTCGATGTACTGGGTGATCCAGCGGGTCAGCCACGCCTGCATTTGCTCGCGATCGCTGAACGAGCCGATCTTGTCGCGCACGATGCACTTCAGGTAATGCGCGAAGCGGCAGCAGGCGAACATGTACGGCAGGCGCGCGCCGAGTGCGGCGTTGGCGGTGGCATCCGGATCGTCGTACTCGTCGGGCTTGTTCAGCGACTGCGCGCTGATGAAGGCGGCCATGTCCGAGTTCTTGCGATGCACCAGCGGCATCAGCCCCATCTTGTCCAGTTCGGCCGAGCGGCGGTCGGTGATCGCCACCTCGGTCGGGCACTTCATGTCCACGCCGCCGTCGTCGGTGGGGAAGGTGTGCGTGGGCAGGCCCTCGACCGCGCCGCCGGACTCGATGCCGCGGATCCGCGAACACCAGCCGTACTGCTTGAACGAGCGGTTGATGTTCACCGCCATCGCATAGGCCGCGTTCTGCCAGGTGTACTTGGCCGAATCGGCGCCGGTGGTCTCTTCCTCGAAATCGAACTCTTCCACCGGATTGGTCGATGCGCCGTACGGCAGCCGCGACAGCGTGCGCGGCATCGCCAGGCCGATGTACTTGGAATCCTCCGACTCGCGCAGCGAACGCCATGCGGCGTAGTCTGGCGTGGAGAAGATCTTGGCCAGGTCGCGCGGGTTGGACAGCTCGTTCCAGTTGTCCATGCCCATCAGCTTGGGCGCGGCCGCGGAGATGAACGGCGCGTGCGCGGCGGCGGCGACCTGGGCGATGCCGTTGAGCAATTCCACGTCCGGCGGGCTGTTGTCGAAGTAGTAGTCGCCGACCAGGCAGCCGTACGGCTCGCCGCCGAGCTGGCCGTATTCCTGCTCGTAGACCTTCTTGAAGATCGGGCTCTGGTCCCAGGCGGTGCCCTTGTAGCGCTTGAGCACCTTGCCCAACTCCTTCTTGGAGATGTTGAGCACGCGGATCTTCAGCTGCTGGTCGCTCTCGGTGTTGTTGACCAGGTAGTGCAGGCCGCGCCAGGCGCCTTCCAGCTGCTGCATGTCGGCGTGGTGCAGGATGTGGTTGAGCTGCTCGCTGAGCTTGCGGTCGATCTCGGCGATGTAGGCCTTGATCGTCTGCGACACGTCCTCGCTGACCACGTCGCTGCGGCTGAGCACCTGCTCGGCCAGCGTGCGCACCGCGGACTCCACTTCTTCCTTGGCGCGTTCGCTCTTGGGCTTGAACTCGCGGTTCAGCAGCGCGGCGAAATCGCCCGCCTCCAGAACCTGGTTACCGCTGCCGGCTTCGGCCAGTTGTTCGCTCGCCATGGCTCAGCCCTCCTTCGGATCGGCGGGCTTGGCCGCCGAGACCAGCGACTGCAGCAGCGCCGGGTCGCGCAGCGCCTGCGCGATCAGGTTCTCGGCACCGGCCTTGCCGTCCATGTAGGTGTCCAGGTTGGCGAGCTGGGTGCGCGCCTCCAGCAGCTTGGCCAGCGGCTCGACCTTGCGCGCGATCGCCGCCGGCGAGAAGTCGTCCATGCTCTCGAAGGTGATGTCCACCGCCAGCTCGCCTTCGCCGGTCAGCGTGTTGGGCACCTTGAACGTGGCGCGCGGGCGCATCGACTGCAGGCGGCTGTCGAAGTTGTCCACGTCGATCTCCAGCGCCTTGCGTTCCTCCAGCGACGGCAGCTCGCCGGCATTGGCGCCGGACAGGTCCGACATCACTCCCATCACGAACGGGATCTGCACCTTCTTTTGCGCGCCGTAGACTTCCACGTCGTACTCGATCTGTACCCGTGGCGCCCGATTGCGCGCGATGAACTTCTGACTGTTTGCCATTGCCTCGTCTCCGATTGAGCCTTTCGACCCGGCCCGCCGGCAACGCCGTGCAGGCCGGCCGCGCACCTGCCGCCGGTTGATCCCCGGGACGCCGACGCGAAACGCCGGCGGCGCTCCCCCATCGCGCGCTGCCGCCGTTCCGCCTCCACGTTCCCCTTGCGCCGTCGGCGCGCGGGCAGATCGCCGCACACCGGGCATCGCATGCCATGCGTGGCGCCGATCCCCTCGGCGCATCCCGCTGCACGGCGCTTTTCAGCGATGCGGCGAGTCTAGGAACGGCCCCGGCGGACCACCCGACATTTCGTCTCAGCGAAGGCCGCGTCTACGCCTGTGCACAAAGTGTGACGGCGGTGATGGCTTTGCCCCGCTTCTTCCGGTTGTACCGATGACAGGCCCCGGGGTGGGCCGCGACCGCCGCAGATGACCACGATCCGTCGCATCACCGTACCGGCGCGCATGCCAACGCGCGCGCACCTCGCCGACGCCGGCGAACCGCTGTTGATCGACCTGCTGGCCTATATCGAGGAGAACATCGGCGAACCGGAGTTGGGCGGCGAGATGCTGCTGGCCGCGTTCCCGCTGTCGCGCGCCACCTTGTACCGGCTGTTCCAGGCGCGCGGCGGCGTGGCCAGCTACATCCGCGAGCAGCGCCTGCGCACCGCGCACCGCTACCTGCAGCTGCACCCGCAGTGCAGCCTGACCTGGTTGTTGTACGAAATGGGCTTTGCCTCGGAACGGCAGTTCCAGCGCGCGTTCCAGGCCCGCTTCGGCATGTCGCCGGCGCAATGGCGCAAGGCGTGCCGCGCGGCGCCGTGCCAGCCCAGGGAGGAGCGTCGCGGCCCCTACATCCCGATGTGGCGGATCATCCGCGAACTGTGCCGCACCTCGATGGTGGACGATGCGCCGGTGTACGCGCCGGCGGAGCCGGCGACGGCGCAATAGCCGCCGCCGCGCCGCGTTCCCTGTAGGAGCGGCTTCAGCCGCGACCGACACCGTCCCCGCGCGACCGTTCCCGGCAAGATCCTGTCGCGGCTGAAGCCGCTCCTACAGAACGCGCCGCCGCCGGCGCGTGTCCAACCTCAGCGAATCACCAACACCGGCACCTGGCTGCGCGCCAGCACCTCGGCGGTCTGGCTGCCGAGCAGCACTCGGCTCATGCCGCGGCGGCCGTGCGAGGTCATCACGATCAGATCGCAGCGGTGCGAAGTGGCGATATCGATGATGCCCTCGGCCGGGTAGCGATCGAGCACATGGCAGCCGTGCGCGATCACGCCGGTGGCCTCGGCGGCGGCCAACGCCGGCGCCAGGATCTTCTGCGCGCCTTCTTCCCGGTCCTGCCGGTATTCGGGCGTGGCCTCGTAGCCCACGCTCCAGCCCATCGCGTCGTACATGCCCATCGCCCAGGGCTCGGACACGGTGACCACATCCACTTCCGCACCGAGCCTGGCGGCCAGCGCCAGGCCCTGCTGCAGCCCCTTGGCGGACAACTCGGAACCATCGATCGCAATCAGAATGCGCTGGTACATCTGCGTGCTCCGGTAACGCCGCTTGCAGCGGCATGGGTCCCATTGGACACCCGGCGTGGACGCCGCGCCTTGACCCGGATCAATTTCCGGGCGATCGCGGCGCCAGCGCGCGTGCCGGATTGCCGGCCACGCGCGCGCCGGCAGGCACGTCGCGGGTGACCACGCTGCCCGCACCGATCACCGCATCGTCGCCGATCGTCACCCCGGGCAGCACGATCGCCCCGCCGCCGATCCACACGTTGCGGCCGATCGTCAGCGGCCGGCCGAATTCCAGCCCGGCCGCACGCTGCGCCGCATCGCGCGGATGGTCGGCCGCATACAGCTGCACCGCCGGCCCGATCTGCGTGCC
Organism: Xanthomonas bonasiae; assembly: GCF_017163705.1. GTDB lineage: Bacteria > Pseudomonadota > Gammaproteobacteria > Xanthomonadales > Xanthomonadaceae > Xanthomonas_A > Xanthomonas_A bonasiae. Next base: position 131,673 of record NZ_JAFIWB010000007.1, read on the forward strand.
GGCGCCGATGCTGACCTTGCACACGTCCAGGATCACGCAATTGAAGTTGAGGAACACGTCCTCGCCGAGGAAGACGTTGTAGCCGTAGTCGCAATGGAACGGCGGCCGCACCACCGCCCCGCGCCCGACCGCGCCCAACCGCTCGGCCAGCAACGCACGCCGCGTCGCCGGCGGTTCGGCCAGCGCCGCGTTGTAGCGCACCATCCACGCCTTGGCCGCGGCCTGGTCGGCCTGCAACTGCGCATCGCCGGGCCGGTACGGTTCGCCGGCCAGCATCTTGTCTTTCTCGCTACGCATCCTGTCCTCCCAGGCGGTGTGGAAGGCGCATGATCGCATCGACCGCGACACCTGCGTTGTGATGCCCTCGCCGCATGGGCAATACTTTCTGCACTGCAGCCGGCCGGCGACCTGATCGTCATTGGGTGATCGCATGAAACTTCGCCTTTTCTGCCTGGCCACCCTCCTCGCGATGTTGTTCGGCACGCCGGTCCATGCCACGTCGACGCTTGCGTTCGAAGGCGGCGGCTACAGCATGACGTTCGAGATCGGCCACACCGATCGTCCGGTGATCGCCAGTATCCATTTCTACGAACCGGGCGACACCAAGGGTGTCGTATTGCGCGAGAGTTTCCAGGTGAGGACCTTCGACACCAAGCGCAAACAGCTGCGGCTCGTCTACAGCGGCCGCGACCAGCGCGTGCCTCCCTTCACGCTGGTGGTGCATGCCAATACGTCGACACTGTCGATCGGAGGCAAACGCATCGCGTCCACCTTCAGTTGGGAGATGTAGCGTGGCGAAGCGACCGCGCTAGGCACCGTCCACGAGCGCGCGCCGCCGCCCCAGGCCGATCCATCTGCCGCACTGGGCCGTCCCCACCGGTGCTAATGTCCCGCGCTTGACTCACCCCAATCCAGATCCCGGAGCCCCGCCATGCCCGCCGCTATCCTTCCCGTCCCCCGCCGCGCGTGCTTGGCGCTGGCCCTGGGCCTTTCCCTGGCGCTGGCTGGTGCGGCGGGCGCGCAGACCGTACGCACGCCGGATGTGCCGCCGCCGCAGGACACGCCGTATCCGGGCAGCATCGCGCTGCAGGTGGATGCCGGCGACGTGCGCCAGGGCATCTACCGGGTGCGCGAGACCATTCCGGTCGCGGCCGGGCGGCTGACGCTGCAGTATCCGCAGTGGATCCCCGGCGACCATTCGCCGAGCGGGCCGGTGGCGATGCTGGCCGGGCTGACGCTCACCGCCAACGGCGCGCCGCTGGCGTGGCGCCGCGACACCTTCGATGTCTACACCTTCCACGTGGACGTGCCGCAGGGCGTGTCCGCGATCGAGGCCAGCTTCCAGTACCTGTCGCCGCGCGACGACGGCTTCGAGATGACCGACAGGATGCTGCAGCTGGAATGGAACAAGCTGGCGTTGTATCCGGCGGGACACTACACGCACGGCATCCGCGTGGTGCCCAGCGTGACCCTGCCGGCAGGCTGGCAGTTCGGCACGGCGCTGGAGACCGCCACGCAGTCCGGCGCCACCACCACGTTCAAGCCGGTCGATTTCGAAACCCTGGTCGATTCGCCGATCTACGCCGGCCGCTATTTCAAGCGCGCGGACCTGACCCCGCCGGGCAGCGCGCCGGTGCATCTGGATGTCATTGCCGATACGCCGGCATCGCTGGAGATCACGCCCGCGCAGTTGCAGGCGCACCGCAACCTGGCCGTGCAGGCGCTCAAGCTGTTCGGCTCGCATCACTACGACCACTACGACTTCCTGTTCTCGCTGTCCGACGTGCTGGGCGGCAACGGCCTGGAGCACCACCAGTCCAGCGAGAACGGGCTGGAGGCGGACTACTTCAGCGCCTGGGCCGACAACGCGCCCGACCGCGATCTGCTGGCGCACGAGTACACCCACTCCTGGAACGGCAAGTTCCGCCGTCCGGCCGATCTGTGGACGCCCACCTTCAATGTGCCGATGGGCGACTCGCTGCTGTGGGTCTACGAAGGGCAGACCCAGTACTGGGGCTATGTGCTCACCGCGCGCGCCGGGATGTGGACGCCGGAACAGTTCCGTGATGCGCTGGCGATGACCGCGGCCAACTACGACCGCAATCGCGAGGGCTTCCAATGGCGTTCGCTGGAAGACACCACCAACGATCCCACCGCCGCGCATCGCGCGCCGCTGCCCTACCGCAGCTGGCAGATGAGCGAGGACTACTACAGCGGCGGGCAGATGCTGTGGCTGGCGGTGGATGCCAAGCTGCGCGCGCTCAGCCACGGCCGCAAGTCGCTGGACGATTTCGCCAAGGCCTTCTTCGGCGTGGACGACGGCAGCCACGCGGTCAGGACTTACACCTTCGACGACGTGGTGGCCGCGCTCAATGGCGTGGCCGCGTTCGACTGGGCCGGCTACCTCGCCCCGCGCGTGGATGCGGTGAACCCGCCGCTGCTGGAAGGGCTGCAGGCCAGCGGCTGGAAACTGGTCTATACCGACCAGCCGAGCGCGTTCGAGAAGCAGTACGACAGCCGCCACCAGTCGGCGCGCCACCGCTACAACTTCGCCTGGTCGCTGGGCCTGGTGATGAACGACGATGCCAGCATCAACGACGTGGTGTGGGACGGCCCCGCGTTCAAGGCCGGCGTCAGCACCGGCGCCACGGTGCTGGCGGTCAATGGCCAGGACTACACGCGCGAGGTACTCAAGCAGGCCATCGCCGACGCCAAGGGCGGCACCGCGCCGATCGTGCTGACGCTGAAGTTCCAGGGCGGCGTGCGCAGCGTGGAGGTGAACTACCACGACGGCCTGCAGTACCCGCACCTGGTGCGGGTGGACGGCACGCCGGACAGCTTGAGCCAGGTCATCGCCGCGCGACGCTGACGCGACGGGCGGCCGGGTCCGTACCGGCCGCCACTGCGCGGGCAGGCCACGCGAGGGCAAACGGGCCTGGCGCCGCCATTGGGAAGCGCCGCGCATCGGGCACCCCGGCGCGGACGCGGTCCATGCCGCCTCCCGGTCCACCGCCAGCCGGGGTGGCCGGATCGTCGCCGGCCAAGGCGGCGCGGCGCTGGTCGCAGCGCGAGCGCGGCTGCCTTTCCCGCGAAAAACTGTGGCAGAATTCTCACAATAAGCGTGCTGGGGAGCACGGAGACGCCTCGGACTATGGTGGTTTCTGCGCCATTGCCGCCTGGCGACCGCCGCACTTCGATGCCCTGCCGAGTTCAGCGCGCGCCCCTCCGGATCTGGTGAGCACATGGACTTCCGCACTTCGTTCGACCTGGCCTCGCCGCGCATGAAGCTCGTCCGCCGCGGCGTCCTGCTGGTGCTGGCGGCGCTGGCGTTGAGCGGCTGCCAGCCGCGCCAGACCGGCATGTTCTCCACCCTGGAACTGGACAAGGACGGCCTGCTGTACGGCTACGAGATCTTCATCGTCAAGGCCGATCGCGACGCGGGCGCGGGCCAGGACTACTACGCGATCGTGCAGTGCGCCGACGGCAAGGCCGGGCCGCCGGCGATCGGCCAGGTGACGATGACCGCCGATCAGGTGCGCATCGCGCTGCCGTCGCACGCGACGCCGGGCTGCCCCTCCTCCACCTTCGTCGGCACGGTGGGGTTCAAGGAACTGGCCGGGCATTTCGCCGGCGGCGAGCAACTGGCGCTGGCCCGCAAGTACAGCTTCTGGGAATGAACGCCCTCGCCTGACCCCGGCCGTGCTTGTTGGAAGACGGGCGGCAATGCTAGCGTCGCAGCGCACGCCTCCACAGGACGACTCCATGAACGCCCAGGGAGTACGCCCGTTCCGATGGACGCAGCGTGCTGCCGCCGAGTCGCCGTTGGCGTGTTGTCCATTGCAGCCGGAACATTCCTGGGAGGTCGCATGAAGATGCTGTGTGCCGTCGTGTTGGCGGCGGTCTTGATACCGGGCGCGTCCGCGCATGCCGATTCGCCGAAGTCCTCGCCCTTGCTCGGCAGCTGGGCCGTGGACGTGTCACGGTTGCCGAAGCCGCCGCAGGAACGGCCGCAGAGCGTCACCCTGACGTTCGGCGAAGCCGGCGGCGGCAAGTGGGCCGCCAAGGTCGACATTGTCGAACAAGGCGGCGGGAAGATGCATGCCGAAGGCGTCGCCGCCCTCGATGGCCGGGCCACGCCGGTGAAGAACAATTTCGAAGCGGACACCTTCGCCCTGCAGCGGCCTGCGCCCAACGTGCTGGTGATGATGCTGGCCAAGGATAGAAGCGTGGCCTCGACCCGGATCTACACCGTCGCCGCGGATGGCCGTTCGATGACCGAAACCGTCGCCGCGTTCGCGCCCGACGGCAGCCCGACGATGCGCACCAACTATTTCACCCGCGTCCCGTCGCCACCACGCCGCTGAGTCCGGCGGCATTCGACGAGCCGGCATCGCGTCGCGGCGCACGTTCGTCCACTCTGCTCGAAGGCGCAGGCCATGCGCCTTCGCCACCCACCCGTTCCCGGAGGTTGCAATGAAGCGAGTCACCGGCATTGGCGGCATCTTCTTCAAGGCCAACGACGCGGCGGCGTTGCAGGCCTGGTACAAGCGGCATCTGGGCATCGACGTGCAGGCGTGGGGCGGCACGGCGTTTCCCTGGACCGACGCTGCCGGCACGCCGGTCGCCGGCAGCACCATCTGGTCGATCGGCGCGGCGCAGGGCGATCAGTTCGCGCCCAGCACGGCGCCTTTCATGATCAATTACCGGGTGGACGACCTGCAGGCGCTGGTCGCGGCATTGCGCGAGGAAGGCTGCAACGTGCTCGACCGGGTGGACGAGTCCGAATACGGGAAGTTCGCCTGGGTCATCGATCCGGAAGGCAACAAGGTGGAACTCTGGCAACCGCCTGCGGGGCAGTGAGCCGCCAGGCGGCCTCGGCGGACGCCCGCTATTGCCTGCGGCCACGGTTGCAGGCGAAGCCGAGGCCAGGCGCCGCCGGCGTGTAACCGCGCCGCACTGCGAACAAGGACGACCCAGCGGCCTGCAACGGCGCTAAAGTAGCGGCCCGATTGCCGGACATGCCCTCCGTGACGCCCAAGTTCTGGCTGCTGCAAGCGTTCGGCTGGTCGCTGTTCCTGTCGATCGCCTACGCCGCCCGCCCGAGCGAAGCCGCGGTCGCCGACGGGCTGCAGTTCATGGCGATGTGCGCATTGAGTGCGGCCGGGCTGGCGGGAAGCCTGGTGTTGCGCTGGATCTACCGGCGGTTGCAGGCCGATGGCTATGGCGACGTGCGTTGGCTGGGCATCCTGTTTGCCGCAAGCGTGCTGGCGGCCGTGGCGATCGACCTGCTGTTCCACGCCGCGCTGTCCCTGGGCGCAGGCCTGGCCCCGGCCCTGGCGGCGCTGCGGGAAGCGCAGCCGGCGATGTCGCGCGCGCCGCTGCTGGCCGTGGCCTATATCGCCTGGAGCCTGCTGTACCTGGCCATCAGCCGACAGACCCGGCTGCAGCAGGCGGCCCGCACCCAACGCGATCTGCAACTGGCGTTGAAGGACGCGCAATTGCAGCGCCTGCTGGGCCAGCTCAGCCCGCATTTCACCTTCAATACGCTCAACAACATCCGCGCGTTGATCCTCAAGGATCCGGAGGCCGCGCGCGAGCAACTGACGCGCTTTGCCGCCACGCTGCGCTACCAGTTCTCCGGCGGCGACGAGGCGCTGGTGTCGGTGCGCGAAGAGCTTGAGGTGGTGCGCGACTACCTGGGCCTGGTCGGCCTGCAGCTGGGCGCGCGGCTGCGCTACCAGGAACGAGTGGACCCGCAAGCGCTGGCGATGCGCGTCCCGCGCTTCTGCCTGCAGCTACTGGTGGAGAATGCGATCAAGCATGGCCTGGGGCCGAGCAGCAGCGGCGGCGAACTGCTGGTCTGCGTGGCCATGCAGCGCGGCGGCCTGCACCTGGAGGTGCGCAATACCGGCCGGCTGCGCAGCGACGACGGGCAAGGCACCGGCTTGAACAACCTGCGCCAGCGCCTGCTGCTGTCGTTCGGGCCCGGCGCCGGCTTGCGCCTGGTCCAGGAAGAGGAGTGCGTGGTGGCCAGCGTGTGGATAGGAGCGGCGGCGTGATCGAAGCGGTGATCGTGGAGGATTCGGAACTGGCCCGTTTCGAGTTGCAGCATCAACTCAAGGCCTATCCGCAGGTGAGCGTGGTCGGCCACGCGGCCGACGTGGAGGCGGCGGTCGCGCTGATCGAAGCGGTCGCGCCCGATGTGGTGTTCCTGGATATCGACCTGCCCGGCGGCAATGCCTTCGACGTGCTCGAACGCCTGGCGCAGGTGCCGCGCATCGTCTTCACCACCGCCTTCGATGCCTATGCGCTGAAGGCCTTCGCGTTCAACACCGTGGACTACCTGCTCAAGCCGATCGAACCGCAGCGGCTCGCGCAGGCGATCCAGAAGCTGTCCGAGTCGATGCCGGCGAGCCCGGCGCGGCGTTCGATGGACAGCGCCATCTTCATCAAGGACGGCGAGCACTGCTTCCTGGTCAAGCCGCGCGACGTACGGGTCATCGAGGCGGTCGGGAACTACAGCCGCGTCCACTTCCAGCAGCATGCGCCGCTGCTGTATCGCCCGCTCGGCGCGATCGAGGCGCAGCTGGCGCCGGAAAAGTTCTTCCGCGCCAGCCGCAAGTACATCGTCAATCTCGACTACGTGGAGCAGGTGGCGCCCTGGAGCAACGGCGGCCTGCTGCTCACGCTGCGCGGCGGGCTGGAGGTGGAGGTGTCGCGGCGGCAGAGTGCGCGCTTCAGGGAACTGTTGAGCCTGTAGCCGCATCCGCCTCGCGCACGCCGCTGCTGTCGCCCAGCAGCCGGTCGTGCAAGGTCATCGTGGGCCGGCCATCGCGGTCCTGGTCGAAGCTCAACGCATCCAGTCCCCCGTCCAGATAGTAGCGGCCGTCCGCATGCGCCTGCAGCGGCAGCGCATCCTCGCCGTCGCGCTGCAGCTGCAGGCGGCCATCCACTTGCGCAAGCACGCGGACGCCGTCGGCGAAGCGGTATTGGCCGGTGCGGCCCGGCGGCAGCGCATGCGCCGGGTCCGTGCCGGCATACGGCCGCCCGGCCGCCATCGCCGCCAGGCGCACGGCCAGCGAGGTGGGATCCAGGAACTCGGCATTGGTGAGCACCGCCACGAACACGTCCGGCTCGTCGACGCGCACCACATAGCTGTTGAAGCCGTTGATGAAGCCGCCGTGCTCCACGTCCGGCAATCCGTTCGCCTGGCCGATGATCCAGCCGAACCCGTAGGGCGACAGGGTGCCGTCGGCGAGCCTGGTCTTGGCCATGGCCTGGGCGAGCACTGCGGCCGGCAGCAGCGTGGCATCGCGCAGCGCGCGGTGCCAGATCGCCAGGTCGTCCACGCTGCTGATCAGGCCGCCGGCGCCCTGCGGCTGCGACATGCCGATGAAGTCCGCGTTCTGCAGCGTCTGCCCGGCACGGCGGTAGCCATGGGCGCGGTGCGGGATCAGCGCCAGGTGATCGTCGTAACGCGTGTGGGTCATGCCCAGCGGCTGGAAGATCGCCTGCTGCATATAGGCCGCGTAGGGCTGGCCGGCGAGGCGTTCGATCAGATGGGTCAGTACGATGTAGTTGGAATTGCTGTAGCGGAACCGCGTGCCCGGCGCGAACTCCAGCGGCAGGTCCTGGAAGTACCCGATCAGGCGCATGGCATCGGTGTCCTCGCGGCGCGCGGCGCGCGAGGCGGGGATGCTGCTGACGTTCTTGATGCCCGAGGTATGCGTCAGCAGCTGGCGGACCGTCACGTTCGCCAACGGGCCGTGCAATGCCGGATCCAGCGACAGCAGCGTCGCCTCCAGGTCCAGCTTGCCGGCCTGGACCAGTTGCAGCACCGCCACCGCCGTGAACTGCTTGGTGACCGATGCCAGGCGCAGCGCCGATTCCGGCTGCATCGGCACGCCGTTCTCCATATCGGACATGCCATAGGCCTGGCGCAGCAGCACCCGATCGCCGCGGGTCACCAGCACCACGCCACCCGGCCCGGCGTCCTTGAAGAAGTCCGTGGCCGCCTGGGCCAGGCCCGCCTCCGCTGGGGCCGCGACCGCCCCCGTCGCGGCATGCGCGGTGCCGGCCATGGCCAGCACCGCTGCCAGCAACCACTTCAAACGATGTGTCATGCGCCTTCCCCTTGGTGATGTAGGGCAAGGCTGGCGCGCGCGGGCGCCGCACTCCAGCGACCTATGACGGACGGGCGGCACGCCGCGTGAGCGGTCGTCGGCACGGATGAGTGGAGCGGCGGGCACGGGATCTGCGCGCCAACCGCGGCCAGTGCAGCGCCGGCTGTCGGCGGGACCTGCGCATGCGCCAGCGGGGAACGCCGCCGCCGCCGCGCAGCGCCTGCGTACCCTCAAGGCCACTCGCCAGGCGCCGCTCCAAGCGGCTCGACGGCGAAGAGCGGACCAGGGCGTGTGGTCGATTCCCGAGCAAGCCGCTCGGGAATGGATGCGACGGCCTGGGACCTGCTAATGCGATCGGGACCCGGCATCGTGGCCTATCCCGATCGCGTCGATGGCCTAGATCACCGTCAGATTCGCGTACGCCATCACCAGCCACTTCGCGCCGACCTCGTCGAACTGCACCTGCACGCGCGCGTGCGCGCCGTTGCCTTCGTAGTCGATGACCACGCCGCCGCCGAACTTGGGGTGCTGCACGTTGGCGCCGAGCTTGATCGCCGGCGCCTCGATGGCGCTGTGGCCGAGGTTGCGCGGCGCGCCCAGCGAGGCGTTGCGCGACACCTGCACCTTCGGCCGCACTTCGTGCAGCAGCTCGCGTGGGATCTCGCGCAGGAAGCGCGAGGGCACGTTGTAGTTGTCCTGGCCGTGGATGCGCCGCGACTCGGCGTAGCTGAGCACCAACTTGTGGCGGGCGCGGGTGATGCCGACGTAGGCCAGGCGCCGCTCTTCCTCCAGGCGCCCGCTCTCCTCCAGCGAACGCGCGCTGGGGAACAGGCCATCCTCCATGCCGACCAGGAACACCAGCGGGAACTCCAGGCCCTTGGCCGAATGCAGCGTCATCAGCTGCACGCCCTCCTCGCCGGCCTGGGCCTGGCCTTCGCCGGCCTCCAGCGAGGCGTAGGCCAGGAACGCGACCAGTTCGGTCATCGCCTGGCGGCCTTCGTCGGCGTCCTCGTCGTTGTCGGCGCGGACGAAGCGCGAGGCGACCGAGACCAGTTCGTCGAGGTTGTCGGTGCGCGATTCCGAATCCAGCCCGCCGCGGCTTTCCTTGCTCCAGTGCTCGCGCAGCGCCGAGCGCGCCAGCACCTGGTCGATCTGCTCGGGCAGCGGCAGGCCGGCCACCTCGGCGGACAGCTGCTCGATCAGGCCCAGGAACTGCGCCAGCGCATTGCGCGCCCGCGCCGCCAGGTCGCCGCCCTGCTGCGCGGCCTGTTGCGCGGCGGCCCACAGCGACAGCGACTGCGCGCGCGCCAGGCGCCGCACTTCGTCCAGGGTGCGGTCGCCGATGCCGCGCGTGGGCGTGTTCACCGCGCGCTCGAACGCCGCGTCGTCGGCACGGTTGGCGACCATGCGCAGGTAGGCCAGGGTGTCCTTGATTTCGGCGCGCTCGAAGAAGCGCATGCCGCCGTAGACGCGGTACGGCACCTGTTCGGCGATCAGCGATTCTTCGAACGCGCGCGACTGCGCGTTGCTGCGGTAGAGCACCGCCGCCTCGCTGTAGCTGCCGCCGTCGCGCACCCACTGGCGCACGCGCTCGACCACGTAGCGCGCCTCGTCGATCTCGTTGTAGGCCGCGTACAGGTCGATCGGGTCGCCGTCGCCCGAATCGGTCCACAGCTGCTTGCCGATGCGGTCCGGGTTGTGCGCGATCACCGCGTTGGCGGCGTTGAGGATGTTGGCGCTGGAACGGTAGTTCTGCTCCAGGCGGATGGTCTGCGCGTTCGGGAAATCCTTCAGGAAGCGCTGCACGTTCTCGACCTTGGCGCCGCGCCAGCCGTAGATCGCCTGGTCGTCGTCGCCGACCACGAACACGCGCCCGGTGTCGCCGGCGAGCACGCGCACGAACGCGTACTGGATCGCGTTGGTGTCCTGGAACTCGTCGACCAGGATCTCGCTGAAGCGGCTGCGGTAATGCGCCAGCAATGCCGGGTTGTCGCGCAGCAGTTCGTGCGCGCGCAGCAGCAGCTCGGCGAAATCGACCAGGCCGGCGCGATCGCAACGCTCCTGGTACAGCGCGTAGGCGCTGCGCAAGGTGGTGGTCCACTCGTCGCGCGGCTCGGGCTGGATGTGCTGCGCGCGCCGGCCCTCGTCCTTCTGCTGGTTGATCCACCACACGATCTGCTTGGGCGGGAACTTGCCCTCGTCCAGTTCCAGCTGCTGCACGACGCGCTTGACCAGCCGCAGCTGGTCGTCCGAATCCAGCACCTGGAAGCTTTCCGGCAGCTTGGCGTCGGTCCAGTGCAGGCGCAGCAGGCGGTGCGCCAGGCCGTGGAAGGTGCCGATCCACATGCCGCGGCTGCCGTTGCGCAGCTGCAGGTCGGTGCGGTGGCGCATCTCGCCAGCCGCCTTGTTGGTGAAGGTGACCGCAAAGATGCCGTGCACCGGCACGCCGTGGACTTCGTTGAGCCAGGCGATGCGGTGGGTGAGCACGCGCGTCTTGCCGGATCCGGCGCCGGCCAGGACCAGGTAATGGCCGGACGGGGCGGAGACGGCCTCGCGCTGGGCGGGGTTCAGATTATCGAGCAAATGGGAGACATCCACCCGGGTATTTTACCGGTTGCGGCGGCGCACCGGCTGCGACCGGGCAGCCCGATCGCAAAAAAGGCCGCGACGGCGTGTCACGCCGACCCGGCTACAGCCCGCTACCGCGCGCTTCTGTCCACATACGGCCGCGACTGCAGGATCAGCACCTCGTCGCCGACCACGGCCCACTCGATGTCCTGGTCCGCGCCGCCCAGCGCCTGCTTGGTGGACGCGCCGACCCTGGCCAGCCGCGCGATCAGCGCATCGGTCAGTACCTGGCGCGAACCGGTGATGGGCACTTCGCGGACGCCGCCGCCCGCGTCGGCCACCAGCTGCGTGTCTTCCGCCGAGCGGCTCAGCACCTGCACCGCCCTGGACCAGGTCGAATACATCACCTGTTCGGCCTGGCGCTTGCCTTCGACCACGCGGATACCGAGTCCGCGCTTGGCCGAGATGTAGGTGATATGGCGGTGGGCGGCATCGAATGGATCGCGGGTGATCATCACCCCCGAACTGTCCGAGGGCGCGGCACGCTGCACCAGCACCGCCATGGCCACCGCATCCTGGCGCAGCCCCGCGGCCGTGCGCGCCTCGTAGGCCTCGAAGTTGTAGACCGACGCCCACACCGTCTGCACGGCCTTGGCCAAGGCATCGGCGCGGGTCACATTGGGCACGGTGGTGTACAGGCCGGCACCGCTGAAGCCCGGCAGATCCTCGGAGTTGGACGAACTGCGCACGAATACCGCATCGCCGTGCAGTTGATCCCGCCATCGCTCGTCCAGCGCGCGAACGAAGGCGGGGTCGGGCGCGGCGTCGGCGATCTCGGCACGCAGCATGGCCAGCGCCTCGCGACGGACGTTCGCGTCGGTAGCGAAACCCGGGCGACGCTGCAGGTCCTGCAGGCGCTGCGGAATCTGCAGCCGCTGCATCGCCGCCTGGTAGTGCGAGAACGGGATGCAGAAGCCGTCCGGCACGCGCGCGGCCGGCGGCAGCGCCGCCTTCAGCGTGCCGAGGTTGGCGGCCTTGACGCCGCAGTGGCCGCTGTCGCGCGCACGCAGGGCCGCCAGGGGCTTGAGCGCGACCACCGTCAGGTCCGGGCGCGGCAGGTTGCGCGCCGCCGGGCGGGCGGCGGCGGCCGATGGCGTCCTTGGCGGGCGCGTCAGTGGCGTCACCCGGTAGTCGTTGTGGGTGACGTCCAGCGCCACCCAACGGCCGTCGTACTGGCGCAGGGCGTTCTGCGCATCGCGCACATAGACATTGGGAATGCCCCAGCCCTTGGCCAGCAGGTTCACGTGGGACAGCAGGGTGGAGGGGCGCTGCGTCACCAGGCCGGCGACCGGCGCCAAGGCGATGGGCACCTCGTCCAGGACCGGGATATCGCGCGGCGACAGCGTGCGCAGCTGTTCCTCCGAGCGCACGATGCGCAGCCGCCCCTCGGCGCGGCCCGTGTTCAACGGCAGGAACCGCTGCTCGCGCAGCAACGCCTCCTGGCTGACGTAGGGCAGCCCCATGGAACTGGCCAGCTGCTCGTGCTGGGTGGAGTTGGTCTTGAAGCGGATCGGCTCGCGGAACGAGGCGCGCACCACCTCGTCGGTCTGCCGCAGCAAGGCCGCGGTGAGCGTGTCGCCCTCCCAGAACTCGTAGGTATAGCCCGGCAGGTCCCGCTGCCAGCTGATGGTGCCGAACAGGAAGCGCCGCTGCGGGTCGCGGTATTGCGCGTTGCGCGTCGCCTTGTCCATGGCAGGCACCAGCCGCTGGCGTTGCACGAACTGCTCGTGCAACGCATGACGCGGCGTATTGATGTAGTAGATGCGCGCGGCATTCTGCCGGTCGATCACGAAGATCAGGTGCGGCATCTCCAGCGCGGTCCCGGCGTTGTAGACACGGGCGAGCTGCATGAACTGCGCGCGGGTATCGATGCGCGGCAGATAATCCGGCCCCTGCGTCGGCTGCAGCGGGTTCGCATCGCTGCCCTGGCGGTATTCGTAGGGCGACGGTTTGCGCGCGGTCTGCGCCGTCGCGGGCGCGGTACACCACGCCAGCAACGTGAGCGCGGCGGCCCAGGCGAACAGGCGCTGGCGCCGGGCAGGGTGCGTGCGGGATCGGTCCATGATGCCGGTGCGGGAATCGAGAGTGCGGATCTTAAGCCAGTCCAGGCGGCTTTGGACGCGGTGAGGGCGCTATCGGACGCGCGGCATCGGCACCGTGCGCATCGGCTATGCGCCGGCGACCGCCGGCCGCACTTCGCCCAGCAACGCCTGCGCCTGCTGCTGCGCCTGCACGCGCAACTCCGGGATCGCCAGGCTTTCCCACAGGCTGCCGATGCGCAGGCTGCCGAGCACGCGCAGGCGCGGATCGGCATGGCCGTCGGCGTCGAGCAGCGCGCCGTCGGGCGCGGTGGCGACGCCGATGCCGTGCGGGCCGGGCGCGGCATGGCCGCAGCCCAGCAGTTGGTGCAGCAGCGGATTGCGCATGGTCTGCGCGCGCAGCTCCACGCCGGTGGCGTTGACCAGGTAGTGCGCGTCCAGTTGCAGCGCCAGCCCGTCGGGACCAACCGCGTTGACCTGCACGCAGGCGCCGACCGGGAACACCGTGTCCAACCGCGCGCGGTGCACGCGCAGCTGGCCGATCCGGCGCATCGCCTGCAGCTGCGCGAACACCGGCGCGGCGATGCGGTGCCGGTGCGCGTCCCAGTAGCGCACGGCATGGCGCAGGAAGCGTCGCTGGTCGCTGGCCGACAGCGACTGCCACAGCGCCTGGCCCAGCGGCCGCAGCCGCTCCATCACGCCCTGCCAGGGCAGGCCGCGCGCCTGCGCAGCGGCCGCATGCCGGCGCAGCGCGCGTAGGCGCTGGCGCAACGGCAGCGCCAGCAACGGCTGCGGGTCGAAGTCGGCCGCGGCGTGGCCGGCATGCCCGGCATGCGGCAGCGGCAATACCGCGTGCCGCGAGATCACGTGCACCGGGCCGCGGTGCGCATTGGCGAGCAGGGTCAGCACGCTGTCGGCCATGCTCAGGCCGGCGCCGACGATGCACACCGTGGACTCGCGCGGGATCGCGCGCAGCTGTTCGTAGTTCCAGGCGTCCACGCGCACGTGCGCGGGCAGGCTGGCCGCGCCGCGCGCCGGCAACGGGCGCAGGCTGTTGCCCAGCGCCAGCACCGTCGCCTGCGCGCGCAGCGTCGCCCCATCCTGCAGGTGCAACGCCTGGCCGCGCGCGTCCCGGTCCAATGCCACCACCCGCTGCTGCCTACACTGCAAGTGCGCCAGGCTTGCGGCCTGCGCCTGCGCCAGCCGCGCGCGCAGGTAGTCGGCGTAATGGCGGCGCTGCACGTAGGCCTGCGCCAGCGCGTCGCGTTGCAGCGCCGGATACAGCGCCTGCTGCTGCAGCCAGTCGAGGAAGTCGTCGGGCAGCTCGGCGAAGGCGCTCATGCGCCCGGCCGGCACGTTCAGCAGATGCTCCGCGCACGGCGTCGCATAGGCCACGCCCTGCGCCAGCGCCGCCTGCGGTTCGATCAGCTGCAGCCGCAGCGCCTGCGTGGCCTGCCGCAACAGGTGCAGCGCCACCAGCGTGCCGGCCGCGCCGCCGCCGACGATGGCGATATCGCAGTCGCAGTCGCCGTCGGATGCGGTGGGCAAGAGGTCGCTCATGCCGGCGATTGTAAGGGATGCCCCCGCCGGCTCCGCCCGCGGCTAAGAACCATCGCTCATGTCGGCGCGAACATCGCGCATGGCGGCGACATCATGCTGTCATGTACGTGCGCACTCACATCAACGCATCGGCCAGGCGGGCGATGCCTTCGCGGCTGCGCCGCCAGGTGGGCCGCTTGCGCCAGTCCTCCAGCGACAGCGCGCGCGCATCCGCCAGATAATCGGCCTCCACCGCGCGCAGCCGCTGCACCACCTCGGCGCAGTAGCACAGCACGCCGATCTCGGCGTTCAGCGCGAAGGAGCGGATGTCCAGGTTGATCGAGCCGACCAGGGCGATGCCCTCGTCCACGCTCAGGTGCTTGGCATGCAGGAAGCACGGCCGGTACAGCGCGATCTTGACCCCGCTGCGCAGCAGTTCGTCGTAGTAGGCCTCCTGCGCCCAGGCGGTGAGCCGCTGGTTGCTGCTCTCCGACAGGATCAGCTGCACGTCCACGCCGGACAGCGCGGCGATGCGCAGCGCGCTGAGCGTGGCCTCGTCGGGCACGAAGTACGGCGTGACCATCACGATCCGCCGCCGCGCCAGGTGGATCAGCGCGTTGACCGCATCGCGCGCGTTCTCGAACGGATACGCCGGGCCGCTGGGCAGCAGTTGCGTGGCGGTGTCGGCGCCGTGCACCGCGGTGCCTTCGGCCACGCGCAGGCGCTGCCCGGTCTCGATGAACCAGTCGCTGGCGAACACCGCCTCCAGGTGCCCGACCACCGGCCCCTGCAGGCGCACCACCAGTTCGCGGTTGGGATGGCCGCGCACGAATTCGGCCGCGGCCAGGTTCTGCGAACCGGTGTAGCCGACGCGGTTGTCGATGACCGCGATCTTGCGGTGGTTGCGCAGGTCCATGCGCCCGCTGCGGCGCCAGCGCAGGCCGCCCGGCAGCAGCGCCTGCACCTCGACGCCGGCCGCGCGCAGGCGCTTGCGGTAGCGGCGCAGCCCGCGCTTGCCGCCACGCGCATCGAGCAGCAGGCGGCAGCGCACGCCGCGCGCGGCGGCGCGCAGCAGCGCCGCCACGACCGCGTCGCCGACCGCATCGTCGAACATCAGGTAGTACAGCAGGTGCACGCGCTCCACCGCCGCGTCGATGTCGTCGATCAGCGCCTGCAGCGAGTCCGCATAGCGATCGAGCAATTCCACGGTGTTGCCATGGGTGGGCATGAAGTCGCCCTGGCGCTCGATCAGCGGCACCACTTCGGCGATCGCGGTGTCGGCGGGCGGGGTCCAGCGCAGCGCGGTCAACGGCACCTGCTGCTCGCGGATCACCTGCGAGGCCTGCGCCTGGCGCTGGATGCGCTCGCGCGACAGCCATGGGTGGCCCAGCAGCAGGTACAGCGGCAGGCCAAGCACCGGCACGAACCCGACCAGCAGCAGCCAGCTGCGCGCCGCGCCGGGCGTGGTGCGCGCCGGAATCCACAGCAACGCCACCAGCCGGATCAGCCAGTCCAGCGCCAGCAGCCAGGTGCCTTCCAACCAGAACGGCAGCATCGCGACCCTTTCGCACGCCAAGTCGCCCGATTCTGCGGGCTGCGGCGGCAAACGCAAGCATTCTCAGCGCGACGGGGCCGGATGTCGGAACGGCCAGGCGGCCAGCGCCGGCGATGCCTCGCGTTCGGCGCACACTGCGCGGAAGGTGGCCACGAACGCGGACTGCAGCCGCGTCGGATACCAGTCGGCGCGCGTGGTCATGCCGATCCGGCGGCGCACGCTCGGGCCCGCCGTGCCGATCTCGCACAGCAAGCCGGCGCGGCGCTCGAACAGGAACTGGTCGCGCGACATCAGCGTCAGCCAGTCGTCCTCCAGCAACAGGCCGCGGATGATCAGCACCGAGCCGCACTCGATGCGCAAGCGCGGCGGTTCCAGCGCCTGCTCGCGGAACATGCGCTCCCAGCGCGCACGCACCGGCGCGCCGGTGGCAGCCACCACCCACGGAAACTCCAGCAGCCGGGCGAAGCCGAAATCGCGTCCGGCCAGCGGATGTCCGGCGCGGCCGACGATGACCGGGTCGTCGTCGAACAGGCCTTCCTGCACCACGTCGCGCACCGGCAGCCGGTCGCGCAGCGCGCCGATCAGCAGATCCAACCCACCTTCGCGCAGATGACCGAGCAACTCCGCGTACGGACCCTCGACGACGTTGACGGTGGCGCCAGGGTGCGCGCGCGAGAATCGCGCCAGCACCTGCGGCAACAGGATCGCCCGCGCCAGCGGCATCGCGCCGAGGGTCACACGGCCAGCATCCTTGGAACGCAGCCCGGCCAAGTCCTCCAGGCCGGCGCCCAGTTCCGACAGCGCCAGCCGCACCAGCCGCAGCATGCGCGTGGCCGCCGGGGTCGGCTGCACGGTCCTGCCGCGGCGCACCGTCAACGGCACTTCGATCGACTCGGATAGCTCGTGCACCGCACGGTAGATCGCCGGCTGCGACACGCCCGAGCGCTCCGCCGCCAGCGAATAGCTACCGGCGGTGTCGACCGCGGCCAGCGCGCGCAACTGGCCCAGGCTCACCCGCCGCTCCACCGCCGCGATCGCCGGCAAGCGTTGCGAACGTCTGGCCAATTGAACGCCGCGGGCGATGTAGCCCAACGCGCGCTCGATCCGCGGCACCAGCAACTGCGCGGCCTCGGTGGCCGCCATGCCGCCGGGCTGGCGATCGAACAGAGCCAGGCCGAACTGGCCCTCCAGCCGCGCAATGGCCTGGGTCAATGCTGGCTGCGAGAGATTGACCAGCGGCGCGGCCGCGCTGATGCCGCCGACGTGGCGCACCACAGCCAGCGCGTGCAGGTGCCGCAGGTTGAGTTCGGATTTCGCCTCCACATCCCAACTATAACTAAAGCCAATGGCTATATCGCAAAACGATCTTGAGCTGCTCGAGCTTCCGCACACAGACTTCGTCATCCCTAACGAAGGATGGATGGATGTCCAAGGTCGTCACCCAGATCGAGCGCACCGCCCCGGCACTGCTCCATGGCCTGGCCCAGGCCGGCGTCGCCACCGTGCACGAGGCGCAGGGTCGCAGCGGCCTGCTGCACCACCGGCTGCGTCCCATCTACGCCGGCGCACGCATCGCCGGCAGCGCGGTCACCGTGTCAGTGCCGCCGGGCGACAACTGGATGATGCACGTGGCGATCGAACAGCTGCGCGATGGCGACGTGCTGGTGGTGGCACCGACCAGCGACTGCTGCGACGGCTACTTCGGCGACCTGCTCGCCACCTCTGCGCAGGCGCGCGGCTGCCGCGGCCTGATCATCGATGCCGGGGTGCGCGACGTGCGCGATCTCACCACGATGCGCTTCCCGGTCTGGAGCCGCGCGATCTGCGCGCAGGGCACGGTCAAGGAGACGCTGGGCTCGGTCAACCTGCCGCTGGTATGCGCCGGCGCGCTGATCCAGCCAGGCGACGTGCTGGTGGCCGACGACGACGGGGTCTGCGTGGTGCCGCGCGCCGATGCCGCGCGCGTGCTGGCAGAGGCGCAGGCGCGCGAGGTGCGCGAGCAGGCCAAGCGCGAGCGCCTGGCCAACGGCGAGCTCGGCCTGGACATCTATGCCATGCGCGAGCGCCTGGCCGCCAAGGGCCTGACCTATGTCGGATGATCCGGTTCGCGCAGCGACGCCGGCGGCCGCCGCGGACGTCCGCAGCCGGCCCAGGCACGGCGTGCGCGCGATGTGGATGCGCGGCGGCACCTCCAAGGGCGGGTTCTTTCTGGCCGATGCGCTGCCGGCAGACCGCGCCGCGCGCGATGCCTTCCTGCTGCGCACCTACGGCTCGCCGGATGTGCGCCAGATCGACGGCATGGGCGGCGCCGATCCGCTGACCTCCAAGGTCGCGGTGGTGTCGCGCTCCAGCCGCGACGATGCCGATGTCGACTACCTGTTTCTGCAGGTCCATGTCGACCAGGCCTTGGTCAGCGATGCGCAGAACTGCGGCAACATGCTGGCCGCGGTCGGCCCGTTCGCGCTCGAGCGCGGCCTGGTCGCCGCCAGCGGCGAGCGGACCGAAGTACGCATCTTCATGCGCAACACCGGCAAGCTCGCCACCGCCACGGTGCAGACGCCGGACGGCTACGTCCGCTACGACGGCGATGCGCGCATCGACGGCGTGCCCGGAACCGCCGCGCCGATCCCGCTGGCGTTCGCCGACATCTCCGGCTCGTCCTGCGGCGCGCTGCTGCCCAGCGGCAACGCGGTGGACGAGATCGACGGCATCGCGGTGACGCTGATCGACAACGGCATGCCGTGCGTGGTGCTGCGCGCCAGCGACGTGGGCATCGGCGGCTACGAGGACCGCGACACGCTCGACGCCGATGCCGCGCTGAAGGCACGGCTGGAGGCGATCCGCCTGCAGGCCGGGCCGCGCATGCGCCTGGGCGAGGTCGCCGACCAGACCGTGCCGAAGATGATGATGGTCGCCGCGCCGCGCGACGGCGGCACGATCTGCGTCCGCTCGTTCATCCCGCACCGCTGCCACGCCTCGATCGGCGTGCTCGGCGCGATCAGCGTCGCCACCGCCTGCCTGCTGCCGCAATCTCCGGCGCACGCGCTGGCGCAGCTGCCCGGTGGGCGCAGCCAACACCTCCAGGTCGAACACCCCAGCGGCGCCACCGGCTGCGTGATCGATCTCGATGCACACGGTGCGGTGGTCCGGGCCGCAGTCCTGCGTACCGCCCGCAAGCTCTTCGACGGATACCTGTTCGACTGAACCGGCACCGGCGTTCACCATCAATTGCCTGGGAGGGTAGTTATGACAGTTGTGGAGAAGCGGCCGCGCCGCTTCGGAATCTTCGGACAACTCTGGTTTCAGGTGCTGATCGGCACCCTGATCGGCGTGCTTCTGGGCTGGCTGGCGCCAGCGACGGGTACCGCGATGAAACCCTTCGGCGATGCCTTCATCAAGCTGATCCGGATGATGATCGGGCCGATCATCTTCGTCACCGTGGTGCACGGCATCGCCGGCATGCGCGACATGCGCAGCGTGGGCCGGCTGGCGCTGAAATCGCTGATCTATTTCGAGGCGATCACCATCCTGGCGCTGATCGTCGGCCTGGTCGCAGTCGACCTGTGGCAGCCCGGCACCGGCATGAACATCGACCCGGCCAGCCTGGACGGCAACAGCATCAAGAACTACGTCAATACCGCGCACGACCAGTCGATCAGCGCCTACCTGATGAACATCATCCCCACCACGCTGGTCAGCGCCTTCACCGAAGCCCACGTGTTGCAGGTGCTGTTCGTGTCGGTGCTGTTCGGGGTCGGCCTGGCGGCGATCGGCGAGCGCGGCGAGCCGGTGATGCGGGTGATCGAAGCCACGTCGCAGACGCTGTTCCGGGTCATCGGTTACGTCATGTACTTCGCCCCGATCGGCGCGTTCGGCGCGATCGCCTTCACCGTCGGCCAGTTCGGCGCCGATTCGCTGATGGCGTTGGGCGAACTGATCATCGAGTTCTTCATGGTCTGCGCACTGTTCACCGTGCTCGTGCTCGGCACGGTGTGCTGGTGGTGCGGGGTCAGCCTGTGGCGGTTGCTGATGTACATCCGCGACGAGATCGTCATCGTCGCCGCCACCACCTCCACCGAGACGGTGCTGCCGCGGCTGATCGAGAAGATGAAGAAGCTCGGCTGCGAGGAGGGCGTGGTCGGCTTCGTGATCCCCGCCGGCTATTCGTTCAACCTCGACGGCACCTGCCTGTACCTGACTACGGTGGCGGTGTTCCTGGCGCAGGCCACCAATACGCCACTGACCGTCTGGCACGAGCTGGGCCTGATCGCGGTACTGCTGCTCACCTCCAAGGGCGCAGCCGGCGTGGCCGGGGCGGCGTTCGTGGTGCTGGCGGCGACGCTGTCCACCACCGGCACCATCCCGGTGGCGAGCATCGCGCTTATCCTGGGCATCCACCGCATCCTGGCCGAGGGCCTGACCTTCGTGAACCTGGTCGGCAACTCGGTGGCCACCATCGTGATCGCCAAGTGGGAAGACAAGCTCGACCACGCCGTGCTCGCCGAGTACGTCGGCAACCGCGCGCTGCGCCGCCGTCACCCTGTCGCCGTCACGCAATCCTGATCGCCTGCCCCGGCTGCGCCGGGGCGCCACCCGCTTACGCCATTCCGACCGCGAGGCCGGACAGGAGGCGCTGTGTCTCGCATCACACCTTCCATGCTGGCCCTGCTGCTCTGCGGACTCGCCGGCGGCGCCATCGCACCGGCGCTGGCGCAGGCCGCGCCGCCATCCACGCCCACCGCCAAGGCCGGCAAGGCGCCCGACGGCGTCGACCTGACCGTCGACTTCGTCGGCAACGTGGCCGGCAATCCCGTCGGCGGCGCCGACCAAGGCACCGCCGCCTCGTACTGGTTCATGGCCCAGTCCAGGTTCGACCTGGACACGCTGTTCGGCGTGCGCAATACCGAGGTCGACTTGCAGGCCGCATGGTTCGCCGGTGACAACCTGGCGCGCGAGGAAATCGGCAGTTCGATCAGCCTGCAGCAGACCTGGCGCCCGGTCGCCGGCGGGCGCCTGACCCGGCTCACCGTCAAGCACCGCTTCGACAACGGCCTAAGCGTCACCCTTGGCCGCGCGCCGCTGAACAGCTACTTCAACAACTCGCCGCTCAACTGCGCGTTCATGAGCAACGCGATCTGCCTGACTCCATTCGGCCCCATCACCGACATCGGCATTACCGCCTATCCCAACGCGTCGTGGGCGGCGATGCTGCGTTACGACTTCGATGCGCGCTGGTACGCGCAGGCCGGCGTGTTCGACTACGACAACGCGCTCAATGCCGCCGGCAAGAACGGCCTGGACTTCTCCCTGGGCGAAGGCAGCGGCACCCTCAGCGCCGGCGAGATCGGCTACCAAACCAGCTTCGCCAACGCACGCCTGCCGCTCACCGTACGCATCGGCGCCTATCGCAACAGCGACGGCGGCAAGAGTCCGTACTTCGACGTCAACGGCAATTCCGCTGGGCTCACCGGCAAGGCCTTCGCCAGCCTGGACGGCGCCCGCACCGGCGCCTATGCGATGGCCGACCAGACCGTATGGCGCGGCGCGGGCAAGCGCAACCTGGCGCTGTTCGGGCGCTACTTCGTCAACACCGGCAACGTCGCCGCGGTGCAGTACTTCGCCGCCGCCGGGCTGGTGAAGGCCGGTACCTTCGCCGGCCGCGACCAGGACACCTTCGCGATGTTCGTCTCCGACACTCACTTCGACCCCGAGCAGATGGCCTACCTGCGCGACCGCCGCATCCGCCACGGCGGCAGCGGCACGCCGCACAACGACGAGATCCTGGGCGAGATCAGCTACGGCTACGCGCTGCGGCCCGGCATCGTGCTGATGCCCAACCTCCAGTACGTGATCAATCCCGATCCGATCTACGCCCCCACCCGCATCACCGACATCCCCGATGCGCTGGTCCTGGGACTGCGTGTGGACGTGCATTTCGCCCAGCTGTTCGGCTGGTGATTCCTTCCCTCCCCCACCGAGGCTTGCCATGATCATCGACTGCCACGGCCACTACACCACCGCGCCGGCCGCGCACGACGCCTTTCGCAAGGCGCAGGTCGCGCATTTCGACGACCCAACGCAACCGGCGCCGGACTATCCGCGCATCTCCGACGACGCGATCCGCGACAGCGTCGAGCAACACCAGCTGCGGCTGCTGCGCGAACGCGGTGCCGACATGACCATCTTCTCGCCGCGCGCCAGCAGCATGGCCCACCACATCGGCGACGAGGCGGTGAGCCAGGTCTGGACCCGGCGCTGCAACGACCTGATCGCGCGCGTGGTGCAGCTGTACCCGGACAGTTTCATCGGCGTGTGCCAGTTGCCGCAGTCGCCGAACGTGCCGATCGCGCATTCGATCGCCGAGCTGGAGCGCTGCGTGAACGAGCTCGGCTTCGTCGGCTGCAACCTCAACCCGGATCCGTCCGGCGGCCACTGGACCGGCCTGCCGCTGACCGACAAGGCCTGGTATCCGTTCTTCGAGAAGATGGTCGAACTCGACGTACCGGCGATGGTGCACGTGTCCGGCAGCTGCAACGCCAACTTCCACGCCACAGGCGCGCACTACCTCAACGCCGACACCACCGCGTTCATGCAGTTCCTGCAAGGCGACCTGTTCCGCGACTTCCCCGAGCTGCGCTTCGTCATTCCACACGGCGGCGGCGCGGTGCCCTACCACTGGGGCCGCTTCCGCGGCCTGGCCGACATGCTCGGCAAGCCGCCGCTGGCCGAGCACGTGATGAAGAACGTGTTCTTCGACACCTGCGTCTATCATCAGCCCGGCATCGACCTGCTGTTCGAGGTGATCGACATCGGCAATATCCTGTTCGGCTCGGAGATGGTGGGCGCGGTGCGCGGCATCGATCCACACACCGGCCACTACTTCGACGACACCAAGCGCTACATCGATGCCTTGGCGATCTGCGATGCCGACAAGCGCAAGGTGTTCGAAGGCAACGCGCGGCGCGTGTATCCGCGCCTGGATGCGCAGCTGACGGCGAGGGGCCTGTGATGGGAACGCTTGTGACGCGCACGTTCCGCAAGGATGCCGATTGGCTGGATTTCGATCCGGCCCCGAGCAAGCCGCGCTTCGTGCCGCCGGCGGGCGCGGTGGACGCGCACTGCCACGTGTTCGGCCCGGGCGAGGTGTTCCCGTATGCGCCCGAGCGCAAGTACACGCCGTGCGACGCCGGCAAGGAGCGGCTGTTCGCGCTGCGCGATTTCCTCGGCTTCGAACGCAATGTGATCGTACAGGCCACCTGCCACGGCGCCGACAACCGCGCCCTGGTCGATGCGCTGCGCGCCGCCGGCGCGCGTGCGCGCGGCATCGCCACAGTGCGCGACAGCGTCGGCGACGCGGAGCTGCAGGAACTGCACGATGCCGGCGTGCGCGGGGTGCGCTTCAATTTCGTACGCCGCCTGGTCGATCCCAAGCCCGATGCCTACTACCGCCGCATCATCGACCGCATCGCCGCGCTCGGCTGGCAGGTGGTGGTGTATTTCGAGGCGGCCGACCTGGAGGAGCGCTGGGATTTCTTCACCTCGCTGCCGACCACGGTAGTGGTCGACCACATGGGCCGGCCGGATGTGAGCAAGCCGGTGGACGGGCCGGAATTCCAGCGCTTTGTGCGCCTGTTGGCCGAGCACGACAACATCTGGAGCAAGGTCAGCTGTCCGGAACGGCTGTCGCGCCTCGGACCGCCCGGCTACGACGACGTGGTGCCGTTCGCGAAGCACCTGGTCGAGCGCTTCCCCGAGCGCGTGCTGTGGGGCACCGACTGGCCGCACCCGAACATGAAACAGCACATGCCCGACGACGGCATGCTGGTCGACTTCATCCCGCGCATCGCAGCGACCGCCGAACTGCAGCGCAAGCTGCTGGTGGACAATCCGATGCGCTTGTATTGGTGAGGCCGGGATTGGGGATTCGGGATTGGCGGAAGCCGAGCGGCCATTCGCTGCCTCGGCGTCATGCCCGGCGTCGCCGGGTCCGATCGCCACGCCGCAGCGGATGGGCTGGCCCGACCGCAGCGGGCGAAGCTGCCTGAGTCGATCGCAGCGAGGCCGCGCGCCACAAAGACGAAACCCGCCTTGCGGCGGGTTCCGTGTCGACCTCGAAAGGCGATCCAGCGATCAGTCGATCACTTGATCTTGCCTTCCTTGTACAGCACGTGCTTACGCACGACCGGGTCGTACTTCATCATTTCCATCTTCCCCGGGGTGTTCTTCTTGTTCTTGTCCGTGGTGTAGAAGTGGCCGGTGGCGGCCGAGGAAATCATACGGATCTTGTCACGCTTGCCTGCCATGATTGTTTACTCCTCAGACCTTTTCGCCGCGCGCGCGCAGCTCTTTCAGAACGGCATCGATCCCGTTCTTGTCGATGGTGCGCAACGCATGCGCGGAAACACGGAGCTTGATCCAGCGGTTCTCGCTGGCGACCCAGAAGCGGCGCTCGTGCAGGTTGGGCAGGAAGCGACGACGGGTTCTGTTGTTGGCGTGGGAGACGTTGTTACCCGTCTGCACACGCTTGCCGGACACTTGGCATACGCGGGACATTACGCACCTCGATAAATAGTTTGAGTCGCCCATAGCCTGGGAGACGGCGGCCCCGGCAGCCTTGCGGCCGCCACGCGACGTGGGAAATCAAGCAGTTACGCTGGGAGAGGCCGGCCGGAAATCGCGTGTCCGGCCGCCGGCCCGACAGCAGTCGGGCACAGCGAGCCGCGCATTATGCATGCCTTTCCCTTGTGTCGCAAGCACTTACCGCCGCCGCGCGGGCCTGGCGCAGTTCCGCCCAGGCGCGCCGCGCCACCTGCCAGGCCGAGCGCAGGAACAGCAGCAGCAGCGCCGCGGCGATCAGCAGGTCCGGCCAGCCGGCGCCGAACGCCCACACCGCGATGCTGGCCAGGATCACCGCGCCGCCCTCGTAGACGTCGTTGAGCGAGCACGCCCAGGCCGAGGCCAGGTTGATGTCGCCACGGCGGTACGGCCACAGCAGGCGCAGGCACAGCAGGTTCGCCGCCAGGTTCAGCGCCGCGGCCACGCCCATGCTCTCGAACAGCGGCAGCTGCGGGTGCAGCAGCTTCCAGCCGATGCCGGCGGCCACCGCCAGCGCCGCGGCCAGGATCAGCGCGGCCTTGAGCAGCGCCACCCGCGCCTTCGCCGCCAGGCTGGCGCCGACCACGGCCAGGCTCAGCGCATAGGTCAGCGCATCGCCGAGGTTGTCCAGGCTGCCGGACAGCAGCGAGGCCGAGCCGCTGTGCCAGGCGCTGCCCAGCATCATCGCGAAGGTGCCGGCGTTGATCGCCAGCACCCACCACAGCACCCGCCGCTGGCGCGCCTGCATCGCCGCCACATCCAGGGTCTTGCCGCATCCGCAGCAGCTGTCGGCCATCGCTCACCTCGCCAAGGTCGGAGCATCCGCCGGGGCGGACGCCGATGCGGCATTGTCGCGCCGGTGCAGCCAGCGGTACAGCACCGGCAGCACCAGCAGGGTCAGCAGCGTGGACGAGACGATGCCGCCGATCACCACCGTGGCCAGCGGCCGCTGCACCTCCGCGCCGGCGCCGACGTTGAACGCCATCGGCACGAAGCCCAGCGCCGCCACCAGCGCGGTCATCAGCACCGGCCGCAACCGCGCCAGCGCGCCGTCGCGCAGCGCCTGCGCCAGCGGCAGGCCGTCCTCGCGCAGCTTGCGCACGAAGGCGATCATCACCAGCCCGTTCAACACCGCCACCCCGGACAGCGCGATGAAGCCGACCCCGGCGGAGATCGACAGCGGGATGCCGCGCAGCGCCAGCGCGACCACGCCGCCGGTCAGCGCCAGCGGTACGCCGCTGAACACGATCGCCGCGTCGCGCAGCGAGCCGAACGACCAGTACAGCAGCGCGAAGATCAGCAGCAGCGTGGCCGGCACCACCCAGGCCAGGCGCTGCCCGGCCGAGATCAGCTGCTCGAAGGTGCCGCCGTAGCCGATCCAGTAGCCGCTGGGCAGTTCCACGTCGGCCTGTACGCGGCGCTGCAGTTCGGCGACGAAGCCGCCGAGGTCGCGGTCGCGCACGTTGGCGGTGACCACGATGCGGCGCTTGCCGTCCTCGCGGTTGATCTGGTTCGGCCCCAGCACGGTGTCCACCTTGGCCACCTCGCGCAGCGGCACGGTGATCGGCGTGCCGCTGCGCCAGCCGGGCGCGCGGCTGGACTCGTCGGCGTCGCCACGCTCGCCGTCGCCGCGCAGCGGGATCGGCAGGTCGGCCAGTGCCGCCGGATCCTGGCGCAACGCCTCGGGCAGGCGCACCACAATGGCGAAACGGCGGTCGCCCTCGAACAGCTGCCCGGCGTCCTGCCCGCCCACCGCGGCCGCCACCGTGTCCTGCACCACGCCGGGATTGAGTCCGTAGCCGGCCAGCGCGGTGCGGTCCGGGACCACGGTCAGCATCGGCAGGCCGGTGGCCTGCTCGAGCTTGACGTCGGCCGCGCCGGGCACGGTCCTGGCCACCTCCTCGATGCGCCGGCCGACCTCCACCAGCGTGTCCAGGTCGTCGCCGTAGAGCTTGATCGCCACGTCCGCGCGCACCCCGGAGATCAGCTCGTTCATGCGCATCTGGATCGGCTGGGTGAACTCGTAGTTGTTGCCGGGCAACTGCTGCACCGCCGCCTCGATCTCGGCCAGCAGCTGCGCCTTGGGCTTGCGCGGATCGGGCCATTGCGCGCGCGGCTTCATGATCAGGAAGGTGTCGGCCACCGACGGCGGCATCGGGTCGGTGGCGACCTCGGCGGTGCCGAGCTTGCCGAACACGTGCGCCACTTCCGGGAACTGCTTGATCCGCCGCTCCAGCGTGGACTGCATGGCGATCGCCTGTTCCAGGCTGGTGCCGGGAATGCGCAGCGCATGCAGGGCGATATCGCCTTCGTCGAGGTTGGGGATGAACTCGGTGCCCAGCCGCGTGGCCAGCACGCCGCACAGCAGCACCAGCGCCAGCGCGCCGGCGCCGATCCAGCGCGCGTGGCGCAGCGCGCCGTCCAGCAGCGGCGCATACGCCTGCCGCGCCCAGCGCATCGCGCGGTTCTCGTGCTCGGCGACCTTGCCGCCCAGGGTCAGCGCGATCGCCGCCGGCACGAACGTCAGCGACAGCAGCATCGCCCCGGTCAGCGCCAGCACCACGGTGATCGCCATCGGGTGGAACATCTTGCCTTCGATGCCGGTCAGCGCGAACACCGGCAGGTACACCGCGGCGATGATGCCCACGCCGAACAGGCTGGGACGGATCACCTCGGCGGTGGCCTGCGCGGTCAGCTCGAAGCGCTCGGCGGCGCTGAGCACGCGGCCCAGGCGCTGCTGCGCCTGGCCAAAGCGGCTCAGGCAGTTCTCCACGATGATCACCGCGCCATCGACGATCAGCCCGAAATCCAGCGCGCCCAGGCTCATCAGGTTGCCGGACACGCCGCCGCGGACCATGCCGGTGAGGGTGAACAGCATCGCCAGCGGAATCACCGCCGCGGTGATCAGCGCGGCGCGGAAATTGCCCAGCAGCAGGAACAGCACCGCGATCACCAGCAGCGCGCCTTCGACCAGGTTCTTGGCCACGGTGGCGATGGTGCGGTCGACCAGCGCGGTGCGGTCGTACACCGGCACCGCCTGCACGCCCGGCGGCAGGCTGCGGTTGGCCTGCTCGAGCCGGGCCGCCGAGGCCTGCGCCACCGCGCGGCTGTTGGCGCCGACCAGCATGAACACCGTGCCCAGCACCACCTCGCTGCCGTCCTGGGTGGCGGCGCCGGTGCGCAGTTCCGGCCCTTCGCCGACCTGGGCCACGTCGCGCACCCGGATCGGCACGCCTTCGCGCCGGTCCAGCACGATCGCGCCGATCTCGGCGATGCCGCTGACCTGCCCCGGCACCCGCACCAGGAACTGCTGGCCATTGCGTTCGATGTAGCCGGCGCCGACGTTGCGGTTGTTGGCCTCGACCGCGCGCGCCACGTCGTCCAGGGTGAACCCGAGCGCGACCAGCCGCGCCGGATCCGGGGTGATGTGGATCTGCCGCGCATAGCCGCCGATGGTGTTGACCTCGGTCACGCCGGGCACGTTGCGCAGCTGCGGCCGCACCACCCAGTCCTGCAGCGTGCGCAGGTCGGTGGCGGTCCAGGCGCTGCCGTCGGGCTTGCGCGCGTTCGGCTTGGCCTCGACCGTGTACATGAAGATCTCGCCCAGGCCGGTGGCGATCGGCCCTAGTTGCGGCTCCAGTTCCGGCGGCAGCTGCGACTTCACCTGCTGCAACCGCTCGGCCACCTGCTGTCGCGCGAAGTACAGGTCGGTGCCGTCGGCGAACACCACGGTGACCTGCGACAGCCCGTAGCGCGACAGCGAGCGGGTGGATTCCAGTCCCGGCAGGCCGGCCAGCACCGTCTCCAGCGGGAAGGTGACGCGCTGCTCGGCCTCCAGCGGCGAATAGCCGGGCGCGGCGGTGTTGACCTGCACCTGCACGTTGGTGATGTCGGGCGTGGCGTCGATCGGCAGGCGCGAGAAACTCCATGCGCCGATCGCGATCAGCACCCCGGTCAGCG
This sequence comes from Xanthomonas bonasiae, assembly GCF_017163705.1. GTDB lineage: Bacteria > Pseudomonadota > Gammaproteobacteria > Xanthomonadales > Xanthomonadaceae > Xanthomonas_A > Xanthomonas_A bonasiae. The sequence continues at coordinate 160,112 of NZ_JAFIWB010000007.1, forward strand.
CCAGCATCAGCCAGCGCTGCGCGATGGCGAAGCGGATCAGGTTAGCGAGCATGGCGGCGGCCTCCGCGTGCGGGGCAGTCGCATGGCGCGCCGCTCTTTTGTAGGAGCGGCTTCAGCCGCGACCGCTCTGCCGGCATCGCGTCTACGGTCGGGTATCTGTCGCGGCTGAAGCCGCTCCTACAGGGGGGCCAGGGCGCGGTGCGCAGGTCAATGATCATGCGACGCCCCCGACTTCTCGATGTCCGCCTTGACCAGGTAGCTCTGCTCCACCACCACCTGGTCGCCGGCCTTCAGTCCCGACAGCACCTGCACCTGGCGCGCATCGCGCGCGCCGAGTTGCAGCGGCCGCACTTCGTAGGTCTCGCCCACGCGCACGAACACCACGTCCCAGTCGCGGAAGGTCTGCAAGGCGGTCACCGGCACCACCAGGTCGGCCGGTTGCTGCGCCACCGTGACCCGCGCCTTCACCGCCGAGCCCGGCCGCCACAAACCGTCCTCGTTGCGCAGCACCGCGCGCGCCACCGTGCTCTGGCTGGCCGTGGCGGTCCCCGGCAACACGCGTTCCAGCGTGGTCTGCGCGACCGTGCCGTCGCTGATCCGGGTCACCGTCACCGGCGCGCCGGCGGCGATGTGGCCGGCATCGGCACCGAAGATGTGCAGGTCCACCCACAGCGTGGACAGGTCGGCGATCTCGAACAGCGCCTGGCCCTCGGCGGCGCTGCTGCCGACGCTGGCAGTGCGCGCCAGCACCGTGCCGGCGATCGGCGCGCTGATCGTGTAGGTGGTCAGGCTCAGGTTGCTTTCCACCGTGGCCAGCGCCTGCCCGGCGCGCACGCGGTCGCCGACGTTGGCGCGCAGGCTGCGCACCGGGCCGGGGAAGCGCGCGGTGGCCTGCGCCTGGGCGCCTTCGGCCGGGGTCAGCAGGCCTTGCACCTCGTGCTCGTCGGCGATGCTGCCGGGGCCGACCGGAGCCACGCGGATGCCCGCATCGGCGGCGATCTTCGCCGCGATCCCGGTACGCCCTTCGTAGCTGGGATAGGTCCAGCGCAGCGCCTTGCCCTGCACCGTGGCGCGCACCTCGACGTCGAACGAATGCGGCTCGCGCACCACGCTGTCGGCCAGCAGGCTGCCGTCGTCGCGCGCGCGCAGGCGGTGCGTCTCGGCGACGCCACCCAGACGCTTGAGTTGCACCTCGACGCTGCCGGCGGCCGGCGGCAACGGCTTGCCGTCGCGGTACAGCCAGGCCTGGTAGGTCGGCGGCGTGCCGTCCTCGGCGATCGCCAGTTCGACCGCGGCGCCGTCCTGTTCGAGCAGGCGGCCGCCATGCGCGCCCTTGCGTGCTTCCTCGGCATGGGCTTCGCCGCCGTCGCCATGCGCATCGGCTTCGTCGTGGCTGGCGTCGTCGCCCGCGCCGGCGCAACCGCCGAGCAGCAGTCCAAGCAACAGCGGCGCGATCAGCGCAGCGGATTTGAGTTTCATCGTAGGAAGTCCTGAAAGATGCCGGCGGCGGGCGCCAGGCATCGGGAGAAGGGAGTCGGACGCGATGGCATTCGCCGGCGCCGCATGGCGCGGCGCGCGCGGCGGCATGGCAGGCGGCGGATCCTTGCGAGCGGCGCTGGCGATCGCCGTGTCCGCAGAGCGGCTGGCATCGGCCGGTGCTATGCACAGCGCCAGCGCTGCATGTCGCGCGCGGTGCTGGCACAGCGTGCGGCGTCGTGCGACTGCCTCGGAGATGGTCGCGCCGGTCAGCAATCGGTGGCACCAGGCACGCGCGACGCTGCGCACGACCTGCCGCACGGACCACGGCAATGGCGCTCCATTCGTCGGGACGGCGTCGGCAGACGCCAGCGCGCGGCGAATGCGCAACGGCAACGAGCGGCTCATCGCGCCACCTGTGCCGCGGGCGCGAGCACGAATGGCTGCCCGGTCAGGCGCTGGATCTCGATCAGCGCGGTCTGCGCCTCGATCGCGGCGGCGAGCTGCTGCCGCCACGCATCGCCGTGCTGCGCCTGCAGCTGCGCCCATTCCAGATAGCTGATCGCACCGCCGCGATAGGCGCGCTCGGCGGCGGCCTCGGCGCGCGCCAGTTTCGGCAGCACGTCGTCGTGCATGCGCGCCACTTCCAGTTGCGCGGCGCGGTAGCGGCCGTGCGCGTCGGCGAGCGTGGAGTACAGCGCCAGCGCCTGGGTTTCGCGCTCCACGCCGAGCAGGTCGCGCTCGGCCTCGGCGGCGCGGATCTCCGGCTGCGCGCGCGCCGCGCTGCCCAACGGCAGCGAGATCCCGGCCACCAGCGCGGTGGCGTCGCCGTCCTGCAGCCGGCGCACGCCGAACTGCCAGTCCAGGTCCGGCCGCGCCTGGCTGCGCGCCAGCCGTAGTCGCGCCTCGCGCACGCGCGCCTCGCCGGCGAAGCGTGCCAGCTCCGGGGTGGCATCGAGCAGCGCGGCCAGCAGGTCGAAATCCGGCACTGCCGGCAACGCCAGGGGATCGCCGGTCACCTGCGCGAAGCCGGGATCGCGTTCGCCCCACAGCACCGCCAGGTGGCGGCGCGCGGCGGCATGCTCCTGCTGCGCGCGGTCGCGGTCCAGTTCCGCACGCGCCTGCAGCGCCTGCGCGGTCAGCAGCACCGATTCGGGCGAGGCGCCGGCCTGCAGCCGCTGCCGCGCCGCGGCCACCGTGCGCTGGCGCTGCGCCAGGTCGGCGGCGGCGATGGCCTGGCGCTGCGCGGCGGCGGCGATCGCCAGGTAGCGGCGCGCGACCTCGGCGAGCAGGTCCAGCCGCGCCAGTTCGCGCTGCGGCGCCAGCGCGTCGATGCGCGCCTGCGCCAGCGTGCGACGCGCGTCGAGCTTGCCGCCGCGTTCGAGCACGCCGGCCAGGCTGACGGTCAGTTCGGCCTGGTCCAGGCCGCGTGCGCGGCCGCTGCCGAAGGCATTCTCCAGTTCGGCGCCCAGCCGCAGCGGCGGACGCAGCGCCTCGCGCTCGGCCTCGGCGGCGAGCACACGGCGCTGGCCGTCGGCCAGGCGCAGGTCGGGATGGGACCGGGCGACGCGGGCGAAGGCGTCGTCCAGGGTGAGCACAGCATCGGGCGGCACGGCCTGCGCCCACGCGCAGGGCGCGACCGCGAAGGCGGCAACAGCCGCCAGTCGCAACCACATGGGACTTCTCCGGATTCGGGGATCGATGGACGGGCCGGCAGGCGCCGGCGGTGCATCAAGCCGCGATCGGAGGCCGCAGCGGGGTGTCCAGCAGGTGCGAGCGGTAGTCCTGGTGTCCCGCGACCGGGCGCGGCTGCGCGGCCAACGGCAGGCCCTGCCAGATCAGCGACGACAGCAGCGCCGGGCTCTGCCCGTGGCAGTAGCCGCTGTGCATCAGCGCGTGCAGCAGGCCGGCGCCATCGCGTTCTCCGGCGCCATCGCCATCGCCGCGGTGCGGCGCTTCTTCGTCCACATGCGCCTGGTCGTGCGCCAACGCATGCACATCGCCCAGCGCGCAGGCCACCGGCGCCACCAACACGCCCAGCGCCAGCATCGCCAGCGCCATCAGGCGCAGCAACGGGTGGAGCAGGCGGGCACGGCGGATGGACATGGCGCCAGCCTAGCGATGCGGGTGGGGTTACACAATCGCAGGCGGGAGATGGGGGGAGGAGCGCGCGGCGGCGGTGGCCTCCTCCGGTGCCGACGATCGCGAGCCTGCGTCGGTCGCGCATTGGCCGGCTGGGTCTGGCCGCTGCGCTTCCATGCCATGAGGCGATCGTGCCATTCGCCGGCGCCGCCGCCGCGCTCTCATGCCGCGAGGGCGGCGTCCCCTCATCCGAGGTTGGCCGCTGTGCCCTCATGCTGCGCGAGCGGTCGTACCCTCATCCGGCGCTGCGCCCTCCCTTCTCCCGGTGGGAGAAGGGAGGGCGTGCGCGCGGTTTCGCCACAGCGGCTATTCGGGCTTGGCCGCGACGGACTTGCGGGTGGCGGCCTGCTGCTTGCTCTCGGCGATGAACGCGCGCACCTGCTGCTGCAAGACCGGCAGCGGCACCGAGCCCTGTTTCAGCACCGCGTCGTGGAAGGCCTTGATGTCGAAGTCCGCGCCCAGCGCCTGCTCGGCCTCGGCGCGCAGCTTGAGGATGGCGATCTCGCCGAGCTTGTAGCTCAGCGCCTGCCCCGGCCAGGAGATGTAGCGGTCGACCTCGGTGGTGACCTCGTGCTCGCTGAGCGCGGTGTGCTCGCGCAGGTAGGCCAGCGCCTGCTCGCGGGTCCAGCCCTTGTGGTGCACGCCGGTGTCGATCACCAGCCGGCAGGCGCGCCACATTTCGTAGCTGAGCCGGCCGAAGTCCTCGTACGGGGTTTCGTAGATGCCCATCTCCTTGCCCAGCTTTTCGGTGTACAGCGCCCAGCCTTCGCCGTAGGCGGAGATGTAGTTCTCGCGGCGGAACGCCGGCTGCGCGCCCTGCTCTTCGGCCAGCGCGCCCTGCAGCGAGTGGCCCGGCGAGGACTCGTGCAGGGTCAGCGCCGGCAGGTTGTACAGCGGGCGCGACGGCAGGTTGTAGGTGTTGAGCCAATAGGTGCCGACGCCGCCACGGCCGGCGGTCCAGAACGGCGCGATCTCCGGCGGCACCGGCACGATGGTGAAACGCCCGCGCGGCAGCGTGCCGATGAACTTGCCGACTTCGCCATCCACGCGCTTGGCGATCCACGCCGCGCGATCGAGCAGTTCCTGCGGCGTCTTGACGTAGAACTGCGGATCGGTGCGCAGGAACTGCAGGAACGCCGGGAAGGTCTGCTGCCCGGCCGGCGCCTTGAAGCCGACCTGCCGGATGATCGCGTCCATCTCCTTCTGGATCCGCGCCACTTCCTGCAGGCCCAGCTGGTGGATCTGCTCCGGGCGCATCTCCAGCGTGGTGTATTCGCGGATCTGCTGCTGGTAGTAGGCCTTGCCATCGGGCAGCGCTTCGGCGGCCAGCGTGGTGCGCGCCTGCGGCACGTACTCTTCGCGATAGAAGCGCAGCAGCTGCGCGTACGCCGGGATCACCTTGTTGCGGATCGCCGCCTGCGCCTGCGCGCGCAGCGCCTGCTGCTCGGCGGCCGGGATCTGCGCCGGCAGCTGCTTGAACGGCGCGTACAGCGCGGCCGCGGTCGGATCCTTGAGCTCGGCGACGTTGGCGATCGACCCGTCGCGCCCTTCCAGCACCGCGCGCGGCACGCTGAAGCCGCGCTTGAGGCCGGCGCGCATGTTGTCGGTCTGCTGCGCGAAATAGCGCGGCACGTCGTCGAGCCGCGCGATGTAGGCGCGGTACTCGGCCGGGGTGCGCAGCGTGCGCCGCGCCATGAAGCCCAGGTCGGACCAGAACGAGCTGTCGGAATTGAACGGCATCTCGTAGGCGCGCAGGCGCACCGCGGCGGCGAGGTTCTCGATCTGCGGGCGGTACACCGCCAGGTTGACCTGGTTGTCGGCCGACAGCTGCGCCGGATCGATCGCCTCCAGCTGGCGCAGCACGTCGTCCCACACCTTCAGCCGCGCCGCCTGCGCCGCCGCGCCGACGTCGGGCAGCTGCTGGTTGTCGCCGCTGCTGTCGCTGTCCTCGTCGGCCTGCCCGACCTGCGCCTGCCGCCACGTCCACTCCTTCTCGTAGATGGCCTGGAAGCGGGCATCGGCAGCGGAGGCGGTGGCCGCCGCCGGCGGGACGGCCGGCGCTGCGGCCAGCGCCGGCGTGGCGAATGCGAGCGCGAGCAACAGGGAAGCGGCCAGCGGGGTCTTGGCGATCGGCATGGGCGGCGGCAGGCAGTGGGAACGAGATCCCGATGATCGCATCCTGCGTGCAACAGGGGGTGGGCCGGAAGTCCTGGCACTGCACTGATCGGAGACTGACAACGACGACGCGCTGCGCTCTGCCGAACCGACCGGGCCGAACAGCCCTGGCCGACAGCTGCCGCCGGCATTGGCGCTGAAGCTGGTCCCACAGCGCCTTCCCGCTCCCGGCGAGCCATTGTGGGAGCGACTTCAGTCGCGACGAGCGGAGCACGACCCTCCCCAAATTCACCCACTTCTTCTGTGCACCATCCGGATTACAGTGTCGGAACGAGCACTCCTGCCCTTCGCCATATCCAGCCAGACCGCATCCCAATACGGATACCTGCCAAGCCTGTCCACCAGGCCCGCACGTAACGGATTGGCGACGATGTAGCGCGCACTCGGCAAGATGTCTCGCTCGTGGCGCAGCGCATGGTCGTGAAAGCCCGGCATCCACACCGACCCGCCTCGGCCCCGTGCCAGATTCACCGCCCTGGCCGCCCTGCCCTTGGCGTTCTGCATGACGCTCGACAATGGACGGTTGCCTTCGAGTTGAAGCAATCCATGCCAGTGATCGGGCATCAACGCCCAGCACAGCAACTGCGCATCGTCCCATGTCGCGGCATTGGCAAGGCAGGCCGCGGCGGCCCAGGCGCAGCGCCAGTCCTCGAACAGGCGCTGGCGTTCGCAGGTTACCGCCGTCACCAGATAGATGCGGCCCGATTCGGTGCAGCGCCCTGCGCGCAACGCGCGAGAGCCGCGGGGAGGTTGCATGTGCATGCCGCCAGCGTCGTCGCTGGGACATGGCGGCGCCATCGGGGATCGACCCGAGGCGCTATCGGAAAATGCACAGAGCGCGATGGCGGAGCCTGCAAGGCGTCGGGACTGAAGTCCCTCCCACAAGAGGCGCCATGCCGGGCACTTCAGCCTCGCCTCGGCTTCTGACTGCCCTCGATAGCAACCGCCGTTGCCTCAATGCGACGCGCGATCCCGGTGCCAGCCGCGGTGCTTGATGTCCAAGTACAGGCTGTAGAACGCGGTGAAGGCGGGGAACAGGTTCTGCAGCACGCCGACCGAGTCCTGCTTGGCCGAGAACAGGAAGTAGCTCAGCGTCATCAGGCTGCCGACCACGCTCATGTACCAGAACAGGCGCGGGATCACCGGCTTGCCGGCGCGCTTGGAGGCGACGAACTGCACCAGCCAGCGGCCGCCGAACATCAGCGCGCCAACGTAGCCGATCAGCTTCCAGCCGGTGACGTGCAGCCCGGTCCAGTACAGCGCCTGGATCGGTTCGTTGAGGAAATGCGCTTCCATCTCAGCGCTCCTGCACCACGGTGCGGCGACTGCGCGCGATCAGCCAGGCCACGCCGCGCAGGTCGCGGATGCCGACCAGCGCGCGGTTGAGGTTGTTGTACTTGGACACGCCCGAGGTGCGGTGGCGGTGGTTCACCGGCACGCTCAGGGTCTGCCAGCCGGCGCGCTGCATCAGCGCCGGCAGGTAGCGGTGCATGTGGTCGAAATAAGGCAGGTCCAGGAACGCCTCGCGCTCGAACAGCTTGATGCCGCAGCCGGTGTCGGGGGTGTCGTCGCGCAGCATGCGCGCGCGGATCGCGTTGGCCCACTTGGAGGCCCAGCGCTTGCTGCCCGAGTCCTGCCGCGACACGCGCCAGCCGGCGAACAGCTTGACCTGCGCGGCGGCGGCGGCGCGCGCGGCGAGCAGCTTGGGGATGTCGGCCGGGTCGTTCTGGCCGTCGCCGTCGAGGGTGGCGATCCACGCGCCGCGCGCGGCCTTGACCCCGTTGCGCACCGCGGTGCTCTGCCCGCTCTGGGTGACGTGGTGCAGCACCCGTAGCTCCGGCACGCTCGCCTTCAGCCCGTCCAGCACGGCCAGGGTGTCGTCGCGCGAATGGTCGTTGACATAGACGATCTCGAAGTCGGTCACGCCGCGCAGCGCGGCGACGATCTCGGCCACCAGCGGCGGCACGTTGTCGCGCTCGTTGAACACCGGGACGACGACGGAAAGGGAAGGCTGGTTCATGGCTCGATTAGGCTCGACGGCAACGCAATGGGGGAACGCGGGGAACGGCGGCAACGCCGCAAAAAGACCGCGCATTGTGCCCCGGGCCGGTGACCCGGGGCTGAAGCGTCAGGCCGCGGCACCGAAATACTCGCGGCACCACTGCACCACCTGCGGCAGCCCGACCTCGATCGGGGTGCTCGGATCGAAGCCGAACGCGGCGTGGGCGCGCGCAGTATCGGCCATCGTCTCGACCATGTCGCCGGGCTGCATCGGCTTGTAGACCTTCTCGGCGGCGCGGCCGGCGGCGGCCTCGATCACGCCGATGAAGCGCTCCAGTTCGACCGGGGTGTGGTTGCCCAGGTTGAACACGCGGTGCGGCACCGCGTCCGTCGACGGGTGGTCGAGCGCGCCGAGCACGCCGGCGACGATGTCGGCGACGAAGGTGAAGTCGCGGCGCATGCGCCCGTGGTTGAACACCTCGATCGGGCGCCCGGCCAGCACCGCGCGGCTGAACAGCAGCGGCGCCATGTCCGGCCGGCCCCACGGCCCGTACACGGTGAAGAAGCGCAGGCCGGTGGCGCGCAGGCCGTACAGCTGCGCATAGGTGTAGGCCATCAGCTCGTTGGCGGCCTTGGTCGCCGCGTACAGCGAGCGCGGCTGGTCGATGCGCTGGTCTTCGGAAAACGGCGGCGTCGCCGAATCGCCGTACACCGAGCTGCTCGACGCGTAGGCCAGGTGCTGCACGCCGCGGTGCCGGCACAGTTCCAGCACGTTGACGAAGCCGACCAGGTTGCTGTCGACGTAGGCGTACGGGTTCTGCAGCGAATAGCGCACCCCCGCCTGCGCGGCCAGGTGCACCACGCGCTCGGGACGGATTTCGTCGAACAGCGCGGTCAGGCCGTCGCGGTCGGTGAGGTCGAGCCGGCGGATATCGGCCTGCGGACACAGCGCGGCGACGCGGTCGCGCTTGAGCTGCGGGTCGTAGTAGTCGTTGTAGTTGTCCAGCCCCACCACCGTCTCGCCGCGCGCGGCCAGCGCACGGCAGGTGTAGGCGCCGACGAAGCCGGCCGCGCCGGTGACCAGGACCGTCATCGCTGCCACCAGCGCCGCTTGCGCACCACGTTGCGACGCTGCGGATCGACGATGTCGCTGATCTCGTGCGCGGCGAACCTGTCCAGCAGCGCATCGCTGCCCTCGCGCAGCTTCAGCGCCATCTCCTCGGGATACAGCGGCACCACCGCCAGGAAGTGGATGGTCTTGTCGGCGTCCACGGCCAGTTCCTCGAAGCCGTCAGGCACAGTGACAGACGGCAGCACGATCGCGCCGTCGAGCGCGGTGTTCGCCGCATACGGCTCGGCCGGATCGCCATTGGGCACGGTATGCCCCCAGCCCAGCCAGGTGGCGTGCTTGTGCGGCAGCCGCGCAAGACCCTTGAGCAGGCGGATCGGCCAGTACCAGCGTTCGTCGTCAAACGCGTCCTGCTGCAGCCGCCAGTCGCCCGGCAGGGTCATCACCAGTTCCAGGTACCGCGGCGCCGCCACGCCCTCGGGCAGGGTCATCGGCAGATCGCTCATGCCCGAGGTGACCAGGCGCGCGAACGGGAAGTCCGCGCTCGGGGCGACCAGGTGCACGTCGATGTGCACGGTATCGGACACGATCTCGTGGAAGACCGTCGCCACCGGACCCAGGTGCGCCTCGATGTGCTCGCTGATCTGTTCCAGGCACATCTCGCCCTGCGCCGGCTGCCACGCGCTGGCCTCGCCGTGGCGCAGGATCGGGGTGCCGCTGAGGCTGACGATGTCGGCGGAGGACTCGGAACTCATGCGTCGCTCACTCGGGCGCCAGGCTGAGCGCAGCGGCGCTCAGCCGACCTTGCCGCGCAGCCGCTCCAGCACGCCGTCGAGCGTGTCCAGGTCGGTGTAGTGGATCACCAGCTTGCCCTTGCCGCCGCGGCCGTGGGCGATGGCGACCTTGGTGCCCAGCGATTCGGACAGCTCGGTCTCCAGCGAGGCGATATCGGCCTGCGGGGCGACGCGGCCGGGCTTGGCCTTGCGGTTGCTGGGCACCTTGCCGGCGGCGAACTGCTGCGCGCGGTGCTCGACCTCGCGCACCGACCAGCCCTGGTCGGCGGCGTCGGAGGCCAGGCGGCTGGCCAGGTCCGGCGACAGCGTCAGCAGCGCGCGCGCATGGCCCATTTCCAGGCGCCCGGCCTCGAGCAGCGCGCGGATCGCCGGCGGCAGCTCCAGCAGGCGCAGCAGGTTGGACACCGAGGCGCGCGAGCGGCCCACCGCTTCGGCCGCCTCGGCGTGGGTCAGCGCGAATTCGTCGATCAGCCGCTGCAGCGCCTGCGCTTCCTCCAGCGGGTTGAGGTCCTCGCGCTGGATGTTCTCGATCAGCGCCATGGCGATGACGGTGCGGTCGTCGAGCTCGCGCACCACCACCGGCACTTCGCTCAGCCCGGCCAGCTGCGAGGCGCGCCAGCGGCGTTCGCCGGCGACGATCTCGAACTTGCCCGGCGCCAGTTCGCGCGCGACGATCGGCTGGATCACGCCCTGCGCCTTGATCGACTCGGCCAGCTCCTGCAGCTTGCCCTCGTCCATTTCCTGGCGCGGCTGGTACTTGCCCGGCTGCAGCTGCCCGACCGGCAACTGGCGCAGGCTCTCGCCGGGCTGCGCTGCGTCGTTGGGCGCCGGCGCGGCCGCGCCGCCCTTCGGTCCCAGCAGCGCTTCCAGGCCACGGCCCAGGCCGCGCTTCTTCGCTCCGAGGGCGGGGGGCTTGGCGGTCATCAGTAGGTCTCCATGGCCGGGGCGGGCCTGTTGCGTTCGTTACGACGGCGCACGATCTCGCCGGCCAGGCCCAGGTAAGCCACGCCGCCGCGCGAAGTGCGGTCGTAGCCGACGATGCTCTGGCCATGGCTGGGCGCCTCGGCCAGGCGCACGTTGCGCGGCACGATGGTGCGGAACACCTTGTCGCCGAAGTGGTTGGTCAGCTCCGCCGACACCGCGTTGGCCAGGTTGTTGCGCACGTCGAACATGGTGCGCAGCACGCCTTCGATCTCCAGCGTCGGATTGAGGTTGGCGCGCAGCGCTTCGATGGTCTCCAGCAGCGCGGTCAGCCCTTCCAGCGCGTAGTACTCGCACTGCATCGGCACGATGATCGAGTCGGCGGCGGTCAGCGCGTTCAGGGTCAGCAGCGACAGCGCCGGCGGGCAGTCGATCAGGATGAAGTCGTACTCCTCGCGCAGCGGCGCCAGTGCGGTCTTCAGCCGCTGCTCGCGCGCCGGCTGGTCCATCAGCTGGATCTCGGCGGCGGTCAGGTCGATGTTGCCGGGCAGCAGGTCGAAGCCTTCCGGCGCGGTCACCCGGATCTGCGCGGCGCTGCTTTCGCCCAGCAGCACGTCGCAGGTGGACGCGGCCAGCTCGCGCTTGTCGATGCCGCTGCCCATCGTCGCGTTGCCCTGCGAATCCAGGTCCACCAGCAGCACGCGCTGCGGCTGGCGCGCGAGCGCCGCCGCCAGGTTGACCGCCGTGGTGGTCTTGCCGACGCCGCCTTTCTGGTTGGCGATGGCGATGATGCGGGCCATGCGGGAGCCTCGTCGGCGATGGGTGGGACCGGGCATTATGCGGGCACACCCCCCCGGGGCGGAAATCGGCGTCGGCGCGCCGGCCCCGCCCGGCGGCTCAGCCGCGCTCGACCACCACCAGGTGGCGGTCCGCGCCCAGCCCCGGCACCTGCAGCGGGTGCACCGCCTGCGCCACCCAGCCCGGTGGCAGCGCGGCGATCTCCTCGTCCGGGCGCACGCCCTTCATCGCCAGCAGCCGCCCGCCCGGGCGCAGCAAATGGCCGCCGACGGCGACGATGCCGGCCAGCGTGTCCAGCGCGCGCGCGGTCAGGAAATCGTAGGCGCCGGGTTCGTCCACGGCCTCGGCGCGCGACTCGGCCACGCGCGCGTTGTCCAGGCGCAGCTGGCGCACCGCCTCGCGCAGGAACCGCGCCTTCTTGCCGTTGCTCTCGACCAGGGTCACCTGCAGCTGCGGCCGCGCGATCGCCAGCGGGATGCCGGGCAGCCCCGGGCCGGTGCCCAGGTCGGCCAGCGTGCCTGCTTCCACGAACGGCTGCATCGCCAGCGAATCGAGCAGGTGGCGGGTCACCATCTCGTGCGGATCGCGGACCGCGGTGAGGTTGTAGGTGCGGTTCCAGCGCGCCAGCAGCGCCAGGTAGGCCAGCAGCGGCGGCGCCAGCGCGGCGGCGTCCAGGCCTTGCGCGCGCAGGCCCTGGTCGAGCGCGGCGCGGACGGAGTCGGGAAGAGAGGCGTCGTTCATCGCCCGATTATCGCAGGTGCCGCCACCGTCACCGCCATGTAGCCGACATCGTCGCGGCCTATGCTGCGCAGCGGTTCATTGCAGTCGTGGTGCAGCGGCATGTCGGATCTCCAGAAAACCCCATCGGCCAACACCGGTGCCCCACCCGATCATGGCCGGCGCCGGGTCCTGGCCGGGCTGGGCCTGCTCGTCGCCACGCCGCTGCTGAGCCCGTTCGCGCGGGCGCGCGGGTTCGACGATCCGTTCACCCTGGGCGTGGCCGCCGGCGATCCGCTGGCCGACGGCATGGTGCTGTGGACCCGGCTCGCGCCGCAGCCGCTGGCGGCCGACGGCCTGGGCGGCCTGCGCGAGGCGGTACCGGTGCGCTGGAGCGTGGCCACCGACCCGGGCATGGCGCAGGTGGTGCAGCGCGGCGTGGCGACGGCGCATCCGCGCTGGGGCCACTCGGTGCACGTGGAAGTGAGCGGACTGCAGCCGGGCCGGCCGTACTGGTACCGGTTCGAAGCGCTGGGCGCGCAGAGTCCGCTGGGCTGCGCACGCACCGCCCCGGCGCCGGGCAGCCTGGCCGAGGCGCGCTTCGGCTTCGTCTCCTGCTCGCACTGGGAACAGGGCTATTTCAGCGCCTACCGGCACCTGGCCGCCGAGCAGCCGGACGTGGTGTTCTTCCTCGGCGATTACATCTACGAGTACAGCATCAAGGGCGAGGCCGCCGCGCAGGTCGTGCGCCCGCACGGCAGTGGCGACTGCCTGGATCTGGCCGGCTACCGCAACCGCTATGCGCTGTACCGCACCGACCCGGACCTGCAGGCGCTGCACGCCACGGCCGCCTGCGTGGCGACCTGGGACGACCACGAGGTGCAGAACGACTACGCCAACCGCTGGTCGCAGGATCCGAAGATCCCCACCGCGCAGTTCCTGCGCCGCCGCGCCGCCGCCTACCAGGCGATGTACGAGCACTTCCCGCTGCGCGCGCAACACCGCCCGCGCGGCGCGAACATGCGCCTGTATCGCGCGCTGGACTATGGCGCGCTGGCGCGCTTCTTCGTGCTCGACGGCCGCCAGTACCGCAACGAGCAGCCGTGCATCCTGCCCAACGGCTGGCGCGGCGGGCATGTCTCAGCGGCCGACTGCACCGACATCGACGACCCGTCGCGCAGCATGCTCGGCGCGGCGCAGGAACGCTGGCTGCACGCCGGCTTCGCCCGCTCGAGCGCGCGCTGGAACGTGATCGCACAGGATCTGCTGGTCGCGCCGCTCGTGCAGCGCGATCCCAAGGACGGCCACCTCGGCCACTGGACCGACGGCTGGGACGGCTATCCGGCCACACGCGAGCGCATGCTGCGCGCGATCGCCGACAGCAAGCTGCGCAACCCAGTGTTCTGGGGCGGCGACATCCATTCCTACTGGGTCACCGACCTGAAGGCCGATGCCGCCGATCCGCAATCGCAGACCCTGGCCACCGAATTCGTCGGCACCTCGGTGACCTCCAACGGCCCGCCGTCGGAGGCGATCGTGCAGATGCTGCCGAACAACCCGCACGTGCGCTATTTCGAGGGCCGCCAGCGCGGCTACGTGTCGGTGTCGCTGAGCCAGGCGCGGATGGAGACCCGGCTGCAGGCCATTTCCGAGCGCAGCGACCGCCTGGCCACGGTGTCCACGCTGAAGCGCTTCGTGGTCGAGGACGGCCGCGCCGGCGCGGTGGAGGCGTGAACCGCGGCGGCGGACGCACCCGCCTCGCTGCCGCTTCCTTGTAGGAGCGGCTTCAGCCGCGACAGGCACTCCCTGCACCCGTGCTGCCTGTCGCGGCTGAAGCCGCTCCTACAGGGGCCGGGCGGCGCCTACGCCGACGCGAGCGGATACCAGGCCAGCGCGGCGCGATAGCCCGGCACCGGCACCCACTCGTGCACCCGCCAGCGCGCGGCCTCACCCAGCGCCGGGTCGCACCAGGCCAGTTGCAGCACGCCTGCGCCGTCTTCGGCGAAGCGCAGCCGGTGCAGCCCGAACGACAGCCCGTGCCCGTGCGCCTTCAGCAACGCTTCCTTGGCGCACCACAGTCGGAAGAACCATGCCTCGCGCGCCGGCTCGGCCAGCGCCTGCAACGCCGCGACCTCGTCGGGATGGAAGAAACGCTGCGCCAACTCCAGCAACCGCGGCCGCGCGCGCTGGTGTTCGATGTCCACGCCTAGCCGCGTATGCGCGCCGATTGCCACCAGCAGATAGTCGCCACTGTGGCTCCAGCCGGTGCCGACATGCGCCAACGGCGCATGCAGCCATGGCCGGCCGCGTTCGTCGCGGCGCAGCGGCAGTTGCGCCTCCGGCGTGGCCAGCTCGACGGACAGCAGCCGCCGCGCCTGCGCCTCGCCGGGCGTGCGCGGCGGATGCGTGCGCAGCCACAGCGCCACCGGACCGAACCGCCAATCGGGGGGATCCGGGCGCAACGGCGCTTCGGCAGGCTCGCTCACGCGACGCCCACATAGCACAATGGCCGCTGCGCCAGCCATGCCTGGGTACACGGGCGCTTCACGGCAGCGCTCCTTAAATGGCGCACGCCACACCGCTCCCGGTGCGGGCAGAACCGAGGAGTCTTACCCATGGGCATCATCATCTGGTTGATCGTCGGCGGCATCGTGGGCTGGCTGGCCAGCATCATCATGCGCCGTGACGCACAGCAGGGCATCATCCTGAATATCGTCGTCGGCATCGTCGGCGCGTTGATCGCCGGCTGGTTGTTCGGCGGCGGCATCAACCAGGCGATCACGCTGTGGACGTTCCTGTACTCGTTGATCGGCGCGGTGATCCTGCTGGCCATCGTCAACCTGTTCACCCGCGGCCGCGCGCGCTAAGCGCAAACGCCCCCGCAGGTGTGTGCAAACGCCCGGTCCGCCGGGCGTTTGCTTTTGCGGCGCCGCTCACCGGGCGACGCGGTCGGCGGGATGATGCACGCCGTCGCTGACCGGCACCGCGATGGCCAGCGCATACGGATCCACGCCGTCCAGGCAGCCGACGTTGTAGCCGTATTCGCTGGGATCGGAGCGGCGCTGATGATGCGTGTAGATCCCGCACACGCCGCAGAAATAATGTTGCGCGGTATGGGTGTTGAAGCGGTACAGGCGCAGCGCGTCGGCCCCCTCGCGCACGTGCAGCGCGGCCAGCGGCACCGAGGCGACGATCGCGCCGCGGCGGCGGCACAGCGAACAGTTGCAGCGGCGCGGATCGACGATGCCGTGCGGCAGTTCCAGGTCGATCTGCACCGCGCCGCAGTGGCAGCTGAGCCGGTGCAGCGGCGCGATCGCGGTGTCGCCGACCTTGTCGATCCAGCGGCGCGGATGACGTTCGTTCACGCGCCGCCCTCCCCCAGTTCGATCCAGGCCGGCGCGTGGTCGCTGGGGCGGTCCCAGGTCCGCGGTTCGCGGTCGATGCCGGCCGCGCGCGTCTGCGCCTTCAGCGCGTCGGAGACCAGGGTCAGGTCGATGCGCAGGCCGAGGTCGCGGCGGAAGCCGGCCTGGCGGTAATCCCACCAGCTGAAGATGCCGCCGTCGTCGTGGTGCAGGCGGAAGCCGTCGTGCAGGCCCAGCGCCTGCAGCTTGTGCAGCGCGCCGCGCTCGGCGGTGGAGGTGAGGATGTGGTTGTCGCTCCACACGAGCGGATCGTGCACGTCGCGCGCGTCCGGGGCGATGTTGAAATCGCCCAGCACCACCATGCGCGGGTGGCGCTGCAGTTCGGCGGCGAGCCAGTCGTGCACCGCCTCGAGCCAGCGCAGCTTGTAGGCGTACTTGTCGGTGCCCACGTCCTGGCCGTTGACCACGTACAGGTTGACGATGCGCAGGTCGCCGACGGTGGCGGCGATGACCCGCTTCTGCTCGTCGTCCAGGCCGGGCACACCGATCTGCACGTCGCTGGCCGGCGTGCGCGACAGGATCGCCACGCCGTTGTAGGTCTTCTGCCCGGCGAACACGCTGCGGTAGCCGGCCGCGGCCAGCGCCGCGTCCGGGAACTTGTGGTCTTCCAGCTTGGTTTCCTGGATGCCGACCACGTCCGGCGCGAACGCCTCCAGCCACTGTTGCAGGTGCGGCAGGCGCACGTTGAGCGAGTTGACGTTCCAGGAGGCGATCTTCAAGGGGAGAATCCATGTCGGGGCAGCCGGCCGGTATTCTGACCGCTGCCCGCCGCGACGGCCAATCCGGCGCGGCCGCGGCGGCGTCCGCTCAGCGGCGCGCGCAGCACTGCGCGTACAGGTCCGGGGCCAGGGCCAGCGCCTGCTGCCGCTGCGCCGGGTCCAGCGCGTCGAGCAGTTCCTCGCCGCCCAGCAGCCGTTCCGACGGTGGGAACGGCTGTCCCGGCGCCTGCCGCGCCGCCAGCCGCCAAGCCGCCGCATAGGCCGGATCGGCGATGGCCGGGATCGGCGACTCCAACACCTGCGCCAGTTCCTCGATCGAGGGCCGGTCGCCGCGCAGCGCCAGCGTTTCCAGCTCGGCGACGACGGCCTCGGCCTCGCGCACGTCGGCCGCCGACAGCGCAATCCGTTCGCCGGGCCGCTGGCCGGCGCCGGCGCGGTCGAGCAGGCTGCGGATGCGCCGCGCCAGCAAGCTGCGCTGCGCATCCGCGTCGCCCTGCGCGGCGGCGCTGCGCAGGATCGTGTCGATCTGCGCGTACTGCGCACGGCCGATGCCGGCGCAGGCGTCGCGGCGCTGGCGTTCGGCGTCGCGTTGCGCCGCGGCCGCCGCGCGGTCCATCTCGTCGATCCCGGGCGGCAACACCGCGCTGGGCGGCGGCGCCTGCGCGCGCTGCCGGCACGCGTCGTACTGCATGGCGATGGCGTACATGCGCTGCGCGTCCACGCCCGCGGTCCAGGCCGAAGGCGGCGTGGCCGTTGCCGCGACGGCGGCCCGCGGCGCCTCCGGCAGCGCTCGCGTCATCGCAGCTTCCGTGCGCGACCGCGCGGCGCCGGTGCTTGCGGCCGGCGCCTGCGGCCGCAGCAGCGCGATCGCCAGTGCCGCGCACGACAACGCCGCTGCGGCAACCAGCGGGCGACCACGCAACCCAGCTGTCGACGGAGGCGTGCGTGCGCGCGTGTCCATGCCGGCTCAGTGGGCCGTGGCGGCATACGCCGCACGGTCGAAGCTCAGCGGATGGGCCTGGCGCAATTGCTGCAGCGCCTGCGCCGCCGCCTGTTCACGCAGCTGCACCTCGATCTGCCCGCGCACCGCATCGAAGCGCGCCTCGGTCTTGGCGTCCAGCCGGATCAGGTGATAGCCGTCGGGGCCACGCACCGGCGCCGATACCTGGTTCACCGCCAGCCGCTGCACCGGGGCGACGAACGGGTCGGCCAGGTAGCGGCCGAACGTCGATGAAAGCCGGCCGCCGTCCATCGCGGTACTGCCGTCGTCGGACTCGCGCGCCGCCAGCGCGGCGAAGTCGGTGCCGGCGTCGAGTTGCCGCCTGAGCGCGTCGGCCCGCTGCAGCGCCTGCGCCTCGGACAGGTCGTGACCGCGGCGCGCGTCGGATTGCGGATGCAAGGCCACGAAGATGTGGCTCAGCTGGTATTCGTCGTAGTCGCCGGGATGGGCCTCGAACTGTTGCTGCAGCTGCGCCGCGTCGATGCGTGCGCTGCTGGCCAGCGCGGCCATCGCCGATTCGGCCAGGATCGCGTCGGCGGCCTGGCGCAGGCGCGCGGCGACCACCGGATCGCGTTCGAGATGGTGCTGCCTGGCCTGCTCGAGCAGGATCACGCGGTCGGCGAACCGGCGCACGGCCTGCGGATCGTCGATGCCGGCAGTGGTCGGCGCGCCGTTGCCGGCCAGCGCACGGTATTCGCTGGCGGTGAAGCGCGAGGCACCGACACGCAGCACCACCGGATCGGCGCCGGGGCGATCGGCAGCGGCGGCGGACGCGGCAGCAAGATGACAGGCCGCAAGCAGGCAGGCGACGGCGGCGCCGCGCTTGGCGAGGGAAAGGGACATGGTCGGTTCCTGGAATGGCGTAGCGGACGGCGCGGGCGCGCCGTCTTCGGAAACGGCCGGCCCGTCCGGGCCGGCCGGTCGAACACAACGGCTCAGTCGTGCTTGCCGCGTGCGCGCAGGTAGGCCATCGCGGTCTTCGGATCGTCGGTGGTGATCAGGTCGAAGGCTTGCTGGTTGACGATGTAGTTGAGGTCGCCACGGTTGTCCGCGGTATCGCGGCCGCCGGAGTAGGAGAAATACAGGTCCGACAGGCGATAGCAGCAGGCGCCGGTATTGTTGTAGAACTGCCCGCCGCCGGGACCGTCGGGGATCGCCTGGAACACGCCGACCCGGACCCCGGACTCGCGCACGGCGTCTGCATCCTTCTGCAGCAGGCCGCCGAGCTGCTTGACGTTGACCTCCATCGACTTGCGCTCGGTGATCCAGGCTAGGATCGAATTGGCGACGTCGATCTTGGTCAGCATGTTGGTGGTGAACACCGGGATGCCGATCATGCCGTTGCCGTCAGCGCGGTACGCGGCGCGGGTCGGATACAGCGTCGCGTTGACCTTGGCGGCGACGTAGTTGCCTTCGGCGACCGAGAATGCGGCGTCGGCGGCGCGGTTCACCGCGCGCACCGAGGCGGCGTCCTTGATGTCGAACACCATCGGCGTCTTCAGGTTGTGCTGCTTGTAGTAGGCGAACAGCTCGTCCACGCGCGGCACGTGGTAGCCGGTGGTGGTGCGGCGGTCGGGCGTGAGCAGGAACAGCTTGCTCACCGTGGACCACGGCACCGTGCTCACCGCCGGGTTGGTGCCGGTGTTGTTGGCCGGGTTGTACTCGGTGCCGCCGCGGAACGCGGTCCACACGTTCGTGGTGCGGCCCAGGTTGTAGTCGTGCAGGACCACCGGCACGCCGTCGCTGGTCATCTTGATGTCCAGTTCGACGCCGTCCATGCATTGGTCGTTGGCGGTCTGCAGCGCGCCGCGCGAATTCTCCGGCATGTCGCCGATGCCCGAATACTTGCCCCACAGGCCGCGGTGCGCCAGCACGACGCTGTTGCCGCCGCCGTCCTTGAACATGATGTGGCTCATCTTGGTTTCGACGCTGTCGCTGCAGGACGCCAGCGCCAGTTGCGGCGCGGCGGCCAGGGTGGCCAGCGCCGCCAGTACGCGGCAGGCGCGCGCCAGCGGATGTTGCACGAGGTTGGTGTTCATCAGTCTCTGTCCCAGTTGGAAAGAAGTGGCGCCAAGGGTGGACGAGCGCCTGCAGGTCGACGCTGCGGCGGACTCGCTTGCTGCGCGCTCCGAACGCGGCAATGGGCCGCGCAGAGGCCGAAGCCGACCGTGATCGGCGGTGGCGTCGGGGGCAGAATCTAATTACTAACTATGAATTAATTATTGCCGGCGCACGACGACGCCACGGCAGCCCGCTGCGCTTGGCGCTTGCCGCCGCCGTTGTCTACGGCGGGCGGCCTCGCGCACGCGCCTGCGCCACGGCGCGCGCGTCGCGGTGTGCGTCCAGGGTTCGAAGCGGCCGTGGCCGCCGCAGGCGCGTCCTGGCCTGGTCGATCAGCGCAGCAGCAGATCGACCAGCCGCGCGATTCGGGCGTACGGCGGCTTGAGCCAGTCGCTGGCCGCCCGGCGCGACTGCCACAGGATCGGCAGCGCCTTGCTGAAGGCATCGAAGCCGGCGCGGCCGTGGTAGGCGCCCATGCCGCTGGGGCCGATGCCGCCGAACGGCAAGGCGTTGGCGGCGAAGTGCAGCAGGCTGTCGTTGACGGTGACGCCGCCGGCGACGGTGGCGTGCAGGATCGCCTCCACCTGCGCACGGTCGTGGCTGAAGGGATACAGCGCCAGCGGCCGGTCGCGGCCGTTGACCAGCGCGATCGCCTCGTCCAGCGTGCGGTAGCTGCGCAGCGGCAGGATCGGGCCGAAGATCTCTTCCTGCATCAGCAGCGCATCGTCGCCGGGCTGCAGCACCACGGTCGGCACGATCAGGCGCTCGCGCTCGGCGCGCTCGGGTTCGATGCTGGCCAGTTCCACGACTTCCAGGCCGCGCGCGCGCGCGTCGTCCAGGTAGCCGCGCAGTCGCCGGTACTGGCCCTCGTTGACGATGCGGGTGTAGTCGTCGGCCGCGGCGAAGTCGCCGTAGCGCGCCAGCACCTGCGCGCGCAGCGCCTGTACCAGCGCCGCGCTGCGGCCGGCATCGATCAGCACGTAGTCCGGGGCGATGCAGGTCTGCCCGGCGTTGAACCATTTGCCGGTGGCCAGGCGCGAGGCGGCCTGCTCAAGCGGGTAGTCGGCGCAGACGATGGCCGGCGATTTGCCGCCCAGTTCCAGGGTCAGCGGGGTCAGGTTCGGCGCGGCGGCCGCCATCACCTTGCGCCCGACCGCGGTGGAGCCGGTGAACACCAGATGGTCCAGCGGCAGCGCGGCGAAGGCGCCGGCCACCTCGGCCGCGCCCAGCGCCACCGCCACCCGTTGCGGCGGGAACACCTCGGCCAGCAGCGACTGCAGGAACTGTGCGGTGCGCGGGGTGTGCTCGGACGGCTTCAGGTAGACGTGGTTGCCGGCGGCGATCGCGGTGGCCAGCGGGATCAGCGCCAGGTTGACCGGGTAGTTCCATGGCGCGATCACCCCGACCACGCCGACCGGCACCGGCCGCACTTCGGCGCGCGCCGGCCACAGCCGCCAACCGGCGCCGACGCGCTGCGGCCGCATCCAGCGCTTGAGGTGGCGCAGCAGGTGATCGATTTCGCCGAGCACGGTCATGCCGTCGGCGAGCAGCGATTCGTGGCGCGAGCGATGGCCGAAATCGGCGGCGATGGCATCGGCCATCTCCGGCAGGCGCCGCTTCAGCGCCGCGCGCAGCCGCTGCAGGTCGTCTCGGCGTTGCGCCCGGTCGGGCTTGGCCGCCTGCCAGGCCGCGCGCAGCCGCTGCAGGGTGACCGGCAGGTCGGCAAGCGGCGTGTCGGTGGCGCTCGAAGTGGGGTCGGAAATGGACATGCGCGCACTATACGATGCGGCACCTGGCTCCGATGCGGGCGATGCAGGACAGGCGGTGGCGTGGCGTCGGCCGGCCATGGTAGCGGCCATGCCGGAGCGCGCTTGGCGGGTGACCGAGGGTTTGCCGCGTCGCGACTGAAGTCGCTCCCACAACGGGCCGACCGGTGCGCCGCCGCCGTGCAGACGGGGCCTTGCCCCGACGGCGTCGGATGCCTGCCATCGACCATCCTGCAAGCGTTTCGATTCCTCCCTCAGCACGCATAGCCTGCGCCGACCGGTGTGTCGCGGCTGAAGCCGCTCCTACAGGGTGCGCGGCGGCGAAGGGGCGCGGCGGCGTGCAGAGTGCGCGTCAGCGAGGGCGCGCGGCGGCGCGACGGGCGGTCATGTCGCTTCGAGCAGCAAATCCTGCAGCTGCGCCAGCGTCGCCACTTCGTAATGCGGCACGATGCCCTCGGGCGCCGGCAGGCCGTGCGCGTTGATCCAGCAGGTGTGCAGTCCCGCGGCCAGGCCGCCGGCGATGTCGGCGTGCGGGTTGTCGCCGACCATCAGCACCTGCGCGCGCGGCGGATCGCCCAACTGCGCCAGCGCGTGCGCAAAGATGCCCGGGTGCGGCTTGGCCACGCCGATCTGCTCGGAAATGGCGACGACCTCGAACCGGTCGTGCAGGCCGGTGCGCAGCAGCCGCGCCTGCTGCAGCGCGGTGAAGCCGTTGGTGACCAGCCCCAGCCGCGCGCGCCCGCGCAGCGCGTCGAGCAGCGCCACCGCGCCGTCCAGCGGCGCGCACAGTTCGGCCATCGCCGCCAGGAACGCATCGTTCAAGGTCTCCGGCGCGGTCTGCAGGCGCTGCGCCCAGCCCGCGAAGCGGCGCTGCTGCAGCTGCAGCGCGGTGATCGCGCCGTTCTGGTACTCCACCCACAACGGCCGGTTGAGCGCGGTGTAGTCGGCGTAGTCCTGCTCGGCGAAGGCCACGCCGTAGCCGGCGAACATGCGCTGCAGGCCGGCATAGGCATCGAAGCGGAACAGCGTGTCGTCGGCGTCGAACAGGATCCAGCGGTAGCGCATGCGGCGGTCTGCCTGTGTGTCCAGCGCGCATGGTAATCGCCTGCCGCCGCCGTCGGTTCCAGCGCCGCTGGCATGCCGCGCAAACGACGACGCCGGCACTAGGCCGGCGTCGCAGTGCCGGACGCATCCAGCGCAAGGGCGAGTGCGCTTACTTGGTGATGTCCACGTTGCGGGTTTCGCGCAGGAACAGCGTGCCCAGCACCAGCGTCATCAACGCGACGCCGATGGGATACCACAGGCCGTAGTAGATGTTGCCGGTACCGGCCACCAGGGCGAAGGAGATCGCCGGCAGGAAGCCGCCGAACCAGCCGTTGCCGATGTGATACGGCAGCGACATCGAGGTGTAGCGGATGCGGGTCGGGAACAACTCGACCAGGAACGCGGCGATCGGGCCGTAGACCATGGTCACGTACAGCACCAGCACCCACAGCAGCAGGATCGTCATCGGGATGTTGATGCGCGCGGTATCGGCCTTCTCCGGATAGCCGGCCGCGGTCAGCGCGCCCTTGAGCTCCTTGCCGAAGGCATCGGCCTTGGGCTTGGCGTCGGCCTTGCTCAGGCCGGCCGCCTCGTAGGACGCGACCTGGCTACCGCCGATGCGCACCTGCGCCAGCGAACCCGGCGCGGCCGGCTGCACTTCGTACGGCACGCCGGCCTTGGTCAACGCGGCGGTGGCCACGTCGCAGGAGCTGGTGAACTTGCGCACGCCCACCGGATCGAACTGGAAGCTGCAGGTGGCCGGATCGGCCAGCACCTGCGCCGGCGACTTGCTGCGCGCCTCCTCCACCGCCGGGTTGGCGAAGTGGGTGATGCCCTTGAACAGCGGCATGTAGGTCACCGCCGCCAGCAGGCAGCCGAGCATGATGATCTTCTTGCGCCCGATCTTGTCCGACAGCCAGCCGAAGAACAGGAAGAACGGGGTGGCCAGCGCCAGCGCCGCGGCGATCAGCAGGTAGGACACGGTCGGATCGACCTTGAGCGTGCTCTGCAGGAAGAACAGCGCGTAGAACTGGCCGCCGTACCAGACCACGGCCTGGCCGGCGGTGGCGCCGAGCAGCACGATCAGCATCAGCTTGAAGTTGCCGTCCTTGAGGCTGTCGCGGAACGGTTGCTTGGAACCCTTGCCCTCGGCCTTCATCTGCTGGAACAGCGGCGATTCGCTCAGCTGCAGGCGGATCCACACCGACACGCCGAGCAGGATGATCGAGCCCAGGAACGGGATGCGCCAGCCCCAGGCCTCGAACGCCTCGGTGCCCAGGGTCAGGCGGCACACCAGGATCACCAGCAGCGACAGGAACAGGCCCAGCGTGGCGGTGGTCTGGATGAAGCTGGTGTACAGGCCGCGCTTGCCCGGCGGCGCGTGTTCGGCGACGTAGGTCGCCGCGCCGCCGTATTCGCCGCCCATCGCCAGGCCCTGGGCCAGCCGCAGCACGATCAGGATCACCGGCGCGGCCACGCCGATGCTGGCGTAGTTGGGCAGCACGCCGACCAGGAAGGTGGAGATGCCCATGATCAGGATGGTGACCAGGAACGTGTACTTGCGGCCGATGCGGTCGCCCAGGCTGCCGAAGAACGCGGCGCCGAACGGGCGCACGAAGAAGCCGGCGGCGAAGGCCAGCAGCGCGAAGATCATGCCGGTGGTCTCGTTGACCCCGCTGAAGAACTGCTTGGCGATGATCGCGGCGAGCGAGCCGTACAGGTAGAAGTCGTACCACTCGAAGACGGTGCCAAGGCTGGAGGCGAAGATGACCTTCTTGTGGCCCTTGGTCAGGGGCTGACCCGACGGGTTGATGGCGGTGCTGGACATAGGAAGCTTCCCCTCCGAAGCGGGTGGTGTGGCGGTGGCGGTCAGGATGGTCGGGTGGCGCGGTCCGTCGCGGGTGCTTGGCGAGTCCGCGGCAGCGCGGCGCGCCCTCCCGGGCGCCGCGCCGCCGCAGCCTCAGAAGCTGTACTTGGTGGTGAACTGCAGGCGGGTGATGTCGCCCTTGGCGCCGCTTTCGATCTCGCGCTTGCCGTACATCAGCTCGGCGCCGACATCGACCTTGGGCATCGGCGTGTAGAAGATGTTGCCGCGGATGCTCTGCACGCTCTTGGTCACGCCCAGCCCGGTCAGCGCGGTGTCGTTGTCGTAGTCGCTGCGCGCGTAGATCAGGTTGGTGCGCAACTTCGGCGAGAACGCGTGGCGCCAGCCGATGTAGCCGGCGACCACGCCGACCGTGTCCAGGTCGCGGTCGGCCGCGTCGTAGACCGCGTTCTGGGCGATGCCCAGGCCGACGTAGCGGCCGATGCCTTCGCCGCCGCTGAGCTGGTAGAACAGGCTGTCGCTGTCTCCCGCCACCCACTTGCCGCCCAGGGTCAGCCCGCCGGAGACCTTGCTGGCGTCGGCGCCGGTGGCGCGGTTGTCCACCTTCTGCTGGCCGAGCAGGCCGCCGATGCCGAAGCTGCCCCAGTCGCCCTTCCAGCCGTAGCGCACGGTCAGGTCCGGCAGCGCGCCGCGGTCGGAGCTGGCGCTGGTGATCACGCCGGTCGCGCTGCGGTTGTAGATGGTGGTTTCCGGGTTCTCCAAGGCGACGCTGAAGCCACCGTTGGTGTAGCGCACCTGCGCCTGGCGCACGAAGATCACGCCGTCGGTGGGACCGATGAAGTCTGCCGCTTCCGGCAGCGCCGCCGGGTCCATGAAGTTCGACCAGGTCTGGCCGGCCAGCCAGTGGTTCCAGTACATGTAGGCGTGGCGCAGGGTGGCGCCGTAGGTGTTGGTGGCGGTCTGGGTACCCAGCGAATTGCCGAAGAAATCCAGCTCCACCAGCGCACCGGCCTTGTTGCCGGCGTCGGTGACGCTGTCCACGCCGAAGTTGATCCGCGAGAACTTGGCGTGCGCGTTGTAGTCGGTACCGGACTTGCCGCCGCCGACCGGCGTCTGCCCGGGCAGGTACAGCGCGCGGCCGGTGGCATCGTCGGCGAGCTGGCCGTCGCCGGTGCGGGTGGCCAGGAAATCGGCCTTGATGAAGCCGCCGACCTTGAACGTGGTGCCGGGTGCGGCGCCGGGGGTGATCGTGGTCACCTGGATCGGCGCCTTGCCGGCCGGCACCGCCGGTGGCGCGACCTGGCTCGACTTCACGGCGGCGACCTCGCTCTGCGCCTGCGCGATCTGGCCCTGCTGCTGTTGCTGCGAGGACAGCAGCAGCTGGACCTGGCGCTCCAGTTCGGCCACGCGGGCTTCCAGCGCCTGTTCGCGCGCCGACGGGGTCTTGCCGCTCTGGGCGAAGGCCGCGCCCGGGGCGATCAGCGCGACGAACAGCGCGGCGGCCAACGGGCGCCGTGCCAAGGATGCGATGCGGTTGCTCATTACTCCCTCCCGAATAATGGATGTCCGCCGCGCGCAGGCACGGCTGGGTGCACAGTGCGCGCCGCGGCCGGTCGCGCCTATTGGCCATTAGTCGAACGGGGGCTGGGTTTACGACCATCGTCTAAAGCCCGGCGCGTGCGCGCTTAACGGTGAATGCGGCAAACTGCGCCATGACGCGCCGCCGCATGCGGCGCCCCGTTCATTGCAGAGGGCACCATGGCTGATATCTACCCCGTCGATCCGCAGTTCGCCGCCCGGGCACGGGTCGACAAGACCCAGTACCAGACCCTGTACCGGCAATCGGTGGAACAGCCGGAGGCGTTCTGGGGCCAGGCCGCCGAGCGCCTGGACTGGTTCAAGAAGCCGACCCGGATCAAGGACGTGAACTTCGCCCTGGACGATTTCCATATCCGCTGGTTCGACGACGGCGAGCTCAACGCCAGCGTCAACTGCCTGGACCGGCAGCTGGCCACCCGCGGCGACAAGACCGCGCTGCTGTTCGAGCCGGACAGCGCGGACGCGCCGTCCTACCCCGTCAGCTACCGCGAGCTGTACGAACGCGTCTGCCGCCTGGGCAATGCGCTGCGCGCGCTCGGGGTCAAGAAGGGCGACCGCGTCACCATCTACCTGCCGATGATTCCCGATGCGGCGGTGGCGATGCTGGCCTGCGCGCGCATCGGCGCGATCCACTCGGTGGTGTTCGGCGGTTTCGCGCCCAACTCGATCGCCGACCGGGTGATCGACTGCGGCAGCAAGCTGATCATCACCGCCGACGAGGGCCTGCGCGGCGGCAAGAAGATCCCGCTCAAGGCCAACGTCGATGCGGCGCTGAAGCTGCCCGGCACCACCACCGTGGAAACCGTGCTGGTGGTGCGCCACACCGGCGGCGCGGTGGACATGCAGGCCCCGCGCGACCGCTGGTTCCACGACGTGGTCGACAGCCAGCCGGCCGAGTGCGAACCCGAGCGCATGAACGCCGAGGATCCGCTGTTCATCCTCTACACCTCCGGCTCCACCGGCAAGCCCAAGGGCGTGCTGCACACCACCGCCGGCTACCTGCTGTACGCGGCCTACACCCACGAGACCGTGTTCGACCTGCGCGAGGACGACATCTACTGGTGCACCGCCGACGTCGGCTGGGTCACCGGCCACAGCTACATCGTCTACGGACCGCTGGCCAACGGCGCCACCGCGCTGATGTTCGAAGGCGTGCCCAACTACCCGAACGTGTCGCGCTTCTGGGACGTCATCGACAAGCACAAGGTCACGATCTTCTACACCGCACCGACCGCGATCCGCGCGCTGATGCGCGAGGGCGAGGCGCCGGTCAAGCGCACCTCGCGCGCGTCGCTGCGCCTGCTCGGCAGCGTCGGCGAGCCGATCAATCCCGAGGCCTGGCGCTGGTACTACGATGTGGTCGGCGACGGCCGCTGCCCGATCGTGGACACCTGGTGGCAGACCGAGACCGGCGGCATCCTGATCACCCCGCTGGCCGGCGCGATCGACCTCAAGCCCGGCTCGGCGACGCTGCCGTTCTTCGGCGTGCAGCCGGCCCTGGTCAACGCCGACGGCGAACTTCTGGAAGGCGCCACCGAAGGCAACCTGGTGTTGCGCGACTCGTGGCCGGGGCAGATGCGCACCGTCTACGGCGACCACCAGCGCTTCATCGACACCTATTTCCGCACCTACCCGGGCAGCTACTTCACCGGCGACGGTTGCCGCCGCGACGAAGACGGCTACTACTGGATCACCGGCCGCGTGGACGACGTCATCAACGTCTCCGGCCACCGCATCGGCACCGCCGAGGTGGAGAGCGCGCTGGTCTCGCATCCGAAGGTGGCCGAGGCCGCGGTGGTCGGCTTCCCGCACGACATCAAGGGCCAGGGCATCTACGCCTACGTGACCCTGGTGGCGGACGAGCAGCCGAGCGACGCCCTGCACAAGGAACTGGTGGCCTGGGTCCGCAAGGAGATCGGCCCGATCGCCGCGCCCGACCATCTGCAATGGGCGCCGGGCCTGCCCAAGACCCGCTCGGGCAAGATCATGCGCCGCATCCTGCGCAAGATCGCCGAGAACGCGCCCGACCAGCTCGGCGATACCTCGACCCTGGCCGATCCGTCGGTGGTCGATTCGCTTGTTAACGAACGACTGACGCGCTGATGCGCGCCAGCCGGGATTCGGGAGTCGGGATTGGGGATTCGCCAAAGCGATCCCCTGCCCACGTCCAATCTCACTGACGCAGCCACACCCCGCTGTTGCTGTTGCGAATCCCCAATCCCGACTCCCGAATCCCCGCCCCATGCCCACCCTGCTGATCGCCGACGACCACCCCCTGTTCCGCGAGGCGCTGCGCGGGGCGGTGCAGCGGGTGATGCCGGGGGTGCAGCTGTACGAGGCCGACAGCGTCGAGGCGTTGTACGCGCTGGCCGACCATCACGCCGATGCCGACCTGTTGCTGATGGATCTCAACATGCCCGGCGCGCAGGGGTTCAGCGCGCTGGTGCACATGCGCGCGCTGCATCCGCAGTTGCCGGTGGTGGTGGTGTCCGCGCGCGAGGAACCGACGGTGATGCGCCGCGCGCTGGACCACGGCGCGTTCGGCTTCATTCCCAAGTCGGCCGATTCGGACACCATCGGCCTGGCCCTGAGCACGGTGCTGGACGGCGAGCGCTGGGCACCGCCGGAGGCGCACAACCTGCCGCCCACCGACCGCGCCGAGCGCGAGGTCGGCCAGCGCCTGCGCGAACTGACCCCGCAGCAGTTCCGCGTGCTGCAGATGCTCGGCGCCGGCCGCCTCAACAAGCAGATCGCCTACGACCTGGGCGTGTCCGAAGCCACCATCAAGGCCCACGTCACCGCGATCCTGCGCAAGCTCGGCGTCACCAACCGCACCCAGGCGGTGCTGATGGCCGGCAAGCTGGCCATCGACAGCGACGCCATCGTGCTGCCGCTGGAAGAGGACTGAGCGCACTGGGTTCTGGCGGATGCGTGCGCCAAGGTTCACCGCGGCGTGGCGTGGCTTGGTCGCTGCGCGCGAGTCCGGTGCGGCTGCACTTGCAGGCGGGGTTTCCATATCGCGGCACTCGCAGCGCACTCCACGGGCTGTAGCGGCCCTGGAGGTTTTCGGTCGCGGCTGAAGCCGCTCCTACAGGGGATGGCATCGGACCTCGACGTAGCCCTGCAGGAGCGGCTTCAGCCGCGACCGCTGTTCGCGCATCACAGGCCATCGCCTGCATACCCGGTGCTTCCTGCTGCGCACCGGATCGCTTCCCAGATCGCCTTCGGCGCACCGATGCCGTGGCGCCGTCGGCATTCCGCACATATAGCCGCTGCTAAGAAAAAAAGCTGCAGGTTCGCGTGCGTTCGAAGCGTATTCGTCGGCATTCGCCGCTGTTAGACTGCGCGTCCCTTGGGGAGTAGCCTGCTGTCCCGCGTATCCGGACAGCGCCCGCATCAACACACTCGGCCGTTGCGCCGTGGTGCGGGCAACCATCTCGGTTGGCGAGACCAGCGGCGAGCTTGCGTGGCGAAAGCCGGGCGCGCGCGCTCGTCGTTCGTCTTCTGCCCCGGCGTGGTCCCCCACATGTCGTTTCTTTCGATTCTGTTGCTCGGCATCGCCATGTCCACCGACGCCTTCGCCGCGGCGGTCGGCAAGGGCGCGGCCATGCGCAAACCGCTGTGGCGCGACGCACTGCGCGCCGGCCTGATCTTCGGCTGCATCGAGGCGCTGACCCCCGTGCTGGGCTGGGCGCTCGGCCAGGCCGCTTCCAAGTACGTGGTGTCGTTCGACCACTGGATCGCGTTCGGCCTGCTCGGCGCGCTCGGCGTGCACATGATCGTCGCCGGGCTCAAGCCCGAGGCGCCCGAGGTTGCCGCCGAAGCGCCCAAGCGCCACGGCTTCTGGAACCTGGCCGCGACCGGCCTGGCCACCAGCATCGACGCGATGGCGGTGGGCGTCGGCCTGGCCTTCCTCGACGTCAACATCGCCGAGGTCGCGGTGGTCATCGGCCTGTGCACGCTGACCATGGTGACCCTGGGCATCATGCTCGGCCGCGTGCTCGGCACCCTGGCCGGCAAGCGCGCGGAGATCGTCGGCGGCGCGCTGCTGATCGCGATCGGCAGCACCATCCTGTTCGAACACCTGCACGGCGCGGGCTGATCCGCGCACGCCCCGCCGCTGCCGGCTCAGCCCTGTGGCGGCGCCGGCTTGGCGGTGAATTCCAGGTAGGTGGAGAGGATGTACTTGTCGCCGCTGCGCGGCGGCAGGGCGGCGTGCATGTACATCCAGTACGGCGGGAACATCAGCAGGCGCCCGGCGCGCGGCGCGACCTCCAGGTCCAGGTCGACGAAGCGGGTCTGCCCGCCCTCGGCCACGTCGTTGAGATACCACAGCAGCACCAGGTAGCGGCCGGTCTCCTCGTCGCAGGCGTCGAAATGCGGCTGGAAGCGCTCGCCGGCGCTGGCGCGGTAGCGCTTGATCCGCAGGTCGGCCAGGCGCGGGCGCCACGGCACCGCTGCGGACAGGCCGAGATCGGCGTTGTAGCGCGCCAGCGCCGCGCGCACCTGTTCGATGAAGAATCCCTGGAAGGCCGGATCGGCCGCGCGGGTCACGTTGAGTTCGGTCCAGGCGCTGTCGTCCAGGCCGGCACGCGCACCGGCACCATTGTGGCGGTGCTGCGCCGACGCGTGTTCGAACTGCGCGACCAGCTGGCTGCAGAAGCCCGCATCCAGCGCGGCGTCGTAGACGCGGACATAGTGGCGAAGATCGGCGTGTTTCATGGATGCGGGCTCCGTTGCGGCGCGTTGCGTCGTCTGGTGCGGTTGGCTATGTCACCTGCAGGTTCGTCGATGCCCTCGGCCAGGTGCCCTGTGTTCGATCGGCTGCAAGTGCGAGTCCCGGGTATCTGTCGGCAGAATCACCATGCGCGATCGCTGCGATCAGGCTTGCGATGAATGTTTAAAGATGGAAAACAGAAATATAAAACATGCCACCCCCTAGCCGGAAGCGGCATGCAGATACATTAACCCCGCTCAATCATGCGGAAAAAACGCATTTATCGTTGTCACTTTCCCCGCGTCAGCAAAACTTTCAACAAAGCTGACCAAATCGCCCCTCATAGACGCCAGTGCTACAGCTCTTGCAGACAAGGCATCAACGTCATTGTCCCTGGTAAACCCCTCATCCACAAGATCGCTAAATGACTGCACTGGAAGATTTTTTATCTTGTAATAATGATCAACCAAGGCGTAACCGGCGGGATTCTGCGTGTATCTCTCGATCTGGATCTCGTTGCCAATTGCCACGGGGCCCCAGCCGTTACTGCTAGCTGCCGACGCGTAGGCGCTTAGCGCAATCTGAATATACCCCATGGTTGAGTCGTTATTTTTTGTCGCCTCACAACTGGCGCACTGAACGAATATATCATCTACCTTATCGGTTATAGCCCCCGCCTGCGAACTAAAAGATGCCGCCACCAAAATAATTCCGAGATACTTTTGCGAGATCTTCATTAGCCAACTCCTTGCCGTAGGTTTTTTAAATTCCAAACAACATGCCGGGCACTTAAACGACAAAATCACGT
Source organism: Xanthomonas bonasiae (assembly GCF_017163705.1). GTDB lineage: Bacteria > Pseudomonadota > Gammaproteobacteria > Xanthomonadales > Xanthomonadaceae > Xanthomonas_A > Xanthomonas_A bonasiae. The sequence continues at coordinate 191,166 of NZ_JAFIWB010000007.1, forward strand.
TATTATCAGAACTTAACACCAAATGCCCGGACATGAGACTACCGGCAGCATATTTTGCTCCTATCTCAAAAAATTCCATGGATTGGCAAAAATATAAAATATTTAGGAATTGTTTCATGAGAGCACCCATGAATTTCGCGAAGAAGTTTTACCTTGGCTCTCCGCAAATAAAAGGCGCGCCCCCGCGGGGGGC
>NZ_JAFIWB010000077.1 GCF_017163705.1 Xanthomonas bonasiae
CGTGGCCTTGTGCTGTTGGCGCAGTTCCATGGAATCGCTGCCGATGCGTCCCAGCTTGCCCATGAGTTCGGCAGGAGTGGAGAGGCCTTCGACGAAGTCACTCTGCTATTGGCTGCCCGCAAGCTTGGCCTGAAGGCCAAGATCTCCCGGATGCCGGCCGGTCGCCTGTCCATGGCGAACTTTCCAGCGCTGGCTTGGGGAGCGACGGGCGAAGCCTTTCTGATTGCCCGCATTCAAGGCGACCAGGCGCTGATCCACGATCTCGCCGAGCGGCGTCCG
>NZ_JAFIWB010000078.1 GCF_017163705.1 Xanthomonas bonasiae
CCGATCGATCCGGCGTATCCGCCGGATCGGATCGCCTATCTGCTGGAGGATGCGCGGGTGGTGGCGGCCATCACCACGCTGCCGCTGTCGGCCTCGTTGCCGGCGCAGGTGCCGCAGTGGATGCTTGAGACCATCGCGCCTGCATTGCAGCCCGGCCACGATGTCGCGGCGAGCGCGGTCGCCGGCGACCAACTGGCCTATCTGATTTACACCTCCGGGTCCACCGGCAAGCCGAAGGGCGTGGCGATCACCCATCGCAACGCAGTGGCGTTGCT
>NZ_JAFIWB010000079.1 GCF_017163705.1 Xanthomonas bonasiae
CAGTCCCGACTGGCTCCGAAGCCGGTCGCTGACAGACTCCGTGTCGCGGCTGAAGCCGCTCCTACAAGAAGCGGCATGCCGAGTGCCCGCTGGGTGCACTGTAGGAGGGACTTCAGTCCCGACTGGCTCCGAAGTCAGTCACTGACAGACTCCGCGTCGCGGCTGAAGCCGCTCCTACAAGGAGCGGCATTCCGAGTGCGCACTGGGTGCACTGTGGGAGGGACTTCAGTCCCGACTGGCTCCGAAGCCGGTCGCTGAC
>NZ_JAFIWB010000080.1 GCF_017163705.1 Xanthomonas bonasiae
AAGCGCGCCAACAGCACCTGGAACCCCGCCAGCAGGCCCATGAACAACGTTGCGCCACGGCCCCGTGCCAATGCGTCAAGCCGCTCCACCAGCGACGCCGGCAACGCGACGGGCACCGACCCGCCACGGTACTGCTTCTGTGCCGGGCGCACCCGGTCGGTCGGCAATTCCAGCAGCGCCGGCACATCGGCCAGCTCCGCGACCCAGTACGCGGCCTGCGCCTCCAGCACCTCCTCGCGCAGCC
>NZ_JAFIWB010000081.1 GCF_017163705.1 Xanthomonas bonasiae
GCGGGCGACTCGCCGGGTGCACTGCTCGCCGGGTGCACTGTATGTAGGAGCGGCTTCAGCCGCGACAGGTTGCCAAAATCGCAGCGGTTTCTGACTCCGCGCGTCGCGACTGAAGTCGCTCCCACAAGGGGCTTGCGGCCAATCGGCTAGATGCACTGTGGGGAACTTCAGTCCCGACTGTTTCCGAAGCCGGATAGCAGGATGGCTTCGTTCGTCGCGGCTGAAGCCGCTCCTACAGGAA
>NZ_JAFIWB010000082.1 GCF_017163705.1 Xanthomonas bonasiae
AAGGAGGCCATGCGTTTGCGAACCACTGGTTCGCGCATGGCCGAACGCCCGGCCATGGATGGCCGGGCAGGTCTGTCTGGGTGCAGCCCTGTCGCGCCATGGACGGCAGCGGACATACCTGCAGCATCCGCGCGCCGCGCCATGGCGCATGTGGTGCCGAACGCCCGGCCACGGATGGCCGGGCCGGTGGTTCCGGCGCACGTGGCGCCGCGCCAGGGATGGCGGCGTGAAC
>NZ_JAFIWB010000083.1 GCF_017163705.1 Xanthomonas bonasiae
TATACCTCCGGTTCGACCGGCCGGCCCAAGGGCGTGATGATCGCGCATCGCGGGCTGATGAATTACCTGCAGTGGGCCGCGGCGACCTACCATGCGGACCTTGGCAGCGGAAGTCCGGTGCATTCCTCGATCAGCTTCGATGCCACGATCACGAGCCTGTTCTTGCCGTTGATGGCCGGCAACCGCACGGTGCTGGTGGCCGATGGCGACGAATTGGCCGATCTGGCGGC
>NZ_JAFIWB010000084.1 GCF_017163705.1 Xanthomonas bonasiae
CGCTCCTACAGTGGAGACGCGAGGACCAACCCGTCCGTAGCAAGCGGCGCTTCCTGTAGGAGCGACTTCAGTCGCGACGGCATCCGCAGCCCGGAACAGGCTGTACCTGCAGATTGCGTGTCGCGGTGGACGCGGTCGGCATGTGGCGGTTCGCGCCAACTGATGGATCGGGGCTCCGCTCGTCGCGACTGAAGTCGCTCCTACAGTGGAGACGCGAGGACCA
>NZ_JAFIWB010000008.1 GCF_017163705.1 Xanthomonas bonasiae
CCCCAATCCCCAATCCCCCATGCGTCGGTTGTTGATGGAGGACAGCACCGATCCGGCCGACGCGATCGCGCGCCGCACGCGCCGCGCTGGGCATGGATGGATTGGCAGGGCGATGGTCCGGGCGCGGCCAGCGTGGCCGATCGCGCGGCGGCGACAGCCCACGGATCGCTCGCCGCACACCGCATGCCGACGCCGGATCGGGTATAGAGGCCGATTGCCGACCGATGGAAATGCGATGACCGAGATCCTGCCCCGCGATGTCGTGGAGTTCTGGCGCAGCGCCGGCCGCGAGCGCTGGTTCGCCGCCAACGAATCGTTCGATGCGAACGTGCGCCAGAACTTGCTGGATGCGCATCACGCCGCGGCGCGCGACGAGTACGCGGCGTGGATGGACAGCGCCGAGGGCGCGCTGGCGCTGCTGCTGTTGCTCGACCAGGTGCCGCGCAACGCCTTCCGCGGCAGCGCGCACGCCTACGCCACCGATGGCCTGGCGCGGCGCTACGCGCAATGGGCGCTGGCGGCCGGCTACGACCAGCAGGTCGAGCCGGAGTTGCGCATGTTCTTCTACCTGCCCTACGAGCACGCCGAGGATCCGGGCCTGCAGCGCGAGGCGGTGGAGCTGTTCAGCGCGCTTGGCGATGCCGACAGCCTGCAGTGGGCCACGCAGCACGAGGACATCATCCAGCGCTTCGGCCGCTTCCCGCATCGCAATGCGGCGCTGGGGCGGGAGACGACGCAGGACGAGCAGCGGTTTCTGGACGAGGGCGGTTTCGCCGGTTGAGTGGCGCGCTGGCGGCGGCGCTGTTGCAGGGGCGGCTTCAGCTGCGGCGGACTCTACGGATCGAACCTGTCGCGGCTGAAGCCGCTCCTACAGGGCAGTGTCGAGTGTTTGTGCGGGCGCCGGCGCTCAGCAGCCGCCGACCAGGTCGTCGCTGCGCCATTGGCCATCGACCAGGTGCAGCAGCCAGAATCCGTAGGTCTCGTAGCCGCTGTGCTGGATCAGGAAATCGACCGTGCCGTCGGCATCGATATCGGCGAACTGCAGCAGCGCATAGTTGTTCTTGCGCCCCTCGCAGTCGTCGCAACCATAGTCGGCGAGGGTCTTGCGCAGCCGCCAGCCGGCGTCGCTGCGTTCCAGCACCGCCAGCAGGGTGGTCAGCTTGGGCGAGGCTCCGTCCGCGTTCGCAGCCGGCGCCGGGTCGTAGACGCTGGCGGTCACCAGGGCGACCTCGTGGCCCGGCTGCTTGGCATCGCCGATCACGGTCAGTGCCGGTGCCTCGTCGGCCGGCGGTGCGGCGAGCTGCGCCAGCAGCCGCTTCAGCGCCGCGGCAGGCAGGCGCTTGCGCACCGACGGATCGGCGCCGACGACCTGCAGCAGCGCGCGCCGCTGCGTGGCATCGAGCTCGCGGCGGGCGAAGCGCTGGCCGGGATTGAGGTCGAACGAGGCCAGCAGGGCATCGTGAGCGAAGGTGGCGCCGTGCGCGGTCTTCAGGCGCACGCGCAGGTCGCCGCCGCACATGGTGTTGTCGTCGACCGAGAACGCCAGCGGCGTCGCCACGCCGTTCTCGGCGCCGTTGTCGAACACCCGCAGCGGCTTTTTCAGCCCGCGCCAGGCGCCCAGTTCGGCTTCTTCCGACGGCGCGTTGCGCACCGGGATGTAGCTCATCACCTTCGCCTCGTCCGAGACCGGGGTGACGTAGATCACTGTCGGCGGTGGTGCGGCGGCCGGCGCGGCGGCGGCAGGCAGGGCGGCGAGGCAGATCAGTGCTGCGGTCCAGCGTTTCAGTGCGCGTGCCATGGCTTGCTTCCTCCCCGGAAGCGCAAAAAACCGTATCGCAAAAAAAGCGGGCGACCCTCTGGATCGCCCGCCGTGATGCCGCTGCGTCGTGCGCCGCCGGCTCAGTATTTCGCCACGCTGCTGTCCACCTCGTCGGCCCAGGCATCGATGCCGCCGACCACGTTGTGCACGCGGCTGAAGCCGAGCGCGCGGAACTGCTCGGCCGCCTGCGCGCTGCGCCCGCCGTGGTGGCACAGGAAGGCCAGCGCGGTGTCCTTCGGCAGCGCTTCCAGCTGCGCGCGCTGGTCGCCGTCCAGGGTGCGGAACGGCACGTTCACCGACGCGATCGCGCGCTCTTCCGGCGGGCGCACGTCCACCAGGATCAGGCCGCCGGCGCGCACCTGGTCGTCGGCGTCGCGCACGCTCAGCTCCTGCACCGGCTTGGGCGCGTTCGGGTTGTCGATCGCCAGGCCGCGGCCGCGCAGGTCGTCGACCCAGTCGATGGTGATGCCTTCGGCACGGCGCGCGCTGGCCAGGTCGAACTGCACGCGCAGGCCGTTGGACTCGGCGGCGATGGCGTTCGGGTCGGTCGGCGCCAGCTGGAAGTTCGGCTGGAACTGCGCGTCGATCGCCAGCGCCAGGGTCGCGCCCGGGGCATCGGCCAGCGCGCCGCGCAGCATCTCCGCGGCGGCGTCGGTAATGGTGATCGAGGGCGGGGTGCGGTCCGGAGCCTGCACGCCGAGCAGTTCGCTCAGCTCGCCGCTGCCGGCCATCTGCAGGATGATGTCGCTGCCGCCGACGAGTTCGCCGTCCACGTACAGCTGCGGGATCGTCGGCCAGTCGCCATAGGCCTTGATGCCTTCGCGGATGTCCTGGTCGGCCAGCACGTTGACGTGGGCGAAGTCGACGCCCAGTTCGTTCAGCGCACCCACCGCCTTGGCGGAGAAGCCGCACTGCGGCATGCTCGGCTGGCCTTTCATGAACAGCACGACGCGGTTGGAACTGAGCAGCGTTTCGATGCGGGAACGCAGGGCGGGATCGAGGGACATGGCAGTGATTTCGGTCGCTGAGTCGGACCGGTCATTGTACGCCGCATGGCATCATGGGGCATGACAGTTCCGGAAACGCTGCATCGCATCCCCCGTCACCCGTACCGCTGGCTGCCTTTGGCGCTGGCCTCGCAGGTGCTGGTGGCGGCGATCTGGTGGGCGTGGGGCTGGCGGGTCGGGCTGCCGGCGCTGCTGGCCTCGCATGCGGCCCTGGTGCTGCCGGTGTTCCTGCCGCGGGCCTGGCTGTACGCCCCGGTGCTCAGCCGCCTGCCGGGCACCGCGCCGCGGGTGTGGCTGACCATCGACGACGGCCCCTCCGACGACACCGCGCCGCTGCTGGACCTGCTCGACCGCCACCAGGCCAAGGCCACCTTCTTCCTGGTCGGGGAACGCGCCGCCGCGCGCCCGGAGCTGGTGCGCGAGATCCTGCGCCGCGGCCACGGCATCGGCAACCACAGCCAGACCCACCCGCAGGCCTGGTTCTGGGCGCTGGGGCCGCGGCGCATGGCGCGCGAGATCGGCCAGGCGCAGCAGGCGCTGGGCGCCATCGCCGGCACCGCGCCGCGCTGGTACCGCTCGGTGGTGGGCATGACCAACCCCTTCGTCGCCGCGCCGCTGCGCGCACATGGCCTGACCCGGGTCGCCTGGAGCGCACGCGGCTTCGACGGCGTGAGCTGCGATCCCGCCGCGACCGTGGCGCGCATCGCGCGCGATCTGGCGCCCGGCGCGATCGCGCTGCTGCACGAAGGCGCGGCGCATGGGCACAACCTGGCGATCGTGGAAGGCGTGTTGCAGGCGATGCGCGACAAAGGCCTGGTCAGCACCCTGCCGGGCTAGCGCGCCTGCACGATTGGGATGGTCAGGTGGCAACCGTGCTGGTCTGCCTGCACCGCAGTCCCTGTGGAATCGCGATGCGAGCGAGCAGTTCGCGTTCGCGCCGGACTCAGCTGCCCTGGATGAGTCCGAACACGATCAGCGCGGCGACGCCGACCAGGGTCGCGATCGCAAAGATCAGGCCGAGCACGCCATACAGCTTCCTGCGGTCGCGCTGGAACAGGCTGCCGATGCCGAGCGCGGCGGCGGCCAACTCGGCGAACACGCCGACCATCATCGCCATGCCGACCAGCATCGCCAACGGCGAGTCTTCGTCCAGGCTGTCGGGCTGGGAATAGACCAGTGCCGCGCAGACGCCGATCAGCACGAGCGTGAGCGCCGCGGCGATCAGGCTGACCGCGAACGAGGCGATGCCGAGGCCGGAATAGGGAGGAAGCGTTGGGGATGTCATGGGGACTCCGAGGGTGAACAGGTGGTCCCGGCGCCGATGCGCGCAGGACAGCGTGATGCGGTTCGCGTGCGCGGCGCTTGCCGCGTCGGCATGCGCTGCCAGCGCAGCGCTCGCGGATGCGGATCCGGCTAGGCCGGTCGGCGCGTTCGCACTGGATTGGGCGCGACGCCGCAGCTTGCCGAGCGTTGCATCGATCGGTGCAATCCGAGCGGTGCTGGCGATGCGCCAGCGACGGCGCGGCAGTATAGACGTCGCGCGCCTTGCCCGCTGCCGGTGGCCGTGGAAATGCGGTGCGGACTCGAACCGCAATGCGTGCACGCAACCGATGCACAGCGTTTCCGACGGCATTGCATGCCATGTCGAAACGGCGCTGTGCGGTGGATTCCGAGCCAGGGAGGCGCGAGGCCGGCCGCGTCAGTGCGGTTCGGCCACGATCAGCCAGTTGTTGAACGGGGTGTTGCCGTACAGCGGCGCGAACGTGGCGCGCAACCCGGCGTCGCCGAGCTGGCGTTCCAGGCTGTCGCGGGTGGGATAGCACTTGGGCACTTCCTGCATCCAGCCGGCGAGGTGCGCGAGCACGTCGGTGACGCGGCTGGTGCGGCCGCGGCCGCTGGCATCGCCCAGGCCGCTGCGGATCACCAGCTTGGCGCCGGGCGTGAGCATCTTCGCCACGCTGCGGATCAGGTTGGCCTGCATGGCCGCATCGAGGTACTGCAGCACGTCCAGGATCGCGACGCTGCCGCTGTGTTCGGGCCAGGCCTGGCCGAGATCGACCACGTCGAAGCGGGCGCCGTGCAGTGCGCTGCGCGCGGCGATATTGATCGCGCGGCGGATCTTTGCCGCGTCGATGTCCACGCCGTGGTAGCGCTGCCGCTGGCCGTCGGCGCGCAGCGCATGCGCGAGCAGGCCCAGGCCGCAGCCCAGGTCCAGAATCGGGGCGTCGGTGCCGCGCAGCGCGGCGAGCACGCCAGGATAGAGCGGATCGGTGCGCAGCTTGGTGCGGGTGTAGTAGTAGTCGTAGCGATTGCCGAGCGGATGCGTCGGCAGGAAGGCGCGGGCGATGGCCAGGGCCTGCGGTCGGGTCATGGGCTGGATGGTGCTGGCGTCGCGCAATGTCGGTCCTTGGCAGCGGGGCGTCGTACTCCGCTAGGCTAACGCATCGCGCGCCGCAGGCAACAGCAGGCCGGTCCAGCGCGCATACATCGCCGCCGACGGATGCAGGCCGTCGGCGGCGAGCATCGCGGCGCTGCCGCCGCCATCGCGGCTGGCCGCGGTGATATCGACGAAGCGCACCGCACGCGCCTGGCAGCACGCCTGTGCGGCGGCATTGAATGCATCGATCTGCGTGCCGATCAGGGCCGGATCGTGTGCGGGCGGCTGCGCGAACGCGGTCACGCCCCAGTCCGGGATCGACACCGCCAGCACTCGCCGCGGCTGGCCGTCGGCAAAGCCGATCGCGCGTTGCAGCAACGCGGCGAACTGTTCGCGGTACTCCTCGAGCGCGCGTCCGCGGTACTGGTTGTTGACCCCGATCAGCAGCGTCACCAGCGCGAACGGACCCTGCGGCGCGGCCGCATCGATGCCGGCATCGAGTTCGTCGGTGGTCCAGCCGGTGGTGGCGACGATCTGCGGATCGGCGATGGCGAAACCGTCGTGGCGCAGCGCCGCGGCCAGTTGCAGCGGCCAGCGCCCGCTGTCGGCCACGCCTTCGCCGATCGTGTAGGAATCGCCTAACGCCAGATAGCGCAGCGGGGCATGGTGGAGCGTGGCGAAGCTGACCTGGCTCATCGCGACGGCACCGAAAACGGCCGGGTCACAGGCGCCGGAAATAGCCGCAACGCTTCATGCTTTGCCCATTCCCGATTCCCCATTCCCGATTCACCGCCCCCCAGCCACACTGCGCGGCTTCAGCGGCACCACCTTGGTCGCCGCATCGGCGCGGCGCGCCAGCACCCGGTCGATGCGCGCGAACACTTCGCGCATCACCGCCGCTTCCGGCAACAGGGTCACGCGGAAATGGTGGCGGTAGGGCACGTTGAAGCTGGAACCGGGCACCACCAGCACGCCCTCGTCGTTCATCAGCTCCAGCGCGAAGTCGTGGTCGTCGAAATTGCGCGCGGCCGCGCCGACCACCGCCGGGAACGCGTACAGCGCCCCGGCCGGCTGCACCAGCGCCAGGTGCTCGCTGGCCGCGCAGGCCTCGATCACCGCGCGGCGGGTTTCGTACAGGCGCCCGCCCGGCGCGCACAACGGCGAGATCGTGTCCGGGCCGTTGACCGCGGCGTCGATCGCGTACTGGCCCGGCACGTTCGCGCACAGGCGCAGCGCGCCGAGCAGATCCATCGCGTTGCGGAATTCGGTGACCCGCTCGGCGGCACCGGACAGCAGCGCCCAGCCCACCCGCCAGCCGCAGGCGCGGTGCACCTTGCTCAGGCCGCCGAAACTGATGCACGGGTGCTCGCCGGCCAGCGGCGCGACCGGCACGAAGTCGGCGCCGTCGTACAGCACCTGGTCGTAGATCTCGTCGACCATCAGCAGCAGGTTGTGCTTGGCCGCGATCGCCACGATCTTCTCCAGCAGCTCGCGCGAATAGCTCGCGCCGCTGGGATTGTTCGGATTGATCAGCACGATGGCGCGCGTGCGCGAGGACACCAGCGTCTCGATCTCCACCGGATCGGGCTGGAAGCCGTTCTCCGGCGCGCAGCGGTAGTACACCGGGCGGCCGTCGTTGAGGATGGTGGCGGCCGACCACAGCGGATAGTCGGGCGAAGGCACCAGCACTTCGTCGCCGGGATTGAGCAGGGCGCGCAGCGACAGGTCGATCAGCTCGCTGACCCCGTTGCCGACGAAGATGCGGTCCGGATGCGCGTCCGGGTGCTGGCGCCGCGCATAGGCCGCGGCGATCGCCTCGCGCGCCTCCGGCAGGCCCTGCTGGTGGGTATAGGGATCGGTGCGGCCCATGTCGTCGGCGATCGCGCGCTGCAGGTGCTCCGGCGCGCGGAACCCGAACGCGCCGGGATTGCCGATGTTGAGCTTGATCAGCTTGCGCCCCTGCGCCTCCAGCTCCCGGGCTCGCCGCGCCAGCTCGCCCCGGATCTCGTAGCGGACTTCGGACAGGCGTTCGCGGATCGCGAGCGGCTTGATCGGCAGGGTGGGCATCGCATAGGCCGGTGGGGGCGTGGAACCGGCATGGTAACGGAAATGTGACACGGCGGCCGGCCCGGGGCCCGCACCGTCTAGAATCCGCCCATGACTTCCCCCCAGATCGACTTCGACGCGCTGCGCCCCATCGGCTGGCCCTGGCCCGGCATGCCGGAAGAACCGGCCTGGCTGGCGGCGATGGCCGCGCACCCGCTGGCGCGGCCGGCGCGGGTCAGCGAGCAGCACCGCACCGGCTACGTGGTGGCCGATGCGGTGGATGCCGGGTTCAAGGTCGAGTCGCTGCCGGAGTGGCAGCGGCCGCGCTTTCCCAGCCACGAGCGCGCCGCGGTCGGCGACTGGGTGCTGCTGGAGGACGACAAGCGCATCGTGGCGCTGCTGCCGCGGCGTACCGCGATCAAGCGCGGCGCGGCCGGCGAGCACTATCACCAGCAGGTGATCGCGGCCAACATCGATACGGTGTTCATCGTCTGCGGCCTGGATGCGGACTTCAATCCGCGGCGCATCGAGCGCTATCTGCTGCTGGTCGGCGGGGGCGGCGCCGAGCCGGTGGTGATCCTGACCAAGGCCGATCTCACCGAGTACGCCGACGATGCGCTGGCGGTGCTGGAGGAGTTGGCCGCGCAGTCGATCCCGCTGCTGACCGTCAACGCCAAGGACCCCGACAGCGTGGCGGCGCTGCGGCCGTGGCTGGGCGCCGGGCGTACCGCGGTGCTGGTCGGCTCGTCCGGCGCCGGCAAGTCTACGCTCACCAACACCTTGCTCGGGGTGCAGAAGATGCGCACCGCGGCGGTGCGCGAGAACGATTCGCGCGGCCGCCACACCACCACCCACCGGGCGCTGCTGCCGCTGCCGTCCGGCGCCTGCCTGATCGACACCCCGGGCATGCGCGAGCTCAAGCCCACCGGCGAGGAAGACCTGGCCGAGGGCGGGTTCGCCGACATCGAGGCGCTGGCCGCGCAGTGCCGCTTCAACGATTGCGCGCACCAGGCCGAACCGGGCTGTGCGGTGCAGGCGGCGATCGAGCGCGGCGACATCGAGGAGGCGCGGCTGGCCAACTACATGAAGCTGCGCGACGAAGTCGCCGGCGCCGCCAGCAAGCTGGCGCAGCGCCAGGCGCAGAACGCGGACGCCGCCAGGTCGGGCCGGCCCGGCGCGGGCAAGCCGGGCGGCAAGCGGCCGACGCCGCGCAACCAGCGCCGCTGACCGGCCGCGTCCGCCCGCCACGCTTGCGATGACCGCGCTGCCTGCCGAGATCCTGCACCACGCCGCGCTGGATGCGCGCCTGGTCAAGGCGGTGCGCGGCATCCGCCTGCTGGCGCTGGCGAGCTGGCCGGCGGCGGTGCAGGCGCCGTTCCTGGACAGCGTGGCGCGCGGCCAGCCGCAGCTGCCGCAGGTGCAGTACCCGCGGCTGGATTTCGCCGACACGCGCCGCGAGCTGGCGGCGATCGCGCAGGGAGCCGATCCGACGCATCCGCTGGGCGCGTATCTGCAAGCCTCCGCGCATAGCTGGGACCTCGCCGCAGCCTTGCTGGAGTCGCTGGGCACGCCCGCGGTCGGCATGTACTCGGCGCAGCTGTTCGGCGTGCCCGAGGATCCGATGCCCGGACATGGCCCGACCACCCGCGATGCCGCCGGCCACTTCATCCGGATCGCGCAGGAGCTGGATCGCGAACTGCTGTCGGCGGAAGAGCAGGTGCCGGTGTCGGCGACGGCGCTGCGCCTGCAACTGCAGCAGGACCTGGACGAATTCTTCGGCGCGCGTGTGATCGCGGTGGAACTGGATCCGGAGTTGCTGGCCAAGGCCGCGGCCGGCGCGCACCGCATCCGCCTGCGCTCCGGCGCCTCGTTCAGCGACTACGACCGCGCGCAGCTGTTCCACCACGAGGCGCTGGTGCATTCGCTGACCGCGCTCAACGGCCGCGAGCAGGCGCATCTGCCGAGCCTGGCCTTGTCGTCGCCGCGGGTCACCGCCACACAGGAGGGGCTGGCGACCTTCGCCGAGCAGATCACCGGCAGCATCGACATCGAACGCATGAAGCGCATCAGCCTGCGCATCGAGGCGATCGCGCTGGCGCGCGGCGGTGCCGATTTCGTCGAGGTGTTCCGCTATTTCGATGCGGCCGGGCAGTCGCCGGCGGAGAGCTTCTCCTCGGCGCAGCGGGTGTTCCGCGGCGTGCCGACCGACGGCGGCGCCGCCTTCACCAAGGACACCGTGTATCTGCGCGGACTGGTGTCGGTGCACACCTTCTTCCGCCAGGCCTTGCAGCGCGATCGCCTGCCGCTGTGCCGCTGGCTGTTCGCCGGCAAGATGGCGCTGGAGGACGTGGCCGCATTCGCGCCGTTGTTCGAGGCCGGGGTGCTGGCACCGCCGCGCTGGTTGCCGAACTGGGTCGCGCGCGCCAGCGGCCTGGCCGGCATGCTGGCGTTCTCGCTGTTCGCCAACCGCATCCGCATGGATCAGCTGGACAGCGCCGAAGGCGCCTGAACGCGGCCGCGTCGCGCTCACCTGCCGCGAATGCGCGCGTGCCGATACTGCGCGCCTGGCCTGCAGCGCATGGCCGCCATTTCCCCTCAAAAAGGACATCCGCATGAAGATCCTGATGGTGCTGACCTCGCACGACCGCCTCGGCGACACCGGCCACAAGACCGGCTTCTGGCTGGAGGAATTCGCCGCGCCGTACTACGTGTTCAAGGATGCCGGCGCCGAGATCACGCTGGCCTCGCCCAAGGGCGGGCAACCGCCGCTGGACCCGAAGAGCGACGCGGCCGATGCGCAGACCGCGGCCACGCAGCGCTTCAAGGCCGATGTCGATGCGCAGCAACAACTGGCGAGCACGCGGCCGCTGGCCGACGTGCGGATGGCCGACTACGACAGCGTGTTCTACCCCGGTGGCCATGGCCCGCTGTGGGACCTGGCCGAGGACCGCACGTCGATCGCGCTGATCGAGGCGTTCGAGCGCGCCGGCAAGCCGATCGGTTTCGTCTGCCATGCGCCGGGTGCGCTGCGCCGGGTCACCGCCGCCGATGGCGCGCCGCTGGTCAAGGGTCGCCGCGTCACCGGCTTCACCAACGGCGAGGAAGCGGCGGTCGGATTGACCGACGTGGTGCCGTTCCTGATCGAGGACGAGTTCCAGCGGCTGGGCGGCCTGTACGAGAAGGGCGCCGACTGGGGCGTGCACGTGGTGGTGGATGGGCGCCTGGTCACTGGCCAGAACCCGGCGTCGTCCGAGGATGCGGCCAAGGCGTTGCTGGGCTTGGTGGGCAAGTAAGTGCTGGCGGCGCGCGGCTTTCGGCGGATGCCGGGTGCGTGTCGCAATGCTGCCTCGAGGGCGAGGCAAGGCGCCGGCTTGCCTTCTGTAGGAGGGGACTTCAGTCCCGACTGCTTTCGGAATCGGCCAGGTTGTTGCTTCGTTCGTCGCGACTGAAGTCGCTCCCACAAGGACAATGGGCGATGCATGCCATGCCCGTTTTTCTGTAGGAGGGACTTCAGTCCCGAGCGCTTCCGGGATCGGCCAGGCCGCGGCTTCGTTTGTCGCGGCTGAAGCCGCTCCTACAGAGGCGCGTTGCCGCGCATGCATCGCTGCGTTTTGTGGGAGGGACTTCAGTCCCGGCTGCAGCGGAGCCGGATCGCGGCTGCGGCCCCGTGCGTCCGCGGTCTGGTCCTCGAAAGCGCTGCTCCCGCGCAGCGCTTTCGCGACTCCGCGGCGTCGCCAGGACCTGCTCCGCGCTCAGCCGCGCCGCCACCAGCGCAGGCCGTAGGCCGGCAAGATGCCGTCCCATTCCCGCAGCGTGGTCGCGTCGCGTCCGCCGTCGGCGATGGCCTGCCATTCGCCAGGGCCCAACGCGTTGCGGTCCATCGCCACCGGTTGCGCACTGAAATTGTAGGCCGCGACGAAGTCTGCGCCGCGGGCGATCCCGAGCAAGGCCGAATTGCCCAGCGGCAACGCGCGCAGCGGTTGCCCGGCAGCCAACGCGGCGGTCGCCGCGCGCGCGGCGATCAGCCGCCGCAGGCGGGTGTAGACCTGGCCGGGAAGGCCATCTTGGTCGTCGCGCCGCGCCGCGCGCTCCCAGTCCATGACCGGACGGTGCAACCAACGGCCTTCGTGGCGGCGCAGCAGGTCGTTGCGATAGCTCGCGTCGTTGCCCAGCGCCAGTTCGTCGCCCATGTACAGCAGCGGGATGCCCGGCATCGCCAACGCCACCGCATACAGCAGCAGCAGGCGCCGGATCCCCAGCTCCAGGGCGCCGGCATCGCCATCGGCCAGCGCCGCTTCGATGCCGACCAGCGCGGCGCTCATGCCGTTGCTGCCGTGCACGCCGTCGCCGCTGCTCTGGAACGCTTCGCCGCGCGCGTAGCTGCCCGGTACGCCGCCGGCGAAGAAGCGTGCGGCCTGCGCAAGATCGAACGGCGCGCCGCCGTCGCCGCCGTCCGCTTCGTGGCGCAGCACGTTCCAGCCGATGTCGTCGTGGCAGCGCACGTAGCTCAGCCACGCGCAGGCCGGCGGCAACGCCGGCGTCTGCGCGATCGCGCCCTGCACGATGTCGCCGCGCTGTTCGGCCAGCGCCACCCAGGCGGCCGCCATCAGCGTGCTGTGGTAGGCCAACTGGCATTCGTGGCCGCGTGCGTCGCCTTCGCCGAAGTAGGGTGGCAGCTGCGCCATCGGCACGATCGCCTCGGCCTTCAGCAGCACCGCGGGTGCGGCGATGTCGGTGAGCGCGCGCAGCGCCTGCAGGATGGTGTGCGCCTCGGGCTGGTTCATGCAGTCGCTGCCTTCGCGCTTCCACAGGTAGGCGGTGGAATCCAGCCGGAACACTTCCACGCCCAGGTTGGCCAGCTGCAGCAGCGCCAGGGCCATTTCGCCGAACACCGCCGGGTTGCTCCAGTCCAGATCCCACTGATACGGATAGAACGTGGTCCACAGCCACGCGTGGGCGTCCTCGACCCAGGTGAAGTTGCCTGGCGCGGTGTGCGGGAACACCTCGCCCAAGGTGCGCTCGTAGCGGTCGGGCAGGTGGCGGTCGGCGAAGTGGTGGTAGTAATCCAGGTAACGCGCGTCGCCCCGTTTGGCGGCCAGCGCCCAGGGATGGTCGTCGGCGGTGTGGTTGAGCACGAAGTCGGCGCACAGGCTGATGCCGGCCTCGCGCAGGCGCGTGGTCAGGGCGATCAGGTCGGCGTTGTCGCCGAGTCGCGGTTCGACCTGGCCGTAGTCGCTGACCGCGAAGCCACCGTCGTTGTCGCCTTCGCGCATGCGCAGGAACGGCAACAGATGCAGGTAGCGCACACCCAGTTCCTGCAGGTAGGGCACGCGTTCGCCGACCCCGGCCAGGGTGCCGGCGAAGCGGTCGGCGTAGGCGCTGTAGCCGAGCATCGACGGGTCGCCGAACCAGTCCGGCGCGCGCGCCGCATCCAGCTCGGCCAGTGCCGGCGGGCGTGCGCGGATGGTGGCGGCGACCGCATCGAGCCAGCGCGGCAGCCATTGCGCGTAGTCCGGATGGTCGCCGTACAGGGCCTGCAGTGCGGCGAACAGGCGCGGGCCATGGGCGCCGTAGCGCGCGTGCGCGCCGGGCTGGGCGGCCAGGGCCGCCTGCACGCCGGCGTGATCGGGGAGGGGGGAGGCAACAGCGTTCATGATGGGCCGCGCCCGGGGGCGGGCGCGGCGGGCTCCTTGGGGGTCAGAAGTCGTAGCGCACGCCGACGCTGGCGGTACGGCCGGGGATGGAGCGCGCGCGGATGATGGCATTGTCCGGAATGCTCGCGTCCTCGGCCTCGGTCAGGCCGAAGGCGTCGAACAGGTTGTTGACGTTCAGCGACAGGGTCAGCGCATCGGTGACGCGGTAATTGCCGAACAGGTTCACCTGCGTGTAGCCGGGCATCTTCAACTGGTTGCTGTCCTGGGTGTAGGCCGAGCTGGTGCCGATCGCATTGACCCCCAGCTCGTAGCGCTCGCCGCGGTAACTGGGGGTCAGCTGCCAGACGACCCTGGCCTGGCGGCGCGGCGTGTTGCCGGCGTTGGCCGGGGTGATCTGGTCCTTGTCGATGGTCGCATCGGTCCAGGTCGCGCCGCCGTTGAGGCCGAAGCCGCCGGCGCGGTAGGACGCTTCCAGCTCCAGCCCGTGCGCCTTGTAGGTGCGGTCGAAGAAGCGCTGGCTGGTGGCCTCGTAGTTCTGTTCCTGGGTGCGCGCGGCGAAGACGGTGGCGAACACGCTCAGGCCGCCGGCGCGCCACTTCAGGCCGCCCTCGAGTTGCTTGACGAAGTTCACCGCTTCGTCGGAAGACACCGAGCCGTCGTCGCGCACCACGCCGAACAGCAGGCGGTCGGCGTTGGCGCGCGCGCCGCGGCTGTAGCGGGCGAAGGCGGCCAGATCGTCGTTGAGCATGTAGTTGCCGCCGAGCGAGTACGACAGGTAGTTCCAGTCGTAGTCCACCGGCTTGCGGTTGGCGTAGTCGATCGTCGCCACGCTGCGTTCCGGCGCCTGGATGATCCCGTCGCCATCGACGTCGAGATTGTCGACCAGCAGCCCGCCGGCGGTGTTGCCGCGTGCCCGGCCCATGTCGTAGCGCACGCTGGCGTCCACGCTCAGCGGGCCCTGGTCCCAGCCCAGCGCCACGTACGGCGCGTTGATGGTGTAGCGCACGTCGTAATGGCGGGTGTTGTCGGTGCCCCAGTACGGCACGCCGTAGGCGTACAGCCCGTCCTGCGAGAGCAGGCTGCCGTCGGCGGCGACCACGTCGAGCAGGCGCGAACGGCTGGACACCGACTGCACGTAGGAATTCCAGGTCCAGTCCATGTCGATGACCTGGCGCGAGCTGTACAGGCCGGCCTTGAGGTTGACGTTGCCGCCATCGCCGTTGCCGAAGTCGCGCGCCAGGCTCAGATCGTTGACCGCGTTGCCGAGGTCGTTGATACGGGTGTTGAACAGGTGGGTGCGCACCGCCTGGCCGCTGTAGGTCTGGCCGTCGGCATCGCGCAGCGTCGCGCCGGCGCCACCGATCTGCGCCGCCAGGCTGGCGGCGTCGGCCACTTCGGCCGGGAACGGCGAGACGAAGCGGCCGGAGGTGTCGGCGATGCGGAACTTGTCGGTCAGCGTCCAGCCGCCGCCGATGTCGAACTGCGCCTCGGCGCCGATCGCGCGCGACACCGGATGCATGCCGTCGCCGAGGGCGACGCGGGTGAGCCGGTTGCTGCCGTCCAGGCTGTTGCTGCTGCGGAAATACGGGCTGTACAGGGTATCGCGGCCCGGGTCGAAGCTGCCCACATCGTGGAAGTGCGGCGAACCGTCGCTGCCGCTGACCAGGGTCGGCACAGGGGTATAGGCGGCGGCGCGGTCGTTGAGGTACTTGGCGTAGACGCGGACGTAGCCGTTGTCGAACAGCCGGGTCAGGTTGGCCTTGAGCTGGCCGCCCTTGTCGGTGGCATAGCCGGCGTCGCGCACGCCGTCGCCGCGGCGGTAGAAGCCGCCGACGTTGAACTGCCAGTGCTCGGCGAACGGCGCGCCGTAGTCGAAGTCCAGGCGCGTGTTGTCGAAGCGGCCGAGGCCGCGGCTGAGGCCGACGCTGCCGCCGGCGGTGTCGCCGGTCTTGCTGATGAAGTTGATGATGCCGCCGGGCGAGTTGCTGGCGAAGGTCGAGGCCGAGCCGCCGCGGATCGCCTCGATGCGCTCCAGGCTGTAGTCGGCGCGCAGGAAGATGTCGGCATTGCCGAAGGCGATGTCGCCGAATTCCAGCACCGGCAGCCCGTCTTCCTGCAGCTGCAGGAACTTGGCGCCGCCGGAGGCCACCGGCAGGCCGCGCACCGCGATGTTGGCGTTGCCTTCGCCGCCGCTGGATTCGGAGCGGATGCCGGGGATGTTGCGGAAGATCTCGGCGGTCGAGCGCGGCGCGGATTGCTCGATGGCTTCTGCGCCGACGGTGCTGACCGACACGCTGGACTTGAGCTTGCTCTTGGCGGTGGCGGTGCCGGTCACGAACACCGAGTCCAGGCTGACCACGTCGGCCTGCGCGGAAGCGGGCTGGGCGGCAGGCGCGGCCGCGTCCTGGGCGAAGGCGGCCGGGGCGGCCAGGGCTGCGGCGACGGCCCAGGCCAGGGTATGCAGGCGGATCGAAGGGTGGTGCATCGCTATCTCTCCCGAAGCGAGGGGTGACGCGGGTAGGGCCTGCATGCGGCGTGCGGCGGCGTGGACCGGCGCGACGCCCATGCCGGACAGGCGGTGGGGTGGCGCAGTGATACGGCGTTTTGCAATCGATTGCAATTTGCACCGCAAAAAAATGCGGAAATCGCCGCCTTTAGTGATGAAAGCCTGATTTATCAATCAAATAATGATGCAGCGCAGCGTTACAAACGATTGCATTAATCCCAACATCCGCTCCGCCGCCGTGGCGCGTCGCCCGCGGCGCCCTTGGCTTCCTGTCAGGCTGATGCGCATGCGCTCCGATCGCCCCTTGCTTCCGCTGTCGCGCGTGCTGGCGCTCAATGCCGGCTTCTTCGGCGTGCAGTACAGCTTCGGCCTGCAGCAGAGCAACATGAGCCCGATCTACAACTATCTGGGCGCCGATCACGCCAGCCTGCCGTACCTGTGGCTGGCCGGGCCGATCACCGGGCTGGTGCTGCAGCCGGTGGTCGGCGCGTTGAGCGACCGCACCGTCACCCGCTGGGGCCGGCGCATGCCCTACATGGTGGTCGGCGCGCTGGTGTGCAGCCTGTGCTTGCTGCTGATGCCCTTCAGCGTGGCGCTATGGATGGCGGTGAGCCTGCTGTGGATGCTGGACGCGGCCAACAACGTGGCGATGGAGCCGTATCGCGCCCTGGTCAGCGACGTATTGGCGCCGCGCCAGCGCCCGCTCGGCTATCTCACCCAGAGCGCGTTCACCGGCCTGGGCCAGACCCTGGCCTATGTGACGCCTCCGTTGCTGGTGTGGTTCGGCATGAACCAGGACGCGGCCAATGCGCACCACATTCCCTACGTCACCATCGCCGCGTTCGCGATCGGCGCGGGATTCTCCGCGGCCTCGATCCTGCTCACCGCGCGCAGCGTGCGCGAGCCGGTGCTGCCGCCGCTGGAACTGGAGCGCCTGCGCGGCGCGCCGGTCGGGCCGTTGGCCACGCTGCGTGAGATCGCCGATGCGGTGCGGCAGATGCCGCCGACGATGAAGCAGATGGCGCCGGTGATGCTGTTCCAGTGGTATGCGATGTTCTGCTACTGGCAGTACATCGTGCTGTCGCTGTCGACCACCCTGTTCGGCACCACCGCGCCGGATTCGCACGGCTTCCGCGAGGCCGGTCTGGTCAACGGCCAGATCGGCGGCTTCTACAACTTCGTCGCCTTCGTCGCCGCGTTCGCGATGGTGCCGGTGGCGCGCCGTGTCGGCCCCAAGGCCACGCACGCGGCGTGCCTGCTCGCCGCCGGCATCGGCATGTGCCTGCTGCCGGTGATCCACGACCGCTGGCTGTTGCTGTTGCCGATGATCGGCATCGGCCTGGCCTGGGCGAGCATGATGGGCAATCCGTACCTGATGCTGGCCGACAGCATCCCGCCCGAGCGCACTGGCGTGTATATGGGCCTGTTCAACCTGTTCATCGTGCTGCCGATGCTGATCCAGATCGTGACCTTGCCGCTGTACTACGACTCGTTGCTGCACGGCGATCCGCGCAACGTGATCCGCCTGGCCGGCGCGCTGATGCTGATGGCGGCGGTGGCGATGCTGTTGGTGAGGCAGGGCCGGGATTCGGGAGTCGGGATTGGGGATTCGTAAAAGCGCAGCGGTGCGCGTTGAAATTCCGCGGCTAGGATTGAGAAACCGGGTTGGCTGGTACAGCGTCAGTGCGCACGTCCCGCTCTTGCGAATCCCCAATCCCGACTCCCCAATCCCGACTCCCCAATCCCGGCCCTTCACGCCGAATCGCGCACCACCAGGCTCACCGCCAGTTCCACCGATTGCAGCGGTTGCCCTTCGATCAGGCCGAGCACGCCATCCACCAGCAGCGTCGCCGCCTGCGCCAGGTCCTGGCGCACCGTGGTCAGTGGCGGCTGGCTGTAGGACGCCAGCGGAATGTCGTCGAAGCCGACCAGCGAGATGTCCTGCGGCACGCGGTGGCCGGCCTCGGTCAGCGCGCGGATCGCGCCCAGCGCGATCACGTCGGAGGCGGCGAACACCGCGTCGGGCGGATCGGTCTTCTTCAACATCGCCCGCGTCAACCGGTAGGCGTCTTCGCTGAGAAAGTGGCTGCGCGCATGTAGCCGCGGATCGAACTCCAGGCCGTGGTGCTCGAGCATGCGCCGGTAGCCGGCGAAGCGCGGCGCCACCTCCGGCAACTGCTCGTCGCCGAGGAAGGCGATGCGACGGCGGCCGGTCTCGATCAGGTGCGCGGTGGCCAGCTCGCCGCCGCGCAGGTTGTCGCTGCCGATGCTGACGTAGGCCTGGCCGTCGATGCGGCTGCCCCACACCACCATCGGCAGGCCGCCGCGCGCGGCGGCGTCGAGCGCGGCATGCTCGGAACTTTGCCCGAGCATGATCACGCCGTCGGCGCGGCTGCCGCGCGCCAGGTCTTCGACCCAATGGTCCTGGTGCCGGTCCAGCTTGGACAACAGCATGCTGTACCCGCGCGCGGTCAGCGCATCGGCGAGCAGCGCCAGCATGGTCATCATGAACGGGTCCGACAGCGGCTGCTCATGCGCGTGCATCAGCGGCACCGCGACGCAGACGATGTTGGAGCGCCGCGAGCGCAGGCTGCGCGCGGCCAGATCGACGCGATAGCCGGCCTCGCTGGCCAGTTGCTTGATATAGGCGCGCGTGCGCCGGGCGACCACCGGGTTGTCGGCCAGCGCGCGCGAGACGGTGGATTCGGACACGCCGGCCATGCGCGCGATGTCGGCCATCTGCAGGCGCGCGCCCGGTGCGGCGCGGTCGGGTTTGTCGGGCATGCGATGTCGGCGCTGGCGCAGGGAGCGGAATCGGCAGTGTATGCCAGCCGCTGCGATGCGAGCGCCAACCCGTGAGGCAGCGCCGGCCTAGCCCATGTGCAAGCCGCCGTTGACCGCGTAGTCGGCGCCGGTGACGTAGGCGGCTTCGTCGGAGGTCAGCCAACCGCACAGCGCGGCCACTTCCTCGGGCTTGCCGAGCCGGCGCAGCGGCACCGAGGTCGCCAGGCGGTCGAGCACGTCCGGCGGAAAGCTGCTGATCGAGGCGCTGGCGATGTAGCCGGGCGACACCGTGTTGACGGTGACCCCGCGCGAGGCCACTTCCTGCGCCAGCGCGCGGCTGAAACCCTGCATCGCCGCCTTGGCGGTGGCGTAGTTGATCTGCCCGATCTGGCCCTTCTGCGCGCTGACCGCGCCGATGTTGACGATGCGGCCCCAGCCGCGCGTGGTCATGCCGTCCACCACCTGCTTGGTGATGTTGAACAGCGAGTTCAGATTGCTGGCGATCACCGCCTGCCAATCCTCGCGGCTCATCTGCCGGAACAAGGTGTCGCGGCTGCCGCCGGCGTTGTTGACCAGCACGTCGATCTCGCCGACCTCGGCCTTGACCTTGGCGAACGCGGCGACGGTGGAGTCCCAGTCGGTGGCGTTGCCTTCGGAGGCGACGAAGTCGAAGCCCAGCTCGCGCTGCTCGCGCAGCCACGCCGACTTGCGCGGCGAATTGGGGCCGCAGCCGGCGACCACGGTATGTCCGTTGCGCGCCAGCTTCTGGCAGATCGCGGTACCGATGCTGCCCATGCCGCTGGTGACGTAGGCGATTCGTAGAGTCATGGAAGAACTCCTTCGGAGTTGGGGAATGGGGAGTAGGGAATGGGGAATGGTTGGAAGCGAGCGCCGCGTTTGCGATTCCCGTTTCCCCATTCCCGATTCCCGGCAGCCATCAAGCGGCCAACGGATACAGCGCGAACAGAAGGCTGCCGCCCATCAACAGCAACGACACCAGCACCGCCCACTTCATGGTGAAACGCTGGTGGTCGGCGAAATCGACCTTGGCCAGGCCGACCAGCAGATAGGTGGATGGCA
Source organism: Xanthomonas bonasiae (assembly GCF_017163705.1). Taxonomy (GTDB): domain Bacteria; phylum Pseudomonadota; class Gammaproteobacteria; order Xanthomonadales; family Xanthomonadaceae; genus Xanthomonas_A; species Xanthomonas_A bonasiae. Next base: position 19,274 of record NZ_JAFIWB010000008.1, read on the forward strand.
CCAGCGGGCTGAGCAGGTGCACCGGCTGTCCGGCCAGCGAGGCGCGCGCCATTTCCACCGGGGTGATGCCGTAGTGGCTGGCCGCTTCGGACAGGATCGGCAGCACGCCGAAGTAGAACGCGTCGTTGGACATGAAGAAGGTGAACGGCATGCTGGCGAGCGCGGTGATCACCGCCAGGTACGGGCCCCAGGCATCGGGAATCACCGCCAGGAAGCTGCGCGACATCGCTTCGACCATGCCGGTATTGGAGAGGATGCCGGTGAACACGCCGGCGGCGAAGATCAGCGACACCACCGACAGCACGTTGCCGGCATGGTTGACCAGGCGCCGGCGCTGCTCGGCCAGGTTCGGATAGTTGATCAGCAGCGCCAGCGCGAAGCCGATCATGAACAGCACCGGCATCGGCAGCACGCCGATCACCAGCGCCGCCATCAGCGCCAGGGTCAGCACCAGGTTCACCCACAGCAGCTTCGGCCGCTTGATGTCCTCGGCGTCTTCCACGGTCGGCAGCGCATCGCCGTCGTCGGCCACGCTGCTGTCCATCCAGGTGTCGCCCGGCAGCGCGGCCACGCCGAGGCGGCGCCGCTCCTGCATGCCCAGGTACCAGGCCAGCACCAGGATGCCGGCGATCGCCAGCGCCATCGCCGGCACCAGCGGTACGAACACGTCGGCCGGATCCACGTGCAGCGCGGTGGCCGCGCGTGCGGTCGGCCCGCCCCACGGGGTCAGGTTCATCACCCCGCCGGCGAGGATGGTCACGCAGGTCAGGTTCAGCGCGTTCATGCCGATGCGCCGGTACAGCGGCAGCATCGCCGACACGGTGATCATGTAGGTGGTGGAGCCGTCGCCGTCGAGCGAGATCAGCAGCGCCAGCACCGCGGTGCCGACCACGATCTTCATCGGGTCGCCCTTGACCAGGCGCAGGATGCGCCGCACCAGCGGATCGAACAGGCCGGCGTCGATCATCACCCCGAAGTACAGGATCGCGAACATCAGCATCACGCCGGTCGGCGCGATCTTCTTGATCCCTTCCAGCATCATCTCGTTGATGCCGGTGCCGAAGCCGCCGGCCAGCGCGAAGGCGATCGGCACGATGATCAAGGCGACCAGCGGCGACAGCCGCTTGCTCATGATCAGGTACATGAAGGTGATGACCATTCCGAAACCGAGCGCGGTCAGCATGTGAGTTCCTCAGGGTGGTGCATGGAAAAATCGAACCCGACAGCAGGACAGGGCAGCCGTAGACCGCAAGCCGACAACGCATCAAGTCGCGTAATCCCGCCTTTGCGATTCCCGAATCCCGATTCCCCAATCCCGGCTCTCAGAAGTCGTACTGGAAGCGGCCGGTGATCGCGCGGGTGTGGTCGAGCGTGGTGCCGGCCAGGTGGTCGCGGTTGCGGCTGTCGATCAGGTTCAGCATCAGGCGCAGGTTCGGCTTGAGGTACCAGTTGCCGGCCAGTGTCCACGACGCGGTGGAGGCGTCGAGGAAGTCCGCCTGGCCGTCCAGGTGCTGCGTGCCCCACATGCGGTCGTAGCGCAGCGCCAGTTCGAACGCGCCGCGCGGGTTGTTGACCTGCTTGATGCGGGTGAAGCGTCCGGTCTTGCTGTCGTAGCGGCGCGATTCGCCGGTCGCGAACCAGCTGACGAAACCATAGGCGGACAGCACTTGCGCACGCTGCGCGCCATCGTCGAACAGGCCGCCGCTGAATTCGCCCTGCCACGACAGCGGGCCGCGCACCTGCGCGTACTCCAGCGACCATTTGTCCACGTCGGTATCGCGGCCGTCGGCGAAGCGCGCCAGGGTGATGCGGCTGTCGTCGGACAGATGGCCGGCCGGACGCGGGCGGATGCTCAAGGCAGGCGCGCCGTTGGCGCCGGGGTGGTCGTAGCGCTCGTGCGCCAGCGACAGGCCCAGGTGCAGCACGTCGCCATCGCGCGCGCCCGGCGCCCAGGTGCCGCGGCCGCCGAACGCATCGCCCTTGATGTTGGACACGTCGATGCTTTCCAGGCTGTAGACGCTGGCGGCCCAGGTGTAGTCCTTGCCGGCGGCCTGCCACGACACCGCCTTGCGGTACAGCGGCGCCAGCGTGCTGGCCGCGCCGCTGCGCTCCAGGAACTGGCCAAAGTTGGAGCCGGTGCGGTCGTCCAGCGAGAAGTACTGCTTGAACTGGCCGACGCTCAGCGTGCCGGCGTCGAACTTTCGGGTCAGGTAGACGTCCTTGGCCTCGATGCCCTTGCCGTTGAAGTCGTCCTGCAGCCCGGCGAAATCGCCTTCGACCTTGTAGCCGAAGCCGAAGAACTTGCCGGACACGTCGATCCACAGGCGGCGGATCTCGGTGTCGTCGGGATTGGGCGTGCCGCGCTGGTCGTTGTCGAACTGGGCGAAGTCCCAGTGCAGGCGGCCGCCGATCTCGGCGGTGACCGGGCCGTCGTCGTCGCCATCGACGGCCTGCGCCAGCGCGGGCAGGGACAGCAAGGCGCAGGCGCAAGCGCCGCACAGGCTCGATTTCTTCAGGTTCACGTACCCTCCCAGGTGCGCGCAGCGCGTCGATGAGTCGGTAGCCCGCAGCGGAAGGCGCAGGCCAGCGTGGCTGCAGCCTAGTGCGGCGTAGCTGTCATCGACCTGTCGGTGGGGGAGCCAACCGTTTCAGGCGCGCCCGGTCGCCTGCGGTCGGACCGTCGGTCCAGGGGCGCTGGCGGCCGGCGCAGTGCTCGTCGTTGTGCAACCGGCGCAGTCTAGGTAGGTTATCGGCGCTGGACTTTCGGCCAGCGGGAGACCGCGTTCCCTCGTGTCGCAGCATCTCCCTGGCCCCAATCGCGCGTCATCGGAGTCGCCATGCGTAGAGTGCTCGCCGGCCTGTCGGTCCTGGTTCTCGCGGTCGGAGCGTTCATGCTTTGGCAGCGGTCGCCTGTCGCCGCACGCTCGCAGCCAGGCACCGTCGCCTCTGCTGCCGCCGCTGAGGGCGAGGCGCGCGATGCGCGCGCCGCCGGCGCCAAAGCGCGCTCAGGGACGGACCTGCTTCGAGCCGAGGAGACCTCACCCGACATCACCGAAACGTTCCCTGCACCGCAGGATCGCCCGCCGGCAGCGGCGGCGGAGATGGCGTTTCTCACGGGGAAGTCGATCGACGGCGAGACGGCGATGCGTGTCATCGGCGGCAAGGACTTCGACCTGATCCTGCAAAAGGTGGCAAGCCAGGCCGAGTCCGACGGTGTGGCCAAATCCAGGGCCTACAAGAGGAATTTCAGGGACTACTTGAGCGAGGCCGATCCCGGTTTCGCGCTCAAGGATGTCGCATGCGGAACCCATGTCTGCATGGCATCGGCTTCGAATACGCATCTCAGCGATGCGCAATTCTCCGCCGCAGTCCAGGCCATGGCCGGCGCTGTCGATACGCCGATGTATTCCATCGTCATGCAGACGTTGCCGGATCCGGCCGTGCCAGGCGCTTACCTGCACCGCCTCATCTTCACCACGGATCCGAGCATGGCGTCGATCAGCGTGCGGTCGCTGTGAACGCGCCCTCAGTGGGCGCAGCGGCGGTGGCCGTGATCTGCGATTTCGATGCTGCGCATCGTCCCGACCTCGATCGCCGGCTGCCAGCGCGGCGCAAGCGGGTTGGCAGCCGCCGGCATAATGGCATTTGCCAATCCCCAATCCCGGCTTTCCACAGCCGTACGGCTGGTCATCCCCAATGCGTCTCTTGTTAGTCGAGGACAACGCCGATCTGGCCGATGCGATCGTGCGGCGCATGCGCCGCAGCGGGCATGCGGTGGACTGGCAGAGCGATGGGCTGGGCGCGGCCAGCGTGCTGCGCTACCAGAGCTTCGACCTGGTGGTGCTGGATATCGGCCTGCCTGGGCTGGATGGCTTGCGCGTGCTGGCCGGGCTGCGCGAGCGCGGCGATACCACGCCGGTGCTGATGCTGACCGCGCGCGACGGCATCGAGGACCGGGTGCAGGCGCTGGACGTGGGCGCCGACGATTACCTTGGCAAGCCGTTCGACTTCCGCGAGTTCGAGGCGCGCTGCCGGGTGCTGCTGCGGCGCAATCGCGGCAACGCCAGCGAGGTGGTGCAGCTGGGCGGCTTCGCCTTCGACAATGCCGCGCATACGGTCAGCCTGGACGGTGCGCCGATCGAGTTGCCCAATCGCGAATACCGCCTGCTGGAGATCCTGATCGGCCGGCTCGGCCAGGTGGTGGGCAAGGACGAGATCGGCAACGGGCTGTTCGGCTTCGACGACGAGGCCGGGCCGAATGCGATCGAGCTGTACGTCGGGCGCCTGCGCAAGAAGCTGGTCGGTGCGCCGCTGCGCATCGTCACCGTGCGCGGGGTCGGCTACAAGCTGGAAGCGGCCGGGATCGATTCGCCGCCAGCGACGCCGCAGGACCCAGGCGGCGATGGCTGAGGCCGCGCTGCCGGCACCGTCGATCCGGCGCACGCTGCTGCTGTACCTGGGGGCGCTGTCGCTGCTCGGCGCGGTGGCGCTGTTCTTCGCCGCGCGCGACTACGGCCAGCGTGCGGCCAACCGTTCCTACGATCACCTGCTGGTGTCCTCGGCGCTGTCGATTGTCGATTCGGTGGCGCTGGCCGACGGGCAATGGCAGGTGGACCTGCCGTACGCGGCGCTGGACCTGTTGGCGATGGCGCCGGAGGACCGGGTGTTCTACCGGGTGTTCGATGTGCGCGGGCGCACCATCACCGGCTACGACGATCTGCCGAAGGCGCCGTCGCTGCCGCGTGCCAGCGCGGCGCCGCGCTTGTTCGACGCGTTCTACAGCGGCGAGCAGGTGCGCTTCGCGGTGGTGGCGCGGCGGGTGTCGTCGGCCGCGGCGCAGGATGAGGTGTGGGTGCAGGTCGGGCAGACCCGGCGCGCGCGCGAAGCGCTGGCGCAGGATGTGGTGCTGCACGCGCTGGTCGCGATCGCGGTGCTGTCGCTGCTGTCGCTGGCGCTGGTCTGGCTGGGGGTGTATCGCGCGTTGCGTCCGCTGCAGCGGATCGAGCGCGACCTGTCGCGGCGCGAACCCTCGGAGCTGAAGCCGCTGGCGCTGGCCGCGCCGCAGGAAATGCACCAGATGGTGGCGGCGTTGAACCGCTTCATGGCGCGCCTGGCGAGCAGCAACGAGACCTTGCGCGCGTTCATGGCCGAGGCCGCGCACCAGATGCGCACGCCGCTGGCCGCGTTGCGCGCGCAGGCGCAGCTGGCGCTGGACGACGACGATCCGCGCGACATGCGCCGCAGCCTGGAGGCGATCGAGCGCAACGCCACGCACATGAGCCGCCTGCTCAACCAATTGCTCAGCGACGCCAGCGTGATCCACCGCGCCAACCTGCAGCGCTACGCCAGCGTGGATCTGGCCGAGGTCGTGCATCAGGCGCTGCACGAAGCGCTGCCGCAGTCGCAACCGCGTCCGCGCGTGCAACTGGCCATCGCCAGCGAGCCGGCGATGGTGCGCGGCGACGCGCTGCTGCTGCGCGAGGCGATCAAGAACCTGATCGACAACGCCTGCAAGTACGGCGGCGACGGCGCGCTGCAGGTGGCGCTGACCTGCGAAGCGCGCGATTGCGTGGTGACCGTGGCTGATCACGGCCCGGGCATTGCCGCCGCCGACGCCGAGCGCGTATTCGAGCGCTTCGCGCGCGGCGAGGGCGCGGCCGCCGGCGGCGCCGGGCTCGGCCTGGCGATCGTCAAGCGCGTGGTCGACAGCCACGGCGGGCGCATCGATCTGTCCAACCGCGTCGGTGGCGGCCTGATCGCCAGCCTGCGCCTGCCCAGGTTGCACCCATGAGCTCGCATTTTCTGCTGCGCACGGCTGCCGCAGTGCTGGTCGTCCTGTTCGCCCACGCCGCGCTGGCCGCGCCCGGCGACATCCGCCGCTTCCCGGCGCAGGGCAGCGCCCAGGCGCAGCTGTGCATCCAGGGTTCCACCGACATCGAGGTGTTCGCCGCGGTGATCGGCGACTACCAGCGGCTGCATCCGCGCACCGAGGTGGTGTACCAGGACGTGATCGCCTGGGACATGTACCAGCGCTACCTGCATCCGCGGCCCGGCGCACGCTGCGCCGACCTGCTGATCAGCGCCAGCATGGACCTGCAGACCAAGCTGGTGAACGACGGCCACGCGCTCGCGCACCGCTCGCCGCAGACCGAGGCGTTGCCGGCGTGGGCGCAATGGCGGCATGAAGCGTTCGGGATCAGCTACGAGCCGGTGGCGATCGTCTACAACAAGGCGCGGCTGCCGGCGGCGCAGGTGCCGCGCACGCGCCGCCAGTTGCTGGAGCTGCTGCGCGCGCCGGGCATGCCGCTGCGCGGCAGGATCGGCACCTACGACGTGGAGCGCAGCGGCGTGGGCTATCTGTTCGCGACCCAGGACGGGCAGATCGGCAGCATGGCCGGCGCCTTGCTGGCGGCGATGGGCGACAACCAGGTGGTGCTGGAAGAACGCACCGGCGTGCTGCTTGACCGGGTCAGCCGCGGCGAACTGCTGCTGGCCTACAATGTGCTCGGTTCCTACGCGCAGGCACGGATCGACGCCGGCGCGCCGCTGGCGATCGTGCAGCCGGAGGACTACACCCTGGTCGCGCTGCGCACCGCGGTGATTCCGCGCGATACGCCGCACGCGGCCGAGTCGCGCCGGTTCCTCGACTATCTGCTGTCGCCGCGCGGGCAGCAGGTGCTGTCGCGCGAGGCGTGGCTCAAGCCGATCCTGCCGGGCGCCGGTGGCACGACGCCGGCGGCGACTCCCGCATTCCGCCCGATCGCGCTGGGGCCGGGCTTGCTGGTGTACCTGGACGCACTCAAGCGCCGCCAGTTCCTGGATGCCTGGCGCAGCAGTATGCGCCGCCATCCGCCGCGCTGAACGCGCCGCGGCGGGCGCCGGCGTTCAACGCGCGAAGTGCGGCGGCTGCGCGGTGGAGTGCAGGATGCGCACGCTGTCGCCGAGCTGTTCGGGCGCGCCGCCGGCAAGCAAGGCCTGCACGCGCGGCCGGTCCGGTGCCGCGCCGGCGCCCAGCCCCACCCAGGCGTTCTTGCCGGCGCCCTTGGCCGCGTACAGGCAGCGATCGGCCAGGCCCACGCTCTGCTCCCAATCGCCCAGCGCCGGCCACGCCGCCACCAACGGCCATGGCGCGAAACCGATCGAGCAGGTCAGCGTCAGTTCGCGCTGCTCCAGCGCGAAGCGCTGCGCGGCCACCGCCGCGCGCAGGCGCTCGGCCAGCGCCTCGGCGGCGCCGTCGCGCGACAGGCGGGTGACCAGCACGAATTCCTCGCCGCCCCAGCGCACCAGCAGGTCGCGGTCGCCGCACAGCGCGCGCAGGCTGTCGGCGCAGTGCACCAGTGCGGTGTCGCCGGCCTGGTGGCCGTAGTCGTCGTTGATGCGCTTGAAGTTGTCGAGGTCGATCATGAAGAAATACAGCGCATCGGCGCTGCTGCCGGTGTCGAGCTGGGCGCGCAGCGCCGGGCATTCGCGGGCCAGCCAATCCTGCAGTTCGCGGCGGTTGGAGACACGGGTCAGCGGGTCCAGGCGGGTGGCCGCTTCCAGTTGCGCATTGCTCTGCAGCAGCTGCTGGTTGGCGCGCTCCAGCTGCCGCGTGCGCTCGGCGACGGTGAGGTTCAGCAGTTCCACCATGTCGCGCTCGCGGTTGACCGTGCGGCGCACGCGTTGCGCGGCCAGGCCGAGCAGCAACAGGCCCAGCAGCGCGTAGCCGGCGTACGCCAGCGGATGCCGCCACGGCGGCGGCCGCACCTCGATCCGCAGCGTGCGCGCGGCGCCGAACTGGCCGTCGCGTCCGGCTGCCTGCAGCTCCAGCGTGTAGCGGTCCGGCGGCAGATGGCTGACCGAGAATTCGCTGTGCGCGGTCTGCGGATAGACCCAGCCCTGGTGCAGGCCGTCGACCCGGTAGCGCAGCCGCGCCGTGCCCGGCGCGGTGAAGTCGATCGCGGTCATGCCCAGGGTGAACACGTTGTCGCGATAGTCCAGCGCGATGTCGTGCGCATACACCACGTCGGTCTCGGTCTGCCGCTTGCCGTCGTGGCTGCCTTCGCTGGCGTCGAGCACGCGCAGGTCGGTCAGCACCGCGCGTGCCGGGTTGCTGCGCAGCGGCAGCTTGCGCGGGTCGATCACGTCCACGCCCTGCGTGCCGCCGAAATACAGCAGGCCGCGGCTGTCACGATAGCCCTGGCCGCTGTTGTATTCCTGGTTCTGCAGGCCGTCGCGGCTGCCCAGGTTCTGCACGATGCGGGTGGCCGGATCGAGCACGCTCAGGCCGTTGTTGGTGCTCAGCCACAACCTTCCCTGCGGATCCGGCAGGATGGTGTAGATGACGTTGCTGCTGAGGCCTTCGCGGTCGGTGTAGCGCACCGCGACGTCGCGCTTCAGGTCCACCGCATACAGTCCGCCTGAGAACGTGCCGACCCACAGCACGCCGTCCTTTTCGTAGAGCGACCACACCGACGGATACAGGCCGGTGCCGCCGGGGCGATAGGGCTCGGCCGGCCGGTCGCCGCGCATCCGCCACAGCCCGCAGTCGTTGCAGCCGATCCACAGCGTGCCCTGGGTGTCGCGGTACACCCGGGTCAGCGTGCGCCCGGCCAGCGGCGCCCAGCGCGGATCGTCCTGCACGCGGCCGTCGACCACCCGGGTCAGGCCGCGGCGCGTGGCCACCCACAGCGTGTAGCCTTCGCGCAGCAGGGCGTTGACGTGCGCATCGGCCAGGCCGTCCACGCGCGCCAGCGCACCGCTGCCGTCCAGGCGCCACAGGCCGTGGCGGGTTCCCAGCCACCAGTGGCGGCCGTCGCCCTCGATGGCGCGCACCATGCGCGTGGCCAGCGCGGCCGGGACCTGCCACGGCGCGCGGCCGCGCTCGCGCAGCAACAGCCCCTGGTCGGTGCCGATCAGCATGCGCGCGCCGTCGCGCCAGATGCTGCGCACGCTGGGACTGGGCCAGGCATGGGTGTCGCTGAGGTCTTCCTCGTCGTTGCGGATCACCGCCGACATCGGCCGCACCCGGTACAGGCCGGCGGTGTAGGTGCCGATCCACCAGGTGCCGTTGCCGTCCTGATAGAACCGGGTGATGGCGCTTTGCGGCGGCACGTCGAAGCTCAGCCGCCGCGGCGTCGCCGCATCCTTGTCCAACTGCGTCACCGTGGCATTGGTGGAGCCGACCAGCACCCGCCCGTCGGCCAGGCGGATCAGCGCGCTGAGATCGCTGTGCCCGGCGAGCAGTTGCTGCGTGCTCCAGTGGGCGAGCGTGGCGCCTTGCGCGTCGAGCTTGAACAGCCCGGCGCTGGCCGAGGCCAGCCACAGCCCTTCCGGCCCGGATTGCAGGCCCACGCATTCGTCGATGCCGGGCGGCGCCGGCAGCGCCTGGCGTGCGCTCGCGCCGAGCAGCCACAGCCGGCAGCGCCGGTCCAGCGCCACTGCGCGCTTGCCGTCGGGCATCCAGGTCAGGCCGACCACCGGCGCATCGCCGCCCAGCGGCAGCACCCGGCTCAGCGTCGCGTCGACGCGGTCGATGCCGTGTTCGGTGCCGAGCCAGGCGCCGCCCTGCGGATCGATCAGGATGTTCATGATCCGGTTGTGCGACAGGCCGTCGGCCACGCCCAGCCGATGCCGCTTCCAGGTGGCCAGATCGATCACTTCCAGGCCGGCGTCGTTGCTGCCCAGCCACAGGCGGGTGCCGCGGGCCTCGAAGGCGAGGCTGTCGATGCTGCTGCTGAGCAGGCTTTGCCGGTCGCTGGCGTTGAGCTCGTGCCGGTAGACCCGGAACAGATGGCCGTCGAAGCGGTTGAGGCCCTCCTGCGTGGCGATCCACAGGAAGCCCTGGTCGTCGCTCTGCAGCGCGGTGATGGTGAGTTGCGACAGCCCGTCGCCCAGGCCGAAATGCTCCAGGCTGCTCGGCAACTCGGTGTCGTCGCCATCGCTGGCGGCTGTCGCGGCGAGCGTCGCGGCCACGCTCGCGCCTGGCGCCAGCAGCGCCGCCAGCAGCGCGCAGCGGCACCCGGTCGGGCGCAGGCCGCGCAGCAGGGTCGAAAGAGTCCGGATCACGCCTCGCTATCGGCCGCCGGCGTTGCGGCTTGAACGCGGCCAATGCCGGGGGCGGTGCGATTCCTGGCGCGGGGCCGGCACGGCGGCGGCCGCGCATGCCAGACTGTAGGCATGGATGCGCCCACGATTCTGGTCGCCGACGACCATCCCCTGTTCCGCGCCGCGGTGCTGCACGCGCTGCGCCAGGCCTTGCCGCGCGCGCGGGTCACCGAGGCATCCAGCGCCGCCACGCTGGATGCCGCGCTGGCCGCGCAGGCGCACGCCGACCTGGTCCTGCTGGACCTGGCGATGCCCGGCGCGCGCGGCTTCTCGGCCCTGCTGCACGTGCGCGGCGAACGTCCGGAGGTGCCGGTGGTGGTGATCTCCTCCAACGACCACCCGCGGGTGATCCGCCGTGCGCAGCAGTTCGGCGCGGCCGGCTTCATTCCCAAGTCCTCGCCGGCCGAGACCATCGGCATCGCGGTGGCGGCGGTGCTCGATGGCGGCACCTGGTTCCCGCCGCTGACCGCCGCGCGTTCGGAAGCCGACGCGCAACTGGCCGCACGCCTGGCGCAGCTGACCCCGCAGCAGTTCCGGGTGCTGCTGTGCCTGGCCGACGGCCTGCTCAACAAACAGATCGCCTACGAACTGGGCCTGGCCGAGAACACGGTCAAGGTGCATGTGACGGCAATCCTGAAAAAGCTCGAGTGCCACAGCCGCACCCAGGCCGCGGTGCTGGTCAAGGCGCTGGAGCCGGAAGGCGAGGCCTGAACCCCGCGCGCAGCGATCTGCCCTGCGATGGGCCGGGAGCGTTTTCCGCCGCGCCCGGATACGCGATGCTATGCACTGGCGCCCGCGCTTCCTGCGGGCGGAAAGGACCCCCGGACCATGCCTATCCGCAACGAGCAGATCGCCTACTACCCGTTCCTGCAGGAAATGCTGGACGACGACTATTTCCCTTCCTTCCTGGTCGGCAAGGGCCAGAAGATCCTGTTGCGGCTGTGCGAGGCGATCGAGGCGCAGGCCCCGCCGGACCTGCCGGCGCTGTACCGGCTCACCCACGCCGCCACCGAGGAATTCAACGCGCTGGCGCTGGAGTTCGAGGCGCACGACAGCGAGATCGAGACCGCCGCGCGCGACAACATCGGCGTGGACTTCCTGTACATCGCCAGGACCTACGGCTTCGATGCTGCCGATGCCGAGGAGTTGATCGCGCCACGCGAGTGGTGAGCGGGGCGGGGTGCATCGGGCGTCGGTGGGGCTATGCGCGCCGGCTGTTCCCTTCTCCCCTCGGGAGAAGGTGCCCCGCAGGGGCGGATGAGGGTACGTGCGCAGCCTCGTGCACCCAACTGAGCGAGTCGCTTTCGCGCCGGACCCTCACCCCAACCCCTCTCCCGATGGGAGAGGGGCTAGCGCTGTTCCCTTCTCCCACCGGGAGAAGGTGCCCCGCAGGGGCGGATGAGGGGACGGGCGCAGCCTCGTGTACCCAACTCCGCGAGTCGCTTTCGCGCCGCACCCTCACCCCAACCCCTCTCCCGACGGGAGAGGGGCTGATGCTTGTTCCCTTCTCCCCCGGGAGAAGGTGCCCCGCAGGGGCGGATGAGGGGACGTGCGCAGCCTCGCGCACCCAAACTCCGCGAGTCGCTTCCGCGCCGGACCCTCACCCCAACCCCTCTCCCGAGGGGAGAGGGGCTAGCGCTGTTCCCTTCTCCCCCCGGGACCATGGCCCCCTTTTCGGGAGAAGGTGCCCCGCAGGGGCGGATGAGGGGACGGGCGCAGCCTCGTGCACCCAACTCCGCGAGTCGCTTTCGCACCGCACCCTCACCCCAACCCCTCTCCCGATGGGAGAGGGGCTGATGCTCCGGTGGGAGCGAGGTTCAGCCCCGCCGCAACAGCATCTGCGTCATCAGCGCGCGCAGCGCCGGCGCGCGCACCGGCTTGGACAGGAAGCCCCATCCCTGCGCCTGGGCCAGCGTGCGCAGCGCCGGATCCGGTTCGGCGGTGACCAGGATCACCCGCGGTTCGGCGTTCCAGCGCCCGCACAGCTGCGCGAACAAGGCCGGGCCGTCGCGCTCGCCCATGCGCACGTCCAGCAGCACCAGCTCCGGCGCCTGCGCCGGTTGCGCCGCGGCCAGCGCCTCTTCGGGCCCGGCGGCCAGTTCCACCCGGCACGCCCAGCGTTCCAGCAGCGCGCGGCTGGCCTCGCAGACGCGCGGGTCGTCGTCGATGCACCACACCCGGCAGCCGTGCAGGATCGGGTCGTCGCCGTTGTCGCTGGCCACCGCGGTCGGCGCCTGCGCCTGCGCCGCGGCGGCGGCGTCGCCCAGCGCCACGGTGACCGCGAACACGCTGCCGCGGCCGAGCTGCGAACGCAGGCCGATGCGGTGGCCGAGCAGGCGGCCGATGCGCTCCACGATCGCCAGGCCGAGGCCAGCACCGCGGTCGTGGGCGACGCCGTCGCCGAGGCGGCGGAACTCCTCGAAGATCTCCTGCTGCAGCGCCTCGGGGATGCCCGGGCCCTGGTCGTGGACCTCGATGCGCAGGCTGTCGCCGTCGCGGCGGCAGCCCAGCAGCACGCGTCCGCGCGGGGTGTAACGGATCGCGTTGGACAGGAAGTTCTGCAGGATGCGCCGCAGCAGCGTCTCGTCGCTGCGCACCGCGGCGCGGGTGGGCACGTAGTCCAGGCGCAGGCCGCGGTCCTCGGCGACGATGCCGAACTCGTGCGCCAGGGTCTGCAGCAGCGGCCCCAGCGCGAAGTCGCGCACCTGCGTCTTCAGCGTGCCCGCTTCCAGCCGCGAGATGTCCAGCAGGCTGTTGAGGATCGCGTCCTGCGCGACCAGCGCGTTGTCGACATGGTCGGCGATCTGCCGCGCGTCGTCGTCGTGCAGCTTGCCGCGCAAGGCGGACACGAACATGCGCGCGGCGTTGAGCGGCTGCAGCAGGTCGTGCACCGCCGAGGCGACGAAGCGGGTCTTGTAGCGATTGGCGTTCTCGGCCTCGCGCTTGGCGTCGGCCAGGTCGCGGGTGCGCTCGGCGACGCGGTGCTCCAGCGCGTCGGCCAACGAACGCAGTTCGCGCGCGGCGTTCTTGTAGCTGGTGATGTCGGCGTAGCTGGTGACGAAGCCGCCGTCGGGCAGCGGGTTGCCGCGGATTTCCAGCACCGTGCCGTCGTCCTTCTCGCTCTCGCGCATGTGCGGGCGGCCGCTGCGCAGGTGGTCCAGGCGGCGCTGGATCGCCGCTTCCACCGGGCCGGGACCGAGCAGGCCGCGGCGCGCGTTGTAGCGGAACACGTCCTCGATCGGGCGGCCGATGCGGATCAGCTCCGGCGGGAAACGGAAGATCTCCAGATAGCGCGAATTCCACGCCACCAGGCGCAACTGCGCATCGATGATCACCACGCCCTGCGGCAGATGCTCCAGGCTGCGGCTGAGGCCGGTGTCGGCCTGTTGCGCGGCCTGCACCACGCCGTCCTGCGCGGTGCGCAGCTCCTGCGCATGCTGTTGCAGCAGCGATTCCAGCTCGCGCCGACTGCGCTGGCGCAGCCGCGCCAGGCGCTGGCGTTGCTGGAACAGCAGGCCCAGGAACACCAGCGCCAGCCAGATGCCGGCCGCGGCCAGCGCGGCCGCGCGGCCGGCGGCGCGGCTGCCGCCGATGTCGTGCAGCAGATGCAGGCGCCAGCCGCTTTCCGGCAGCGCCATGCTCTGCCACAGCAGCGGCGCCGATTGCGCGGGCGCGTCGATGCGCATCACCTGGCCGCCGTCGTCCAGCGCGGCCAGGCTGCGCCGCCGCGCCGGCAGCAAGGTCTGCCGGGCGTATTGGCGGGTGGCGAGCAGTTCGTCGCGTTCGTGCGCGCTGAGCGGCTGCAGCTGGCGGTAGCGCCAGGCGTCGCGGCTGGACAGGAACACCACGCCATGGCGATCGCTGACCAGCACCACGTCGGGCACGCGCAGCCATTCGCGTTCCAGCGCGGCCAGTTCGATCTTGATCACGATCACGCCCAGGGTGCGCCCGGTATCGTCGCGGATCGCCTGCGACAGGAAATAGCCGGGCACGCCGGTGGTCATGCCGATGCCGTAGAAACGGCCGCTGCCCTGCGCCAGCGCCTGCTTCACGTAGGGACGGAAACTGTAGTCGGCGCCGACGTTGCTGCTGGCCAGGCGCCAGTTGCTGGCGGCCACGGCGACGCCGTCGGCGTCGATCAGGGTCAGCGTCGAGGAACGGGTGACGTCGTTGGCGCGCTCCAGCTTCAGGTTCAGCCGCTGGTGGTCGGCCGGGTCCAACGGCTGGGTCAGCGCATCGCGCAGTTCCGGATCCAGCGCCAGCACCTGCGGCAGCGTGCGGTAGCGGTCGATGCGCTGCTGCAGGGTCTGCGCGTACAGCTCCAACTGCTGGCGCAGTTGCCGGCTCTCGGCGCGCAGCGCGCGCTGTTCGGCGAAATGCCCGGCCGACAGCATCGCCAACGCCATGCCGCCGAGGGCGGCGAGCAGGAGCAGGGCGAAGCGGCGATAGCGCAGGGCGGGATACATGCGGAGTGGGCGCGGTCGGGACGGTATCCTGCCAGCTTAGCGGCAGCGGCACGCGTGCTGGCGATTCGTTTCGCGGACGGTCGCAGCGTCGCCGCGATCGCGCAAACGGCCGCCGCGGACGGGGGCCGAATGCACGACGGCAGCGCCGGCCCGAGTGCGGGCCGGCGCTGCCGCCGTGGGTCTTCGTTGTGAACGCATCCGATCGGACAATGCCGATCGGGTGCCGATCAGGAGCTGCCGATCAGAACTGCACCTGCGCGCGCAGGTCGATCGAGTCCGGCTTGGTGTGCACGCCGGCGCGTTCGGCATCGGCGCGCACGTAGTTGGCCTGGAACTTGAAGTGGCTGGTCAGGTACCAGTTGGCGCCCACGGTCCAGTCGTGCTGGCGGCCGCCAAGCACCGTGCCGTCGTCCAGATCCAGGCGGCTGTAGCGCAGCAGCAGTTCGACCGCGCCGTAGGCGTTGGCCGGCTTGATGTTGGCCACGTTGCCGGCGCTGTACGGACGCGACTCGCCGGTCAGCACGTAGCTGGCGAACACGTACTGGCCGTCGGCGGTGTAGTCCGGGCGACCGTTGTCGCGGGTGACCTCGGCGCGCAGCGCTTCGCCCTGCATCGAGAACGGACCCTTGATCCAGATCGCTTCCAGCCCGGTCCGGCGCACCTGGTCGGCATCGACCAGGGTGCCCGAATCGACCAGGCGCACGTCGGTCAGGCCGGCTTCCGGGCGCGCACGCAGGCGCACGCGCGGGCTGAAGCTCACGTCCAGGCCGTTGTGGTAGCCGCGCGGGTTTTCCTGCGAATACGCCAGGCCCAGATGCAGCACGTCGCCCTCGGCCTTGAACGGGGTCCACACGCCGCGCACCGCCTGGGTGGTGCCGGGGTTGTCGCCCTGCAGGTCCTTGCCGCCGTACGCGCCGGCCTGCAGCAGGTACTGCGGGCGCTCGAAGGTCCACTCCACGCCGGTGCGGCGGCCCTGGTAGATCGCCTGGATCGGCAGCGCGGTTTCCAGGAAGCTGTCGGCACGCGAACTGGTCACGCCTTCCAGGCCGACCGGCACCTTGATGTAGCCCAGCCGCACCTTGCCGTAGTCGCTGCCGAACAGCGCCTTGGTCTCGAAGCGGAAGAACACGTCCAGCCACAGCTTGGACTGGAAGTCGAAGTACACCATCGCGTCGTACACGCCCTTCTTCTTCAGCGTGGCGCCGAATTCCTTGCGGCGGAACGCGTTGTCGTCTTCCAGGCGCGCGTCGTCGTCGGAGAAGTTGTTCCAGTCGTAGCCGTAGTTGCCGGTCACGGCCAGTTCGGTGCCGTCGCTGAAGGCGACCTTGGTCGGCCAATCGTCGAACCCGCTGGCGGCAGCGGCAGGAGCGGCGGCGGTCAGGCACAGCGCAGCGAAGAGAAGGGTATGGCGCATGGTGTGGTCGTCTTCTTGATGAGGAAAAAAGCGCGCCGGCACTCGACTGACGGGACGGCAAGGCTTGCGCGGGCGGTGCAGCGTGATGCCGACCACGACCTTCCCTCGGCCGCGGTGCGGGGCGCATCGCCGGAACAACGAGCCGCCCGCATGCAATAGCGGACGAATCCGGCGGTTCTTTACAGCGGTGTTGCGATCCTGCGACGGCGCATCGCCCCTGAATACGCATGCGACGCCGGCGCGCCGGCGGCAGATCGGTACGCGACGCAGCATCGGCGGGCATTCCCATGGCCGGCATTGCGCGTCGCACCTCCCTCCCGTGAGCGTGCCGGAACACTGTAACTGCGTCGGCGGCGCCGCGAACAGGGGACTAGTACCAATAGGTTATCTGCTTAGAAGCCGGCGCCGCGTACAAAGGCAGCATTCCGCGACCTGCGTCGGGTTGCCGGTCCATACCTGTCTTCCGGAGCGCACTCATGCATATCCCAACTTCCCCGGCCGGCGGCGTCGTGCATCGGCACGTGCCGTTCTATCGGCAGCTGTATTTCCAGGTGGTGGTCGCCATCGTGCTCGGTGCGCTGCTCGGCCACTTCGAACCGGCCTTCGCCGAGAAACTCAAGCCGCTGGGCGATGCGTTCATCAAGCTGGTGAAGATGATCATCGCGCCGGTGATCTTCCTGACCATCGTCACCGGCATCGCCGGCATGACCCACCTGAAGACGGTGGGCCGGGTGTTTGGCAAGGCGATGATCTATTTCCTGTTCTTCTCCACGCTGGCGCTGGTGGTCGGCATGATCGTCGCGCACGTGGTGCAGCCCGGCGCCGGCATGAACATCAATCCTGCCGATCTAGACCAGACTGCGGTCAAGAGTTATGTCGAGAAGTCGCACGACCTGACCTTGGTCGGCTTCCTGATGGACATCATCCCGAACTCGCTGATCGGCGCCTTCACCGGCGACCAGGTCGCCAACGGCAAGCTGCTCGGTCCCAACATCCTGCAGGTGCTGTTCGTGGCGGTGCTGTTCGGCGTGTCGCTGGCGCTGGTCGGCGAGCGCGGCAAGCCGGTACTGAACCTGCTGGAGGCGCTGATCGCGCCGGTGTTCAAGCTGGTGCACATCCTGATGAAGGCCGCACCGATCGGTGCGTTCGGCGCGATCGCCTTCACCATCGGCAAGTACGGGGTGGAATCGCTGATCAACCTGGCCTGGCTGGTGGGTTCGTTTTACGTGACCTCGCTGCTGTTCGTGCTGGTGATCCTGGGCGCGGTGGCGCGCCTGTGCGGCTTCTCGATCTTCAAGCTGATCCGCTATCTGAAGGCGGAACTGCTGCTGGTGCTGGGCACGTCCTCGTCCGAATCGGCGCTGCCGTCGCTGATGGAGAAGATGGAAAAGGCCGGTTGCGAGAAGTCGGTGGTCGGGCTGGTGGTGCCCACCGGCTATTCGTTCAACCTGGACGGCACCAACATCTACATGACCCTGGCCGCGCTGTTCATCGCCCAGGCGACCAATACCGAGCTGACCCTGGGCCACCAGATCGCGCTGCTGCTGGTGGCGATGCTCAGCTCCAAGGGCGCGGCGGGCGTGACCGGTGCCGGCTTCATCACCCTGGCGGCGACGCTGGCGGTGGTGCCGGAAGTGCCGGTGGCGGGCATGGCGCTGATCCTGGGCGTGGACCGCTTCATGAGCGAATGCCGCTCGCTGACCAACTTCATCGGCAACGCGGTGGCCACCGTGGTGGTGTCGCGCTGGGAGAACGCGCTGGATCGCGATCGCCTGCGCATCGCCCTGGACGGCGGCGAAGACGCCTTGCCGGCGGTCGCGGTCGAGCCCGCCGCGCTCCGCTGAGTTTCCGCATGCTGCGCGCGCGCCGGCCTGGCCGGCGCGTCGCGTTTCCGGCCCCGGGCCTGCGCGGCGACAGCCGCAAGACAGGCTTGGTCATGGCCCAGGGAGTAGAATCCTGGGTCCTCGCGCCTCCCGACTACAGAAGCCTCGATGTCAAACGACGATTTCAAACAGGCCGCCCTCGACTATCACCGCCAGCAGCCGCCGGGCAAGATCAAGGTAGCCGCGACCAAGCCCATGCTGACCCAGCGCGACCTGTCGCTGGCCTATTCGCCAGGCGTGGCGTTCGCCTGCGAAGCGATCGTTGCCGATCCGCAACAGGCCAGCGAGCTGACCGCGCGCGGCAACCTGGTCGCGGTGATCAGCAACGGCACCGCGGTGCTGGGCCTGGGCAACATCGGTCCGCTGGCGTCCAAGCCGGTGATGGAAGGCAAGGGCGTGCTGTTCCAGAAGTTCGCCGGCATCGATGTGTTCGACATCGAGATCAACGAGAACGATCCGGACAAGCTGGTCGACATCATCGCCAGCCTGGAGCCGACCTTCGGCGGCATCAACCTGGAAGACATCAAGGCGCCGGAGTGCTTCATCGTCGAGCGCAAGCTGCGCGAGCGGATGAACATCCCGGTGTTCCACGACGACCAGCACGGCACCGCGATCATCGTCGGCGCGGCGGTGCTCAACGCGCTGGTCGTGACCGGCAAGAAGATCGAGGACGTCAAGCTCGCCACCACCGGCATGGGCGCGGCGGGCATCTCCTGCGTCAACATGCTGGTCTCGCTGGGCCTGAAGCCGGAGAACATCCTGGCGCTGGACCGCGACGGCGTGATCCACACCGGCCGCACCGACCTGGACCCGGACAAGCAGCGCTACGCGCGCGACACCGACAAGCGCACCCTGGCGGAAATCGTCGAGGGCGCGGACATCTTCCTCGGCCTGTCGGCCGCCGGCATCCTCAAGCCGGAAATGGTGGCGACGATGGCGGCGCAGCCGGTGATCTTCGCGCTGGCCAATCCGAATCCGGAGATCACCCCGGAGGCGGCCAAGGCGGTGCGCCCGGACGCGATCATCGGCACCGGCCGTTCGGACTACCCGAACCAGATCAACAACGTGCTGTGCTTCCCGTACCTGTTCCGCGGCGCGCTCGACGTCGGCGCCACCGGCATCAACGAAGCGATGAAGATCGCCTGCGTCAAGGCGATCGCGGCGATGGCGCGGCGCGAGGCCTCCGACCTGGGCGCGGCCTACGGCGGCGAGACCCCGAGCTTCGGTCCCGATTACCTGATCCCGCGGCCGCTGGATCCGCGCCTGCTGGTCGAGCTGTCCTCGGCGGTGGCGCAGGCGGCGATGGACTCGGGCGTGGCCACGCGCCCGATCGCCGACATGGAGGCCTACCGCGACAAGCTCGGCCAGTTCGTCTACCGCACCAGCCTGATGATGAAGCCGGTCTACGACCGCGCCCGCGCCGACAAGCAGCGCGTGGTCTATGCCGAGGGCGAAGAGGAAGTGGTGCTGCGCGCGGTGCAGAGCGTGATCGACGAAGGCCTGGCGTTCCCGATCCTGATCGGCCGCCCGGACGTGATCGAGGCGCGTATCCAGCGCCTGGGCCTGCGCATCACCGCCGGCGTGGACTTCGAGGTCACCAACATCCACGACGATCCGCGCTTCAACGACTACTGGCAGTACTACCACGCGTTGACCGAGCGCCGCGGCGTCACCGTCACCGCGGCCAAGGAACTGATGCGCTCGCGGCCGACGCTGATCGCCGCGGTGATGGTCGCGCGCGGCGAAGCCGACGCGCTGCTCACCGGCGTGGTCGGCCGCTTCCACAAGAAGCTCGGCTACGCGCGCAGCGTGATCCCGCTGGAACCGCGGGTCAGCTCGACCTCGGCGATGACCGGGGTGATCAACCCGCAGGGCGCGTTCTTCTTCCTGGACACGCACGTGCAGGAAGATCCGAGCGTGGAGCAGATCGTCGAGGCCACGCTGCAGGCCGCGTACCGGCTGAAGCTGTTCGGCATCGAGCCGAACATCGCGCTGCTGTCGCATTCCAATTTCGGCAGCCACGACTCGCGCGACGCGCTGAAGATGCGCCAGGTGCGCGAGGCGCTGCTCAAGCGCAAGCCCGAACTCAACATCGACGGCGAGATGCAGGGCGACACCGCGTGGGACGAAGCGCTGCGCAAGCAGATCATGCCCAACAGCACCCTGAAGGGCCGCGCCAACCTGTTCGTGCTGCCGAACCTGGAAGCGGCCAACATCGCCTACAACCTGGTGCGTGTGTTCACCGATGGCGTGGCGATCGGCCCGATCCTGATGGGCATCTCCAAGCCGGTGCATATCCTCACCACCAGCGCCACTTCGCGCCGGGTGATGAACATGACCGCGATCGCCGCGGTCGATGCGCAGATCCGCAAGCAGCTGGAAGCGGAGAAGAGCGCGCCGTAAGCGGAGCGCTTCCGGCAGGTTCGGTGCGAATGCGCGCAGCCGCTGGTGGCTGCGCGTTTCGCTGCAGCCTTCCAGGCCGATTGGTGCGTGCGGCAGGCTGCCTGCAGCGCATCCCTGTATGCCATCGCATCGGACTTGCCCGAGTTCCCGCCAAGACGTTGCCGATGCAGCGATGGGTCACTCGGCGCGAATGCGCTTCGCGGATGGCCGAGTGAAGTAGCGGGGTCTGGTCGATCAAGCCTGGGGCGGGTCGACGTCAAGGCACGCTGGTTTGGCGCCTGGCCGCGGAACGCCGCGGACGCGCCAGCCGCACACGCGATCGAGCGCGTGAACGATTTAGGATTTGCTGCGCAAACGCCCGCCGCAGGATGCGCGAAGACACGACGCCATGCAGCGCCTGCCAACGCGTTGCGCAGGATCGAACGCGGCGCCGCAGCGGCGCCGCACTGTGCTCAGGCCAGACGCTTGCCTACCGGCAGCGGCAGGCTTTCGTGGTCGCCCTGGTTCAGCTTGGACGGCTTGCCAGTCAGCAGCACATAGGCATCGACGCCGGTAAGTTCGGCAATCTTCAGCAAATGCCGGGCATTGGGAACGGAACGATTGTTCTCCCAGTGACCCAGGGTGCTATGCGCCACGCCCAGCAAGGCCGCCAGTTCGCGCAGCGTGAAACCGGCATTGCGCCGCGCCTGCATCAATCGCACACCTATATCCACGGGACACCTCAGAGCGGCATGGTTGCGCCGCGTCCCCCGAGCATAGTGGATGTCATCGCTTGGCATCAAGCCGACAGGAAAGGACAATTTTGGGACAAGACCGGCGCGGCGTTCCCCGGCCCGGCGCGCGCGTGGGGCAGGCTGCTAGAATTCCCCGTCTCCTCCCGCCGTGTCCCACCGCCATGAGCCATACCGCCACCGCGCCCGCCAATGCAGAGAAGCGCTACAACGTGCACCGCGCCGACCTGCCGCTGAGCTGCCCGACCCCGGAAATGGCGCTGTGGAACTCGCATCCGCGGGTCTATCTGCCGGTGGACGAAGAACCCAGCCACGAGGCAAAGTGCCCTTACTGCGGCGCGGTCTTCGTGCTGGTCGACTGACCGCCGGGTCGATGCACCGCCTGACCGTGGTGCAGCTGCTGCCGGCGCTGGAGTCCGGCGGCGTCGAACGCTCCACCCTGGAAATCGCCGCGGCGCTGGTCGCGGCCGGGCATCGCGCGCTGGTGGTGTCGGCCGGTGGCCGCCTGCTGCCGGCGCTGGCCGCGACCGGCGCCGAGCACATCGCCCTGGACATCGGCCGCAAGTCGTTGCTGAGCCTGCGCCACGTGCCGACGCTGCGGCGCCTGTTCGTGCGCGAGCGGGTGGACATCGTGCATGCGCGCTCGCGGCTGCCGGCCTGGCTGGGCTGGCATGCGCTGCGCGGGTTGCCGGCGGCGCAGCGGCCGCGCTTCGTCACCACCGTGCACGGGCTCAATTCGCCCAGCCGCTACAGCGCGATCATGGCCCGCGGCGAGCGCGCAATCTGCGTGTCGGCCACGGTCCGCGACTACGTGCTGCGCCATTACCCGCAGACCGATCCGACGCGGCTGCGGGTGATCCCGCGCGGCATCGACCCGGCGCAGTTCCCGCGCCGCGCGCAGCCCGATCCGGCCGCGCGGGCCTGGGCCGCGAGCGAGGCGCCGGCCACTGCCGGCAGCGGTCCGCTGCTGCTGTTGCCCGGTCGCGGCACCCGCCTGAAGGGCCATGCCGATGCAGTGCGCCTGCTCGCCGCGCTGCGCGCCGACGGCAGCGACGCACGGCTGTGGCTGCCGGGTGCGCGCGAGGCCGGGCGCGAGGCCTACCTGCAGGAGCTGGAGGCCGAGGCCGCCGCGCTGGGCATCGCCGACGCGATCGCGTTCACCGCGCCGACCGCGCGCATTGCCGAGGCCTACGCCGCCAGCGATCTGGTGCTGCAGCTGTCGCGCAAGCCGGAAGCGTTCGGCCGCACCGTGGTCGAGGCATTGGCGGTGGGGCGGCCGGTGCTGGGCTGGGCGCACGGCGGCGCCGGCGAACTGCTGGCGCAGCTGCAGCCGTCCGGTGCGGTGCCTGCGTTCGATCCTGCGGCCCTGCACGCGGCGGCGGCGCGCCTGCTGGCGCAACCGCCGGCACCGCCGGCGCAGATCCCCTACACGCTGCAGGCGATGCAGCACGCGACCCTGGCGGTGTATGACGAACTCCGGCGCTGATTCCTCCCTGCTCGCGCCGCTGACGCCGGCGCGCAGCGAACGCTGGGCCCCGGTCTGGGTGCTGGCGTTCGTGGCACTGTGGCCTGCACCTGGCCTGGCCGCGGGCGTGCTGGCGCTGGGCGCGCTGGCGACCCTGGCGCGCCTGCTGCACAGCCGCTTCCGCGGCGGCGCCAGCCTGCTCAGCGGGCCGGCGTGGGCGCTGACCACGCTGCTGTTCCTGACCTACTGGTTGCCGCAGCCGCTGTCGGCGCTGGATGCGGTGGACGTGCCGCTGGCATTGCGCGAGTCGGCGGTGGACCTGCGCTTCCTGCCGTTCCTGTGGCTGGTGGCGATGGCGGTGGCGACGCCGCGCGGCCGCCGTACCACCTTCAATGGGCTGGCGGTCATCGCCGCGATCTGGACCGTGGATGCGTTGGCGCAGGCGCTGTGCGGCACCAGCCCGCTGTTCTGGTCGATGGACCAGCTGAAGTGGGCGATCAACCACCACGGCCTGTGCACGCCGCAGGAAATCGCGCTGGCCGACCGCCTCAGCGGCGTGTTCGGCCCGTGCAACCTCAAGTTCGGCCAGGTGCTGGCCAGCCTGTCGCCGTTCCTGCTGTTCGCGGCCGGGCGCCGCGGCGGCGCCTGGGGCTGGCTGCTTGCCGCGGCGGCAGTGGGGGTGGTGCTGGTGCTGGCCGGATCGCGCGCGTCGTGGATCACCTACGCCCTGGTGCTGCTGCTGTCGGGCTGGCGCCTGCTGGGCATGCGCCGGATGCTGGCGCTGGGCGTGGCTGCGGTGCTGGTCGCCGGCGTGCTCGGCGCGCTCTCGCCGCAGGTGCGCGAGCGCTTCGCCCGCACCACGCTGGCGCTGAGCGGGCGCCCGGCCGACGTGAACGCGGCGTTGGCCGGGCGCACCCAGATCTGGGACGCCTCGTGGTGCATGATCCGCCAGCATCCGCTCAACGGCGTCGGCGTGCGCGGCTTCCGCGAAGCCTACGTGGCCTGCGACCCGGATCCGGCGCATGGCGGCGCCTGGGGCCGCGAGCCGGCCTTCCATGCGCACCAGATCGTGCTCGAAGTGCTCAGCGAGACCGGCGTGATCGGCTTGCTGCTGTGGCTGGCCGGCGCCGCGCAGGCGTGGCGCGCATGGCGCTACGCCTCGCCACAGGCGCGCGAACGGGCACGGCCGGCGATGCTGGCGCTGCTGGTGACGGTGTTCCCGTTCAACACGCACCTGGCGTTCTATTCGTCGTTCTGGGGCTCGCTGGCGCTGATGCTGGTCGGGCTGTATGTCGGCGCGCTGCTGGCCGAGGAGCGCGACGCCGAGGGCACCGCAGAAACTGTGTAGCCCCTCTCCCACCGGGAGAGGGGTTGGGGTGAGGGTGCGGCGCGAAAGCGACTCGCGGAGTTGGATGCACCAGGCTTCGCCCGTACCCTCATCCGCCCCTTCGGGGCACCTTCCCCCGAAAAGGGGGCCATGGTCCCGAGGGGAGAAGGGAACAGCGCTAGCCCCTCTCCCCTCGGGAGAGGGGTTGGGG
Organism: Xanthomonas bonasiae; assembly: GCF_017163705.1. Classification (GTDB taxonomy): domain Bacteria; phylum Pseudomonadota; class Gammaproteobacteria; order Xanthomonadales; family Xanthomonadaceae; genus Xanthomonas_A; species Xanthomonas_A bonasiae. The sequence continues at coordinate 43,260 of NZ_JAFIWB010000008.1, forward strand.
TGAGGGTCCGGCGCGAAAGCGACTCGCAGCGTTGGGTGCGCGAGGCCGCGCCCGTCCCTACCTCTCGCTCAGTCGCGCTCGTAGAACGTACTGCGGCCGCCGGGCTGGCGCTTGAAGCGGCGGTGGATCCACAGGTATTGCGCCGGCGCTTCGCGCACCATCGCCTCGATCGCGGCATTGACCCGCGCGGTGTCGGCGACCACGTCCTGCGACGGGAAGTCCTCCAGCGGCGGGGCGATGCGCAGCACGTAGTCGGCGCCCTCGCGGCGGTGGAAATACGGCACCACCGCGCAGCCGGTCAGCCGCGCCAATTGGTGGGTGGCAGTGATGGTGGAGGCGGGCATGCCGAAGAACGGCACGAACACCGTGTCCTTGCCGCGCATGTCCTGGTCCGGCGCGTACCACAGGAAGCCGCCGCGCTTGAGGTGGCGCACGCTGCCGCGCAGGTCCTCGTTGGCGAACATGGCGATGGCGTAGCGCAGGCGGCCGCGCTTGACCGCCCATTCGAACACCGGGTTGCGGTGGCGGCGGTACATGCCGGCCAGCGGCACGTACTGGCACAGCAGCCGGCCGCACATCTCCAGGGTCATGAAGTGGCCCGACACCAGCAGCACGCCGCGGCCCTGCGCCTGCAGCGCACGCAGGTGCTCCAGGCCTTCGATGCGGGTGCGGCGGCGAATCGGGCCGAGGCTGCCCCACCAGGCGCGCGCGAACTCGAACACGCCCACGCCCAGCGCGTCGAAGCTGTCGTGCAGCAGGCGCGTGCGCCAGGCCTCGCTCTGCTCGGGGAAGCACAGCTTCAGGTTCACCTCGGCGGCATGGCGGCGGGTGCCGGCCAGGCGCAATGCGATCCAGCCGACGCCGCGGCCGAGCGCGCGTTGCAGCAGCCAGGGCAGCCGCGCGACGGCCACGGCGATGCCGAGCAGCAGCCAGGTCGGCCAGTGCCGTGGCGAGCGCGGCGGCGGCGTGGCCGTGGTGGCGGCGGACGGAAGAGCGGGGGAGGGGTCGGACATGCGCCAAGTTTAGCCGGGAGCGGGCAGCGCGGCATTGGCGCGGCGCGGCGGCGTCTTCGCTTGGTGACCACGGTCGCGATCGTCTGCCGCCGGCGCGACGCAACCCGCTATGCTTTCGCGATGCGCAACGATTTCATCGAACGGCTGCTGCGCGGCCTGTACTCGACCGTGCTGTACATGCTGCTGCCGGTCACCGTCTATCACCTGGTCTGGCGCGGGTTCCGCGTGCGCCAGTACTTCCAGCGCTGGGACGAGCGCTACGCCTCGTATCCGCAGGCGCGCGGGCGGCCGCGGGTGTGGCTGCACGCGGTGTCGGTAGGCGAGGTCAACGTCGCCGCGCCGGTGGTCAACGCGCTGCGCGCGCAGCGCCCGGACATCCGCTGGGTGATCACCACCATCACCCCGACCGGGTCGGAGCGGGTGCGCGCGCTGTGGGGCGATGCGCTGGACCACGTCTACCTGCCGTACGACGTGCCCGGCAGCGTCGGCCGTTTCCTGCAGCATTTCCGCCCGAGCCTGGCGCTGATCCTGGAAACCGAGCTGTGGCCGAACATGCTGTTCGGCTGCCGCGACCGCAACATCCCGGTCTACGTGCTCAACGCGCGGCTGTCAGCGCGCTCGCTGCGCGGCTACCGCCTGCTGCGGCCGCTGATCGGACGCGCGCTGCGCACCGTCACCTGCGTGGCGGCGCAGTCGCAGGCCGACGCCGAACGCTTCATCGAGCTCGGCGCGCATCCGCAGCAGGTGCGTGCGCTGGGCAACCTGAAGTTCGACATCGCCGTGCCCGCGCAGCTGCCGGCGTTCGTCGCCGCGTTCGGCGAACGTGTGGCGAAGACGCGGCCGGTGTGGATCGCCGCCAGCACCCACGAAGGCGAGGAGGCGGCGGTGATCGAGATGCACCGGCAGTTGCGTCGGCACTGGCCAGACCTGTTGCTGCTGTGGGCGCCGCGCCATCCCGAACGCTTCGCCAAGGTCGAGGCGCTGGCGCGCGACCAGGGCTGGCGCGTGGCCACGCGCCGCCAGCAGCAGTGGCCCGGCGCCGAGGACAACGTGTTCGTGATCGATACGCTGGGCGAACTGATGATGTTCTACGCCTGCGCCCAGGTCGCCTTCGTCGGCGGCAGCCTGCAGCCGATCGGCGGGCACAACCTGCTGGAGCCGGCCGCGGTCGGCACGCCGTCGGTGAGCGGGCCGCACCTGCACAACTTCGCCGAGATCTCGCGGCGCATGCGCGAGGCCGGTGCGGTGGCGATCTGCGAAGACGCCGCGGCGGTGTGCGCGGCGCTGCACGAATTGCTCGGCGACGCGGCCGCGCGCGCGCGCATGGCCGAAGCCGGCTGCGCGCTGGTCGCCAATGGTCGCGGCGCGCTGCAGCGGGCGCTGCACCTGATCGCCGAGCATCTGCCGCCGGTGGCGCACGACGTGCCCGCGAACGAGTAGCGCGGTTCGACGCAGGCATTGTAGGAGCGGCTTCAGCCGCGACAGAATCTATCGGTAACGCTGTCGCGGCTGAAGCCGCTCCTACAAGTGTCATCCTGCAAGTGTCATCCTGATCTTGAGCGGACGTCGCTGGCGCAATCAGGCGTTCTTTCCGCCATTGCGCCGCCCCATGCAAAAACGGCGGACCCGAAGGCCCGCCGTTCGCGGTCGTGCAGTTGCCGGCGCAGCGTTACTGGGTGCTGCTGCCGGAGTTGAGCTTGGATTCGGCGCTCTGCGTCAGCAGCGCGTTGATCGACTGCACTTCGGCCACGTCCAGCGAGCCCAGCGCCTGGCTCAGCAGCAGGCGGTTCTGCAGGAAGTTGTAGCGCGACTGCGCATAGTTCAGCTGCGCCTGGTACAGGGTGCGCTGGTTCTGCACCACGTCCAGCACGGTGCGCGTACCCACTTCCAGGCCGACCTGCGAGGCGTCGTACGCGGCCTGCGCCGAGACCACCGCCAGGCGCCGCGCCTCGATTTCGCTGATGCCGGCGACGACGGTCTGGTAGGCGTTGCGGGTATTGCGGTCGAGCGCGCGCTTCTGCTGCTCGAACGTGTCCTGGGCGATGTCGCGCTGCGACAGCGCCTGGCGCACCGCCGACTGGGTCGCGCCGCCGGCGAAGATCGGGATGTTCAGGGTCAGGCCGATGACGTTGCTGTCGCTGCGCGGCGAGTTGCTGCCGGACACGCCGTCGCCCCAACTCGCATCGCGGCCGACGCTGGCCGACAGGTTCAGCGTCGGCAGATGGCCGGCGCGCGCGGTGGCGACGTTGTCTTCGGCTTGCTGCACCTGGTACTGGTAGGCGCGCAGCGACGGGTTCTTGTCCAGCGCCGAGGCGATCAGGCTGTCGATATTGCCGCTGTCGGCCGGCAGTTGCGGGCGGAAGTCCTCCGGCAGGCTGCGCAGGTCGTGCACCGGCTGCCCGGTGATCTCGGTCAGCGCCTGGTACAGGTCCTGCAGCGAGTTGCGCGCGGTGATCGTGTCGGCGCGCGCCTGGTCGTATTCGGCGCGCGCTTCGTGCACGTCGGTGATCGGTGCCAGGCCCACTTCCAGGCGCTTGTCGGCGTAGTCGAACTGCTTCTTGGCGGCGGCTTCGTTGGTTTCCGCGGCGACCAGCGACTCGATCGCCACCAGCACGTTGAAGTAGGCCGCCGAGGTGCGCACGATCAGGTCGTCGTTGGCCGATGCCAGCGTGTAGTCGGCGGCCAGGCTGCGCGCCTTCTGCGCGCGCAGGGTCGAGAACTGGGCGAAGTTGACCAGCGTCTGCTGGCCCTGGATCGCGTAGCTGCGGCTCTTGCCGGTGCCGGCCAGTTCGCCGCTGGCGCGCTCGATCTCGCTGTGGCTGCGCTGCAGCGAGGCGGAGCCGTTGATCTGCGGCAGCAGCGCCGCGCGCGCCTGCACCGCGCCTTCCTTTTCGTACAGCCGGTTCGATTCCGCGCTGGCCAGCTGCGGGTCGCTATTGCGGGCCATTTCGTAGACTTGCAGCAGGTCCGTGGCGTTGGCGGCCAGCGGAAACAGTGCGGCGGCCAGCGCCAGAACGAGGGATCGGCGGATCATTGCGGCTTCCTTGATGGATCAGAATGTGAACTGGGGGACTGGCGCGGCGCCACGCAGGTAGTACGCCAGGTCGGTTTCGAACAGCGATTCCACGCGCGGCGCGCCGGCGTCGGCGTGGACCAGCACCGCGTCCATGGCCGGGGCGCGGCCGCGGACCGCGAACAGGCGGCCGCCGGGCCGCAGCCAGGCCAGGAACTGCGCCGGGATCTCGGTGACCGCGGCGGTGATGCAGACCACGTCGAAGCGGCGCTCGCTGTGCCAGCCGAACGCGTCGGCGGTCTCGATGCGCACGTTGCTGCCGAGCCCGGCGGCATCCAGGTTGGCGCGCGCGGCGGCGGCCAGGGCCGGCTCGATCTCCAGGCTCACCACCTCGCGGCCGAGCTCGCCCAGGCAGGCGCTGATGAAGCCGCTGCCGGTGCCGATCTCCAGCACGTCCTCGCCCGGCTGCAGGTCCAGCGCCTGCAGCATGCGGCCTTCGATCACCGGCTTCATCATGTACTGGCCGTGCCCCAGCGGGATTTCCAGATCGGCATAGGCCACCGCGCGGTGGCTTTCCGGCACGAAGGTCTCGCGCGGCAGCCGCGCCAGCACGTCGAGCACGCGCAGGTCGAGCACGTCCCAGGGACGCACCTGCTGTTCAACCATCGTTTCGCGGGCTTGGGAGTAGTCGATCGTCATCTGGGGCATCCAACGCGGTGGGTCGCGCATTTTAGCCGGCGCGGAGGCCGTGCGTATGCTGCAGCATCGCCGCAGCGGTGCCGCCGCGCGCAGTGCCGGAAGTCATCGGGCCGCCCGGCCGGCGCGGGCTCAGCGCGCCGCATAGGCGCGCAGGAAGAAATCCACGCTGGCCTCGACATGGGCCTGGATCCGCACCTGGCTGGGATCGCGGCACAGGCCGCACATCATCAGCGAGTGCAGTTCGCCCTTGATCAGGCAGAAGAACTGGGAGGCGGCCAGGCCCAGGTCGGCGATCTCCAGTTCGCCGGCCGCCACGTGCGCCTGCAGCAGCTGCGCCAGGTCCTGCTGGGTGCGTTTGGGACCGGCATTCCAGAACATCTCGCGCACGTGCTCGTCGCCGGTGCCGGGGGCCAGCATCATGCGGTGCGTGGCCATGGCCGCCTCGCTGCTGATCATGGCGAAGAAGGCCAGGCCGATCTCCACCAACTGGGCGCGCAGCGGGCCTTTCAGCGCATGCCCGAACAGGTCGTCGGGCAGCAGCGCCTGGCACTGCGCGCGCACCGCTTCGGCGAACAGGGTCTCCTTGTCGCCGTAATGGCTGTAGACGGTGAGCTTGGACACCCCGGCGCGGGCGGCGATGCCGTCCATGCTGACCCCGCCGAAGCCCAGCTCGGTGAACATGTGCTTGGCCGCTTCCAGGATCGCCGCACGCTTGCCCATGTCCTTCGGACGGCCCGGTCCGGCGGCGCGGGAAGAGGCTTTGGGGGAGGGAACGGGTTTGCTGACCATGGCGGCAATACTAGACCAGTCGGTTCGATATTTATACTATACCGTTAAGTATACTATTTAGTATGTCAGCTTCGCGCGCCGGGACTCCGATCGAGCGGTTCAGCGCGCGCCAGGCTTGGCTCGGGGTTTGGCGCCTGCGCAATGATTTGCTTATGCGCGCCTTACATTCGCCTAACGTTCGGCTCATGGTCGGCTAATCGGCGCCGCCGACGATGCCGCCATGGCCATCGTCCCCGACTCTCCCGCATCCCATTCCCGCTTCGCCAGTGCCGTGCTGATCGGTCTGGGGCATCCCGAGCGCGATGCCGTGGAAGCGTTCATCGCCCGCGTCTACCGCCAGCGCTACGGCGCGGTGCTGCGCGGCTTCCTGCCGCATCTGCTGGCCTACTACGACGCCGACGGCGGGTTGCGGGCCGCACTGGGGCTGCGCTGCGCCAGCGAAGGCGAGCTGTTCGTCGAGCACTATCTCGAGCGACCGGCCGAACTGGCCATCGCCGAGCGGATGCCGCGGCGGGTGGCGCGCAGCGAGCTGGTGGAGGTGGGCAACTTCGCCGCCGAGCAGGCCGGCGATGCGCGCGCGATGATCCAGGCGCTGACCGGCACCCTGCACGCGGCCGGGCTGCGCTGGGTCCTGTTCGTGGCCACCCGGCAGCTGCGCAATACCTTCGACCGGCTGCATCTGGCGACGGTGGACCTGGGCGAGGCGCGCGGCGAGCGCCTGCGCGGGGATCCCAGCGACTGGGGCGACTATTACGCCGCGCAGCCGCGGCTGACGTTCGGCGACATCGCCGCCGGGCATGCGTTCCTGCAGCGCGCCGCCGCGCCGCGCGCGGACGCGATGTCCCTGTTCCACGCTGGTCCGTTCCAGCCCTGCCTGGCGGGTGCGCCGTGAGCGCGCCGGGTTTCGCCGAGGTGCTCGGCCAGTTGCGCGGCGACCAGGAGCGTCTGCTCACCTGCCACGGCGCGATCCGCGAGGGCGAACTGGCCGACCGGATCCGTGCGCTGGCCGACGCGTTGCAACGGCACGATCTGCACTGCGTCGCCAGCCGCCTGGACAACGGCAGCGACTGGCTGGCGCTGGACCTGGCGATCCGCCTGCGTGGCGGCGTGCACGTGCCGCTGCCGACGTTCTTCAGCGAGGCGCAGGCGCGCTACGCGCTGCACAGCAGCGGTGCGCAGTGCCTGATCGCCGGTGCGGGCATGCCCGCACCGGCGCAGGGCGTGCCGCTGCATCTGCCGCTGTCGGCCCCGGGCCTGACGTGCTGGCGCCTGGCGCCGATGCCGGTGGCGCTGCCTGCCGGCACCGGCTGCATCACCTACACCTCCGGCACCACCGGCCAGCCCAAGGGGGTATGCCTGGAGGCGGGCGCGCTGCTGCAGGTGGCCGCGTCCCTGGCCGATGCGGCCTCGGCGCTGGCGCCGCGCCGCCACCTGTGCCTGATGCCGCTGTCCACGTTGCTGGAGAACGTGGCCGGGGTCTACGCCACGCTGTTGTCCGGCGCGCAGATCGCAGTGCCGTCGCTGGCCGAGATCGGCTACAGCGGCGCGGCCGGACTCGACATTCCGACCTTGATCGCCTGCCTGCATCGCTACCAGCCGCACAGCGTGATCCTGGTGCCGCAGCTGCTGCTGGCGCTGGTGATGGCGGCCGAACAGGGCGTGGCGCTGCCGGCCTCGCTGCGCTACCTGGCGGTCGGCGGCGGCCGGGTCGGTCCGGGTCTGCTGCGTCGCGCCGCGGCGCTGCGGTTGCCGGTGTTCGAAGGCTACGGACTGACCGAGTGCGCCTCGGTGGTGGCGCTGAACCGGCCCGAGGCGCAGCGCGCCGGCAGCGTCGGCCGCGCGCTGCCGCATGCGCGGGTCAGTGCGATCGACGGCGAACTGTGGGTCGACGGCGTGCGCTGCCTGGGCTACCTCGGCGCGGAGGGGCCGCCTGCCGGCGCCATCGCCACCGGCGACCTGGGCCATGTCGACGACGAAGGCTTCGTCCACGTCACCGGCCGCCGCAAGCATGTGTTCATCACCGCCTACGGCCGCAACGTGTCGCCGGAGTGGGTGGAAAGCGAACTGTTGCAGCACCCGCACATTGCCCAGGCGGTGGTCTGCGGCGAAGCGCGCGCGCACAACCTGGCGGTGCTGTGGCCGCGCAACCCCGCGCTGGACGATGCGGCGATCGCGCGCGCGCTGGCCGAGGTCAACGCCGGCCTGCCGGACTACGCGCGCGTATCCGGCTTCGTCCGCGCCAGCGCGCCATTTACCGCCGCCGACGGCCTGCTCACCGGCAACGGCCGCCCGCGCCGCGACGCGATCCTGCAGCGCCATGCCGATGCCATCGCGCAGCGCTACGCCGAACTCGAACCCCTTTCCTCCCACGGAGCTTCCCGATGACCTTCCATGAGCGCTTGCTCGCCGAGACCCAGGCCGAACGCGCCGCCATGATCTCGATCCCGATCATCCAGTCGGCGCTGGCCGGACAGATCGCGCGCGAGGACTACCTGGCCTTCCTCGGCCAGGCCTACCACCACGTGCGCCACACGGTGCCGCTGCTGATGGCCTGCGGCGCGCGCCTGCCGGCGCGGCTGGAGTGGCTGCGCACCGCCGTCGCCGACTACATCGAGGAGGAACTGGGTCATCAGGAATGGATCCTCGACGACCTGGCCGCGTGCGGCGCCGACCGCGCCGCCGCCGCGGCGTCCGAACCGGCCGCCGCGACCGAGCTGATGGTGGCCTACGCCTACGACACCATCGCCCGCGGCAACCCGGTCGGTTTCTTCGGCATGGTGATGGTGCTGGAAGGCACCAGCGTGGCGCTGGCCACGCGCGCGGCCGAGAGCATCGAGACCACGCTGGGCCTGCCGCGCAATGCCTTCAGCTACCTGCGTTCGCACGGCGACCTGGACATCGAGCATGTCGGTTTCTTCGTCGGGTTGATGGACCGCCTCGACGACCCCGACGACCAGCGCGCGGTGCTGCACGCGGCCAAGCGCTTTTACGGCCTGTACGGCGACATCTTCCGCAGCCTGCGCGCGCTGCCGGCGCCGCGCATGGCGGAGGCGGCGTGATGGACCTGCGCGGCCGGAGCGTGGTGTTGACCGGTGCCAGCGGCGGCATCGGCGCGGCGTTGTGCGACGAACTGGTCGCCGCCGGCACCCGGGTGCTGGCGGTGGGGCGCGACCCGCTGCGGTTGGCGCAGGTGGCCAGCCGCCATCCGCAGGGCCAGGTGCTGGCGTTGCCGGCGGACCTGTGCAACGACAGCGGCCGCGCGCAATTGCTGGCGGCGGCGCGCGCGCTGCAGGCGCCGCCGTCGCTGCTGCTGATCGCGCATGCGCAGAGCGGCTTCGGTCTGTTCGCCGAACAGTCCGAGCAGGAACTGCGGCGCATGCTCGAAACCAATCTGCTGGCGCCGATGCTGCTGGTGCGCGCGCTGCTGCCGTTGCTGCAGGCGCAGCCGCAGGCGGCCGTGGTCGCGGTCGGTTCGACCTTCGGCAGTCTGGGATTTCCGGGCTTCGCCGGTTACAGCGCCAGCAAGTTCGGTCTGCGCGGCCTGTTCGAGGCGCTGGCCCGCGAATACGCCGACAGCCACGTGCGCTTCCAGTACCTGGCGCCGCGCGCCACCCGCACCGCGTTCAACACGGCCCAGGTCGATGCGCTGAACCAGGAACTGAAGGTCGGCGCCGACACGCCCGAGCAGGTGGCGCGCGCCTTGCGCGAGGCGATCGAGCGCGGCGACAGGCGGCTGCAGATCGGTTGGCCGGAAAAACTCTTCGCACGCCTCAACGGCGCCTTGCCCGGTCTGGTCGACCGCAGCCTGAAGGCGCAACTGCCCGTGGTGCGGCGCCATGCCGCCCGGGTTCCTTCCGATCTTGGAGACCTCCGATGAAGACTTGCCGCCGTTGCCTGCTCTTGCTCCTGTCGCTGCTGCCGCTGGCCGCGGCGGCGGCCACGCCGCTGTCGCCCGCGGTCGCCGCGGTGCGCGAGCAATGGGCGCAGGTCGCCTACCAGACGCCCAAGCCGCAGCGCGTGCAGGCCTATGCGGCATTGGCCACGCATGCGGCGGCGGCCAGGCAGGCCGCGCCGCAGGATCCGGCCGCGCTGATCTGGGAAGGCATCGTGTTGTCGAGCGAAGCCGGCGAGCGCGGCGGCCTCGGCGCGCTGAGCCTGGTCAAGCGCGCCCGCGCCGATTTCGAGCAGGCGCTGAAGCTCGATCCGGCCGCGTTGAACGGCTCGGCCTGCACCAGCCTGGGCGCGCTGTACTACCAGGTACCGGGTTGGCCGGTCGGTTTCGGCGACGACGCCAAGGCGCGCACGCTGTTGCTGCAGGGCCTGCACTACGACCCCGACGGGATCGACGCGAACTACTTCTACGGCGACTTCCTGCGCGACCAGAAGGACTGGAATGGCGCGGCGGCGGCGCTGAAGAAGGCGTTGGCGGCGCCGCCGCGGCCGGGCCGCGAACTGGCCGACCGTGGCCGCCACCAGCAGATCCAGGCGGCCCTGCAGGAGGTCGAGCCGCACCTTGCCAGCCATTGAGCGGCCGCCCACACTGACCCACATGCGCATCTTGCTGGTCGAGGACGATCTGTCGCTGGGCGAGGGCATCCGCACCGCGTTGCGCCGCGCCGCCTATTCGGTGGACTGGGTGCAGGACGGCGCGGCGGCGCTGATCGCGATCGGCGACGGCGGTATCGACCTGGTGCTGCTGGACCTGGGCTTGCCGCGCATGGACGGGCTGGAGGTGATCCGGCAATCGCGCCAGGCCGGCGCCGACGTGCCGATCCTGGTACTGAGCGCGCGCGAGCGCCCGGCCGACCGCGCGCTGGGCCTGGACCTGGGCGCCGACGACTACCTCGGCAAGCCGTTCGACACCACCGAACTGCTGGCGCGCACCCGCGCGCTGCTGCGGCGCAGTGCCGGGCGCGCCACGCCGCAATTGGAGATCGGCGCGCTGTACCTGGATCCGGAGCGGCTGGCGGTGCGCTGGCGCGGCCGCGCGCTGGACCTGACCCGGCGCGAGTTCGCGCTGCTGTGGCTGCTGGCCGAACGCCACGGCCGCGCCATCGCGCGCGAGGCGATCCAGCAGCGCCTGTACGGCTGGGACGAGGATGTGGCCAGCAATGCGGTCGATGTGCACGTGCACCAGCTGCGGCGCAAGCTCGACCCGGCGCTGATCCGCACCGTGCGCGGGGTCGGCTATGCGCTGGACGAACAGGCCGCGGCCGCGCTGGCGGCGCCATGAGTTCGATGCGGCGGATGCTGCTGGGCGGTCTGCTCGGGGTGGTAACCCTGGTGTTCGCGGTGGCCGCATTGCTCAGCTACCGCGCCGGCCTGCAGGAGGCGGGCGAGATGTTCGATGCCAAGTTGGTGCAGTCCTCGCGGGTGCTGATGAGCCTGGTCGACGAACCGCTGGGCGAGCTGACCCGGCTCGGCCCGGCCGGCGAGCCGATCGTGATCCGCGGTTGGCACGGGCAGGCGCAGGGCGTGGGCGAGGCGCTGGCGTTCCGCACCGGCCATGCCTACGAAAGCAAGCTGGCGTTCCAGGTCCGCGACGACCGCGGCCACCTGCTGCTGCGCTCGGACAGCGGCCCGACCCGGCAGTTGGCCCCGCTGGTCGCCGGCTACGCCGACGTGACCCTGGATGGCCGCCGCTGGCGCACCTTCAGCCTGCACTCGGCGGGCGGGCGCTGGTTCCAGACCGGCGAGCAGGCCGACATCCGCCGCGAGCTGGCCGAAGACATCGCGTTGGGCACGGCCTTGCCGCTGCTGTTGGCGCTGCCGGTGCTGGCGCTGCTGGTGTGGGCGGTGGTGAACTGGGCCAGCCGCGCCTTGAGCCGGGTCTCGCAGGCGATCGGCGAGCGCGACCCGCAGCGGCTGGAACCGTTGCCGTTGCACGGCGTGCCGCGCGAGATCCATGGGCTGGTGGTGGCGGTCAACGACCTGATGCGGCGCCTGGAGGCCGCGCTGGCGCGCGAGCGCCGCTTCATCGCCGATGCCGCGCACGAACTGCGTACCCCGATCGCCGCGCTGAAGGTACACGCCGACAATCTGGGCCAGGCCCGCGACGCCGCCGAACGCGACGAATCGCAGCGGCACCTGGATGCCAGCGTGCGCCGGGTGGAGCGGCTGGTCGCGCAGTTGCTGACGCTCAGCCGGGTCGAACCGGGCGCCGCCGAGCCCACGCAAGGGCGGCTGGCGCTGGACGGCCTGGTCGCGCTGCAGGTGGACGATGCGCAGCCGCTGGCGGCGCGGCGCCAGCAGCGGCTGCGGATGCTGTGCAACGACCCGGTCATGCTGCTCGGCAACGAGGCGGGCCTGTCCGCGCTGGTGCGCAATCTGATCGACAACGCCCTGCGCTACGCGCCGCCGGGCGGGCAGGTGGAAGTCGCCCTGCGTGGCGACCATGCCTATGCCTGGTTCACGGTCGAGGATTCCGGCCCCGGTGTCGCCGAGGCGGCGCGCGAGCGCGTGTTCGAGCGCTTCCACCGCGAACTCGGCAGCGGCGTGGAGGGCAGCGGACTGGGTTTGGCGATCGCGCGCGAGGTGGTGAACGCGCACGGCGGCGACATCGCGCTAGATACCTCGCCGACCCTGGGCGGGCTGCGGGTCAGCGTGCGCCTGCCGTTGCGCTGAGTGGTGTGGCGGGACGGCTGCCGTTCGGCAATGTGAGGAACGTCCTGACATCGGCGGCGAACATGTAGTGATAAATTGGCTTCTCGTGCGGTTTGGAAACCGCGTGCTGCCGAGGGCATGATTCGGGAAGCAATGGAGCAGGGGGACCGGCGTCACACTACCATCGGCAGCGCACCTGCGCTGCGCCGACGCCTGCGCGGGCGCATCGGTTTGTTCCTGATGCTGCTGTGCGCCTGCTCCGCGGCAGGTGCCGCCGTGGCCCAGGCAACGCGGCCGGTGACCGCGGGCAGCATCACCGACCGGCCGACGGTGGTGCGCTGGACGATGGACGAAGGCCTGCCGCACAACCTGGTGCATGCGCTGGCGCAGGACCGCGACGGCCTGCTGTGGATCGGCACCTGGGAAGGCGTGGCGCGCTTCGATGGCCGCGCCTTCACCGTGTTCGACCGGCAGAACACGCCGGGCATGGAGATGTCCGGCGTGTTCGCGATCGTGCCCGAACGCGACGGCGGGGTGCTGGTCGGTACCGCCTACGACGGCGTATTCCGCTATGCCGGCGGCGCCTGGGAGCACCTGGGCGATGCGCGTGCGCAGCGGCTGCAGGTGGCGTCGATGCTGCGCGACCGCGACGGTGTGCTGTGGGTCGGCAGCGAGGACGGCCTGTTCCGGATCGAGGCCGATGGCCGCCTGACCGCGGCCGGTGCCGCCGCCGGGCTGCCGAAGACCCGGATCGCCGCGCTGCTGCAGCAGGCCGATGGCAGCGTGCTGGTCGGCACCGCGCAGGGGCTGTTCCGCCTCGACCCGGCCACCGGCCGTGCGCGGCGTTGGGGGCGGACGGAGGCGATGCGCACGGCGCCGGTACGGCGGCTGAGCCGCGACCGCGACGGCGGGCTGCTGGTCGCCGGCGACGCCGGCGTGTTCTGGCTGCACGCCGATGGCGCGCTGCAGTGGTTGCGCCAGGGCCAGCGCGTGGATGCCGCGTTGCAGGGTCGCCAGGGCCAGGTGTGGACCAGCCTGTCCAGCGGCCAGTTGCTGCGGCGCTCGTCGAGCGGGGTCAGCGAGGAGATGCTGTCGATCTCCGGCGTGGTCAGCCCGGCGCTGATCGAGGACCGCGAAGGCCTGATCTGGGCCGGCAGCACCGACGGCCTGTTCCGCATCGCCGTGGGCGATGCCGGCGGCCTGACCCGGCACGACGGCCTCGGCGGCGACTACGTGCGCGTAGTGCAGCAGAGCGCCGATGGCGCGGTCTGGGTCGGCCATGCCGCCGGCCTCGATCGCTGGCAGCACGGCCGCATCGCCACGTTGCGCATCGCCGCCGCCGGTCGCGATCCGTCGGTGCTGGCGCTGGCCGCGGCCAACGATGGCGGCATGTGGGTCGGTACCTACAACCAGGGAGTGCTGTTGCTGGCGCCCGACGGTGCGGTCCGGCAACGGCTCGGCACCGAGGCCGGCATCCCGCAGGCCATGGTGCGGGCGCTGTTGCAGGATGCGGACGGCGGGCTGTGGGTCGGCGGCAACGCCGGCCTGGCCTATCGCAACCGTGGCCGCACCCGCCTGTACACCCTGGCCGATGGGCTGCCGGCGCGGCAGGTGCAGGCGCTGTACCGCGATCGCGCCGGCGTGCTGTGGATCGGCACCAGCGACGGCATCGCGGCGCTGTCGGCCGACGGCACGCTGCGCCGCTGGCCCGCCGGCGCCGCGTTCCCCGCGCACAACGCGTTCGATTTCCTGGAGGATGCCGGCGGCGCGCTGTGGATCGCCAGCGACCGCGGCCTGCTGCGGTTGCGCGACGGCCGCTTCCGCACCTACGACCATCGCGTCGGGTTGCCGCGCGACAAGCTGTTCCGGGTCATCGACGATGGCCAGGGCCATCTGTGGGTGACCAGCAACCAGGGCGTGTTCCGCATCGCCCGCGACAGCATCGCGCAGCTCGATGCCGGGCGCCGCACGCAACTGGCGGTGGACGTGGTCGATCGCAGCGACGGCATGCCCGGCAGCCAGGGCAACGGCAGCAGCGCGCCCGCCGGCTGGCTGAGCCGCGACGGCATCTTGCTGATCCCGACTTCAGCCGGCCTGGCGCTGATCGACCCGGCGCTGCCCAGCCGGCATTCGCTGCGCGCGCCGGCGGTGGTGATCGAGCGGCTGCAGGTCGATGGCCGCGAGCAGCCGCTGCGCGCCGACTACCGCTTGCCCGGCAGCGTCGGCCGGCTCAGCGTCGACTACGCCGGCTTGAGCTTCCGCTCGCCGGACAAGGTGCGCTACCGCTATCGCCTGCATGGCTTCGACCGGCAATGGATCGATGCCGGCAGCAGCGAGGAGGCGGTCTATACCAACCTGCCGCCTGGCGACTACCGGCTGGAAGTGCAGGCGACCACCAATGCGATGGACTGGTCGCGCAGCGATCTGGTGGGGCGCGCCTCGCTGCAGCTGGACGTGGTGCCGCCGTTCTGGCAGCGCGGTCCGTTCGTGGTGATCGCGGCGATCGCGTTCAGCGGCCTGTTGCTGTGGTGGTACCGCGGCCGCAGCCATCGCTACCTGCGCCGTCAGCGCCGGCTCAATCGCATCATCGCCGAGCGCACCCACGAGCTGCGCGCGAAGAACCTGGCGCTGAAGCTGGCCGATTTCGAACGCGAGGAGCTGGTGCGCAAGCTCGCCTACCAGGCCGGCCACGACGCGCTGACCGGCCTGCCGAACCGGCGCACCGCCGATCCGCACCTGACCGCGGCGCTGGAGCACGCGCGGGCCACGCAAACGCCGCTGTGCGTGGCGCTGCTGGACATCGACAACTTCAAGCGGATCAACGACAGCTACGGCCACGAGATCGGCGACGAAGTGCTGCGCCGGGTCGGCGAGGTGCTGCGCGCCACGCTCGGCGAACACGCCTTCGCCGCGCGCCACGGCGGCGAGGAGTTCCTGCTGGTGTTGCCGGGCCTGGACCGCGAACAGGCGCGGGCGCGGCTGGACGACCTGCGCCACCGCGTCGCCGCGATCGTGGTCCACGATGTCGATGGGCGCACGGTGCAGTGCACGGCCAGCGTCGGTTTCGCCTGTGTCAGCCCGGCGCTGCAGAGCCGGCGCGAATTGCTGGTGCTGGCCGACCAGCGCCTGTACCAGGCCAAGCACGAAGGCCGCGACCGGGTGGTCGGCTAGGGCGTAAAGCGCAGGTGCACCCTTGTAGGAGCCGCTTCAGCCGCGACACACAGCACGGCGAGCCTGCGGCGCGGAATCCTGTCGGGGCTGAAGCCCCTCCGACAGGAGAGATCCGCGCCGCCCGATGTGAGCGTTCGGCCGCTGCCTATCCGCGCAGTGGCCGAACGCAGTTACCAATCCCCAATCCCTACTCCCGAATCTCGGCTTCCACCGACCCATGCGCCTGCAACTGCTCCACCACCGCGCGCGCGGCCGCATTGGTGGAAATGCCGTGGCCCGGGGCGGCGAGGTCGGCGGTGAAGGCGTGCGCGTTGAGCGCGGCGTCCACCGCCTGCTCGATCGCCTCGGCTTCGGCGTTCAGGCCCAGCGAATGGCGCAGCAGCAGCGCGGCGCTGAGGATGGTGGCGTAGGGATTGGCAATGCCCTTGCCGGCGATGTCCGGGGCCGAGCCGTGGATCGGCTCGTACAGGCCGATTTTGCCTTCGCCCAGCGACGCCGACGGCAGCAGGCCCAGCGAACCGGCGAGCATCGACGCCTCGTCGGTGAGGATGTCGCCGAACATGTTCTCGGTGACGATCACGTCGTACTCGCGCGGCTTGGCCAGCAGGTGCATGGCCATCGAGTCGACCAGCTGGTGCTCCAGGCGCACGTCCGGGAATTCGTCGCGGCCGATGCGCGTGGCCACGTCGCGCCACAGCCGCGAGGTCTCCAGCACGTTGGCCTTGTCCACCGAGGTGACGTGGTTGCGGCGCTGCTGGGCCAGGCGGAACGCGCTGCGCAGGACCCGCTCGATCTCCTCGACGCTGTAGCGGCACAGGTCGCTGGCGTCGGTGGCGGTGCGGGTCTTGTCGCCGAAATAGATGCCGCCGGTCAGCTCGCGCACCACCACGATGTCCACGCCGGTGAGCAGGTGCGGCTTGATCGGCGAGGCGTCCAGCGCCGCCGGATGCGGCTTGACCGGGCGCAGGTTGGCGAACAGGCCCAGGCCGCGGCGGATCGCCAGCAGGCCCTGTTCGGGGCGGATCTTGGCGTTGGGATCGGACCACTTCGGCCCGCCGACCGCGCCCAGCAGCACCGCGTCGGCCTGCTGGCAGGCGGCCAGCGTCGCCGCCGGCAGCGGTTCGCCGTGGCGGTCGATGGCGATGCCGCCGATGTCGTGTTCGTGAAACTCGAACGTGTGCTGGTAGCGGCGGGCGATGGTGCGCAGCACCGAGACCGCGGCAGCGGCGACTTCGGGGCCGATGCCGTCGCCGGGCAGGACGACGATGTCAGCGTGCATGGGTGGCCTCGTACTGTTCGATGGCGGGTTGGCGCAGCAGCAGGTAGCCGAGTTCGTCGACGCCTTCGAGCAGGCAGGTCTGCGAGAACTCGTCGAGCGGGAACGGATAGACGCGGCCGTCGGGCGTGCGCAGTTCGCGCGCGGCCACGTCCACGGTCAGCGCATCGTCCGGGCGCTGCATCAGGGTCTGCACGTCGGCCTCGTCCAGCACGATCGGCAGCAGCCCGTTCTTGAGGCTGTTGTTGCGTAAGATGTCGGCGATCTCGCTGCTGACGATGGCGCGCAGGCCCAGGTCGGTCAGCGCCCACGGCGCATGTTCGCGCGAGGAGCCGCAGCCGAAGTTGCGCCCGGCCAGCAGGATCTGGCGGCCGGCGTTGTGCGGCTGGTTGAACGCGAACTCCGGGTTCGGCGTGCCGTCGGCCTGCCAGCGCCAGTCGTTGAACGCGTTGCGGCCGAGGCCGGCGCGCTCGGTGGTGGACAGGAACCGCGCCGGGATGATCTGGTCGGTGTCGATGTTGGTCTGGCGCAGCACCACGCTGGCCGAGGTGAGGGCAGCGAATCCGGCCATCAGCAGGTCTCCTGGGACACGGTGGCGGGAGCGGCGACGGCCGCGTCGGGCAGCGATGCCGGCGGCAGCGCCGGAGTGGGGACGTGCGGCGGCAACAGCGGCTTGCCGCGATGCGCGAAGGCGCGGGTGGTGGCGGCGACGAAGGTCAGCGTGGCCGCGAACGCGGCGATATGCGGCACCATCACGCGACCTCCGCGAACAGCGTGCGCGGGTCGCTGACCTTGCCGTTCACCGCGGCCCAGGCCGCAGTCATCGGCGACGCCAGCAAGGTGCGCGAGCCGGGACCCTGGCGGCCTTCGAAATTGCGGTTGCTGGTGCTCACCGCCAGTTGCCCCGGCGCGACCAGGTCGCCGTTCATGGCGATGCACATGGAGCAGCCGGATTCGCGCCACTCGGCGCCGGCGGCGCGCACCACCTCGTGGATGCCCTCGGCCTCGGCCTGGCGCTTGACGAT
This sequence comes from Xanthomonas bonasiae, assembly GCF_017163705.1. Lineage (GTDB taxonomy): Bacteria > Pseudomonadota > Gammaproteobacteria > Xanthomonadales > Xanthomonadaceae > Xanthomonas_A > Xanthomonas_A bonasiae. The sequence continues at coordinate 60,849 of NZ_JAFIWB010000008.1, forward strand.
CTCCGAGCCCGGCACCACCAGCATGCGCACGTTCGGCGCGACGCGGCGGCCGCGCAGCACCTGCGCCACTTCGCGCATGTCGCTGAGCCGGCCGTTGGTGCACGAGCCGACGAACACCACGTCCACCGGGGTGCCGATCAGCGCGTGGCCGGATTCGAAATGCATGTAGTCCAGGCCCTTCTGCGCGGCCGCGTCCTGCGCCGCCGGAATCGGCACGTCCACCGCGATCGCGGTGCCCGGGTGGGTGCCCCAGGTCAGGGTCGGGCGGATGTCGCGCGCGTCGATGCGCACGTCCACGTCGAAGCGCGCGCCCGGATCGCTGCGCAGCTGCGACCAGCGCTGCACCGCGGCGTCGAACTCCGCGCCCTTCGGACCGCGCGGGGTGTTCGCCATCCAGTCGAAGGTGACCTGGTCCGGCGCGACCATGCCGGCGCGCGCGCCGGCCTCGATCGACATGTTGCACAGGGTCATGCGCTGCTCCATGTCCATCGCCTCGATGGTGGAGCCGCGGTACTCGAGCACGTGGCCGGTGCCGCCGTTGACCCCGATCACGCCGATGATGTGCAGGATCACGTCCTTGGCGCCGACGCCCGGCGCCAGTGGCCCGTCGACGGTGATCGACATGGTCTTGGCCTTGCGCTGCAGCAGGCATTGCGTGGCCAGCACGTAGCCGACCTCGCTGGTGCCGATGCCGAACGCCAATGCCCCGAAAGCGCCATGCGTGGAGGTGTGGCTGTCGCCGCAGACGATGGTCATGCCGGGCTGGGTGAAGCCCTGCTCGGGCGCGATCACGTGCACGATGCCGCGATTGTCCGAGGCCATGTCGAACAGCTCGATGCCGTAGTCGGCGCAGTTGCGCGCGAGCATGTCCACCTGCGCTTCGGAGGCCTTGGTGTAGTACGGCAGCTTGCCGTCGGCGCCGCGCGGCAGGGTCGGCGTGGAATGGTCCATCGTCGCCTTGGTGCGGTCGGGACGGCGCGGCTTCAGGCCGCGCGCCTTCAGTTCGGTGAACGCCTGCGGCGAGGTCACCTCGTGGATCAGGTGCAGGTCGATGTACAGCACCGCCGGGGCGGTGCCGCTTTCGGGGACGACGACGTGCGCGTCCCACAGTTTGTCGTACAGGGTGCGGGGGGTCGAAGACATTACGGGACTACCTGGCAGGGACGCTGGGCAAGGATGGGGAGCGGTGAGAAGGGTGCATCGCGACGATGACGCTGGCGTGGCCGCTCAGGCGGCCGCCGTCGCGGCGCCGGCATGCGTGCCCTGGCGCTGGCGCAGCACGCGGTTGGCCACGTCCAGCCAGGCCAGCGCGCTGGCCTCGATGATGTCGCGGCTGGTGCCGCTGCCGTCGTATTCGGTCTCGCCGTGGCGCACGCTGAGGTTGGCCTCGCCGCGCGCGTCGGCGCCGATGCCGACGCTGTGCACCTGGTAGCTGTCCAGGGTCAGCTGCACGCCGGTGGCCGCGGCCAGCGCGGCGAACAGCGCATCCACCGGGCCGTCGCCTTCGGCGCGCTCGCTGACCCGCTGGCCATCCGGATCGGACAGCTCGACCTGCGCGCTGGCGCGCTGGCCGCGGTCGCTGACGGTCATCGACGACAGCCGGTAGCCCTGGCTTTCCGGCGCGTCCTGCATCATCGCCTGCAGGTCGGCGTCGTTGACCACGCGCTGCTGCTCGCACAGCGCCTTGAACGCCTCGAACGCCAGGTTCAGTTCGGCCTCTTCCAGCACGTAGCCCAGCGCGCGCAGGCGCTGCTCGACCGCGGCGCGGCCGCTGTGGCGGCCCAGCACCATCTGCGAGGACTCCCAGCCCACGTCTTCCGGACGCATGATCTCGTAGGTGCCGCGGTGGCGCAGCATGCCGTGCTGGTGGATGCCCGACTCGTGGGCGAAGGCGTTGCCGCCGACGATCGCCTTGTTGCGCTGTACCGGCATGCCGACCAGCCGCTGCAGCAGCTGCGAGCTGGCGACGATGCGCTGGGTGTTGATCGCGGTGTCGATCTCGTAGAACGCGTTGCGCACCTTCAGCGCCATCGCGATCTCTTCCAGCGCGCAGTTGCCGGCGCGCTCGCCGATGCCGTTGATGGTGCATTCCACCTGCCGCGCGCCGCCTTCCACCGCGGCCAGCGAGTTGGCCACGGCCAGGCCCAGGTCGTTGTGGCAGTGGGTGCTGAAGATCACCCGCTCGGCGCCGGGCACGCTGGCGATCAGCCGCGCGAACATGCCGCGGATCTCTTCCGGGGTGGTGAAGCCGACCGTGTCGGGCAGGTTGATGGTGGTGGCGCCGGCGGCGATCGCCACTGCGGTCACTTCGGCCAGGAAGTCTTCCTCGGTGCGGGTGGCGTCCTCGGCCGAGAACTCCACGTCGTCCACGTACTGGCGCGCCAGCGACACGTGCTTGCGCACCGATTCCAGCACCTGCTCGCGGCTCATCCGCAGCTTGTGCTCGCGGTGCAGCGGGCTGGTCGACAGGAACACGTGCAGGCGCGGCTTGGCCGCCGCCTCCAGCGCGCGCGCGGAGGTCTCGATGTCGGTGGCCAGGCAGCGCGACAGCACCGCCAGTGTCGGCTCGCGCAGTTCGCGGCCGATCAGCGCCATCGCCTCGCGGTCGGACTGCGAGCTGGCCGGGAAGCCGGTCTCGATGACGTCCACGCCCAGCTCGGCCAGGGCGCGCGCCATGACCAGCTTCTGCGGCGGGGTCATGCTGCAGCCGGGGGATTGCTCGCCGTCGCGCAGGGTGGTGTCGAAAATGCGGATGCGGGGGGTCTGGGAAGAAGGAGAAGTGTTCACCAGATGGTTTCCTCTACGGCGGCGGTGGCTGGCGGATGGGAGAGCGAAGACGCGGGGCGAGCGGGAGCGGGCGGGGCGGCGGCACGTTGGTTGCGAAGTCGCTCGGCATTGCGGCGGCGCGGCTTGCGTGGCGCGCGCGGGCGCACCTCCGACAGCAGCGTCGCCAGCACGCCGGCGTCGATGTTGCCACCGGACACCACCGCGCATTTGCGCTTGCCGGAGACGCGGCGGCCGGCCGCCAGGGCCAGCGCGCCGGCGCCCTCGGCGATGACGTGCTCCTCCAGCGCCAGGCGGACCAGCGTTTCGCGCAGTTCCGCCTCGCGCACGATCACCACGTCGTCGAGCAGGCTGGCGCACAGCCGGCGGGTGATGAACCCGGGGATTTTAACCTTGACGCCGTCGGCCAGGGTGGGCACCGGGTCGATCGCGCGGATATCGCCGCGGATCGCCCGCGCCATGGAATCCACGCCCTCGACCTGCGCGCCGACGATGCGCACGCCCTGCGAGCGCAGCGCCAGGGCCACGCCGGAGGCCAGGCCGCCGCCGCCGATCGGCACGATGACCACGTCCGGGGCGTGCGCGGCCAACTCGATGCCGACCGTGCCCTGGCCGGCGATCACGTCCGGGTCGTCGAACGCGGACAGGAAGCGGTAGCCGTTCTGCTCGGCCAGTTCGCGGGCGAAGGCGTAGGCCTCGTCGTAGCTGTCGCCATGCTGGCGCACGGTGGCGCCCCAGTGGGCGACGCCGGCGATCTTGGTCTGCGGCGCGCCGTGCGGCATCACCGTGATCGCCTGCACGCCCAGCCGGTGCGCGGCCCAGGCCACGCCCTGCGCATGGTTGCCGGCCGAGGCGCAGATGATGGTGCGCTCGTCGCCGCGCTCCAGCCCGGCCAGCAGCGCATTCAGCGCGCCGCGCACCTTGTAGGAGCCGGTGCGCTGCAGGTTCTCCAGCTTCAGCCACACGCCGAAACGCTCGGCGTAGTGCACCGGCGTCGGCGGCAGGTAGCGGCGCAGCCGCGCCTGCGCGGCCAGCACGTCGGCGACGCTGACCGCTACGTCGCCTACGTCGGGTTCCTGCGGGGCGGGGCGGCCGGTGTCAGGCATGAAGGGGCCGGGATTGGGGATTGGGGAGTAGGGATTCGACATGCGAATCCTGTGCCCGAAGAAGCGACCTCCCTGGAAGAAGACTCCTCCGCGTGAGGGCATGGCGCTGGCGGATCGCCTGCGTGGCAGCGGCGACCGCGCCGTCGTCGGCGCGCTTGCCGATTCCCGATTCCCGATTCCCCACTCCCAGCCCGATCATGGCACCACGTCCAACGCAGTCACCCGCACCGACTCGCAGTCGTACACCTTCTCCATCTGCAGGCGCAGGCTCTCGCCGGGGCGGGTGCCGTCCACCACCATCTGCAGGTGCCAGCGGCCGGCATCGTCGGCCACCGGCGCGCCGCTGATCGACAGCGGCGCGAAGCCGCGCCGTTCGGCCATGCCGATCGCGCGCAGCAGCGCGCCTTCGGCCGGCTTCAGCACCAGGTCAAGCTGGTATCGCATGGGGGATCTCCTGGCGCTGGGTCGCGGGGTTGCTCTCCAGCATGGTGCTGTTGGCGGTGTTCGGCGGCACCAGCGGCCACACGTTGGCGCGCGCGTCGATGGCCACGTGCAGCAGCGCCGGGCCCGGCTGCGCCAGCAGCTCGGCCAGCCCGTCCTCGACCTGGCCGCGCGCGGTGATGCGCTTGGCCGGGATGCCGAACACCTGCGCCAGCGCGGCGAAGTCCGGGTTGTCGGACAGGTCGATCTCGCTGTAGCGCTCGGCGAAGAACAGCTCCTGCCACTGCCGCACCATGCCCAGCGAACTGTTGTCCAGCAGCACGATCTTCACCGGCAGCTTGCAGCGCGCGATGGTCACCAGCTCCTGCACGTTCATCATGAAACTGCCGTCGCCGCTGACCAGCACCACGGTGCGGTCGGGGCAGGCGAACTGCGCGCCCATCGCCGCCGGCAGGCCGAAGCCCATCGTGCCCAGCGCGCCGCTGGTCAGGTGGTTGCGCGGATGGTTGAAGCGGCAATGCTGGGCCACCCACATCTGGTGCTGGCCGACGTCGCAGGCGATCACGGTGTCGGCCGGGGCCAGCTCGCTCAGCCGCTTCAGCAGGCCGGGCGCGTAGATGTCGTCGCCCGGCGCGTCGTAGCGGGCGCCGAACTTCTCGCGATGGCCGACGCAGCGCGCGTGCCACGCCTCGCAGGTGCTGGTCGCCGCGCTCAGCGCGCGCAGCGCTTCGGCCACGTCGCCGGGCACGGCGATGTCGGCATGGCGCAGCTTGGAGATCTCGCAGGCGTCGGCATCCAGGTGGATGACCCGCGCGAACGGGGCGAACTCGGCCAGCTTGCCGGTGGCGCGGTCGTCGAAGCGCGCGCCGACCACGATCAGCAGGTCCGACTCCTGCACCGCCATGTTGGCGGCGCGGGTGCCGTGCATGCCGAGCATGCCCAGGTAGTGCGGATGCCCGTGCGGCAGTGCGCCCAGCCCGCGCAGGGTCAGCACGGTGGGGATGCGGGTGATGTCGACGAACTGGCGGAACGCGTCCACCGCATCGGCCAGGGCGATGCCGCCGCCGCCGTAGATCACCGGCTTGTCGGCGCCGGCGATCGCCGCCAGCGCCTCGGCCAGGGCCGCGGCGTGCGGCGCCGGCGGGGTCGGCACCGCGGCCGGCACATGGTCGGGCAGGTGCGAGGCGTCGCCCAGTTGCACGTCCTTGGGCAGATCGATCAGCACCGGCCCCGGACGCCCTTCGCGGGCGATGCGGAACGCGTCGCGCACCACCTGCGGCAGGTCGTCCACGCGGCGCACCAGGAAGCTGTGCTTGACGATCGGCAGGGTCAGCCCGAACACGTCCAGTTCCTGGAACGCGTCGGTGCCCAGCAGCGGCGTGGCGACCTGCCCGGTCAGGCAGATCATCGGCACCGAGTCCAGCATCGCGTCGGCGATGCCGGTGACCAGGTTGGAGGCGCCCGGACCGGACGTGGCGACGCAGACCCCAACTCGTCCGCTGGCGCGGGCGTAGCCGTTGGCGGCCAGCGCCGCGCCCTGCTCGTGGCGGACCAGGATGTGCTTGAGCTGGCTGTCTACCAGCGCGTCGTAGAACGGCATGATGGTGCCGCCCGGATAGCCGAACAGCGTGTCCACGCCTTCGGCTTCCAGGGCCTGCGTCAGCCAGCGCGCGCCGTTGCGGGGCGTGCCGTGAGCGGAGGAGTTCATACGGTGGCGACCTTTCGGTGAAAGCGGGTGGGGGAGCCGCGGGTTACGCGGCTTGCTGGCCGGTCGCGGCCGGCTTGGCGGCAGCGGCGTCGCCGTTCAGCCAGACCATCTTGGCGCGCAGCTGCTTGCCGACCACTTCGATCGGGTGCTCCAGGTCGGCCTGCTTGAACTTGTTGTAGTTCGGCAGGCCGGCTTCGTATTCGGCGACCCAGTTCTTGGTGAAGGTGCCGTTCTGGATGTCGGTCAGCACGTCGCGCATGCGCTCCTTGGTGGCCGCGTCGATGACCCGCGGGCCGCTGACGTAGTCGCCGTACTGCGCGGTCTCGGAGACGAACTCGAGCATGCGGGTGATGCCGCCTTCGTAGAACAGGTCCACGATCAGCTTCAGTTCGTGCAGCACTTCGTAGTAGGCGATTTCCGGCTGGTAGCCGGCTTCCACCAGCACTTCGAAGCCGGCCTGGACCAGCGACGAGGCGCCGCCGCACAGCACCGCCTGCTCGCCGAACAGGTCGGTCTCGGTCTCTTCCTTGAAGGTGGTCTTGATCAGGTTGGCGCGCGCGCCGCCCAGGCCGGCGGCGTACTCGAGCGCGAACTGCTCGGCCTTGCCGCTCTTGTCCTGATACACCGCCCAGATGCACGGCACGCCGCGGCCGATCTCGTACTCGCGGCGCACCAGCGCGCCCGGGCCCTTCGGCGCGACCAGCACCACGTCCAGGTCGGCGCGCGGCTTGATCATGTCGAAATGCACGTTCAGCCCGTGCGCGAACAGCAGGCAGGCGCCCTGCTTCATGTTCGGCGCCAGCACCTCGTCGTACAGCTTCTTCTGCACCATGTCCGGGGTCAGCACCGCGACCAGGTCGGCGTCCTTGACCGCCTCGGCGGGGCTCTTCACCACGAAGCCGTCGGCCTGCGCCTTGGCTTCGGTCGGACCGCCCGCGCGCAGGCCGACGGTGACGTCGAAGCCGGACTCGCGCAGGTTCAGCGCGTGGGCGCGGCCCTGGCTGCCGTAACCGACGATGGCGATCTTGGTGGTGGGCTGGGCGGAACTGGTCATGGTGCGGATTTCCTCGGGACGGTGTGGGTAGGAAGGGAAGCTTGCGTTTCGCGGTTACTAAAATGAAAAACCCCGCGCCGTTGCCGGTGCGGGGTCTGATCGAATCCAGGCTGCTTGTCGCTTACACGCCGGTTCGTCCCGCACTTGTGGGCGAGGTAATAAGCACGAGTACGAGGAGCGACGCGGCGGCGTCCGCGCGCAGCGCGGCGGGCAGGCGGGTCGGCTTCGGGCTGGTGTGGCGATGCAACATGCAGCGAGATAAACATGGCCTTTGCGGGGCTGTCAACCCTGCCGCCGGCGCGCAACCGCGAATGTGCCGAAAGCCGCACCAACACAGCATCGTTACGCCTGAAACGGTGCGCCGGCGCAGTGCGCGCGCGGCCGATTGCGCGGAAAATCGGCGCGTCCCGGGCCTGCCACGCGGTGTCAACAGGCGGCCGCCCTCCTGCGGTAATCTGGCGCGGCTGCCACGGCCCGGCCGTTGCCGGCCACCTTCAATCACTCCCGTTCGACGATCCGGCGCATGCATTCCGAATCTCTTCCCGTGGCGGTCGCTCCGCGCAAGGCCTCCGCGTCGGCCGTGGCCGAGAGCGAGCAGGTCACCAGCCTGCTGCAGCGCTGGCGCAGCGGCGACGCGCAGGCCGAAACGCAATTGCTGGAACTGGTCTATGCCGCGCTGCGCGAGATGGCCGCCGCGCGCATGGCGGCGCGCCAGGGCGACGCCTTGCTGCAGCCGACCGCGCTGGTCCACGAAGCCTTGCTGCGCATGCTCGACGCCGATGTGGAGTACCGCGACCGGGTGCATTTCTTCGCCCTGGCCTCGCTGAAGATGCGCGCGGTGCTGGTCGACTACGCGCGCGCCAACCTGGCCGCCAAGCGCGGCGGCGGGGCGATGATGATGACCCTGTCGCATGCCGACCGCGACGGCGCCGCGCCCAGCGAGGAATACCAGGTGCTGGCCCTGCACCAGTCGCTGCAGCGCTTCGCCGGTTTCGACCCGCGCGCGGCGCATGCGGTGGAGCTGGCCTATTTCGGCGGCATGACCCACGACGAGATCGCCTGCCTGCTGGAGGTGTCGGTGCCGACCGTCGAGCGCGACCTGCGCATCGCCCGCGCCTGGCTCAAGCGCGAACTCAGCGCCGATCCGGGCCGCCCATGAGCGAGGAACGCTGGCAACAGGTGCGCCAGCTGTTCGAATCGGTCTGCGACCTGCCGCCGGCGCAGTGGCAGCCGACCCTGGAGCGGCTCAGCCAGGATCCGGCGCTGGTGCAGGAGGCGCTGGCCCTGCTCGCCGCGCAGACCGTGCAGTTGCAGCAGTTGGCCGCGCCGTTGCGGGCGCTGGCCGGACGCATGGCCGCGCCGGAACTGGGCGTGGGCGACCGGCTCGGCCCGTGGCGGCTGACCCGCTTCCTGGCCAGCGGCGGCATGGGCAGCGTGTTCGTCGCCGAGCGCGCGGACGAGCAGTATCAGCGGCAGGTGGCGGTGAAACTGCTGCGTGGCCTGCCCGACGCGCTGACCGCGCAGCGGCTGGCCGCCGAACGGCAGATCCTGGCCAGCCTGCAGCATCCCAATATCGCGCGCCTGTACGACGGCGGCGCCACCCCGGGCGGGCAGCCGTACCTGGTGATGGAGTACGTCGACGGCATTGCCCTGGACCGCTATCTGCAAGAGCAGGCGCCGGACCTGCCGGCGCGGCTGCAGCTGTTCCTGCGCATCTGTCGCGCGGTGCAGGCGGCGCACCAGCGCCTGGTGCTGCATTGCGACCTGAAGCCGGGCAACGTGCTGGTGCGCGCCGACGGCGAGCCGGTGCTGCTGGACTTCGGCATCGCCCGGCTGCAGGACGCGGCCGACGGTGCCGAGCGCGGCCGCTTCTGCACGCCGCCCTACGCCAGCCCGGAACTGCTGGCCGGGCAGCCGGTGGGCGTGGCCGGCGACGTCTACAGCCTGGGCGTGATGCTGATCGAAGTGCTGTCCGGGCAGCGCCTGCCGGCGCAGACCGGGGCCGGCGCGGCGTGTCCGCGGCCCAGCGCGCTGGCGCGGCTTCCTGCCTTGCGCCGGCGCCTGCGCGGCGATCTCGACGCGATCGCGGCCAAGGCCTGCGCGCAGGATCCGGCGCAGCGCTATGCCAACGTCGCCGAACTGGCCACCGATCTGCAGCGCCATCTCGGCCACCGCCCGGTGCAGGCGCGCCGCGGCGGCCGCCGCTATGCGCTGGCCCGCCTGCTGCGCCGGCGCTGGCGCGAAAGCGCGGTGGCTGCGGCGGTGCTGCTGCTCAGCGCCGGCTTCATGTGGCGCCTGCTGGAGACCCGCGCGCAGGCGCAGCGCGAGGCGGCGATCGCGCAGCAGGTCAGCCAGTTCATGACCGACGCGTTCGATGCCGCCGACCCGCGCAGCCGCGGCGCGCAGGGCACCGCGACGATCAGCGCGCAGCAGGTGTTGGACCGCTCCGCCGCGCAGCTCGACCGGGGCCTGGCGCAATCGCCGGCCGTGCGCGCGCGGCTGCGCGCCACGCTCGGCCGCGCCTACCTGAACCTGGGCCAGGAAGCGCGTGCCGAGGCGTTGCTGCGCCAGGCCGCGCGCGAACTGGGCAGCGCCCAGGTGGACGAACCGGCGTCGGCATCGCAGGCGCTCAGCGACCTGGCGGTGCTGCTGTACAACCAAGATCATGGCGATGCGGCGCTGGCGGCGGCGACCGAGGCGCTGCGCCTGGCCGAACGCAGCGAAGCGCGCGACCCCCTGGCCAAGGCGACCAATGCGTTGGGCCTGGCCTTGAGCCGTGTCGGCCGCGCCGACGAGGCGGTGGCGATGCTGCAGCGTTCGCTGGCGCTGCGCATGCAGCCGGGAGTGAAGACCGACGGCGGCCCGTCGACGGCAATGCACAACCTGGGCCAGGTGTTCAAGGCCAAGGGCGACCAAGTGCAGGCCGAGCAGTGGTACCGGCGCGCGCTGGCGCTGAAGGAACGCGAATTCGGCGTGCGCAGCGTCGACTACCTGCACAGCGCCGAAGGCCTGGCGAAGGCGCTGGCCGCGCGTGGCGCCTTGCCCGAGGCGAGCGCGCTGATGCAGCGCAACCTGGAGCTGGCGCGCGCGCTGTACGGCGCGCACAGTCCGCTGCTGGCCGATGCGGAAAACGAACTGGCGTCGGTGTACCAGGATGCCGGCGATTTCGCCGCCGCACGCACGCACTATCTGCAGGCGCTGGCGATGCTGCCGGCGCTGGGCCTGGCGCAAAGCGTCGACCATGCGCGCTATCTCAACAACCTGGCCACGCTCGAGGAATCGCGCGGCGACCTGGCGGCGGCCGAAGACCTGTATCGGCAGTCCTGGCAGATCCGCCGCCAGCGTCTGGACGCGGACGATCCGATGACGCTCAACGCCGAAGGCAACCTCGGCCGCATGCTGCTGCGCCAGGACCGGCTGGGCGAGGCCGAGCCGCTGCTGCGGCATGCCTACGCGGGCATGGCGCGGCTGTATCCCGCCGATCATCCGCGGCAACTGGTGCAGCGCCTGAGCCAGGTGGAGCTGCGCATGCGCCGCGGCGAGCTGGCGCGCGCGCAACGCGAACTGGACGCGCTGCGGCCGGCGGCCGGCTGGCCATCGACGCAGCTGCAGCGGCGCCGCGACATGTTGGCCGCGGAACTGGCGCAGCGCGCCGGCGACCGCGCCGCGGCGCTGCGCGGCTGGGAACGGGTGGTGCAGGCGAACCAGGCCGAACTGGGCAGCGCGGCGGTGCCCACCGCGATGGCGCGGGTGTCGCTGGCCGAAGCCCTGCTCGCCGTGGAGCGGCGCGACGAAGCGCGTGCGCAGCTGCAACAGGCGCGTCCGGTGCTGGTCGCGCAGCTGGCGCCGCAGGCCGAGTTGCTGCGGCGGCTGGACGCCGGGCAACAGACGCTGGCGCTGCGCTGAGCGGGCGCGCGGCGCACGCAGCGCCGATACGTGCGCGGTCGCAGGCGCTCCCGTCGAGAGGGCGGATACGCCGCCGCAGCTGCGCGCGCGGCTCCGCTCGGGTAGGGTGGCGCGGTATCCGCTGTGGGGAATGCGCATGTCCGTTTCGAAGTTTTCCGTGGCATGCCTGGCGCTCGCGCTGGGCCTGCCGTCGCTGGCCGCTGCGGCCGACCGCGTCACCGGCCAGGCGTTCGCCACGCGCTCGGAAGTGATCGCGCCGCACGCGATGGCCGCCACCTCGCAGCCGCTGGCCACGCAGATCGCGCTGGACACGATGAAGGCCGGCGGTTCGGCGGTGGATGCGGCGATCGCCGCCAACGCCGCGCTCGGACTGATGGAACCGACCGGCAACGGCGTCGGCGGCGACCTGTTCGCGATCGTGTGGGATCCGAAGACCCACAAGCTCTACGGCTACAACGGTTCGGGCCGTTCGCCCAAATCGCTGACCCTGGCCGAGTTCCAGCGCCGCGGCTTGAAGGACATTCCGCCGACCGGGCCGCTGCCGGTGTCGGTGCCGGGCGCGGTGGACGGCTGGTTCGCGCTGCACGAACGCTTCGGACGCCGGCCGATGGCGCAGAACCTGGCGCCGGCGATCCGCTACGCCCGCGAGGGCCACCCGGTGGCCGAGACGATCGCCTATTACTGGGACCGCTCGGTGCCGCGGCTGTCGCAGTATCCCGGCTTCAAGGAACAGTTCACCATCGACGGCCATGCGCCGCGCAAGGGCGAGCTGTGGAAGAACCCGAACCTGGCCAATACGCTGCAGCAGATCGCCGACGGCGGCCGCGACGCGTTCTACAAGGGGCCGATCGCGCGCACCATCGATGCCTATTTCAAGGCCAACGGCGGCTTCCTGAGCTACGACGACCTGGCCAGCCACCACGGCGAATGGGTCGAGCCGGTCAGCAGCAACTATCGCGGCTACGACGTGTGGGAACTGCCGCCCAACAGCCAGGGCATCGCCGCGCTGCAGATGCTCAACATCCTGGAGGGCTACGACTTCTCCAAGATCCCGTTCGGCTCGGCCGAGCACATCCACCTGTTCACCGAGGCCAAGAAACTGGCCTTCGCCGACCGCGCGCGCTTCTACGCCGATCCGGCGTTCCAGCCGGCGCCGCTGGCCAAGCTGATTTCCAAGGACTACGCCGCGCAGCGCCGTGCGCTGATCTCGATGGACAAGGCCCTGAAGGAAGTGCAGCCGGGCACGCCCAAACAGTTGGAGGAAGGCGACACCATCTACCTGACCGTGGCCGATGCCGACGGCATGATGGTGTCGCTGATCCAGTCCAACTACCGCGGCATGGGCAGCGGCATGGCGCCGCCGGGGCTGGGCTTCATCCTGCAGGACCGCGGCGAGATGTTCGTGCTCAAGAAGGACCATCCCAACGGCTACGCGCCGGGCAAGCGCCCGTTCCAGACCATCATCCCGGCGTTCGTGACCAAGGACGGCAAGCCGTGGCTCAGCTTCGGCGTGATGGGCGGGGCGATGCAGCCGCAAGGGCATGTGCAGATCGTGATGAACCTGATCGATTTCCACATGAACTTGCAGGAAGCCGGCGATGCGCCGCGGATCCAGCACGAAGGGTCGACCGAACCGACCGGGCAGGCCACGGCGATGAGCGACGGCGGCGAACTGAATCTGGAAACCGGGTTTTCCTACGACGCGATCCGCGCGCTGATGCGCAAGGGCCACCGCGTGATCTTCGCCGACGGCCCGTACGGCGGCTACCAGGCGATCGCGCGCGACCCGGTCAGCGGCGTGTACTACGGCGCCTCGGAAAGCCGCAAGGACGGGCAGGCCGCAGGCTACTGAGCCTGCGCCGCGGCAGTGCCGCGGCCGGCTCGCATGCGGTAGCCGGCGCGCTGCGGCGGTGCGCGCGCCGGCGCCGGCGCGCTCACTCCTGCGCTTGCGCGCCGCCCACCTCGGTGCGCGTCTGCTCCTGCGCCGCCTGTTCGCGCGCGATCCATGCCTCGATCATGTGCCTGGCGCGTCGAGCGCGGCGGCGTTCCCGGGTGTGCTCGGCGTCCAGCACGCGGTAGAGCGAAACGATCACCAGCACCATCAGCAGCGCGAACGGCAGCGCGGCGATGGTGATCATGCCCTGCAGCGCGTCCAGGCCGCCGGCCAGCAACAGGACCGCCGCGATCAGCGCCACCGCCACGCCCCACACCAGCTTGCGCGCCAGCGGCGGGTCGCCGGCCTCGTCGGTGGACATGCTGGCCAGCACCAGTACTGCCGAGTCGGCCGAGCTGACGAAGAAGATCATCAGCAACAGCAGGGCCAGGCCGGACAGCAGCAGCGACCCCGGCAGGCTGTCGAACAGGGTGAACAGCACCGTTTCGTAGCCGTTGCCCAGCGCCTGCAGCATGTCGACGTGGCCGAACAGTTGCGACCACAGCGCGGTGCCGCCGAACACCGAGAACCATACGAAGCCGAGCAGAGTGGGGGCCAGCACCACGCCCACCACGAACTCGCGGATGCTGCGTCCGCGCGACACGCGGGCGATGAACGCGCCGACGAACGGCGCCCAGGCGATCCACCAGGCCCAGTAGAAAATGGTCCATTCGGCCACCCACTTGCTGCCGGAGAACGGCGACATGCGCAGGCTCATCGTCACCAGCTGGTTGAGATAGGAACCCAGCGTGGTGGTGAAGGTGTCGAAGATGAAGCCGGTCGGGCCGAGCACCAGCACCGCGGCCAGCAGCAGCGCGGCCAGCGCCAGGTTGAAGTTGGACAGCCACTTGATGCCGCGCTCCACGCCGCTGGCGGTGGAGGCCATGTACAGCACGAAGGCCACGGCGATGATGGCCATCTGCACGGGGATGCTCGCCTGCACGCCGAACACGCGGTGCAGGCCGGCGGCGATCTGGATCGTGCCGAAGCCCAACGTGGTGGCGACGCCGATCGCGGTGGCCACCACCGCGGCGATGTTCACCGCCTGCCCGATCCAGCCGCGATGATGGCGGCCGATGACCGGCTGCAGCATGTCGCTGACCAGTCCGCGGCCGTTGCGGTTGTACTGGAACCAGGCCATCGCCAGGCCGATCAGCGCATAGATCGCCCAGGGATGCAGGCCCCAGTGGAAGAACGCGTAGCGCATCGACGCGCGCGCCGCCTCCATGCTTTGCGGCGGCAAGCCTTCCGGCGGCTTGAGGAAGTGCGAGATCGGCTCGGCCGCACCCCAGAACACCAGCCCGATGCCCATGCCGGCGGCGAACAGCATCGACAGCCAGCTGGCGCGGGAGAAGTCCGGCTCGGCATCCTCGCCGCCGATGCGCAGATGGCCGAAGCGGCCGAAGGCCAGATACAGCATGAAGGCCAGGGTCAGGAACACCACCAGCAGGTACATCCAGCCGGCGCCGCGGATGACCTGGAGCAGCGTCGCTTGCACCACGTCGTTGAACGGGCCGGGCGCGATGCCCGCGATCAGCACCAGCAAGGCCACCAGCGCGATGGAAATACGGAACACCATGGAGCAGCGTCTCCGGGCAAGGGGTCGAGAGGGAGCGCGCCGGCCTTGCAGCGATGCGCAAGGGCGGGTGGCACGCGGCGGTTGCCGGTCCGGAATCGCTGCAGCGGCAGCGAAGCGGCGGTCACTAACGAAGCCGGCAACGATACCGGGCGCATCGTCACGGTACCGTTATGGTGCGCTGCGGCCGGTGCCGGAGCGGTGCGGATGCAAGGTTCTTTCCTTCAGGCAAACCAGGCCACACCGCACGCAGCCGGGTCCGCCGCGTCCCACGCACTCGGCGCCGGCTCCCTTCACGACGCTGTCCGCGCCCATCGGCTGTGATTCTCGCCATCGCGGCGCGGCCATCGGCACCTGATTCCGCCAAAGCCCGGACATGACGCCGATCCCGGTTGCGCGTGTCTCCGCTCAGGTTGCACGGCGGCGGCCGATACCATGGCGGAAGAATTCCTGGAGGGGAAGACGATGTCGTTGTTCACACGCGGTCCGAACGCCGATGCCGGACATGCCGCAGCCCTGCCGGACGCGCCGGTGGCGTTGCTGCGGTTGGACCCGCAAGGTCGGGTCTGCGCCGCCAATCGTGCCGCGCTGGACCTGCTCGGGGTGCACGCGGAGGCCGTGCTCGGCGAACCCAGCGAAGCGGTGTGGGGCCTGCCGCTGGCGTCGCTGGTCGGTGCGGAAGGCAGCTGGCTGGCGTCGGACGCCGATCCGGCGCGGCGCGTGCGCTATCAGCGCGATCGCGACGGCGACGGTTGGCTGCTGTCGCTGCCGCATGCGGAAACCGCCGCGCTGCTGCGCGACGTCGCCCTGCTCGGCGCCGGGCAGGCGCAAGACGCCATCAGTCCGGCGCTGCAGGCGCTGGCGCAGCGGCTGCAGGCCGGTGCGCAGGCGCAGGCCTTGCTGGACCGGGTCGGCGAGCGCCTGACCGGGTGCGATCTGGACCTGGGACTGAGCACGCCGCTGTCCGCGCAGGAAACCGAGGCGATGGCCGGGCGGCGCCTGTCGGCCGGCTTCGGCAATCTGGCCGAGGCGATCCGCCAGGCGGTGGCGCTGTCGTTGCAGATCGCCGCCGACGTGCCGCACGTGGTCGCCGAGAACGAGGAACTGGCGCAGCAATCGCAGACCCAGATGGAGGCGCTGCAGACGGTGGTGGCGACCACCCGGAGGCTGCTGCAAGGCCTGCACGAGATGGACCAGGAGCTGCGCGCGGTGATCGCGGTGGCGGCCAGCGCCGACGACAGCGCGCGCCAGGGCGTGGAAGCGGCGCGCGCGCTGGGCCAGGCGATGCGCGAAGTGGAGCGGCGTTCGGCGCGCGCCACCGAGGTCATCGAGGTGATCGACGCGGTCGCGTTCCAGACCAACATCCTGTCGATCAACGCCAGCATCGAGGCGGTGCACGCCGGCGCCGCCGGGCGCGGCTTCGCCGTGGTCGCCAGCGAGATCCGGCGCCTGGCCGAACGCGCCGCCGCCGCTGCGCGCGACGTGCGCGTCATCATCGGCGAGACCGGCAGCGCCTTGCACGACAGCGCCGCCTCGGCGCAGCGCACCGAGCAGGTGCTCGGCGGCATCGGCCAACTGCTCGGCCGCGCCAGTGCGGCGATGGAAACCGTGGCCACCCGCGTCGCCGCGCAAGGCGAAGAGATCGGCGGCATCGATCGCGCGGTCGAGCACGTGGTCGGGCTCAGCCGCAGCAACCTGGAGCATGTCGCGCGCGTGGTCGAGCGCAGCGCGGCGCTGGCCGCAGGCAGCACCACGCTGCACGACTGCGTGGGCCTGTTCCGCTTGCCGTCCGATCCGATGCAGCAGCCGCGGCACGCGCGCATCCGCGAACTGACCACGGCGACCGCCGGCAGGATCGGGCAGGCGCTGGCCGATGCGGTCGCACGCGGCCGCATCGGCGAGGACGCGCTGTTTTCCACCGACTACACGCCGATCGCGGGCATCGATCCGCCCAAGTACCGCACCGCCTTCGATGCGTTGTGCGACGAACTGCTGCCGCCGCTGCAGGAACCGTTGCTGGCCGCGCATCCGTGGATCGTGTTCGCGATCTGCGCCAATCCGGACGGCTACGTGCCGACCCACAACCTGCGCTTCAGCCAGCCGCTGAGCGGCGACCGCGCCCGCGATCTGGTCGGCAACCGCACCAAGCGCATGTTCACCGATCGGGTCGGGCGCAGCGTCGGCCGCCATACCCAGCCCTATCTGTTGCAGGTGTATCGGCGCGACACCGGGCAGATCCTGTTCGACCTGTCGGTGCCGGTGCACGTGCGCGGCCGCCATTGGGGCGGGCTGCGCGTGGCCTACGTGCTGGAATGAGCGTCGCGGCGAACGCCGCACAAAAAAACGCCACCGGGGTGAGCCGGCGGCAGGGAGAGAGAGACGTCGTTCTTGTGGGACCCAGGCTAGGCCCGGTATTTCGCCGGGGTTTGCCGCAATGGCGTGCGCGCGTGCCGGCGCTGACAAGAAGCGGATCCGGTTGTGCACCGATTCAGCTGCGCGCGGTTGGCTGCTGCCGCAGAAACGGGTCTAATAGCCGCAGAAGCGGGGGTACCGTCGGCGCAGGCCGCGGTTGAGACAGTCCCTTCGAACCTGATCCGGTTGATACCGGCGTAGGGAAGCTTCGCAAGCCTGGTCCGTGCGCCGTTCGCGCCGGGCCGTGCCCGCGCCGCCGCTTCGTCCGTGATGCGAGTTCGCTCGCAACCGCCTGCACTCCCTGCAGGCTCTCAGAAATAGGACGAATGCCGATGAATGCCGTACCCAGCCCGTTGCTGCAGCAGGCCGATACCCTGTCCGAGTCGGTGACCCGGCCGATCCCCGGTTCGCGCAAGATCTTCGTGCCAGGCTCGCGTCCCGACCTGCGCGTGCCGATGCGCGAGATCCAGCTGACCCGCACCCCGACCCTGTTCGGCGGCGAAGACAATCCGCCGGTCACCGTGTACGACACCTCCGGGCCGTATACCGATCCGGACGCGACCATCGACCTGCGCGCCGGCCTGGCGCCGCTGCGCGCGCGCTGGATCGCCGAACGCGGCGACACCGCGGCGCTGGCCCAGCTCAGCTCCGATTTCGGCCGCGGCCGCGAGCACAACGCGCGGCTGGACGCGGTGCGCTTCCCGGCCCGGCACCTACCGCGGCGCGCGCTGGCCGGCGCCAACGTCACCCAGATGCACTACGCGCGCCGCGGCATCGTCACCCCGGAGATGGAGTTCGTCGCGATCCGCGAAAACCAGCGGCTGGAGGCGGTGCGCGATGCGCTGCTGCGCCAGCAGCATCCCGGCGAGGCGTTCGGCGCCAGCATCCAGCACGTCATCACCCCCGAGTTCGTGCGCGACGAGATCGCCCGCGGCCGCGCCATCCTGCCCAACAACATCAACCATCCGGAAAGCGAGCCGATGATCATCGGCCGCAACTTCCTGACCAAGATCAACGCCAACATCGGCAACAGCGCGCTCAGCTCGGGCATCGCCGAGGAAGTGGAAAAGCTGGTGTGGTCGATCCGCTGGGGCGGCGACACGGTGATGGACCTGTCCACCGGCAAGCACATCCACGAGACCCGCGAGTGGATCATCCGCAACTCGCCGGTGCCGATCGGCACGGTGCCGATCTACCAGGCGCTGGAAAAGGTCGATGGCCGCGCCGAGGAACTGACCTGGGAGATCTTCCGCGACACGCTGATCGAGCAGGCCGAGCAGGGCGTGGACTACTTCACCATCCACGCCGGGGTGCTGCTGCGCTACGTGCCGCTGACCGCCAAGCGGGTCACCGGCATCGTCTCGCGCGGCGGCTCGATCCTGGCCAAGTGGTGCCTGGCGCATCACAGGGAAAACTTCCTCTACACCCACTTCGAGGACATCTGCGAAATCATGAAGGCCTACGACGTGGCCTTCTCGCTGGGCGACGGGCTGCGCCCGGGCTGCATCGCCGATGCCAACGACGCGGCGCAGTTCGGCGAGCTGGAAACGCTGGGCGAGCTGACCAGGATCGCGTGGAAACACGACGTGCAGACCATGATCGAAGGCCCCGGCCACGTGCCGATGCAGTTGATCAAGGAGAACATGGACAAGCAGCTGCGCGAATGCGGCGAGGCGCCGTTCTACACGCTGGGGCCGCTGACCACCGACATCGCGCCCGGCTACGACCACATCACCTCGGCGATCGGCGCGGCGATGATCGGCTGGTTCGGCACCGCGATGCTGTGCTACGTCACGCCCAAGGAACACCTGGGCCTGCCCAACCGGCAGGACGTGCGCGACGGCATCATGGCCTACAAGATCGCCGCGCACGCGGCCGACCTGGCCAAGGGCCATCCGGGCGCGCAGGTGCGCGACAACGCGCTGTCCAAGGCGCGCTTCGAATTCCGCTGGGACGACCAGTTCCATCTCGGCCTGGATCCGGAAAAGGCCAAGGAATTCCACGACGAGACGCTGCCCAAGGACGCGCACAAGCTGGCGCATTTTTGTTCGATGTGCGGCCCGCACTTCTGTTCCATGAAGATCACCCAGGACGTGCGCGACTACGCCGCCGAGCACGGCGTCGGCGAGAGCGACGCGCTGCAGGCCGGCATGGCCGAGAAATCGGCGCAGTTCCTGGACGCCGGCGCCGAGGTCTATCGGCAGGGGTAAGTCCGGGGGCATGCCGCCGCCGTGGCGTGCGCTTGTCTATGATGCGCGCACGCCACCTCCGGAATTCCGCATGCTCCGCTACGCGCTCGCCTTGCGCCGCCATCCGTCCGCGTTGCTGCTGGGCGTGCAATTGCTGGGCCTGCTGCTGTATCCGCTGATGGAAGACACCGCCGCCGGGCGCGCGCTGTTCGGCGCGTTCGGCATTGTGGTGCTGGGCCTGGCGCTGTGGGTGGTCAACCGCAGCCCGTCGGTGCTGTGGATCGCCTGGTGCCTGGCGGTGCCGTCGGTGGTGCTGTCGATCGCCGCGGCGCTGCGCCACAGTCCCGAACTCGGCGCGTTCGCGCAGTTGCTGGAAAGCCTGCTGTACTTCTATACCGCGGCCAGCCTGATCGCGTACATGCTGCAGGACCACGAGGTCACCCGCGACGAACTGTATGCGGCAGGCGCGACCTTCACCTTGCTGGCATGGGCGTTCGCCTTCGCGTTCTCGGTGTGCCAGCAATGGCTGCCGGGCAGTTTCATCGGCGCGCAGACGACGCAGTCGCCGCGGACCTGGATGGAACTGCTGTACCTGAGTTTCAGCGTGCTGTCCGGGGTCGGCCTCAGCGACGTGCTGCCGGTGTTGCCGCTGGCGCGTTCGCTGGTGATGCTCGAACAGTTCGCCGGGGTGATGTATATCGCCCTGGTGGTGTCGCGACTGATTGGGCTCAGCGTCACACGCAAATCAAGAGCCTGAACTGTGGCTAAAAAAAACGCGCCAAGTGGCGCGTAATCTTGCAACGTTTATGTGAGTTTCGTCGGCGGAGAGAGAGCCTGTAGTGCTTCGCCGCGGTTGGCGGCGGCAACGACTAGGGTAGAATTTGTCGGCGTCGCCACGCCTGGCTGCATTCGTCGCATTGGTTTGCCGAATCTGCCCGTTGACGCCACGCGGCGCCATTTTGCCGCGACGTGGTTCCCACTCCATCGCGGATCGTCGTTGCCTTAGTCGCATGTCCTCTCCATCCTCCGCCACTCCACTGCTTCCGGAACGGTTGCAGGTCGGCGATTGCCTGGTGCTGCTGTCGCTGCGCGAAGTGCATGCGCCGCGCGCGCGGCGGCCGCAGCGGCTCACGCCCAAGGCGATGGGCGTGTTGCGCGTGCTGCTGGCGCAGCCGGGGCAGGTGGTGGAGCGCGAGACCTTGCTGGCCCAGGTCTGGCCGGACACGCAGCCGACCAACGATGTGGTGACCCAGGCCATCACCCAATTGCGCAAGGCGTTCGCCGCCGGCGCGAAGGGCGATGCGCCGGCCTACATCGAGACCCTGGCCAAGACCGGTTATCGCCTGGTGGCGCCGGTACAGGCGCTGGCCGAGGTGGAGGCCGATACCGCTGCTCTGGCGAGCGAGGACCTGCGCGCCGATACCGATGCCGACGTCGCCGTGCCGGCGGTCGCCGACGCAGCGCCGTCGCCGGCCGCGGTCGTGCCTGCGCCGCCGTCGCGCCGTTTGCAGGCGGTGCTGGCCGCCGCCGCGGGCGCCGGCCTGATGCTGCTGGCGATGCTGGTCTGGTGGCTGCCCCGGGGCGGCCAGGACCCGGCCGGCAGCGAGCAGGAGCGGGTGGTCGGCAGCCCGGAGCGGCCGTACCGATTGATCACCACGATGCCGGGCTTCGAGCTGGAGCCGGCCTTGTCGCCGGATGGCGCGCAGGTGGCGTATGCCGCCGGGATCGAGGGCCGTGCGGGGACGCAACTGCTGGTGCAGGCGACCGGCCGTGCGGCCGGCAGCGCGCCGCCGCGCTCGCTCGGCGTGCCGGGCAAGGGCTATTCCGACCGCTTGCCGGCCTGGTCGCCGGATGGCCGCCGCATCGCCTTCGCCCGGCTGGGGCCGGAAGGTCAGTGCCAGGTGCTGCTGGTGGCCGCCGACAGGCCTGGCGTGGCGCGCGAAGCGACGCGCTGCGACGGCACCGAACTGCTCAGTTTCGACTGGACGCCGGACGGGCGCGGCCTGCTGTTCGGCAGCATGACCGGGCGCCAGCCCAGCCGCGGGATCCGTGTGCTGGACCTGGCCAGCGGCCACTGGCGCGCGCTGCCCTACACGCTCGCGGCGGGCGATTTCGACTACGCGCCGCGTTATTCGCCCGATGGCCAGTGGATCGCGTTCGTGCGCAACCCGCAGATGGGCGGCCTGTGGCGGATGCCGGCCGGCGGCGGCCGGGCCGAGCCGCTGACCCGCGAGTTCGCCGAGATCCGTGGCTGGGACTGGACCCAGGACGGCCGCGGCCTGGTGTTCGGGCGCCGGGTCGACAGCGAGACGCGCCTGTACCGGCTGGATGCCGCCTCGCAGCGCCTGCGCGACCTGGACCTGGGCGACGCGCAGTCGCCGACCCTGTCGCGCGACGGCGAGCGGCTCGCGTTCGTGCACCGGCGCCCGCAGTTCGCGCTGTATCGCATCTCCGCCGCGGACCGTTCCGGCAAGCGCGACAGCCAGCGCCTGTTCGCCTCGACCGGGCGCGACAGCCAGCCGGTGATCGCGCCCGACGGCCGCCAGCTGGTCTTCACCTCCGACCGCTCCGGCAGCTTTGCGCTGTGGTGGGGCGACGTGACCCGGCCGCAGTCGCTGCGCCTGATCGAGGGCGTGCGCCCGGAAACCGGGCAGGCGCCGGCCTGGTCGGCCGACAGCCAGTCGCTGCTGGTCAGCGGCCGCGATGCGCAGGGGCGCTCGGTGATCTACGAAGTGCGGCCGCAGTCGGGCAGCGTCGTGCCCTTGCCGGTGCCGTCCGGCGAACCGCTGCAGGCGGAGTACACCGGCGATCCGGCGCAGCTGCTGGTGCTGCTCGGCGAGAACGGCCGCACCCGTCTGCAGCTGTACGACCGGCGCAGCCTGCCGTGGCGCCGGCTGGCGTCGCTGGACGATGTCTCGCAACTGCGCGTGGACCCGGGCAGCGGGCGGGTGCTGTTCACGCGCCTGGCGCGCAGCGGCCTGTGGCGCGCCGACGCGACCCTGGACCCGGCCAGCGTGGCGGCGGTCGACGCGGCGGTGCCATCGCTGTGGCGCTACCGCACCTGGGCGCTCGGGACGGACGGCGAGGTGCGCTACCTGTTCCCGACCGGCGAGTGCGCCAGCCGGCTGGCGCGGATCGGCGGCGGCCTGGGCGACAGCGTATGCCTGGACCGCGACCGGCTCAGCGCGGTCAACGGCTTCAGCATCGATCGGCGCAGCGGCGACGTGTACGCGTCGCTGGCGGTGGAGGACGGCAGCGACATCGGCTTCATGCGCATGCCCGAGAGCACCGGCTGGTTCTCGGTGATCGCCTCCAAGTGGTTGTTGCACAAGGGAAAGTGAGCTTCGTAAGTCATTCGTGACGGCTTCGTGCCGATTTCGGACAAATATCGCCACATCGTCCTGACCCTGCCGCCACATCCGGCAACACTGCGCGCCGGTTAACGCAAAGCGGGTGCATCGGATGCGACAAGTCTTCCTGGCCGATCGTGGGCAGCAACGGATGCTGGACAACGAGGACGCGCCCGCCGGCTCGGCCTGCCTGGGCGCGGCGCGCCTGGGTAGCCTGCAGGCCTCGGCCGCCGCGTTCACGGTCTGGATCCAACTGCGCGGCAGCGCCTGGATCGAAGCCAAGGAGGGCCGTTTCGAACTGCAGCGCGGCCAGTGGCTTGCTTTCGAGCGCGATTCGCGGCCGCTGGTGCAGGCCGATCGCGACGGGCTGTGCATCGGCCTGAGCCTGGATGCCGACGCATTGAAGGCGCTGGGGCGCATGGCCGATGCGACCCTGTATGCCGGCCGTGGCGTGCTGCCGCCGCGCGAGGCGCGGATCGCGCTGCGGCTGTGGCGGCAGGCGGCGGCGCGGCCGGGCGATGTGCTGGCGATGCGTCCGGTGTTGCTGCACCTGGCCTCGATGCAGGGCGAGCTGTCGCACCGCGTGCAGCGTTGCCCCGGGCGTTCGCGGGTGCGCAAGCGCCAGGTGTTCGGGCGCATGCAACGCGCGCATCTGTATCTGGAAGGACACCGCGACCGCGTGGTGCGGATCAGCGAACTGGCCGAGCTGACCAACTTCTCCAGTTGGTATCTGTCCAAGACCTTCCAGTGCCTGTACGAGGAAAGCCCGCAGGCCCTGTCGGCGCGGCTGCGCCTGGAGCGCGCCGCGGATCTGCTGCGCGACACGACGATGATGATCGGCGAGGTCGCCGCGGCCAGCGGCTTCGACAATTGCTGCAGCTTCGCCCGCGCCTTCCGTGCGCGCTTCGGCGTGTCCGCTTCGCAATATCGGCAGGCGGCGACCGTGCCGCCAGAGTCGGCAAAGTCTGCGAACGGCCGCAGCAAAGCGCCGGTGCTCACCGGAACGTAACGTGCCCAGGGCGCTTAACACGCCCCTAACGTTACCCCTGGAGAGATGAATGAACCTTCGCACTTCCGCAGTGCGGCTGGGCCTGTTGCCCGCCAGCATCGCGATCGCGTTGACGCCGGCCATGGCCGGCGCGCAAGAAGCCGCCGCTACCGATAGCAATCCGACCAACCTCGACCGTATCGAGGTCACCGGTTCGCGCATCCGTCAGGCCAGCTCGGAGACCGCCCAGCCGGTGATCGCGCTGCAGCGCGCCGACATCGAGAAGCAGGGCTACACCAGCGTCGCCGATATCGTGCAGAACCTGTCGGCCACCGGTTCGCCGGCGATCAGCCGTGCCGACGCGCTGTCCTCGGGCGAAGAAGTCGGCGGCCAGTACGTCGATCTGCGCAACCTCGGCCCGCAGCGTACCCTGGTGCTGCTGGATGGCAAGCGCATGGGCGTCAGCTCCGGTGGCTACACCGATCTGGCATCGATCCCGACCTCGATGGTCGAGCGCGTGGAAGTGCTGACCGACGGCGCCTCGGCGCTGTACGGCTCCGACGCCATCGCCGGCGTGATCAATGTGATCACCCGCAAGAACTTCGATGGCCTGGAAGCCAGCGCCTACGTCGGCCAGTACGGCCAGGGCGACGGCCACAAGGAGACCTACAACTTCGTCTACGGCGCCAGCAACGATCGCGGTTCGCTGACCCTCGGCGCCGAGTACAGCAAGGAAGATCCGGTCTACGCCAAGGACCGCGACTACAGCGCCTCGCCGAATGGTTCCTTCCATCCGGTCCCGACCGCCGACGCCTCCAACGGTTGGAGCGCGATCAGCGAGAAGGGCGTGCTGATCGACGGCGCCGGCAACATGTATTCGCTGAATCCGGGCGGCAACCCGCGCAACTTCGCCGACTACCACGACTTCAGCAACGCCGACCTGTCCAACCCGAGCCAGCAGATGTTCCTGCAGACCGGGATCGAGCGCCGCTCGGTGTTCGCCAACGGCAACTTCGACTTCACCGACAACGTCCGCGGTACCGCCAGCGTGCTGTACACCGAGCGCGAGACGCTGCAGCAGATCGCCGGCTATCCGTACCGTTCGGTGGCCTACGACACCCCGCTGTCGGGCCAGAGCTACTTCAACCCGCTGCCGGGCCAGGACGTCGATTTCATGCGCCGTACCTGGGAAGTGCCGCGCCAGACCCGTTCCGAACTCAACACCTTCCGCTTCAGCGGCGGGCTCGAAGGTTCGTTCCAGCTGGGCGACAACTACTGGGATTGGGACGTCGGCTATGTCTACAACCGCAACAAGGGCACCAAGACCGGCACCGGCAACCTGTTCATTCCGAATGTGAAGAACGCGGTCGGCCCGTCGTTCCTGGACAGCGACGGCGTGGTCAAGTGCGGCTCGGCCGGCAACGTGATCGCCGGTTGCACCCCGTGGAACCCGCTGCTGCCGTACGGCGCCGCCGGCGCCGGCTCGCTGGCCGATCCGGCGCTGCAGGCCTATCTGTTCCTGCCGTCGCACGACACCTCGATGAGCACCACCAAGGTCTACAGCGCCAACCTCAGCGGCACCATCATGGCGCTGCCGGCCGGCGATCTGGCGATGGCCGCAGGCGTCGAGCACCGCAGCGAAGACGCGCGCTACGATCCCGACGCCTTGCTGCAGTCCGGCCTGAGCACCGACCTGGCCGGCGCGCCGACCCGTGGTGGCTACTCGCTGGACGAGGTGTACCTGGAGTTCAACATCCCGGTGCTGGCCGACATGCCGTTCGCCAAGGAACTGTCGTTCGACGTGGCTGGTCGCTATTCCGACTACGACACCTTCGGCGACACCACCAACAGCAAGTTCGGCCTGAAGTGGAAGCCGATCGACGACCTGCTGGTGCGCGGCACCTACGCCACCGGCTTCCGTGCGCCGACCGTGTCCGACCTGTACGGCGGCACCTCGCAGACCTTCGACTCCTACACCGATCCGTGCGACACCCTGTTCGGTGCCGCCACCCGCAACGCGGGCGTGGCCGGGCGCTGCGGCGCCGCGGTGCCGGCGAACTTCCGCCAGGAAGCCTCCGGCGGCGTGGACGCCAGCGGCCCCGGGTCGCAGTCGAACTACGCGTACCTGTCCGGCTCCAACCCCGAGCTGCTGCCGGAAACCTCCAAGACCTACACGCTGGGCCTGGTCTACAGCCCGAGCTACGTGAACGGCCTGGACATCAGCCTGGACTGGTGGAAGATCCGCATCGACGACGTCATCGCCGCCGAATCGGTCACCTCCATCCTCAACCAGTGCTACGTGCAGAACATCGGCGCGGCCTGCGACCGTTTCGTGCGTGACGCCACCAGCGGCCAGGTCATCGACGTGACCCGGACCCTGATCAACGGCGGCTACCAGGAAACCGCCGGCTACGATCTGGGCGTGCGTTATCGCCTGAACGACACCGGCTTCGGCAACTTCGTGTTCGACTGGAAGACCACCTATGTGGACTATCAGGAATACAAGCGCGACAACGAATCGGAAACGCCGATCGAGCAGCGCAACGGCTGGGGCAGCAGCGACTGGGGTTCCAACTTCCGCCTGCGTTCCAACCTGAACGTGGATTGGAGCTACGGCGACTTCGGGGTCAACTGGGGCGTGCGTTACTACTCCGGTCTGCGCGAGGCATGTGCGTACGACTTGGGCGGCGGTTCGGAGTGCAACGAGCCGGGCTTCACCTCCGCGTACACGCTGGAGCAGCCGTCGCGCACGGTCGGTTCCAACACCTTCCACGACGTGCAGATCCGCTACAACGCGCCGTGGGATGCCACCGTGTCGCTGGGCGCCAACAACGTGTTCAACCACCAGGGTCCGATCATGTACAGCCAGCCCAACTCGAACTTCTCCTACAACGGAAGCTTCGATATCGGCCGCATGCTCTACATGAAGTACACCCAGCGCTTCTGATCCAGCAGCGTCTGAGCCAGAAGAAGACGGGCCGCAAGGCCCGTCTTTTTTTGTTTGCGGCGCGCGGCGAACGCCGCTGCGGCGAGAGGGCGAGGGGCGAGCGAGGAACTGGTGTTCTTTGCAGGAGCGACTTCAGTCGCAACGGGCGTTGCCGGCGAACCTGTCGCGACTGAAGTCGCTCCTGCAACAGCGCCTGCGCCCCGTCATCGCCGCGGCGCACCGTCATGGCGACGGTCTCGCGCACGGCATGGCCGGGGACAGCGAACCTAGCCGCTATTCCTGCTTTTGGGATGCTTGGGACATGTGGTCGTTTGCGGCGCTTGCGCCGATGGCCGGATCACCAGCACGCCGCCATGGACAGCGCCGCGCAGGACGCCGCCCATGCTTTTCGATGCGATCGCGATGGGCATGCCCGTCAAGCAAGCCCGCTTCCCTGGAAAGGCCGCTGCGCTGCCGCGGCAGCGCAGCCGCGGCTAGGCCGAGGTCAGCCCCATCAGGTTTTCCGCCTGTTCGCGCCAGGTCGGCAGCTTGTTCAGCGTGCCGGTCTTGGCCAGGTAGTCCTCGTCGATCTCCGAGCCGCTGGCCAGCGCCATCGCCACGTGCACCGCGCCGGTGACCCAGAAGCTGCGGGTGCTGGACCGCTGGGGCTCGCGGTGGAACGCCACCGCCTCGATGATCGGCATCGGCAGGCCCCACAGACCGAGCAGGTAGGCGCCCGCCTCGGCATGGCCGGGACGTTCCTCGTCGCCTTCGACGGCCGGCTCGCGCTCGTTGCGGATGCCCGGCAGCAGCAGGCCGATGTCGGCCAGCAGCGCGGCGGTCGCGCCCAGTTCGGCGCTGGAGGACGGCAGCATCTTCGACGCCAGCTTCGACGCCAGCAGCGAGCGCTGCTGCAACGCGTTGCGTTCGGCATTGGACAGCGCCTGCACCGAGAACACTTCGCTGGCCAGGACCAGGTCGCGCAAGGTGGCGATGCCCAGCCGCGTCACTGCGGTGCGCAGGTCGGAAATCGTGCGGCCGTTGGAGAAGTACGCCGAATTGCACAGCTGCAGCACCTTGGCCGCGATCGCCGGATCGGCCGAGACCAGCTTGGCCAGGTCGGCGGCGTTGCTGCCGTCGTCCTGTTCCAACGCATGCATCAGGCTCAGGTACAGGTGCGGCGGCGAGGGCAGCTTCTCGATGCGGCCGATGCTGGCGCGCAGCCTGGGATCGCCGAGCAGCTCCTGCAGTTCCTCGATGCTGGTGACCGCCTCGAGCAGCATTTCCGGCGACAGCGGCAGCGGCAGGAAGCGATGCGCCACGCCGATGATGCGTGCCGGCGGCGCGCGGTTGCTCTGTTCGGCGTCGATCAGCGCGATGCGGATGGTTTCCGGGCTCAGCGTGCGGATCTGGCCGAGCAG
The DNA here is from genome assembly GCF_017163705.1 of Xanthomonas bonasiae. Taxonomy (GTDB): domain Bacteria; phylum Pseudomonadota; class Gammaproteobacteria; order Xanthomonadales; family Xanthomonadaceae; genus Xanthomonas_A; species Xanthomonas_A bonasiae. The sequence goes on from NZ_JAFIWB010000008.1 coordinate 88,643, forward strand.
GGTGGCCGTGGTCAGGTCCGGCAACGCCGGCGCGGCGATCACCGCATCCAGGTGCACGGTCGCCGCGGCGGCGATGGCGGCATTGCCGTCGGTCACGGTCTGGACCTGCCAGTCCTCGCCCAATTCGCGGATGTATTCGGTGACTTCGGCCGGCAGGCTCGCCTCGTCGCCGACGAACAGGATACGCAAGAGACTACCCCCCAAGAGGGGCCGGTTCACGCTCGACCGGCCCGGACATTCGTTCAGCAATGTACTCTAAACCCCGGAATGCGGCAGCGTCCGCATTCGTAAAACGTGAAGCGAGTCAGCCGCGGCGGTTGGTCCCCCCCCACCGCGGCGTCGGTTGGTCGGGTCAGGCGCCGGCCTTGTAGCGCTCGACCGCGTCCAGCAGGATCTGCTTGGCCTCGGCGGCGTTGCCCCAGCCGTCCAGCTTGACCCACTTGCCCTTCTCCAGATCCTTGTAGTGCTCGAAGAAGTGGCCGATGCGCTCCATCCAGTGGCCCGACACCTGGGCGATGTCCTCGATGTGGCCGTAGCCCTCGAACACCTTGGCCACCGGCACCGCCAGGATCTTCTCGTCGCTGCCGGCCTCGTCGCTCATCTTGAGCACGCCGACCGGGCGGCAACGCACCACGCAGCCGGGCACCAGCGGCAGCGGCAGCACCACCAGCACGTCGGCCGGGTCGCCGTCGCCGCACAGGGTGTTGGGCACGTAGCCGTAGTTGCAGGGGTAGCGCATCGGCGTGGACAGGATCCGGTCGACGAAGATCGCGCCGCTGGCCTTGTCCACTTCGTACTTGACCGGCTCCGAATCCTTGGGGATTTCGATGACGACGTTGATTTCTTCCGGGAGATTCTTGCCGGAGGTGACCAGTTCCAGACCCATGCGCTAGCTCCAGTGGAGTGGCTTCAAAGAGGCCTGCATTCTAGTCGGTTGGCTGTTGCAATGCAGCGCGGGCGGCTAAGCCTATTCCTACAAGGCTTTCGGACTCCGTACCGCTGCGCATGGGCAGGTGTCCGATAGTGCCCGGCCGCCTGCGGGGCGACCCTGTGTCCACAGTCCACCCAAGGAGCAAGGCGATGAAAGGAATCCGGTATTCGATGGGCCCGCTGCTGGCGGTCGTGTTGCTGGCCTGTGGCGCATCCCGGGCGCAGGCGCAGCAGGTCTACGTGGATGCGGTCGACTATCCCACCGCGGGCGCGGGCTGGGAGGCGTTCGACGACCTGGAGCGGCGGCTGGCCGAGGACTTCGACCAGAGCTGCGGCGACACCTTCTGCGAGGGCGAGTACAGCGACTACCAGCCGCTGCGCTACCGCTGCTCGGTGCGCCAGCGCGATGGGGCGATCGGCCAGTGCGTGTGGACCTTCGGGGCCAGCGAGGCCAGCATCGACCCGGCCACCGGCCAGGTGCAGGTGGATGCGAAGCTGTGGCAGTGCCCCACGCCGTTGCTGCCGCAGACCCGGCTGGTCGCGCTGTACCAGGCGCTGGCAGGGGAGCACCCGTTGTTCGCGGCGCTGCCGCACAGCCAGCGCAGCGTCAACGACGGTTTGATCGATTGCCTGTAGTGGCGCTGCGTGCGGCCCGGCGCCGGCGGATCGCCAGCGCCGGTGCCGGGCGCGTGCCGCTACAGCAGCGGCACCATCAGCAGGGCGACGATGTTGATGATCTTGATCAGCGGGTTGATCGCCGGGCCGGCGGTGTCCTTGTACGGATCGCCGACCGTGTCGCCGGTGACCGCGGCCTTGTGCGCCTCGCTGCCCTTGCCGCCGAAGTGGCCATCCTCGATGTACTTCTTGGCGTTGTCCCAGGCGCCGCCGCCGGTGGTCATCGAGATCGCCACGAACAGCCCGGTGACGATGGTGCCGATCAGCAGGCCGCCGAGCGCGCGCGGGCCGAGCAGCAGCCCGACCACGACCGGCACTGCCACCGGCAGCAGCGACGGCACGATCATTTCGCGGATCGCCGAGCGGGTCAGCATGTCCACCGCGCGGTCGTACTGCGGCTTGCCGGTGCCTTCCATGATGCCGGGGATCTCGCGGAACTGGCGCCGCACCTCCTCGACCACGGCGCCGGCGGCGCGGCCCACCGCCTCCATCGCCATCGCGCCGAACAGATAGGGAATCAGGCCGCCGAGCAGCAGGCCGATGATCACCGTGTGGTCGGACAGGTCGAAGGCGAAGGTTTCGCCCGGATGCGCGGCGCGCAGGTTGTGCGTGTAGTCGGCGAACAGCACCAGCGCGGCCAGTGCGGCCGAACCGATCGCGTAGCCCTTGGTCACCGCCTTGGTGGTGTTGCCGACCGCATCCAGCGGGTCGGTCACCGCGCGCACCTCCGGCGGCAGCTCGGCCATCTCGGCGATGCCGCCGGCGTTGTCGGTGATCGGCCCGTAGGCATCGAGCGCGACGATCATGCCGGCCATCGACAGCATCGCGGTGGCGGCGATGGCGATGCCGTACAGGCCCGACAGCGCGAACGCGCCCCAGATCGCCGCGCACACCGCGATCACCGGCAGCGCGGTCGACTTCATCGAGATGCCGAGCCCGGCGATGATGTTGGTGCCGTGGCCGGTGGTCGAGGCCTGCGCCACGTGCTGCACCGGTTTGTACTGGGTGCCGGTGTAGTACTCGGTGATCCACACGATCAGGCCGGTCAGCACCAGGCCGATCAGCGCGCAGCCGTACAGCTTGGTCGCGCCGGAGGCGGTGTCGCCCATCAGCTGCTGGGTCACCGGCCAGAACGCCGCCGCGGCCAGCAGTGCGGACACGATCACGCCCTTGTACAGCGCGCCCATGATCGAGCCGCCGGGCCGCACGCGCACGAAGAAGGTGCCGACGATCGAGGCGACGATCGACACCCCGCCGAGCACCAGCGGATACAGCACCGCGTTGCGCCCGGCCTCGGCCGCCATCAGCCCGCCGAGCAGCATGGTGGCGATGACGGTGACCGCGTAGGTCTCGAACAGGTCCGCGGCCATGCCCGCGCAGTCGCCGACGTTGTCGCCGACGTTGTCGGCGATCACTGCCGGGTTGCGCGGATCGTCCTCGGGGATGCCGGCCTCGACCTTGCCGACCAGGTCCGCGCCGACGTCGGCGCCCTTGGTGAAGATGCCGCCGCCCAGCCGCGCGAAGATCGAGATCAGCGAACTGCCGAAGGCCAGGCCGACCAGCGCATGCAGGCTTTCCTCGACGCTGCGCCCCAGCCATTGCAGCACGCCGTAGTAGCCGGCCACGCCGATCAGGCCCAGCCCGACCACCAGCATGCCGGTGATCGCGCCGCCGCGGAACGCCACGTCCATCGCCGGCCCCAGGCCGCGCCGCGCCGCCTCGGCGGTGCGCACGTTGGCGCGCACCGACAGGTTCATGCCGATGTAGCCGGCCGCGCCGGACAGCACCGCGCCGATCGCGAAGCCGCCGGCGGTGTACCAGCTCAGGAAGAACCCGACCAGCAGCAACAGCGCCACGCCGGCGATGGCGATGGTCTGGTATTGGCGGTTGAGGTAGGCGCGTGCGCCTTCCTGGATCGCATCGGCGATCTGCCGCATGCGTTCGTTGCCGGCGGGCTGCGCCAGGATCCAGCGCGTGGACACGACGCCGTAGAGTACTGCCAAGACCGCGCACGCCAGTGCCACGGTGACCGCATATCGTTCCAGCATGACCCCTCCCAAGGATGTGGATGTCGCCCAAGCGTGTGGACGTACAGCGGGATCACACCGAAGGAGCCTGAGGCATGCAACGACTCCGCGGCCGCAACGCGCCGGTGGTGCGTATCGCAATGTGCGACCTGGCTTGAACCGGGCCGAGTATGCGCCCGGGTCCTACGCATCGCCAGCGGCAGGCGCCTGCGCTGTCTTGGCGCCGCGTTCAGTCGGCGCGTGGCAGCGTTGCGCATCGCTTCCAAGGAGCAAGCCCATGCAATCGACGATCCCGGCGCGGCGGCGCGCATTCGCTTCGACCCTGGCCCTGGGCCTGTGCGCCTGCGCGCCGCTGGCGGCGCTGGCCGCCGATCCGGTCCCGGAACTGCAGCGCCAGCCCGGTGCCGCGCAGGCGGTGGGTGTGGTGCACACGATCCGGCAGATCCCCGAGGCCTGCGTGCGCTTCGAAGGCGTCTACACCGGCGATGCGGCACAGCCCTACAAGTTTTCCGCGGTGCGCAGCAGCCCCACCTGCCAGCCGCGCGCCAGGCTGGTGGAGTTCGACCAGGCCAAGCCCAGCGAGGCCACCGGCTGGAAGTTCAACGACGTGATCCGCGTGCCCAGCGCGGCCTGTCCGTCGCAGCAGGCGGTGGTGCGGGTGTGGCGCAAGCCGGTGGCGACCAAGGCGGAGCTCGACGGCCAGGGCCAGTCGCGGATCTATCTGGAAGAGGCGAAGAAGCAGGCCGCGGCCGGCGCGATCGCGCAGGTGCCGCAGTTCGCCGCGCAGATGACGCTGGAAGGCAAGGCCTGCCGCTGAGCCGGGGCGCGGAGCGGCATTTCGCCGCGCGCGGCATCCCCAATTGGTTCCGGCGAGATTTGCGGGACGTCGCCCGCTGCGTGCCTGCTTAAGCGTCGCCGCCGATGCCATGCATGGACATCGGCGGGTGCGGCGCGTCCTCGCCTGGTGCGATGCGCATGCTCGCAAGCTTCATCGCGTCCAGTGCCGCTGGCGGCTGTCTCGGACTGTCGCGCCCCGCCGCCGATGCGCACTGCCGTTGTTTCAGGTGTGCAGTTCGGCGCGTGGGCGCATTCGAGCCGGTGCAGGCCTAGCGCGCCGCTTCCGGCCCTTGTCGCCGCCGCCGCAACCATTCGTCGGCAACCTCGCCCATGCTCCTGGGCATGCCGTCCTTGATCCACGCCATGAAGTCGCGATCGAACTTGAACTCGGCGCCGCATGCGCCGCTGAGGAAGCGGCGTACTGCCTGCGTATTCCGATAGGTCCTGTCGACCGGCGTCGCGCGCGTGATCGGGCCGTTTTGCCAGTCGAAGCTCATCTCGTTCCTTGCCGATCGTGCGCGCCGGTCGCGATCTTGTCTTTCGTCGCGCTCCTGGCAATACTCCTGCACGCGCTAAAAGGTCCGAGCATCCATGCGGTTTCAATCGATTGTCGGCGGCTTGTTGTGGCTGATGGCGGCGACGGCTGCGAGTACGGCCGCGATGCCTTCCGCCATGGCCTCGCCGGCCGTGCCGGATGCGCCCGCGTCGGATGCGGCGGCGCGCGTCCAGGCCGCCAACGACCAGTCCGTCCAGGACGCCATGCATGGCCGCTATCTGGATGCCTCGTTCGGCCTGCTGGCGCATCTCGGCGTCGCCTCGGCGGGCGATATCCAGGATGCGGACGTGTTCGACCAATGGGCGCAGGTGATGTCGTGCATGACCGGCATGCCGACGTTCAATCCGGCGAAGGCGGCGGACTTCCACGTGCCCGAAGAACAGCTCGCCGACCTGCGCGCCGCGCACGGCGTTTCCGCGCTTGCGGAGATCGTGCGCCGCGCGCGCCGCACCAGCATCGTGATCCTCGACGAGAACCATCTCGATCCACGCGGCCGCGCGTTCGGGCTGGAGGTCGCGCGCGCCTTGCGCCCGCTCGGCTACACCGTGCTGGCGGCCGAGGCGTTGAAGCGCGATGCCGACGATGCGGTCTCGCGCGACAAGATGGCGGCGCTCTCGAAGGACGGCTACCCACGGCAGACGAGCGGCTACTACCTGCACGATCCGGTCTTCGCCGATTTCCTGCGCCAGTCGCTCGCGCTGGGCTACCATCTGGTGTCGTACGAAACCACGCGCACGGACTACGCCGCCGATCCCGGCGAGGCCCAGGCGCAGCGGGAGCAGGACCAGGCCGACAACCTCATCCGGCGCGCGCTCGAGCACGCTCCCGCCAGCAAGATCCTGATCTATGCCGGCGAACACCATGCCGCCGAACGGCCGATCGCCGCAGAGGGCGGAAAGGTCGAGATGATGGCGCAGCGGCTCAAGCGCGCCACGGGCATCGATCCGCTGACGATCGACCAGGCGGGCCTGTCGCCGATCCCGATGAATCGGCCCGACGCCGACCTGTACGCCATCGCCGAACCCAAGACACATGGCCGCTCCGTGGTCTTGATGCGGCACGGCAAGCCGCTGACGGTGGGCCTGCTAGCGGGTTCGGTCGATCTGCAGGTCGTGCACCCGCGCACGACGCTCGTCGCCGGGCGTCCGCAATGGCTGGCGGGCATGGGCCGCACGCCGAGTCCGATCCCGCAGGCGCTGTTGCCGACCGCCGGCACCCGCCTGGTCCAGGCCTTCGTCGCGCGCGAGGGCGACGACGCGATCGCGCTGGACCAAGTGCTGGTCGCGCCGGGAACCGCAGCTCCCGCGTTGATGCTGCCGTCGCTGCCGGTTCGCTATGCCGTGCAGGAACGCGACGCGCGCTAAGGCCTGCAACGCGATCGGCACCGCCTGGCCCAATCGCGTCGCCAGGTCCTGGGCAGTCGCGAGGCTGCGCTGCGCAGCCGCACTTGGCAGCAGGTTGGAGAACTGATGCCACTGCGTTCTTTGTCGCCAGTTCTTAATCGAACGCACAGGCCACGCACGCGGAGTCGAACATATAGGCCACGCGAACCCACGCAGCTATCGAGCTGGCGACAGTCCTGCCCGCTGCCGGCGCAGCCATTCGGCGGCAACGTCGCCCATGTTCTTGGGCGCGCCGTCCTTGATCCATGCCACGAAGGCGCGATCGAACTTGAACCCGGCCCCGCACGCGCCGGCCAGGAACCGGCGCACGGCCTGCGCATTGCGGCAGGTCTCGTCCACCGGGGTTGCGTGCGTGATCGGACCGTTGTGCCAATCGACGCCCATTCCGGTTCCTTGTCGCCGGTTTGCAGGGCGGATGCCGGTTGCCGTGCGATAGCGTAACTGCCTCCTGCGCCGTGAATCCGCAGCACCCTTGCGCCTGGACAACCATTATCCAAGGCGGGGAGCGTGTTCTCGCCAGGCGCCTCAGGAAGTCGAGGGCGCCGGACGCGGCTTCCGGAAGCTCAGCCACAGGGCGGAAAGCAGGAAGTAGAGTCCGCCGAATCCAGCGTAGGGCGCGAGCTGGGCGAGGGTCGGCGCGGCGCCGAACGACTGGACGACGAAGAAGACACCGGCGAGCGCCGATTGGGCGCCACTGAGCATCATGAAGACCTGGCCGCCGAGCTTGCGGCGGCGGATGCCCACGGCGAGCTGGAACAGTCCGGCGAGCAGCGCCCATGCGCCGAAAACCAGGACGCCGCCCGGGTTGCCGTGCAGCGCGAACGCGATGGCCATGGCGACGGCGGTGACGGCACTGACCAGCGCGTTGAACGTCTGCCCCGGGTTGGCCTGGAGTCCGCCGCTGCGCCGCGCATCCAGAACGTTCGCGAGCGCGTCCCAGGCCGGGTAAAGCACCAGGAGTGTCCCGGCGAGCGCCGCGGATCCGGGCGAGGAAAGGAGGGCCGCGGCAACCCAGGCAAAGGCGGCGGCGGCGCGCAGGAAGTAGAAATTGCGAAGTGCGTTCATGGGGGACATCCTCGGAAGAGATATCAACCTACTAGTTGGTAGGCAAATAGTCAATGCATTCCTGAGATCCCTTGATCTCAGGCCATACAGCGCTTGATGGACCGAGTGACTACCTACCGGGTGGTAGAATCCAGCCATGACCACGCAGCAGAAACTGATCGATTCGGCCCGTTACCTGATCCAGACCCGGGGCTACAACGGCTTCAGCTACGCCGACGTCGCCGAACAGGTACAGGTGCGCAAGGCGAGCATCCACCACCACTTTCCTGCCAAGGCCGATCTGGCGCGTGCGGTCGTGGAGGAATCCCGCGCCCTGATCGTTGCGCAGACCCGGATGCTGGAGAGCGGCGTCTTCGATCCCGAGCAGCAACTCGGCTTCTATACCGGCTACTGGGAGCGGTGCATCGCCGACGCGTCCGCCCCTTTTTGCGTCGCCGGCATGCTCGCCAGCGAATTGCCCACCTTGCCCGACGATCTGGCCGAGCATGTGCGCGCGCACTTCCGCGACCTGTCGAACTGGCTGGAAATCGTACTGACCAAGGGCGCGCAACTGGGCCGCTTCCAGCTGCAAGGCTCCGCCCGCCTGGAGGCGGAAGCGTTCATGTCGATCGTGTACGGCGCGATGCTCACCGCGCGCGCCTATGGCGAACCGAAGGTGTTCGCGGAGATCGTCCAAAGCGGGCTGAAGAAGCTTCTGCGCCCGCCAGGGTGATCCGCCCGGCGCTCAACCGGCACAGCGCGCCGGGTGCAGGAGATGTGGCGTCGGGGACCCGGCTGCAGCGAAAGCGGCACTGTCCCGGCGGCCATGACCGAAGCGCGCTGGACGCCGGGGCCCGCGCCCCGGCACCCGCGCCATGCCTCACCCCTCCCAGGCCGGCAACTTCTTCTTCACCGCCACGTTCTTCAGCGCCACGTACTTCGGCAGGCCGTCGTTGCGGTCGTAGGGCGGATAGGCTTCGCCGCGGATCAGCGGCTGCAGGTAGCGGCGCGCCTTCTCGGTGATGCCGAAGCCGTCCTTGCGCAGGAACGCCGGCGGCATCTTCTTCTCGTGGTTGGCGATCTTGCTCAGCGGCGCGGCTTCGATCTTCCAGCGGTACGGCGCATCGCTGCTGCGCACGATCACCGGCATCACCGCGTTCATGCCCTTCAGCGCGAACTGCACCGCGGCCTTGCCGGCCGCCTGGGCCTGTTCCCAGTCGGTCTTGGAGGCGATGTGGCGGGCCGAGCGCTGCAGGTAGTCGGGCAGGGTCCAGTGCACCTTGTAGCCGAGTTCGGCCTTGACCTTGCCGGCCAGGTAAGAAGCCACGCCTCCGAGCTGGCTGTGGCCGAACGCGTCCGTGCCGCCGCCGGCATCGGCGACGAAGCGTCCGTCGGCGGTCTGGATGCCTTCGCTGGCCACCACCACGCACCAGCCGACCTTGTCCACCACCTTGCGCACCTGCGCCAGGAACGCGGCTTCGTCGTAGGCGCGTTCGGGAAACAGGATGATCTGCGGCGCGTCGTCGGGCGACTGCGCGGCCAGGCCGGCCGCGGCGGCCAGCCAGCCGGCGTGGCGGCCCATCGCCTCGTAGACAAATACCTTAGTCGAGGTCTCGGCCATCGCCGCCACGTCCAGCGCCGCCTCGCGCACCGACACCGCTGTGTACTTGGCGGCCGAACCGAAGCCGGGACAGGTGTCGGTGACCGCCAGGTCGTTGTCGATGGTCTTGGGCACGCCGATGCAGTGCAGCGGATAGCCGAATGCGTCGGCCAGCTGCGACACCTTCCACGCCGTGTCGGCCGAATCGTTGCCGCCGTTGTAGAGGAAGTAGCGCACGTCGTGCGCCTGCAAGACCTGCAGCAGGCGCTCGTACTTGGCGCGGTCGGCCTCCAGCGACTTGAGCTTGTAGCGGCACGAGCCGAACGCGCCGCCGGGGGTGTGCGCCAGCGCGCGGATCGCCGCGGCCGACTCCTTGGAGGTGTCGATCAGCTCCTCGCGCAGCGCGCCGAGAATGCCGTTGCGCGCGGCCAGGACCTTGACCTTGCGCGCGCGCGCCTCGCCGATCACGGCGGCGGCACTGGCGTTGATGACGGCGGTGACGCCGCCGGACTGGGCATACAGCAAGGTGCCTTGGGCCATGGTCGGGACTCGCTCCTGGGGTGGGGACATTGCCGGGACATTGCCCGGATGCGTTAAGCTGGGGGCCTTGCGGTACAGCGCAGGCGTGGCCCCCGAGTCTAACGCCGCCGGCCGCGCACGGTAATTTCCTCGAGGAGTCAGGTTGATGCGATTGGTTCTGTTGGGACCGCCCGGATCGGGCAAGGGCACGCAGGCGAGCCGCCTGAAGGACAAGCTGCAGATCCCGCACATTTCCACCGGCGACCTGCTGCGCGCCGAAGTCGCCGCCGGCACTCCGCTGGGCGTGCAGGCCAAGGAAGTGATGGCGCGCGGCGACCTGGTTTCCGACGATATCCTGCTTGGCATGCTCGAATCGCGGCTCGGCCGCGACGACGTCGCCAACGGTTTCATCCTCGACGGCTATCCACGCAACCTGGCCCAGGCCTCGGCGCTGGACGAACTGCTGGCCAAGATCGGCCAGCCGCTGGACGCGGTGGTGCAGTTGGACGTGGCCACCGAACTGCTGGTCGAGCGCATCGCAGGCCGCGCCAAGGCCGAAGGCCGCGAAGACGACAACCCCGAGTCGGTGCGCAAGCGCCTGCAGGTGTACAACGATTCGACCGCGCCGGTGATCGGTTTCTACGACAAGCGTGGCACCCTGGCGCGCGTGGACGGCGTCGGTTCGCTGGACGACGTGCTGACGCGCATCCTGGCGGCGATCGGCCGCTGAGCCGGCCCTGCGTCGAGCGGCCGCCTCGCTGCGGCGCTCGGCGCGCCTGCTGGTCCGACGCATCCGTAGCCCCTGCTTCGCAGGCCTGCCGCCATCGTGCTGGGCGCACTGTAGGAGGGGCTTCAGCCCCGACGGCTTCCGACCTCGGAAGGCGCGCTGCTGCGCTGGTCGCGGTTGAAACCGCTCCTACAGGGAATATGCGCTTGGTGGGTTGGGTGCGTCGTGGGCGTGCTTCGGCCCGCGCACTGCCCGACGCCGTGTCAGGTCTGCCGCTTCGTTCGTCGCGACCGATAGCGAGGCCATCGGAGTCGCTCCCTAAGGGACTTGTGGCCTGCTCACCGGATGCACTGTCGGAGGGACTTCAGTCCCGACGCATTGCGCCGCCGGAAAGCACGCCGTTTCGCTCGTCGCGGCTGAAGCCGCTCCTACAGGGACTTGCGGCAAGCTGACTGGGTGCACTGTAGGAGGGGCTTCGGCCCCGACGGTTTCCGACCTCGGAAGGCGCGCTGCTGCGCTGATCGCGGTTGAAGCCGCCCCTACAGGGAAAAAATGCGCTTGGTGGTTGGGTGCGTTGTGGGGAGTGCTTCGGCCCCCGCACTGCCTGACGCCGTGTCAGGTTTGCCGCTTCGTTCGTCGCGACCGATAGCGAGGCCATCGGAGTCGCTCCCTAAGGGACTTGCGGCCTGCTCACTGGGTGCACTGTGGGAGGGACTTCAGTCCCGACGCATTGCGCGGCCGGGAAGCACGCCGCTGTGCTCGTCGCGGCTGAAGCCGCTCCTACAGGGACTTGCGGCAAGCTGACTGGGTGCACTGTAGGAGGGGCTTCAGCCCCGACAGGCTGTGTCCGAAGTCCGCACCTCTCACACTGCGCTTGTCGGGGTTGAAACCGCTGCTGCAAGGGATAAAGGGACGCAAGGCCGGCGTGTGCGGCGCGCGCGCAGGGCTCAAGCCCGCCAGGGCGTCGACCCACTCCGGCTGCCGCGCGTCCGTGCCACCTGGTCGGCGAGCCGCGTTCTGCGCCAGGATCCAGCTATATCCGTCGCCAAGGGCGGGCAGGGCAAAACAAACCATGCCTCCCGCCACGCGTGGACGCGGGCGGGAGGCCGGAAACGTTAGGTGCCAGCGAACGGGCTTGCTCAGGGCCCCACAACATGAGCTCCCTTGGGGATGGCCTCTTGGGGAGTAGGACCGTAGGGTGTTGCGGCTGGCTTGTTCATTTTCGATGTTGGCTCCCGACTTGCCTATCGGGAACTTTCTTCGGGGGGTGTGGGGGATTTCCTAACTTGACGTGGCCGCCGTTTCGAGGGCCGGGCGTGGGCGTTCGCCCTTCGGCGGCGCCGCGCCGCGGGCCGGCAGCCGCAGCGTGCCGGTTTGCGCGCGTCGGGGGATCGGCGACAATCGCGCCATGAGCAAGATCCATATTCTCGGCATCGCCGGTACGTTCATGGGCGGTGTCGCCGCGCTGGCGCGCGAACTCGGCGATGAGGTCGAAGGCAGCGACCAGGCGATCTATCCGCCGATGTCCACGCAACTGGAGCACCTGGGCATCGCGCTGAAGCAGGGTTACCTGCCCGAGCACATCGGGGCCGACTGCGCGCAGGTGATCGTCGGCAACGCGCTGTCGCGCGGCAATGCCGCGGTCGAGGCGGTGCTGGATTCCGGCCGTGCCTATACCTCCGGCGCGCAGTGGCTGAGCGAGCGGGTGCTGCCCGGGCGCGACACGCTGGCGGTGGCCGGCACCCATGGCAAGACCACCACGACGAGCATCCTGACCTGGCTGCTGCAGGCGGCTGGCCGCGAGCCGGGGTTCCTGATCGGCGGCGTGGCCGAGGATTTCGGCGTGTCCGCACGTTTGGGCGGCACGGCGTCTTCGGCCGGCGGTGCGCATCGCGATCCGGTCGCCGAGGCCGTCGTTGCGCGCCAGCACGCAGCGGTCGCCACCGGCCCGCGCACGCTTGTCAGCGAAACCGCAGCCGCAGCCGCGCAGGAGCGGCCGCTGTTCGTGGTCGAGGCCGACGAGTACGACACCGCGTTCTTCGACAAGCGCAGCAAGTTCGTGCACTACCGGCCGCTGGTGGCGATCCTCAACAACCTCGAGTACGACCACGCCGACATCTTCCCCGACGTCGCCGCGATCCAGCGCCAGTTCCACCATCTGGTGCGCACCGTGCCGCGGCGCGGCCGGCTCATCGTCAACGGCGAGGACGCGCATCTGCGCGAGGTGCTGGCGATGGGCTGCTGGACGCCGGTGGAGCGCTTCGGCTTCGATCCGGCGTTCGAATGGAGCGCGCGTCCGCTCGCCGCCGACGGCAGCCATTTCGCTGTCTTGCACCGCGGCCAGGAACTGGGCGAAGTGCGCTGGCCGCTGCTCGGCCGGCACAACGTGATGAACGCGCTGGCGGCGCTGGCCGCCGCGCACGCGGTCGGCGTGGCGCCGGCGCAGGTGATGCCGGCGCTGGCGCAGTTCCGCAGCGTCAAGCGGCGCCTGGAAGTGCTCGGCCAGGCGCAGGGCATCACCGTCTACGACGATTTCGCGCATCACCCCACCGCGATCCGCACCACCCTGGAAGGGCTGCGCGCGAACGTGGGCGCGGCGCGCATCGTGGTGGCGATGGAGCCGCGCAGCAATTCGATGCGGCTGGGCGCGCATGCCGAAGCGCTGGCGCCGGCGCTGGAGGCGGCCGATGCGGTGGTGTTCCTGCAGCGGCCGGAGCTGGCCTGGGACGCCGGCAAGGTGATCGCCGCGGTCCGCGGCCAGGCCTGCGCCGCCGCGGACGTGGATGCGCTGCTGGCGGCGCTGCAGGCGCAGGCGCGTGCCGGCGACCATGTGGTGTTCATGTCCAACGGCGGCTTCGACGGTGCGCCGCGGCGCTTCCTGGCGGCGCTGCAATGAGCGTCGTGCCGTGCAGTGGGGCGCCTGCATGAGCGAGGAGCGCAGCACGCTGGCGCTGTTCCCGCTGCATGCGGTGCTGCTGCCGGGTGCGTCGATCAAGCTGCGCGTGTTCGAACGCCGCTACCTGGACATGGTGCGCGACTGCGGTCGCAGCGGCAGCGGCTTCGGCGTGTGTCTGATTCTGGAGGGCGCCGAGACCGGCGTCCCGGCCGTGCCGGCGGCGTACGGCACCGAAGCGCGCATCGTCGATTTCGATGTCGGTGCCGACGGCGTGCTGGTGCTGAGCCTGCGCGGCGAACGCCGCTTTCACGTGTTGCGCAGCCGGGTCCGCGACAACGGCCTGGTGGTCGGCGACGTGCACTGGCGCGCGCCGGACGAGGACGACGAGTTGCAGCCGCAGCACGCGCTGTTGTCGACCGTGCTGGACAGCATCCTGGACCAGGCCGCCGATGTGTATTTGGTGGTCGGCCCGCGCCTGCTCGACCAGGCCGCCTGGGTCGGCTGGCGCCTGGCCGAACTGTTGCCGCTGGACGAGCGCCAGCGCCTGGCGCTGCTGCAGGAAGACGATCCGCACGAGCGGCTGGAGCAGTTGCTGGGGTGGATTCCTTGAAGCCGGGATTGGGGATTCGGGATTCGCAGGAGTGCTGGCGGCGGATGCGTTGAGCGCAGCCTGCGGTTTACAGCAGCATGTTCGTCCGGTAATGCCTGTTTGTGGGAGCGACTTTAGTCGCGACGCGCTCTACCTGGACTATCTGTCGCGATCGAGGCCGCTCTGGCCATGAACGGCGCGCAAGCCGGCCGTCGTCTCGACGGCATCTGACTCGGAGCACGAGGGCGCGTCTCGCTGTGTGTTCGCGTGTCTGCTGCGGCGTGGAGTTGGACGTAGCACTGCGCTGCGGTCCGGAGTGGAGCCGGGGGCCGGGAGCCGGATGCGATATACGACGTATGGGATTGCGCGGTCGCGCAAACGTCGCGGGGCGATGGCACGAGGCCAATCGAATGCATTCCTGCATGCATCGCCGTTCGCCCACATGGCTGGGAGCGGGTGCTCCTGGCCATGATGGGCGGCACGGCACACCGGGTGGCCTTGGTCTTCGGCCGATCGCGAAAGCGCTCAGGGCGCCGCGACTGGCGCCTCGCCCTCGCTGCGCACCAGCAATACCGGCACATCCGACGGGCGATGCATGTCCTTGCGCGTGGGCAGCGCGTGCAGCGCGTCGGTGACGGCGTTGAGCGCGGGATCGGCGCCGCGCAGCGGGCGCCACAGGCCGATCAGGTTGAAGTGGCGTTCGTAGCGCAGGCTCTGCGCGCTGCCCAGCCACAGCGGCACGTTGCCCGGTTGCAGCCGCGCCGGGGCCGGCCACAGGCGCAATGCATAGAGTTCGCCGGGGCGCGGTCCGCTGCGCAGCATCAGCAGCGATTCCACCCGGGTGTCCAGCGTCGCCGGCAGCACCGGGACGCGTTCGGCCTGGGTCTTGTAGTCGAGCAACTGCAGCGCCTGCTGCCAGCCGGCTTGCGGCTGCACGCGCCAGCCGGCGGCTTCGAGCTGGCGCTGCAGCGGCGCCAGCGGTCCGGCCACCTGCAGGTCCAGCGGCCAGCGCTGGTCGTCGTCGAACTCGTTGCGCCGCGATGGCAGCAGCCGCCATTCGTCCTGCCACCACGTGGTGGCGGCCAGATCCATCAGCACCGGCGGCGGCGGTTCGAACTTGGCCAGCTTCTGCTCCAGGTTGCGCGGCGCGTACCACAGCGCCGCGGCGACGAAGCCGCCATAGAACAGCCAGGCCAGCGGCTTCATCCAGAACGCGCGGTTGAAGCGGCGGCGGTAGGCGATGCCCAGGACCAGCAGCCAGAAGATGCCGAACAGCATGCCGCCGACCACGTCGCTGAGCCAGTGCGCGCCCAGGTACAGGCGGGCGAAGCCGATCAGGGTCACCACCACGCCCGACAGCAGGTACGGCCACACCCGCGAGCGCCCGGGCAGTTCGCGCGCGATCAGCACGGCAAAGAAGCCGAAGCTGATCGTAGCCATGGTCACCGCCACCGACGGGAAGCCGAAACCGCTGCTGGCCGCCGGCGGGCGCACCACGTGCACGGTGGTGCCGAGCAGCTTGGTCAGCGCCAGGCCGAAGGCCAGCGCCGCCAGCCAGTGCGCCGCGGCCATCCAGCGCTGGCGCCAGATCAGGTAGATCAGGCCCAGCGTGGTGGCCGGCACCAGCACCTGCCAGTCGCCGAGCGAGGCCAGCGCGGTCATCGGGTAGTCGGCCAGCGGATTGCGCAGTGCCAGCATCAGGTCGTGCACCGCCAGGTCCAGCCGCAGCGGCTCGCCGTGGCCGACCACCACCATCAGCAGCGCGAACCAGCCCCAGCCCAGCGCCAGCAGCATCACCGCCAGCATCGCCAGCGGTACCGACTCGCGCCGTTGCGGGTCGAACACCGCGATCGAATAGCGGCCCAGCACCGGGTGCCGGCGCGACCAGTCCAGGCCGCGCGCCAGCAGCGCGTCCATGTGCCCGGCCGACCAGCGATAGCCGTACAGCACGATCGCCCAGACCAGGCCCAGCGCCAGCACCAGCAGGCCCAGCACCAGGAACAGGCGCCCGGCGACCGCGGCCACCGCGTCGTAGGCCTGGCCGAGCAGCCAGCCCGGGCCCAGGAACAGCAGCGCCCAGGTCACCGCGGCGACGCCGCTGGCGACGAAGTAGCGGCGCAGCGGCATCTTCATCATCCCCGCCACGGCCGGCACGAACGGACGGATCGCGCCGACGTAGCGCGCCACCAGGATGCTCTTGAAGGCATTGCGGCGGAACATCACCTCGCCGCGATCCAGCAGCTGCGGATAGCGCCGGAACGGCCAGTAGTTGCGCAACTGGTGGCCCCAGCGGTGGCCGACCCAGTAGCTGAGCGCATCGCCGGCCAGCGCGCCGAGGGCGGCGCTGACCACCGCGTACGGGCCGGAGATCTGGCCCAATCCGATCAGCACGCCGATCGCGAACAGCAGCGGCAACGCCGGCACGATGGTGCCCAGCACGATGACCGCGTCGCAGAACGCGATCGCGAAGATGACCGCGCCGGCCAGGATGGGATGCGTTGCGACCCACTCCAGCGTGGCGTCGATCCATGATGCATTCATGGGGGGATTATAAGTGGGCGAGCATGGCGTTCCGCTTAAACTGGCGCGATGACACGCGCGCCGGCCGCTTCCACCCAGATCCTCAAGTCCGACAGCTTCGGACGCATCCTGCTGGTACGCGAAGCCGACGGCCACGGCGAGCGCGTGTTCGTGCGCCGCGACCTGACCGCCGCGCCATGGTGGCTGCGCCTGCCGGCCTGGTGGCTGGCGCGGCGCGAGGCGCGGGCGCTGCAGCAGTTGTCGGGCATGGCGGCGACGCCGCAGCTGCGCGGTTGGGACGGCACCTTCCTGGACCGCAGCTACCTGGCCGGCGACGCCATGTACCAGCGCCCGCCGCGCGGCGACCTGGCCTACTTCCGTGCCGCACGGCGCCTGCTGCAACAGGTGCACCGGCGCGGCGTGGCGCACAACGATCTGGCCAAGGAAGCGAATTGGCTGGTGCTGGAGGACGGCAGCCCGGCATTGATCGACTTCCAGCTGGCGGTGCGCGGCGCGCCGCGTTCGCGCTGGATGCGGCTGCTGGCGCGCGAGGACCTGCGCCACCTGCTCAAGCACAAGCGCATGTACTGCCGGCAGGCGCTGACCCCGATCGAACTGCGCCTGCTCAAGCGCCACTCCTGGGTGCGCGAACTGTGGTTCGCCACCGGCAAGCCGGTCTACCGCTTCGTCACCCGGCGCATTCTGAAGTGGGAGGACAACGAGGGGCAGGGGCCGAAGCCCTGAAGTGCCGGGATTGGGGATTGGGGATTCGGGATTGGTAAAGCGCATGGCTGTGTCTGGGCTGTCCTGGCGGGGACGACAAAAGCGCTAAGCTGCGGCGAATCTCCAATCCCGAATCCCCAATCCCATGACGTTGCAAGGCAAAACCCTGTTCATCACCGGCGCCTCGCGCGGGATCGGTCTGGCGATCGCGCTGCGTGCGGCGCGCGACGGCGCCAATGTGGCGATCGCGGCCAAGTCGGCGGTGCCCAATCCGAAGTTGCCCGGCACCATCCACAGCGCCGCGGCGGCGGTCGAGGCGGCCGGCGGCCGCGCGCTGGCGCTGAAGTGCGACATCCGCGAGGAGGAGCAGGTGCGCGCGGCGGTGGCGGCGACGGTCGAGGCGTTCGGCGGCATCGATATCCTGGTCAACAACGCCAGCGCCATCTGGCTGCGCGGCGCATTGGACACGCCGATGAAGCGCTTCGACCTGATGCAGCAGGTCAATGCGCGCGGCAGCTTCCTGTGCGCGCAGGCCTGTCTGCCGCATCTGCTGCGCAGCGCCAATCCGCACATCCTGACCCTGGCGCCGCCGCCGTCGCTGGATCCGAAATGGTGGGCGCCGCATACCGGCTACACGCTGGCGAAGATGGGCATGAGCTTCGTGACCCTGGGCCTGGCCGGCGAATTCGGCCCGCAGGGCGTGGCGGTCAATGCGCTGTGGCCGCGCACGCTGATCGCCACCGAGGCGCTAAACATGATTCCCGGTGTCGATGCGGGCAACGGCCGGCGTCCGGAGATCATGGCCGATGCGGCGCATGCGGTGCTGACGCGCACCGCGGCCGGGTTCCATGGGCAGTTCCTGATCGACGACGAGGTGCTGGCCGCGGCCGGCGTGACCGACCTGTCCGGCTACGCGCTGGATCCGGCGCAGCCGTTGTTGCCGGATCTGTTCCTGGATTGAGCGGGGCAGGCGCCGGCCGCGCGGCGACGATGCGTTCGTCGCGCCGGTGCCCGCAGGAAGGGTTTCAGCTCCGACCCTCTGTTCCCAGACTGGAAACTCCCATTGCATTGGTCGCCGCAGGGCGGGTTTCCTTGCGGGATGTGCGGCCTGGGACCGATGCAGAAGCGCCGCGGTCTCTGGAGCAGCCACGTTGCAAAGAGGCGATCTTCCATGGCGATGGCCGGATTCTAATAACTAAGGGTGAATTAAATATTTCACCATTGCCCGCTATGCTTTCCCGACCTTCCGCCGACCCTCGCTCATGCCCGCTCCCGTCGCCGTCTCGCTGCCGCGCGCTTCCCGCCCTGCCCATGCCACGCATGCCGATCTGAGCGACAACGAGCGGCGCATGCTCGACAGCCTGCGCCTGTTCGGCACCGTCACCCGTGCCGATCTCAGCCGCATCACCGGCTTGACCGTGCAATCGGCGGTGCGCCTGATCGATGGCCTGGCCGAACGCGGGCTGGTGCTGATCGGCGCTTCGCTGGCGCATGGCGGCCGCGGCAAGCCGGGTGCGGCGATCGCGCTCAATCCCGCGCACGGCCACACCGTCGGCTATTCGATCGCCACCGATGCGCTGTCGCTGGCACTGCTGGACTTCAGCGGCCAGGTCCGCGCCACCGCCGAGCACCCGTTGCGTTCGACCGAGCCGGCGGCCTTGCTGGCGCAGTTGCGCGAGGCCGACGCGGCGCTGCTGGCCGAGGCCGGACGCGGACTCGGGCCGCGGCTGGGCGCGGGCGTGGCGATGACCGGGTTCTTCGTCGATGGCGCCGAGCGCATGAACCCGCCCGATCCGCTGCGCGCGCTGGGCGAACTGCCGATCGGCGACTGGCTCGCCGACGCGCTGGGCCTGCCGGTGTGGGTGGACAACGACGGCAGCGTCGCCGCGGTCGGCGAGAGCCTGCTCGGCGTCGGCCGTCAGTATCGCGACTTCGCCTATCTGTATTTCAGCTACGGTCTTGGCGGCGGCGTGGTGATCGACGGCGCCTGCCTGCGCGGCGCGCACGGCAATGCCGGCGAATTCGCCGGCATGCTGCCGGGGCCGGGCCTGGAGCGCGGCACGCTGGAGCTGCTGCGGCAGATGCTGGGCGAGGACGGGGTAATGCTGGCCGACGTCAGCGCGCTGGTGGCGGCCTACGACCCGTCCTGGCCGACGATCGAGCGCTGGATCGCGCGCGCGGTGCCGGGCCTGTCGCTGATCGTCTCGGCGATCACCGCGGTCTTCGATCCGCAGGCGGTGGTGTTCGGCGGACGCATTCCGCGCGATCTGGCGCTGCGCCTGATCCCGCAGCTACGCATCGACAACCAGCCGCGCCGCGGCCAGGCGCGGCCGTTGCCGGTGCTGCTGCCGGCCGCGGCGATGGCCGACGCCAGCGCGGTCGGCGCGGCCACGCTGCCGTTGAAGGCCTGCTACTTCCGCTGAGCGGCGGGCGCAGCGGCGGCGTCTGCGGCTTGCCTGCGCCTGCACGCCGCGGGCGCTACCCTATGCGCCTGTGCAAGGACTCCGCTGTCGCGCTGCGCGTGGCGGCAACGCCGCAAGGCGCGGCGGTCCTGCCCATTCCCCCATCCACTGGAGTTGTCGCGATGAAATACCTGCACGCCATGATCCGCGTCCACGATCTGGAGAAGACCAGCAAATTCTTCACCGAGGGCCTGGGCCTGAGCGAAACCCGGCGCATCGACAACGAAGCCGGCAAGTTCACCCTGGTGTACTTCGGCGCGCCGCAGAACCCGGAGGCCGAAGTCGAGCTGACCTACAACTGGGGGTCGGACGAGGACTACGGCAGCGCACGCAACTTCGGCCACCTGGCGTTCGAGGTCGACGACATCTATGCGCTGTGCGCGCACCTGCAGGCGCAGGGCATCGTCATCAACCGCCCGCCGCGCGACGGGCGCATGGCCTTCGTGCGCAGCCCGGACCTGATCTCGATCGAACTGCTGCAGAAAGGCGAGGCGCTGGCCCCGGCCGAGCCGTGGGCATCGATGCCCAACACCGGCGTGTGGTGAGGACTCAGGGCGCTGCGGGATCGGGCAACGCCTGGCCGCAGCCCCGGCAGTAGCCGGCGCTGCGGTCGTGGCCTTGCAGGCCGCAGTGCGCGCAGGTGCGTTGATCCGGCACGCGGCTGCGGTCGGCGTCGCGCAGGCTGTTGGCCAGTTCGGCGGTGTAGATGCCGGTAGGCACGGCGATGATGCTGTAGCCGATCAGGATCAGCACCGAGGTGATGGCGCGGCCCAGCGGCGTGAGCGGCGCGATGTCGCCGAAACCGACCGTGGCCATCGTCACCACCGCCCAGTACATGGCGGTGGGGATGCTGGTGAAACCGTTGGCCGGCCCTTCCACCACGTACATCAGCGCACCGAAGATCACCACCAGGGTGATGACGGTGAACAGGAACACGAACACCTTGCGCCGGCTGCGCCATAGCGCGTCGACCAGCAGGCTGCTCTCCTCGACGTAGCGGGTCAGCTTGAGGATGCGGAACAGCCGCAGCACCCGCAGCACCCGCACCACCAGCAGCGTCTGCGCGCCGGGCAGCAGGAACGAGATGTAGGTAGGCAGGGTCGATAGCAGATCGATCACGCCCCAGAAGCTCAGCGCATAGCGCAACGGCCGCTTCACCGTCATCAGTCGCAACGCGTATTCGGCGGTGAACAGCGCAGTGAAGGCCCATTCCAGCACGTACATGGAGCTGGCGTAGCGTGCGTGCAGCGCCGGCACGCTGTCGGCCATGATCACCGCGACGCTGGCCACGATCGCCGCGACCAGCAGCAGGTCGAAATTGCGCGAAGGCCGGGTGTCGTGCCGATAGATGATGTCGAACCAGCGTCGCCGCCAGCCGTGCTCGCGTGCGGGGGCGAGCTGGGGATCGGTGAACAGTCGCATCCGCGCATGCTAACCCGATGCCGGCGTCGGCGGACCCGCCGTCTGCGCGCGGCCGCGGGCGGGAGCCTTGCGCGGCGCCGGCATGGTGGTGGCGTGGACACGCAAGCGGCCCCGGGGGGGGGGGCGACGGCAGGGCAGCGCGGCAGGCGGCGCCGCTCGCGGAGATGGCGGACGGTCGCAGCCGTGGGCGCAGTCTGTCGCAGGCACCGCTCCGGGGCACGCCGGGCGCATCGAGAGCAGGGTGGTCGGCTTTGCGCCGGCGGCGGCTGCGCAAAGGCGCGCCTGCGCGACCGGCAGACGCCGCGCAGGCATCGCCGCCGCGATTCGCGCGCGCCGGCCGTTCATCACCGATCAAGCCGGGCGGCGACCCTCGCCGTCCTTGCCTTTGCAGGCCTTCGCCATTTTCTGCGTCAGCGCGTGACGTTGCGTTGCGGCGTATGCGCATGCATGCACGAAACCGGCATGCGACGGCAATCCGCCGCCACATCCGCTGCAGACCCTTCGGCGCTCGCCCCGCGCCCCTGGATCTGTCCATGCCCTCGTCTTCGCCCGCCGCGTTGCAGGCCGCGCCGACGGTCTCCGTCGTCATCTGTACCTTGAACGAACACGAGGCCATCGGTCCGGTATTGCGCGAACTCGCCGCGCATCTGCAGCACATCGACTACGAAGCGATCGTGGTCGACGACTCCGACGACGAGCGCACCGCGCAGGCGGTGACCGCGTATGCGGCCGGCAATCCGGCGGTGCGCCTGGTGCGCCGCCGCGGCGGCCGCGGCCTGGCCTCGGCCGCGATCGCCGGATGGGACAGCGCCCGCGGCCGTTGCCTGGCGATCATGGACGGCGACGGCCAGCACGATCCGGCGCTGATCGCGCGCATGCTGCGGCGCATGCGCGACAGCGAGGCCGAGGTGGTGGTCGCCAGCCGTTATCTGGAGGCGGGCGGTTCCGGCCTGTGCCGCCACCGGCATGCGCTCAGCCGCGTCGGCGTGCGCCTGAGCCAGGCGCTGCTTGGGCTGGGCGTGGCCGATCCAATGAGCGGTTGCTTCCTGATGCGCCGGTCCTGGTATCGGCAGGTGCGGCCGCAGCTGTCCGGCGTCGGCTTCAAGATCCTGGTCGACGTGCTGGCCTCGGCGCGGCGGCGTCCCTACACGGTGCAGGTGCCGACGCAGCTGCGCCGCCGCCGCGGCGGCGCCTCCAAGCTCGACGCGCGGGTGGTCGCCGACCTGGCCGCACTGCTGCTGGAAAAGCGCACGCGCGGCTGGCTGCCGGCGCGCATGAGCCTGTTCTTCGCGGTCGGACTCAGCGGCATGGGCGTGCACCTGCTGTTGCTGGGCACGTTGCTGATGCTGGGCACGGCCTTCTGGCTGGCGCAGTTGCTGGCGATCTGTACGGCGATGGGCTGGAATTTCCAGTGCAACAACCTGCTGACCTTCCGCGATCGGCGCCTGAGCGGCATGCGCCTGCTGCACGGCATGGTGATGTTCTATGCGGCCTGTCTCGGCGGCGCGATCCTCAGCGAGCTGATCGGCAGCGGCCTGCATGCGCTGCGGTTGCCGTGGTGGCTGGCCGGCGCCGCCGGCGCGCTGGCCGCGGGCGGGTGGAACTACCACGCCGCCAAGCGCAGCGCCTGGCGGCCCGAGGATGCCGCGGCCGGCGTCGCGCCGAGTCGCGACACCGTCGCAGCGTCGCCGCTGGCGATGAAGGAGTGAGCGAGCTGCGCAACGTCGTCGGCGCGGCGCCGCGCTGGCCGGCACTGGCCTTCGCCGCGATCGCGGCCTGCGCTTGCGTGTTCGCCTTCGTCGGCCTGGATGCCAGCGACTACTGGATCGACGAACTGTACACGCTGCACGTGATGGGCCACGGCCAGGGCCTGGCCGAACTGTGGCGGCGCGCGCTCACCGACACCCATCCGCCGCTGTACTACGTGCTGCTGTATGCGTGGAGCCAACTGGCCGGCAACGGCGAGGCGGCGCTGCGCCTGCCCAGCGCGGTGGCCGCGGTGCTGGCGCTGGGCGTGTTCGGATCCGGCCTGCGGCGCGTGTTCTCGCCGGCGGCGCTGGCCTTCGCCCTGGCGGCGGGCGCGGTGTCGGTGTTCTGGTTCGAGCAGAGCCAGAACGCGCGCAGTTATGCGCTGTGCCTGCTGCTGTCGGCTGGCCTGCTGAGCAGCGCCGTCGCGTTGCGCCGACGTGCGCAGACCAGCGACGTCTTCCCGTTCGCGCACTGGGCCGCGCTCAGCGTATTGGGACTGATCGCCAGCTTCACCCACGCCTATCTGCTGTTGTGCGTCGGCATGCTGCTGCTGTTCCTGATCGCGACGCAGCGCGACACGCGTCTGCGCGTGGCGCTGGCGGTATCCGGCGTGGCGATCCTGGCGCTCAATGTCGGCTTCGTGCTGTTGTTGCTGCACTGCACCCAGCAGGACGTGCACCAGCTGTGGTTCCGCAACGATGCCCGGTTCTTCTATGTCCAGTTGCTCAGCGCCAGCCGCGACCTGCTGTCCGGGGGCACCATGCTGGCAGTGCTCGCGCTGCTGGGCCGTTGGGTGTGGCGGCGCTTGCGCGCGGTTCCGCACGACCCTGCGCGGACCTGCGGGCAGGCCGATTGGGTCGCGGCGCTGTGCGGCTGCGTGCTGGTCGGCATGGTGGTGAGCGGGATCGTGGTGAGCGTCGCGATTGCGCCGTCGTTTTCCGCGCGCAACCTGCTCACCGCCGCGCCGTTCGCCTGGGCCTTGCTGGCGCGCCTGTACGACGTGGCGGGGCCGAGCGCGCGCAGCCGTGGCGGGCGCATCGCCGCGGCCGTGTTGATCGTGCTGGTGGGCGCGCAGCTGTGGCTGCTGCGCGGCCGCCCGTTGCAGCGCAACGAGGCCTGGCGCGGGTCAGCGCAGGTCGTGCAGCGGCTGCCCGGTTGCCGCGATGTCGTGCTGCCGGTGGTGCTGCCGTATAAGTTCGGCCCCTCCAGCGCGCCGTACCGCAGGTTGGCCGAGCAGGACTTCTTCGGCCACTACCTGCAAGGCCATCGCCTGCGCGCCTACACGCCCGACGAACTTGCCGGGCGCACTGCCGCGGAAGGGCTCGCTGCGCAGTTGGCGGCACGGGCGCAGGCGGCCGCAGGCGGCGGCTGCGCGCTGCTGGCCTGGGGCGTGCACGACCTCAATGCGGCGGCGGCGCGGCGCCTGGCGCAGGACCTGGCGCGGCTGCCGGGCGTAGCCCCGAACCGGGTGCTGGTGCAGCCGGTGCTGCGTTGGCGCCGGCGCGGACTGGGCTGGCATCCGGTTGCCGACGGATTCGTGTTCCTGGCGGCACCGCCGCTGCGCGCTGGACGGGCGCCAACCGATCCCGGCATGCCTGCGGCGGTGGCGCGGCTGCCGGCGCTGGGCGCACCGTGGGTGTCCAGCGCAGACGGCGCGGTGTGTGCGCCCGACTGCGCCGCAGCGCCCGGCACAGGTGCCAGGCCGTAGCCGCACAGGCGCCTGCCGCGCACACCCGCCCGGCCGCGCGCGGCCGCCGCGCCGGCGGTCTTATACTCGTGCGCTTTCTCCCAGGAATCCCTTCGATGACCGCTTCCTCCGCCGCGGATCTGATCGCCCTCGGCCAGCACTACTACCTGCCGATCTACCGTCCGCGCCAGCTGGTGCTGGAGCGCGGCCAGGGCGCCAAGGTGTGGGACAGCGAAGGCCGCGACTACATCGACCTGTCCGCCGGCATCGCCGTGTGCGGGCTCGGCCACAACGATCCGGACCTGACGGCGGCGCTGCTCGAGCAGGCCGGCAAGCTGTGGCACACCAGCAACGTGTTCTACAGCGAGCCGCCGCTGCGCCTGGCCGAGGAACTGGTCGCCGCGTCGCGTTTCGCGCAGCGGGTGTTCCTGTGCAACTCCGGCAGCGAGGCCAACGAGGCGGCGATCAAGCTGGTGCGCAAGTGGGCTGCCAGCCAGGGCCGCGCGCCGGACCGGCGGGTCATCGTCACCTTCCGCGGCAGCTTCCACGGCCGCACCCTGGCCGCGGTCACCGCCACCGCGCAGCCGAAGTACCAGGAAGGCTACGAGCCGCTGCCCGGCGGCTTCCGCTATGTAGATTTCAACGACATCGTGCAGTTGGAGACGGCGATGGCCGCCGGCGACGTGGCCGCGGTGATGATCGAGCCGGTGCAGGGCGAGGGCGGGGTGATGCCGGCCGCGCCGGGTTTCCTGGCGCAGGTGCGCGCGCTGTGCGACCACCATGGCGCGCTGCTGCTGCTGGACGAGATCCAGTGCGGCATGGGCCGCACCGGCACCTTGTTCGCGCACTGGCAGGACGAGGTGACGCCGGACATCGTGACCCTGGCCAAGGCGTTGGGCGGCGGTTTCCCGATCGGCGCGCTGCTGGCCGGGCCGAAGGTGGCCGAGACGATGCAGTTCGGCGCGCACGGCAGCACCTTCGGCGGCAATCCGCTGGCCGCGGCGGTGGCGCGGGTGGCGCTGCGCAAGCTGGCGTCGGCGCCGATCGCGGCGAACGTGTCGCGGCAGGCGGCGGCGCTGCGGCAGGGGTTGGCCGCGCTCAACGACGACTTCAAGCTGTTTGCGCAGGTGCGCGGGCGTGGCTTGATGCTCGGCGCGGTGCTGAACCAGGCGCATGAGGGGCAGGCCGGGGCGATTCTCGATCATGCCGCTGCGCATGGGTTGTTGACGTTGCAGGCCGGGCCGGATGTGTTGCGCTTCGTGCCTTCGTTGAATATCACCGATCAGGAAATGGCTGAGGGGTTGAAGCGGTTGCGGGCGGCGCTGCAGGCTTATGTCGGTAAGCGTTGAGCCTGATTGACGTTTGAGTGTCTGTTGGCTTTTGATTCAACGGCAACGGCAACGGCAACGGCAACGGTACAAGCAAAGCTTTCGCGCTTTGCGCGAGTCACTTTTCTTTGCTTGTGCAAAGAAAAGTAACCAAAAGAAAGCACACCCTGACTTCGCGCCCTCCGCGCTGCGCGCTCCGGGTCCGCGAATAGGCCGGGATTCACGGAAGGGGCATCCTGCCCCTGCCGTGAACGGCGCACATCCATGTGCGCCGCCCCTTCGGGGTTTTTCCCGTCCTATTCGCCGCTACGTAAGGGAACCCGGTAAAGCAAAGCCACAGCAACAGCAGCATCAACAGCCACAGCTACAGCTACAGCCACAGCCACAGCCACAGCTACAGCTACAGCTACAGCAGGAATGGCCGCGGGCGTTATGGCAGCTGCGGCGGACGCGGGCTCTGTCGGCGATAGGAGCGTCGTCTAGCCCAAGCCGTGCCGCGCAAGGGCGCGGCGCAGGGCGCGGGCGCCGCTGGCGGTTTCGGCGGGCATGCCGATCGCGCGGGCGCCGCGGACGTTGACGAACAGGTCGTCGATGAACAGGGCGTGCCGCGGGGCGATGCCGAAATGGTCGAGCGCGCGCCGGTAGACCTCGGCCTGCGGTTTGCGTCCGCCGAGTGCGCCGCTGCACAGGACGCGTCCCTGCAGCAGGGGGAACAGCGCCGGGACGATCTGCGGGATCGCCTGCGCCATCAGCGGGCCGTTGTTGGTCAGCACGCCGAGCGCGACCTTGCCGGCCAGCGCCAGCACGCGTTCGATCACGCCGGGATCGCCACGGCTGCCGGCCACGCGTGCGGCGATCCAGGCGGCCTCGTCCACCTGCGTGCCAAGGCCTTCGCCTAGCCGTTGCAGGTAGGCGGCGGTGGCGATGGCGCCGCCGTCGTAGGCGGTTTCCAGTCCGGAGGCGAACAGGACCTCCCGCACCCGCGCCGGATCGCAGCCGCAATGGGTGGCCAGGTGCGCGATGCGTGCCGCCCGCGAGTAGGCCGCCAGCACGCCGTCGAAGTCGAGCAGCAGCAATTTCGGGCTTGGATGGATCAACGCGGCCACCGCGTCTGGCGCTGCACGCAACGGCGCGGCTGGAACATGGGTCGGGTCCGAAGTGTCGTTGGCCGAGATTAACCCACTCCCCCGCGGCGATGAACGCCACTACCCGCGGCTCGGCGCTCGCCACCCCCCACCCACCCGCTCGCGGCGCACCTACCCGTCGGATCCGGTCGTCCGGTGCCGTGTGCTGGCTATGGTCCCTGCACGCCGCGATCGCGGCGCCGCCGGTCGGGGAACCGGTGCGCATCCACGCCACATCCACGTCACCTCGGGGGTCTTGAACATGAGCAAGCGTCTGAACGCCGATCGTCTGGCGGAATCGGTATGCAGGGGACTGTGCAATGCACGGCACGGTCACGGGCTGGCCACGCTGACGCTGCTGCTGGCCGGCGCACAGGCGCTGCCGGCGCTGGCCGAAGAGCCGGGTGGCGAGGCCAAGACGCTGGATGCGATCACGGTCATTTCGACCGGCACGCGCAAGGCCAACATGGCGGTCACCGACAGCCCGGCGCCGATCCAACTGGTGAGTGCGGAGATGCTCAAGCAGTCGGCCGCGCCGGACCTGATCAATGCCATCGCCAACCAGGTGCCGTCGTACAACGCCAACCAGACCGGCAACGACATGGCGAGCCAGACGCTCACCGCCAGCCTGCGCAATCTCTCGCCCAACCACACCCTGGTGCTGGTCAACGGCAAGCGCCGCCACATCACCTCCAACGTCAACACCACCACCGGCGCGGCCTCGGCCGATCTGTCGTTCATCCCGGCCGCGGCGATCGATCACGTCGAAGTGCTGACCGACGGCGCCGCCGCGCTGTACGGTTCGGACGCGATCGCCGGGGTCATCAACATCATCCTCAAGAAGAACCACGACGGCGGCGAAGTGGACGCCGGTTACGCGGGCTACAAGGATGGCGGTGGCGGCACCGATTCGTGGGGCGCCAACATCGGCTTCGGCAGCGACGCGGCGTATTTCAGCCTCAGCGCCGAGGTCGAGAACCGCAAGACGGTGTACCGTCTCGGTTCGTACAGCTATGCCGACTGCGTGGCCAACTATGCCGACTGCACGGCGGTGAATCCGAGCATGGCCGACTTCCTGGCCGACGACGTCGAGGGCATGACCCTCAACGGGCGCTTCCCCAACGTCAACGCCTGGCTCAATCCGCCGGAAGTGCACCGCAAGGCGCTGTTCTTCAACTCCGGGGTGGTGCTGAGCGACACGCTGGAGTTCTACGCGTTCGGCAGCTACGGCAAGAAGACCGCGCAGTCGGAGGAGAACTACCGCCGTCCCAGCCAGGACGGCGGCTACGTCTATCCGGTGACCGGCGCGGTCAGCCACAAGTATCCGCTGGGCTTCAATCCGTCCGAGGCCTCCGACGAGGTCGACTACGAGTTGACCGCCGGGCTGAAGGGCGTGCTGGCCGATTGGTCGTGGGATTTCTCCAGCAGCTACGGCAAGAACGAGATGGACGTGTACACGCTGAACTCGATGAACTTCAGCCTGTGGCAGGACTACGGCTATTCGCCCGAGGACTTCTACGACGGCAGTTTCTGGGCCAGCCAGTGGACCACCAACTTCAACGCCACGCACGATTTCGACGTCGGCCTGTCGCAGCCGCTGACCTTCAACGCCGGCGTCGAATACCGCCGCGACCAGTACGGCATCGATCCGGGCGATCCGACCTCGTACTACGGCGCCGGCGCGTCCTCGTTCCCCGGCTACAACCCGCTGTTCAACACCGGCTCCTACAGCCGCCACAGCTACGCAGCCTACGCCGACGTGGTGTTCAATCCGACCGAGAAGTGGCTGGTGGATGTGGCCGGGCGTTACGAGGACTACAGCGACTTCGGCAGCAAGGTGGTCGGCAAGCTGACCACGCGCTTCGACTTCACCGACACCTTCGCGGTACGCGGCACCGCCAGCACCGGGTTCCGCGCGCCGACCCTGCAGGAAGGCTATTACTCGGCGGTGCAGGTCGGCCCGACCAGCGCCACCCCGACCCTGCAGCCCAACAGCGCGGCTGCGGCGGCACTGGGCTTCGGCAGCCTGAAACCGGAGACCAGCACCAACTACAGCCTGGGCTTCGTGTTCCGGCCGATGCCCAACTTCGACAGCACGCTCGATCTCTACCGCATCACTATTTCCGACCGCATCGGCGTGGGCACCTTCGAATATTCCAAGGCCGGCCAGCCGGGCGACACGAACGGCGACGGCACGCCCGACGCCGCCTACAACGCCGCGCTGGGCCAGGCGCTGGTCGATTTCGGCTATCTCGGCGGCATCGATCCGGCCGCGCCGGGCGGCTCGCTCGACGCCACCGCGCGGCAGAACATCTCGGTGGCGATCTTCAACAATGCGCTGAAGACGCGCAGCACCGGCGTGGACTGGGTGACCAACTACATCACCGAGTTCGACTGGGGCTCGATCGACTGGATGCTGGCGGCCAACTACAACAAGACCGAAGTGCTCAGCGCCAAGCCGGCGCCGGAGGTGCTCGGCGGCGCCACCATGTACAGCGCGGCGACACTGATCAACCTGGAGAACAACGCGCCCAAGTACCGGTTCAACCTGGGCGCCACCTTCAACATCGGCAAGTTCAGCCTGCGCGTGACCGAGGCGGTCTATGGCCCGCAGTACCAGCTGATCGCGCCGTACGACGAGTGGAACGGCGACATCTTCCCCGACAGCGTGCTGAGCCAGCTCGACGTGGTCGACGTCAACGGCGCGCCGTACTACAAGCAGAAGATCGGCACGATGGCGCTGACCAACGTCGAACTGACGTTCCGGCCCACCGAACAGCTGACCGTCAGCGTCGGCGGCGACAACGTATTCAACAAATACCCCGACAAGGTGCCGGCGGCGGCGTACGACTACCTCGAGAAGAACTACCTCAGCTACTACAACTCGCCGTACCTGACCGGCAGCCCGGTCGGCTACTTCGGCGCGCGCTACTACGCCAAGCTGACCTACCGCTTCTGAGCTGCGCGCGCCCCGCTTGAGCCCCTCTCCCCCGGGAGAGGGGTTGGGGTGAGGGTCCGTCCGCCAGCGGCGCATCCGCTCGCGCCGCGCGCCGCCGGCCGCACTCCTACCCGCTCCATCGCGACCTACCCGCCGCACACGGCCTGCGCCGCCGCCGCGGCGGCTATGGTCGATCCGCAATCCGTGAGGCGATATCGACGATGCAAGCACCAACCAGGGGCGCCATGACCCGCCGCCAATTGCTCGCCAGGATCGGCCTGGCCGGCGGCGGCGCGATGATGTACCAGGCGATGCACAGCCTGGGCCTGGCCGCCGAATCGCGCTTCGGCGGCGTGCCGCGGCTGGACGGCGACGCCAAGGGCGCGTCGGTGCTGGTGCTCGGCGCCGGCCTGGCCGGGCTGACCGCGGCCTATGAGCTGCGCAAGGCCGGCTATCGCGTGCAGGTGCTCGAGTACAACGCGCGTCCGGGCGGCCGCAACTGGACGCTGCGCGGCGGCGATCGCTACACCGAGCTGGGCGGCTTCGAGCAGCAGTGCGGCTTCGACGAGGGCATGTACCTCAATCCCGGCCCGTGGCGCATCCCGCACCATCACAAGGCGGTGCTGTCCTACTGCAAGCAGTTCGGGGTGGCGCTGGAACCGTTCGTGCAGGTCAACTTCAACGCGCTGCTGCACAGCCGCGAGGGGTTCGGCGGCAAGCCGCAGCGTTTCCGCGACATCGACGCCGACTACAAGGGGCACGTGGCCGAACTGCTGGCCAAGAGCACCCGGCAGGGCGCGCTGGATGCGCAGGTGCAGCGCGAGGACCAGGAGATCCTGCTCGAGTCGCTGCGCAACTGGGGCGCGCTGGACAAGGATTTCGGCTACGTCAAAGGCCGCGAGAGCAGCGAGCGCCGCGGCTTCGCCAAATATCCCGGCGGCGGCCTGTCCGGCAAGCCGCAGTTCTCCGAACCGTTCACCACCCAGGACATCCTGCGCTCGCGGCTGTGGACCACGCTGGCGGCCGGCAACAACTACGAAATGCAGACCGCGATGTTCCAGCCGGTCGGCGGCATGGACCAGATCGGCAAGGCGTTCGCGCGCGAGCTAGGCGACGCGATCCGCTACAACGCACGGGTCACCCGCATCGATCAGGACGCGCACGGGGTCAGCGTCGCCTACCAGGACGGCGCCGGCGCCGAGCAACTGGCCAAGGCCGATTGGTGTGTGTGCACGATCCCGCTGTCGATCCTCAGCCGCATTCCGCTCGCGGTGGGCGAGAAGATGGCCGCCGCGATCGGGCAGGTGCCATACGCGGCCTCGGTGAAGGTCGGGCTGCAGTTCAAGCGCCGCTTCTGGGAAGAGGACGAGGCGATCTACGGCGGCATCAGCTACACCGACCTGCCGATCACCCTGATCAGCTATCCGAGCACCGGTTTCCAGAGCGCCGGCAAGGGCGTGCTGCTCGGCGCCTACGTGTGGGGACTGGAGGCGTTCGAGTTCACCTCGATGACGCCGCAGCAGCGCGTGGCCAAGGCGGTGGAATACGGCACCCAGCTGCATCCGCAGTACCCGCGCGAATTCGACAACGGCATCGCCGTGGGCTGGCACCGGGTGCCGTTCACCCATGGCTGCTTCGGCGTGTGGAGCGATGCCGCACGCGCCGAGCACTACGAGAACCTGTGCCGGATCGACGGTCGCATCGCGCTCGCCGGCGAGCACGCCTCGTACATTCCGGCCTGGCAGGAAGGGGCCATCACCTCGGCACTCGACGCGATCGAGCGCCTGCATCGCCGCGTCGTCAACGGAGCCCGCGCATGAAGCTGGATCGTCACTGGATGCTCGCCGCGGCGGTCGCCGCCGGGGTGCTGGCGCTGATGCTGCCGCCGGCGATCGGCCCGGCCGCGGCGCAGAGCTCCGATGCCACGCCGCTGTATCCGCAGGCCGCGTTCGCCACCGCTTCCGGCGCCACCGTGTACGCGGCGATCTGCCAGAGCTGCCACATGCCCGGCGGGCAGGGCGCGCGCGGCGGCGGCGAGTATCCGGCGCTGGCCGGCAACCCCAAGGTGGCCGCGGCGCCGTACGTGGCGATGATGGTGCTCGACGGCCGCGGCGGCATGCCCGGTTTCGCCGGCATGCTCAACGATCAGCAGGTCGCCGAGGTCGTGCATTACGTGCGCAGCCAGTTCGGCAACGACTATCCCGGCAAGCTCAGCGCCGACGAGGTGCGCACGCTGCGGCACTGAGCCGGTTCCGTTTCATTCTCTTTTCCGATCGCGAGGAGTTCCGCATGCGCCGTTCGTTCGTTTCCCGCTCGCTCCGTGCCGGTCTGTGCGCTGCGCTGTGGCTGCCCGCCCTGGCCGGCGCCGCCGAAATCGTGCGCCACAAGATTCCCAACAGCGATTTCCCGATTTCCGCGGCGGTGGAGATCCCGGCGGGCAAGACCACGGTCTATCTCAGCGGCGCGGTGCCGCGGCCGATCGATGCGAGCGCGCCGAAGGATTCGCCCGCCGCCTACGGCGACACCAAGGCGCAGACCATCAGCGTGCTGTCGCAGATCGAAGCGCAGCTGCACGGCATGGGCCTGGGCATGCGCGACGTGGTCAAGATGCAGGCGTTCCTGGTCGGCGATCCGGCGCTGGGCGGGAAGATGGATTTCGCCGGGTTCATGGAGGGTTACCGGCAGTTCTTCGGCACGCCCGAACAGCCCAACCTGCCGTCGCGCTCGGCGTTCCAGATCGCCGCGCTGGGCAATCCGCTGTACCGCATCGAGATCGAAGTGGTCGCCGTGCGTCCGTAGGTTCTTCGCCCTGTCTTCCAAGGAGTCCGCCATGCAGCAGCCGTCGCGTTCGCGCCGCACTTTCCTCAAGGACTCGGCGCTGGTCGCCGCGGCCGGCTTCGGCGCGCCGTGGCTGGCGCAGGCCGCGCCCGCCGCGGCGCAGGCGACCAATGCCGACCTGGCGCCGGTGCTGATCAACGCCAACGAATATCCCGGCGGACCGTCGCCGGCCGCGCAGCGCGCGATCGCCGCGATCGCGTCCAGCGGCGGCCGTTACCTGGGCGAGCTGCAACTGGAATTGCTGCAGACCCTCGCCGACCAGCTCGGCGTGGGCATCGATCACCTGATGGCCTACGCCGGTTCCACCGAGCCGCTGGACTACACCATGCTGGCGTTCACCTCGCCCAGCGCGTCGCTGGTCACCGCCGATCCGACCTTCGAATCCGGCTGGCGCGCCGCTGCGCGCAACGGCGCCAAGGTGATCAAGGTGCCGCTGCGCAAGGACGACGCGCACGACGTGCAGGCGATGTGCGCCGCCGACGCCAACGCCGGGGTGATCTACATCTGCAACCCGAACAATCCCACCGGTTCGGTGACGTCGCGCAAGGACCTGGACTATGCGCTGGCGCACAAGCCCAAGGGCAGCGTGCTGGTGGTCGACGAGGCGTATCTGCATTTCTCCGACAGCGCCCGCAGCATGGTCGACCGCGTCGCCGCCGGCGACGACGTGATCGTGTTGCGCACCTTCTCCAAGCTCTACGGCATGGCCGGCATCCGCCTGGGCTATGCGGTGGCGCGGCCGGAGCTGCTGGCCAAGCTGAAGTTCTACAGCGTCAACAGCCTGCCGGTGACCGCGGTCGCCGCCGGCCTGGTCAGCCTGCGCGATCCGGCGCTGGTGCCGCAGCGGCGCACGCTCAACAGCGCCATCCGCAGCGACGTGGTGCGCTGGCTCGGGGCGCAGGGCTATGCGTGCACGGCGTCGGAAAGCAATTGCTTCATGGTCGACGTGAAGCGCCCGGCGAAGGAGTTCATGGACGCGATGGCCACCTATGGCGTGTTCGTCGGCCGCAGCTGGGCGTTGTGGCCGAACCGGTCGCGCATCACCGTCGGCACCGCGCCGGAGATGGCGCGATTCAAGAGCGCGTTCGCGCAGGTGGCGGCCGGCAAGCGCGGGCCGCTGCCGGTGCCGGCGCCGAGGATGGCGCTGCATGATCCGCTGCACGGATTCTTCCGCAACGCCTAGGCATTGCCTGCGCCGGATGCTGCAGTGCACGAGGACTTGTCGTTGACAAACATTTGCGCAAAGGCAGACAGTCGTGGCGACGCCGCTGCGCGCGCAGCGCATGCTGGCGAGGTTCGCGTTGCTGTGCCGTCCCCATTGAAGGAGTCCGTCTTGAAAGCGAAGTCGCTGTCCCCCTTGCTGGTCCTCGCCGCGCTCGCGTTCGCGCCGGCGGCCTGGGCCAAGACCTGCGCGGTGACCATCACCGGCACCGACCAGATGTCCTTCGACCAACCCCAGATCAAGGTCGCCGCCGACTGCACCGAAGTGGCGCTGACGCTCAAGCACAGCGGCAAGCTCGCTGCCGCGGTGATGGGCCACAACTGGGTGCTGACCAAGACCCCGGACTTCCAGGCGGTGGCCAATGCCGGCACCAGCTCCAGCCTGGCCGACAACTACCTGCCGAAGAACGACGCGCGGATCATCGCGCACACCAAGGTGATCGGCGCCGGGCAGTCGGACACGGTCAAGTTCTCCACCGCCAAGTTGAGCAAGGGCGGCGACTACACGTTCTTCTGCTCGTTCCCGGGGCACTGGGCGATGATGAAGGGCAAGTTCGTGTTCGGCTGAGTCGCCGCGGTTGCGGTTGCGCTGCAGGTTGCGATCGGCGATCTGCAGCGCATTTCGAACAGGATGGTGCCGCAGGCGTCGGCCTGCGTCAGTGCCGACTCACCTGTAGGAGCGGCTTCAGCCGCGACCGGGCTTTCCCGGTAGGGCCCGGTCGCGGCTGAAGCCGCTCCTACAGGGTCGCGACGATTCTCGCGATTGCGAGATCGCACTCAGTCCAATGCGGAATCCGGCGGCGCCATGCGCTGCAGCAGGCCGCGTTGCAGCGCGCTGGCCAGCGCCGCTTCGCGGGTGCCGGCTTCCAGCTTGCGGTACAGGTTCTTCAGGTGGAACTTGACCGTGTTCTCCGACAGCGCCAGGCGTCGCGCGATCTGCTTGTTCGCATCGCCCTGCGCCAGCAGCGCCAGCACTTCCAGTTCGCGTTCGCTGAACAGGTCGGCGCCGCTGTCCTGGTCGTGGCGCAGCTTGTCGAGCAGCGCCTGGATGGTCATCGCCAGCGTGGTGTTCGGTGCGGCCTGCGGATCCTGCTGGCGCGCCATGCGCAGCAGCGCCTTGCCCGGCACGCCCAGTTCCAGCAGGCATTGCCAGGCCTGGGTGCTGGCCACGTGCTGCAGCGCGTGACGCAGATAGGGCAGGGCGGCGGCGGATTCGCCGCGGTCGTGCAGCACCAGCGCGATGCGCGCGCGCACCCGCGCCAGCTGCACCTGGTTGTCGGCGGCCACGCAGGCCGCTTCGACGCCTTGCAGCACCGCCAGCGCAGCGCGGGTGCGTCCGCCCAGCCGATGCCAGCGGGCCAGGGCGAAGCCGAGCGCGGCGAGGAAGCGCCAATCCTGCGGCTGGCCCAGCGCGTGCGCGAACCGCGCCTCGCCGCCGGTGCGCGCGACCAGCACGTCGATCGCCGGCGAGGGCGGCTGGTCGAGCAGCACGTGCAGCCGCCAGGCCAGCGCCAGGTCGGCGAGCCGGCCGAGGTGCCGCGCATGCGCGATGCGGTCGATATGGTCGAGCAGAGCCAGCGCGGCGCGGCCGCTGCGGTCGTGCTGCCGCGCCAGCACCAGCGCGGTCTCGTAGCCGGCGGCATAGATGTCCAGCCAGCCGTCGTGCTGTTCCAGGAACCCCAGCGCCGGCTGCAGGCAGTCGGCGGCTTCGTCGTAGCGGCCGTGCTCGCATTGCAGCTGCGCCAGCAGGCACTGGCCAACCGCCTGCAGGGTGGGATCGAGCTGTTGCTGGCGCTGGGCGATGGCCAGCGCCTGGCGGCAGATGGCTTCGGCCCGCTCCAGTTGGCCGCGGTAGTAGTGGCTCTGCGCCAGATGGATCAGCGCATAGCTGGTGCCGACTTCGCTGCCGCTGGCCTGCATCGCGGTACCGGCCAGCTGCGCATAGCGCTCGGCGCCGGCGAAATCGGCGCGGCCCAGTGCGGTGGTGGCGCAGATACACCATAGCGTGCCGCGGCCCAGGCTGTCGTCCTCGTCCAGCGCCGCCGCCTGCGCGGCGATCTGCGCCAGTCCGCGCGGGTTGGCGCAGACCTGGTCGAGCAGGTCGCGCAGCAGCGCCACCACCACCGTGTAGTCGCGTTCGAACGGGGCGCGCACCTGTTCGGGGAAATCGCGGAAGCGTTCCAGCAGGGTCTGCGCGTGCGCGAACTCGCCCAGCTTCATGTGCAGGTAGGCCTGGGTCAGGTTCAGCGCCGGCCGCTCGCCGATGCTGCTGCGCGGGAAGCGGCGCAGCAGCGCGCGGATCGGGGCGGTGCCGTGGCGCAGCAGCAACTGCCAGGTGCCGGCGCGGGCGATGCAGTCGGCGGCGCTGTCGATCGCGCCGCCGCGCACCGCATGCCGCACCGCTTCGGGCAACTGTCCGTGCGCGTCGAACCAGTGCGCGGCGCGCCGGTGCAGCTGCGGGGCCAGTCCGGGCGTGTCGCGTTCCAGCTGCTGGGACAGATAATCGGCGAACAGCGGATGGAAGCGGAACCATTCCTGCTCGCCGTCCAGCGCCACCAGCAGGCCCTGGAAGTGCGCCAGCCGCTCCAGCAGGCGGCCGCTGTCGTCGCGTTCGCGCACCGCGTCGGCGAGCGCGGCGTTGAACCGTTCCAGCGGCGACAGCTGCAGCAGCAACGCGCGCAAGGCCGGATCCAGGTCGTTGAGCACCTGCTCGGCCAGATACGCCGCCAGCGCGGCGGTGCGTCCGGAGAACCGGCCCAGATCGTCGCGGCGGCGTTCGTCGCCGCCCAGCCATAGCCCGGCCAGTTGCAGCGCGACCGCCCAGCCCTCGGTCTGGCGGCGCAACTGGCGGGCCATCGCCGCCGGCACCTGCGGTCCCAGCAGGGCCAGCGTCTCGGCGTCGTCCAGCGCGAGTTCGCGTGCGCCGATGCGTTCCAGCTGGCCCTGTAGCGCCCAGCGCGCCAATGGCAGCGCCGGCGCGCGCCGGGTGGCCAGCAACAGGTGCAATTGGCCGCCGGCATGTTCGACCAGCCGCGTCACCACCTCGTCGAGCGCGCTGGCGTGGCCGCGATCGTAGTCGTCGAGGATCACCAGCAGGCGCCGCGGCGCGGCACGGATCGCGCGGATCAGCACCGGCAGGGTGGACGCCACCTCCAGGTCCTGGCCCCGCTGCTGCAGCACCGCCTGCAAGGGCGCGCCGAGTTCGATCCCGGCGCCACGCGCGGCCAGCGCCAGGTAGGCGAGGAAGCGCCCCGGATCGGCGTCGTCCTCGTCCAGCGACAGCCACGCCACCGCGGCCTCGCCGCGCTCGCGCAGGCGCTGGTGCCATTGCCCGAGCAAGGTGGTCTTGCCGAAGCCGGGCGGCGCCAGCAACAGCGTCAGCGGCAGCTCGGCGGCGCGGTCCAGATGCTGCAGCAACGCCTCGCGCGCCACCGCGGCCACGCGCGAGCGCGGCGGCGCCAGTTTGTCGGCCAGCACCCAGTCGGGCATGGCGGGACTGTCGTGCGCGGCCGGAGGGAAACGCGGATTCAACAGCGTGACAGGCTTGAGCATGTCGCCATGAGTGTCTGCAGCGGTCGCCCTTGCGCCCTCTGGCGGTTCGGGTGACGGTACGGAGTCGGACGCGTGCCGGCTCGCCGCGCAGATCGCGGAAAGCGCGTGTGCGGTACCGATTCCACGGGCCCCCGCCCTGATGCCGTCCGTTGGCCGTGAACGTTGAACTTATGACACGGCCGCGACAAAAGCAAAGTCGCGACCGGGTGCTCAGTTTCCGTTCAGCCGGCGGCGACCACGCCGAATGCCTCGCGCGCCGCGGCCAGCGTGGCCTCCAGCACGCCTTGATCGTGCGCGCTGGACAGGAAGCCGGCCTCGTACGCCGAGGGCGCCAGGAACACGCCGCGCGCGAGCATCGCGTGGAAGAAGCGGTTGAACGCGGCGGTGTCGCAGGCGGTGGCCTGGGCGTAGGTCTCGACCTTCTCCGACGTGAAGAACAGCCCGAACATCGCCCCGACCCGGTTGGTGGTGACCGCCACTCCGGCCGCGGCGGCGGCCTGCTCCAGCCCGGCGCACAGCGCGGCGGTGGCCGCATCCAGGCGCTGGTGGAAGCCCGGCGCCTGCACCAGTTCCAGCATCGCCAGGCCGGCGGCCATCGCCACCGGATTGCCGCTCAGCGTGCCGGCCTGGTAGATCGGCCCGGACGGGGCGATCTGCCGCATCAGCTCGGCGCGGCCGCCATAGGCGCCGACCGGCATGCCGCCGCCGATGATCTTGCCGAAGGTAGTCAGGTCCGGCATCACGCCGTAGTGCGCCTGCGCGCCGCCCAGCGCCACGCGGAAGCCGGTCATCACCTCGTCGAAGATCAGCAGCGCGCCGTGGCGGGTGCACAGTTCGCGCAGGTGTTGCAGGTAACCCTCGCGCGGCGGGATGCAGTTGGCGTTGCCGACCACCGGCTCGATGATGACGGCGGCGATCTCGCCGCCGATCTGGTCGAACAAGGCGGTGGCCCCTTCGAAGTCGTTGTAGCTCAGCGTCGCGGTGAGTTCGCTCAGGCCTGCCGGCACGCCCGGCGAGGTCGGCACGCCCAGGGTCAGCATGCCGCTGCCGGCCTTGACCAG
Source organism: Xanthomonas bonasiae (assembly GCF_017163705.1). Classification (GTDB taxonomy): domain Bacteria; phylum Pseudomonadota; class Gammaproteobacteria; order Xanthomonadales; family Xanthomonadaceae; genus Xanthomonas_A; species Xanthomonas_A bonasiae. The sequence goes on from NZ_JAFIWB010000008.1 coordinate 127,071, forward strand.
GAAGGAGTCGCCGTGGCCGTGGTAGCAGCCTTCGAACTTGACGATGCGGTTGCGCCCGGTGGCGCCGCGCGCCAGGCGCACTGCCGACAGGGTGGCTTCGGTGCCGGAATTGACCATGCGCACCATCTCGCACGAGGGCACCAGGCGGGTGATGGTGTCGGCCATGGTCACCTCGGCCGGGCACGGCGCGCCGAACGACAGGCCGTCGCCGATCGCGCGCTGCACCGCCTCGCGCACCGCCGGGTGGTTGTGCCCGGCGATCATCGGCCCCCACGAGCCGACGTAGTCGATGTAGCGGTTGCCGTCCACGTCGTACAGATAGGGGCCGTCGGCGCGCTGCACGAAGAACGGCTCGCCGCCCACCGACTTGAAGGCGCGGACCGGCGAGTTGACGCCGCCGGGGATCAGCGATTGCGCCTGGGCGAAGAGGGCGTGCGAGCGGGCATGGTGCATGGGCGGGATCCTTGACGAGGCTGGCCGGGCCGGTGGGCCGGGCGCGGAGCGATGCCGCCTATTGTCGCGGCTGCCGCCTGCACGTGCCATGTCGCCCGCGGTTCGGCCGCGCACCTACCCGCCCGCCGCGCACCTACCCGCCGCGACCGGCTTCCTCGTGTGATCCGCTGCCTAGTATCGGAACGTCCAGGGGCGCACGGCCCGATCGCCGACAGCGAGCGGCCGTGCGGTGGGCGGAGTTTGCACAGGGTTCGCGGGGCGCGCCATCGGCCATTGGCGCGGCGCCTGCATTTTTCGTTGGGTTGCCAACGATCTTCATCTTCGGGGAGAGAGCATGCACCGTACGATCCGCAGGAGCGCCCTGGCGCTCGCGTTGGCGCTTGCCGCCGGCAATGGCTATGCGCAGTCCACCACCGGCAGCATCGTCGGCAGCGTGCCGCCCGGCGCCGGCGAGAGCAGCGTGCTGATCACCAACACCAGCGGCTTCAGCCGCGAGGTCAAGGTGGACGAACGCGGCCGTTACGCACAGGGCAATCTGCCGCTGGGCACCTACACGGTCACCCTCAAGCGCGACGGCCAGGTGGTGGAGACGCGCGAGAACATCAGCCTGGTGGTCGGCGCCGGCACCGAAGTCGGCTTCGGCGGCCCGGCGCAGACGCTGGATGCGGTCAACGTGGTGGCCGGCAACGTGGCCAGGATCGACGTGGCCAGCGTCGACAGCCGCACCGTGATCACCGCCGAGCAACTGGCGGTGCTGCCGCTGGGCCGCAGCGCCGAGGCCATCGCGTTGCTGGCGCCGGGCGTGGTCGCCAACAGCGGCGGCTACGACAACGGCCCGCTCGGCGGCTCGCTGGCCAGCTTCGGCGGCTCGGCGGCGAGCGAGAACGCCTACTACCTCAACGGCTTCAACACCACCGATCCGGCCAGCAGCCTGGGCGGGCTGACCTTGCCGTACGGCGCGATCGACCAGCAGGAAATCTTCACCGGCGGCTACGGCGCGCAATACGGCCGTTCCAACGGCGGCGTGATCAGCCAGGTCGGCAAGCGCGGCAGCAACGAATGGCATTTCGGCGCGGCGGTGATCTGGCAACCGGACAGCCTCAGCGCCAGGCAGAGCGATCTGTATTTCCGCAAGGACAGCGTGTACTCGGATCCGAGCAATTCCAAGTACACCGCCGGCAACTACATGCCGCTGAGCGAGACCACCGCCGACCAGACCACCTACAGCGCCTACCTCGGCGGTCCGCTGGTGCAGGATCGATTGTTCTTCTTCCTGGCGCTGGAGCAGGTCGATTCCAGCGGCACCCGCGTCGCCGACGCGCGGGTCACCTCCGGCGGCATCTCCGGCTCGCCGTGGACCCGCTACGACTACAAGCAGACCCGCGCCTACGCCAAGATCGACTGGCAGATCAGCGACAACCACCTGCTCGAATTCACCGGCGCGCAGGACAAGGCGCGCACCAACGGCAACATCTACGGCTACGACTACGTCAATCGCGAGGTCGGCAGCTATGTGGGCCGCGAAGCCAAGAACGAGTTCGGCCCGACCCTGTTCCTGGGCAAGTACACCGGCTATTTCGGCGACAACCTCACCTTCACCGCGCTGTACGGCAAGGAGAGCCTGCCCAACAAGCTCACCGCGATCGGCTACGACGCCGGCAACGGCCCGTTCCTCAACAGCGTCGACAACCAGAACCCGGCGTACGTCGGCGCAACGCCGATCAGCAACCAGCAGCGCGTCGTCTCGATCACCGATCCGGACCGCGAGTACAAGAAGGACAACCTGCGCCTCAATCTCAATTGGCGGCTCGGTGCGCACAGCATCGACGTCGGCATCGACAACCAGAAGAGCGAGGCGATCAACATCGGCACGTACAAGTCCGGCCCCGGCTATGCGTGGACCTACGGCTACACGCCGGACCCGTACGGCCTCAACAGCGGCGGCCAGGTCAGCGGTTCGGTGGCCGAGGACGGCAGCATCGGCGTGCCCAGCCCGGGCCTGGCCGATCCCACCTACGGCAGCACCGGCTACTACGTCACCCAGGACATCGACACCAACCTGTATTCCTACGACGCCAAGCAGACCGCGTACTACCTCGAAGACCACTGGCAGGCCACCGACAGACTGATGCTCTCGCTCGGCGTGCGCAACGATAGCTTCACCAACTACACCCCGTTCGGCCAGGCCTACATCGAACTGAAGAACCAGTGGGCGCCGCGGCTGGGCTTCAGCTGGGACGTCCACGGCGATTCCAGCCTGAAGGTGTACGGCAACATCGGCCGCTACTACCTCGGCCTGCCGCTGTCGCCGGCGGGCCTGTTCACCCCCGCGGTGTCCACCAGCACCTACTACACCTACAGCGGCATCAATGCCGACGGCACGCCGATCCTCGCCACCCAGCTGGCGCCGCCGGTGTCGGCCAACTCGCGTTTCGGCCGGCTCGCCGACGTGCGCACCGCGGTGGCCGAGGACATCAAGGGCGAGAACCAGGACGAGGTCATTCTCGGCTTCACCACGGTGTTGCCGAACGATTGGGTGTTCGGCGTGCGCGGCACCCACCGCCGGCTCAACGACGGCATCGACGACACCAACCTCGACAACTCCAACGCGGGCCTGGTGGCGGCGGCCGCCGCCGCGGGCGTGGACATCGACTGGACCAAGAACGCCAGCGCGGCGCTGGTGAATCCGGGCAAGACCAATACCTACCGGGTGATCGGTACCGACGGCCAGGTGCATGCGCTGACCGTGACCCGCGAGCAGGGCGGCTACCCCGAATTCAAGCGCCGCTACTCGGCGCTGGAATTCAACCTGGAGCGTCCGTTCGACGGCCGCTGGTACACCAAGATGAGCTACGTGTGGTCGCACAGCTACGGCACCACCGAAGGCCAGTTGCGTTCGGACCTGTGGCGCACCGGCGGCGCGCTGGGCAGCTACCAGGGCCAGGCGGCGACCTCGACCACGCAGAGCTGGGACCATGCGGCGCTGATGGAGAACTTCAACGGCAACCAGTCCAACGATCGCCGCCATCAGCTGAAGGCATACGGCTTCTATCAGCTGACCGAGGAGTGGGGCACGTCCGCGAACCTGAGCCTGATTTCCGGCGCGCCACGGCCCTGCCTGGGCTATTACTACGGCAGCAACTACGACGCCGGCGACCGCGACCCGGCCGGCTATGCCAATCCCAGCATCACCGGCGGCACGTACCACTTCTGCTACAACCCTGCCACCGGCACCGGCGAGGCGTCGCCGCCGGGGTCGCATGGCAATCTGGGCTGGGTGGCGCAGCTCGACCTGGGCCTGACCTACAAGCCGAAGTTCGCCGAAGGCAAACTGGCGCTGAGCCTGGACGTGTTCAACGTCACCAACCGGCAGACGGTGACCAACGTCTATCCGTTCTCCGAATTGAATCCTGGTCAAGTCAATCCGCTATGGAACCAGGCAGTGGCCTACCAGGCGCCGCGCTCGGCACGGGTGACGCTGAGCTACGACTTCTGAGCGCGCATGGTTCCAAGCCCCTCTCCCGTCGGGAGAGGGGTTGGGGTGAGGGGTACGTGCGCGAAGCGCCTCGCGAAGTTTGGGTGCGCGAGGCTGCGCCCGTCCCCTCATCCGCCCCTGCGGGGCACCTTCCCCCGAAAAGGGGCCATGGTCCCGAGGGGAGAGGGAATAGCCTAAGCCCCTCTCCCACCGGGAGAGGGGTTGGGGTGAGGGTACGTGCGCGAAGCGCTCGCTGCGTTTGGAGGCGCGAGGCTTCGCACCAAGAGCGCTCCGCCAGCGGCGCATTCGATACCCGCGCCGGCCCCCCGCCTCAGTCGAAGCAGGCGCGGTAGGCGGCCAGCGCGGCAGGCGGATCCTCGGCGTCGAACACGCCGCTGATCACCGCCAGCAGGTCGGCGCCGGCGGCGACCAAGGCGCGGCCGTTGTCGGGATGCACCCCGCCGATCGCCACCCGCGGCAAACCCAGTGCCGCGGCATCGCGCAGCAGGCCGGGGTCGGCGCGGCGCGTGGTGACCTTGCTGCGGGTGGGGAAGAACGCGCCGAAGGCGACGTAGCTGGCGCCGGCCGCGGCGGCGGCGCGGGCCAGCGCGAGGTCGTCGTAGCACGAGGCGCCGATCAGCGCGTCGGCACCGAGCGCTGCGCGCGCGGCGGCCAGGTCGCCGTCGTCTTCGCCCAGGTGCACGCCGGCGGCGCCGACCGCCTGCGCCAGGGCCACATCGTCGTTGACGATCAGCGGCACCCCGGCCTGCGCGCATAGCGCCTGCAGCGCCGTCGCCTGGGCCAGGCGCTGCGCCGCGTCGGCGCGCTTGTTGCGGTACTGCAGCCAGGTCGGGCCGTGGCCGAGCAGCGGCGCCACGCGCGCCAGCAGGCGCGCGCCGTCGGCCTCGTCGGGCGTGATCAGGTAGACGCCGCGGGGCGGCGGTGATGCATTCATGGAGGAGCCTTCCGGTGTGCAGGCGACGGTGGGACAATGCCCCTCCGTTCAGCCCGTAGACCCGCGATTATCCAATGAGCGATGCCACTGCCACCACCTACCGCGCCTGGATGTGCGTCGTCTGCGGCTTCATCTACCGGGAAATCGACGGCCTGCCGGAAGAGGGCATCGCCCCCGGCACCCGCTGGGAAGACGTGCCCGACACCTGGACCTGCCCGGACTGCGGCGTGACCAAGGACGATTTCGAGATGGTGGAGATGGAGTGATTGCTGGGAATGGGGAGTGGGGAATCGGGAATGGGAACAGCGACTCCCTGCCTCCAGATCTCGCGCGGTGGATTGGGTTTAGGGTTGTCCGGGCATACACAGCGATTCCGAGCCATCGGATTGCGGCAACACCACAGGTCAGGTCGAGCTGTCCTCCCACGGACGCTAGCATGGACGATTCGGACGGCTACGTATTGACCGTTTGGTCAAGCCAGTAACCCTGAGCCTCAGGGCAGCTGCTTTTCCCATTCCCGATTCCCCACTCCCGATTCCCAGCCTCAATGCATCCGCTGCGCCCGCGCGCTAAGTTCCACCAGGCGTTCGCGGATCGGCAGCACGTCGTTGGCTTCCGGGTTCAGTTGCAGGTAGCGGCCCAGGTCGCGGCGCGCGCCGGGGACGTAGTCCATCTGCAGGTAGGCCAGGCCGCGGTCGCGCAGGGCTTCGGGCTGGTCGGGCATCAGTTTGAGCACGCGGTCGGCGCTGCGTGCGGCGCGATCCCATTCGTCGCGTTCGGCGTAGACGCCGTGCAGGTTGCGCAGCACCCGGGTCAGGATCGCGCGGTGCGGCGCCGGATCCAGGATCTGCAGCAGCGCACGGTCGTCCGGGGTCTCGCCGCCCAGGTGCGGACGCGCGCGTTCGCGCAGTTCTTCCACCGCCAGCGGGCGGCCGCCGTTGAACGGGTCCATCACCAGCAGGCCGTCGTCCACCGGCAGGCGCACCAGGAAGTGTCCGGGGAAGGACACGCCGTCGAGCGGGATGTCCAGCCGCCGCGCCACTTCCATCTGCACCAGCGCCAGCGAGATCGGATTGCCCAGGCGGCGCTCGAAGACCTCGTTCATGTAGCTGTTGCGCGGGTCGTAGTACTCGTCGTGGTTGCCGCTGTAGCCGAGTTCCTCGAACAGGTGGCGGTTGATCGCGGCCATCTTCAGCGGCCACGGCTCGATCATCGCCACTTCGTGGCGCAGGTGCTCGGCGTGGTTCTGCGCCAGCGTGTCGTAGTGCTCGGCATCCAGTTCCGGATACTCGTCGCGGGCGATCAGCAGCGCGGTGGCCAGCAGCGGCAGCGCATCGTCGTCCAGCGCGGCCAGGGTATTCCAGCTCGGCAATGTCAGTCGGTCGACCATGGCCCAAGACTGGCTGCAAAGTGCGACGCGATCAAGTCCGGGGGTTCCCGACAGCGGTGTCGGGTTCAGCGCCACAGCGGCGGCGCTTTTTCCGACGCCGGCGCGGCTCAGCGGGCGGTGGGGATGCCCGGGCCGAAGCTCAGCTCGGCGCCGTCCTGCAGCTTGAGTTGCGCGGCCTGGCCGGCATTGAGTTCCAGCACGTAGCGCGCCGGCGCGTTGCTGGGATAGGGCGGGCAGGCGTTGCCGGCCGAGCACGGCGGCACGTCGCGCTGCTGCGCCACCAGCTTGCGCTGGGTGTCGAAGTACAGGATGTCCAGCGCGATCTTGGTGTTCTTCATCCAGTAGGCCTGCGGTTCCTCGCGGTCGTGGATGAACAGCATGCCGTGGTCGGCGTCCATCTGGTCGCGGAACATCAGCCCGCGCGCGCGGGTCGCATCGTCCTGGGCCAGCTCGACCTGGTAGCGGTGTCCGGCCAGTTCCACCCAATGGCCGCCGGCGCTGGCGCAGCCGCTGAGGGTCAGCAGGACGAGGACGAACAGGGCGCGGAACAGGGACATGGCGTTGCCGGGGAAGGTGGGATCAGCGCGCACCTTGTTGCATGGTGGGTGGCGAGTCAAGAGAGCCGGGAGTGGGGATTCGGGATTGGGGATTCGCAACAGCGGATTCGGAGGCCGGAGGGAGATTTTGGCTTTTACCAATCCCCAATCCCGAATCCCCAATCCCGCGCGCGTCCTACAGGACGCGCGGCGGCTCGCCACCGACGATCACCACGTCGGCCGGGCGGCGCGCGAACAGGCCGACGCAGACCACGCCGGGGATCTGGTTCAGTTCGCGCTCCAGCGCCACCGGATCGGTGATGCTGAGGTGGTGCACGTCGAGCACCACGTTGCCGTTGTCGGTGACCACGCCGTCGCGCCAGACCGGCTGGCCGCCGGTGCGCGCCAGGATCTCGCGCGCGACCAGGCTGCGCGCCATCGGGATCACCTCGATCGGCAGCGGGAACGCGCCCAGCGTCTGCACCTGCTTGCTCGGGTCGATGATGCACACGAAGCGCTCGCTGGCCTCGGCGATGATCTTCTCGCGGGTCAGCGCGGCGCCGCCGCCCTTGATCAGGCAACGGTTCGGATCGCACTCGTCGGCGCCGTCCACGTACAGCGACAGGTTGCCGGTGTGGTTCAGCTCCAGCACCTCGATGCCGTGCTGGCGCAGACGCGCGGTGCTCTGCTCGGAGCTGGACACCGCGCCCTTGATGCGATGGCCGATGCGGCCCAGCGCGTCGATGAAGTAGGCCACGGTGGAGCCGGTGCCGACGCCGACGATCATGCCGTCTTCGACGTATTCGATGGCTTTTTCGGCGGCCAGGCGTTTGCTTTCGGACATGGGGGGCTCGGGATTCGTGATTGGGGATTGGGGATTCGTCAAAGCGGCAGGCGGGGCCGGGCAGGGACGAATCCCCAATGCCCAATCCCCAATCCCGGCTACTCGAGCGCCAACAGCAGCTTCCACTGCGCGGCGCTGACCGGGAACACTGACAGGCGGTTGCCGCGCGCGGTCAGCGGGAAGCCTTCGCCGAGCGCGTCGGCGTGCTGCTTGATCTCGTCCAGCGCGATGGTGCGCGCGAGCTTGCGCTCGAACGCCACGTCCACCAGATACCAGCGCGGCTGTTCGCGGGTGGCCTTGGGGTCGTGGTAGTCGGAGGTGGGATCGAACTGGGTGACGTCCGGATACGCGTCGCTGGCCACCGTGGCGGTGCCGACGATGCCAGGCACCTTGCAGTTGGAGTGATAGAACAGGATGCCGTCGCCGACCTTCATGCCGTCGCGCATGAAGTTGCGCGCCTGGTAGTTGCGCACCCCGTTCCAGGGTTCGCTGCCGACCCGCTGCAGGTCGTCGATCGAGAAGGCGTCCGGTTCGGACTTCATCAGCCAGTAGCGCTTGCGTGCGGTCATGCGGGGAGATCGGTCGCGGTCAGGAGGGTGTGGGAGTCGGTGCAGACCGCATCCAGCGCCACGTCCCAGGCGGCGACGGACAGCGCGTCGACCTGCTGCGCAGCGAAGGCGGCGCCGACCAGCCAGGGCGGAGGCGCTTGCCGCTGGCGAAATGCGAAGCTGCGATCATACCAGCCGCCCCCCATGCCCAGGCGTCCGCCGCCGGCGTCGAAGCCGACCAGCGGCGCCACCACCAGCGCCAGCTGCTCGGGCGCCAGCGTCGCCTCGGCGGCGACATCGGGTTCGGGAATGCCGTAGCGGTTGGCGGTCAGCGGCTGCCCCGGGCGCCACGGCGCGAAACGCAGGGTCTTGCCGCTGAGCACCGGCAGGCAGTACTGCACGCCGGCCGGCAGGCTCAATTGCCAGCGGTGCAGCGCGATCTCCCCGTCCATCGCCCAATAGCCGGCGACGTGGCCGTGCTGCGGCGCGAACGGCAGGTCCAGCAAGCGCAGCGCCAGCGCGTCGGCGGCGGCCAGGCGCGCGGCGGCGGGGAGCGCGCGGCGGCGCGCGCGCAGTTGCTGGCGCAGGAGGTCGCGGTCGTCGGGAGTCATCGGGCAGGCGCGGGAAGGGACGGCGCTATTGTCGGTGCCGGCGCGTGGACTGGCTAGGGCGTTGCCGTCGTCGCGGCATCAGGCGTAGATCGCCACCGTCTGCCGGCCCGACAGCACCAGCTGCCCGGCTTCGTCCCAGATCTGCATGTCCTGCAGCGAGTAGCCGTCGGCGGCGTGCTGGCTGGCCGAACGCAGCAGGAACCAGTCGCCTGCCGCGGCCGGCTGCGGGAAATCCAGGGTCCAGGTCATCGAGCTGACCGGCGCCGGTTCGGTGAAGCAGGCCATCGCCGCCGGCGGCAGGCTGTCGCCGAGCGCGATCAGGGCCAGGCTCGGATCCACGCCCGCGCTGTCGCGATGGCGCACCCAGACCATCAGCTCCGGGCTGGCCGCGGCGGACACCGGCAGCGCGCCGCCGGCCAGGCGCATCTCGAAGTTGGCGGCGAACGCCGGGGTGATCGCGCTGGCGGCGATCGGCGTTGCGGCGTCGGGCCCGCACATCGCGGGCCGCGCAGGCATGAAGTCGTGGGCGATGCGGCTGGGACGTGGCTGCGCGAACAGCAGCGCCGCGCGCAGCGCGACCTGCGCGCCGGCCAGGCAATCGACCGCGATCGAGGTGGCGGACTTGCCCTGGCGCAGCGGCTGCGCCTGGAAACGCAGGGTGGCATCGGTGGGGCCGACGAACCAGATATGCGCCGACTTCAGCGGCGGCAGCGCGGACGGCGCCGCGCGCAGCGCGGTCTGCAGCGCCAGTGCCGCGGACAGGCCACCGAAGGCGGTGCGTCCCTGCAACCAGCTGGCAGGCACGTCGAACCCGGCGTTCGGGTCGAAGCGGTCGATGATCTGGGCGAGCGAGGGCATGCGGCGTCTCCTGGAAGGGCGCGACAGTATCCCAGGCTTGCGCGGGCGGCTGGTCGGTGCGGGACGCCGTGCGCTGCGGGGACGCCAGCGACGGCGCCGAGGCGATGGGCGTCGGGCGTGGCGCATGCCGGACGCACAAAAGGAAACGGCGCCTTGCGGCGCCGTTTCCGGGATATTGCATTCTCCGCCATGACGATGCGTGCGAAACGACCTTGAACCCGGGGTTCAAGTGGGATAGCTGGGGAACCATCGGGCTTCCCGCTACAAGGCGGACCTGCACACCCGATTCCGTCGCCATCCCGTGGTCGTAATTAAGGGACAAGGCGAATGTTTGCACACGCTGTCGTTTACAGCAGAGAACGCAAGCGAAGTATAGCGCCGTCGCCGCGCTTGGCTAGTCCGTTCGTCGGTCGCGCGGTACGGCGCAATTCACGTTGATGATCGAAATGCGAGGCGTGTATCAACGCGCCGTATCGACCACGCCGTCGAGTCGGCGATTGAGATCGGCGAGCGTGCGCGCCATCTCATGATCGCGCCGGGCCTGCTCGTCGCGCAGTTGCTGCAGCTCGTGCGCCAGGTTCAAGGCGGCCAGCACCGCGACCCGGTCCACCGCGGCCATGCGGTTGCTGCCGCGCACCTCGCGCATCTTCGCGTCGAGCAGGCGCGCGGCGGCGAGCAGGCTGTCGCGTTCTTCGGCCTCGACGCCGACGGTGTATTCGCGGTCCAGGATGCGGACGCTGACCGGTTCGCTCACGTGTGCTGCTCCAGCGACTTGAGCCGGGTGATCATCGCCTCGACCCGCGAGCGCGCCTGCTCGTTCTTGGTCAGCAGCTGCGAACGCTCGCCGATCAACTGCTCCTGCTGCTGGCGCAGGCTGCGGTTCTCGTCGGCGAGGCGCTGGCAGCGCTCGACCAGCGTTTCCACGCGTGTGGCGAGGGTGCGAAGCTGGGCGAGGGCGTCGGGGCTGTCCATGGCGCCCACGATAGGCATGCGCCCGAGCGGCGGTCAAGACGCCGGCGGACGGCGCGACGGCCGCCGCTCAGGCGGGCAGCAGCAGCGGCTGCCGCAGCAACTGCAGGCAGGCGTCCGGTTCCAGTGCCGGCGCGACCAGATGGCCCTGGATCTCGTCGCAGCCGTGCTGGCGCAGGAAGGCCAGCTGGCCGGGCAGCTCCACGCCTTCGGCGACCACTTTCAGGGTCAGCGAGTGGCCCATCGCGATGATGGTGCTGGTGATCGCCTCGTCGTCCGGATCGCGGGTCAGGTCGCCGATGAATTCCTGGTCGATCTTCAAGGTGTTGATCGGCAAGCGCTTCAGGTAGGCCAGCGACGAATAGCCGGTGCCGAAGTCGTCGATCGCCAGGGCCAGGCCCAGGGCGCGGCAGGCGTGCAGGGTGGCGGCGTTCTTGCCGACCTGCGACATCACCACGCTTTCGGTGAGTTCCAGCTCGACGTTGCCGGCCGGGACCCCGGTCTCGGCCAGGATCCGCGCCATCAACGCCGGCAGGTCGCCGCGCTCGAGCTGGATCGCCGAGACGTTGACCGACATGCACAAGTCGGTCAGGCCCAGCTGGCGCCATTCGCGCAGCGTGCTGCAGGCCTGGCGCAGCACCCATTCGCCGATCTCCAGGATCAGCCCGGTTTCTTCGGCCAGGGGGATGAACTGGCTCGGCGAGACCGTGCCGAAATCGGCGCTGTGCCAGCGCAGCAGCGCTTCCACGCCGACCACGCGCTGCTCGCGCAGCGAATAGCGCGGCTGGTAGACCAGCTTCAGCTCCTGGTCGAACGGGATCTTGCGCAGGCTGCTGGCCAGGGTGGCGCGGTGGCGGGTGGCCTCGTCCATGCGCGCCGAATACACCTGCACGTTGCGGCGCCCGGCGGCCTTGGCCTGGTACATCGCGGTGTCGGCATGCTTGAGCAGTTCGCTGGGCAGCAACGCGTGCTGCGGGAACAGCGAGATGCCGATCGACGAGGAGATCGCCACTTCGCGGCGATCCTCCAGTTGCAGCGGCGCATCGAACGCGGCCAGCACGCGCGTGGCGACGGCTTCGGCCTCGGCCTGATCGGCGATGTCCTCCACCACCACGGTGAACTCGTCGCCGGCCAGGCGTGCGACCGTGTGCTGCGGGCCCACCGCCTGCTGCAGGCGTTCGGCGACCGCGCGCAGCACCCGGTCGCCGACCGCATGGCCGAGCGAATCGTTGATGTCCTTGAACCGGTCCAGGTCCAGGAACAGCACCGCCACCGAACTGCCCTGGCGCCGCGCGCGCACGATCGCGCGCGCCAGCCGCTCGGACAGCAGCGCGCGGTTGGGCAGGCTGGTCAGCGTGTCGTAGTTGGCCAGGTAGCGCAGTTCCTGCTCGGCGCGCTTCTGGTCGGTGATGTCTTCCAGCACCACCACGTGGAAGCTGTGCCGGCCGTCGGCGTCGACGACCGTGTTGCGGCGCACGTGGCAGAGGATTTCCAGGCCGTCCTTGCGCCGCTTCCAGGCATCGCCGCGCCAGGACCGGCCGCGCTCGAGCGGCGGCGCGGCGGGCACGTCGGGCGCATGGTCGAGCAGGGTCATCGGCTGGCCGAGCACCTCGCGTTCGCTGTAGCCGGTGATGCGGGTGAAGGCCGGGTTGACCGAGATGAAGCGCAAGTCTTCGTCCAGCACCGCGACCGCCTCGCTCATGCTGCGCAGCACTTCGCTGGCGATGCGCCGTTCCAGGTCGGCCTGGCGGTGCGAGGTGATGTCGCGTGCGGTGCCGGCGAGCCGGCGCGGCTTGCCGGCGGCGTCGTAGTCGACCACGCGGCCGCGCACCCGCGCCCACAGCCACACGCCGTCGCCGGCCAGGTCCACCCGGTACTCGGCCACGTAGACCGGGGTCAGGCCCTGCAGGTGTTCGCGCAGCGCGCGCTCGGCCTGCGGCACGTCGTCGGGATGGATGCGCAGCGGATCGTCCTCGCGGATCACCATGGTGATCTCCTGCGCATGCGGCGCCGCCTCGTCGGCGCGCATGCGGCGCAGCTTGCGCTGCTGCAGGTCGTAATCCCAGAAGTGCTCGCCGGAGGCCCACAGCGCCAGCTTCAGATGGCGGTCGCGCTGTTGCAGCTGCTGCTGGCGTTGCTGCTGTTGCTGCATGCGCCGCCGCCAGTGCAGCGCCTGCAGCGCGGAAACCAGCGCGGCCACCGCCAGGATCGCCGCTGCGGCGGCCCAACCCCAGCGCCAATCCGTTCCGGCATGGCCGGCAATTCCCGCAGCGACGTGCTCGATCGACATGGCGGGAAGAGGGCTTCGGTCAGGAAAGGGGGTGGTGGAGTGTAGGCGCCCGCCGGAAGCCTTCACAAGCAGCGCGACACATGCGGATTGCTACACTGCGCAGTCCCGCTCCGCCGCTGGCCCCGACTCTCCGTGGCGAGCGCACAACAGGCCTCGCGTCCATGATCGAACTTCCTAGCGCCGACGACGTCACCCAAGCCAGCCAGCAACTGGGCCTGGCCGCGTCGGCGGCCGAACTCCACGGCGCGTTGTGCGGCTGGCTGGCCGGCGGCGGCGCCGACCTGGCGGCGTGGCCGGCCGCGGTGCTGGCCGATGCCGGCATCGCCACGCCGCGCCGCGGCGACGTGCTGGACCGCTTGCGCGAGGCCACCGCCGCGCAACTGGAGGACCGCGATTTCGCCTTCGACCTGGTCCTGGCCGATGCCGGCGCGCCGCTGTCCGAGCGCGCCGACGCGCTGTTCGACTGGTGCCGCGGCTTCCTCGGCGGGTTCGGCTTGGCCGCCGGCGCCAAGCCGCCGTTGTCGGAAGAAGGCGAAGAGTCGCTGCAGGATCTGGCGCGGCTGGCCCAGGCCAGCACCGACGATTTCGACAGCGCCGACGAGGACGAGGACGCGCTGGCCGAGATCGAGGAATTCGTGCGCGTGGCCGCGCTGCTTCTGCACAGCGACTGCGTACTCGGCCCGCGCCATCGGCAACGCCTGAACTGACGCGATGAAGCGACTCACCGGCATCGGCGCGGGCGAATACGCGCGTCGGCGCAAACACCTGATGGACATGGCCGGCGACCACGCCATCCTGGTGCTGCCCAGCGCGCCGGAGCGGGTCCGTAGCCACGACACGCACTATCCGTACCGGCAGGATTCGGATTTCTGGTACCTGTGCGGCTTCCCCGAGCCGGAGGCGGTGCTGGTGCTGGTGCCGGGCCGCAAGCACGGCGAGGCGCTGCTGTTCTGCCGCGAGCGCGATCCCGAGCGCGAGGCCTGGGACGGCCCGCGCGAAGGCCAGGAAGGCGCGGTGGAACGCTACGGCATGGACGATGCGTACCCGATCGAGGATCTCGACGAGATCCTGCCGGGCCTGCTGGAAGGCCGCTCGCGGGTGTACTACCACTTCGGCCGCGACGTCGATTTCGACCTCAAGCTGATCGGCTGGGTCAATCGGGTGCGCGAGCAGGTGCGGCATGGCGCGCAGCCGCCGCACGAGTTCCTGGAACTGGGCCACCTGCTGCACGAGCAGCGCCTGTTCAAGTCGCGCGACGAGATCGCGCTGATGCAGGTCGCCGCCGACCTCAGCGTGGCCGCGCATCGCGCGGCGATGCGGCTGGCGCGGCCGGGCATCCACGAATACCAGGTGCAGGCCGAGATCGAGCGCGAGTTCCGCGCCGGCGACGCCTGGCCGGCGTACGGCAGCATCGTCGGCAGCGGCGTCAACGCCTGCGTGCTGCACTACCGCGCCAACACCGCGCGCCTGCGCGACGGCGAACTGGTGCTGGTCGACGCCGGCGCCGAGTACCGCGGCTACGCCGCCGACATCACCCGCACCTTCCCGGTGAGCGGCCGCTTCAGCGCCGAGCAGCGCGCGCTGCACGATCTGGTCGGCGCGGCGCATGCGGCGGCGCTGGCGCAGGCGCAGCCGGGCGTCGCCTACGAGGCCGGGCACCTGGCCGCGGTGCAGACCCTCACCGAAGGCTTGCTGCGGCTGGGCCTGCTCAAGGGCACGCTGGAGCGGAACCTGGCCGATGGCGACTACCGGCGTTTCTACCGGCACAAGACCGGGCACTGGCTCGGCCTGGACGTGCACGACGTCGGCGACTACAAGCTGGCCGGCGCCTCGCGCCTGCTCGAGCCGGGCATGGTCTTCACCATCGAACCGGGGCTGTACATCGCCGCCGACGACAAGCAGGTGGAGCCGCGCTGGCGCGGCATCGGCATCCGCACCGAAGACGACGTGCTGATCACCGACGACGGCCACCGCGTGCTGACCGCCGCGCTGGAGCGCAGCGCCGAGGAGATCGAAGGCTTGATGGCCGGTGATTGACGCCGCGCTTGCGTACGTCAAGCGGGTTGCGCACAGTAGCTTGCTTCCGGGAGGAGGGGGCAGGCATGAAGAAATGGATGCAGGCCGTGCTTGCGGCAGCGCTGTGCCTTGCTGCCGCTGCTGAGGTGGTTGCCCAGGACGCGGCGGCGCCACCATCGCCTGCCGCTGCCGCCTCGGCGCCAGTGCCGTCAGCGGTGCCGACGCTGGCACTCGAAGATCTGCAGACCTTGTTGTCGGCGCGCTCGGCGCCTGCGGCACGCGAGCAGATGCTGGCGCAGTTGGTCGCGCTGGCCGGCAAGGGCGATGGCATGTCGGCCTACGTGCTCGGCGTGCTGTACCGCAATGGCGAGGCGCATCCGGCGCATCTGGTGCCGCGCGAGCCGGATACCGCGCGTTATTGGCTGGAGCGGTGCCTGGGCATGCCGCGTTGCCCGCTGTTGGCGCTGGCGTCGCTGGCGGAACTGGAGTTGTCGGCAGGCCGTGCCAAGCCGGCACTGCAATGGGCGCAGGGCTGGGTGGCATTGGATCGCGAGTTCACCACCCGCGCCCGCGCGATCGAAGGCCGCACGCTGCGTCCCAGCCAGCGCAATCGCGATACCGCTTACCACGCCTATCTGCTGGAGCGTTGCTATGCGGCGATGCCGGCGGGCGACCGCGACGCGCTCGGGCTCGCCTGGTTCAACGAATTCCGCGGACAGTGGGGCGGCGTGCTGGACCGGATGCTGTTCGCGCAGATCGATGCCCTGCAGGCGCAGTCGACAGGAGAGGACAGTGGACTGGCCGCGCGCGCCGAGAACCAGCGACGCAAGACCGTCCTCGACAGCCCGATGGATCTGCCGGTGACGCCTGCGCTGAGCCTGTTCTTGCTGCGTGGCGATCCGCAGGGCGGACGCCCCGAGTCGGCCCTGGTGGTCGAGGCGCTGCCCTCGCCGAACGCGGCGCGCGGACTCGAAGCGCTTGCGCACGATTTCAAGACCGCGGCCTATCCTGCGCAGGCCGGGCAACGGCGCTACGACCTGATGCCGATGAGTTTCAACCGCGGTCCTTACGCGCTGACCGGGAAGTGAGCGCGGCGCCGCCGAGCGACTTCAAGGCGGCCCCGGCGCGGCCTGGCGATGCAGCCGCGCGTGCATGGGGGATATGCATGCTGGCCCGAGCGCATCCGCGACGGCGCGTCCGCTGTGGTCAGGCGGCCGCCGCGAACGCCGGCCGGGTCAGGTTCTCCGGTTCGCCTTCGGTGCACGCCACTTCGTCTTCGATGCGGATGCCGCCGTAGGGCTTGAACTGCTCGACCCGGTTCCAGTCCACGCTGGCGGCATGGCCGCTCTTCTTCACCTCGTCGAGCAGCATGTCGATGAAGTACACGCCCGGTTCGATCGTCACCACCATGCCCGGTTCGAGCACGCGGGTCATGCGCAGGTAGGGGTGGCCGGCGGGGCGTTCGATGCGGCCGCCGCGGTCGCTGGCGGCGAAGCCGGCCACGTCGTGCACCTGCAGGCCGATCGGGTGGCCGAGGCCGTGCGGGAAGAACGCGGCGCTGACGCCGGTGGCCAGCGCGGCTTCCGGCGATACGGTGATCACGCCGAAGTCCTTGAGCACGCCCATCAGCGCCAGGTGCGCGTCGAGGTGCAACTGCTTGTAGTCCACGCCGGCGCGCACGCCCTGGCCCATGCGGATCTGCGCGGCGTCGACCGCGTCGATCAGCGCCTGGAACTCGCTGCCGGTGTCGGCGGCATAGCTGCGGGTGATGTCGCTGGCGTAGCCGTGCGCGGAGGCGCCGGCATCGATCAGGAAACTGCGCCGCTGCGCCGGCGCCTGCCGCTCCAGTTCGGTGTAGTGCAGCACCGCGCCGTGCTCGTTCAGCGCAATGATGTTCCCGTACGGCAGTTCGTTGGCGTCCTGGCCGACCGCGCTGCAATACGCCATGTGGATCTCGAACTCGCTGCGGCCGTCGCGGAACGCGGCTTCGGCGGCGCGATGGCCGCGTACCGCCAGGTGCTGCGCCTGGCGCATGAGCACCAGTTCGTAGGCGGTCTTGTAGGCGCGGTGGTATTCCAGGTACTGCACCACCGCGTCCGGATTGTTCGGCACGTAGTCGCCCAGCGCGCTCTGCGCTTCGCCGAGGATCGCGCAGCGCGCGGCCGGTCCCGGCAGCAGCGCCAGCGCGTCTTCCGGGGTGCGGATCACGTGGATGTCGCAATGCTCGACCCACCAGCCGTTCGGCGCCGCCGGCACCACGTGCCAGTAGTCGCGCGGCTGGTGGAAGATCAGCTGCGGGCGGCGTCCCGGGGTGTATACCAGCCAGCTGTTCGGCACCCGGGTCAGCGGCAGCCAGGCCTTGAACTGCGGGTTCACCGCATACGGATAGTCGCGATCGTCGAACAGCTGGTAGTGCAGGCTGCCGCTGGGCACGAGCAGATGGTCGAAGCCGCCGCGCGCCAGCGCGGTGTCGGCGCGTTGCGCCAGCGTGCGCAGGTGCGCGGCGTACAGGGCGCTGGGGTCTTGCTGGCTCATGGCGACTCGTTCGGCGATGCGGAAAATTGGATGCCAAGTTTGCCGCAAACGGCGCGAGCGTGGTGACGCACCGCGTGCCTACGCGTGGCATGCGGCCATGCCCAGGCGTAGCCGGGAAGCGACAGCCGTCGCCAGGCCGGCCGGATCTTCTTCCAGGCGATGGAGGAACCTGTAGGAGCGGCTTCAGCCGCGACAGGATCCATCGGTAAGGCCTGTCGCGGCTGAAGCCGCTCCTGCAGGGGATGCCAGCGATGCCTACCCGGCCGGCCCGGACTTGATCCATTGCCGCAGCAGGTCGCGATGCGCCGGCGAGATGGTCAGGAAGCGGAAGCCGGCCCAGGCCTGGCCCGGCGCCTGCGCGCGTTCGCTCCACAGCAGGTGCACGCCGACGTCGATCTGCACGTCGCGGCCGAGTTGCGGCAGCGCGAAGCGCAACTGGTACAGCGCGTCGTCGTGCAGCGGCGCCGACGCCAGCAGCAGCATGCCGCTCTCGGAGAGGTTGCCGAGCCGGCCGACCACGGCGTCTTCCATCATGTCCAGCACCGGCACCATGTCCGGGACCTGGCGGCGCGGCGAACGGCGGGCTTCGGCGATCATGCGTCCTCCAGGGTGTCGGCGGGGACCGGCGCGCCGGCCAGGGTGCGCAGCGCGCGCACGGTGGCGTGCCAGGCGCGGTCGATCAGGCGCGCGCGGTCCTCGGTGACGATCCGCGCCTGGCTCTGCGCCAGCAGCCGCGACAGCGCATCCAGCGAATACTCGGCGGTCTTGTGGCCGCGCTGGTTGACGAACAGGGCGCGGTCGGTGATCGGGCTGTACCAGGACAGCCGCTGCCGTTTCAGGTCGCCCTGCTGGTTGGTCACGAATTCGAACCAGGTGCCGAACGGAAGGCTGCGCAGCCGCGTGTAGGCCGCTTGCTCGGCGTCGTTGCGCGGCGCCAGCAGCGGCCGCTCGCCATCCTCGCCCTGGTCGCCGAGGCGGGTGCGCGCCTTCAACTTGGCGCTGAGTTCGGTGCGCGAGGTCAGCGTGTCGCCGCCGCCCGGAGTGGACAGGCGCCGCGCGATCGCTTCGGCTTCGTCCTGGTGGTAGCCGACCTGCAGCAGGGCGCTGCGCACTTCGCCGGCCAGCTCCGGATCGGGTTCGCCGCCGCTGGCGCGGCAGGTGACCTCGGCGATGCATTGGCTCAGCTGCTGGCGCTCGCGCCAGGCGTCGGAGTCCTCGCCCTGGCGCAGCAGGGTCAGGGTCAGCACATCGGACCAGGCCTGGTTCAGCAGCGCCTGCACGAACTTGGGCGGCTGCCAGGTCCGGCACAGCGCTTCCAGCGTGGAGCTGGCCAATTCCTTGGCCACCTCCAGCCGTTCCTTGCCGCGCGCGGCCTCGATGTGGCGGCGCTCGGCGATCTCGGCCTTGTGCGCCAGCGCGCGGTACTGCGCCTGGATGTCCTGGTGGGCCTGTTCGAAGACCTGTTCGTCGCCTTCGTATTCCTCGACTACCCGGTCGACCGTCTGGTTCAATTTCAGCAGCAGCTGCGGATCGGTGTCCTCTTCGCTGAGCCAGGTGGCGCCGGACTCGGCGACCGCATTGAGCAGCTCACGCGCCGGATGCTGGCTGCGCACGAAGAACGCGCTGTCCTGCAGCGCGGCGCGCACCAGCGGAACCTGCAGGCGCTCCAGCAGAGCGGCGGCCGGCGCGTCGCTGCGTACTTCGCGTTCGATCTCCGCATACAGCAGGCCGAGCAGGTCGAAGGTGTCGGCATCCTGCGGTGCCAGCGCCGCCTGCGGACCATGTTCGGTGCGCAGTGTGGCCAGCAGCGCCGCCTGCACGTCGCGCACCTGGCGACGTCCGCGCAGGCCGGCCAGGGTGCTGTGCGCTGGCGGCTGCGCCTGCAGTTCGCCCAGGGCCTGCAGCAGCGATGCGGTGGGCACGCCGGGGGCGCTGGCCGTGGCGGCGGCGCGCGGCGCCGGCATCGGGACGTTGCCGGACGACCCAGACATCGCTGTCGCTGCGGCAGCGTGCGCGGCGTCTGCGGGAGCGGTGCCGGTGGTCCCGGCCGGCGCCATCCGCGCGGCCGGCGCCGTCGCACGGTCGCGCGCGGCGGCGAGCAGCTGGCGCAGCGTGGCCAGGTCGGTCGGTGCGTTGCCGGGCGCGGCCGGCGCGGGGCTTGCTGCCGTCCCGGGGGTGGCCGCGATCGGCGGCGGAAGCGGGGGCGCTGCGCTCGGCAGGGCCGCTTCGCCGCCAGCGGCGCCGGGGCCCGGGCCGGACCAGCCGCCGGGTGCCGCCTGTCCGGACCAACTGGTGGCCGGGCGCGTGGCGGAGGAAGGGCGTGCCGCGCCGCGGTTGCCGGCGGCCGCGGCGGGTGCTGCGGTCGTCGGCCGCGCCACGTAGGGCAGGTAGACCAGGCCGGGCAGCACACCGGCGTGCGCCAGCAGCACGTTGGCGCGTTCCACGATCTCGCCGTAGCGGACCAGCACCTGGCGCTCGAAGGCGCGGTACAGGGTCAGCTGCGCGTCCAGCCCCAGCCGCAATTCCTCGCCGGCCTCGCGCAGGATCCGGCACAGCAGGTGCGGCCCCAGCGGCGTATGTTCGGCTTCGAACGCCGGCCGCGCGGCGAGCACGCCGAAACGCTGGCCGAGCAGTTGCAGCGGGGTGCTGGCCCGCGCCGCCTCGCGCCGGGCGATGTCGTGCAGGACGATGTCGCGGTCGATGTCCACGTCGGCGACCAGGGTCAGCATCTGCATCGCCGCGCTGGCCTTGTCCTGGCGCAGCAGGCCGACCGGGGCGAGCGGCAGCCGCAGCGTGGCCAGGGCCGCTTCCAGTTGCGCCTTGTAGAACGGCGCGAAGCGCTCGCGGCGCGCCCGCAGGCCTTGCAGTTCCTGGTAGATGTCCTCCTGCAGCTGGCTGTTGCGCGCGCGTTCGGCCTGGTCGAACAGCTCGCGCTCCAGCTCGCTCAGGGTCGACTGCAACGGCGCCTCCAGCGATTGCCACAGCAAGGCCTTCAGCGCCTCCAGGATGTCGCGCACGCGCGTGGGCAGGGCGGCGCTGGCGAGCGTCGCCGGGTTTGCCGACGGAATGGCAGACAATGACATCCTGTGATCGCCGTTTGATTTCCGGGTCCGGTATGTAACACGTTTCTGGCGGCGCAACCATGTTGGCGGCGGCCTGGCGCAGCGTTCAGAGCATGAACAGGGCGACCACGTCGTTGGTGAAGCGCCGTCCCAGTTCGGTCGGCAGCGCATGCCCGGATTCCACCTGCAGCCAGCCCCGCGCTTGCGCCTGGGCCAGCGCCGGGGCGATCGTCTCCGGCGCCAGGCCGGTGCGCACGGCGAAGTCGCGCAGCGCGAACCCCTGGTTCAGGCGCAGCGTATTGAGCATGTACTCGAACGGGCGCCGCTCGGCGCCGATCCAGTCGTCGCCGCCGATCGCCGCCGGGGTGCCGGCGGCGGCCAGGAACGCCTGCGGATGCTTGGTCTTCCAGCGGCGCAGGATGCTCTGCTCGGCGCCGGAGCTGATCTTGCCGTGGGCGCCGGCGCCGATGCCCAGGTAGTCGCCGAACTTCCAGTAGTTGAGGTTGTGCGCGCACTGGTAGCCGTCGCGGGCGTAGGCGCTGACTTCGTACTGGGCGTAGCCGGCCGCGGCCAGCAGCGCCTGGCAGCGCTCCTGCATGTCCCAGGCGTCGTCGTCCTCGGGAATGCCCTGCGGCGGGCGCGCGGCGAATACCGTGTTCGGTTCCAGGGTCAGCTGGTAGTGGCTGATGTGGGTGGGCTGCAGCGCCAGCGCGCGCGCGATGTCGCTCTCCGCCCCGGCCAGGGTCTGCTGCGGCAGCGCGTACATCAGGTCCAGGTTGAGGTTGGCGTAGCCGGCGTCCTGCGCCAGCTTCACCGCGCGCTCGGCGTCGGCGCTGTCGTGGATCCGGCCCAGGCGCTGCAGCGCGGCGTCGTCGAAGCTCTGGATGCCGAAGCTGAGCCGGTTGACCCCGGCCGCCAGATAGCGGTCGAAGCGACCATGCTCGGCGGTGCCCGGGTTGGTCTCCAGGGTGATCTCCAGGTTCGGCGCGAAGCGCAGGCGCGCGCTGGCCGCTTGCAGGAAACGGTCGATCGCCTCGGCCGGAAACAGGCTGGGGGTGCCGCCGCCGAAGAACACGGTCTGGACGGTGCGGCCCCAGACCAGCGGCAGGTCCTGGTCCAGGTCGCGGATCAGCGCGTCCACGTAGTCGTCGAACGGCAGCGCGCCCTTGGCCGCATGCGAGTTGAAATCGCAGTACGGGCATTTGCGCACGCACCAGGGCAGGTGCACGTACAGCGACAGCGGGGGCGGGATCAGCATGGTGCGGTGCGGGGCCTGTTAACGCGATCGGGATAGGCCACGCCGCGCTTAGGCGCGTGCGGGGCAAGGAAGAACGAGAGAGCTTATGTCGATAAGAGACCGAGTGATGACGCGGCACCGTGCGCGCCTAAGCGCGGCCCTCCGGGTTGCCGTGTCCGGCGGCCAGGCGGCCGCGCACGGCTTGGACAGGCGGCCAGCCTGCCGCGGCGCCGTGCGCGACCGCCTGGGCACCGGACACGGCAACGTGGCCTATCCCGATCGCGTTAACAGGCCCCAGTAGCCCACGCAGCGCTCGGCAGTGGTCAGCGCATCGCCGAGCCGGTCGAGCTGCGCGTAACGCTCGCGGCCGTACGCCAGGCAATGGGTGTAGTCGGCTTCGTCGCGCCAGCGGTCGATGGTCAGGTAGGCGCCCGGTGCCTGCGCGCGCAGCAGTTCGGTGCCCAGGTAGCCCGGGTACTCGGCGAACAGTGCGGCCCAGGCGCCATCGGCGGCATACAGCGTCTCGAATGCCTGTGCCTGGCCCTCGGCCACCTCGTATTCCCAGATCGTGACGAACATCGGCGTCTCCCTCAGGTGTTCCAGTGCGCCAGTTGCCTGCGCAGCAGCGCCAGCGCCTGGCCGCGGTGGCTGATCCGGTTCTTCAGCGCCAGCGGCATCTGCGCCGCGCTCTGGCCGTGTTCCGGGTCGAAGAACACCGGATCGTAGCCATGGCCGCCGTCGCCGGCGCGCGCATGCAAGATACGCCCGCGCCAGCTGCCTTCCACCAGCAGCGGTTGCGGGTCCTCGGCATGCCGCAGCAGCACCAGCACGCAATGGAAATGCGCGGTGCGCTGCGCATCGGGAACGTCGCGCAGTGCGTCCAGCAGCTTGTCGATGTTGGCCGCGGCATTGCCGTGTTCGCCGGCGTAGCGCGCCGAGTACAGCCCGGGCGCACCGCGCAACGCGTCCACGCAGATGCCGGAGTCGTCGGCCAGGGCCGGCAGGCCGGTGACCTGGGCGGCGTGGCGCGCCTTCAGCAGCGCGTTCTCGACGAAGGTCAGCCCGGTCTCGTCGGCATCGCGCACGCCGAGCGTGGACTGCGCGACCAGGTCGATGCCGGCGCCGTCGAGCAGCGCATGCAGTTCTTCCAGCTTGCCGGCATTGCTGCTGGCCAGGACCAGTTTCTTCATTGCTTGGGTTCCAGCAGGTCCCACTTGGTGCCGTACAGGTCGCGGAACACCGCGACCGTGCCATAGGGTTCCGCGCGCGGGGATTCGAGGAACTCCACGCCCTGCGCCAGCATCGCGGCGTGGTCGCGGGCGAAATCGTCGGTGTACAGGAAGTGGTCCACGCGCCCGCCGGTCTGGTCGCCGATCCGCGCGCGCTGCGCGGCGTCGCCGGGTTCGGCCAGCAGCAGCGCGGCATCGTCGCTGCCGCCCGGGCCGACCACCACCCAGCGCTTGCCGTCGCCGAGCGCCACGTCCTGCAGCAGGACGAAGCCGAGCTTGCCGGTGTACCAGGCGATCGCCGCGTCGTAGTCGGCCACGACCAGCGTGGTCAGCGCGATCCGTCGCTTCACCGTGCCAGCGCCTCGCGCTGGGCGGCAAGCAGTTGGCCGATGCCGGTTTCGGCCAATGCCAGCAGCGCATCCAGTTCGTCGCGGCGGAACGCATGGCCTTCGGCGGTGCCCTGGATTTCGATGAAGCCGCCACCGTCGTTCATCACCACGTTCATGTCGGTGTCGCAGTCGCTGTCCTCGGCGTAGTCCAGATCCAGCACCGGCGTGCCGCGGTAGACGCCGACCGAGACCGCGGCGACCGCGCCGAGCACCACCGGCTTCTTCAGGTCGCCGCGCTTCTGCAGCCAGTTCACCGCGTCCATCAGCGCCACGTAGGCGCCGGTGATGGCCGCGGTGCGGGTGCCGCCGTCGGCCTGCAGCACGTCGCAGTCCAGGGTGATGGTGCGCTCGCCGAGCGCATTGCGGTCCACGCAGGCGCGCAGCGCGCGGCCGATCAGGCGCTGGATTTCCAGCGTGCGCCCGCCCTGCTTGCCGCGCGCGGCCTCGCGGTCGGAGCGCGAATGGGTGGCGCGCGGCAGCATGCCGTATTCGGCGGTGACCCAGCCTTCACCCTTGCCGCGCAGGAAGCCCGGCACCCGGTTCTCCACGCTGGCGGTGCACAGCACGCGGGTGTCGCCGAAGCTGACCAGCACCGAGCCTTCGGCGTGGCGGGTGAAGGCGCGTTCGATGCGCACCGGGCGCAGCTGATCGGCCGTGCGGCCACTGGGACGGGAAAAGGACATGGGGATCGATCCGGAGGTGTCGTGAGGGCCGGGCGCGGCAGCGGGCCGGGCCGTGGGAGCTGAGAGGCGCTAGGTTACCATTCGCGCTTTGCACGCACCGGAACACCACATGATCCGCAGCATGACCGCCTTCGCCGGCGCCGAGCGCATCACTCCCTGGGGCACGCTGGGTTGCGAACTGCGCTCGGTCAACCACCGTTTCCTGGAAGTGGGCGTGCGCCTGCCGGAAGAGCTGCGCGCGCTGGAGCCGCAACTGCGCGAGCGCCTGGCCGCCCGCGTCAGCCGCGGCAAGCTGGACCTGATGCTGCGCCTGCGCGCGCCCGACGCCGCGCAGGCGCTGGCGGTGAACGAGCCGCTGGTCGAACAGCTGGCGGTGCTCGCGCAGCGGCTCGGCGCGCGCTTCCCGCAACTGCAGGTGCAGTTCGCCGACCTGCTGCAGCTGCCCGGCGTGCTGCAGGGCCAGGCGGTCGATCCGGCCGCGCTGCAGGCGCAGGCGCTGGAGCTGCTGGACGCGGTGGTGGCCGAATTCGTCGCCGCGCGCGAGCGCGAGGGCGGCAAGCTGGCCGCGGCCATCGTCGAGCGGGTCGATGCGGTCGAGCGCGTCGCCGCCGAGGTGAAGCAACTGATCCCGGCCATCCGCGAGGGCCAGCGCACCAAGCTGGCCGCGCGCCTGGCGGACCTGCCGCATCCGGTCGATCCGGGCCGCGCCGAGCAGGAACTGGTGCTGTGGCTGCAGAAACTCGATGTGGACGAGGAACTGGACCGGCTCGACAGCCACATCAAGGAGATCCGCCGCGTGCTGCGCCAGCCCGAGCCGGCCGGCCGGCGCCTGGATTTCCTGTTGCAGGAATTCAACCGCGAGGCCAACACCCTGGGCTCCAAGTCGGTGGACAGCCGCACCTCCAACGCGGCGGTGGAACTGAAGGTGCTGATCGACCAGATCCGCGAGCAGGTGCAGAACCTGGAATAGCGCTCCGCGCGCTTGGACCTGGCGCGCGGAGCGTGGCGCGGCCGCGTCAGCGTTCGCGCAGGAAGAAGTCCACCGGCACCACCACCTGCACCGGGTCGCCTTCGATCTCCGGCGGCGGCGCCGGCAACGGGCTGGCCCGCTGCACCGTCGCCAGTGTCTCGCTGTCCAGCGCGTCATGGCCGCTGCCCTGGACGATGTGGATCGCGCTGGCATGGCCTCGCCGATCCACCGCGAACTGCACCTGCACCACGCCTTCCTGGCGGCGCCGCTGCGCCGGCCGCGGGTAGCGCTTATAGCGCTGCAGATGGCCCAGCACCTGCGCCTGCCAGGTGGCGCGCCGCTGTTGCGCCGCGCCGGACAGCGACTGCGCCGCGGCATAGCGGCTGGCCTGCGGCGCCGCCACGCTGGGCGGGGCGCTGGCCTGCGCCGCGCTGGACGCTTGCGGTGGGTCTTGCGCCGGCGTCGACGGCTGCGCTTCTTCCAGGTCGGCATGCAGCGGTTGCGGCGGCGGTTGCGGCGGTGCCGGCCGCGGCGCGCGCACGCGCGGGGCCTGGCGTTGCTCGGGCTGCGACGGGCCCGGCGGCACATCGGTCGGTGGCGCCGCCGGCGCGGTCGGGGCCGGCGCCAGCTCCAGCATGAGCGCCTGCGCCGGAGCGGCGGGCGGCGGCGGCCGTTCGCGCGGCGGCCAGCACAGCAGCGCGGCGACGAGCGCCGCATGCACCGCCAGTACGCCGCCGAGGCTGAGCAGCCAGCGCCGCAGCGTCCGCGGTCCTGCGCTCATCGGCCGGCCGGCTCCAGCCCGACCAGCGCGACCTTCAGATAGCCCGCATCGCGCAGCGCGTCCATGGTCCGCATCAGTTCGCCGTAGGCCACCGCGCGGTCGGCGCGCAGGAAGATGCGCTGCGTGCGGTCGCCGCGGGTCAGCCGGTCCAACGCCGGCTGCAGCGCAGCGCGCTCGATCGGGGTGTCGCCGAGGCGCAGGCTCAGGTCCTTGCGCAGGGTCAGGTAGACCGGGTCGCGGTCCCTGGGCTGCGGCGCCGCGGTGCTGGCGGGCAATTCCACCGGCACCTGTACCGTGGCCAGCGGCGCGGCGACCATGAAGACGATCAGCAGCACCAGCATCACGTCGATCAGCGGGGTGACGTTGATCGCGTGGTGCTCGTCCAGCGCATCCTCGTCGTCGTCTCGGTTGCTGCGGATCGCCATGGCCGGTGTCCTCAGGCCATGCCGGCCATGGGCGCGCCGTGCGCAGCGGGTCCGGACGCCCGCTGACGATCCAGGTCGCGCGACACCAACTGCTGCACGCCGGCCGACAGGTCGCCCAGCTGCTGGCGCAAGCCGCCCAGGGTGCGCGCGAAATGGTTGTAGATCACCACCGCCGGGATCGCGGCGACCAGGCCCAGCGCGGTGGCGAGCAAGGCCTCGGCGATGCCGGGCGCGACCACCGCCAGGGTGGTGGTGTTGGCGCGGGCGATGCCGACGAAGCTGTTCATGATGCCCCACACGGTGCCGAACAGGCCCACGAACGGCGTGGTGGCGCCGATCGTGGCGAGCAGGCCGGTACCCTTGCGCAGCTGCCGCGCATGGCCCAGTTCGATCCGTTCCAGGCGCGAGGCCAGCCGGTCCTTGATCCCGGCCATGTCCTGCAGGCCGCTCGAGTGCTGCAGTTCGGCGCGGGCTTCGCGCAGCAACAGCTGCGCCGCGGGCACCGCCAGCGGCGGGCGGCGCTCGGCATCGGCCAGGTCCTGCGCTTGCGCCAGCGCCGTGCGCGCGGCCTGTAGGGCCCGCCCGAGCCGCGCCAACTCCCAGCTCTTGGCCACCAGCACCGTCCAGGTGGCGACCGAGGCGATGGCCAGACCGACCATCACCGCCTGCACCACCAGGTCGGCGTGCAGGAACATCTGCCAGGGCCCCAGGTCGGGCGGCAGCACGGGGGGCGGGGCGATGTCAGCATGCATGGTCGTCATCCAGCGGGTCGAAACGGGGGGCGGGGGTGTGCGTTTGCGTCATGGCCTGGGCATGCGGCGCGTCCGGCAGCAGGCCGGCCGATTGCAGGCAGGCCAGCACCCGGTACCAGGCCGATGCCGAGATCGCGTAGCCGGCGTCGCGCGCGGCGGTATGCAGGTGCTGCGGCGTCAGCTGGCCATGCGCGCCGAGCACTTGCGGCGCCAACCGCACCGCCGCCAGGCGCGCGGAGGTGACGTTCAATCCGGCGCCGCGCAGCAGCGCCGACCACGGATCGGCGCGCCGCACCTGCCGACGGCGACGCTGCGCGCGGATCTTGCTCGGCATCACCGCGCTCCCGGCGCATCGGCGGCGCGGCGCGGCGCCGGACGCGACAGCACGTAGGCGGCGCTGCCGGCGAAGAACAGGCCCACGCCCAGCGCCAGCTTCCAGCCCGGATGCGCGCCGCAGCAGAACAGCACGTAGCCAACGCCCACGCCGGCGCCGGCGAAGCACTTGCCGCGGCGCGTGATCGCGCCCTGTTCGCGCCACAGCCGCAACGCGGCGCCGTAGCGGGGATGCTGCAGCAGCCATGCCTCCAGGCGCGGCGAGGAGTGCGAGAAGCACCATGCCGCCAGGATCAGGAAGATCGTGGTCGGCATCACCGGCAGCAACGCGCCGATCAGGCCCAGCGCCAGCATCAGCAGGCCCAGGCAGCACCACGCGCCGCGGCTCAGCGACATCGCCGCACCTCCTGCGCGCACGCGCTCATTGCGCGCCGGCCGGGAGATAGGTATCGACATGGGCGTAGACGCGATCGAACGCGGCGCACGCCGCGGCGACCACGGCCTGCTCCTGCGCAGGATCCAGCGGCACGCTGTCGAGCGCGGCGGTGAACTGGCGCCAATGCCGCGCGCGCCCGTCCGGGTGGCCGGCGAGGTGGCGCGCACCGAACTGCTCGTGCAGTCCCAGTCGGGCGGCCAGCTTGGCCAGGATCGCCGCGCCCAGGTTGGAACCTTCGGCCACGTACAGCCAGCCCAACGCGTCGACCTGCTTTTCGTAGCGGCGGCCGTCCGGCGCCGGAAGCGGGCGCATGGCGGGGACCGCGACGCCCAGGTCGGCCAGGTCGGCCAGCAACTGCGGCAGGCGCCGCCGCTGCGCCAGTTCGGGGATCACGCTGGCGAGCACCGGATTGCGGTACACGTTCTCCATGTCGCAGTGGAAGCAGTACTGCACCTGCACGAAGCGCGCGTAGTTCGCGCGCGATGCGAACGGTTGCGCGGCCATGATGCGCTGGTCCAGGCGCGCGTGCGCTGCGTGGGTGGCGGCCTTCAGGCGCTGGCTGCGGGTGGTGGTGTCGGCGAAGCATTCGGTCATGGCGCGGGCTCGTGGTCGGTGGGGCAGGGGCGCGGGTG
>NZ_JAFIWB010000085.1 GCF_017163705.1 Xanthomonas bonasiae
AGGCCTGACGGCTTCGGACACAGTCGGGGCTGAAGCCCCTCCTACAGTGCACCCGACCGACTCGCCGCAAGCCCCTGTAGGAGCGGCTTCAGCCGCGACGAACGAAGCGGCGGGCCTGACGGCTTCGGACACAGTCGGGGCCGAAGCCCCTCCTACAGTGCACCCGACCGACTCGCCGCAAGCCCCTGCAGGAGCGGCTTCAGCCGCGACGAACGAAGC
>NZ_JAFIWB010000086.1 GCF_017163705.1 Xanthomonas bonasiae
CAACACCGACTCGATCTCCCCCAGCTCGACCCGGTACCCGCGGATCTTGACTTGGTGGTCCAACCGCCCCTGGTACACCGTCGTGCCATCGGCCCAGCGCACGCACAGGTCCCCGGTGCGGTACAGGCGACTGCCGGCAGGCCCGTACGCATCGGGTACGAAACGCTCCGCGGTCAGGTCCGGACGGCGCCAGTAGCCGCGCGCCAC
>NZ_JAFIWB010000087.1 GCF_017163705.1 Xanthomonas bonasiae
AAGCGCGCCAACAGCACCTGGAACCCCGCCAGCAGGCCCATGAACAACGTTGCGCCACGGCCCCGTGCCAATGCGTCCAGCCGCCCCACCAGCGACGCCGGCAATGCGACCGGCACCGACCCGCCGCGGTACTGCTTCTGTGCCGGGCGCACCCGGTCGGTCGGCAGTTCCAGCAGCGCCGGCACATCGGCCAGCTCCGCGAC
>NZ_JAFIWB010000088.1 GCF_017163705.1 Xanthomonas bonasiae
CGGAGTTTGGGTGCACGAGGCTGCGCCCGTACCCTCATCCGCCCCTTCGGGGCACCTTCTCCCGATGGGAGAAGGGAGCAGCCTTAGCCCCTCTCCCCCCGGGAGAGGGGTTGGGGTGAGGGTACGGCGCGAAGCGTCTCGCGGAGTTTGGGTGCACGAGGCTGCGCCCGTACCCTCATCCGCCCCTTCGGGGCACCTTCT
>NZ_JAFIWB010000089.1 GCF_017163705.1 Xanthomonas bonasiae
ACCGAACCTGGGGCGCGGATGTACCGCACCGGCGACCGCGTGCGCTGGCTGGCCGACGGCGAGTTGGACTACCTGGGTCGCCTGGACCATCAGGTGAAGCTGCGCGGATACCGCATCGAACTTGGGGAGATCGAGTCGCGGCTGCGCGAGCAGTGCGGGGTGGGCCAGGCGCTGGCGCTGGTGCGCGAGGACGTGGCGGG
>NZ_JAFIWB010000009.1 GCF_017163705.1 Xanthomonas bonasiae
ACGCCTGCCGCTCCGTCGGCGACACCCGCCCCCGCAGCTGCGCCCAACACGGCTCCGGCCGCCCCGGTCGCTGCGCCGGCCGCCGCCGCCGCGACCCCGCCGCCGGCCGCGGTCACCCCGATCCCGAAAGGCCCGCCGGTGAAGGTGACGCCGGAGCTCGCCGCCGAGGGCAAGAAGATCTTCCTGTCCGCCGGCTGCAGCGCCTGCCACGGCGGCACCGGCGGTGGCGGCATGTGCCCGCCGCTGACCAATGACATCTGGGTCTACGGCCACGACGACGACACGCTGCGCACGCTGATCAGCGAAGGAACCGCCGGCATGACCGCGCACGGCAAGGTCCGCGTCGGCCACGAGAAGGTGGTCGGGCAGATGCCGCCGTTCGCGCCGGTGCTCAAGGACGGCGACACCGAGAAGCTGCTGGCCTTCATCCACTCGATCAACAAGACCGCGGGCGCGGCGCCATGATCCCAGGCGCGCGCCGCACGCTGGGCACCGCTGCGCTGGCGCTGCTGTTGGCCGGCGCCGCCTGCCAGCGCGCGGCCGCGCCTGCCGCGGAGGCGAACGCCGACGCCACGCCGTCCGCCACGCCGGCGGCGGCGCTGGCGTACGTGCCCAACCAGCGCGCCGGCACCATCTCGGTGATCGACACCGGCACCGACGCGGTGCTGCGCACGCTGTCCGCGCAGGGCCAGCTCGGCAAGCGCCTGCAGCAGATCCTGCCCGGACCCTCGGGGCACCTGTACGTGATCGACGCGCAAGGGCACCGGCTGCTGGAGCTGGATACGGTGCAGGACCGGGTGCTGCGCAGCGTGGACATCGGCGAGAACGCCGAGGGCATCGCCGCGTCGCCGGACGGCCGCCAGTTCGCGGTCTGCGTGGAAGGGCAGAACCAGGTGATGCTGATCGATCCGGCCAGTTTCGCGATCGGCGCGCGCATCGCCACCCAGGGCCAGGCGCCGGAGCACTGCGTGTACAGTCCCGACGGCGCGCTGCTGCTGACCAGCAACGAAGGCTCCAACGACCTGGACGTGATCGACCTGAAGGCGGGCAAGTCCACCGGCATCATCGCCACCAGCGGCCATCCGCGCGGCATGGCGTTCGCCCCCGACGGCAATACCGTGTACGTGGCGCAGGAAGCGGCCAGCGTGGTCGATGTGATCGATCTGGTCGCACGCCGGCGCGTGGCCAGCATCCCGGCCGGGCAGCGCACCGCCGGCATCGCCATTTCGCGCGATGGCAGCCGCGTCTACGCCTCCAACGGCGGCGCCGGCACGGTCAGCGTGATCGACCCGTCCGCGCGCGCCAGCCTGGCCGAGATCCCGGTCGGGCAGCGCCCGTGGAATCCGGCGCTCAGCGCCGACGGCAAGAAGCTGTACGTGGCCAACGGCCGCTCCAACAGCGTGAGCGTCATCGACACGACCACCATGAAGGAGATCAAGCAGATCGCAGTGGGCGACATGCCCTGGGGTGTGGTCATCGCGCAATGAGGCGAGGAGCGCATGCGGCACAGCGAGAGGATGCGGGGAGAGGGGAATGAAGACGCGAGCCGCTGTCGCCTGGGCGGCGAACCAACCGCTGGCCATCGAGGAGGTGGACCTGCAACCGCCCAAGGCCGGCGAGGTGCTGGTGCGCCTGGTCGCCAGCGGCGTGTGCCACAGCGACGCCAGCACCCTGTCCGGCGCCGATCCGGATGCCGCGTTCCCGGTGATCCTGGGCCAGGAAGGCGCCGGCGTGGTCGAGGAGGTCGGCATCGGCGTCACCAGCGTGCGCCCCGGCGACCATGTGATCCCGCTGTACATGCCCGAATGCGGGGTGTGCAAGTTCTGCCGTTCCGGGCGCACCAATCTGTGCCAGGCGATCCGCGCCAGCCAGGACCGCGGGCTGATGCCCGACGGCAGCAGCCGCTTCTCGCTGCGCGGGCGGCCGATCCTGCACTACATGGGCACCAGCACCTTCGCCGAGTACACCGTGCTGCCGGAGATCGCGGTGGCCAAGATCCATCCCTCCGCGCCGCTGGACAAGGTGTGCCTGCTCGGCTGCACGATCACCACCGGCATCGGCGCGGTGCTCAACACCGCGCGGGTGCGGCCCGGCGACAGCGTGGCGGTGTTCGGACTCGGCGGCATCGGCCTGTCGGTGGTGCAGGGCGCGGTGATGG
The DNA here is from genome assembly GCF_017163705.1 of Xanthomonas bonasiae. Classification (GTDB taxonomy): domain Bacteria; phylum Pseudomonadota; class Gammaproteobacteria; order Xanthomonadales; family Xanthomonadaceae; genus Xanthomonas_A; species Xanthomonas_A bonasiae. The sequence goes on from NZ_JAFIWB010000009.1 coordinate 2,159, forward strand.
CGCGCGCCGGGCGCATCATCGTGGTCGACATCAACCGCGACAAGTTCGAGCTGGCGCGCGCACTGGGCGCCACCGACTGCCTGGATCCGAAGGACTTCGGCGCGCCGGTGCAGCAGGTGATCGTCGATCTCACCGACGGCGGCGCCGACCACAGCTTCGAGTGCGTCGGCGACGTGCGCGCGATGCGCGCGGCGCTGGAGTGCTGCCACAAGGGCTGGGGCGAAAGCATCATCCTGGGAGTGGCGCCGAGCGCGCAGGAGATCAGCACGCGGCCGCTGCAACTGGTCACCGGCCGCGCCTGGCGCGGCAGCGCGTTCGGCGGGGTCAAGGGCCGCAGCGAACTGCCGGCCTACGCCGAGCGCTACCTGGCCGGCGAGATCCGCATCGACGAACTCATCAGCGAGACGCTGCCGCTGCAGGACATCAACCGCGCCTTCGATGCGATCCGCGCGGGCAGGGGCATCAAATCGGTCGTACTGTACTGACACGTAGGAGCAAACATGGCTTGCAACAAGGAACGTGGTACTTCGCTGGCAAGCGCGCATGCGCTGGCCGTCGCCATCGCCATCGCCTTGGCCGCCGCGCCGGCCGGCGCGCAGACCACGGTCAATGCCGGCGATGCGCAGATCACCGCGCTGGACCGGGTCGAGGTCACCGCCACGCCGATCCCCGGCACCCTGATCGATGCCGACCACCTGCCGTACACGGTGCAGACCGCCAACGCCGACGACATCGCGCGCAGCCAGGCTGGCAACCTCACCGATTTCATGCTGCGGCAGATGAACGGCGTGGACACCAACGAGGTGCAGGGCAGCCCGTTCCAGACCGATCTCACCTTCCGCGGCTTCCGCGCCTCGGCGTTGCCGGGCGCCTCGCAGGGCGTGTCGGTCTACCTGGACGGGGTACGCATGAACGAACCGTTTGCCGACATCGTCAGCTGGGACATGATGCCGGAGGCGGCGATCCGCAGCGTGGCGCTGATGCCCGGCTCCAACCCGTTGTTCGGCCCCAACACGCTGGGCGGCGCGCTGGCGTTCACCACCCAGTCGGGCCTGACCGCGCCGGGCCTGCGCGCGGATCTGTCGTTCGGCAGCGGCGCGCGCAAGCGCCTGGACGCGTCCTACGGCTATGCCGGCCGCGATGGCCTGCACGCCTTCGTCGCGGTCACCGGTTTCGACGAGGACGGTTGGCGCGACGCGTCCGAAGGCCGCCTCGGCACCGTATTCGGCAAGCTCGGGCGGCAGGGCGAAAACACCGACTGGGACGTGTCGCTGCTGCACGGGCGCAGCCGCCTGATCGGCAACGGCCTGCTGCCCGGCAGCCGCTACACCGACGACGGCATCGAGCCCGGCCTGTACGAGGCCGATCGCGACGCGGTCTATACCTCGCCGGACCTGACCCGCAACCGCAACACCCTGCTGACCGCGCAACTGGACCACCGCTTCGACGCGGACACGTCGCTACATCTGTTGGCCTATTACCGCGACGGCCGCCGCGACACGGTCAATGGCGACATCAACGAGGACTACGAGGAATTCGTCGAGGACTGCGCCGATGGCTACGCCGCCGACGGCACGCCGCTGGACGACGACTGCACGGTGTCGCGCGCCGAGGCCGACGCCCTGCACAGCGGCGTGCTCAACACCACGCAGATGCGCCAGCACGCCGAGGGCGTGGCGCTGAACTTCAGCCGTCAGGCCGGCGCGCATGCGCTCAGCCTCGGCGCCACCTACGATCGCAACCGGGTGCGCTACCGGCAATACGCACAGGAAGGCTTCGTGGAGGACGACCGCGCCGTCGTCGCCGATCCCGACGAGGAGCGCGAATTCTTTTCCGGGGTCAGCGGCCGCAGCAGCACGCTGGGCGTATTCGCCGCCGACACCTGGGAAGTGAGCGAGGCCACCCACGTGACCGGCGCGTTGCGCTGGAACCGGGTCGAGGTCAGCAACGTGCTGTCCACCGCCGAGGACGGCGCGCTGCCGCGCGAGCGCTTCGTGTTCGCCAAGGCCAATCCGTCGCTGGGCATCACCCAGCGCCTGGGCGGCGGCTTCACCGCTTTCGCCTCGGCCTCGCAGAACAGCCGCGCGCCGACCGCGATCGAACTGGGCTGCGCCGATCCGGAACAGCCGTGCCGGCTGCCGACCGGGCTGCAGGCCGACCCGCGCCTGGAGCAGATCGTCTCGCGCACCTACGAAGTCGGCGTGCGCTGGAACCCATCGCCGGAGCAGGCCTTCAACGCCTCGCTGTATCGTGCCGACAATCGCAACGACATCCTGTTCCTGCGCGCGCCGAATACCCAGCTGGGCTACTTCGACAACGTCGATCGCACCCGCTACCAGGGCGCGGACCTGAGCTGGCGCGCCAGCAGCGGCCCGCTGCGCTGGTTCGCCGCCTACAGCTACCTGGACGCGACCTACCGCAGCGACGGCGAACTGCTGTCCGGCGAGCGCACCATCGAGCTGCATCCGGGCATGCGCATCGCCGGCCTGCCGCGCAACACGCTGAAGCTGGGCGTGGAGTGGCAGGCGCTGGCGCCATTGGCATTGGGCGCGGACCTGCGCGCGATCTCGCGGCGCGTGGCCAGCGGCAACGAGGACGGCCTGGTCGAGGATCCCGAGGATGGCGAAGACGCAGTGCGCCACGACCTGTCCACCGGCGGCTACGCGTTGGTCGACGTGCACGGCACCTGGCAGATCGCCGACGGCCTGTCGCTGTACCTGCGCATCAACAACCTGTTCGATCGCCGCTACGAGACCTATGCGGCGGTCGCCGAGGACCTGTTCCCGGACGGCGCGCTGGCGCGCCCGCAGGACGCCGCGGTCGAGGACGGCCCCTCGCGCTTCGTCGCCCCTGGCGCGCCACGGCAGTACCAGGTCGGTTTGCGCTGGCGGTTCTAGAGTGGCCGGTGATCTGTGCAGCGCAGCGCATGGCGCCGCGCCGCCTGCTCCGGGCGAATGCTTTTTGTAGGAGCGGCTTCAATCGCGGCATCGAAGCCGGAAAGTTTCAGGCTTCGACAGCAGTCGGGACTGAAGTCCCTCCTGCAACGGCACGGATGTGCATCGCCGCACCAGGCCACGGTTGTTTGTAGGAGCGGCTTCAGCCGCGACATCGAAGCCGGAAATTTTCAGGCTTCGGAGGCAGTCGGAACTGAAGTCCCTCCCACAACAACGGCATGGATGCGCATCGCCGCACCAGGCGAGAGCTCCTTTGTAGGAGCGACTTCAGCCGCGACATCGAAGCCGCTGGGTATCCGGCTTCGATGTCGCGGCTGAAGCCGCTCCTGCAGAGAGCGTTGGCGTACGCGGGATGGCGTGATCGAGCAGCTTCGCACCCGCACTCAGGCCGTCGCCAATCCATGCTTGCGCAGTTTGCGGTACAGGGTGTTGCGGCTGATGCCGAGTGCGTCGGCGGTGCGGCTGACGTTCCAGCGGTGGCGTTCGAGCTGCTGCTGCAGCACGCTGCGCTCGGCGCTGTCCAGGGCCACGCGGCCGGGCATGTCGTCGGCGGCGACCGCATCGCCGTTGACCAGGCACGGGCCGCTGTCGGCATCGACGATTTCCTGCGGCAGGTTGGAGATGCGGATCATGCCGTCGGCGCACAGCACCGCGGCGGTGCGCAGCACGTTGCGCAGTTGCCGCAGGTTGCCCGGCCAGGCGTAGCTGAGCAGCTTGTGCAGCGCATCTTCGTTGATGCGCACGTGATGCTCGCCGCTCTCCTCGCGCAGCAGGGTGCGGATCAGTTCGGCCTTGTCGCTGCGCTCGCGCAGCGGCGGCAGGTGCAGCACCACGCCGTTGAGGCGGTAGTACAGGTCCTCGCGGAATTCGCCGGCCGCCACCATCTGCATCAGGTCGCGGTGGCTGGCGCTGATCACGTGCAGTTCCAGCGGCATCGCCCGGTCGCTGCCCAGCGGGGTCACGCTCTGTTCTTCCAGCACGCGCAGCAGCCGCGTCTGCAGCGGCAGCGGCATGTCGCCGATCTCGTCCAGGAACAGGGTGCCGCCGCTGGCCTGCAGCAGCTTGCCGTGGCGGCCTTCGCGCGCGGCATCGGTGAACGCGCCGCGCGCATAGCCGAACAGTTCGCTCTCGATCAGCGCCTCCGGGATCGCCGCGCAGTTCACCGCCACGAACGGCCGCGCCGCCCACGGCGAGCCGCGGTGCACCGCCTTGGCGAATTCCTCCTTGCCGGTGCCGGTGGCGCCGCACAGCAGGATCGACACCCGATGCGCGGCCAGCTTCAGCGCGTTGTCCAGATTGTGGCGCATGCGCGGATCGGAGCCGACGTGTTCGCGCGAATAGGCCGCCTCGCCGCTGTCGGCACTGGCGGCGCGCGCGTGGCCGGCGACAGCGTCGCGGCGCGGCGGCTGCGCCAGGGCGAAGAAGCGGCGCCCGTGGCAGGCGCAGCGGATCGACCACAGCGTGCTGGCGTCGTTGCGCGCGCGCTGTTCCACGGTGTCGAAGTCCAGCTGCATCACCTGCGAGATGTCGCGCCCGACCAGCAGGCCGCGATCGCCCTTGCCGAGCTGTTCCAGCGCGGCATCGTTGACGGCCAGCACGCAGCCGTCGTCGCCGATCGCCATCAGCGCCTCGTGCAGCAGGCCGGCGAACTCCGGGCGGCTGTGGAAGCGCAGGATCCACGCATGCCGGTACTGCTCCAGGAAATACGAACGCGCGATCTGCGCCGCCGACATGCGCACCAGCGCGCTGGTGTGGCGCTGCACCAGCTTGGTGTCGCGCGCGTCCGGGGTGGAAGCATCCAGGACCGCCAGCAATTGTCCGTGCGGGTCGAGGATCGGCGCGCCGCTGCACGACAGCGGCAGATGCCGGACCAGATAATGCTCCCCGCGGTGCACGCCGAGCGCGCTGCGCTCCACCGCGCAGGTGCCGATGCCGTTGGTGCCCTGGTAGCGCTCGGCCCAGCTGGCGCCGCAGAACAGCCCGGTCTCGCGGAATTCGCGCAGCAGCGCCGGGTCCTGCACGCTGTGCAGCAAGGTCGCCTCGGCGTCGGCGAACACCACCGCGTAGCCGCCGCCGGCGATCTGCTCGTAGAGGTTCTCCATCTCCACCTTGGCGATGCGCAGCACCTCTTCGAGCCGCTGCTGGCGCTCGCGCAGCCCGCTGCCGTCGTGGACCATCGGCGAAGGGGGGGCGTCCGGACTCAGTCCGTACTCGTCCAGGCAGCGCTGCCAGGAGCGCGCCAGCGCCGGCGGCAGCGGTTCGATCTGGCGGAAGCGGCGCATCCGCGCCAGCAACGCGGATTCCGCCTCGGCAGCGGACGGCGGTCCAGCCGTGGCCTGCAGGAGGTTGGCGACAGTCAGTTCCGACACGTGGCGCATCCTCGGTCCCCACCCGGGACCAGAGTGGCAGTGACGCACAAACCGGGCCTTGGCTCAAACCGCAGTGCAGCAAAAGCCGGGAGTGGGGAGTCGGGATTGGGGATTGGCAAGAGCGGCTTGCCTGGGTCGGATCCCTTGCCGCCCTGGGCCAAAACGAAAAACCGCGCGATCGCGCGGCTTGTCGTGGCATCAAGGCGCCAGAACCCTGCTTTTACGAATCCCCAATCCCGACTCCCCAATCCCGGCTACAAGGCATACCCGAACTGCTGCTTGAACTGGTCGTTGAACTCGTCGAAGTCGAAGCGCTGGTTCTGGGTGCCCGGGTGTTCCACCTTCAGCGCGCCCATCAGATTGCCCATGCGCCCGATCGTCAGCCAGTCGCAGCCGCGCTCGATGCCGAAGATCAGGCCGGCGCGGAACGCGTCGCCGCAGCCGGTCGGGTCGACCACGCGGCGCTCGTGCGCCGGCGGGACGTCGTAGGTCTTGTCGGGGGTGTACACCAGTGCGCCCTTCGGGCCCTGGGTGGTGATGTAGGCCTGCACCCGCGAGACGATGTCCTGCTCGTTCCAGCCGGTGCGCTCCTGCAGCAGGTTGGACTCGTAGTCGTTGACCACCACGTAGTCGGCCTGTTCGATGAAGGTGCGCAGCTCCGGGCCGTTGAACAGCGGCATCGCCTGGCCGGGATCGAAGATGAAGGGGATGCCGCCGGCGGCGAATTCCTCGGCGTTCTGGATCATGCCCTCGCGCCCGTCCGGGCCGACTAGGCCCAGGGTCACGCCCGGCACGTCGCGCACGTGGTTCTCGTAGCTGCGCATCATCGCGCCGGGATGGAACGCGGTGATCTGGTTGTTGTCGTGGTCGGTGGTGATGAACGCCTGCGGGGTGAACAGCTCGTCGATCACCTTGACCCGCGACAGGTCGATGCCCAGCGTCTCGAAATGCTCGCGGTACGGGCCGAAATCCTGGCCCACGGTGCCCATCGGGATAGGATCGCCGCCCAGCAGGTGCAGGTTGTAGGCGATGTTGCCGGCGCAGCCGCCGAACTCGCGGCGCATCCGCGGCACCAGGAACGACACGTTCAGGATGTGCACCTTGTCCGGCAGGATGTGGTTCTTGAACTGGTCCGGGAACACCATGATGGTGTCGAAAGCGAGGGAACCACAGATCAGTGCGGACATCGGGCAGGCCTTGGCGGAGGGATGAGCCCGCATTCAGGCGGGCAGCGTGCGGGGTCGCCGCGGCGCAAAGGGTAACGGCTGCGGCCGGGCAGGGCCACAAGCACGATGCACGGCGCCCCCTGCGAGTGCATGCAAGGCGCGGTTTTAGCGAGAATTTTCCTTGCCCGCACCCAGGTGGGTTGTTACGCTAGCAGACTTCGTTTTCTGCCCATTTTTTCGCCATTCGGCGACGGCACGCGACTCCCCAGGACTCAATTCCCCGATGTTCAAGAAACTCCGCGGCATGTTCTCCAACGACCTGTCCATCGATCTGGGCACGGCCAACACCCTCATCTACGTGCGTGGCCAGGGCATCGTGCTGAACGAACCGTCGGTGGTCGCGGTGCGCCAGGACCGGGCGATCGGCGGCACCCGTTCGGTGGCCGCGGTCGGCGCCGAGGCCAAGCAGATGCTCGGCCGCACCCCGGGCCACATCACCACCATCCGCCCGATGAAGGACGGCGTCATCGCCGACTTCACCTATACCGAGGCGATGCTGAAGCACTTCATCAAGAAGGTGCACAAGTCGCGCTTCCTGCGTCCGAGCCCGCGCGTGCTGGTCTGCGTGCCGGCCGGCTCGACCCAGGTCGAGCGCCGCGCGATCAAGGAATCGGCCGAGGAGGCCGGCGCGCGCGACGTGTACCTGATCGAGGAACCGATGGCCGCGGCGATCGGCGCCGGCATGCCGGTCACCGAGGCGCGCGGTTCGATGGTCATCGACATCGGCGGCGGCACCACCGAGGTGGCGGTGATCTCGCTGAACGGCATCGTCTATTCGCAGTCGGTGCGCATCGGCGGCGACCGCTTCGACGAGTCGATCACCAACTACGTGCGCCGCAACCACGGCATGCTGATCGGCGAGGCCACCGCCGAGCGGATCAAGCTGCAGATCGGCTGCGCCTATCCGCAGGAAGAGGTGCAGGAGATGGAAATCTCCGGCCGCAACCTCGCCGAGGGCGTGCCGAAGATGATCAAGATCAACTCCAACGAGGTGCTGGAGGCGCTGCACGAGCCACTGTCGGGCATCGTCTCGGCGGTCAAGCTGGCGCTGGAGCAGACCCCGCCGGAGCTGTGCGCCGATGTCGCCGAGCGCGGCATCGTGCTGACCGGCGGCGGTGCGCTGCTGCGCGACCTGGACCGGCTGATCTCCGAGGAGACCGGCCTGCACGTGCAGGTCGCCGACGATCCGTTGACCTGCGTGGCCCGCGGCGGCGGCCGGGCGCTGGAGCTGGTGGACATGCACGGCAACGAGTTCTTCGCGCCGGAGTGATCGTGAAGCCGGGAATGGGGAGTGGGGAATGGGGAATCGAACGGCCCCTCCGCACCGACATTGCCGGCTCCGCAGCCGCTCCCTTGCCTGCGCCCCGGCCTGATCAAGCCGGGGATGCGCTGTTGCTTTCCGATTCCCCATTCCCGATTCCCCAATCCCGGCTTTAACTGTGCCTCCCTACGCCGGTCCTCCCGTCACTGCCCGCCCGGGCGAAGCCGCCAGCACGCCGCGCCTGCTGGCGTACCTGGCCCTGGCGGTGGTGCTGATCGTGCTCGATGCGCAGGCCGGCTGGCTGGCCCAGCTGCGCAGCCAGACCAACCTGCTGGTGCAGCCGCTGTGGGCGCTGGCCGGGCTGCCGGGCCGGCTCGGCTCGCAGGTGCAGGAGAACGCCGCCAGCCATGCGCAGCTGGTCAGGGAGAACCGCGCGCTGCGCAACGAACTGCTGATCGCCAAGGCGCGGCTGACCCGGCTGCAGACCGCGGCGCTGGACAACGCGCAGCTGCGCGAGCTGCTGGGCGTGGCCGAGCGCCGCGGCCTGGACGTGCAGCTGGCGCCGATCCTGGACATCGACCTGGACCCGACCCGGCAGCGCCTGGTGCTCGACGCCGGCGGCCGCGACGGCGTCCACGTCGGCCAGGCGGTCATCGACGCCGGCGGGCTGATGGGCCAGGTGATCGAGGTGACCCCGCTGCACTCCACCGTGCTGCTGCTGACCGACCCGGACCACGCGGTGCCGGTGACGGTGGCGCGCAACGGCGTGCGCCTGATCGTCTACGGCCGCGGCGACACCCTCGAACTGCGCGACGTGCCGCTCAGCGCCGGGGTCGAAGTCGGCGACGAGATCGTCACCTCCGGCCTGGGCGGCCGCTTCCCGGCCGGCTTCCCGGTCGGCACGGTGGCGACGCTGCGCCCGGACGACACCCACGCCTTCCTGGTCGGCAACCTGAAGCCGGCGGCGAAGCTGGATCGGGGGCGGGATGTGTTGTTGCTGCGGCCTTCGGCCTCCGCAACGGGATTGGGGAGTGGGGATGGCCAGCCTGCGGCTGTCGAAGAGCGCGCGGGATTGGATAAAAGCGGCGCCAGCGGTGGCGGCAATGGTCGTGTGCCATCCGCGGCTTCCACCGCGCCAACTCAGCCGGCGTCCTCCCCACTTCCGGACTCCCAGCAGGCCACGCCTTCGCGATCGGCCGCCACCCCGCCGCCGGCACGTACCGCGACGGCTCCCGCTCCCGCGGCCTCCGCCGCGCCCGCTGCCCGCAAACAGCCGCTATCCCCTCGAATCCCGAATCCCGAATCCCCAATCCCGGCGTCTCCACAGGAGACGCAGCAATGAGCCGCCCCCGCAGCAAAGGCTGGGTGCTGCCGGTCAGCGTGATCCTGGCGCTGGTGCTGGGCTTGCTGCCGTTGCCGCTGTTGCTGCAGCCGCTGCGCCCGTACTGGCTGGCGCTGGTGGTGGCGTACTGGGTGATCGAGACCCCGGACAAGGTCGGGCTGGGGTTCGCCTTCGCCATCGGCGTGGTCGCCGACCTGCTGTACGGCGGGGTGCTCGGCGAGCAGGCGCTGCGGCTGGTGATCCTGAGCTTCATCCTGCAGCGCTTCCGCGCGCGGATCCGCTTCTTCCCGATGTCGCAGCAGGCGCTGGCGATCGGCGGCCTGCTGGTCAACGACCGCATCGTCGCCGCGGCGGTGCACCTGGCGGTGGGCGAGCCGACGCTGCCGTGGAACTACTGGTGGGCGCCGCTGCTGGGCATGGCGCTGTGGCCGCCGCTGTTCGTGCTGCTGGACGCGCTGCGGCTGGGCCGGCGGAGCAAGTAGCGTGGCCTTCACCCGCCGCACGCAGAAGAACCCGCACGCCGAGGCCGAGCAGTTCCGGCGCCGCGCGGCGCTGGGCTTCTTCGGCGTGCTGGTGGCGCTGGTCGGCCTGGGCGCCTGGTATTTCAAGCTGCAGGTGCTGGACCACGACATCTACGCCACGCGCTCGGACGCGAACCGGATCAAGCCGCGGCCGGTGGTGCCGGGGCGCGGCATGATCTACGACCGCAACGGCCGCCTGCTGGCCGAGAACGTGCCCGCGTTCCGGCTCGACGTGACCCCGGACAAGGTCGAGGACATGGACGCGCTGCTGGCCGAGCTGGGCAAGGTCATCGCGCTGTCGGCGGAGGACATCGAGCGCTTCCAGGCCGCGCGCAAGGCCAGCCGCAGTTTCCGCCCGGTCACCCTCAAGCTGCGGGTCAGCGAGGAGGAGCGCGCGCGTTTCGCGGTGGACCGCTGGCGCTTCCCCGGCGTGGAACTGGAGCCGTACCTGACCCGCCACTACCCCTACGGCGACCTGTTCGCGCACATCATCGGCTACGTCGGCCGCATCGACGAGAAGGACCTGGAGATGCTCGGCGAGGGCAATGCCGCGCTGACCCACATCGGCAAGTCCGGGCTGGAGCGCTATTACGAAGAGGAACTGCGCGGCAAGGTCGGCTACGAGCAGGTCGAGACCAACGTGCAGGGCCGCGCGATCCGCACCGTCGGCCGGGTCCCGGCGCAGTCCGGCGCCGATCTGCGCCTGTCCATCGACGCCGACCTGCAGCGCGCGATGGTCGCCGCGTTCGGCGACTACCAGGGCGCGGCCATCGCGATCGATCCGCGCACCGGCGAGATCCTGGCGATGGTCAGCCTGCCGTCCTACGATCCCAACCTGTTCGTCAACGGCATCTCGCACGCCGACTTCCAGGCGCTCAACAGCGATCCGTCGCGGCCGCAGTTCAACCGCCTGGTGCTCGGCGGGGTGGCGCCCGGTTCGACGATCAAGCCGTTCATGGGCCTGGCCGGTCTGGACAGCGGCACGCGCCGGCCGGAGGACAAGATCCTGTCCACCGGCATGTTCTACCTGCCCGGGGTCAGTCGCGGCTGGGGCGACTCGCACCGCGGCGGGCACGGCTGGACCGACCTGCGCAAGTCGATCGCGCAGTCGGTCAACACGTACTACTACAAGCTGGCCGTCGACATGGGCATCACCAAGGTCGACCAGTACATGAACCGCTACGGCTTCGGCGCGCCGACCGGCATCGACCTGATGGGCGAGATCGGCGGCATCGTGCCGTCGCCGGCCTACAAGGCCAAAAGCCGCAAGGAAGCGTGGTATCCCGGCGACACGGTCAACATCGCCATCGGCCAGGGCGACTGGAAGGTGACCCCGCTGCAGCTGGTGCGCGCGGTGGCCGGCATCGCCGATGGCCAACTGCGCACCCCGCACCTGGTGATGGCCCAGCGCGGCGCGTTCGACCAGCCGTGGGCGCCGGTGGCGCTCGGCCCGGGCAAGCCGATCAGCGACAATCCCGGCAACCTGCAGGCGGTGCGCGAGGGCATGATGGACACCATGCGTCCCGGCGGCAGCGGGCATGCGATCGCGGTCAGCGCGCCGTACCAGATGGCCGGCAAGACCGGTACCGCGCAGGTGGTCAGCCGCAAGGGCCTGGCCGCGGTGGATCCGCGCAGCCTGCCGATGCACCTGCGCCATCGCTCGCTGTTCGAGGGTTTCGCCCCGGCCGAGCAGCCGACCATCGCGCTGGCGGTGGCGGTGGAAGGCGGCGGCTACGGCGCCAGCACCGCCGCGCCGATCGCGCGCAAGATCTTCGATGCCTGGCTGCTCGGGCGCCTGCCCGCCGGCATCGAGCCGCTGGACAGCCTGCGCGGCGCCACCGCGTTCGGCAGCCAGCTGTACTACGCCGAGGATCCGGGCTCGCGCGGCGCCGCCGACGCGGTGGCGCTGGCCGCCGGCGAGCGCCCGGTGCTGATCGGCCCGGTCGAAGTGGAGGCCGCCGAGGTGCCGCTGCCGGCGGCGCCGCCACCGATCCCCGACGAGATCCCGGACGAACGATGAAGGATTTCCTGCGCTGGCTGACCGATCTCGGCGGCCGTTTCGCCCGCACCCTGGACTGGCCGATGTGCCTGGCCCTGGGCGCGCTGATGGTGATCGGCCTGGCGGTGCTCAAGAGCGCCGGCGGCCAGGCCGGCGGCAACCACCTGATGCTGGCCCAGGCCATCCGCTTCGCGATCGGCGCGGCGGCGATGTGGGGCCTGTCGCGGGTCTCGGCGCTGCGCCTGCGCGCGTGGACGCCGCTGATCTATGCGCTGTCGATGCTGCCGCTGCTGGCGGTGTTCGCGCTGGGCACCGGCAAGTACGGCCGGCAGTGGCTGGACCTGAAGGTGTTCTACCTGCAGCCGGCCGAACTGCTGAAGATCAGCATGCCGATGATGGTGGCCTGGTACCTGCACCGCGTGCCGCTGCCGCCGCGCGTGCCCACGGTGCTGGTCAGCGCGGTGATCATCGGCATTCCCACCGCGCTGATCATGCTGCAGCCGGACTTCGGCACCGGCGTGCTGATCGCCGCCAGCGGCGGTTTCGTGCTGCTGCTGGCCGGGCTGCCGTGGTGGTGGGTGGGCATCGCGGTGGGCGGCGTCGCCGCGGCCGCGCCGGTGGCCTGGCTATGGCTGCTGCGGCCGTACCAGAAGGACCGGATCATGATGTTCCTCAATCCGGAGAACGATGCGCTCGGCGCGGGCTGGAACATCATCCAGTCCAAGATCGCGATCGGCTCCGGCGGCCTGCACGGCAAGGGCTGGGGCCTGGGCTCGCAGTCGCACCTGAACTTCATTCCCGAACAGACCACCGACTTCGCGTTCTCGGTGCTCAGCGAGGAGTTCGGCTGGATCGGCGTGGCCACGGTGCTGACCCTGTACCTGGTGGTGATCGCGCGCTGCCTGTGGATCGCCGCGCAGGCGCGCGACACGTTCTCGCGCCTGCTCGCCGGCGCCACCGGCCTGGCGTTCTTCGTCTACGTGCTGGTCAACGGCGGCATGATCTCCGGGCTGCTGCCGGTGGTCGGCGTGCCGATGCCGCTGATGAGCTATGGCGGCACCTCCGCGGTGTCGCTGCTGGCCGGGCTGGGCCTGGTGATGGCGGTCAAGGCGCACCGCCCGGTGCACGGCTACTGAGCCGCACGCACCGCCGGCGCGCGCTGGCTTAACCGCAAGTATGCGGTGATGTGGCAGACGATTGCGGCATGTGTCGGCGCTGCGCACAATTCGCGTCGATGCCACGTCGCGGCGCCGGATTTTCCGGTCCGCTGCGAGCGCAGGATCCGTTCCGGGTGAGCCACGCGCGGCCTCGATGCCGCCCAGCCGACCCGCGTCCACCGAGGGGAGCCAACGCAGCGCAGCGTCGATCCGGGCCAGGCCCGTGTCGTGTCCTTGCGTCCGTCCGCCTGCACCAGTTCCTCTCTCGTCTTCCCCGTGGTTCCTGTCCGCTCGGCTGTGCCGACATGGATGTGTGTCGATGAAATTCCTGAAATTCCTGCTGCTGCTGAGCGTTGCGCTCGGCCTGAGCGGCTATGCGTTGATCCGCTACTACTTTCCTGTCGGCGCGATGCACAGCCACGGCTACGGCCGGGTCGCGCTGACCCAGCCGCCCGGCCCGCCGCAGGGCATGGTGATCCTGTTCGCCAGCGGCAACCGCGCGCAGCGCCAGGCCGCGGCGGCGCGCATCGCCGCGACCGGCGCGGTGGTCGCGACGGTCGACGGCGATCGCTACCTGACGCGCCTGCAGCGCGCCGGCACCGGCTGCGGCCATGCCTGGCACGATGCCGAGCAGTTGAGCCGGCACCTGCAGCGCGATCTGCACGGCGACCGCTACTTCCTGCCGATGCTGGCCGGCACCGGCACCGGTGCGACCCTGGCCGAGCGCATCGTCGGCGCCGCGCCAGCGGCGACCCTGGGGGGCGCGATCGGCATCGCGCCGGCGCCGACCGAGGTCTGCGCCGGCACTGCGCACGCCAACAGCGCGCAGGGCTTCGTCGACATCGCGGCGGCACCGGTGGGCGCTGCGCCGGAGACGATGCTGGCCGCGCGCGTGGCCGCGCACCTGCACATGCCGGGCAGCGGCGGTGCGCTCGACGACCTGCCGTTGACCGAATTGCCGGTGCGCGTGCCCGGCGCGCCGCTGGCGATCGTGCTGTCCGGCGACGGCGGCTGGCGCGACATCGACAAGGGCATGGCCGAGGCCTTGCAACGGCGCGGCATCGCGGTGGTCGGCTGGGACAGCCTGCGCTACTTCTGGCGCGACAAGCCGCCGGCGCAGGCCAGCGCCGACCTGGCGCGGGTCATCGACCACTACCAGCAGCGCTGGCACCCGCAGCGCATCCTGCTGGTGGGCTATTCCTTCGGTGCCACCGCGATGCCGTTCATGTACAACCGCCTGCCGCCGGCGCAGCGCGCGCAGGTCGGCCTGCTCGCCCTGTTCGGCGTGGACCACAAGGCCGATTTCCAGATCCGCGTGCGCAACTGGTTCGACCTGGGCGATGCCGACGACGCCAAGCCGGTGCTGCCGGAAATCGCGCGCATCGCGCCGTCGCAGCTGCTGTGCGTGTATGGCGACCAGGAGAAGGACACGGTGTGCCCGCAGCTGCGCGACAGCGGTGCGAAGATCGTCGCGCTGCACGGCGGCCACCATTTCGACCAGCATCCGGCCGGATTGGCGACGATCGTCGACGCGCGTTGGCAGCAGCTCGCAGAAGACGCGCGCCATCCTGTCGCGGCGCTCGATGCCGGGCATCCTCGCGCCGGCGCGGCGCAACCCGCGCCGCTGCGCACTCCGCCCGGCGCGCTGCAATAGCGATGTCCGGTGCCTCGGCCTCGGCGCTGCCGCTGCCGGGGCGGATGACGATCCAGGCCTCCGTCGCGCCCGGCCATGCGCGCATGGCCGTCGCGTCCGCCTCCAACGCGTCATCTGCGTCGCTGCGCTGAAGGCAGGCAGCGCGCGTATCCGCGTGCACGGCTGCGACCCGCAACGCTCCACCGGCAGCGTTGCCGGCGCCTGGGCGACCACGTGTCCGGTGCGCTGCCCGCGCGCAGCTGGATGCCGGTCGTTCCCGCGTCGTAGTCGGCGCGGCGAGGCGCCAGCCCGACAGCGCTGACAGGCGCTATCGCTACCTTAATCGTCCCGCGCCTGTACCGCAGGCCACTGCGCCGGCCGCAATTGATCGCAATCAATGTTCGCGGCGGGCCGCGCGCGCATCGTGCCTGCAGTTCCCCACAGGCACCGACCCATGGCGTTCACCGTAGCGGTAGTGAAGGAAGAGCAGGCCGGCGAGCGCCGCGTGGCGATGGTGCCCGCGGTGCTGCCGAAGCTGGCGAAACTCGGCGCACAATTGCGCCTGCAGGCGGGGGCCGGTACGGCCTCGCGCTTCGACGATGCCGCCTATGCCGGCGCCACCGTGCTCGACGATGCGCAGGAAGTCGTCGCCGGCGCCGACCTGGTGCTGGCGGTGCAGGCGCCGTCGCTGCAGACGCTGGCGGCGATGCGTCCGGGCAGCGTGCTGGTGGCGATGCTGTATCCGGCCAAGGCGCCGGGCTTGCTGGAGGTGCTGTGCGAACGCCGCATCACCGCGTTCGCGATGGAAACCGTGCCGCGGATCAGCCGCGCGCAGGCGCTGGACGTGCTGTCCAGCCAGGCCGCGCTGGCCGGCTACTACGCGCCGCTGCTGGGCGCGGTGCACCTGCCGCGGATCCTGCCGATGATGACCACCGCGGTCGGCTCGCTGCGCGCCGCGCGCGTGCTGGTGATGGGCCTGGGCGTGGCCGGCCTGCAGGCGCTGGCCACCGCTCACCGGCTCGGCGCGATCACCGAAGGCTACGACGTGCGTCCGGAGACGCGCGAGCAGGCGCAGTCGGTCGGCGCCAAGTTCGTCGACACCGGCATCGATGCGCGCGGCGAGGGCGGCTATGCGCGCGAACTCACCGCAGAGGAGCGGGCCAAGGCCGCCGCGGTGCTGACCCAGCACATCCAGCAGGCCGACATGATCGTCACCACCGCCAACGTGCCCGGACGCACCGCGCCGATCCTGATCGACCGCGCGCAGATCGCCGGCATGAAACCCGGTGCGGTGATCGTGGACCTGGCCGCCGACAGCGGCGGCAACTGCGAGGGCAGCGTGCCCGGGCAGACCGTGGAAGTGGGGCCGGTGACCATCGTCGCGCCGTTCAACGTGCCCTCGGCATTGGCCCAGCACGCCAGCGAGCTGTACGCGAAGAACCTGCTGAACCTGCTCGAGCTGCTGGTCCGCGACGGCGCGCTGGCGCCGGACTTCGACGACGAGGTCGTGGCCGGCACCCTGCTCACCCGCGACGGCCAAGTCTGCCATCCCACGCCACGCGCGGCGCCGCCTGCGCCCGCCACCAAGGAGTCCTGAGCGATGAATCTCGATCTGTCGATGAGCTGGATGATCGCGTTGTACGTGTTCATGCTCGCTGCGTTCACCGGCTACGAAGTGATCGGCAAGGTGCCGTCGATCCTGCACACGCCGCTGATGTCCGGTTCCAACTTCATCCACGGCATCGTCGTGGTCGGCGCGATGCACGCGCTGTTCAACGCCGACACCGTCGCCGGCCAGGCGATCGGCTTCGTCGGCGTGCTGCTCGGCGCCGGCAACGCCGCCGGCGGTTACGTGGTCACCGACCGCATGCTGGCGATGTTCAAGCCCAGCGCCAAATCCGTCTCCGCCTCCGCCCCGAAGGAATAGCGCCATGTTGCAGCTACTGGTGGAAGTCAGCGGGTTCGCCGCCGCCCTGTTGTTCATTCTCGGCCTCAAGCACATGTCCTCGCCGGTGACCGCGCTGCGCGGCATCGTGCTGGCCGGCATCGGCATGCTGGTCGCGGTCGCCGCCGCGTTCGGCTATCTGGCCGATCTGCAGCCCAGCGCGCAGCCGCACGCGCTGACCAATCTCGCCCTGGCGCTGCTGGCGCTGGCGCTCGGCGGCGCCTGGGCCTGGCGCAGCGGACGCAGCGTGGCGGTGACCGCGATGCCGCAGATGGTGGCGCTGTACAACGGCATGGGCGGCGGTGCCGCGGCCGCGGTGGCCGCGGTCGCGCTGACCTCGCGGCAGCCGCAGCACGGCGGCCTGCACCTGGCGGTGACCGTGCTCGGCGCGTTGATCGGGGCGATCTCGCTGTCCGGTTCGGTGATCGCCTGGGCCAAGCTCGACGGCCGCATCAACAGCGCCTGGCGCTTCAAGGGCCAGAGCGTGTTCAACGCGGGCGTGTTCGTCGCGGCGCTGGCGCTCGGCACGCTGGTCGTTGCGCAGATCGGCGGCGGCTGGGCGGCACTGGCGTTCTTCGTCGCCGCGCTGGGCTTCGGCATCCTGATGACGCTGCCGATCGGCGGCGCCGACATGCCGGTGGTGATCTCGCTGTACAACGCCTTCACCGGCCTGGCGGTGGGCCTTGAAGGCTTCGCGCTGCAGAACCCGGCGCTGATGATCGCCGGCATGGTGGTCGGCTCGGCCGGCACGCTGCTGACCGTGCTGATGGCCAAGGCGATGAACCGCTCGCTGGCCAACGTGCTGTTCAGCAATTTCGGCGACGGCGCCGCGGTGGCGCAGGGCGACGTGCAGGGCCGCATGACCGCGGTGGAAGCCGGCGATGCGGCGGTGGCGATGCGCTATGCCTCCAGCGTGATCATCGTGCCCGGCTACGGCCTGGCGGTGGCGCAGGCGCAGGCGCGGCTGTACGAACTGGTCAAGCTGCTGCAGGCCGCCGACGTCGACGTGAAGTTCGCGATCCATCCGGTCGCCGGGCGCATGCCCGGGCACATGAACGTGCTGCTCGCCGAGGCCGGCGTGCCCTACGACCTGATCTTCGACATGGAAGACATCAACGACAGCTTCGCCAGCACCGACGTGGCGCTGGTGATCGGCGCCAACGACGTGGTCAACCCGGCCGCGCGCACCGACAAGGCCTCGCCGATCTACGGCATGCCGATCCTCAACGCCGACCAGGCGCACCAGGTCTACGTGATCAAGCGCGGCCAGGGCAAGGGCTACGCCGGCGTGGAGAACCTGCTGTTCTACGGCGACAACTGCGACATGGTCTACGGCGATGCCGCCGCGGTGCTCAACCGCATGGTGCAGGCGGTCAAGGAACTTGCCGGCTGACCGAACCGATTCCCGTGCCGGCGCAGCCACGCGCCGGCGCTTTCCCACCTTACACGAGGACACGACCATGGCTTATGCGACCCGCAATCCCTACACCGGCGAACTGCTCGCCAGTTTCCCCGAGGCCACCGATGCGCAGGTGCTCGCCGCGATCGGCGCAGCCGATACCGCCTTCCAGCACTGGAAGAACGCCTCCTTCGCCGAGCGCGCCAAGGTCATGCACGCGGCGGCGCAGCTGTTGCGCGCCGATGTGCGCGGCTACGCCAAGTTGCTGACCCTGGAAATGGGCAAGCTGATCGGCGAGGCCGAAGCCGAGGTGACCCTGTCGGCCGACATCTTCGAGTACTACGCGGTCAATGCCGAGCGCCTGCTGGCGCCGGAAACATTGCCGGTGGCCGATCCGGCCGAGGGCGAGGCGATGGTGGTGCACGAACCGCTGGGCGTGCTGCTGGCGATCGAGCCGTGGAACTTCCCGTACTACCAGATCGCGCGGATCATCGCCCCGCAGCTGTCGGCCGGCAACACGGTATTGCTCAAGCACGCCTCCAACGTGCCGCAGTGCGCGGCCAGGTTCGAAGCGCTGATGGCCGAAGCCGGGCTGCCGGCCGGTGCGTTCGCCAACCTCTACGCCACTCGCACCCAGGTGGAGACCATCCTCAACGATCCGCGCGTACACGGCGTGGCGCTGACCGGCTCGGAAGGCGCCGGCGCCATCGTCGCCGCGCAGGCGGCCAGGGCGCTGAAGAAATCGACGATGGAACTGGGCGGCGCCGACGCCTTCGTGGTGCTGGCCGATGCCGAGCTGGACAAGACGGTGAAGTGGGCAGTGTTCGGCCGCCACTGGAACGGCGGCCAGGTGTGCGTGTCGTCCAAGCGCATGATCATCGTGCGGGAGGTGTACGAGCAGTTCCTGCACCGCTACACGCAGGGCGTGGCCGCACTCAAGGCCGGCGATCCGATGGACGCGGCGACCACGCTGGCGCCGCTGTCCTCGCAGGGCGCGGCCGACGAGCTCAAGCTGCAGATCGCCGCGGCGGTCGACCATGGCGCCACCGCCACCGAGGTCGGTCCCAAGGTGCCGACGCAGGGCGCGTTCGTGCAGCCGACCATCCTGACCAACGTGACCAAGGACAACCCGGCCTACTACCAGGAGTTCTTCGGTCCGGTGTCGATGCTGTTCGAGGCCGCCGACGAGGACGAGGCGGTGCGCATCGCCAACGACTCGCCGTTCGGCCTGGGCGGCTCGGTGTTCACCGCCGACACCGCGCGCGGCGTCGACGTGGCCAGGCGCATCTCCACCGGCATGGTGTTCGTCAACCATCCGACCATGGTCAAGGCCGACCTGCCGTTCGGCGGCGTGCGCCGCTCCGGCTACGGCCGCGAGCTGATCGGGCTGGGCATCAAGGAGTTCGTCAACCACAAGCTGATCGACGTGGTGGACATCGACGCGCCGTTCTGAGCATCGGCGCCGCGCAGCACTCCGGGCCGTCGGTGGGCAACCACCGGCGGCCTTTGCGTTTGCGCTGCGCAGCCGGCGATGGCGCCGATGCCGGCGCCGCGCCCCAGCGGGGCATCGCCGCGCTGTTCAGCATGAATACGCCAGGCGCACTTGACTCGCAGCAAAGTTCTTTTGTTTCATGGCGTTATTGGTGGAAATTCATCTGGACTCTGTTAACCTGCCGGCATGATTCGACGCTCGCTGATTTGCCTGATCACGCTTGGCCTGGTCGCATGCGCGACCCAGCCCAAGGCTCCGCCGCCGCCGCCGCAGGCCAATGCGCTGCCGCAGCCCGCGCCGCGCCCGGCGTTGCCGGTGGAGGCGGCGCCCGAGGCGGTGCCCGCGCCGCCGGTCGACCTGACCCCGGTGCCGTTCGAGATCGCGCGCGCCAACTTCGTCCGCGACACCGCCGCCAGGTACGGCCTGGACCCGGCACAGATCGAGGCGACGCTGGCGCAGGCGCAGTTCAAGGACGCGATCGTGGCGGCGATGTCGCGCCCGGCCGAGCGGGTCAAGCCGTGGAACGAATACCGGCCGATGTTCATCAGCCAGGCGCGCATCGACGGCGGTCGCGCGTTCCTGGCCACGCATCGCGAAGAACTGATGCGGGTGCAGGCGCGCACCGGCGTGCCGCCGGAGATCATCGTGGCGATCATCGGCGTGGAGACCAGTTACGGCAAGAACGCCGGCAGCTACCGCGTGCTCGACGCGCTGTACACGCTGGCGTTCCGCTATCCGCGCAGCGGCGATCCGGCCAAGCTCGAGCGCGAAGTGCGCCGCGAGCTGTTCTTCCGCGACGAACTCGGCCAGCTGTTCGCGCTCGGCCGCGAAGAGAACCTGGACATCGCCACGCTGATCGGCAGCTACGCCGGCGCGATGGGCCTGGGCCAGTTCATGCCGTCCAGCTACCGCCAGTTCGCGGTGGACGGCGATGGCGACGGCAAGCGCAACCTGTTCACCGACTACGACGACATGTTCTCCTCGATCGCCAACTACTTCGTCAAGAAGGGCGGCTGGGTCCGCGACGGCGCGGTCGCGGTGCCGGCCACGCTGCGTCCCGGCGCCGAGGAATTCAATCCGACCGACTGGACCCCGAGCTACACGCTGGCCGACCTGGCCGCGCGCGGCTACCAGCCGGCCGCACCGGTCCCGGCCGGCGCCACCGCCACCCCGATCACGCTCGACGGCAGCGCCGGCAAGCAGTACTGGCTCGGCTTCCAGAACTACTACGCGATCACCCGTTACAACATTTCCAAGATGTACGCGATGGCCGTGTACCAGCTGTCCCAGGCCATCGCCGGCAAGGAGTTACCCCCGGCATGAACCCGAACGCGCTGCTCCGGATCGTTCCCGTCGTCGCCCTGCTGGCGCTGGCCGCCTGCAGCAGCGCCCCGAAGAAGACCGCCGGCGGCGGCGCCGCCGCGCCCGGGGTCAGGGTGGAAGGCCGCGGCCCGGCGCATGTCGCCACCGGCTGCCCGTCCACCTCGCCGTACGCGCCGGCCAAGGAAGACCCGTCCACGCGCGGTAACTACACCGCCGGCGGCCTGTACGCGCCGGGGGTCAGCGACAGCACGCCGGACTACGTGCCCAACGTGGCCTGCATCCCCGAGCCGCTGGTCACCAACGAGCCGCGCTCGGCGGTCGGCAACCGCTCGCCGTACATGGTGCTCGGCCGCGAATACAAGATCATCGACGACCCGCACAGCTACGTCGAACGCGGCACCGCCTCTTACTACGGCAGCAAGTTCCATGGCCGCCTGACCTCCAACCGCGAGGTCTACGACATGTACGCGTTCACCGCCGCGCACAAGACCCTGCCGCTGCCCAGCTTCGCCCTGGTCACCAACCTGGACAACGGCGAATCGGTGGTGGTGCGGGTCAACGACCGCGGACCGTTCCATGACGACCGGGTCATCGACCTGAGCTACGCGGCGGCGGTCAAGCTCGGCATCACCGGCAAGGGCACCGGCCGGGTCGAAGTGCGCGGGCTGACCCCGGCCGACAACGGCAACCTGCTCGCGTCGCGGCGGACCGGCAAGCAGGTCGCGACGGGCACCACGCTGGCCAGCGCGGCCGGAACGGGCAGTGCCGTGCAGACCGCGGCGGCGCGGCGCGCCACCGACATGGACAACCTGGTCAAGGCCTTGCCGGCCAAGCCGGCCACCGTCGTCGCCGCGTCCAGCGTGTCGGCGCGCAGCGCTGCCGCGTCCAGCGCCGCTGCGCCCAGCGCCGCCAGTGCGACCGCGGCGGCAGCCGCTTTGCCGGAAGGCGAGCGCTGGCGCTATCGCGTGCAGGCCGATGCCGACACCGCGGCCAATGCCGACCATTTCGACGACTGGATGAAATCGCGCGGCGTGCGCGTGGCGACCGGCAAGCCGGCCAAGGTCGATGCGAGCGTCGCCACCACGCAGGTGCCGCCGCGACGCGCCACCGCTGCCGCGGCGCCGGCCTCCACCGCGACCCCCGTCGCGGCTGCGGCACCGGCACCGGCGCCGGCCGTGTCGGCGACCCGCGCGGCCGCCGACAACGCGGCCGCGCGCGGCCCGCTCGGCATCCTGTTGCAGGTGGCCAGTTTCGCCAGCCGCGAGAACGCCAACCGCGCGCTGTCGCAGCTGGCCTCGGCCGGCATCGTCGGCGCCAGCGTCAGCGACATCGTGTCCGGCGGACGCACGCTGTGGCGGCTGCGGGTCGCGGCCGAGGACCATGGCCGCGCCACCGAGTTGGCCAGCCGCATCGCCGGCCTCGGCTTCGGGCGTCCGCAGATCGTCAAGGACTGAAGCGCGCGGCGAACCCGTACGCCTGTCGCTCGCGCCGCCGCGTGCCGGCCGTCGCCAGGTTCGCGTGTCGCTCCCGCGCCGATGGCTTAACGCCGACTCCCGCCTGCGCCGCTGCGGCGCCTGGGCGGGCGCCGGCTGGCCCTACAATGCCTCGTTTACCATCGGCCTTCGGGCCTGCCAGGAGTCGTTTTAGATGAAATTCCGCTTCGCCGTCGCCGCCGTGGCCACCTTCGCCGTCGGCCTGGTTTCCGCGCAGACCCCCGGCCCGGTGCCGGCATCGCCTGCCGCCGCCGCCGCCGCGCCCGCCGCCGTGGCGATCCCGCCGGCGCCCAAGCCGGCCGTGTCCAAGTCCTGGGTGTTGATGGACTACGCCACCGGCCAGGTGTTGGCCGGCGAGAACGAACATGTGCGGGTGGCCCCGGCCAGCATCACCAAGGTGATGACCTCCTACGTGATCGCCGCCGAACTGAAGCTGGGCAAGATCAAGCGCGACGACCAGGTCATGCTCAGCGAGCGCGCCTGGCGCGAAGGCGGCGCCGGCACCGACGGCAGCTACAGCGGCTTCCCGGTCAACCAGACCGCGCGCCTGGAGGACATGGAAAAGGGCATGGCGATCCAGTCCGGCAACGACGCGGCGATCGCGCTGGCCGAACACGCCGCCGGCAGCGAGGAAGCCTTCGCCTCGTTGATGAACAACTACGCGGAAAAGCTCGGCATGACCGGCTCGCACTTCGTCAACGCCCACGGCCTGTCCGCCGAAGGCCACTACACCACCGCCTACGATCTGGCGCTGCTGGGCCGGGCGATGGTGCGCGACTATCCGGAAACCTACGCCTACAACAAGATCAAGGAATTCAAGGTCGGCGACATCACCCAGCAGAACCGCAACCTGCTGCTGTGGCGCGACCCCAGCGTGGACGGCATCAAGACCGGGCACACCTCCGAGGCCGGCTACTGCCTGCTCAGCTCGGCGCAGCGCGGCGACCAGCGCCTGATCGCGGTGGTGATGGGCGACAGCTCCGAGAAGCAGCGCGCCGAGGACAGCCTGGCGCTGTTGAACTGGGGCTTCCGTTTCTACGAAACCCACCGCCTCTATGAGCCGGGCAAGCAGGTCGCGCAGCAGCGCGTGTGGAAGGGCACCGAGAAGGAAGTGCTGCTGGGCGTGGCGCAGCCGCTGCTGGTCGGCGTGCCGCGCGGCCGCTACAACGAACTGAAGCCGTCGATCGACGTGCCCAAGACCCTGGAAGCGCCGATCAAGCAGGGCCAGGCGATCGGCACGGTGAAGGTCTCGCTGGACGGCAAGGTGATCGCGCAGGCGCCGCTGGTGGCACTGAAGGCGGTCGACGAGGCCGGCTTCTTCAAGCGGTTGTGGGACAGCTTCTGGATGTGGTGGGAAGCCGAATGAGTTGAAAAAAAGCCGGCTTGCGCCGGCTTTTTTTTGGGATTGGGGATTCGGGATTTGGGATTCGCCGAAGCCGGGAGCGCTTTTCCAATCCCGAATCCCGAATCCCCAATCCCGGCCTTTCACAGCCGCCGACTGATCGTAAAGCTGCCAAACACCGGCGTCTGCTTCTGCAGGTCGAATTCGCGGGTGCTCCAGTAGCGCGCCAGTGCGAACTTCCACTTGCCGCGCATCACCGCCAGGCCGAAACCGGCCTCGCCGACGAAGGGGCGCTTCTTCACGCTGTGGCTGTCGCGGAAGGTGTTGCCGTCCAGGGTGATGTCGCGCACGACCCAGCGTGCGTCGCTGGTCAGGAACAGATGCGCCGACCAGCCGCGGCCCAGGCCGTAGCGGGGCGGGGCGGTGTTCTCGCCGGCCGGGCGCAGCGGCGAGCTGCCGAAGTCGTCCGGCAATTTCCAGCCGAAGCGCACTTCGGCGCCGGCGTTGGCATGGGTCTCCAGGGTGCCGAGTGCGCCGCCCCAGTGGCTGATCGCGTCCCAGCCCCAGCCGTCGGCGTTGACCGTCGCGTCGCCGGGCCAGCGGCGCATGCGTTCGTGCAGCAGGCGGAACACCGGTTCGTCGTGCAGCTGGTTGTCCCAGCCGAGGAACTTCTCGTCGCCGAGCGCGTCGTGCACCGCATCCTGCACCTGCTTGCCCTGCGCCGACGGGCCGACCATGCCCAGCAGCAGCTGGGTGGTGCGCAGGCGGTCCTGGTTGCGCGCGTTGTAGCCGAAGTTCACCGCCAGTATCGCGGCATAGGGGCGGTCGTCCTTGATCAGGTCGCGGCGGGTCTTGTCGGTCGGGGTGTAGATGGCCTGGCCGAAACTGAAGACCATGTTCTGCTGCTCGAACTCGCCCGGGTGCAGGCGCTCCAGGTAGCGGTTGACCGCCCGCGCCAGCCGCGGCAGGCAGGGGTCGTCGGTGAAGTCGACCAGGTTCGGCGACACCAGGGTCATGCCGAAGCCGTTGGTATAGCCCTGGTCCTGGCCGGCGCCGCCGAACAGGTCGTTGTCGACGCGGAAGTTCACCGTCGGCGGGGTGTCTTCCAGTGCGCTGCCGGCGCACCGGTCGGTGGCGGCAGCAGCGGGCAGCGAAGCGAGGGCGAGCACGACGGCGAAGGCGAGAGGCAGGCGCGATGACGGCATGGGCGACGTCCCTGGAGGGAAGGAGGAATGGGTGCACCGACGCTAGCGGGACGGATGCGCGCGTCCCGTGAAGCCTGCATTCATAAAATGCCGGGGCGAGCATAGGCCGCGGCGGCGTTGGCGCGAAAGCCGTGTAGCCGTATCGCTTCGTCCTATTGGCATCGCTTGCCAACCGTGCCCACATGCTGACGCGGCGCGCCGCGGCGGCGGCCGCCCCCGCACGCGGCCTGCCGGCGCGCCCCGGCCTTGGGTTTGCCCGGCGCCGGCCCGATAATGCAGCCATGGATATCACCTCGGACAACCCCGATCACGGCTTCCAGTTCCCCGGCGTCTTCGAGCTCAGCGCGATGGGCACCGCCAACACCGGACTGGAGACCGAACTGCCGCGCCTGCTCGCCCAGGCCGGCGTGGACGTGCTGGAAGAGCGCATCAGCTGGAAGCATTCGTCCAACGGCAAGTACGTGTCGGTGCGGATCGCCTTCCGCGCCGCCGACCGCGCCCAGTACGACGCCGCGCACCTGGCGCTGCGCGAGCATCCGGAAGTGAAGTGGACGCTGTAGCCGGCGCCGCGGTACCGCCGCCGGAACCGGCGCAGGCGCCGCCGCCGTGCCGGGTCCGCGATCTCGGCCGCCAGCCCTACGCGCCGGTGTGGCGGGCGATGCAGCGCTTCACCGATGCGCGCGAGGAAACCAGCGCCGACGAACTGTGGGTGGTCGAGCACGAACCGGTGTTCACCCTCGGTCAGGCCGGCAAGCCCGAGCACGTGCTGGCGCCCGGCGAGATCCCGGTGCTGCACGTGGACCGCGGCGGCCAGGTCACCTACCACGGCCCCGGCCAGCTGGTGGTGTATCCGCTGCTGGACCTGCGCCGGCTCAAGATCGGCGTGCGCGACTACGTGTGCCGGATCGAGCAGGCCATCATCGACACGCTGGACGAATGGAACATCCTCGGCCAGCGCCGCGACGGCGCGCCCGGGGTCTACGTCGGCGCGGCCAAGGTCGCCGCGCTCGGCATCCGCGTGCGCCGCGGCTGCACCTTCCATGGCCTGTCGTTCAACGTGGCGATGGACCTGGAGCCGTTCCACCGCATCAACCCCTGCGGCTACCAGGGCCTGCAGGTGACCTCGGTGCTAGACTTGGGCGGTCCCTCCGGCATGCAGGCCGTCAAACCGGTGCTGCTGGCCCAACTGGCGCGCCAGTTCGGGCTGACCCTGCAGCCGCTCGACGCCTTGCCCGACCTCACGCTCACGCACGCGGCCTGACCGCCTGCCCGCCGACGACGCCATGACCCAGCCCAGCGCACGCACCATCCCCCTGCAGGTCCTTTCCGGCGACAGCGCGCCCGCGTCCGCGCCGCTGCAGGCCGG
Organism: Xanthomonas bonasiae; assembly: GCF_017163705.1. Lineage (GTDB taxonomy): Bacteria > Pseudomonadota > Gammaproteobacteria > Xanthomonadales > Xanthomonadaceae > Xanthomonas_A > Xanthomonas_A bonasiae. The sequence continues at coordinate 28,186 of NZ_JAFIWB010000009.1, forward strand.
CGTCAAGCAACTGGGCGGGGACAAGATCAACCGCTCGCCGGTGCAGTTCGCCGATGCGCCGGTGCTGCGCAAGCCGTCGTGGATCCGGGTGCGGATCCCGTCCGGCAACGCCGTGCAGACCCTCAAGGCCAAGCTGCGCGAGAACCGCCTGGTCACGGTCTGCGAGGAAGCCAGCTGCCCGAACATCCACGAGTGCTTCAGCCACGGCACCGCCACCTTCATGATCCTGGGCGAGGTCTGCACCCGCCGCTGCTCGTTCTGCGACGTCGCCCATGGCCGGCCCAAGCCGCCGGACGCCGGCGAGCCGGCCAGCCTGGCGCAGACCGTGGCCGACATGGGCCTGCGCTACGTGGTGGTGACCAGCGTCGACCGCGACGACCTGCGCGACGGCGGCGCCCAGCACTTCGCCGACTGCATCGGCGCGATCCGCGCCGCCGCGCCGGCCACCCGCATCGAGATCCTGACCCCGGACTTCCGCGGCAAGGGCCGCATGGACCGCGCGCTGGAGATCCTGGCGACCAATCCGCCGGACGTGTTCAACCACAACATCGAGACCGTGCCGGACCTGTACCCGAACGTGCGTCCCGGCGCCGACTACCAGTGGTCGCTGACCCTGCTGCAGAAGTTCAAGGCGCAGCACCCGTCCATCGCCACCAAGTCCGGGATCATGCTCGGCCTGGGCGAGACCATGGAGCAGGTGCAGGCCACGCTGCGCGACCTGCGCGCGCACGCCGTGGACATGGTCACCATCGGCCAGTACCTGCAGCCGACCGCGCACCACCACCCGGTGATGCGCTACTGGACGCCGGAGGAATACAAGGCGCTGGAGGAGTACGGCAACGCGCTGGGCTTCAGCCACGTCGCCTCCGGGCCGATGGTGCGCTCGTCCTATCACGCCGATCGGCAGGCGGCCGGCGCCGGCGTCGCCGCCTGAGTTCGCCCTGCGGCCCCGTTCCGGCGCCGCCGCCGCGTCCTGGCGATCGCCCGGGACGCCCGCCGTGCCGGCCGCGACGCCCGCCCGCGGCGCCTGCACCGGCACCATTCACACTTCGCTACCGGGCCCCGGCTAGTCTGGTTCAGGAACAGGTGACACGGCCTGCAACTTGCGGCACTGTCGTGTTGTCTCACGCGATCTGCAGCCCCCCTGACGGCCTCGTGCCGAGAGTACGTAGATGAAATTCAAAGCTTCCGTCTTCCTGCTGGCGTTCGCGCTGACCACGCCGCTGGCGCTGTTCGCCCGCACCGACGCGCCCGCGCTGCCGGCGGCCTCGACCGCCGACCAGTCCACCACCGCCAAGCTGGTGTACGGGCTGCTCTCCGACAGCCGCTACGCCTACCGGCCGCGCGCGCTCGACGAGGCGACCTCGAAGGAAGTCTTCAAGAAGTACCTGGAGACGCTGGACGGCAGCAAGCAGTTCTTCACCCAGGCCGACGTGGACAAGTTCGCCGCGTTCCAGGCCAACCTCGGCAGCAATATCGCCGCCGGCCAGCTGGAGCCGGCGTTCCAGGTGTTCGCCGTGTACCGGCAGCGGGTGGACGAGCGCATCGGCTACGCGCGCAAGCTGCTCAAGCAGGACTTCGATTTCAACGGCAGCGAGAAGTTCGAGTACGACCGCAAGGACGTGCCGTGGCCCAAGGACAACCAGGAGCTGGACGACCTGTGGCGCAAGTCGGTGATGAACGACTGGCTGCGGCTCAAGCTCGCCGGCAAGAAGCCCGAGGACATCCGCAAGACCCTGGACAAGCGCTACGCCAACCTCGCCGATTCGGTGAAGGAACTGAAGAGCGAGGACGTGTTCCAGTTCTTCATGAACGCCTACACCAACACCGTCGATCCGCACACCGACTACTTCACCCCGCGCACCGCCGAGAACTTCAACCAGCAGATGTCGCTGTCGCTGGAAGGCATCGGCGCGCAGCTGCAGAAGCAGGACGACATGGTGGTGATCCGCGAGGTCATCCCGGGCGGTCCGGCCGCGGTGGACGGCACGCTGAAGCCGGGCGACCGCATCGTCGGCGTCGGCCAGGGCAAGTCCGGCCAGGTCGAGGACGTGATCGGCTGGCGCATCGACGACGTGGTGGCCAAGATCCGCGGCGACAAGGACACCCAGGTGCGCCTGGAGTACATCCCGGCCGAGGCCGGCGTGGACGGCAAGCACCGCCAGCTGCTGCTGACCCGGCAGAAGGTGCGCCTGGCCGAACAGGCCGCCAAGGGCGAGACCATCACCCTCCCGGCGAAGGACGGCGAACCGGCGCGGCGCGTCGGCGTGATCAAGCTGCCGGCGTTCTACCAGGACTTCGAAGGCCGTCGCCGCAACGCCAGCGACTACGCCTCGGCGACCCGCGACGTGGCCAAGCTGCTGGCCGGCTTCAAGACCGACAAGGTCGACGGCGTGGTGCTGGACCTGCGCAACAACGGCGGCGGCTCGCTGGACGAGGCGATCGAACTGACCGGCCTGTTTATCGAGCAGGGCCCGGTGGTGCAGGTGCGCGAATCCGGCGGCCGCGTCACCGTCAACAGCGACGACAACCCGGCCGTGGCCTGGGACGGCCCGTTGGCGGTGCTGATCAACCGCGGTTCGGCCTCGGCCTCGGAGATCTTCGCCGGTGCCATCCAGGACTACGGTCGCGGCCTGATCATCGGCGAGACCAGCTTCGGCAAGGGCACGGTGCAGAATATCGTCGACCTGGACCGCTGGCCGGCCAACGAGACCGACCGCTTCGGCCAGGTCAAGCTGACCATCGCCCAGTTCTTCCGGGTCAGCGGCAGCAGCACCCAGCACAAGGGCGTGGTGCCGGACATCGCGTTCCCGGCCAGCGTCGATGCCACCGAGTTCGGCGAGAGCACCTATCCCAACGCCTTGCCGTGGACCCGCATCGCCGCGGTGCCGCACACCCAGTACGGCAACTTCGCGCCGCTGCTGCCGAAGCTGGAGACGCTGCATGCCAGCCGCATCGCCAGCGACAAGGAATTCCAGTGGTGGGAAGAGGACGTGCAGCAGTTCCGCACCGAGGCGGCGAAGAAGTACGTGGTGCTCAACGAAGCCGAGCGCCGCGCCGAGCGCGAGAAGCAGGACGTGCAGCGCAAGCAGCGCCAGGAGACGCGCAAGCAGCTCGGCCTGCCGCTGGATCCGCTCGCCGACGACAGCAGCGACGACGGCCTGACCGGCAACGAGCGCGACATCGTCAAGGACGCCGCGCGCGAGAAGCTGGTCGACAAGCGCCCGGATCCGCTGCTGCGCGAGTCGGCCTCGATCCTGGCCGATGCGCTGAACCTGCTGGAAAAGGACCGTCCGCTGTCGGTGCAGGTGCTGCCGCAGTCCACCGGCCCGGGGCGCTGGGCCGACTGAGCCCGCGCTTCATCGCCGCGCGAACACGCACGCGCCATCGCCCAGCGGTGGCGCGTTTTTCGTTGGACGTTCGCTTGGCCGCACGCAGTCGCCTGCATTCCACCGTAGGAGGGGTTTCAGCGCCGGCAGGTCATCGCCAGCGTATCGACAGGCTCTTTGTGGGAGCGAGTTCAGTCGCGACGGGCCTTACCGATAAAGCCGTCGCGACTGATGGCCCGATGCCGCCCGAAACCGCTCCTGCAAGGGTTTGCGATGGGCCGGCTGGGCGCACGGTAGGAGGGGCTTCAGCCCCGACAGGTGGCCTGACACGCTCTTTGTAGGAGCGGCTTCAGCCGCGACCGGGCGTTACCGGTAAGACCTGGTCGCGGCTGAAGCCGCTCCTAACAAGTGCGCATCAGCATCGAAAGTTGCGCTAACCCAGCGCCTGCCACAGCTGATGCACGCCCAGCGCCAGCAAGGTCAGGAAGAACACCCGGCGGAACGCCTCGGCGGAAATGCGCCGGCGCAGGTGCGCGCCCAGCCACATGCCGATCGCGGTCGGCAGCAGCGCCAGCAACGACGGCCCGAGCGCGCCGCGCGCGAACGCGCCATGCCAGGCCAGGGCAGTGGCGAGCGCCAGCGTGGCGGTGAAGAAGCAGTAGCCCAGCGCGCGCATCAGCGTCTCCCGCGGCAGGCCCAGCGCGACCAGATAGGGCAGCGACGGCAGCACGAACACGCCGGTGGCGCCGGTGAGCAGGCCGGTCGCCAACCCGGCCGCCGGGCCCGCCCAGGGCTCGTGCCGCGACGGCAGCCGGCCCTGCCAGCGGCTTAGGCCGAGCAGCGCGTACAGCGCCAGCAAGGCGCCGAGACCGCCGCGCGCCAGCGCCGGATCGGCGCCGACCAGGATGCCGGCGCTGAGCCAGGTGCCGAGCGCGATCGTCGCCAGCAGTGGCCACAGCCGCCGCAACAGCGGCGCCGCGCCTTCGCCCCAGGCCTGCTGCAGATTGGTCAACAGCGACGGCAGCACCAGCAGCGCGGCCGCTTCGGGCGGGGCCAGCCACAGCCCCAGCAAGCCCATGGCGACGGTCGGCAGGCCGGTCCCGGCCACGCCCTTGACGAAGCCGGCCAGGCAGAACACCGCGGCGATCGGCAGTAGATGCGGGATGAGCGAGTGCATGCCTCCAGCATCGGCCGTGCCGCGGCGCCGGACAATGCGCGATCGCTTCAGGCAGACTTCGGCAACGACGAAGGCTGGAGCGGCGATGCACCTGGATTTCATCGACTTGCGGCTGTTCGTGGCGGTGGCCGAGGCCGGCAGCATCACCGCCGGCGCCGACCGCGCCGCGTTGTCGCTGGCCGCGGCCAGCGCGCGCATCCGCGCGCTGGAGCAGCAGGCCGGTGCGGCGCTGTTCGCGCGCGGCCGCCGCGGGGTGAGCCTGACCGCGGCCGGCGCCGCGCTGTTGCGGCATGCGCGGCAGTTGCTGCGCCAGGCCGAGGCGATGCGCGCCGAACTGGGCGAGCACGCCGGTGCCAACCAGGCCACGGTGCGGCTGCTGGCCAATACCGCGGCGCTGTACGAGTGGCTGCCCGAACTGCTGGCGGAGTTCCTGGTCGCGCATCCGCGCATCGACCTGGCCTTGCGCGAACAGGGCAGCAGCGCGGCGGCCGACGCGGTGCGCGAGGAGCGGGCCGACCTGGCGGTGATCGCCGACCATGCCGACCTGGCCGGCCTGCACGCGCAGGCGTTCCGCCGGGACCGGCTGGTGCTGGTGGCGGCCGCCACGCATCCGCTGGCGCGCGCGCCGCAGCTGCGCCTGGCGCAGCTATGGCAGGCGGAGTTTCTCGGCCTGGCCGACGACAGCGCGCTGCAGCGGCATCTGCGCACGCAGGCCGCGCGCGCCGGCGGCCAGCTGCGCATCCGCGCCCACGTGCACGGCATCGAACCGCTGTGCCGGATGCTGGCGCGCGGCGCCGGCGTGGCGATCCTGCCGCAGGCCGCGCTGGCCCGGGTCAGCGTGCGCGAACACCTGGTCGCGGTGCCGTTGCAGGAGCCGTGGGCGGCGCGGCAGTTGTCGATCGTGTGGCGGCCCGCACCGGCGCCGGCGCCGGCGGTGCGTCAGGTGCTGGACTGGCTGTGTGCGCACGCCGGCGGCGCAGCGGCCACCGGCGCGGGATGACGTCCCGCGCGCACGCGATGGACCTCACTGCGGCCAGGCGAACTCGGCTTCCACCGGGAAATGGTCCGACGGCCAATGTCCCTGTGGCCGCGCGTCGAGCGTGGCGAAGTGGGTGGCGCGCAATCCGCGCGACAGGATCCAGTCGATGCGCCGATCGGGATGGCCGGTGAAATCGTGGAAGGTCGCTTCCGGTCCCAGCGCGTGCGGTGCCTGCTTGCGCGCGTCGGCCAGCGCCGGAACCAGCGTGCGATAGGTGGGCGAATCCGGCGCCGTGTTGAAGTCGCCGGTGATCACCACCGGCACGTCGGCCGGCAACGCCTGCACGCGCGCGAGGAGCAGCGCGGCGCCCTTGGCGCGCGCGGCCTCGTCTTCGTCGCGGTACGGCAGGTGGGTGTCGAACAGGTAGAAACGGCGTCCGTCGGCGATGCGTTCGAACAGCCCCCAGTTCACCATCCGCGGCAGCGGGTGACCCCAGCTGATGCTGCCGACCACGTCTGGCGTGTCCGACAGCCAGAAGTCGCCCGATTCCACCAGCTTCAGGCGGCGGCTGTCGTAGAACACGCCCATGCGCTCGCCGTCCTCGCTGCCGTCGCGGCTGCGCCCGAACCAGCGGTAGTCGGGCAGTTGCGCGGCCAGGTAATCGGCCTGCAGCTTGACCAGCTCCTGGGTGCCGAATACGTCGGGATGCTGCGCGCGGATCAGCGCGGCCATCGCGCTGCGGCGGATCTCCCAGCGCTTGTCGCCGTCGGTATCGACCGGCACGCGCACGTTGAAGCTCATCACCTTGAGCGTGGCTGGCGCCTCGTGCGCCGGTGCGCGCGCCTGCGCCGGGGCGAACACTGCGCCCAGTGCGAGCAACAGCAGCAACCCAAGCGAACGCGGTGACAACGGGAATGTGGACATGGCGACAGGTCTGGCGGTGGGGATCGCGCCAATGGTGGCATGCCGATGTGACCGTCAGCCAGTCGCGGATTGCGCCGCGCTCGCGACGCCACACTGCTTGCCTCGGCGCACGCCGCACGCGGCGCGCCCCGCCCGCCGCGCATCCGCGCGAGGCGCCGCACGCGTTACTGGAACGCTGCAAGCGCCTGGGTAAGCTGCCCGTTGTTGTTCACCGCGCCCTTGGTATAGCCCTGCCAGCCCGGATACGCATCGGGTTCCCAATAGAACACGCCCAGTCCATGCGCGCCGACCGCGCGGGTCTTGGCGACCAGGTCGGCCAGCATCGCGCGGGTCGCCGCGTCCTGCTGCCAGTCCATGCCCACTTCGCTGACGATCACGTCCGCGCCGTAGCGCGCCACCATGTCGCGCATGTTGCTGGCGATCTGCGTGTTCGCGCTTTGCCAGCCGCTGCTCGAGGGGTAGTGCGACATCCCGACCACGTCCCACTTGCCGCCGGCGGACTTGAGGCCGTCGAAGAACCAGCGGAAGGTGGCGTTGTCGTAGCCGTTGGCCAGATGCACGACCACCTTGGCGTTGGGATAGACCGACTTGCTGGCGTTGTAGCCGCTGTTGATCAACTGCGCGAGATTGCCGAAGTTGGGGGTCTTGCCGTCCGGCCACAGCATGCCGCTGTTGATCTCGTTGCCGACCTGCACCCAGCTGACGTCGATGCCGTTGGATTTGAGATACGACAGGATGCCGCTGGTGTGCGCGTAGACGTCGGTGACCAGCTTGGAGAATGCATCGCCGCTCCACGCCGCGGGCTTGGTCTGCTGTCCGGGATCGGCCCAGCTGTCGCTGTAGTGGAAGTCGATCATGATCTGCATGCCCTGCGCCTTGGCCCGCTTGGCCATGTTCAGCACGTCGGCGCCGTCGCACCAGCCGTCCTTGGGATTGACCCAGACGCGCAGCCGGATTGCGTTGACGCCGGTGCCTTTCAGCAACGCGAAGAAGTCGGCGTTCGCGCCCGCGGCATTGCGGAACACGCGGCCGCTGCTCTCCTGCTGATCGATCCAGCTCACGTCCGCGCCCTTGGCGAAACTCTGCGCCGCCGCCGGTGCGCACAGACAAGTCAGCAGCAGCGCCAGCCATGCGCACAAGCCCTTGCTCGATCCGTTCATAGGTTCCTCGCGATGATGGAGTGCCGGAAAAAACGCTGCCTGCGGCGCGGGCCGGGGCGTGCGCGAGGCTAGCGCGATCGCGCGCGCCACGCGCGTTGCAGCGCAGGGTGTCTACGCATGGCGACAGCGGCGCCTCGCGCGCGGCACTTGACGCCTTCGCCCATTGGCGTAGCATTTGCCGCACGCCAAGGGACAGACCCGTGGCGACTCCAATCACCGTGAGGGATGCTCATGGAATACGACTATCTTGTTTTCATCGGGCGCTTCGAGCCCTTCCACAACGGCCACGCCGCCGTTGCCCGCCACGCCCTGGCGCGTGCGCAGAAACTCATCTTCCTGATCGGCTCGGCCGAAACCCCGCGCACCATCCGCAATCCGTGGACGGTGGCCGAACGCAGCGTCATGATCCAGGCCGCGCTCGAGGGCGCCGCCGAGCGCCTGATCCTGCGCCCGCTGCGCGACCACCTGTACAACGAGAGCCAATGGATCGCCGCGGTGCAGTCGGCGGTGGCCGAGGCGGTGCGTGCCGATGGCGGCGGCAGCGAGGCGCGCATCGGCCTGGTCGGCATGGACAAGGACGCCAGCAGCTATTACCTGCGCGAATTCCCGCAGTGGCCGCTGGTCGACGTGCAGCACACCGAGACGCTGTCGGCGACCGAGCTGCGCCGCTACCTGTTCGAGGCCGGCAGCATCGATTTCCACGGCGCGCTGTTGATGCTGCGCGGCAACGTGCCGGCGCCGGTGTTCGACATGCTCGAGGCGTTCCGCAAGAACTCGCCGTCGTATGCGGAACTGCTCGCCGAATACCAGTTCATCGAGCAGTACCGCGCGGCCTGGAAGGAGGCGCCGTATCCGCCGACCTTCGTCACCGCCGATGCGGTGGTGGTGCATTCGGGCCACGTGCTGCTGGTGCGGCGCCGCGCGGCGCCGGGCAAGGGCCTGTGGGCGCTGCCGGGCGGCTTCGTCGGCCAGCACGAGAGCATCTTCGATGCCTGCCTGCGCGAACTGCGCGAGGAAACCCGGCTGAAGATCCCGGTGCCGGTACTGAAGGGCTCGCTGAAGAACCGCCATGTGTTCGACCATCCCGAGCGCAGCCTGCGCGGGCGCACCATCACCCATGCCTTCCACTTCGAATTCACCTTCGGCGAACTGCCCGAGGTGCGCGGCGGCGACGACGCCGACAAGGCGCGCTGGATTCCGGTCAGCGAAGTGCTGGGCATGGGCCCGAAACTGTTCGAAGACCACCTGCACCTGCTCGAATTCTTCCTGGGCCGCGGTTGACCGCGGCTTTCCCGGCCGGCGGACAGACCGCTGGCCTTCCCCCGACGCGAAGGAGCTTCCCGTCATGCAATGCCTGAACAACCTGCTGCTCAACACCGACAGCTACAAGGCCAGCCACTGGCTGCAATATCCGGCCGGCACCGATGCCACGTTCTTCTATGTGGAATCGCGCGGCGGCGTCTACGACCGCACCGTGTTCTTCGGTCTGCAGTCGATCCTCAAGGAGGCGCTGGGTCGCGCCATCACCCATGCCGACGTCGACGAGGCGCGCGACCTGTTCGCCGCGCACGGCGAGCCGTTCAACGAGGCCGGCTGGCGCGACATCGTCGATCGCCTCGGCGGGCAGTTGCCGATCCGCATCCGCGCCGTGCCCGAGGGCAGCGTGGTGCCGACCCACAACGCGCTGATGACCATCGAGTCCACCGACGCGCAGGCCTATTGGGTGCCGTCGTACCTGGAAACGCTGCTGCTGCGCATCTGGTATCCGGTCACCGTGGCCACGGTCAGCTGGCACGCCAAGCAGACCCTCCGCCAGTTCCTGGAACGCACCAGCGACGATCCGGAAGGGCAGTTGCCGTTCAAGCTGCACGACTTCGGCGCGCGCGGCGTGTCCAGCCTGGAGTCGGCGGCGATCGGCGGCGCCGCGCACCTGGTCAACTTCCTCGGCACCGATACCGTGTCCGGGCTGTTGCTGGCGCGCGCGCACTACCACGAGCCGATGGCCGGCTATTCGATCCCGGCCGCCGAGCACAGCACCATCACCAGTTGGGGCCGCGAGCGCGAAGTGGACGCGTACCGCAACATGCTCCGGCAGTTCGGCAAGCCCGGCGGCATCGTCGCGGTGGTGTCGGACAGCTACGACATCTTCCACGCGATCCGCGAACACTGGGGGACCACGCTGCGCGAAGAGGTGATCGCCTCCGGCGCCACCGTGGTGATCCGCCCCGATTCCGGCGACCCGGTCGCGGTGGTGCACCAGTGCCTGGAACTGCTCGACGAGGCCTTCGGCCACAGCGTCAACCGCAAGGGCTACAAGGTGCTCAACCACGTGCGCGTGATCCAGGGCGACGGGGTCAACCCGACCAGCATCCGCGCGATCCTGGAACGCGTCACCAGCGCCGGCTACGCCACCGACAACGTCGCCTTCGGCATGGGCGGCGCGCTGCTGCAGCGGCTGGATCGCGATACGCAGAAGTTCGCGCTGAAGTGCTCGGCCGCGCGCGTGGACGGTAAGTGGATCGACGTCTACAAGGACCCGATCACCGACAAGGGCAAGCTCAGCAAGCGCGGCCGCATGAGCCTGCTGCGCCATCGCGAATACGGCGGCTACCGCACCGAACCGGTGCCGGCCACGGCCGCGTCGCTGGACGAACTGGCCCGGCCTGCCGGCTACGACGACGCGATGGTCACGGTGTGGGAAAACGGCCGCCTGCTGCACGACTGGAGCCTGGCGGAAGTGCGCGAGCGCGCGAACGCCGCGCGTCTGTAGGTGCCGGCATGGACGCCAGCATGGAGTTCGCGCCGCCGCTGAGCGGCGCCTCGCCGCTGTTCGCCGCACTGCGCGCCGGCATGCCGCACCTGGAATGGCGGGTGCCGGCCGCCGCCGATGCCGCGCGCTGGCGGGTGCAGCGCATCGGCGGGCGCGACTACCGCGTTGCGCAGCCGGTCACCTTCACCCCGTACGCGTCGGTGCGGCCGTGTTCGGCACGTTGCCGCTTCTGTTCGGAAACGCTGCGCCCGCAGGTAGGCGGCACCGCCGCGGCCAGCCTGCGGCCGCCGCCGGACTATTTCGCGATGCTGCGGCAGGGAGTGGCGCAGCTGTCCGGGCTGCCGCTGTCGCACTCGCTGTCGGGGCTGGAGATGACCGACGACGAAGCCTGGTTCCTGCAACTGCTGCAGACATTGGGCGAGGCCGAACGCGATGGGTTGCTGGTCGAGCAGCGCGTGCTGTACAGCAACGGCGCGGGTTTCGCTCGCAGCAAGGGCGATGCGTTGCTGGACGCGCTGCAACGCTTCGGGCTGTCGTGGGTGGAGCTGTCGCGGCACCATCCGCAGCAGGCCGGCAACGACGCGATCATGCGCTTCCGCGACGGCGAGGCGATCGCCGATGCGCAGGTGTTCGTCGCCACCGCGCAACGCATCGCCGCCGCGCTGCCGCTGCGCCTGGTGTGCATCCTGCAGCACGGCGGCATCGCCGATGCCGACGGCGTTGCCGGCTACCTGCGCTGGGCACGCCAGTGCGGCGCGACCACGGTGATCTTCCGCGAGTTCTCGCGGCTCGGCGACGGCTACCGCACCGGCGGCACCCAGCGCTATCTGGCGCAGGCGCGGGTCGGCGTGGAGCAGGTCGTGGCCGCATGCATGGCCACGCCGTGGTGGCGCACGCTGCGGCCGCTGCAGATCACCGAGGGCTATTACTTCTGGAACCTGCGCATGGCCACCGCCGAGGGCATGGAGGTGGTGTTCGAGACCTCCGACTATGCCGCCATGCAGGCGCGCCACGACAGCGGCGACATCTACAAGCTGGTGTTCTTCGCCGACGGCCGGCTGTGCGCGGGCTGGCAGCCGGATCGCGATCTGCTGTGGCGGGCCGGCCATGGATAGCCGTAGCTGGTGGACGCCGCCGCCGGATCCGCCCGAACACCGGCTGCCCGAGGACCTGCGCCGGCGCGATCCGCTGGGCGCGCGCGACTGCGGCTGGGTCAGCCAGATGCGTCCGTTCGTGCGCCAGTTCAGCGCGCCAGACGCCTGCGTGCTGGATCCGTTCTGCGGCTTCGGCAGCACCTTGCTCGCCGCCGAACTGGAGGGCCGGCGCGGACTGGGGCTGGAGATCGACGCGGGGCGCGCGGCGCTGGCCCGTGAACGCCTGCAGCGGCTCGGGCTGCGCGCCGAGGTCCGGGCTGGCGCGCTGCCGCAGCTCACGCTGGAGGAGCCGATCGACCTGTGCCTGACCAACGTGCCGTATTTCGGTTGCGACTGGCCGGGCGCGACGGCACCGGGCCAGCTGTATGCCAGCCCCGACTACGCGGCTTACCTGGGCGGGCTGCGCGCGGTGTTCCATGCGGTGCGCCGCGCCTTGCGCGACGACGGCTTCTGCATCGCAATGGTCGAGAACGTGGAGGTCGGCGGCGTGTGCGTGCCGCAGGCCTGGGACCTGGCGCGGGTGCTGGGCAGCCTGTTCGTGCCCTGTGCCGAACGGGTGCTGTGCTATCCGCGCGAGAGCGTGCAGCCGCTGGCGCCCGGCGATACGCGCAGCGACCGCAGCCATGAGTACGCATTGGTCTTCCAGAAGCGGCGCGAACCGATCGACCTGCCGGGCAGCGCCCAGCTGCTGGCCGCGTTGCGCGCGGACGGGTTCGATTACGCCGTGCACGGCAGCTATCCGCTCTGGCTCGCCGATCCGGGCACGGCCGTGCGCCCGCCCGGCGATGTGGACCTGTTGCTGCCGCGCGACCTCGGCCAGCTGCAACGGCTGCTGGACTGGCTGCGCGCGCGCGGCTTCGCGCTCAGCCTGTGGGGCGAGCCGCTGGCGGCGCCGCCGACGCTGGCGTTGCTCGACGCCTACCACTACCTGCGCGCCGAACGCCGCGACCGCGGCGGCGGCCTGTTGCGGGTGGACCTGTCGCTGCAGCCGGTGCCTGGCTCGCTAACCGCGGGATGAGCGCTGGCGGCGGCATCAAGGCCGCCTCGACACGCTTGCGGCTATCCTTGGCCGGTTCCTTCCTTTCGGTCCACGGCCATGTCCGCTTCGTCCAACGTCCTCGCCTTTCCTGCGCTCGTGCTGGTCGCGATCGGCCTGAGCGGCTGCTTCGCCCGCAAGCAGGACAACTTGGTGAAGGAGACCTTCAACTCCGACAACACCTATTCGCGCAGCTATCCGGTACAGCCGGGCCAGGCCTGCGAATCGGCGCGGCGCGCGCTGCTGAGCCAGGGCTACGTGGTCGCCAAGGCCACCGCCGATGCGGTCGAAGGCACCAAGAACTTCCAGCCCAACCAGGAGTCGCACGAGCAACTGGAGCTGCGCGTGTCGTGCGTGGCGCACGGCGCGGACGAGTCCTGGGTGTTCGTCAGCGCGCTGCAGGACCGCTATGCGCTGAAGAAGAGCGCGACCTCGGCCAGCGTCGGCGTCGGCGTGCTCGGCTCGGTGTCGCTGCCGGTCGGCAGCAGCGACGACTCGCTGGTGCGCGTGGCCAGCAGTACGGTGCAGGACAGCGATTTCTACAAGCGCTTCTTCGAACTCATGGCGCAGTACCTGCCGAAGGCCAAGCCGGCCGCGCCGCCGGAGCCGCCGCCGGCGGCAGCGCCCAAGCCCGAGCCGGCCGCTGCGGTACCGGCGCCGACGCCGGCAGCAGTGTCGCCGGCACCTGCACCTGCACCTGCAGCAGTGCCAGCGACGCCGGTGGCGGAAGCTACGCCCGCGCCCGCTGCCGCGCCCGCGGTCAGCGACGGCACCACGCCGCGCTGAGGCATGCGTTCATCCGCGGCTGCGGAAGCTGAATAGAGGGCATTTCGCTTCACGATCCATTCGCAATCGCGGTGCAAAGGTGGCCCCGTCGGGAGTGCGATGCCTGCAACAGGCATCGGCTCCGCCACCCAGGAGCAACCAGCATGAACACTTTCAAATCCGCCGTGTGTCTGAGCATCCTCGCGATCGCCACTGCTGCCGCGCCGTTGGCGCAGGCGCAGCGCCATTACGGGCCGGAAGACGCCGGACGCCGCTTCAACGACGGCACCCGCGTGCACTGCAAGAAGGTCGCGGTGCAGAAGAACAACACCGATCCGAACCGCATCGGCGGCACCGTGGCCGGCGCGGCGATCGGCGGCCTGCTCGGCAACCAGATCGGCAAGGGCGACGGCAAGAAGTTGGCCACGGTCGGTGGCGCGGTCGCCGGCGGCGCCACCGGTCGCTACATCCAGGGCCAGCGCCAGCAGGCCAACGGCAACCGCCGTGTCGAGACCGTCTGCAAGCGCTACTGAGTCCACGCCGCGATCGGCCATCGCGGCGCACTCGGCAAACAAGCAAAAACGCCTCGGCGGACAGCATCCGCCGGGGCGTTTTTTATTGTCGAGGCGTGCGGTTGTGTGCAGTTCGCTGGGATGCCACCGCGCCGCTCGCCTGCGCTCGCCAGGCCTTGTGTAGGAGCGGCTTCAGCCGCGACAGGGCGTTGCCGGGAATGCCCCGGTCGCGGCTGAAGCCACTCCTGCAGGGGCAGGTTGGCGCTTTACCGGCCCTATCCGATCACTTCGCGTAGTGCGCCCCCCAGCTCCGGATAGCGAAACACGTAGCCTTCCTGCTGCGCGCGCGTCGGCAACACCCGCTGGCTGCCCAGCAGCAGGTCGGCCATCTCGCCGAAGGCCAGGCGCAGCGCCGCGGCCGGCGCCGGCAGCAGCGCCGGCCGGTGCAGCGCCTGGCCGAGCTGCTGGGCGAAATCGGCATTGGTCACCGGGGTCGGGGCGGTGGCGTTGTAGGCGCCTTCGCCGCCGTGCTGCAGCAGCCACAGCAACAGGCCGACGTGATCGTCGCGATGGATCCAGCTCATCCATTGCCGGCCGTCGCCCATGCGCCCGCCCAGGCCGAGCCGGAACGGCGGCAGCATCCGCGACAACGCGCCGCCGTCGCGGCCGAGCACCACGCCGGTGCGGACCAGGCTGGTACGCACGCCCAGCGTCTGCGCGCGCAACGCCTCGGTTTCCCAGTCGCGGCACAGGTGCGCGGCAAAGTCCTCGCCGGCCGGGCTGCGTTCGTCGAGCAGGTCGTTGCCGCGGTCGCCGTAGTAGCCGATCGCCGAGCCGGAGAGCAGGCAGGCAGGACGTTGCGCCGGGTCCAGTTGCGCGATCCAGTCGAGCAGCGCGCGGGTGGTGCCGATGCGCGAGGTGCGGAAGCGGCGCTTGCGGGTCTCGTTCCAGCGGCCGTCGCTGAGCGGTTCGCCGGCGAGATTGATCACCGCGTGCGCCGGCGCCGCGCCCTGCAGGTCTTGCAGCGCCTGCACGCCGGGCAGCGCACGCGTCGCGCGCGCCGCGTCGCGGCTGAGCACGCTGACCTGGTGTCCGGCCTGGAGCAGGGCAGGGCACAGTGCGCGGCCGATGAATCCGGTGCCGCCGGTGACGAGCACATGCATGAGGAGGGTTCCGCGAGCGGGGAGCGGCAGTGTAGGGCCGGCCGGCATGGCAGCAGAGTGAATACGCCTGCCGATGACCGCCACGCGCGTCGCTGCGTCGCAGGGCTTCGCGGCGCGTGCACCGCGCGCGCGTCACGCTGCGCACCCGCGTGCGCGTGCCGCTGCGCGGCCATGCATCCCGCCACTGTCCTCTTTCGCATCTGCCATGCTCGCGCCATGACCGTCCCGACTCCGAACCCGCCAGCGCCGCGCCGATGCCGTTTCGCCGCGCGCCTGCTGCTGGCGTTGGCACTGGCCAGCGGCGGTGCACTCGCCGCGCCGGCCGCGCCGGCCGACCAGGCCAGCGCCGACTGTCTCGCCGCACTGCTGCGCCAGCTCGGCTGGCGCATCGACAGCACGCCAGCCGCGCAGCCGCGGCTGCTGCCGGGCGCGCCGTGCGAACGCAGTTCGCTGGCCGACGCACAGGCGCACGGCGACCTGCAGGCGGCGTTGCCGGCGCAGTGGAACCCGGCGCAACGGCGCGACGCCCTGCGCGCGCTGCTGGAGACGCCGGCCACGCAGTGCGGCTATTTCCTGCTGCTCGGCGCGGCCACCCAGCGCGCGGTGGCGCATCTGCAGGGCAATCCCGGCTACCGCTTCAGCGCGCTGCAACTGGGCTGGATCGGATTCGGTCCGGGCGGCGCGCGCCGGCAGGGCTGGCAGCGCTTCCGCAGCTTCGGCCGCGGCTACCGTCCGGCGCAGGGCAATGCGCGCGCGATCGAGGCGTTCTACAGCGGCCATGTGCGCTCGGAGTGCGGCGTCGGCCGGCAGATCGCGCAGCTCGCCACGCAGCGCGAGCTGTACGGCGATGCCGGCTTCGATCGCGCGTTCAGTGCCGGGGAACTGTCGATCGGCACCTTCCTCACCCTGCACGACACCGACAGCATCCTGCTCGGCGCGCATGCCGGCGAGTTCTTCGCCGACGGCAAGGCGGTCAAGACCTCGCAGCTGGGCGGCGCCGCCTTCCTCGGCGCGCCCGGTTTCATCGCCCACGTGTTCGAGCGCCGCTACCTGGACGACATCAACAACCAGGCGGAGAACTTCGTGGTCGTGGCGGTCAGCGCCGACGCGGCAGCGGCGTTGCGCCGGCATGGCGGCTTCGCCCATTACGACGCCAGCAACCGGCGCATCTGGGAACTGGCGCAGGCGCTGCGCGGACCCGGCCGCGAGCGCTTCGAGAAACTGCTGTTCGAACGCGACCCCACGCTGCGCGCGAGCTTGTCGCCAGCGCAACGCAGTGTCCTGACGCAGATCGATGCGCTGCTCGATGATCCCTTCTACCGGGGCTTCGACGTGTACGTGCATCCCAAGGGCACCAAGCCGATCGGCTACCACGTGGCGCGCCTTTTGGACCGCAATCCGCGCACCCCGTTCGCGATCGACCTGACCCTGCACAACCTGCATACCACCCTGTACCGGCGCTGGCGCGACCACCAGTTGCAGGCCTGCGCGCAGGCCGCGCAGACGCAATCGCCTTAGCTGCGCGTCAGCCGCGGCGCGACGCTTCGTGCGACCCTAATGGGCCTCACTTCGAGCTAGGACAGACGCATGGAACTGGGACTTGTAGGCTTGGGCCGGATGGGCGCGAACATGGCCGAGCGGCTGGTGCGTGGCGGCCACCGCGTGGTCGGTTTCGACCTGGGCGAGGCGGCGCGCAGCGCGGCGCAGCAGCGCGGCGTGGAGACGGCGGACTCGATGGCGGCGCTGGTCGCGGCACTGCCGGCGCCGCGTGCGGTGTGGCTGATGGTGCCGTCCGGCAAGATCGTCGACGACACCCTGGCCGCGCTGTTGCCGCTGCTGGCCGAGGGCGACGTGGTCGTGGACGGCGGCAATTCGTACTACAAGGATTCGATGCGCCGTGCCGCCGAGTTGGCCGCGCACGGCATCGCCTACGTCGATTGCGGCACCAGCGGCGGCGTGTGGGGGCTGAAGGAAGGCTACAGCCTGATGATCGGCGGCGACGAAGCGGCGGTCAGCCGGCTCGACCCGCTGTTCGCCACCCTGGCGCCGGCCACCGATGCCGGCTGGGGCCGGGTCGGTCCCAGCGGTGCCGGCCACTTCACCAAGATGGTCCACAACGGCATCGAGTACGGAATGATGCAGGCCTATGCCGAAGGCTTCGCGCTGATGGCGCGCAAGCAGGAGTTCGAACTGGACCTGCACCAGATCGCCGAGGTCTGGCGGCAGGGCAGCGTGGTGCGTTCGTGGCTGCTGGACCTGTGCTCGGATGCGCTGGGCGACAACCCCACCCTGGCCGGGATCGCGCCCTACGTCGAAGACTCCGGCGAAGGCCGCTGGACGGTGGCCGAGGCGATCGACCTCAACGTTCCCGCGCCGGTGATCACCTTGTCGCTGCTGGAACGGCTGCGCTCGCGCGACGACGATTCGTTCACCGACAAGCTGTTGTCGGCGATGCGCAACCAGTTCGGCGGGCATGCGATCAAGCACGAAACGCCGGCCGTGCCGCCGTCCGGGACCGCGGCCGGATAAGCCGCGCGGTGGTTCAAGCCAGCGCCAGCGTGCGGCCTTCGGCGGCGCTGCGCTGGCCCAGTTCGAGCAAGCGCATCACCGCCAGCGCCTGCGCCGCATCCACCGGCGCAGGCGCGCGTCCGGCCATCGCCTCGCGAAAGCCGGCGTAGCAGTGCCGATAGTCGCCGCGCTGCGTCTGCAGCGCGTGCGCGGTGGCGCTGCCGTCGTCGTCGACCAGGGTCAGCTGGCCGGCGAGCGGATCCTCGCCCCACTGCGGCGCGGCCGGGGTGAGTCCGGCGCGCAACTGCGCCTCCTGCGTATCCAGGCCATGCTTGAGATAGCTTCCGCGCTCGCCATGCACGGCGAAGCGCAGCCCGTTCGCCGCGACCAGCGAGCCGGCATGCAGGACCGCACGCAGCCGCGGGTAGCGCAGCACGGCATGGAAATAATCGGTCGCCTGGGCGCCGTGGCGCTGCTGCGCCAGATCGACCTGGATCGCTTCCGGCAGGCCGAACAATTGCAGGGTCTGGTCGAGCAGGTGCGGCCCCAGGTCGAACCACAGTCCGGAGCCGGGCAGCGCATGCTCGCGCCAGCGGTTGCCGATCTGCGGGCGATGGCGGTCGAAGTGCGAATGGAACTCGGCGACCTCGCCCAGCGTGCCCGCCTCCAGCAGCGCGCGCAGGGTGAGGAAGTCGCCGTCCCAGCGCCGGTTCTGGAACACGCTGACGATGCGCCCGGCGCGTTGCGCCTGGGCGACGACCTGCTGCGCCTCGTCCACGTCCAGGGTGAACGGCTTGTCCACCAGCACGTGCTTGCCCTGCGCCAGCGCCGCCAGCGCCAGCGGCGCATGGGTCTGGTTCGGCGTGGCCACCACCACCGCATCGATCTGCGGATCGGCGAAGGCCTGCTGCGCGTCGGCGACGATGCGCGCCTGCGGATAGGCCGCGGCCGCCTCGTCGTGGCGGCTGGACACGATGGTATGCAGGCGCAGGCCCGGCGTGTGCGCGATCAACGGCGCATGGAACACGCGGCCGACGAAGCCATAGCCGAGCAAGGCGAGATTGAAGGTCTGATCCATGGCGTGCGGAGGGGCGGCAGTGCGGGAAAGGACAGTATCCCGGCAAAGGCCTTCACCCGGCGTGCACGCCTTTCACGCTGCCGCGATTTGCCGGTCACGTCGCTTGTACGCCGCCACGCAGACACTCCGCCCCACACCTTCAAGGGAGGAGGACATCATGAAAAAGTTCACGTCGCCCACGCTGCTCAGCGCTGCACTCGCCTTCGGTCTTACCCTGGCCGCCGGCCAGGCGCTCGCCGTCGATCCGCCGACCACCGCCGACAAGGACCATGCCGCCATGGCCCACAACGACGGCATGAAGCACGAGTCCAAGGAGCCGGTCACCGACACCTGGATCACCACCAAGGTGAAGGCCGATCTGCTCGCGACCAAGGACGTCTCGGGCACCGACATCAAGGTCGAAACGCTCAATGGCACGGTCAAGCTGTCCGGTGCGGTCGAAAGCAAGGCGCAGCGCGACAAGGCCGTGTCGGTCGCCAAGATGATCGACGGGGTCAAGAAGGTCGATTCGACCGGCCTGAAAGTGACCGGCGCGGCCAAGCACTGAGCTCCGCCACGCCATCGGTGACGGCGGCGGGGCGCGAGACGAGGCGCGCCCCGCCGCTTCACTACGACGCACTCTTCGGAGTGCGTTTTTTTTGGGCGGCACACTCGCGTGCGGGGGGCATCACCCAGCGTATCGCCGCGCTTCGCATTGCATTGACGCACGTTCAGTCATCATCAAGCCACGTCAGCTACCAGGCGAATTGCCATGTTGGATGCTTACTCTCCAGCCGCGTCCAGCCACGCGGCCACGCACCCCGCGTCGCTCGATGCGGTGGATACGGCGCTCTCTTCGACAGGCGCGCCGCCGCGACCGTCTTCCTTGCTCCTGGCGATGCGCCAGCTCGAATCGAAGCTGGGCATGTTGCTGGTCACCTTCCACGACGATGCCGGGTTCTGGCGCGCCTTCGCCAGACTGATGCAGGACCTGGACAAGGACCTGACCACGGGCGAGCGCGCGCGCCTGCGCAGCCATGCCGATTTCCTGCTGGTTCGGGCAGGGATGTCGTCGTGGACGCTGATCGGCGCGACGGACGACGCCGCCGCCCGCGTGGTCCGAGCGGCAGCACGCTGATCCGGATGCGGGCCAACGGTCTCGACCCATGGGCGGCGCATAGCCGCCCATTTCTTTGTACCCAATCGTTAAGATAGAGTCGCATTCAGGTGTCGCGACGGGGAGCTTGCGCGAAGCCTGAATAATTCATCGCGCGCTCGCGCGGATCGGCGACAATGCCGCCCCGCTTTCGCTGCCGTCTTCAATCTTCCAAGAACAGGTATGCAGATCACCGCCAAACATGACGCCTGGGACCGCTGGCGTTTGCCGCTGCTGGTGCTGGCGGTGGTCCTGATCGTGATCCTGCCCTCGTTGCTGTTGCGGCAGATGAGCGAAAGCACCTTGCGTGCGGCCGATTGGGTCAGCCACAGCCAGGAGGTCACGGCGGGGCTCAGCAGGTTGGAAGCGGACATGCGCGACATGGAGTCGGCGGCGATGGCGATGTCGCACGATGTCGACTCGCCGATCCTGCGCGCACGGTTCGGCGAGTCGCGCGCGGCGATCCCCCCGACCATCGCGCGCCTGGTCGAGCTGACCCGCGACAACCCCGACCAGCAGGTGCGCATCGGCCGCCTGCAGAGCACCCTGGACCGCCGCAGCCTGCTGGCGGCGCGCATTGCCCAGAACCGCGACCCGGACCGGATCCGTGGCTTGATCCAGGAGATGACCGCGGACAACCCGATCCGCGGCCTGGTCGCCGAACTGCAGAAGCGCGAGGATGCGCTGCTGGCCGAGCGCACCGCCGACGCCGACCAGCGGCGGATGCTGGCCTCGGCGATCAGCTGGGTGTCGCTGGCGGTGCAGTTGCTGCTGCTGGGCCTGGTGATCTGGCTGCTGCAAGGGCAGATCGGCCGGCGCCTGGACGCGGAGCGGCACATGCTGCGCGCCAATGCCCGCGCCGCCGCGGTGCTGCAGACGGTGCGCGAGCCGATCGTGCTGCTCGACAGCGAGCAACGCATGCTGATGCACAACGCCGCCTTCGGCGAGCTGTACGGGCTGGACCCGGAGCGTCCGACCAAGATGCTGGCCGATGTCGGCGACGGCGTCTGGCAGGATCCCCTCGTGCGCCAGCGCCTGGCCGACGTGCTGCTGCGCGGGCGCGAGCTGTGGGACTTCGAGCACGAACAGCTCGGCGCCGACGGCGTCGGCCGCACCATGCTGCTGAACGCGCGGCGCATGCCGCTGCCGGACAGCGAGGACGAAGTGGTGCTGATGACGGTCAGCGACATCAGCCTGCAGAAGGCCTCGCAGCAGCGCATCCAGATGCTCAACCGGCAGCTCGAGGGCAAGGTGGAGCAGGTCTCGGAGGTCAATCGCGAACTGGAGGCCTTCAGCTATTCGGTCTCGCACGACCTGCGCGCGCCGCTGCGCCATGTCGCCGGCTTCGCCGACAAGCTGGCCCGCCACCTCGGCGACGACGCCGACGAGAAGAGCCGCCATTATCTGGAAGTGATCGGCACCTCGGCGCGGCGCATGGCGTCGCTGATCGACGACCTGCTGGTCTACTCGCGCCTGGGCCGCAGCGCGCTGCGCCTGCAGGCGGTGGACATGCAGTCGCTGGTGGCGGAGACGCGCTCGGTGCTCGATGCCAACGCGCAGTCCGACCACGCCGGCAGCGGCCACCGCATCGAGTGGAACGTCGCGCCGCTGCCGATCCTGGTCGCCGACGAGAACATGATGCGTCAGCTGTGGCTGAACCTGCTCGGCAATGCGGTCAAGTACAGCGCCAAGCGCGAGGTCGCGGTGATCGAGGTCGGCTATCAGCTGCAAGCCGACGGCAGCCACCACTTCACCGTGCGCGACAATGGCGCCGGTTTCGACATGGCCTATGCGGCTAAGCTGTTCGGTGTGTTCCAGCGCCTGCACAAGGCCAGCGAGTACACCGGGACCGGCATCGGCCTGGCCAGCGTGCGCCGCGTGCTGACCCGCCACGGCGGCCATATCTGGGCCGATGCCGCGCCGGACCAGGGCGCGTCCTTCCATTTCGTCTTACCTCCCGCGCTCGAAGCGCCTACCAACGAGTTGACCGTATGACCGCCATCCGCACCATCCTGCTCGCCGAAGACAGTCCCGCCGATGCCGAAATGGCGGTCGATGCGCTGCGCGATGCGCGCCTGGCCAATCCCATCGTGCACGTCGAGGACGGCGTGGAGGCGATGGATTACCTGCTGCGCCGCGGCGCCTACGCCGACCGCGAGGAAGGCCTGCCGGCGGTGCTGCTGCTGGACATCAAGATGCCGCGCATGGACGGGCTGGAAGTGCTGAAGCTGGTGCGCACCGACGAGTCGCTCAAGCGCCTGCCGGTGGTGATCCTGTCGTCCTCGCGCGAGGAAAGCGACCTGGCGCGCAGCTGGGATCTGGGCGTCAACGCCTACGTGGTCAAGCCGGTGGACGTGGACCAGTTCTTCACTGCGGTGAAGACCCTGGGCACGTTCTGGGCGGTGATCAACCAGGCGCCGGACAAAGAGTAAGCGCCTATGCCTACGACCGGCACCAAGCTCGGACCGATCCGGATCCTCATGGTCGAGGATTCTCCGGAAGACGCCGAGCTGCTGTCCGACCAGTTGCTGGACGCCGGCCTGGAGGCGACCTTCCGGCGGGTGGAAGGCGAGTCCGCGCTGCGTGTCGCGCTGCGCGAGTTCGCCCCGGACATCGTGCTGTCGGACCTGAGCATGCCGGGCTTCTCGGGACACCAGGCGTTGCGCGTGCTGCGCGAGCACAGCACGTCGGTGCCCTTCATCTTCGTCTCCGGCACGATCGGCGAGGAGACCGCGGTGGAGGCGCTGCGCGATGGCGCCAACGACTACATCATCAAGCACAACCCGACCCGGTTGCCGTCGGCGGTGGCGCGCGCGATCCGCGAAGCGCGTACCGAGCGCGAGCGGCAGCGGGTCGAGGGCGAACTCATGCGCGCGCAGCGGCTGGAGAGCCTGGCGATGCTCGCCGCCGGCCTGAGCCACGACCTGCGCAACATCCTGCAGCCGCTGCTGATCGTGCCGGAGCTGATGATCGGGCGCAGCGACGACCCGCAGCTGCGGCACCTGGCCGAAGTCATCGCCGAGTGCGGCCGGCGCGGCCACGAGATGGCCGAATCGATGCTGTCGTTCGTGCGCGGCTCGCGCACGCCCAGCGAGCGGGTGTCCATCGCCGGCCTGTTCCAGGCGGTGCAGATGCTGCTCAAGAGCAGCCTGCCCGAGCGGGTCGGCCTGCAGGTGGACGTGGCCGACGCCGAGCTGTCGATCGAGGCCAACTACACCGAATTGCAGCAGTGCCTGCTCAACCTCGGCCTGAACGCGATCCAGGCGATGCCCGATGGCGGCACGCTGTCCATTTCGGCGGCGCCGGCGATCGGCGCCGACGGCAGCGAGCAGGTGCGGATCCTGGTCCGCGACACCGGCGTGGGCATGGATGCGGACACCCAGGCGCAGCTGTTCAGTCCGTTCTTCACCACCAAGGCCGACGGCACCGGCCTGGGCCTGATCTCGTGCAAGCGCATCGTCGAAAGCTACGGTGGCAGCATCGGCGTGGACAGCACGCCGGGCGTGGGCACCTGCTTCGAGCTGCTGATCCCGCTGCGCGGCCACGCGCCCTCGGCCGAGCCGGAGCCGGCGATGCCGATGGGCAGGGGCCAGCGCGTGTTGCTGGTGGACGGCGAGGCCACGCGCCTGTCGCTGCTCGGCAACGCCTTGTCCAGCCAGGGCTACCAGCCGCAGCTGGCCTCCGACGGCGCCGCGGCGCTGCGCGAGGTGCGCGAACACGGCATGCCGGATCTGGTGATCGTCGACAGCGACATCATCCTGCTGTCGGCGGTGAGCCTGCTGCTGGCGCTGCAGGACCTGGACTACCACGGCCCGGCGATCGTGCTCGAGGATGCCGGCACCGCCCTGCAGCGCGATCACTTCCCGCGCGACATCGCCGTGCACGTCCTGCGCAAGCCGCTGGAGATGCAGCGTGTGTTCCGCGCGGTGGCGCATGCGTTGGAGAGTGGTTGAGGGGCCGGGATTCGGGATTGGGGATTCGGGATTCGTTTCAGGCAACAGCTGACGACAACGACACTACCGTTGCACGCAAGGTAAAGCGCTTCAGCTCAGGCGATCAGGCAGCTGGAATGCCGCTTTTGCGAATCCCCAATCCCGAATCCCCACTCCCAGCTTCACTGCTGCGACGACTGATCTTCCGGGTCGCGCCTGGCCGGCACGCGGCGCGGCGGCAGTGGCGGCAGGGCGCCGCGGGTGTCGGTGTCGCTTTCGGTGGTCAGCGCCGGCTCCCAGGGGAAGCGCGGCAGGGTGCGCACCGCGTTCTCCAGCTTGCGCGACCAGGTGTCGTGGATTTCCGAATACAGCGGCGTGTCCGCTTCCAGGCGCAGGCGCTCGGTGACGCGCAGGTCGTTGCGACGGATCACCGCCAGGTCGATCGGCATGCCGACCGACAGGTTGGAGCGGATGGTGGAGTCCAGCGAGACCAGCGCGGTGCGCGCGGCGTCCTCCAGCTGCATCTCCGGGCGGATGATGCGGTCCAGGATCGGCTTGCCGTACTTGGACTCGCCGATCTGCAGGTACGGTGTCTCCGGCGAGGTGGCGATGGCGTTGCCCAGCGGGTAGATCATGTACAGCCCGGGCCGCTCGCCGGCGATCTGCCCGCCCAGGATCAGGGTGGACTGCACGCTGACGCCGCTGTGCTGGGACTGGTCGGAGAGCTTGACCTGGCTGGAGACCAGGACCTCGCCGACGTACTCGGCGACCTCGAACAGGTGCTTGAACGAGCGCAGGCTGCGCGGCGCGTCCGGATCGTCCGCATCGCGTTGCAGCTTGGAGATCGCCAGCTGGGTGGTGGCCAGGTTGCCGGCCGACATCAGCACGAACACCGCCTGCCCCGGATACTCGAACACATGCAGCTTGCGATGCACGCGGACGTCGTCCAGCGAGGCGTTGGTGCGCGTGTCTGCGGCGAAGACCAGGCCTTCGTCCACTTCGATGCCTACGCAATAAGTCATGTCGCTGCCGGAGTTCAATGCGTTTCGATTCTATGCGGGGGGGACGGGCTTGGCTACCCGTTGACGGTCGCGGCCGCGGCATGCGCGAATATCCCATGACCACCGTGCTCCTCAGCCTGGGCAGCAATCTGCGCCCGCACCAGCATCTGCCCGCCGCGATAGGTGCGCTGCGGCAGCGTTTCGGCCCGATCGCGGTGTCCCCGACCTACCGCACCCCGGCGGTCGGATTCGACGGCCCGCCGTTCCTGAACAATGCCGTGTCGTTGCAGACCGAGTGGGAGCTGGAAACGCTGGATGCCTGGCTGCATGCGCTGGAAGACGCGCATGGGCGCGACCGCAGCGGCCCGCGTTTCAGCGACCGCACCCTGGATATCGACGTGGTGTTCTACGGCGACCGCATCGTCGAGGGCCCCGGCCATTTGCGCATTCCGCGCCCGGAACTGCGCCATGCCTTCGTGCTCAAGCCGCTGGCCGACATCGCCGCCGACTTCGTCGACCCGCTCAGCGGCCGCCGCCTGGGCGCGCTGTGGCAGGCGCATGCGCAGTTCCGGGAGGCGTTCGAAGTGGTCGAGTTGGATGAAGCCGGGAGTGGGGAATCGGGAATGGAGAATCGGTAGAGCCGGACGCCGGGTCGAGGCCTCGGGCTGTCATGGCGCGGCAATGAGTGGCTCTGGGCAACGACTGGCCTGGGCGCGCTCGCCTGTTCCCCATTCCCCATTCCCAAGTCCCAGCCGTCAGGAAAGTCCCCGCCCCCCATCCACCCGCAACGTCTGCCCGGTGACGAAGCCGGCGTCGTCGAGCAGCCAGCGCACCGCCTCGGCGATCTCCTCGACCTGGCCGATCCGCGCCAGCGGCGTGCGCGCCAGCAGCGCCTGCTGCGCAGCGCTGTCCTTGCCGGTCTCCGGCCACAGGATCGCGCCGGGGGCGATCGCGTTGACCCGCACCTGCGGCGCCAGCTCCAGCGCCAGCGAGCGGGTCAGCATCGCCAGCGCGGCCTTCGCCGCGCTGTACAGCGGGTGCGCGCGCAGCGGCTGCTCGGCGTGCAGGTCGGTGATGTTGACGATCGCGCCGCGGTGCTCGCGCAGTTGCGCGGCCGCGGCCTGGGCCAGGAACAGCGGCGCGCGCGCATTGACCGCGAACAGGTCGTCCCATTGCGCCGGCGTGGCTTCGGCCAGCGGCGTGGGATAGAAGTTGGAGGCGTTGTTGACCAGCGCATCGAGCCGGCCGAAACGCTGCACGCACTGCGCCACCAGCGCCGGCAGCTGGGCGGTGTCGCGCAGGTCGGCGTGCAGGGTCAGGGTGCTGCCGGCGCGCGCGGCTTCCAGTTCCTGCGCCAGCGCCTGCAGCTCGGCCTGCGAGGTATGCGCGTGCAGCGCCAGGCGATAGCCGGCCGCGTGCAGGCGCCGCGCGATGCCGGCGCCGATGCGCCGTGCGCTGCCGGTGATCAGGGCGACTTTGGTCTCGGTCATGTGTGCATTCCACGCTCGGCTATGCTGTGCATTGTCCACGCAATCCAGCGCCGCATGCCTATCGACTTTCCCACCCCCGACGCCGACGCGCTCGCCCACAGCGATCGATTGGCCGCGCATCTGCGCGCCGAGATCGCCGCCGGCGGCGGCGCGATTCCGTTCTCGCGCTTCATGGAGCTGGCGCTGTACGCGCCGGGCCTCGGCTACTACAGCGCCGGCAGCAGCAAGTTCGGCGAGGACGGCGACTTCGTCACCGCGCCGGAGCTGGGGCCGTTGTTCGCCGCCACCGTCTCCAACGCGCTGGCCCCGGTGCTGCAGCAGCTCGGGCCGCAGGCGCGGATGCTGGAAGTGGGCGGCGGCAGCGGCGCGTTCGCCGAGGTGATGCTCAAGCGCCTGCTGGCGCTGGACGCGTTGCCCGAGCGCTACGCCATCCTCGAGCCCAGCGCCGACCTGCGCGAACGCCAGCGCGCGCGCCTGCAGCGCGCGCTGATCCCGCCGGTGTTCGACCTGGTGGAGTGGCTGGACCGGCCGTTCGAGGACGACTGGAACGGCGTGCTGTTCGCCAACGAGGTGATCGACGCGCTGCCGACGCCGCGCTTCACCCTGCGCGACGGCGAGGTATTCGAGGAAACCGTGACCCTGGACGGCGAAGGCCGCTTCCGCCGCGGCGAGCAGCCGGCCGATCCGCTGCTGGCGGCGGCGGTGCGGCATGTCGAACGCTATCTGCAAACGCCGTTCGCCGATGGCTACCGCTCCGAGCTGCTGCCGCAGCTGCCGTACTGGATCCAGGCGGTGGCCGGCGGCCTGCGCAGCGGCGCGATGCTGTTCGTCGACTACGGCTATCCGCGCGGCGAGTTCTACCTGCCGCAGCGCGACGACGGCACCCTGCGCGCGTTCTACCGGCACCGCACCCATGCCGATCCCTATCTGTGGCCGGGCCTGCAGGACCTGACCGCGTCGGTGGACTTCACCGCGCTGGCCGAGGCCGGCACCGGCGCCGGTTTCGAACTGGGCGGCTACTGCACCCAGGCCAGCTTCCTGCTCGGCAACGGCCTGGATGCGCTGCTGGCCGAGGCCGAGGCGCGCAGCGACGAACGCGGCCGCCTGCGCCTGCGCGAGCAGGTGAAGCGCTTGACCCTGCCCAGCGAAATGGGCGAGCGCTTCCAGGTGATGGGCTTCGAACGCGATGTGTCGCTGGCGCCGGCGTTCCTGGTCGGCGACCTGACCTGGCGGCTGTGATGGCGGCGATCCGCGCATTCCGCCGGCCCTGGCTGTGGCTGGGGCTGTGGTGGCTGGGCGTGCTGGTGCTGATCTATGTATGCATGATGCCGCACCCGCCGCAGCTGTCCGACCTGCCGGACACCGACAAGGCCGAGCATTTCACCGCCTACCTGCTGCTCGCGGCAGGCGCGGTGCAGGTCTACGCCGGGCCGCGCGCCTGGCGTTGGGCGGCGCTGGGCCTGCTGTTGCTCGGCATCGGCATCGAGTTCGCGCAGGGCGCATGGACCACCACGCGTTCGGCCGATCCGTTCGACGCGCTGGCCGACGCGCTGGGCGTGGCGGCGGGCATGGCCACCGCGCTGACCCCGCTGCGCGATCTGCTGTGGCGGTTGGAAACCGGGGCGGGGCGGCGCCGCCGCGGCTGATGCCCGGTTTCGCTTCGCGCGCGCCGTGCCGCCGGCCCGGCGCCGCGGTCTACGCCATCGGCCAAGATGCGGTTTCCCCGGTGGCGGTGCCGGCGCGCGCGCAGCGCCTGGCCTAGAGTGCGTCGGCCCGCGCAGTGCCCGGGCCGCCGCGCGGCGCACCGCGCACCTTGCGCATGGCCGGCGGCCGCACGCCAGCGGCCGGCGCCGCCTTCGCCGAGGAGAATCCCCATGCCGACACGTCGCGCCCGCGCCTTGTGCAGCACCACCCTGTTCGCCGGGCTGTGCCTGGCCGCCATCGCCACCCCTGCCGCTGCCGCCTGGGACGGGATCTGCAACGGCACTGCGACCTATACCGGTTCCGGCTACTCCGGCGGCGCGGTGCTGCTGGATCCGATCCCGGCCGATGCGATGATCACCGCGCTGAACCCGGCGCAGATGAACTACGGCGGCGTCTCCGCCGCGCTGGCCGGCGCCTATCTGCAGGTGCAGGGGCCGCGCGGCACCGCCACGGTCTACGTCACCGACCTGTATCCGGAGGGCGGCGATTGCGGCCTGGACCTGTCGCCCAATGCCTTCGCCGCGATCGGCGACATGAGTGCCGGGCATCTCGCGATCAGCTGGAAGGTGGTCGCCGCGCCGATCGATGGCAACGTGGTGTACCGGATCAAGGAAGGCAGTTCGCAGTACTGGGCCGCGATCCAGGTGCGCAATCACCTGTACCCGGTGGTCAAGTTCGAATACAAGAAGGACGGCGCTTGGGTCAGCCTGCCGAAGATGCCGTACAACCATTTCGTCGGCGAGCAGGTGGGCGCGCAATTGCTGGAGATCCGCCTCACCGACATCCGCGGCCAGGTGGTGACCGACACGTTGTCGGCGTTGCCGAGCCAGGGCGACAAGGGCGTGTATTTCGTCGAGGGCCATGTGCAGTTCGCCAAGTGAGTGGCGGCGTGGCGCGGACTGGCGCGTTGCGCCGTCGCCGGAGCGACGACGGGGAGCGGCGCCTGCGGGAGCGGCGCCGGATAGCCTGCTGAATTCATTGTAGGAGCGGCTTCAGCCGCGACCGGCAGCATGGGGCAATTGCGGACGCCCCGCGCGGTCGCGGCTGAAGCCGCTCCTACAGAAAGCGTGGTTCCGGCTGCAGCCGAGCGCCGGATCGCGCTCAGAACTTGAAGTGCAGCGTGGCCATGTAGCGGCGGCCGTTCTTGTAGCGTCCGGCCGGGTGGTCCTTGTCGCCCAGGTACTGGAAGTAGTCCTCGTCCAGCAGGTTCTGCGCGTCCACCTGCAGCGACCACTGTTCGCTGATCGCATAGCCGATGCTCGCGCCCAGGTCGGTGTAGTCGTCGACGCTGGCCGGCGCGGCGCCGGCGACGTAGCCGCCGGCCAGATAGCTGTCGCGCCAGTTCAGGCTGATGCGCGCGTTCCACGGCCCCTTCTCGTAGTACGGGCTGAAGGCCACGCTGTTGCGCGACTGGTAGGGCAGGCGGTCGCCGGTGTTGTTCTCGCCGTTGGCATAGGTGTAGTTGGCGGTCAGGCCGAAGCCGCTGCTGCCGAACGGTTGCTGGTAGGCGAGGGTGAAGCCCTTGACCTTGCCGTCGCCGGCGTTGCGCGGGCGCTGGATGCTGTAGTCGCAGTAGCCGTCGGCGGTGCAGCCGTTGCTGCCGAGCATCTGCGCCCAGGTCTGCGGCGAGGTGTCGCGGATCGAGTTGTACTGGCGTTCGATCGTTGCCGAGGTGTCGATGTAGTTGTCGATCTTCTTGTAGAACAGCGACCAGGCCACCACCGCCTGCTGCGCGAAGTAGTACTCGGCCGACAGGTTGAAGTTCCACGATTCGTACGGCGACAGCGCCGCGTTGCCGCCGCTGCCGGTGAGCGTGGTGTCGTTCAAGAAGGTGTTGTTGACCATCTGGTTGTACGGCGCCCAGGCGATCACCTTGCCCGCGGCGAAGCGGAACACCCAGTCGGTGTCGGTGTCGTAGGCCAGGTTCAACGACGGCAGCAGGAAGTTCTCCTTTCTGGTGCGGGTCTGCCACTTGCTGTCCAGGTCGTCCAGCGTCGGCGTGCCGCTGTAGACGAAGCCGCTGCCCTCGGTCTTGGAATCCACGTAGCGCACGCCGAGGTTGCCGCGCAGGCCGCCGTTGGAGAAGTTCAGCTGCACGTAGGCGGCGTTGTTGGTCTGCTGCAGCGCCCAGCTGTTGTTGAGGTAGCTGGCCGGGTCGGGATTGGCGTAGTCCACCGGGCTGTTGCGGATCCAGTCGATGACGTTGCCGCGCCCCGCCTGCACGTGTTGGCCTTGATCGGGATAGAAGCCCTGGATGTCGGTCAGGCCGATCGTGCCCACGTCGGCCAGGGTGCCGGGCGTGACGCCGCCGTACACGTTCAAGGTGAAGTCTTCATCGTGCTTGCCCTGGCGCACGCCGAACAGCAACTGGTTGAACACGCTGTCGAACTGCAGGTTGAAATCCAGCTGGGCGTAGCGGTCCTTGCTGTGCGTGGCGAAGATGCCGTTGTTGCCGAACCAGCCGCCGGCCGAGCCCCAGTTGGCCGGATCGCGCGCGCCGGCCTGATCGTCGAAGCGGATGCCGCGTTGCAGATCCCAGCTGAAGCCGCCGTTGTAGAACGGTTCGATGAAGTATTGCGACAGGTCCTTGTTGTCCGACTTGCTCTGCCCGACCTGGCCGCTCACGCCCCAGCCTTCGCCGCGGAACGCGCCGCGCAGGTCGATGCCCTTGGTGACGACTTCCGACTGGCGCACGTTGTTGTCGTAGATCACCGTGCCGCCGCCGGCATTGGCGTTGGCGCCGGAATGGCCGCTGCCGACCACGCCGTTGCGCACGCTGCCGAGCGCGTCCACCGCGTCGATGGTGCCCTGGTTCCAGGTCAGGAAGCTGTACATCGACTGGTTGTAGTTGTCGAAGTTCTCCTTGATGTACAGGCCGCTGAGGTTGAACTCCAACGCATCGCTGGGCTTGAGCTGCAGGTTGAGCACGGCGCTGTCGCGCTTGCGGTCCTGTTGGAACCAGGCCGCGTTGACCGAGTTGGGCACGTCCGCATCGGCGGGCACGCCGCCGGCGTTGGCGAAGGTCGCGGCCTTGGCGTAGCCGAACACTTCCATGCCCTGGCGATCGACGCGCTCCTCGTAGTGCTGCGCGGACACCGCGATGCCGAAGGTCTCCTGCGGGTTCTTCCAGCTGTACAGCAGCGAGGCGTTCGGCTTGCCCTCGCTGGCCTGCTGGCTGTAGCTGTAGCCGACCGAGCCGGCGATCTCGTTGGCCTTCAGGTCCAGCGGTTGCCGGCTGTGCATCAGCACGGTGCCGCCGAGGCTGCCTTCGACCAGCCGCGCCTCGGAGGATTTGACGATCTCCGCCCGCCCCAGGATCTGCGGCGACAGCAGGGTGTAGTCGAAACCGCGGTTGGGCTGCTCGCCGTACAGCCAGATCGCCTGCGCCACCGGGTGGCCGTCCAGGAACGACAGGTTGAGGCTGGGATCGGTGCCGTCGATGCTGACCCGCTCGCCCTGGCCGAAGCGGCGGTCGATGGTGACCCCGGGAATCTGCGCGAACGCTTCGGCGACGTTGGTGCTGGGGAACTTGCCGATGTCCTCGGCGGTGATCGCTTCGGACACGGTGACGTTGTTGCGTTTGGTGTCCAGCGATCTTTCCAGGCTGGCGCGGATGCCCACGACCTGGACGGCGTCCAGGTCGGTGGCATCGCCGCCGGCCTGCTGCGCCTGCGCGGCACAGGCCAGGGTGGCGAGGATTGCTGCGGACAAGACGGAATGGCGGTATTGCATGATGTCTCTCCTCATCATTCAATGGGTCGACGCGGCGCGCGAGCGTTGCGCTGCGTGCCGGCTCTGCCTGTTGCCTTACTGCCTGCGGTGCTGATGCCTGCTGTGCTGCTGCGTGGGTGATGCGCGGTGTGGCTGGCTGGAGTCTTCCGGCGCTGGGGCCGCCGGTTTCGCTTGTGCGTGCAATGCCTGGTGCAACGTGCCGCCGTGGTGCGCGACGCGCTGCGTCAAGCTGTCGAGCTGAAACGATGCCGATGCGGCAGGGCGGCGCTGGCCACGGCGATGCCAGCCGCTGCGGCGGACAGCGGTATGCCGACCCCGGTGGCGAACAGGGCGTGCAACGGCGTGTGGTATTGCAATGGCGTGCCGAGTGCGGCACGCGACTCGCGCGTCAGGATCATTGCGATCACATGCCTCCCATGGCCCGCTTTTGCGCCGCGTATGCGCGGCCCCACCCCCGTGTGTGCCGATTCTTACGAGGCTATGACAACGATGTCAAGTCTTGTCCGGAAAATTCGTCTGGTGCTGGTTTCGCCATGCGTAACGCCGGCCGGCGTCCCGCTGTCGCCATCCGTGTTCGTCGAAACGCAGCTGCATCAACGGGTTATGCGGACCGCCGGGACGGCGGCGGCGGCGCGCAAATGAGAACGCGGCGCAGTCATGTCGCGGTGCACAAAATTGGTCTCATTCGTAGAATTGGTGCGACATAGGTATCGTGACAACGATGCGTGAAAGCGGACGCGCACAAAATATTTATGATCGACAAGTTTCTGATAATGAAAGATATTTTCTGGAGCGCGCAGCAAGTCCAGGCGCCATTTGCCGATTGTGGGTATTGCAGCGTTGACATAATCTTTCTAAGACCATAAGAATCGAAGCGCCTGGAATTGGTCTTTGCCAATTCGGGATCGATCAGTCCAGCAGCATGCAATCGCCCGCTCCGGGGTAGGGACGGGGACGCGCCTTGCGCACCACGAGGCGCCGCAACAGACAGCACGTTCCATCGACTCCGTGTCCGCACGGACGGCATCGCCCTGCGCGTCGCGTCGGGCGCAATGGAGGGTGCTGCCTGCCGATCGCTGCCGCTGGATGTCAGACGTGCCGTGCCGATCAGCCATCAACCAGGATAGCCCAATGCCACATGCCGCCCGCTCCCGTCCGCACTGCTGTTCCCTGTCCGTCCTCGCCAGCGCCATCGCGTTCGGCCTGCTCAGTGCCGCAGCGCAGGCGCAGCAAGCGCCCGCATCCGATTCCATCTCCCAGCTCGACACGGTCACCGTCACCAGCTCCTACCAGAAGAGCCTGATCACCGCGCTGGACAACAAGCGCGAAGACGCGCGCATGACCGACGGCATCTCCTCCGAGGACATCGGCAAGTTCCCGGCCGAGAACATCGCCGAGGCGATCCAGCGCATTCCCGGCGTGCAGATCTCCACCATCAACGGCCGCGGCTCGACCATCAGCATCCGCGGCCTGGGCCCGCAGTATTCGGCCACCACGATCAACGGCCAGACCATCAAGAGCGCCGATTTCACCGACGGTTTCCGCTACGACATCATCCAGCCGGAAGTGGCCGCGGCGATCGAGGTGATCAAGTCGCCGTCGGCGGACATGGATGCCGGCGGGCTGTCGGGCACGGTCAACATCGAGACGACCAAGCCGCTGGACTACAAGGAGCGCAAGCTGATCCTGTCGGCGAAGGAGCAGTACTCCGAATTCGCCGGCGGCGCGCCGACGCCGAAGGCGGTGCTCACCTACATCGACCAGTTCCAGCTCGCCGATGGCGGCCAACTGGGCGTGTTCGTCAACGCCGGCTACCAGAAGCTCAAGGACCGCGCCGACTACCTGTGGATCGACCGCTGGTACACCCAGGACACCGACGACGGCACCCTGTACATCCCGCGCCGCCCGCGCTACCGCTCGATCGAGCGCGAGACCGATCGCAAGATGCTCACCGCCGGCCTGCAGTGGAAACCGAACGACCGGCTGGAGATGAACCTGACCGCGCTGTACTCGCAGGACAAGACCGACAACGACATGAATCAGTTGGTCTATTCCTTCGACCGCAACTACCTCACCGTGCTGGAGACCAAGGACCTGACCGCGACCAAGGTGTCGGCGTCCAACTACTGGCTGGAGAACAACCGCCAGCTCGAGCGCCACGATCTCACTTCGCAGCTGGTGACCTGGGACGCCAAGTGGAAGGGCGATGCGTGGACCTTCAGCGGCGTGGCCAACTACACCGAAGGCAAGACCGACGAGGACGAGCGCGCGGTGATCCTCGGTCGCCTGCCGTCGGCGACGCTGTTCGACATGTCCAATCCCGGCGCGATCTCGCTGACCACCGATGCCGACGCGAACGACGCCAGCGCCTGGGACCAGGCCAACCTGGTGCGCGACGAATACCCCAACGGCGCGATCACCAAGCTCAGCAACAAGGAATGGTCGCTGCAGTTCGATGCCGAACGCTACGTCGGCGCCGGCTTCCTGGACTCGGTGAAGTTCGGCACCAAGTTCCGCCGCGAGACCTTCGACCGCAACGTCTGGCGCCGCGATTTCCTGTACCTGATCAACTCCGGCGCGGTCTCCGGCTACGCCATGTTCCCGGAACTGTCGGCGGCCAGCTCCAGCGTCAGCAACTTCCTCGACGGCAACCTGGCGTCGCAGAGCGGCTGGGTGGCGCCGGACGTGTACGCCTACGCCGACGCGCTGGCCGCCTCCGGCATCACCGTGCCGGTGCTGTTCGCGCCGCAGGCCAGCTACCACATCCGCAACGACATCTTTTCCGCCTACGCGCTGGCCAAGATCGATACCGAGGTCGGCAGCATGCGCCTGCGCGGCAACGTCGGCGTGCGCTACGAGAACACCAAGCGCACTACCGACACCTACCTGACCACCGCCTCGCAGTACAGCGAGGACGCCAACGAGGTGGTCGGCACCGAACGCGCGCCGTACGACTACCACAACTGGTTGCCGAGCCTGAACCTGGTGCTGGACATGCGCGAGGACCTGCTGCTGCGCTTCGCCGCCGGCAAGGTGTTGGTGCGGCCGATCCTGGACAGCAACACCGCCATCGCCACCACCATCTCCTCGGGCAGCAACACCGGCGGCACCACCACCTACGACGTGTCGCTGGGCCAGACCGACCTGAAGGCGCTGACCGCCGACCAGGCCGACCTCAGCCTGGAGTGGTACTACGGCCAGGGCGGCGGGCTGACCCTGGCCGGCTTCTGGAAGCAGGTCAAGAACGGTACCTTCAACAGCATCGTGTGCCCGACCACGTTCAACGGCGCGGCGCTGTCCAGCAACAGTTCCGGCGATTGCGTGGACGGCAGCGGCAACATCTACGAGATCACCGCCACCCGGAACGATCCGAGCAAGGTCAAGATCAAGGGCTACGAGCTGGGCTGGACGCAATCGTTCGACGCGTGGCTGCCGATCCAGGGCTTCGGCCTGACCGCCAACTTCACCCGGGTGCTCCCGCAGCGCGATACCGATTTCAAGATCCGCAACCTGTCGGAGAAGACCTGGAACGCCACCGGCTACTGGGAGAACGCAATGTTTTCCGCGCGGCTGTCGCTGAATCACCGCAGCGAGTACGAGCAGGACAGCAGCGACAGCTTCTTCGCCCGCGAAGGCCACACCATGAAGGCGCGCACCCAGCTCGACGCGGTGCTCGGCTACCAGGCCACCGATACGCTCAGTTTCCAGCTCGGCGGGCTCAACCTGACCGACAAGAAGGAAGAGGCGTACAAGGACATCAGCAGCCGCTGGCAGATGACCGGCGTCACCGGCCGCAGCTTCTACGTGTCGATGCAGTGGGACATCCTGTGAGGGCGATGCGGTCGCTTGCAGGGTAGTCCGCAGCCTGCCCGGCGCCGCGGTGGCGCCGGGCAGGGCAACGTGGCCTATCCCGATCGCATTCACAGGTTCCAGGGCAAGCGCATGCAACGACGAGAATTCCTGGCAGGCGGCGCGGGCGCCGGCCTGCTGCTGGCGGCGCCGCGGTTGAGCTGGGCGGGCAGCGCGGCGGATGCCGGCATGGCCGGCACCGCCTCCGCCACTGCCGCAGCGGCGGTGCCGGCGCCGACGCTGGCGGCCGATCCGGGCCTGTTCTGCCTGGACGAGGGGTGGCGCTTCCACGAAGGCGACATCCCGTTCCCGCCGATCAGCGGGCAGGACGCCAGCTACGACAACGCCAAGGCGGGCAAGGCCTGGGGCGCGGCCGCGGGCGATTTCGACGACAGCCAATGGCGGCAGCTGCGGCTGCCGCACGATTTCGCCATCGAGCAGCCGATCGAGGCCGGCGCCAACGTGGCGCAAGGCTATCGCCGCCGCGGCATCGCCTGGTACCGGCGCAGCCTGCGGCTGGACGAGGCGCAGCGCGGCAAGGCGCTGGAGCTGCGGTTCGACGGCATTTCCAGCCGCGCCACGGTCTGGGTCAACGGTTTGCTGATGGCGCGCAGCTGGAGCGGCTACGACGGGTTCGCCATCGACCTGAGCGCAATCGCGCGCTACGGCCAGGACCTCAACAGCATCGCGGTACGCGTGGATGCCGAGGCGATGGACGGCTGGTGGTACGAAGGCGCGGGCATCTACCGGCACACCTGGCTGGCGGTGCGCGATGCGCTGCATATCGTCGGCGATGGCGTGCATGCGGTGCCGCGGATCGGCGACGGCGAACGTTGGACGCTGCCGGTTGCGGTCACCGTCGCCAATGCCGGCGAGCAGGCCGACGCGGCGCTGCTGGAGGTGGCGCTGTACGACGCGCACGGCACGCTGCTGGCGCAGGGCAGCAGCGCGTTGCAGGTCGGCGCACTGGCACAGGCGGTGGCGCAGGTCGAGCTGCAGGTGCAGCGGCCGCAGCGCTGGGACGTGGCCGCGCCGCATCTGTACCGGGTCGCGGCGGTGCTGCGCAGCGCTGGCCGCGAGCGCGACCGCCGCGAATGCGCGATCGGCTTTCGCACGCTGCGCTTCGATGCGCAGCAGGGCTTCTTCCTCAACGAGCGGCCGCTGAAGATCAAGGGCGCCTGCCTGCACCAGGACCATGCCGGGGTCGGCGTGGCGGTGCCCGACAGCCTGCTGGAGTTCCGCATCCGCCGGCTCAAGGCGCTGGGCTGCAATGCGATCCGCCTGCACCACGCGGTGGCCAGCGAGCTGCTCGACGTCTGCGATCGGCTGGGCATGTTGGTGATGGCCGAGAACCGCGTATTCAATCCCGCGCCCGACTACGCCGCGCAGTTGCGCTGGCTGGTGCGCCGCGACCGCAACCGCGCCTGTGTGTTCCTGTGGTCGGTGTTCAACGAGGAACCGATGCAGGGCACCGCCGCCGGCTACGAAATGGTGCGCCGCGCGGTGGCGCTGGTGCGCGAGCTGGACGACAGCCGCCCGGTGACCGCGGCGATGAACGACGGCATGCTGACCCAGCGCAACGCGGCCGACGCGGTGGACGTGGTCGGCTTCAACTATCGCCAGTTCAACTACGACCGGGTGCGCGCGGCGATGCCGCACAAGCCGTTGCTGTCCAGCGAGGACACCAGCGCGTTCCAGACCCGCGGCGCCTGGTTCACCGACAAGGACGCGCACGTCATCGCCGAGGACGATTCGGTCGCCGCGCCGTGGGGCAACACCCATCGCACGTCGTGGAAACTGATCGACGAACGTCCCTATCTAGCCGGCAGTTTCGTCTGGACCGGCTTCGACTACCGCGGCGAGCCGACTCCGTTCGAATGGCCGTCGGTGTCCTCGTTCTTCGGCATCATGGATCTGTGCGGTTTCCCGAAAGGTGCCTACTGGCTGCGTCAGGCGCAGTGGATCGACGCTGCACCGGTGCTGCAGCTGCTGCCGCACTGGAACTGGCCGGGCCGCGAAGGCACGCCGATCAAGGTGATGGCGTTCTGCAACGCGCAGCAGGTGGAGCTGTGGCTCAACGGGCAGTCGCAGGGGCGGCAGGCGGTGGACCGGATCGAAATGAATGCCTGGCAGGTGGCGTACGCGCCGGGCGTGCTGGAGGCGGTGGCCTATCGCGATGGCCGCGAAGTGGCGCGGCAGCGGGTGCAGACGGTCGGCGCGCCGGTCGCGCTGCGGCTCACGCCGGACCGTGCGCGGATGCGCGGCGACGGCCGCGACGCGCAGCCGATCACCCTGGAAGCGGTGGATGCGCAGGGCCGCCACGTGCCGTTCGCCGATGCGCAGATCGCGCTGCAGGTCGAAGGCGGGCGCCTGCTCGGCGTCGGCAACGGCGATCCGAATCGGCACGCGGCCGACAACGTGCCGCAGGTGCAGTTGTTCAATGGCCTGGCGCAGGCCATCGTCGAGGCCGGCACCGGCCAGCGCCGGCTGCGCATCGAGGCGCGCGCGCCGGGCCTGCGGGCTGCGCAGGCCACGATCGGCCTGGATGCGGTGGCCTTGCCGCCGTCGCTGCCGCCGGCCGCCGCGGCGATGGTGGTGCCCGGCTGGCGGCGCACGCTGCCGTTCGCCGCGCCGCCGGATCCGGCGCTGCCGCGCGCGCCCAACGACAACAACAGCTGGAGCTTCTGCCAGCCGGGCAACCTGGAGACGCGTGCCGAGCGCGATGGCTATGTGCTGTACCGCACCGCGTTCACCCCGTGGGCCGGGATCCAGCAGCGCGGCGGCGTGCTGCGGCTGGGGCGCGCGACCGGCGCGGCGCAGGTGTATCTGGACCGGAAGCTGGTCGCCCGGGTGGCTGCGGGGCAGCATGCGCAACTGCGCTTGCCGCCTGCGGACGGCGAACGGGTGCTGGCGGTGGTGATGCAGGTGACGGCCGGAATGCCTTTCGGCTTCGACGATGTCGCGATAGTGGAGTATTGACCGAATGAAGCGAGTTTTCCGCCATGCCTTCCCGCACGCACGTGCCTGGATGCGCTTCGTGCGCGCGTTGCCGATCCCCGGGCAGGCCGCGCTGCTGCTGGCCTGCATGCTGCTGGCGCCGGCCGCGGTTGCGGCACCCGTACAGGACGCGCAAGGCGACGCCGCGCGCGGCGTACTGTTGCGCACGCTCGGTCCGCGCGCGGCCGCGCTGACCCTGCAACGGCAGCCGCGCGGCAACGGCAACGACTGGTACCAGGTCGCCGCCGACGCCGGCACGCTGCGCGTGTCCGGGTCCTCGGAAGTGGCGCTGGCGCATGGCGCGTACAGCTATCTGCAATCGATCGGCGCCGCCTCGGTGAGCTGGGAGGGCAGCCGGGTCGCGCTGCCTGCCGCGTATGCCGATTTCAGCGGGCAGCGCGTGGTCACGCCGTTCGCCTACCGCGCCTATCTCAACGTGTGCACCTACGGCTACACCACGCCGTGGTGGGACTGGGCGCGCTGGGAACGCGAGATCGACTGGATGGCGCTGCACGGCGTCGACATGCCGCTGGCGATGGAAGGCCAGGACTACGTGTGGCAGGCGTTGTGGCGCGAGTTCGGGGTGAGCGACGCGGACCTGGCGCAGTATTTCTCCGGCCCGGCGTTCGCGCCGTGGCAGCGCATGGGCAACATCGAAGGCTACGACGCGCCGCTGCCGCAGCAGTGGATCGACGACAAGCATGCGCTGCAGCTGCGCATCCTGCAGCGCATGCGCGCGCTGGGCATGAAGCCGGTGTTGCCGGCCTTCGCCGGCTACGTACCGAAGGCGTTCGCGCAGGCGCATCCGCAGGCGCGCATCTACCGCATGCGCGCCTGGGAAGGCTTCCACGAAACCTATTGGCTGGATCCGGCCGATCCGCTGTTCGCCAGGATCGCGCAGCGTTTCATCCAGCTCTACGACCGCACGTACGGCAAGGGCACCTATTACCTGGCCGATGCGTTCAACGAGATGCTGCCGCCAATCGCCGCCGACGGCAGCGACGCGCGCCTGGCCAGCTACGGCGACAGCACCGCCAACACGGCCAAGACCGCGCCGCCCGAAGTGTCGCCGGCACAGCGCGACAAGCGCCTGGCCGACTACGGCCGTGCGCTCTACGCATCGATCCATCGCGCCAATCCCGACGCGGTGTGGGTGATGCAGGGCTGGCTGTTCGGCGCCGACCGCCATTTCTGGACGCCGCAGGCGATCGCTGCGTTCCTGCGCGAGGTGCCCAACGACAAACTGCTGGTGCTGGACATCGGCAACGATCGCTATCCGGGCACCTGGAAACTGTCCGACGCGTTCGACGGCAAGCAATGGATCTACGGCTACGTGCACAACTACGGCGGCAGCAATCCGGTGTACGGCGACCTGGCGTTCTACCGCGACGACCTGCGCGCGCTGCTCGCCGACAAGGACAAGCAGCAGCTGGTCGGCTTCGGCGCGTTCCCCGAAGGGCTGCACAACAACTCGGTGGTCTACGAGTACATGTATGCACTGGCCTGGGGCGGGCAGGAGCGTTCGCTGCAGGACTGGCTCGGCGACTACACCCGCGCCCGCTACGGACATACCTCGCCGGCGCTGCGCGCGGCCTGGGACGACCTGCAGGCCTCGGTGCTGTCGACCCGCTACTGGACGCCGCGCTGGTGGCGCAGCCGCGCCGGCGCCTACCTGCTGTTCAAGCGGCCGACGCTGGACATCGGCGAATTCGAAGGCGCGCCCGGCGATTCGCCGCGCCTGCGCCGCGCGCTGGAGCAACTGCTGGCGCTGGCGCCGGAGTACGCCGACGCGCCGCTGTACCGCTACGACCTGGTCGACTTCGCCCGCCACTACGCCACCGGCCGCGTGGATGCGCAGTTGCAGCAGGCGGTGGCCGCGTACAGGCGCGGCGACGTCGCCGCCGGCGATGCCGCCTTCGCCCGCGTGCAGGCGGCGGTGCAGCAGCTCGACGGCCTGGTCGGCGGCCAGCAGGAGACCCTGTCGAACTGGCTCGACGATGCCGCCGGCTACGCGAAAACGCCGCAGGACGCGGCCTACTACCGGCGCGACGCCAAGGCGCAGGTCAGCGTGTGGGGCGGCGAGGGCAATCTCGGCGACTACGCGTCCAAGGCCTGGCAGGGCAT
This sequence comes from Xanthomonas bonasiae, assembly GCF_017163705.1. GTDB lineage: Bacteria > Pseudomonadota > Gammaproteobacteria > Xanthomonadales > Xanthomonadaceae > Xanthomonas_A > Xanthomonas_A bonasiae. The sequence goes on from NZ_JAFIWB010000009.1 coordinate 68,705, forward strand.
GTACGCCGACTACTACCTGCCGCGCTGGGCGCTGGCGATGCAGGCGCTGCGGACGGCGGCAGTCGGCGGCGGCAGCGTGGACGAAGCGGCGCTGCAGCAGCGACTGCGCGCCTGGGAGCGAGACTGGGTGAAGCGCGAGACACCCTACGCACGGCAAGCGCCGGCCGATCCGGTCGCCGCGGTACGCACGCTGCTGCAGCAGGTGGATGCCCGATGAGCGCCGCTTCCGTGAGCATCCCCACCGCGGCGCCGTCGCGCGAACGCTTCCTGTCGCTGGACGTGTTCCGCGGCCTGACCATCTTCCTGATGATCCTGGTCAACACGCCCGGTGCCGGCGCCGATGCGTTCGTGCAACTGCGGCACGCGCCGTGGTTCGGCTTCACCGCCGCCGACCTGGTGTTCCCGTCGTTCCTGTTCGCGGTCGGCAACGCGATGAGCTTCGCGCTGGACCGCGGCCAGCCGCTCGGCGCGTTCCTGCGCCGGGTCGGCAAGCGCAGCGCGCTGATCTTCCTGCTCGGCTTCCTGATGTACTGGTTCCCGTTCGTGCACCAGGGCGCCGACGGCAGCTGGGGCTTCACCCCGATCGACCAGACCCGGGTGCCGGGCGTGCTGCAGCGCATCGCGCTGTGCTACGCGCTGGCCGCGCTGCTGTGCCGCTGGCTGCCGCCGCGCGGACTGCTGGCGGCCTGCGTCGCGCTGCTGCTCGGTTACTGGGCGGCGCTGTACCTGTGGGGCCAGCCGGGCGCGGAGCTGAGCAAGCTCGGCAACGCCGGCACGCGCCTGGACCTGTGGCTGCTGGATCCCGCGCAGCTGTACCGCAAGGACGGCGGCTTCGATCCGGAAGGCCTGCTCGGCACGCTGCCGGCCACGGTGAATGTCGTCGCCGGCTACCTGACCGGCCTGTACGTGCGCCGCGTCGGCAAGCAGGCGCGCACGGTGCGCTGGCTGCTGCTGGCCGGCATCGCGCTGGCGCTGCTGGCGCTGGCCTGGCAGCCGTGGTTCCCGCTGGCCAAGAAGCTGTGGACCGGCTCGTTCGTGCTGCTGACCGTGGGCCTGGACCTGCTGCTGCTGGGCGCACTGCTGTGGGCGATCGAAGTGCGCCAGTGGCGGGCCGGCAGCGGCTTCTTCACCGTGCTCGGGCGCAATCCATTGGCGATCTACCTGTTTTCCGAACTGTTCGTGATCGCCCTGCGGCTGGTCCCGGCCGGCGACAGCGGGTGGGACCTATACCAATGGCTGGGCATCGCGGTGTTCCAGCGGCTGCTGCCGGGACCCTGGGGCAGCCTGGCCTGTGCCCTGGCCTACACCCTGCTGTGCTGGGCGGTGGGCTGGTGGATGGACCGGCGGCGGCTGTACCTGCGGCTCTGACCCGGCGTGCACAGGCCGCGGATTGGTACTATATTGGACATAATGAATCCATACGGTCCGGAGGGAGCACGATGACCAAGCCCAAGCCGGAGGCCGACCCCAGATTGGCAGGCCTGGCCGTGGACCCGAGCGCGCCGACCCCGCTGTACCTGCAGCTGGCCAGCAAGCTGGTCGAGGCGATCAAGGGCGGCCAGTGGAAGCCGGGCGAGGCCCTGCCGGCCGAGCGCCAGCTGTGCGAGCAACTGCAGGTGTCGCGGGTGACCCTGCGCCAGGCGGTGGATGCGCTGGTCGAACAGGGCCTGGTCTCGCGCCGGCAGGGCGCCGGCACCTTCATCACCTCGCATATCCAGCACCAGCTCAGTGGCCTGGCCAGTTTCAGCGAGACCCTGCGTATGAAGGGCCTGGAGCCGGGCACGCGCTGGCTGGAGCGGCGCGTGCGCCCGGCGCACGGCGAAGAGATCCTGCGCCTGGGCCTGTCGCCCGATACCGTGGTGGCGTCGCTGACCCGCCTGCGCAGCGCCGACGGCCGGGTCATGGCCTACGAGAAAGCGGTGCTGCCGCAGCGCACCGTGCCCGATCCGCTGGCCATCGGCGATTCGCTGTACGCCTACCTGGACGCGCAGGGCACCCCGGTGGTGCGCGCGCTGCAGTACTTCCGTGCGATCAACCTGCCGGCGCGGCTGGCCGGGCACCTGGGCATGAAGGAAGGCGAGGCGATCCTGCACGTGGTGCGGGTCGGCTACACCCGCGACGGCAGCGCGATCGAGCTGACCGACACCTATTGCCACAACGACTACTACGACTTCGTCGCCGAACTGCGACGCTGATCGACCGACCCACGCGCCTTTCCGGAGCCCGCCCGCCCATGACCACCGCACGGCCTGCCAGTCCCTTCGCCTCGATCGCCATCGTCGGCCTGCTGTTCTTCATCATCGGCTTCTTCACCTGGATCAACGGCCCGTTGATCACCTTCGTGCGGCTGGCGTTCGACCTCAACGAGGTCAACGCGTTCCTGGTGCTGATGGTGTTCTACCTGTCCTACTTCTTCCTGGCGCTGCCGTCGTCGTGGATCCTCAAGCGCACCGGCATGAAGAAGGGCCTGGCGCTGAGCCTGGTGGTGATGGCGGCGGGCGCGGCGGCGTTCGGCCAGTTCGCCACGCAGCGCTTCTATCCCGGCGCGCTGGCCGGCCTGTTCGTGATCGGCAGCGGCCTGGCGCTGCTGCAGACCGCGATCAATCCCTACATCAGCATCCTCGGCCCGATCGAGAGCGCGGCGCGGCGCATCGCGGTGATGGGCATCTGCAACAAGATCGCCGGCATCCTGGCGCCGTTCCTGATCGGCACGCTGGTGCTGCACGGCGTCGGCGACCTCGCCGCGCAGGTGCAGGCCGCCGATCCGGTGGCCAAGGAAGCGCTGCTGACCGCGTTCGCCGCCAAGATCCACCTGCCGTACCTGGTGATGGCCGGCGTGCTGGTGGTGGTGGCGATCGGCGTGCTGTTCTCGCCGCTGCCGGAACTGAAGGCGTCGGAAGTCAACGCCGCGCCGGTCGGCGCCGGCAGTCCGGCGCAGAAGACCAGCATCTTCCAGTTCCCGCACCTGTGGCTGGGCGTGCTGTGCCTGTTCGTGTACGTGGGCGTGGAAGTGATGGCCGGCGATGCGATCGGCACCTACGGCAACGGCTTCCACCTGCCGCTGGACCACACCAAGCTGTTCACCTCCTACACCCTGGCGGCGATGCTGGCCGGCTACGTGGCCGGCCTGCTGCTGATCCCGACGCTGATCTCGCAGGCGCGCTACCTCAGCATCTCGGCGCTGCTCGGCGTGCTGTTCTCGGCCGGCGCCTATTTCACCCATGGCTACGTGTCGGTGGGCTTCGTCGCCGCGCTCGGCTTCGCCAACGCGATGATGTGGCCGGCGATCTTCCCGCTGGCGATCAAGGGCCTGGGCCGCCACACCGAGATCGGCTCGGCCTTGCTGGTGATGGGCATCGCCGGCGGCGCGATCATCCCGCAGCTGTTCGCGGTGCTGAAGCAGCACTTCGACTTCCAGCTGGTGTTCCTGCTGCTGATGGTGCCGTGCTACCTGTACATCCTGTTCTATTCCCTGGTCGGCCATCGCGCCGGCCAAGCCTCCGCCCGCGCGTGATCGCGCATCATGGGCGTACTTCCCGACGTGCAGGACCGCAGTATGCGTAGACCCACCATCAAAGATGTCGCCGAGCGGGCGCGGGTGTCGTTGAAGACCGTGTCGCGGGTCATCAACAACGAACCGTCGGTGATGCAGGCCACGCGCGCGCGCGTGCTGCACGCCATCGCCGAGCTGGACTACGAACCGGATCCGTCGGCGCGCAACCTGCGCAGCGGCACCCCGTTCGTGATCGGGCTGGTGTACGACAACCCCAACCCGTACCACATCATCGGCGTGCAGAACGGCGTGCTGGCGGCGTGCCGCGAGACCGGCTTCGGCCTGCAGATCCATCCCTGCGATTCGACCTCGCCGATGCTGGCCGAGGAACTGGCCGAGTGGACCCAGCGCTCGCGCCTGGCCGGGCTGGTGCTGACCGCGCCGATGTCCGAGCGCGCCGAGCTGGTCGCGGCGCTGACCGCGCGCGGGATCAAGACCGTGCGCATCATCGCCGCCACCGAAGATCCGAAGGACGGCCCCTGCGTCTACGTCGACGACCGCGACGCCGCCTACGAGGTCACCGAGCACCTGATCCAGCTCGGCCACCAGCGCATCGGCTTCCTGTGGGGCGGCACCTCGCACCGCTCCAGCGGCGAGCGCTACGCCGGTTACGAGGCCGCGCTGAAGGACTACGGCATCACTCTGGACAAGCACCTGGTGGTGCCCGGCGACTACACCTTCGACGACGGCTTCCGCGGCGCGCGGCGGTTGCTGGCGCTGCGCGAACCGCCGACCGCGATCTTCGGTTCCAACGACGAGATCGCCGCCGGCGTGCTGGCCGCGGCCAAGTCGGCGGGCATGAACGTGCCCTACGACCTGTCCATCGCCGGCTTCGAGGACAGCCCGTTCTCGCGCCAGTCGTGGCCGGCGCTGACCACCGCCAAGCAGGCCACCGAAGATATCGCGCGCCACGCCGCACGGCTGCTGATCAGCCAGCTGCGCAGCGACGCCTACGAAGACCATCCGGCGCCGATGCACAACCAGGGCTTCGTGCCGCAGCTGGTGGTGCGCGGCTCCACCGCGCCGATGCAGCCGCAGTCCCGCCGTTCTCCTTCCCCCGATCCCACATGACCCTGCCCATGGCACTGCCCACCGAAACCGAAACCCTGATGTTCCGCGAAGCCGCGGAAACCGCCGATGTCGTCGCCGCGCAGTTCGCGCGTAACCATGCCGTGGTCAGCACGCTGGCCGCGGCGTTGCGTGCCGATCCGCCGCCGTTCGTGGTCACCTGCGCGCGCGGCAGTTCCGACCACGCCGCGACCTACGCCAAGTACCTGTTCGAGACCCAGCTCGGTGTGGTCACCGCCTCGGCCTCGCCGTCGGTGGGTTCGGTATACGAATCGCCGCTGCAGTTGCGCGGCGCGCTGTACGTGGTGATCTCGCAGTCGGGCAAGAGCCCGGACCTGCTGCGCAACGCCGAGGCGGCCAAGGCCGCCGGCGCGCGCGTGGTGGCGCTGGTCAACGTCGAGGATTCGCCGCTGGCGCAACTGGCCGACACCGTGATCGCGCTCGGCGCCGGCCCGGAGAAGAGCGTGGCCGCGACCAAGAGCTACCTGGCCTCGCTGGCGGCGATCCTGCAGCTCGGCGCGCACTGGAAGAACGATGCGGCCCTGCTCGCCGCGCTCGACACGCTGCCGCAGGCGCTGCGCGCCGCGTGGCAGGCCGATTGGCGCCCGCTCACCGACGGCCTGGTCGATGCGCACAACCTGTTCGTGCTCGGCCGCGGTTTGGGCCTGGCCGCGGCGCAGGAAGCAGCGTTGAAGTTCAAGGAAACCTGCGGCCTGCATGCCGAGGCCTACAGCTCGGCGGAAGTGAAGCACGGGCCGATGGCGCTGGTCGGCCCCGGCTTCCCGGTGCTGGCCTTCGCCCAGCCGGACGAAACCGGCGCCGGCACCCGCAGCCTGGCCGAGGAGTTCCGCGGCCGCGGCGCGCAGGTGTGGCTGGCCAGCGCCGACGGCGACCTGCCGCTGGTCGCCGCGCCGCACCCGGTGTGCGCGCCGCTGCTGACCATCCAGAGTTTCTACCGCGCGATCAACGCGCTGGCGCTGCGCCGCGGCTACAACCCGGACCTGCCGCCGCATCTGAACAAAGTGACGGAGACGGTGTAATGACGACGACGGCGCTGCGCAATGCGCGCGTGCTCGGTGCGGATGGATTCCTCGACGGCGTGAGCGTGTTGCTGCAGGACGGGCGCATCGCCGCGCTACTCGACGACGGCGACGCGCGCGTGGCGGCGGCGACGACGCAGCTGGACCTGGGCGGCGGCACGCTGCTGCCGGGGTTCATCGACGTGCAGGTCAACGGCGGCGGCGGCGTGCTGTTCAACAACAGCACCGACGTCGAGGCGCTGCGCCGCATCGGCCAGGCGCATCGCCGCTACGGCACCACCGGCTACCTGCCGACGCTGATCAGCGACGATGTCGAGGTGATGCGCGCGGCGATCGCCGCGACCCGCGAGGCCATCGCCGCCGGCGTGCCGGGCGTGCTCGGCATCCACCTGGAAGGGCCGTACCTGGCGCCGGCGCGCAAGGGCACCCACAACGTGGACAAGTTCCGCGTGCCCGATGCCGCCGAACTGGCGCTGGCCACCTCGCTGGACAACGGCGTCACCCTGATCACGCTGGCCCCGGAACGGCTGCCGGTCGACAGCATCCGCACGCTGGCCGCCGCCGGCGCGCGCGTGTTCGCCGGCCACACCGCCGGCAGCTACGACGAGATCCGTGCCGGCCTGGATGCGGGCGTGTGCGGCTTCACCCATCTGTACAACGCGATGTCGCCGCTGCAGGGACGCGATCCCGGTGCGGTCGGCGCCGCGCTGGAAGACCGCCACGCCTGGTGCGGGCTGATCGTCGACGGCGTGCACGTGCATCCGGCCAGCCTGCGCGTGGCGCTGGCAGCCAAGCCGCGCGGCACGCTGTTCCTGGTCACCGACGCGATGCCGATGGTCGGCGCCGACAGCCCCAGCTTCGACCTGTACGGCGAAACCATCACCGAGGTGGACGGCGTGGTGCGCAACGCGGCCGGCGCGCTTGCCGGTTCGGCGCTGGACATGGCCAGCGCGGTCCGCAACAGCGTGCAATGGCTGGGCGTGAGCCTGGACGAAGCCGCACGCATGGCCTCGCTGTATCCGGCGCAATGCCTGGGCCTGGACGACCGCTACGGCCGCATCGCGCCCGGCTACCAGGCCGACCTGGTGCTGCTCGACGACGCGCTGCAGGTGCGGCAGACCTGGATCGCGGGAGCGGTGGAATAATCGGCGGCGTTGCCGAGCGTGTGCCGCGCGCGTCCGCCCTCGCGCAAGCGGGGGGCGTTCGTCGCCGGCGTGCCGTCGATTTCGATCCAGTTGTGGGAGCGACTTCGGTCGCGACGCGCTGCGCCGTGAATGCAGATCGCACCCAAGCGAAACGCCCTCTAGCCTGAGCCGATGCCTACCGCCGGTTCCGACCTGTTCGCCTTGCCGCCGCACGACGGCCTGCACCGGCTGACGTTGCGCGACGGCCGCGACGCGATCTGCAAACGCCGCCGCGCGATGCCGGCCGATTTCTTCGCCGCCGAAGTGCGCGGCCTGGACGCGCTGCGCGCTGCGGATGGTCTCCGCGTGCCGAAGGTGTACGCGCAGGGCGAAGACTGGTTGCTGCTCGAAGACCTGGGAGCGGCGGTCCCGCATCCGCACTTCGCCCGGCTCGCCGGCGAGGGTTTGGCACGCCAGCACCGCGTACGCGGCGGCCACTTCGGTTTCGACCACGACGGCTACATCGGCGACAGTCCTCAGGACAATGGCGCCGACCGCGACGGGCATCGCTTCTTCGTCGAACGGCGGCTGCGCCCGCAGGCCGAGCGCGCGCTGCGCAACGCTGCGCTGGTTCCCGCGGACATGGCGCGCCTGGAACGGCTGTGCGTACGCCTGCCGCAACTGATTCCGACGCAGCCGCCGGTATTGCTGCACGGCGATCTATGGCAGGGCAACCTGCATTGCGCCGGCGACGGCCTGCCGGCGCTGATCGACGCCGGCGCGGCGCACTACGGCTGGGCCGAGGCCGAACTGGCGATGCTGACGCTGTTCGGCGAACCCGATCCGCAACTGCTGCGCAGCTACGCCGAACACGCGCCGTTGGCGAAGGATTGGCGCGAACGCGCGCCGCTGTACAACCTCTACCATCTGCTCAATCACCTCAACCTGTTCGGTGATGGCTATCTGCAAGCGGTGCGTGCGGTGCTGGCGCGGTATTGATGGCGGTCCGCTGTGTGCGTGCAGCTGGCATATTCGACGCGGCATCTGCGGCCGCTAGCCAATTGTAGGAGCGGCTTCAGCCGCGACGGGCTTTACCGGTAGAGCCCGTCGCGGCTGAAGCCGCTCCTACAGGGGCGTTCTGTAGACAGATAGGCGTCGCGGAACAGGCCGCGTCAGTTCGCAGGCGTGCCGCGCGCTGCACCGATCGCCTTGATCCGCGCCTTCGCCAGTGCCTCGCCGATCTGCGGGCCGCTCAGGCCCTGCGCGGCCAAGTCGCGCGCGTTGACCGCCAGCGCCGCGGCGTGCAGGCGCTGCAGTTCGCGGCCCTGCGGGTAGTCGGCGTCCTCGTTGCCGAGGCGGCCGCGCTTGTCGGCCTCGCATACCAGCGCCAGCTGCGCGATGCGTTCGGGCTTGCGGAAGCCGTCGCAGCGCTGCAGCAGTTCGTGCACGGTGCGGTCGCGCAGCTCGGCCAGGCGATGCACGTTCAAGTGCTCGCGGCAGGCGATCTCGGCCAGCTGGCGATGTTCCTGCGGCAGCTTCAGCCGTTCGCACAGCGCGCGCAGCGGGGCGACGCCGCGCTGTTCGTGCATCACATGCTTCGGCCATTCCGCGGGCGGCGTCAGCGCCTTGCCCAGGTCGTGGGTCAGCGCGGCGAAGCCGATCAGCGCATCGCCCGGCGCCAGCCGTGCGGCCATGTCGCTGACCAGTTCCTGGTGGCGGCCGGTATCGATCTCGGGATGGTACTCGGCGCGCTGCGGCACGCCGTACAGCGCCTCAAGTTCCGGCAGCACGCTGCGCAGCGCATCGGCATCGTGCAGCGTGCGCAGGAACGCCGACGGCTGCGCCGAGGCCAGGCTGCGGCGCAATTCCTGCCACACGCGCTCGGGCACCAGCGTGTCCAGTTCGCCGCTGGCCGCCATCTCGCGCATCAGCGCCAGGGTCTCCGGCGCCACGCTGAAACCGAGCGGCGCCAGCCGCGCCATGAAACGCGCCGCACGCAGCACGCGCAGCGGGTCCTCGCCGAAGGCCGGGCCGATGTGGCGCAGCACGCGTTGTTCGATGTCGCGCACGCCGCCATACGGATCCACCAGCGCGCCGCTGTCCTCGTCGCGGGCGATCGCGTTGATGGTGAAGTCGCGCCGCTGCAGGTCTTCTTCCAGTGTCACCGACGGGTCGGCGTCGACCACGAAGCCGTGGTAGCCGCGCCCGGACTTGCGCTCGGTGCGCGCCAGCGCGTACTCCTCGCCGCTGTGCGGATGCAGGAACACCGGGAAATCGCGGCCGACCTGTTTGTAGCCCAGGTCCAGCATCTGCTGTGGCGTGGCGCCGACCACGACCCAGTCGCGGTCGCCGGGCGGTTGCCCGAGCAGGCTGTCGCGGACGGCGCCGCCGACGAGGTAGATGTTCATTGGGGGCCGGGAATGGGGAGTCGGGAATCGGGAATGGGAAAAGCAGGTTCGCTCGGTCCGATGCCGCCGTGGTGTGCGGACGTCAGTTTCGGCGAGAGCTCGCGCGGTGCGCCGTTGCGATTCCCCATTCCCTATTCCCGATTCCCTGCCGCAGACGCGGCCGCACAGACGAACTTCTTGCGCGGCGCGTCCAGCTTGCCGAGCATGCGGTCGCTGACCGGCAGCGCGTCGCCGTTGAGGCGCCAGTCGTAGATCACGCTGAAGGCGAGGATGCGCGCGACGTATTCGCGGGTTTCCTTGTAGCTGATCGTCTCGATCCAGAAGTCGGCGTCGTGGCCGGGGCGCTGGGTCTGCCAGCGTGCCGCCGGGCCGGGGCCGGCGTTGTAGGCGGCGATGGTCAGGTAGGGCAGGCCGTAGGTGTTCAACAGCTGGCGCAGGTAGGCGGTGCCGATGGCGATGTTGGTGTCCGGGTCGTACAGGCTGGCGGCGCCGCCGTAGCCGGCCAGGCCGAGGTTCCTGGCCACGCTGGCGCCGGTGGCCGGCAACACCTGCATCAGGCCCATCGCATTGGCCGGCGAGCGCGCGTTCGGGTTGAAGATGCTCTCGGCGCGGATCTCGGCGGCGACCCAGGCCGGGTCGATCGCGTTCTTGCCCGCTTCGCGGCGGATGGTGGCGTCGTGGTGCAGCGGGAAGCGCAGCGAATACAGGCGCTGCTCGTCGGGCAGCTTGCCCAGCGCGAACACCGCGCGGTCGAACCAGCCGTTGTCGCGCGCCACTTCCACTGCGATGCGTCGCTGGGTGTTGTCGAAGCGGGTCAGCGCGTCGTTCCATTCGGCCACGGCCCATGCCGCACGGTCGATCTTGAACAGTTCCAGCGCGCGCACCAGTGCCGGATCGCGGGCGACGGCGGCCTGCGCCTGCGCACTGTCGTTGGGTTCCCACGGGCATAGCGCATAGGGCTGCTTGAGCCGGTCGGCGGCCATGAAGCCGTGGAAAGTGGCGGACTTGGCGGCCTCGCGGTACAGCCGCTGCGCCTCGCCGGCATTGCTGGTCTTTTCCGCCAGCCGCGCCTCGAAATACTGCCAGCGCGAATCGTTGCGCTGCGCCGGTGCCATCTTGCGGATCGCCGCCAGCGCCGCCGGCCAGTCGCCGCGCGCCATCGCCTCGCGCGTGCGCCATTCGTGCAGGCGTTCGTCGTAGGCGCTGTCGGGTACCGCGTTGAGCCGGCGCGCCGAATCCGGTCCGTACGAGGCCACCGTCCACAACGCGATCTGGTACAGCACCTCGCCGCGCTGCGCCTCGCTCAGCTGCAGCGCCTGCGCAAATTGCGGCAACTGCCGCTCGGCCGCGTCCGGATCGGTCTTGGCCAGTTTCTCCAGGCCGTCCACCGCCACCTTGCGGCTGCGCTCGGTCTTCGGCCAGGTCAGCGCACGCGTGTGCACCGCGTCCAGGAACGCCGCATAGTCGTTGGCCAGGGCCAGTTCGGCGGCGGGCAGGCCGCGCGCGGCGCTGCGCATCACCGCCGGCTGCTGCGCATCGGCCGCCGCTTCCACCCGCGCCCAGCGCAGCGTGTCGTTCATTCCGCCGCGCGCCTGCAGCACCGCGAATACCGCATCGCAGGCATCGGGCAGCGACTTGCCGCTGCTGCGCCACAGCGCCTGCGCCTCGTCGATCCATTGCGCGTCGGCACGGCCGGTGGCCTGGCGCGCGTTGAGCTGGGCGCAGCGCAGGCCGGTGTTGTCGGTGGGCTTCCAGTTGGCCAGCAGCGCCGGCCAATCCTGGCGCCGCGCCAGCGCCGGCAGCCACAGCGTGCGGAAGCTCTCGGCCACCGGCTGCCCGGCGTAGCGCTTCAGGAAATCCTGCGCCTGCGCATCGGAGATGCGGTCGATGTTGCGGCGCAGGTTGGCGTATTCGAGCCAGCCGTACAGCGGGTGCTGTTTGAATGCGGCCGCTTGCACGGGATCGAACTGGCCGCGCTCGGCGGCGTCGATCGCCGCACGCAGCGCAGGACGTTGGGCGTCCAGGGTCTGGGCGAGGGCAGGGGCGGTGCCGCACAACGCGGCGGCGAGCAGCAGGAGAGACGTGCGCAATTTCATGCGCGGGACTATACCGAACGCCGATGAATCGACGCGGCAAGGGTTTTGCGGCGATGGCGACGCGAGCGCAGCGGAAGGCGTGCAGGGAGCTGCGCCCTTGCCCGCCGGAGCCTGCGCAGCACTGTCGGGCGCGGCGTGGGCGCTGGTTGGATCCGGCCAGCTGCGCTTGGCGTGACACGGTGCATTGGGCTGTCGCCATGCGCTTTGCGTGCCGCATGCTTGGCGCTGCATCGAGCCGTGTCCGCCCCGCGCCGTCGGAGGCCGCGAGGCGGTGTCGCAAACGGGCGTAGCGGTGCGACGCGTGCAGCCATGCCGCCGGCCGCGTCCGCGCCTGCAAGAACACCATGCACTTGGCTTCCCGTAGCTCGCCGAGCCGGCCGGCGCGATCGGCATGCCGTTGTCTTCGCCATGTCCCGGTATTCGCTTGCCTGGCGTGCACTGTCCTGCGGTGGCCCGAATCGAGTCCGGGTGGACTGCGCCATGTCTACGAAATCGTCCAGTCGGTCCGGGACTGTCCGAATCGCGGTCCGATTGCTTGCTTAGGGTTTACGTTTTGTTTACAAGGTAGGCCACGCCGTCGCGGTGCAGGGGGTCGCAGCGGCCGACCCACATCCTTTCTGGAGAGAGAGACGGATGAATTGCCTGCACCGCCATCCTTTGGTTTTCGCGGTTTCCTTGTCCTTGCTGGCCGGTTCGCCCGCGCTGGCCATCGCCCAGCAGGCCGCGCCCGCTGCCCCCGAGTCCGCCACCACCCTGGACAGCGTCCAGGTCACCGGCACGCGCATCCGCAAGGCCGAGCTGGAGGGGCAAGTGCCGGTGCAGACGCTGAGCCGCGCCGACATCGAACGCACCGGCCTGACCTCGATCGGCGACGTGCTGCAGGAACTGACCGCCTCCGGCTCGGCGTTGAACACCAAGTTCAACTCCTCCGGCAACTTCGGTTTCCCGCCCGACGGCAGCGGCGTCGGCGCCGGTTCGGCGCAGGTGGACCTGCGCCATCTGGGCGCCAAGCGCGTGCTGGTGCTGGTCGACGGCATGCGCTGGGTCAATGAGTCCTCGGCGTCCGGCGTGGGCGCGGCCACCGACCTCAACACCATTCCGCTGGCCATCGTCGAGCGCATCGAGGTGCTGGAAGACGGCGCCTCCTCGCTGTACGGCTCCGACGCGATCGCCGGCGTGGTCAACATCATCACCCGGCGCAAGTTCGACGGCGGCCAGGTCACGCTGAACTACGGCCAGTACGACAAGGGTGACGGCGCCAGCAAGGGCGTGGACCTGGCCTGGGGCCACAGCACCGAACGCACCAGCCTGTTCCTGGGCGCCAGCTACACCAAGCAGGATCCGATCTACGCGCGCGACCGCAAGCAGTCGTTGTATCCGGTGCCCGGCACTGGGCTCAGCTTCGGCAGCTCGGCCACGCCGGACGGCCGCTTCATCTTCGTCGATCCGGTCACCGGCGCCGAGCAGGACCTGACCCCGAACAGCGGCGCCGGCACGCCGACCTACGACGGCAGCGCCGGCTGCACCCGCAGCGACGACTACCACTGCTTCGGCACCGCCGATCGCTACAACTTCGCCGCCTCCAACCTGTTGCTGACACCGTCCGAGCGCAAGGGCGTGTTCGGCCAGTTCCGCTACTTCTTCAACGACGACGTGCAGTGGTACCTGAAGCTGCTCGGCAACCGCCGCGAGTCGACCAACCAGGCCGCGCCGGAGCCGATCTTCCTCGGCCCCGATGCCGGCACCGGCAATCCGCTGGCCGACAACATCGTCATTTCCGCGGCCAATCCGTACAACCCGTTCGGCTTCGACCTGGATTCGTCCAGCAACCTGATCATGATCGGGCGGCGGCCGGTGGAAGGCGGCGCGCGCGTGTTCGAGCAGCGCGTGGACACCCAGTACGTCGGCACCGGCTTCATCGGCAGTTTCGAGAGCGCCGACCGCACCTGGTTCTGGGACGTCAACGGCGCCTACAGCAAGAACAAGGCCGAGCAGACCAACTACGGCAGCTACAACATCTACAACATCAACCTGGCGCTGGGCGACCCGGCCGCCTGCGCGGCGGTTGCCGGCTGCGTGCCGCTGGACATCTTCGGCGGCGCCGGCAGCATCACCCCGGAGATGCTGCGCTGGATCCAGCCGGTGGTGCGCGACCGCAGCCAGAACGAGCTGACCCAGTTCACCGCCAACCTCAGCAGCGACCTGTTCACGCTGCCGGCCGGCGCGGTGTCCTTCGCCACCGGCGTGGAGTACCGCAAGTACGAGGGCTGGTACCAGCCCGATCCGCTGACCGTGATCGGCCACTACAACGGCGTGCCGTCGCTGCCGACCGAGGGCAGCTACAACGTCAAGGAGGCCTACCTCGAACTGAGCGTGCCGATCTTCGCCGACTCGCCGCTGGGCGACAAACTGGACCTGAGCCTGGCCGGGCGCTATTCCGACTACTCCACCTTCGGCGGCGAATTCACCCCGAAGTACGGCCTGCGCTGGCAGGTGTCGCCGGACTTCGTGCTGCGCACCAGCTATGCCGAAGGCTTCCGCGCCCCGACCATCGGCGAGCTGTACGGTTCGGCCGCGCGCGCCGACCTGACCCTGTCCGATCCGTGCTCGATCGGCCTCGGTGGCACCGCGCCGCGCGGCAGTGCAGCCAACTGCGCGACGCTCGGCGTGCCGGCCGGCTATCAGCAGGCCAACTCGCAGATCTCGGTGACCACCGGCGGCAACCGCGCGCTGGAGCCGGAGAAGGCGCGCAGCTTCAGCGCCGGCTTCGTGTGGAGTCCGTGGTTCGCCAGCAACGTGCCGTGGTCGGATCGCTTCGACGTCGAGGTGACCTTCTACCGCCACGACATCGACGGCGCGATCCAGGCGATCAACGCGCAGACCCAGCTCGACCTGTGCGTGGACACGCTGGACGCGACCTATTGCGACGGCATCACCCGCGCTTCCACCGGCGGCATCAACGGCTTCAACAACCGCCTGACCAACCTGGGTTCGATCAAGACCGACGGCTGGGACGTGGATCTGTTCTGGACTTCGCCGGAGACCGCGGCCGGGCGCTTCAAGATCGGCTGGCAGAACACCTTCGTCACCCGCTACGTCGCCACCGGCGCCGCCGGCCAGGTGCAGCCGCAGGAACCGGGCGTGGAAGTGGTGGACAGCGCGATCCCGGAGTGGACCAGTAACCTGACCCTGGACTGGTCGTTGAACCGCTGGAACGCCTCGTGGACGGTGCGGCACATTTCCGAACTGACCGAGCAGTGCGGTGACGCGGTGGCGTTCCCGGTGTGCAGCAACCAGGCCGCCGGCACCAACACGCTCGACGCGATCACCTACCACGACGTGCAACTGGGCTACCGCTTCGACTGGATGAAAGGCCTGACCGTCAGCGGTGGCGTCAACAACGTCTTCGACAAGGATCCGCCGATCTGCCTGTCGTGCTCGCTCAACGGCTATGACGCGTCGACCTACGACATCCCGGGCGGCCGTTATCTGTACGTGCGTGCGGATCTGAAGTTCTAGGGCGCTTCGATCCGCAAGCGGCCACTTGTGGGAGCGACTTCAGTCGCGACGGGCATTACCGATAAATCCCGTCGCGACCGATGGCTAGGCCACCGGAATCGCTTCCCCAATTCCTTGCGAGCCGCCGCATTGTCGCTTCCACAATGCTCCTTGCGAGCCGCCGCATTTCTGTAGGAGCGGCTTCAGCCGCGACGCTTTACCGGTAAAGCCCGGTCGCGGCTGAAGCCGCTCCTGCAGGGAATGCCGCCGCCGCACCGCCAACGCATGCCGCACAGGAAGCGCAGCAGCTGGCTAGCGCAGCATCGCCTGCGGCACTTCGATCTCGGTCGCCACCGCCAGGTGGTCGGAGAACGCGGCCGGTAGCGCGCGCTGCTCGTTGCAGCGCAGGCCGTCGCTGACCAGGATGTGGTCGATCGCGCGCTGCGGGCGCCAGCTGGGGAAAGTCGGCACCACGCAGCCCGGCGGTTGCAGCCGGGTGCGCTTGTACAGGGCCTGCATCTCGGGCCGGTCGGCGACGCAGTTGAAGTCGCCCATCAGCACCGCATTGGGATGGTCGGACAGCAGTTCGGCGATGAACGCCAGTTGCGAGGCGCGCGAGTTGGCGCCCAGCGACAGGTGCGCCACCGCGATCGCCAATCCTTCCGCACCGTCGCCGAACTTGGCCAGCAGCACGCCGCGCCCGCCGAGCCGGCCGGGCAGCGGATGGTCCTGCACTTCGACCGGCTCCAGCCGGCTGAGCAGGCCATTGGCGCTGGAGGCCACACCGCCCATGCGCCGGTTCGGCTGGTGGCTCCAGTAGTTGAAGCCGGCGCGCTCGGCCAGGTAGTGGGTCTGGTTGGTGAAGCCCGAGCGCAGGCTGCCCGGATCGCTTTCCTGCAGGCCGACGATGTCGTGCTCGCGGGCCAGCTGCGCGATCGCATCCAGGCTGCTGCGCTTGCTTCCCGCAGGCAGCGCATGCGACCAGCTGCGGGTCACGTAGTCGCTGTAGCGGCGCGTGCTGGAGCCGGCCTGGATATTGGCGGTGAGCACGCGCAGCGTGCGGGTGGCGGGGGCGGTCACGGCAGAGCGGCCTGGTGGGAGCGGGAGCTTACTTGGCCAGCGCCGCGCGCTCGCGCGCGATCAGGTGATCGGCGATGCGCAGTTTGTCCGGGTAGCTGTTGCCCTTGATCAGATACTTGCCGTTGACGATCAGCGACGGCGTGCCGTCGACGCCGCTGCGCATGGCGAACTGCTTGGCGCGGTTGGTCTTGCTGCTGACCGCGAAGCTGCCCATGGTGTCGGCGAATTGCTTGGGATCCACGCCGTACTTGGCGTAGAAGCCGGCGATGTCCTGCACCGAATCGCGGCCGCGCTCGCCCTTGAGGGTCTGGTCGACGTGGATCGCTTTGTACAGCGCCTCGTGGGTCTTCTCCTGCACGCCCAGCGCCTCGGCGGCGTAGAACGCGCGCGCGTAGTCGTCCCAGGTGCCGCCGAACATCGCCGGCACGTACACGAAATGCACATCCGCGGGCAGGCCGGCCTTCCATGGGCCGACCAGCGGCTGGAAGGCGGCACAGGCCGGGCACACGTAGCCGAACACTTCGGTCACTTCGATCTTGCCATTGGTCGGCTGGAACGGTTGGCCGCCCGGAATCTCCTTATAGTCGGTGCCGGCGACCGGTTCGGCCCCGCTCGGCGCACGCGCCGCGACCGGCGCGGCCGGCGCATCGGCGGCAGGCTGCGCAGCGGCATCGGTCGTCGGGGTGGAGGCGGTTTCGGCAGTGGCGGCCGGCGCGGTGTCGCTGGCGGCGGGCGCCGCCGGCGCTGCGGCCGGCGCGTCGGCGGCCGGGGCGACGGTGTCGGCAGAGCCGTCCTGGGCCTTGCATGCGACCAGGATCGGCAGCAGGGCCATCAGGGTCAGGGCGAAGCGGGTCTTCATCGGCGACATCTCCAGCAGGATGGGGGGCGAAACGCCGGCCGCGCCGAAACGCGCGGCAGGCAACCCCGGCATGATGCCATGGCGTGGATGAAGCGCCGTGTTGCGGGTTCGCGCGGGATTACTTGCCCGCGCGCTCGCGGGCGACCAGCGCATCGGCGATGCGCAGCATGTCCTGGAAATTCTTGCCCTTGACCAGGTACTTGCCGTTGACCACCAGCGCCGGGGTGCCGGGGATGTCGCTGCGCGCGGCGAAGTCGCGCGCGGCCTTGACCTGCGCGGCCACCTGCGGGCTGCTGTAGGCGGCAACGAAGTCCTGCGGCTTGACCCCGTATGCGGCATAGAACGCGGCCAGCTCTTCCGGCGCCACGTTCTGGACCGGCACGCTGTGCTTGTCGTGGATCGCCTCGAACAGGTCGTGGTGGCTGCGGGTCTGCACGCCCAGCTTCTGCGCGGCATAGAAGGCGCTGGCGAAGCTGTCCCAGAAACCGCCGAACGCGGCCGGCACCAGGGTCACCCGCACGTCCTTGCCCTGCTTGCGCGTCCACTCTTCCAGCAACGGCTCGAAGTGCGCGCAGTGCGGGCAGGTGTAGCCGAACACCTCCACCACTTCGATCTTGCCGGCCAGCGGCGCGAACGGCTGCGGTTTGGCGATCAGCGCGTAGTCCTCGCCTTCGACCAGGGCGGCGGTCTTGGGCTGCGCGCAGGCGCTCAGCGGCAACAGGGTGAGCAGGCACAGCAGCAGGCGGGGTAGACGGTTCATGCGATCTCCATGGCAAAAAACGAACGCCGGTCGTGACGACCGGCGCGAGGGGGAAGCGGTGCGGCGCCGCGACGGCGGCGCACGCTCAGGATTGTTGCGCAGGCGCCGCCTGTTGCGGCGAGACCGGCGCCGGTGCGGCCTGCGCCGCGGCCGCGTCGTCGGCACGGTCGTGCAGGCCCTGCAGGTAACTGCCGAGCGCCTTCATCTCCTGCTCGGTCAAGGGCTTGGCCACCTGCGCCATGATCTTGAACAGGGCCGGGTCGCGTTCCTGGGTGGTGCCGGACTGGTACTCCTGCAGGCGCCGCGCCACGTAGTCGGCATGCTGGCCGCCCAGGTGCGGATACGCCGGGCCGGGATTGCCGGCGCCGGTGGGACCATGACAGGCCATGCATGCCGGAATCCCGCGCGCCGGATCGCCGCCACGGTACAGCTGCTGCCCGACCTCGTAGAACTTCATGCCGGCGTACGGGCCTTCGCTGACCACCGCGTCGTCGGCGATGCCGGCGCCGGCCTTCTGCGTGGCGAAGTAGGCGCCGATGTCGCGCATGTCCTGCGCGCTCAGCGGCTGCACGAACGGCAGCATCGCCGCCACCGCGCCGGAGGTGCGCTCGCCGTGCGCGATCAGGGCCATCTGCCGCGCGCTGTAACGTTCGCTCTGACCGGCGATGCGCGGATACATCGCCAGGGACGGGTTGCCGTCGGCGCCATGGCAGGCGGCGCAGGCCGCGGCCTTGGCCTGGCCGGCCTTGGGATCGCCCCAGGCGACCTTGCCGACGTCGCCTTCCAGCGGCGCGGTGCGCACCGGCGCGTTGTCGGGGATGGGAACCACCGAGGTCTGCGCGAACGCGACCGCGGCGGCGATGGAAATTGCTAGACCGGCAAAGGCAAGAACGCGAGCGTGGCGCATTAGCTGAAGCTCCGTGTGACCCGACCCGCGGCTGCCAGGCCGGCGACCGCACTCGCGCGATTATCCCCGCGCGGCGCCCTGCCGGTCAACGAACCCCGCCAGGAGCGGCGGACGTGCGATCCTAGCGCCATGTCGCTGCTCATCGAACGTGCCCAATACCTGCTTTCCGCCCACAATCCCCGGCAGCTGCCGGAGGATGGGGGCTGGGAGGTGGCCTTCGCCGGCCGCTCCAACGCCGGCAAATCCAGCGCGCTGAACGCGCTCACCCGGCAGAACGCGCTGGCCCGCGTGTCCAAGACCCCCGGCCGCACCCAGCAGCTGGTGTTCTTCCAGATCCAGCCCGAGCGTTATCTGGTGGACCTGCCCGGCTATGGCTACGCCAAGGTGCCGCTGGAGCTGCAGGCGCACTGGCAGTCGTTCATCGACAAGTATTTCCGCACCCGCGAGGCCCTGCGCGGCCTGGTGGTGGTGATGGACATCCGCCACCCGCTGAAGGACTACGACCGGCAGATGCTCGGTTACGCGGTGCAGCGCGGACTGCCGGCGCATGCGCTGCTCACCAAGGCCGACAAACTCGGCCGCGGCCAGCAGGCGCAGGCGCTGCAGCAGGTGCGCAAGGATCTGTCCAGTTCCTTCGGCGACACGGTCAGCGTGCAGCTGTTTTCCGGCGAGACCCGCCAGGGCGTGGACGAAGCGCGTGCCATCGTCGGCGGCTGGCTGGGGCTGGACACGGAGCCGACCGCCGCGGCGTGAGCACGGCGGCGCCGGACCTCCGGCGTCTTCTGCGCAGGCGCTGCCTGCGATCGATCGCGAGCGGCGGACGCGGCGGTCCTGTCTGCGTTGGCTGCATCGCATGCGCGATGCCGGGCGCCCGCAGGGGTGGATGCCGGTACGGGCGCAGCCTCATGCATCCAAGCACCGCGAGACGCTTCGCGCCTGACCCTCACCCCAACCCCTCTCCCGGCGGGAGAGGGGCTAGTCGGCTGTTCCTTCTCCCGCCGGGACCATGGCCCCCTTTTTGGGGGAAGGTGCCCCGCAGGGGCGGATGAGGGTACGGGCGCAGCCTTGTGCACCCAACTCCGCGAGTCGCTTTCGCGCCGGACCCTCACCCCAACCCCTCTCCCGACGGTAGAGGGGCTAGTGCCTGTCCCCTTCTCCCGCCGGGAGAAGGTGCCCCGCAGGGGCGGATGAGGGTACGGGCGTAGCCTCGCGCCTCCAAACGCCGCGAGTCGCTTCGCGCCGGACCCTCATCCCAACCCCTCTCCCGGTGGGAGAGGGGCTAGCAGCTGTTCCCTTCTCCCACCGGGAGAAGGTCGCACTCAAGGCGTGGCCGGCAACGGCGCGAACTCGGCCGGGACCCAGGCGAACGCGTCGCCGTCACGGCGCACATGGCCCAGGCCCGGGAATGGCAGATGCGCGCCGGCCACCCACCAGCCGCCGTCGGCGGCCTGGGCCATGGTGCGCCTGCGCGCGGCGATCGCCGCCGTGCGGTCGCTGTCGGCTTCGTAGGAAGCCTGCGGCTGCGCGAACTGCACCGCGTGGTAGTGCACCAGGTCGCCCCACACCAACACCTGCTGGCCATCGCCGCCGTCGAACCGGTAGGACACATGGCCGGGCGTATGTCCGTGCGTATCCAGCGCCACCGCACCGCCCGGCAACGCATCGCCGGGACGGAAGCGGCGCAGCCGGTCCTTGGCCTGGTACGGTGCGGCCGCCGCGCGCGCCAGCGGGAACGCGAACTTCAGCATCTGCGGTGCGCTCGCTTCGCTGGCCGGATCCAGCCAGTACGCGGCATCGGCCGCGCTCAGCCACACCGTGGCGTTGGGATAGGCCGCCTGTCCCTGCGCATCGAGCAGGCCACACATGTGGTCCGGGTGCGCGTGGGTCAGCAGCACGTCGTCCACCTGCGCCGGCGCGTAGCCGGCCGCGCGCAGGTTCGCCAGCACCTGGCCCAGGCCGGGGCCGAAGCAGGTGGCGGTGCCGGTATCGACCAGGGTCAGGTGCGTGCCGTCCTGGATCAGGTAGGCGTTGACCGCGGTCTGCAGGCCCTTGGCGGTTTCCGGCACGTAGCGATGGTCGAGCAGGCGCGCGATCGCCTCCGGGGCGATGTTCGCCAGTTGCGCGCGCGGCAGCGCCACGGTGCCGTCGAACAGGGCGGTGACGCGCAACCGGCCGATTGCCTGGCGATAGACGCCGGGCACCTGCGTCTGGCTGCTGGCCGGCGCGGCGGCATGGGCGGGGGACGGCAGCGTCAGCGCCGCGCTGGCACTCAGGGCCAGCGCGCACAGCGCGCGCAACGGGAACACGGACATGGGGACTTCCTGGCAGAGCGGCAGGCGCCGCGGTACCGGCATGCTGCGCCTGCGCCGCTGCGCGATTCGCTCATTCCGCTGCGCGCGGCGTTCAGCGCCGACGCGGCTCAGTTGCCGATGCTGGACGGGTCCAGGCCGTAGCGTTGCTGGAAGCGTTGGCTGAAGCTGCGCACCGAACGATAGCCGACGTGCGCGGCGACCGTCTTCAGCGGCCAGCGCGTGGTGTAGAGCAGCTGCATCGCATGCGCCAGGCGCGCATCGGCGAGCAGTTCGCGCAAGGAGGTGCCTTCGCTGGCCAGGTGTCGGCGCAAGGTCGCGCCGCTGAGGCCCAGGCTGTCTTCGATGTCGCGCGAGCGCCAGGCGCGTTGCGGCTGCGCGACGACCAGGTCGCGCACCTGCGCGGCCACGCTCGGCGCCGGCGGCATCAACAGGCCGCCGTGGCCGCGCCGGCACAGTGCCACCACCAGGGCCGCCAGCGCCAACCGCGCCTCGGTGTAACGGCCGTCCTGCAGCGCCTGCCGCCATTGCAGCAGGGTGATGCCGAACTCCTCGGCGCGCAGCCGCGCCAGTTCCGCGCCGGCAGCGGGCAGCGGTTCGTTCCACAGCACGCGCGCCGCGCTCAGCGCTTCTTCGCACAGCGGCACCAGCACGCTCAGGTACAGGCCGCTGTGCGGATCCGGGATGTTGACCACATCAATGCGGCAGCGCTGCGTCACCAGGAACAGGTCGCCCGGCACGAAGTCCAGGGTTTGTGTCGCGGTGCGCACCTGCTTGCGTCCCTGCACCAGGATCGCCAGGTGCGGCTGCGGGATATCCACCGAGCGCGCCCCGTGTTCGCGACGCGCGGTGATGCAGGCATAGCCCTCGGCCTGCGTGCAGTCGGCCAGGCTGGCCAGGCGCGCCAGCAGCAAGGCGTCGGAAGAAGTGGTGTCGGCCATGGCCGCCGATGCTACCGCAGCGCACTGCGCGCGCGCTCAGAGTGAAGCGCCGGGCCGCTACATCGCAGCCGGCAGGACCACCACGACTGCGCTGGTGCCGGCCCCGCAAACTGCCGGTCTCGGCGCGCCACAGGCCGCTTCCCCGCGGGTTTGGCCGTTCGCGCCGCGGACAGCCGACGCATATCGCCTCAACGTGCATCACACACTTTAGCCAGCGGCGATCGAAAGAACCGGAGGGCCCCACACCATGCCGGATGAGACTTTAGCGTGGCTAACGAAACGTCACGAGCAGTCGCCAGGCGGGCGCGGACGGCGCACAGAAACTGCAGTGCACAAGTGGTACATGAGGATTTCGAGCGCTGCACGCGCCCGCCTGGCGGCTGCGCAGTCGTTTTGTTAGCTGCTCTTACCTGGGAGGCTGCATGACCTCGATGGTGATCCCGTCGGGTCCGCTGACGTAGGCAACGACGGTTCCCGCGCGTGGCCCGGCCTCGATCGGTCGCGGAGATCCTTTCAAGTGCCATCCCTGCGCCTGGATCCTGGCGACAGCCACGTCGATATCCGTCACGGTGACGGCAAGATGGGCCGCGCCGATCGCGCCAGCGCTTGCGGGTGTCTTGCCCAACGTGCGGGCTGTCGAGTATTCCAGCAGTTCGATGGGAAAGCCGGCAGGCGATACCACCAGCGCCATGCGGCAACGAGGATCGTCGACGCCCGTCACCTCGCGCAGGAAATCGCCGCCCATTTCGCCTGTGCGGACAAGTTCGAAGCCCATGGCCTCAGTCCAGAACGCGATCGCCTCATCCAGCGATGAAACGGAAAATCCCATGTGGTCGACGACGAAGGTACCAGTGTTAATTTTCAGTACTCCAGTTCAGGTTCCGCTTTGAGCGATGGGCGTGCGGTCGCCTCGCACTTCGGGGAAACACGTGTCGGCCATGCCGGTGATGCTACCCAGTACGGTGCGCGTCCGCTCACACATGCACGCCGAACACGTGCCCGATCGCGCCGCTGGCGAGCATCGCCGCCGCGCCCCAGAACACCACACGCACCGCACCGCGCACGCCCGAAGCGCCGCCGGCGCGCGCGGCCAGCGCGCCGGTCAGCGACAGGCCGACCAGGGTCGCCGCGCCGGTCACCCACAATTGCCGGCCGTCCGGCGCCAGCCACGCGGCCACGACCGGCAGCGCCGCGCCGGTGCAGAATGCTGCCGCCGACGCGGCCGCCGCCTGCAACGGCCGCGCGCGCAGGGTCTCGGTGATGCCCAGCTCGTCGCGCGCATGCGCGCCCAGCGCATCGTGCGCGGTCAACTGCTCGGCGACCTGGCGCGCCAGCGCCGCGTCCAGCCCGCGCTGGCGGTAGATGCCGGCCAGTTCTTCCAGCTCGCTGTGCGGGTCCTCGCGCAACTCGCGGCGCTCGATCGCCAGATCGGCGCGCTCGGTGTCCACCTGCGACTGCACCGACACGTATTCCCCGGCGGCCATCGACATCGCGCCGGCGACCAGGCCGGCGATGCCGGTCGCCAGGACCGCCGGCGCGGGTGCGCCGCTGCTGGCCACGCCGACCACCAGTCCGGCCACCGACAGGATGCCGTCGTTGGCGCCGAGCACCGCGGCGCGCAGCCAGCCGGCGCGATCGGCGCGATGCAGTTCGGAGTGGGCGGGGCGCATCGGCTGCCTGCAGGGCGGGGAACAGGCCTGCAGCCTAGCCGAGCGCGCTGCGGCCGGCGGTGCTGCGTCTCACTCTCGCTGGCGCCGACCGGGCGGATCCGTGGAATGCTGCAGTACCGCCGGTAGCGATGTGGGCTTCGCGCCGGTCACGCTATAGTGCGGCCCTTGCGAGGCGGGCGTTCCATCCCCACATCGCCTCATCTTCCGTGCGAGCCTGCCCTTGTCGAGCCCAAGCCACGTTGCCGAAACGCCGATCACCGACCGCAACGAACTGGTCGAGGTGCTGGCCTCCGGCGAAAAGCCCGAAGCGCAGTGGCGCATCGGCACCGAACACGAGAAGTTCGGCTTCCGCCTGGACGACCTGCGCCCGCCGACCTTCGACGGCGAGCGCGGCATCGAGGCCCTGCTCACCGGCCTGACCCGCTTCGGCTGGGAGCCCGTGCAAGAAGGCGGGCATACCATCGCGCTGCTGCGCGACGGCGCCTCGGTGACGCTGGAACCGGCTGGGCAGCTGGAGCTGTCGGGCGCGCCGCTGGAGACCATCCACGACACCTGCGTGGAAGTGGGCAGCCACCTCAACGAGGTCAAGCAGGTCGCCGACGAACTGCGCCTGGGTTTCCTCGGCATGGGCTTCCAGCCGAAGTGGCGCCGCGACGAGATGCCGTGGATGCCCAAGGGCCGCTACCAGATCATGAAGAACTACATGCCCAAGGTCGGCAAGCTCGGCCTGGACATGATGACCCGCACCTGCACGGTCCAGGTCAACCTGGACTACGCCAGCGAAGCGGACATGATCAAGAAGTTCCGCGTGTCGCTGGCGCTGCAGCCGATCGCCACCGCGCTGTTCGCCGACTCCCCGTTCACCGAGGGCAAGCCCAACGGCTACCTCAGCTACCGCTCGCACATCTGGACCGACACCGATGCCGACCGCACCGGCATGCTCGACTTCGTGTTCGAGGACGGCTTCGGCTACGAGCGCTACGTCGACTACCTGCTCGACGTGCCGATGTACTTCTCCTACCGCGACGGCACCTACGTCGACGCCAGCGGGCAGAGCTTCCGCGACTTCATGCAGGGCAAGCTGCCGGCGTTGCCGGGCGCACTGCCGACGCTGCGCGACTGGTCCGATCACATGACCACCGCGTTCCCGGAAGTGCGGTTGAAGAAATACCTGGAGATGCGCGGCGCCGATGCCGGCCCGTGGGGGCGGCTGTGCGCGCTGTCGGCGTACTGGGTCGGCCTGCTGTACGACGATGCCGCGCTGGACGCGGCCTGGGACCTGGTCAAGGATTTCAGCCTGGTCGAACGTCACGCCCTGCGCGACGGCGTGCCGAAGCAGGCGCTGAAGCTGCCGTTCCGCAACGGCACCGTGCAGGACCTCGCCGCCGAGTCGGTGAAGATCGCGCTGGACGGCCTGCGCCGCCGCGCCCGCCTGAACGGCGACGGTCAGGACGAATCGCGCTTCCTGGAACCGCTGGTGGAGATCCTGCACGCCGGGGAGACCGCGGCCGAGCGCAAGCTGGCGCTGTATCACGGGGCGTGGCAGGGGAGTGTCGACCCGGTGTTTTCCGAGTTCGCTTACTGATTGGCGTGCGCCGGCTGCGGTCGATGCAGCTGGCGGCGCTGTATCGCGAAGCCTCGCTTCGGAGAGCGGCTTCATCGACGATGTCGCATCGCACTCCCATGCTATTCGGCGTGCGCCCGCTTGGTGCACAGGGAGAGGGACGCAGCCGGAGCCGGCCGGGGAGTTTCTCCCACGCTGCCGAGAGTAGATACCCCGTTACGCCTTCACCGTCACGGGTGTAACTCATACGCCTGTGCAAACGTCGGATAACGCGGTCGCTGTCTGTGGCCGAACCGCCATCCATGAGCCGGCAAGCCACTGAAAGGTAATGGGAATTCACCTCTTTCCAGACTTCTTCCGATGGTGGATACTCGGTGCAACACCGCTTTTAGGTGGTCCAATAGTAGTTAGGGCTCACTGGCACCATTCACGCAACATGGAGGTATGCAATGAAAGCTGTCGCCGCTGCAACAGTACTGATGGGTTCTTCTCTCACGGCGTTTGCCGCGATGCCGGAGCAGGTCCAGTTCGTTGGCTACATTCAGCACGATGACCTGACGCCGATCACGTTCGACCTCCACTTGCCATCCAGACAAAGTGCTACCTTGGAACTGGCGGATGGCTCAACGCTGGAGCTGGTCACCCCAGGCGGCCAAACCAGCCCGGACGGGGCGCGCATTCGCCTGCTATCGCCCGCCGGCGAGATCATGCACGCCGCCACCGTGCCTGATCCGAGTCTGGCAAGTACGTCGTTCGCATATAGGATCTGCAACGGGCAAGCGACCTACATGAGTCCGGCACCTGCCGTGGTCCCGAAGTGCGGAGCGTGAGCCCTAACTATTCGCTCAAGCCGACGCCACTTCGTGGCGCGGCTTAACTCAAGTGTTAGGCCTCAGATGACAGATCACGAGAATATCCTTCCCGAGGCACTCGTGGTGGTTGAGCGAGATGGGATTCATCGCATCGAGATTCGCGAGGTTCTTCAAGAGGGTGATTCATATTTCCTGGTCTTCGCCAGATCAGATGGATCAAGCGTGCGCGTTCCCATTGACGGCACAAAGCTCAAGAGAACCGTGGATGGGCGAGTTCCTGCGGATCTGATCTACAACGGTGGTGCGCTTATCGCGCCGCGGCAAGAGGTGTGACTCATGGTTCTGTCTCTTGCAGCCTATGGTCTGAGGCCTAACAATTCGTTCAAGCCGAACCCGCTTCGCGGGTCGGCTTAATTCAGTTGTTAGGCCGCAGGAGACACAATGAGCTACGGTTTTCAGCTCTTTCATCCCGTCGTTCGTGAGCACACCGAACAAGGGAAGGAAATCGACGAGTTTGATCACCCGCCTCTTGATCAATCCGCCGTTGAAAGATTCATAGGCAAGCTCGCCAAGTACGGGTACAGCCTTGAGGCCACGACACCGCGGTGCCATGAGTTCGTAAAGAACATCGGTGGCTGTCCCGTCCAAGTGGCTGTGTTTGCGACGGAGATAGCGTTCTCAATTCCGTATTGGCAAAATTCCCAGGAGGTCATATTTGAAGCTCTGCAAGACGCAAGCGAGCTTGCTGAGCCCGAGCATATGGCCTTGTTCAATCCACAGGATGGAGAGTGGGCTGAGGCCTAACAATTCATTCAAGCCGAACCCGCTTCGCGGCTCGGCTTAATTCAGGCGTTAGGCCGTAGTGGAGCAATAGCATCGGGGCTCTCATCTTCGATCAGTTCACTGGCGCGCACGCGGTCGGCTCCGGACAGTGGTTCTCACCGCAACTGGCATCGGGCAGTCCGCCGCTTCGTCATTTCGTGTCACTGCTGTGCGGCACTCATAGCGCCTAGCTTTGGAGCCAACAGGCCCCGTGGCATTGCGGCGCAAGCTTCATCCCGCAAGCTGTGGCACACTCGGCTCAGGCGGGCAGTGCTGGGGAGCACGGTTGCGGTCTCAACCGTTTCGGCCACTCACTGCCTAACAACTCATTCAAGCCGACGTTGCTTCGCAACGCGGCTTAATTCAAGCGTTAGACCGCCGATACTCCAACAGGGTTGAGACATATGAGCCGTTCCATCCTCGTTTTTGTCGTCCTCGGCCTCATGCTGGTGACGGGGTCACTACTTGGGCAGAACGTTCCAGATCCAACCAAGACCACGGAGCTTTCCAGCGTTGCGTTACCATCTGAACTGGATCGAGTGCTTCGCGACTATGAACGCGCATGGCGCGCTGGCGACGCGGTGGCCCTCGCCTCGCTATTTGCGGAGGATGGGTTCGTGCTGCAAAGCAATCGTCCTCCAATCCGCGGACGCTCGGCCATCCAGGCAGCCTATGAGGGCCAAGGCGGCGGCCCATTGCGGCTACGCTCGCTCGCTTTTTCCGCCGGAGACACGATCGGCTACATCATAGGTGCCTACGGTTATGGCGATGCGTCCGGCGACACAGGAAAGTTCACCCTCACTCTGCATCGTGCGCCCGGTGAGCCGTGGCTAATCTTCTCGGACATGGACAATCTGAACACGTCACCAAAAAGTCAGCGTGTGTCAGAGCACTAGAGGGCGGTCTAACAATTCATTCAAGCCGAACCCGCTTCGCGGGTCGGCTTAATTCAGGCGTTAGGCCGCTCATGGAACTTAGGAAGCTCTTCGTAGTATTGCTTGTGGCCCTTGGTGGACTTTCGCTGCTAATGGCCACCACGTTTCTCGTCGCGGCTATCTATGCATCAGCAACAATTCCGGCAGGTCAAGTCAACGATGCTAGTTTTGGCTTTGTGTTTGCATCGTTCTTTGGAGTTGCTGGTCTTGTTCTGTTTGGCTTAGGTAGCAATTTTCAAGTCAGGTCGCATGCCCCGCATTAGCCGACGAGGCACGCGGCCTAACAATTCATTCAAGCCGACGCCGCTTCGCGGCGCGGCTTAATTTATGCGTTAGGCATCAATGGATATTCGGCCTCTATTAGTCAACCTTGAGTCTCCGTACAAAGACTACGACGGGTCCGAGGAGATCGCCCGTGAGGTGGTTCTTGCTGCGCTACGTTGGCCTACGGAATACTGGGTCAGGCTTGCAATTGAGTGGCTCGCGCAAGGTGCGCCAATTGACACTAAGTTCGTAGAAGCTCTAGACGAAGTTGCTCAGCATGTGGGATTTTCGCAGTTAGTTCGTCACAAGGCATTTGCCGTGGCACGTCGTTGGTGTCGCGCAAATGCCTAACATCTCCTTCAAGGCGGACACCTTCGGTGCCGCTTAACTCCAGCGTTAGGCCGTGGTGGAGCAACAGCATCGGTGCTCGCATATTCGACCAGTTCACTGGCGCGCACGCGGTCGGCTCCGGACAGGGGTTCTCACCGTAACTGGCATCGGACAGTCCGCCGCTTCGTCATTTCGTGTCACTGCCGCGCGGCACTCATTGCGCCTAGCTTCGGAGCCAACAGGCCCCGTGGCATTGCGGTGCAAGCTTCATCCCGCAAGCTGTGGCACACTCGGCTCAGGCGGGCAGTGCTGGGGAGCACGGTTGCGGTCTCAACCGTTTCGGCCACTCACTGCCTAACAACTCATTCAAGCCGACGTTGCTTCGCAACGGCTTAATTCAGGCGTTAGGCTCACAGCGAATATGCGGCTACCCATAGTTATTGACGGGCATGGAGACATCAGCATTTTCCGTTCGGTGGAGACTGCTGCTCACTACATTGAGCCCATTGATGTGCGCAACAACGAGTACGTCGCATACGACAGTGCTGGATTTCTACTTCAGCTAGTTCCGACTGAGCCGGTTGTCAGCATCCTCGGCTATCTGTCGGACGTGCCACACCCGGGCCAACTAGAGAAGGCTCTACGTTCGTTCCTGGAGCGTGGCTCTGGCGCCTTCACTCCAACAGAGGCAACGTCCCTTGAGGGACTACTGGCACACTGCATCCACACGTTCGGGTACACGGTGTGAGCCCTAACAATTCATTCAAGCCGAGCCCGCTTCGCGGTCTCGGCAAACTTCAGCCGTCTCGTAGCGGGCCGGCTTAAGGGCACCTCTAAAAACCTCGCCTTTGGCATCATATGAGCTAAAGAAGCAGCCAAGGTTTCCGCGATGATCAGTCTGTTTGCCGGCCACGAACGCGAAACCAAGCGTCATCAGATCGGCGACCCGCTGGCACTGCTGTCGCGGCATATCGACTTTGCTGGGATTGCCCGGGCCGTGGACGCGAAGCTGTCCTTGGGTACCGGCACGCGCGGCGGCCGTCCGGCCTGGCCGACGGAGATCATGGTCAAGCTGTTGCTGTTGCAACAGTTGTACAACCTCTCTGACGATGCGCTGGAGTACCAGGTGTTGGATCGGCGCAGCTTCCAGCAGTTCCTGGGGCTGGAGCACAGCGGCAAGGTACCCGACGCCAAGACGATCTGGGTGTGGCGTGAGCGTGTGAAGGCCAAGGATCTGATGGGCGACATCAGCGCGGCGATCGGCAGGGATCCACATAGATACGGAGATCCGCGATTTGCGTGAGCTCATCGAAACTGCGCCCGGGGTGCAACGTATCCAATCTATCGAGCGGCATCCTAAGGGTGGGCACTCAATTACACTCGACTTTTCCTACGAGGCGTTCGACTCGTTCTTCAAGCACGTAGAGGCGCAAGACTGGATGGCTGTTCTATGAGCCACATCGCCACCGCGCCTAATCACTCGTTCAAGGCGGACGCGCTAACGCGCCGCTTAACTCCAGCGTTAGGGCTTAGAACATGAATCCGAGCGAATTCGTTGATGCGCTGAAGATTGAGTGTGCGGATGCTGCCGTCTCCGGCTGCATAAGCACATATCAATCCCCGCCCGGTCGCAGACCCGCACAAACACTGCTTGATCTTTCCAACTGGTATCGGGGGCTTGGTCCTGCTGATCAGGCCAACGTTATTGCTGCAATGCGAGATGCAGCGGATGCAACGCTTTTTGGCGTACTGTGCGTTATTGACGGTGTTCGAGCGATTGAGGATCATCCTGACAAGTCCGAGTTTAGACTCACAGCGACACGCGGTGGCTCAACCTTCATCATTTCACCAGGGCCTGAGCACCTTCATGACTTGCTGCGCGCTGAGTCCTAACAATTCATTCAAGCCGAACCCGCTTCGCGGGTCAGCTTAACTCGGGTGTTTAGGCATCAGCCATGAGACATCTGTTGCTAGTCCAAAATACATTTCAGATCCCTGGCAGAGGACTCATCCTGGCGCCGGACGTTCCATTTGCATCTCATTTCAATAACTTCAGGGATACGGTTCTGGTTGAGCCTCCTGCAGCTAATCCATTTCAGATTGAGGCAGATTTCTCGCTCACTCACTTCCACCCTGGCGGTTACAAGATTTTTGTCACGCTTCCAAACTTGTCAAAGGCATCAGTGCCGATTGGCAGTGAAATTTCGGCACTGGAGTCGGTGCACACTAGGCTTCTGGCTGCAGATGCCTAACAATTCATTCAGGCCGAACCCGCTTCGCGGGTCGGCTTAACTCATGTGTTAGGCCCATGAAAAGACTTATTGCAACTTTGGCAATGCTTCTTTCAACCTCGGGCGCATCCTGTGCGCAGTCCACTCCGCCAATCGATGTTTCTGGGCTTGCGGAAGCATCCATGAACTTCGACCAAGAGGGAGTCGGCCCATTCCTCGGTAGTCTGTCGCAATCCTTTTCTTCTGGATTCAGCGCCAACCAGGCGGACAAACTTGCCGCAGCAATTGACTCCTTGCCGGTCGAGCAGACTGGCAGCTGGGAGTACGGCGTCACAGTCAACGGCAAGCCCGAGCGCTTGGTGATCGTCGCGTTCAAGGACGACGTTGACGCCCCAGATCTCGCCTTCTATTCGTCCCCAGAGTTGGCCGTCAGCATTCAAAAGCAACTAGAGTCTTTCGCGCAGGCCCAAGGTTGGTAGGGCCTAACAATTAATTAAGCCGATGCCACTTCGCGGCGCGGCTTAACTCAGGTGTTAGGCCCGTAAAAAGAAGAATGCGATGAGCGGATGTTTGTCCACTCACAGCATCGTTCGCCCTGGCAAGGCGCTCGCACCGAAGCCGCGTCGCTGCGCGGCTGTTTCAAGCTTGGGCCGCGTATGGACGTGCCGAGCGCAGACTACGCTGGATACCACTTGCCTCCGCATTGGCGCTCGCCGGCAGCGCGCGGCCGCTGGAACGCCTACCAGCGTCGTGTTGGATCAGGCGCTTGCACACGCCCAATCGTCCAGCGCTGTGCGCGGGCGCCGCTCAGCCCACAGCCGCCTGGCACGGCAACTCCACGCACACCCGCAGCCCGCCTTCGGGGCGGTTGGTCAGGGTGATCTCGCCGCCGTGGGCGAGGACGATGCTGTGCGCGACGGACAGGCCCAGGCCGATGCCGCCGGTGTCGCGGTTGCGCGAGTTCTCGCCGCGGAAGAACGGCAGGAACAGTTGCTCGTGCTGGGCCGGGTCGATGCCGGGGCCGTCGTCGTCGATCCACAGCGTGCAGTCGGCGCCGTCGCGGTGCAGTTGCAGGCGCGCGCGCTTGCCGTACTTCAGCGCGTTCTCAAGCAGGTTCATCACCATCCGTCGCAGCGACAGCGGGTCGCCATCGAGGGTGATGGCCTGGCCCGCGACGAAGCTGACTTCGGCGCCGGTGTCGCTGGCGTCGTCGACCACGCTCTCCACCAGCAGGCGGAAATCCAGCGGCGCGCGGGTGCCGCGGCGGCTGTCGTTGTGGATGAAGTCCAGCGCTGCGGAGATCATCGCCTTCATCTCGTCGATGTCGGCGATGGTCTTGTCGCGCAGCGGCGGCTGCAGGCCTTCCAGGCGGAACGCCAGGCGCGCCAGCGGGGTGCGCAGGTCGTGGGCGATCGCCGCGACCATGTGCGTGCGCTCGTTGATCAGGCGGTTCAGGCGCGCCTGCATGGCGTTGAACGAGTCGGCGGCCTGCACGATTTCGCTGGGGCCGCTGCGCTGCAGCGGCTCCGCATTGGGATTGCGGCCGAGCCGGTCGGCGGCTTCGGCGAAGCGCTTGATCGGCGCGGCCAGCGCGCGCGAGAACCACCACGCCAGCGGCAGCATCGCCAGCAGGCCGGCGACGAACAGCAGCGCGACCTGGGTCTTGAACGCGGTGGAGAAGCGTCGCGGCGGCGAGACCACGCTGCGCCAGCGGCCGTCGGGTTGCTGCAGTGCGGCGGTGAAGCCGCCCAGCAGCGGGGATTCGGGGGCGAAGCCGCGCTCGCGCCAGCGCGATCGCATTGCGCGCATGGTGGCGCCGGCGGCGCCATTGCTGACCGAGGCGGACTCTTCCGGCGGCGGCCGCCGCGTCGCTTCGTCGCCAAATGGCGAAGGCGGTTGCGACGGCGCTTGCGATGGCGGGCCGCGATCGGCGAACGGCGGCGGCGGCCCGCTTCCCGGCGGGCGGTCGTCTCCGGCCGGCGGCGGTGGCGGGCGTTGCTCGTCCTGCGGGAAGTCCGGTGCAGGGAAATTCTCGCTGCCGCTGCGATAGAAGCGCACCCGGTCCGGCGCCACGTCCAGCCAGCTGGTCATCATGCGTTCCGCGAAACGGTCCCGGATCTGCCCGGCAGCGGGCAGCGGCGCCTGCACCGTGTCGTGCACCTTCAGCGTCTGCGTGCCGGCCGGCATCTTGGTGGTCAGCAGCGCGATCACCTCCGGCGGGTGCACCGGCATCTCGTACACCGGCGTGCGCAGCACCAGCAGGGCGATGCCGATCAGCTGCGCGGTCAGCAGCGCAGCCAACAGCAGCAGGAACGTGCGGGCAAAGATCGACATGCCGCGTCGCCCCCGCTGCTGCGTGTTCACAGGCGGGCGACGCTCGGCAGCAGCATGTAGCCTTCGTTGCGCACGGTACGGATCAGTTCGGTCTGCACGCGTTCGTTGATCTTGCGGCGCAGGCGGCTGATCTGGCTGTCGATGGCGCGGTCGTAGACCTCGGTGTCGCGGCCGCGCGCATAGTCGAGCAGCTGGTCGCGGCTGAGCACCCGCTGCGGATGTTCGACGAAGGTGCGCAGCAGGGCGAACTCGCCGTCGGAGAGGTTGATGAAGATGCCGGTGGGATCGCGCAGGTCGCGGCGGATCACGTCCAGGCGCCAGCCGGCGAACTCGTAGACATTGCCGCGCGCTTCCGGCGGCAGCGTCGCCGCCTGGCTGCGGCGCAGCAGCGCGCGCACCCGCGCCAGCAGCTCGCGCGGATTGCACGGCTTGGCCAGATAGTCGTCGGCGCCCACCTCCAGGCCGATGATGCGGTCGGTGTCGCTGCCCAGCGCGCTGAGCATGATCACCGCCGGCGCGCCGCGCTCGCTGGCCAGCTGCCGGGCGGCGCTGAGGCCGTCCTCGCCGGGCATCATCACGTCCAGGATCACCAGGTCGGGCTGGCGGATCGCCATCAGCCGGCGCATGTCCGCGACATTCTCGGCGGCTTCCACCTGGTAGCCGTGCTCTTGCAGGAACTCGCTGATGAGCCGGCGCAGATCGGGGTCGTCGTCGACTACCAGAATGAAGGATTGCATATCCATGATCTTGAAGGGCGGCCGCGACGGGGTTCAGCCAGTCTAGACGCAGCCGCTGCCGCCTGGAACTGGTGCGGGCAGGCCATCGCTGCTGGGTGCAAGGCGGGCGTGTGATCGCGGGGTCATGATAGGCAGCGGCGACGGTGGCCTCATGGCGGGTTTGTGTCGTATTCAGACACGTGTTGACACAAAGCGCTGACGCGCCGGCGCCTCGCGGCGGTCGCGTGGGCGTGTTGCATGAGGCGCGCCGACCGCGCCAGGGGAGTTCGGCGCCTGGCGGCGCCGTATTGGATGCGGCTTACTGCACCAGTTCCACGCCGAACGGGTCCAGATCGATCCGGCCGGAATAGGTCTTGCGCGTGAGCACTCCGGTCTTGCTGCCGGGGAAGGTCACGCTGGCCGGGGCGTCGTTGGTGTTGACGTACAAGGTGCGCCCGTCGACCACTCGCGCCACCACGCCCGCCGGCGTCTGCGGCCCGCGGACGATGCCCAGGGACGCATACAGCGAGCGCAGCAGCGGCGCGATGAACTGCCCCTGCGCCGCGGTGGCGAGGTAGATCGCCTGTCCCTTGCCGTAGCGGTTGATCGCGATCGCCGGGCTTTTCTGCGGCGTGTTGGCGAACATGGCCAGCGGCTTGGCGGTGCCCAGTTCCAGCACTTCGTAGTACGTGTCGGTGCCGGTCAGCGTGGCGCCGTCGAAGCCGATCTGCAGCGGCGCTTTCGACCGGTAGAACTCGTTGGTGCGCAGGCCGAACACATCGGTCAGCCGGCCAGGCAGCGGGGTTTCGAACCATTTGCCGGTTTCGTCCACTTTCGCCGAATAGCCGGTCATGATCACAGTGCCGCCCTTGGCCACGTAGTCGCGCACGGCCTCGGCGGTTTCCTTGTCCATGATGTAGGCGCTGGACAGAATCACCAGCTTGTACTTGTCGATCGCGTCGTGGCCGATGTCGATCACCGCGGTGTCGATGTTGTCCTCGAACAGCGGCGCGAACGCGGCCTTGACCTGTTCGCCGTAGTTGCCCTTGAAATACTCCTGCATGGTGTTGGGGCCGGGCGGCGGCGTGGTCAGCCAGTTGGTGTCGAAGGAGTAGTGGACGGCGACGTCGGGCCTGCCATAGCGCGGGAAACCCATGCCGCGCAGGGTCTTCATCTCGCTGGCGATGCGCTTGAATTCATCGACCTTCCAGGACGGCCGGCTGTCGTGGTCGAGCAGGCCGAACAGGGACTGTTCCTCGCCGCCGATATGCGAGTTGAAGGTCCAGGCGAGGAAGGTCTGCGAATAGTGCAGCAGGCCGAAATAGGCCCACATCCGCGAGCGCCCGGGCGTGCCGTAGTAGCCGCCGCCGCCGGCGGTGAACTCGTTGAACCAGATCGGCGTCTGGTGTCCGGCGCGGGTCATCATCACGTCGAGTGCGGCGGTCAGCGGATCGCCGGGGTAGAAGCCCTGCGCGCCGTAGGTGGAGATCTCGTCCCACGAGCGCAGGTAGTCGAAGCCTTTGGTCGGCGCGGTCGGCCACAGGTTGGAGGCGACCGGCAGGTTCGGCGCGTAGCGTTTGCGCGCCGCTTCCAGATCCTTGAGCGCGCCGATGGTGTCGTCTGACCAGAAACGGCGCAGGTCGAGATAGCGCTCGTTCGGTCCGGGGCCTTTGACGTAGGGCAGGTCGACCTGGTCCCAGTCGTTGATCCGGCGCGACCAGCGCTGCGTGGCCCAGGCCTTGTTGAGTGCGGCGATCGAGCCGTACCTGTGCTTCAGCCAGGCGATGAAACGTTGCCGGTCGGCTTCGGAATAGGACAGCTGGCCGTTGCCGATTTCGTTGTCGTAGCCGAGCGCGATCACTGCCGGATTGTTGGCGTAGCGCTGCATCATGGTCTCGGCCAGGCGCCGCGCCAGGCGCCGGTAGTCGGGGTCGGCGATGTTGTCCCAGTAGCGCGTCGCCGCATGCAGGCGCACGCCGTCCTGGTTGACCAGGTCCACGCCGGGATAGGCCTTGTGCAGCCAGATCGGCGCCGGTTGCCCGGGGATATCGACCACGACCTGGATGCCGGCGGCATGCATCTGTGCGACGACGTCGTCGAACCAGTCGAAGGTGAAGTGGCCTTCCTCCGGTTCGAACGAATCCCACGACAGATCGCCCATGCGCACCATGCTGAAGCCGGCCGCCTTCATGACCGCGATGTCCTGCCGGATCTGTTCCGGCGAGCGGTCGATCGGCTGATAGTTGGCGCCGACGAACAACTGGCCCTTGCCTGGCCAGTCCGGATGCCCGTCGGCGCTCTGCGCGTGGGCGCTGCGCGGCGGTGCGATGAGCGCGAGGACGGCGCCGAGCGCCAGGGTCAGGACAAGGCCGGCCAAGCGGGCGATCGAATGCGTCATGCGTGTCGTGTTCCTGGGAAGGGGGCGCGGCGGTGCGCAGCCACCTGGGCGACATGCGGCTGGCACGGGCCCGGGGCTTCGGTCTTGGCGGTGAGCGTCATGCACGCGCATGCGGCGAGGGCGCACAGCGCATGTCGCGCTTGCTCAACAGGGACATCGGTCTCTCCGTCTGCCTGGTCGTGCTCGGGCGCTGCGCGTTCCCCTGGAGCAGGGCGCTCCAGACGCGGCATGAGCCAGGCATGGTTGCAAATATCGCTGCACCCGACAAGCCGCCTGCCGCCTGCGCGGGGCGGCGTCCACGGGCGTCGCTCCGGCCTGCCGCCGCCGCGATGCGATGTCCGTGGCTCGCCGACGATACGCGTCCATCGTCGGCGGCGTCCGCTGGCCTGGCTGAAGTGTGCCGTGTGCCGGCATGTCTGGACAAAACGCCGACATCTGCGCCCTCGACGCTGACCCTCTTTCTTCAAGTACCACGTGCATGGCGTCCGATCTCTACCGCATCGTCAGTTGCGACAACGGCACCGGCCTGAGCCGGGATCTGGGACTGATGGCCGACGCGCTGACGCTGGGCGGCCAGCGCGTGCAGCGACTTGGCTTCAGCCGCGGCAAGCTGACCCGATTGGTGCAGGAGGCCGGCGCCCGGCTGGCAGGCGCATTCGGCCACCAGGTGCACACCCAGGTGTTTTCCGAGCGCGTCTATCCCGGCTGCCTGGCCTTGGCCGAGCGCAACCTGCTGGTGCCCAATCCGGAGTGGTTCCTGCCGCAATGGTTGCCGCTGCTGCCGCGTTTCGAGGCGGTGCTGTGCAAGACCCGGCATGCCGAGCTGGCGTTCCGGCGGTTCGGCTGCCGCACCCGCTACATCGGCTTTACCAGCCGCGACCGCTACGATCCTGGGATACCGCGCCGCTACGCGTTCTTTCACCTGGCCGGGCGCAGCACCGCCAAGGGCACGCGGGTGTTGCTGGACACTTGGCAGCGGCATCCGCAATGGCCGCAACTGACCGTGGTGCAGAACCCGCGCAGCGCCGGCGAACGGGTCCGCGCCGGCAACATCGACCATCGCATCGCCTACCTGGACGACGCCGAACTGCGCACGCTGCAGAACGCCCATCTGTTCCACCTGTGCCCGTCCGAGGTGGAAGGCTTCGGCCATTCGCTGATGGAGGCGATGAGCGTCGGCGCAGTGACGCTGACCACCGACGCCGAGCCGATGAACGAGCTGGTGACGCCGGCGCGCGGCCTGCTGCTGGCGCCGGCATGCTCGCGCATGCAGCGGCTGGCCTCCTATCACTACGTCGATCGCGCCGGCATCGAGGCCGGCGTGGAGCGCGCGCTGGCTCTTTCGGTACTGCAGCGCGACACGATCTCGCGCGCCGCGCGTCGCTACTTCTGCCACAACGATGCGGCTTTTGCGACACGGTTCCAGGCCGCGGTGCTGTCCCAGGCGGCGCCGGCCGCGGCGGCGCCCGCGGTGGAGCGCATCGCCGGGATCGGAGTGCCTGCGCCATAAGGGGGCGGGCGGCGCCATGGCGGCTGTTGCGTCGCCCTTCGCCGGACCAATCGCGGACCCGGCAAGCGGTGCCCGGCCAGCGTATTCCCCGCGTGTCGCCCGCCGACAACGGCGCGCGATATCGGCATGAAAGGATGCGGTCCGCGGGTGCATCGGCGAGCTTGCCGCGGGGAGCGGGTGCGGCGCCGTCGGCGCACCGCGTCCATCGCCCGTTTTCACCACCCGCCATCAGGAGGAGGCATGCCTAACATGACATCGCATCGAATCGCCAAAGCGGCGCTGACCCTAGTGTTGAGTACCGCGCTGAGCGGCTGCGTCACCGTCTATGTCGGTGGTCCCGCCGCGCTGCCGCCGCCACCGCCGCCGCCGGACGGCGGGCCGCGCCACGGCCCTGGCCACGGGGCGGACAGCGGGCCGGGCCACGACCAGGCGCCGCCGCGCGACCCGGCGTTCGAGGCCGCGGTGCAGTCCTGCGCGCGCGAGCTCGGGCTGCCGCTGCCTGGACGGCCGCCAGGTCCGCCGCCGGCCGATGCCGGCATGGGCAAGGGTGCCCCGGCCAATGGCGGCGCGCGGCCGGTGGGCGCTGGGCCGGATCCGGCCAAGCCGGACCCGGCGATGCGCGCCAACTTCGCCAAGCTCGATGCCTGCCTGCGCGGCAAGGGCGTGACGCCGCCGCCGTGGCGTGGTCCGTCGCAGGATGGCGCCGCACCATCCGCGGCCGCGCCGCCCGCGCAGCGCTGAGTCCTGCGGCCAGGTGCCGCATGCCCGCGCCGTCCCGATCCGGTATGGCGCGGGCGTTTTCTTTTTCGGGCAGAGGAATATACTGTCCCCCAGTATAGTTCCCAGGTCGCCGCATGCCGCATACGCCCCACGAGAAGAAACGCGTCCTGGCCCGCATCCGCCGCGTGCGCGGACAGACCGAGGCGCTGGAGCGTGCGCTGGAAGGCGGTGCCGATTGCGCTGCGGTGCTGCAGCAGATCGCAGCGATCCGCGGCGCGGTCAACGGCCTGATGTCGGAAGTGATGCAGGCGCACATCCGCGAAGAATTCGGCCATGCCGCCGCCTCGGAAACGCAGCGCGCCGCGCGCGTGCGCGAGATGGGCATGCTGGTCCGCTCCTACCTCAAGTGATCCCGAACCCCACGACCCAACCCGTTCTTCCAGGAGAAACCTCATGAAATCCCGTGCCGCCGTCGCTTTCGAAGCCGGCCAGCCGCTGCAGATCGTGGAGATCGACGTCGAACCGCCGCGCCAGGGCGAGGTGCTGGTCCGCATCACCCACACCGGCGTCTGCCACACCGATGCGTTCACGCTGTCCGGCGACGATCCGGAAGGCATCTTTCCCGCCGTGCTCGGCCATGAAGGCGGCGGCATCGTCGAGGCGATCGGCGAGGGCGTGACCAGCGTCAAGGTCGGCGACCATGTGATCCCGCTGTACACGGCCGAATGCCGCAAGTGCAAATTCTGCCTGTCGGGCAAGACCAACCTGTGCCAGGCCGTGCGCGCCACCCAGGGCAAGGGCCTGATGCCCGACGGCACCACCCGCTTCTCCTACAACGGCCAGCCGATCTTCCACTACATGGGCTGCAGCACCTTCAGCGAATACACCGTGGTGCCGGAGATCTCGCTGGCGGTGGTGAATCCGGAAGCGCCGCTGGAGAAGGTGTGCCTGCTCGGCTGCGGCGTCACCACCGGCATCGGTGCGGTGCACAACACTGCCAAGGTCAAGCCGGGCGACTCGGTGGCCGTGTTCGGCCTGGGCGGCATCGGCCTGGCGGTGATCCAGGGCGCGGTGCAGGCCAAGGCCGGGCGCATCCTGGCCATCGACACCAACCCGGGCAAGTTCGATCTGGCGCGCAGCATGGGCGCCACCGACTGCATCAACCCCAAGGACTACGCCAAGCCGATCCAGGAAGTCATCGTCGAGCTGACCGATGGCGGCGTGGATTTCAGCTTCGAGTGCATCGGCAACGTGCACGTGATGCGCTCGGCGCTGGAGTGCTGCCACAAGGGCTGGGGCGAGAGCGTCATCATCGGCGTGGCCGGCGCGGGCCAGGAGATCAGCACGCGTCCGTTCCAGCTGGTCACCGGCCGCGTGTGGCGCGGCAGCGCGTTCGGCGGCGTCAAGGGCCGCACCCAATTGCCGGGCATGGTGGAGCAGGCGATGCATGGCGAGATCGATCTGGATCCGTTCATCACCCACACCTTGCCGCTGGAAGAGATCAACGAAGCCTTCCACCTGATGCACGAAGGCAAGTCGATCCGCACCGTGATCCATTTCTGACCTGACGGTCAGTCCGGCGCGCGGCCGCTTCCGCGCATGCAGGTACGCAACGAACCCGGGAGGGGCATGATGAGTACCGTAACGATTCATCCGTCGGTGGACGGCGGAGTGCGCGCAGGCGCGGAGAATTTCCAGGGCGGCACCCTGGAATGCCACTGCGCCAGCGACAAGGTGACCGTGGACGTGGGGGCGCAGACCGCGCACAACCACGCCTGCGGCTGTACCAAATGCTGGAAGCCGAAAGGTGCGACGTTCGCGGTGATCGCGGTGGTCGGCCGCGACAAGGTCAAGGTCACCGCGCACGAGGAGAAGCTGAAGGTCGTCGACGAGAGCGCGACGATCCGGCGCCATGCCTGCACCGGCTGCGGCGTGCACCTGTACGGGCGCATCGAGAACACCGAGCATCCGTTCTACGGCCTGGACTTCATCCATACCGAGCTGTCGCCGCAGCAGGGCTGGTCGGCGCCGGGCTTCGCCGCGTTCGTGTCCTCGATCATCGAGAGCGGCACCCGCCCGGAAGCGATGGACGGCGTGCGCAGCCGGCTGCGCGAGCTGAAGCTGGAGCCCTACGACTGCCTGTCGCCGCCGTTGATGGACGCGATTTCCGCCCACGTCGCGCGCAAGAACGGCGTGCTGCAGTAAAGCCTGCCGCCCGCGGCATGCCGCCCTGGCGGCGCGTCGCGGCGGCGTCTCCGGATGCGGCCGGCGTTTGCCTGGCCGCGTCCCCCTCTTCGGGATCCCTTTCATGGAACGCATCGAACACCATGCCTGCTGCGGCGGCTGGCAGGACGTCTATCGCCACGACTCGGCCGTGCTCGGCTGCACGATGAACGTGGCCGTGTACCTGCCGCCGCAGGCCGAACACGCCACGCTGCCGGTGCTGTACTGGCTCAGCGGGCTCACCTGCACCGAGCAGAACTTCATCACCAAGGCCGGCGCGCAGCGCTACGCCGCCGAGCACGGGGTGATCCTGGTCGCGCCGGACACCAGCCCGCGCGGCGACGATGTCGCCGATGCCGAGGGCTACGACCTGGGCAAGGGCGCCGGTTTCTACGTCAACGCGACCCGCGAGCCGTGGGCCAGGCACTACCGCATGTACGACTACGTGGTGCAGGAGCTGCCCGCGCTGA
This sequence comes from Xanthomonas bonasiae, assembly GCF_017163705.1. Classification (GTDB taxonomy): domain Bacteria; phylum Pseudomonadota; class Gammaproteobacteria; order Xanthomonadales; family Xanthomonadaceae; genus Xanthomonas_A; species Xanthomonas_A bonasiae. Next base: position 109,347 of record NZ_JAFIWB010000009.1, read on the forward strand.
TCGAGGCGCAATTCCCGCACAACGGGCGGCGCGCGATCAGCGGCCACTCGATGGGCGGCCACGGCGCGCTGGTGATCGCGCTGAAGAATCCCGGCCGCTATCGCAGCGTGTCGGCGTTCTCGCCGATCGTGGCGCCGTCGCAGGTGCCGTGGGGCGAGAAGGCGTTTTCGGCCTATCTCGGCGACGACCGCGCCAGCTGGAAGGCCTACGACGCCACCGCGCTGATCGCCGGGGCGAGCGAGCGCCTGCCGTTGCTGATCGACCAGGGCGGCGGCGACGAGTTCCTCGACAAACAGCTGCAGCCGCAGTTGCTGCAGGCCGCGGCCGATGCCGCCGGCTACCCGCTGACGCTGCGCCTGCAGCCCGGCTACGACCACAGCTACTACTTCATCGGCAGCTTCATCGGCGAGCACATCGCCCACCACGCGCGCGCGCTGCAGGGCTAAACGCCGCTGCAGCGCTGCGGATGGGCGCCGCCGCTTGGCGAGGCTACACCGCCAGGCCGATGGTGATGGTGCCGGTGTAGCCGTTGCTGGTGTCGCCGCTGAGCGTCGGCGTCTGCGCGGCCAGCTGCGTGCTGGTGTTGTCGCCGAACACATTGTCGCTGGACAGGCTGATCGCGGCCTTGTTGGTGACGCTGGCGCTGTAGCCGCTGACCGCGGCATAGACCGTATCGCAGATGTCGCTGGGCATCGCCATCTGCGAGGTCAGCACCTTGTTGGTATAGCTGGTCGCGGTGTCCAGGCTCGGATAGATCTCGAAGTGGATGTGCGGCCAGCGTCCGCTGTAGCAGGCGGGGAAGATGGTCTGGAAGGTGACCTGGCCGTTGCTGTCGGTGACCTGCACGCCGCGCAGGTAGTTCTGATCCTGGATGCCGCTGGAGTACAGCGAATACTTGCCGTCGCGATTGCAATGCCATAGGTAGATGGCGTAGCCGGACAGGACCGCGCAGCTGTTGTTGACGTTGACCAGGGTCAGGGTCAGGGTCAGCGGCAGGCCGGCCGCGGTCCCGCTGTCGCTGCCGAAGCTGCTGCGGATGTCGCTGCGGACGATGCCGCTGGACGAGAGCACGTTCACCACGCTGCTGTTGACGCTGTTGGAGCCGTCGGCGGGATAGGGGCCGGCGGTTTCTTCCGGATCGGCAATGCAGCTGCCCGATGTGGTGCTGGTGGTGGTGGTCGTCGTGGTGCTGGTGGTGGTCGATGCCGTAGTGGTGGTCGCGGTGGACGTGGACGAAGTGTCGTCGCCGCTGGAGCCGCCGCCGCAGGCGCTGATCACCGCCATCGCGCTGCCGGAGGCGATCCAGGCGAGCAGGCGCCGCCGTTCCTGCATGCGTTGCTCGAGAGTTTGCAGGTCGAACTGCAGGCCGCGGTCGTGGTCGTCGAGGTCGTGGTTGCGGTCTGTCATGGCGTGGCCTCCAAAGGCGCGTGGCGAGAGTCGATCATGCGCACCGTTGAGTGGGCACGAGCGCCGCCAGTCTTGCCGTTCGCCGCTTGCGGCGTTTGCCTGAATATTGCCTCGCGCGACAAATGCCGGCGCAGTGCCGCGTGCGAGGATGGATTCGAGCTTTCGTGTCCGTTGCGTCGCGCATGCGGCAACAGGCTGGCGACTGGCGACTGGCGACTGGCGGCATGTCGCAGTCGCGCGACGTTCCCGCCCGCAACGTGCCATCGCGATTCCGGATTCCACTGCCATGCTGCGCCACACCGTTTTCCGCCGCCCACGTCGTGCCGTACCGGATGCCCGCATGCGGCGCCTCGCATCGTTGCTGCTGGCGCTGGCGGCATGGCCGCAGGCCCACGCACAGGTCATGGAAATCGGCGAGGACGGCAGCGTGCGTCACCTCGGCGAAGGTTGGGCGACGCCGGGCGCGGCGCAGCGTCCGGCCGCCGCGGCGCCTGCCTCCGTGGTCGCGGCCGCGCCGCCCTATCGCGCCGCCTTCGAGGCCGCTGCCGCCCGCCATGGACTCAGTGTCGCGTTGCTGCAGTCGCTGGCCTGGTCCGAGTCGCGCTACGACGCCTCCGCGGTGTCGCCGGCCGGTGCGATCGGGGTGATGCAGTTGATGCCGGCCACCGCCCGCGCACTGGCGGTGGATCCCTGGGATCCGCAGCAGAACATCGAGGGTGGGGCGGCCTATCTGCGCCAGCAGCTGGACCGCTTCGATGGCGATCTGGAGCGCGCACTGGCCGCCTACAACGCCGGACCCGGGCAGGTGCAGCGGCATGCAGGCGTGCCGCCGTTCCGCGAGACCCGCGCCTATGTCGCCGGCAACCTCGAGCGTCTGGCCGAGCTGAGCGTCGCCGGCGGCGCGGCCTCCACCGTGTCGCTTTCCGTTCCCCAGGGAGATCTGCAATGAACCCCATGTTCCGCCGCCTGCCGATATCGCTCGCCACCGTCGCGTTCGCTCCCGCCGCGTGGGCGCGGGGCGGCGATCCGGCCGGCTCCGGGCCGATCCTGTCGGCGCTGGAGTGGATCCAGGGCACGCTGCTCGGCAATGCCGCCACCGCGGTGGCGGTGATCGCCGTGGCCGTGGTCGGTTTGATGATGCTGAGCGGGCGCATCCATTGGCGCCTCGGCGCGACCGTGATCCTCGGTTGCTTCGTGTTGTTCGGCGCGACCACCATCGTCGCCGGCATCCGCGCGGCGGCAGGTTGAGCAAGGCGATGAGCGCGTTGCGATCCACGCCGATCTTCCCCGCGCTGACCCGGCCGCAGATGTTCTGCGGCGTCACCTACAGCTATTTCATCGTCAATGGCGTGGTGACCACGGAAGCGTTCCTGATGACGCGTTCGTTCTGGGCGCTGGCGGTGGCGCTGCTCGCCCATGGCGTCGGCTACCTGGCCTGCCTGCGCGAGCCGCGCGTGTTCGACCTGTGGCTGGTGCGGGTCAGCCGCTGCCCGCGGGTGCGACATTGGCGCCGCTGGCGCTGCAACAGCTACGCGCCATGATGCGGCCGCGCGAACAACGCGCTGGCGACCATCTGCCCTACGCGCGGCTGCTGGATGCGCATACCGTGCAGTTGCGCGATGGCGCGTTGCTGCAGTGCCTGCGCCTGGAAGGATTGGCGTTCGAGACCGCCGACGGCGACGTGCTGGACCTGCACCAGCAGGCGCGCGACGCGGCGTTGCGTGCGGTAGCCGATTCGCGCTTCGTGTTGCATCACCACCTGCTGCGGCTGCGTGCGAGCGTGGACGTGGGCGGCGACTTCGCCGATCCGGTCTGCGCGCTGATCGACCGGCGCTGGCGCGGGCAGCTCGGCCAGCGCCGGCTGTTCGTCAATGAGTTGTTCGTCAGCCTGCTGCGGCGCCCGGCGCGCGGCAAGACCGGTATCGCCGAGCGCCTGGGTGGCGTGTTGCGCAGGGGCCTGGGCGACACCGCGCGCGCGGCGGCGCTGGCGCGCGAGCGCCGCGAACTGGATGCCGCGCGCGATGCCTTGCTGGCCGCGTTGCAGCCCTACGGCGCGCGCCTGCTCGGCGAGTACGAGACCGCGCACGGAGTGTGCTCCGAGCCGCTGGAACTGCTCTCGGCGCTGTACAACGGCGAGCTGCGGCCGATGCTGCGGCCGCCGCATGGCGACCTGGGCCATCACCTGCCGTACCGGCGCATCAGCTTCGGTCTGGAAGCGCTGGAACGCAAAGGCCCCGGTGCCGCGCGCGACTACGCCGCGCTGCTGTCGCTGAAGGAGTATCCGCCGAACGCGCTGCCGGGCATGCTCGATGCGCTGTTGCGCATGCCGTGCGAACTGGTGCTCTCGGAGAGCTTCGCTTTCGTCGAACGGCAGTTGGGACTGGAGCGCGTCTCGCTGGCGCTGCGCCGCATGCGCGCCGCCGAAGAGGATTCGGCGGCGCTGCGGCAGGGCCTGGTCGAGGCCAAGGACGACCTGGCCAGCGGCCGCGCGGTGTTCGGCGAACATCGCTTCGGCCTGCTGGTGCGCGCCGATGCGCTGGAGGCGCTGGACGCGGCCGTCGCCGAGTGCGCGGCGGCGCTGGCCGACCTGGGCGCGGTGGCGGTACGCGAGGACCTGTGCCTGGAGCCGGCGTTCTGGGCGCAATTCCCCGGCAACGAAGCCTACGCGGCGCGGCATGCGCTGCTGTCCAGCGGCGCGTTCGCCAGCCTGGCCTCGCTGCACGGCTTTCCGCAGGGCCGCGCCGACGGCAACCACTGGGGCGACGCGGTGACGGTGCTGGAAACCACTGCCGCCACCCCGTATTTCTTCAATTTCCACCGTGGCGACCTGGGCCACTTCAGCGTGATCGGCCCGTCCGGCTCGGGCAAGACGGTGGTGCTGAACTTCCTCGCCGCGCAGGTGCAGAAGTGGCGCCCGCGCGTACTGCTGTTCGACAAGGACCGCGGCGCGGAGATCTTCGTGCGTGCGATCGGCGGGCGCTATGCCAGCTTGCGCAGCGGCGAGGCGACCGGCTTCAATCCGCTGCAGTTGCCGGATACGCCGGGCAACCGGGCGTTCCTGCGGCGCTGGCTGGCGCAGTTGCTGGGCGATGCGCAGCAGCCGTTGAGCGCCGACGAGGCGGCGATCCTGGCCGCCGCGGTGGACGCCAATTACGAGCAGGCGCCGCAGTACCGCCGCCTGCGCCATTTCCGCGAACTGCTCGGCGGCCAGCGCCGCCCGCAGCCCGGCGACCTGGCCGCGCGCCTGGCGCCGTGGTGCGGCGACGGCGAGCGCGCCTGGTTGTTCGATCACGCCTACGACCGATTGGACCTGGGCATTCCGACATTGGGGTTCGACATGACCGAGCTGCTGGACATGCCGCAGCTGCGTACGCCGACGTTGTTGTACCTGTTCCACCGCGTGGAGGAGCGGCTGGACGGCAGCCCGGCGCTGATCCTGATCGACGAAGGCTGGAAGGCGCTGGACGATGCCGTGTTCGCGGCCCACTTGCGCGACTGGATGAAAACCTTGCGCAAGCGCAACGCCATCGTCGGCTTCGGCACCCAGAGCGCGCGCGACGCGCTGGACAGCCGGGTCGCCAGCGCGATCATCGAACAGGCCGCCACGCAGATCTTCATGCCCAATCCGCGCGCCAGGGCGGAGGACTATTGCGACGGCTTCGGCCTCAGCGCGCAGGAACTGGAACTGGTGCGGCTGCTGCCGGCGCATGCGCATGCGTTCCTGGTCAAGCACGGCAACGAGAGCGTGGTGGCGCGGCTGGACCTGTCGGGCATGCCGGAGTTGCTGACCGTGCTGTCCGGTCGCGAAGCCAGCGTGCGCCGCCTGGACCAGCTGCGCGCGCAGTTGGGCGAGCATCCGCGGCAGTGGTGGGAAGCGCTGACCGGGGTGCCGTATCCGGCGCCGGCGGCCTGCGCTGCCGACGAGCGTGCCGCATGAGCGCCTGCGCGGCGATTCCGATCGACGGCGATGGCGGCCTGGCCGCCGGCCTGGCCGCCATCGACTGCCAGATCAACGGTGCGGTGCAGGCCGGCTATGCGCAGCTGTTCGGCGCCAGCGGCATGTTCGGCGCGGTGCTGCGCGCGCTGTTGGTGGTCTGGGTGGCGATGCTGGCGCTGGGCCTGATCGGCGGGCGCCTGCGCCTGAGCCTGCCGGCGCTGGGGCCGCGCCTGTTCGGCGTCGCCCTGGTGCTGACCTTCGCCACCGCGTGGCCGGCCTACCAGACGGTGGTCTATGGGCTGCTGGTCGGCGGTCCCGACCAGATCGCGTCGGCCTTCCTTGGGGCGCCGCATGGCGCCACCCAGGCCTTCGCGTCGCGACTGGACGGCCTGCTCGGCGAACTGGTCGAACTCGGCCGCCAATTCGATGCGCAGGCGGCGGCGCCGCAGGCCAAGCAGGCAGCCAAGCTGGTGCGCGGCTGCGCCCTGTTGCTGCTGCTGTCGACGGTGGGGCTGCTGGTCGTGGCGCGGCTGGTGCTGGCGGCGTTGCTGGCGCTGGGGCCGATGTTCGTGCTGCTTGCGTTGTTCCGCGCGACCCGCGGCCTGTTCGAGGGCTGGTTGCGCATGGCGCTGAGTTTTGCGCTGGTGCCGATGCTGGTGGCATTGGCCGGTGCGGTGTTGCTGCGGGTGCTGGCGCCGGTGATCGACGCGATCGCGCTGGATCCGTTGGCAGCCGCGCAACAGCAGCGGCCGCTGCTGATGCTGCTGCTCGGGTGTGCGATCTACCTTGGCCTGCTGCTGGCGATGGCCTGGACCGCCGCCGGCCTGGCCCGCGCATGGCGCCTCGGCCGTGGCGATCAACCTGCAGACGGTGGCTCGTCGCGGGTCGATGTGCAGGCCCGTGGGGCGCCCGCCGCGCTATCGCCCGCGCGGGTGCATGATTTCGCCACCGAGGCGCGGATCGCCTCCGCGGGCAGCGCCCGCACTCTCCAATGGCTCGGCGGCCTGGCCCGCGACAGCGCGCCGCGCACGGCGCCGCAGGCGTCTGTCGCCGCGGTGAGCGTGGGCAATCGCCGTGGCGGCCTGGGGCAGGGCATGCGGCCACGCATGGCGCCGCGCCCGCTCGGCGGAGCGAGGACGCCATGACCACCAGCGCTCGCCGAGTCGGTCGCGCCGCGTTGTGCCTGCTTGCGTTGGCGGCGGTTGCCGATGCCTGCGCCGATCCGCGCATCCGCGAACTGGACTACGACGACCGCAAGGTGGTGCGCATCGACGGCTGCTTCGGTTTCCAGACCATGGTCGAGTTCGCCGCCGACGAGCGCATCGAGAACGTGGGACTGGGCGAGGCGGCGCACTGGCTGGTGGTGCCCAACAAGCGCGCCAACCTGCTGTTCGTGAAGCCGGCCTATCGGACCAGCCACAGCAACATGACCGTCGCCACCGACCGCCGTCGCTACAGTTTCGAACTGGTGGCCAGCGACTCGCCCGATTGCAGGCGCGGGCGCGTGGTCTACGACCTGCGCTTCCGCTATCCCGAGGAGGCCGCCGCACGCGCGACGGCGGCGACGGCGGCGGTGGCCAGCGCGCAGGCCGAGGTGCAGGCGAGCGCGGCGCTGCCGGCGCCGGCGCAGCGCAACAGCGCCTACAGCTTCAGCGGCGCGCGCGAGAACGTGCCGCTGCGCGTGTTCGACGACGGCCGCAGCACCTATTTCCAGTGGGCCGATGCAAGCAGCACGCCGGCGGTGTATGCGCTGGCCAGCGACGGCTCGGAGACCCCGCTCGCATTCACCCGCCGCGGTGACTACCTGGTGGCCGACCAGATCGCGCCGGCGTTCGCCCTGCGCCGCGGCCATGCGGTGGCGCAGTTGTTCAACGACGGCTTCCGCACGCCGGCACTGGATGCGCAGTCGCCGCAGCCGCGTGCCGCGGCGGCCGCGCCCGCGCGCCGCCCGGCCTGGTGGCGAAGGAAAACAGCCGATGCGCAATGATGCCGGCGAGCGCGATCCGAGACTGGCGCTGGACGCAGAGACGCTGCATGCGGCATCGCTGCGCGCGGCGCCGCAGGTGGCGCGCACGCCGCGCGTCGGCGACAGCCTGGGGTTCGCGCTGGGCCTGCTGGGCGCGGTGGCGCTGGGCGGATTGACCCTGCTGCTGCTGTCGCGGCAACGCCTGCATGCGCCGCCGGTGCCGGCGCCGGCGCAGACGTCGGCGCTCGCCGCGCCGCTGCCACGGGCGCCGGTCGCTTCCCGCACGGCATCGTCCCCGCCCACGGTCGCCGCCGCCGCCATCGCCGTCGCTCCCACGCAGTCGCGGTCGATGCCGATGATCGTCGACAACAGCGCTGCGTCCGAGGCGGGCACCGCACCTGGGCAGGCCGCTGCCGCATCGGGGACTGCCAACGCCGCGCCTGCGGGCGGTGCCGGACTCAACCAGGACGAGCAGTTCGCCCTGCGCGTGGGCGGTGACGCGCCGCCGTTGCAACAGGCGGTGGCGCTGGCGCATCCGGCGCGCACGGTGGTGCAGGGCAGCCTGATCCCCGCGGTGCTGGAAACCGCGCTCAATACCGATCTGCCCGGGTACGCGCGCGCGCTGGTCAGCCGCGACGTGCGCGGCTTCGACGGCAGCGAAGTGGTCATTCCGCGCGGCAGCCGCCTGGTCGGGCAGTACCGCAGTGGCGTGGAGACCGGGCAGCGCCGCGCCTACATCGTCTGGTCGCGCCTGATCCGTCCCGACGGCGTCTCGGTGCAGCTCGCGTCGCCGGCGGTGGACGGCAGCGGCGAGACCGGGCTGGACGGCGAGGTCGGGCGGCATTTCTGGCAGCGCTACGGCGCGTCGATGCTGCTGTCGGTGGTCGGCGGCGTCGCCAGCGCGCTCGGTGGCGACTCCGGCACGCTGGTGATCGGCACCTCGACCAGCAGCGCCTCGGCGCAGGCGCTGCAGACCGACGGCAAGATTCCGCCGACCATCCGCGTGCCGTTGGGCACGCCGATCCAGGTGTTCGCCGCGCGCGACCTGGATTTCTCCGGTTACTGACGTTCCCGTTTACTTTTTTCCATGTCCGAGGAATCCGCATGAAGCACCGTTCGCTGCCGTTGCTGTTGTCCCTGGCCGGGGCGCTGTCCTGCATGGCGCCGGCGCTCGCGCGCAACGGCGACGGTGGCGCGCCGGCGAAGCCGCCGTCCGGCCCCAATCCGAAGGTGGAGGCGGCGATGCGGGCGTGCGCTGCCGAGCAGGGTGTGGCGGCGCCCGCTGCAGGTCCGCCGCCCGCTGCGGGGCGCCCGTCCGCTCAAGGCCGCCCGCCCGCCGATGCGAAGCGTCTGGACATGGCCAAGTTCGACGCATGCATGAGCGCCAAGGGGCTGCCCAAGCCGAAGGGTCCGCCTCCGCAGGGCGGCCAGCCGGAACATGGCGCGCCGCCGGCAGGCTGACGGTGCAGTCGCCGCCGCTGGCATTTCCGCAGGCGCCCGCGCAGGACGTCTATCTGCAGCGTTATCTGCTGCCCTTCCAGCCCTGGCTGGATGCGGCGGACGTCACCGAGATCCTGGTCAATCGCCCGGGCGAGGTCTGGGTGGAGCGCCTCGGCCAGCCCTGCATGCAGCGCATCGACGTCCCCGCCATCGACGATGTGCTGCTGGAACGTCTGGCCACCCAGGTCGCGCGTGTCACCCACCAGGCAGTGAACCGCGAGCATCCGCTGCTGGCGGCCACCTTGCCGGGCGGCGAGCGCGTGCAGGTGGTGGCGCCGCCGGCCACGCGCCGGCATTGGGCGCTGGCGATCCGCCGCCACTTGAATCTGGATCTCGGACTGGAGGCGTATCGGCTGGCCGACGCAGGCGCCCGCGACGACCTGGCCTGGGATGCGCAGGCGTCGCTGTCCGGGTTGCGTGCCGCGGTCGCGGCGCGGCGCACGCTGTTGATCGCCGGCGGTACCTCGTCGGGCAAGACCACCTTCCTCAATGCGTTGCTGAAGGAGGTGCCGGCGAGCGAACGCATCGTCGCGGTGGAAGACACGCCGGAGCTGCACCTGCGCCAACCCAATCACCTCGGCCTGGTCGCGGTGAAGGGCGAGCAGGGCGAAACCCGCATCACCACCCAGGATCTGCTGCAGGCCGCGTTGCGGCTGCGGCCGGACCGCATCCTGCTCGGCGAAGTGCGCGGCCCGGAGGCGGTGACCTTCCTGCGCGCGATCAACACCGGCCATCCGGGGTCGTTCACCACCATCCATGCCAACACGCCGCAGGGCGCGCTGGAACAGCTGGCGCTGATGGTGATGCAGTCGGGCATCGGCCTGAGCCGTGCCGACACCTTGGGCTACATCCGCAGCGTGGTCGACCTGGTGGTGCAGCTGGGCCGGGTCAACGGCGAACGTCGCATCCTGGCGATCGAGGCGCTGCGCTGAGTGCGCGCTGGGCATCGCCGCCTGCGCGATGGCGATTGTGTGACGATTCCGTTCGCGTATCGGTGCCGCTCGTAAACAAATGCGCGGCGCGTCGTCCAATGCGCGGTTGTGCGATTGCCGTCGCGTCGGCTGAGACGGCGTGCCGCTAGATTCCTCGGCCTTCCATCGTGTCGTCCCGGACTGGAGTCGCGCCATGCTCGTTTGCCGCAAACCCGCATCGCCGTTGTCGCGGCAGCGTTGGCGCAGCCCGCTCAGCGCGCTGGCCATGCTCGCCTGCACCTTGTTCGGCGCTTGCGCGGCGTTGGCGATCGGCGCGGCGACGGTATAGCGGGGCGGAGCGGATCGATGCGGGTCCGCAGCGCCACTCTCCTGGCTTTCGCCGGGCCTTGGAATGGCGCTGGTCGCGATGGGATGGGCCGCGGCAGGTGAGTCTCGCGGCGACAGGTCTGGTTGCTTGCGACGGGACGAGAGAAACGTCGCGTCGTTCAAGCGCCTCGCGTGTTTGCCGCGGTGGCGATGGCGCCTGTTCAATGGTGGCGCCGCCGTAGGGTGCGCCGCCTTCGGTACTTCGATGCGATCTTCGGCGCGATGCCCCTGCACGCCATGCGCACGGCTGCCTCCGATCGCGCGAACCGGCAGCTTGGCGACCGGCGACCGGCCGATGGCTCAGCGCGGCAACCGCGCGGCCAGTTTTCCCAATTGCCGCATCGCGCTTTCCAGGGGTTCGCTCCACGGCTGGCCGCAGGTCAGACGCAGGTGGTCGGCGTAGTCGCCGCGGCTGGAATACAGATGCCCGGGCGAGGTGCCGATGCCCGCGGCCAGCGCCGCCTCGAACAGCGCCTGGCCGCTGCCGCCGTCGGCCAGTTGCAGCCACAGCGACAGCCCGCCGGCGGGATCGCCGACCCGGGTGCCGGCAGGCCAGTGCCGCACGATCGCTTCGCGCAGGCGCTGGCCGTTGTCGGCGAGGGTGCGGCGCAGCTTGCGCAGGTGCCGCTCCAGATCGTGCTGCGCCAGGTAGTCGGCCAGCGCCAGCTGCGGCAGGCTGGCGCCGCCGACGGTGGAGAAGTACTTGGCGCGGACCAGCGCGTCGGTCCATTCGCCGCCGAGCAGCCAGCCCACGCGCAGGCCCGGCGCCAGCACCTTGGAGAACGAGCCGCAGGTGATCACGTTGCCGTGCGTGTCGAAGTGGCGCAGCGGGCGCGGGCGCTGCCCGGACCAATCCAGCTCGCCGTAGATGTCGTCCTCGATCACCACGGTGCCGTGGCGTGCGCAGCTGTCGAGCAGGGCGCGCTTGGCGCTGTCGGGAGTGAGGCTGCCGAGCGGATTGTTGAAGTTGGGCACCAGCACCGCCGCGCGCGCCGGGGTGCGTTGCAGCAGCGCGTCCAGGCGCGCGGCGTCGATGCCGTGGCCGGCGCGGTTGGGCACTTCCAGCACCTTCAGCCGCAGCGCCGCGACCGCCTGCAGGATGCCGTGGTAGGTCGGGGTTTCCACCAGCACCACGTCGCCGGGTGCGGTGAGCGTGCGCAGCGCCAGGCTGATCGCCTCCATCGCGCCGGCGGTCACCACCACTTCGTCCGCCGCCACCGTGGTGGCGCAGTGCGCGTAGCGCTGCGCGATCTGCCGGCGCAGCGCGGCGTGGCCTTGTGGCGGCGCATAGTCGAGCGCGACCGCGCGATGGCGGCGCAGCTGCCGCGCCAGCGCGGCGGCGAGTTGTGCGGCCGGCAGCAGCGCCGGCGCCGGGGTCGCGGTGTGCAGCGGGACCAGGTCCGAGCGCGCGAGCATGTCGAGCACGCCTTGCAACGCCGGGTTGTCGACCATGCCCGGCGTGCGCCGCCGCGCCGGCGTCGGCAGCGGCGTCAACGGCTCGGCGGCGGCACGCACGAAATAGCCGGAGCGCGGCCGCGCCTGTACCCGTCCCTCGCGCTCCAGCTGCAGGCAGGCCTGCGCCGCGGTGGCGGTGCTGATGCCGTGGTTGGCCGCCAGCTGCCGGATCGACGGCAGGCGCTCGCCGGCGCGCAGCGTGCCGCGCTCGATCTGCTCGCGCAGCTGCACCGCGAGCGATTCGTACAAGAGCATGCGGGCGCCTCATCTGTATCGGTCCACTTACAGCGTATCTGAATCTGTAATGGTCGGGTGCGGCGCTGCACACTGGGCCTGTGCCGGCCATCGCGTCGGCGTTCCCCCCCTTGCTTGCGAGGCCGGCCATGCCGCTTTCCGTGTTCGTCGTCGATGCCTTCACCACGGTCCGCTTCAAGGGCAATCCCGCCGCAGTGGTACCGCTGCAGGCGTGGTTGCCGGATGCGCTGATGCAGGCCATCGCCAGCGAGAACAACCTGTCGGAGACCGCGTTCTTCGTGCGCGATACCGATGGCGTGTTCGCGATCCGCTGGTTCTCGCCGCTGAAGGAAGTCGGCTTCTGCGGCCATGCGACGCTGGCCAGCGCGTTCGTGATCGCCACCCAGCAGCTCGCACCGTTCCCGCTGCGCTTGCGTGCGGCCGCGGTCGGCGAACTGGGTGTGGAGCGGCTCGCCGACGGCAGCTTCGAGATGCGCTTTCCGAATCAGGCGCCGGCCTTGTTGGCGTCGGTGCCGCAGGCCCTGTACGACGCCTTGTCGATCGTGCCGCAGGCGGTGTATGCCAACGCGCAGGCGTACATCGCGGTGTACGCGGACGAACGCCAGGTGCGCGCGGTGGTGCCGGATCTGGCGCGGATGCTGGCGCTGGCGCCGCGCGATGTGGCGGTGACCGCGCCCGGCAATAGCCACGATTTCGTGTCGCGCTATTTCTGGCCGGCCAATGGCGGCGCCGAAGATCCGGTGACCGGCTCCATCCATGCCGCGCTGGCGCCGTTGTGGGCGCAGGCGCTGGGCAAGGTGCAGCTGACCGCGCTGCAGGCCTCGGCGCGCGGCGGCGAGCTTGGGTGCCGGGTCGAGGCGCAGCACGTCTATGTGCGCGGCAGCGCGGTGCAGTACCTGCACGGGACGATCGCGCTGTGAGCGCGGCGGTCGCCGTTGCCGCCGGCGCCGCGCGGCGCGCGCTGTGGCAGTTGTTGCTGGCCGAAGTGCTGATCGGCTCGGTCGGCGTGTTCGTGCACGAGAGCGGCCAGGACCCGGTGACCGCGGTGTTCTACCGCTGCCTGTTCGGCGCCGTGTTCCTCACCGTCTGCGGGTTGCTCGGCGGCCAGTTGCGCGGGCTGTGGCGCGAGCGCAGGTTGCTGCGCGACGCCGCGGTCAGCGGCGTGCTGCTGGTGCTGAACTGGGTGGCGCTGTTCGCCGGCATGGCGCGCTCGTCGATCGGCGTGGCGACGATGGTCTACCACGTGTTCCCGTTCGTGATGCTGATCCTGGCGGCGATGCTGCAAGGCGAGCGCACGCGCCGCAGCGACCTGGGCTGGACGCTGCTGGCCTTCGTCGGTGTGGCGTGCTCGGCGGATCCGGCGCGGCTGTGGCATACCGCCGATCGCGGCTATCTGTTCGGCATCGCGCTGACCCTGCTGGCGGCGTTGCTGTGCGGCGCGTCGCTGTTGATGTCGCGGCGCATCAGCCGCGAGCGGCCGCTGGCGGTGGTGACGGTGCAGTGCTGGGTGGGCACGCTGCTGCTGGCGGGATTTTCCAGCGGCAGCGCATTGCATCCGGGCATGCACTGGCTGTGGCTGGCCGGCCTGGGGGTGATCCACAGCGGCGTCGTCTACGTGCTGTTCTATTCGTCCTACCGACACCTGCACGTGGCGACGATCGCGATCCTGGCATTCGTGTACCCGCTGGTCACCTTGCTGCTGGACTTCCTGCTGTACGGCCACCGGCTGGTGCCGGTGCAATGGCTGGGCCTGGCGCTGATCGTGCTCGGTACGCTGGCGGTGAATCTGAAATGGCGTTGGCCGCGGCGCGCTGCAGGCGCGGCGGCGGGCGCTGTGGCGCGCTAGATGCGCAGTTCACGCATCGCAGTCGGCGAAGCGTTTGTGGGAGCGACTTCAGTCGCGACAGGCCTTGCCGGTACGGCCTGTCGCCACTGAAGTCGCTCCCACCGAGGTCATTCGCACCTGCACACCTGTTCCGGTCGGTCCGTATCGCCGGAACGGATGCGCGGACGAAGCGCTTAACGCACGTTGCGCAATTCCCAGCCGCTGCCGGCGAGCAGGCGCATGCGTTGCTTGAGGATGTCGCCGGGGATGCTGGTGGTGGCGACCAGGTCGATGCGCAGGTCGTCCTGCTTGCCGCTGACCGTGGCGGCCGGATCGACGACGCCCAGCGACGGATCCACGTCGTCCGGCTCCGGCTGCAGCGCGCGCCAGCGCTCGAACCAGGCGGGGCTGCTCAAGGCCTGCTGCAACTGCTCGGCGAAGGCGTCGGCGCCGTTGGCGCTGAAGCTGAGCGTGGGTTCGCTGCCGCGCGCGCGGGCGGGGTCGGGCAGGCTGATCGAATAGGTCACGGCCATGGCGGTTCCTCTGTGGAGCGGTGCGGCGCAGCCTAGCAGGCGGCGTCGTGAGTGGGTTGTCTACGCCGGAGACGTTGTAGGAGCGGCTTCAGCCGCGACAGGTGCTATCGGCAGCTTGTCGCGGCTGAAGCCGCTCCTACAACAAGCAACAAGATTCGCGCGCAACCCCTAGCCAAACACATGCGGCCCATCGGCGAAGCCCAGGGTGAGCGCGCCCTTGCCGACGTTGACCATGCCGGTCAGGCTCATCACGCTTTCCAGCACCTCCACCGCGTGCGTCTCGCAGACCTGGCGCAACGCCGTATAGCCGGGCAGGGCGCGCAGTTCGCTCAGCTCGCCGCCGTAGCTCAGGCACAGCGTGGGCGTCATCAGCCCGGCGGCGACGCGCTTGCCGACGAACTCGAACAGCTTCTGCACCGCGGCGTCGAAGCCCTTGATCTTGGCCACCGGCGCGGTGTCGCCGCGATAGCCGTGCAGCACCGGCTTGATGTCCAGCGCGGTGCCGAGCGCGGCGCTGATCAGGCCGACGCTGCGGTCGCCCTTGCTGCGCGCGCGGGCGCGCATGTAGTACAGGTCGCGGGTGACCATGTAGCCGTGCACGTTGCCGGCCAGTTCCTCCAGCCGTTCGCGGATCGCCTGCACGCTGGCCCCGGCCGCGCGCAGGCGTACAGCCTCCACCGCGGTCACCGCCTGCGCGGCGAACAGGTTCTGCGTGTCGATCACCCGCAGCGCGAACGGCGAGGTGTGTCCGGCGGCCTGCCGGATCGGCTTGTAGTCGTTGAGGATGGCGAAGCTGGCCTGCAGCGCATGCTGGTGGATCGGGCTGCGGGTCTTGGTGATGGTCATGCAGAACACGTGGTCGTAGTCGATCACCAGCCGGCTCAGGAACAGCTCGCGGATCTGCGCCACGCTGAACGGGATGGTTTCCGCTTCGGCGCCGTGCTCGGCCACGTGCGCATGCAGGAAGCTCAGCGTGGCTTCCTCGTCGCGATGGTCGGCCAGCACTGCCTCGCCGATGCGCACGCTGATCGGCAGCAACACGATGTTGTGGTCTGCGATGTAGTCCTGCGGCAAGTCGCAGGCAGAATCCACCACGATCCCGATACGCATCTGGCCCCCTCCGGCGTTGCGCCTCGTCAGTACCGGCTAGGTTAGCGCAGACGCCCGGGAACGTCGCGGCCGGCTCAGCCGGGGCGCTGCACGGCGACCGGCAGCGCCGCCAGCCGCGCCATCTCGCCGCGCTGCAGCAGCTGCGGATCGGCCAACAGCGCCTGCATCAGCGGATGCGCGTCGTTGCCCCACAGCAAGGCCTCGCCGACCTGCAGCGTCGGCACGCCGAACACGCCGGCGGCGATGGCCTGTTCGGTATTGCCGCGCAGCTGCGCCTTGACCTGCGGATCGCCCACGGCGGCGGCCGCATCGGCGATGCCAAGCGCCAGCGCCACCGGGGCCAGTGCGGCGGCATCGTCGCCGGCGTGGCCGTCGCGCCACAGCCAATCGAACAGCGCGTCGATCGCCTGCGGCGTGCTGCCGGCGGCGATGCACAGCCGCAGCGCGGCCAGCGGGTTGAACGGATGCGCCGGCGGAAACCGCAGCGGCACGCCCTCCTGCTGCGCCTGCCACTGCACGAACTGGTAGGTGAAGCTGCGCTTGTGCGGGATCTCCGCCGGTCCACGCGTGTGCAGATGCTGCAGCACCGCGCCGAACACGATCGGCACCGGCTCGATCCGCGCGAACTCCGGCAGCGCCTTGAGCTTGTGCCAATGCAGATAGGAAAACGGCGAGACGAAATCGAAATACCAGCGCAAGCGCATGAGCGGGCTCCGGTCGGGCATGCGCCAGCTTACTCGCCTGCCGGCATGCGGCGCGGCGTGTTGCACTGCGGCGCATGCCGCGCCCGTGCGGGTGCCGCGACCGGGGCGCTGGACGCCGCGGTAGACAATGCGTCGCCGCCGATCTCGACCGCGTGTGGGAACTGGGAACGCGCGCACGCTGCAGGTCTCGACCGCGTGGCGCTATTGCCGCAGCGCATGCCGCCAGGCGTTCTTCGCATAGCTCGTGCCGCGCGGGTCTTGCTAGCGTCCGCCGCGGCAGCACCTCCGCTGCCGTGCCCGCCGACTTCCTGGGAGAAACCGAACATGCATGATGTCCAGATCGTTCCGATCGCCGCACCGCATCTGCGCGCCGCCGCGCCGCGCGCGCGCATGCGCCGGCGCCTGCTGCAGGCGCTGTTCGCCGTGTCGTGCCTGGCGGCTGCGCCGCTGGCGCTGGCCGGGCCCTACAAGATCTTCGGCAACCACTATGCGTGGGTCAACAATTTCAACGATCCCAACAACGTCATCCAGGGCACCTTCGGCACCGGCAGCACGCCGGAGCTGACGGTCACCTTCAATTTCGCCAACTCCAGCCTGTACGGGTATCCGGCGATCGTCCGCGGCTGGCACTACGACTGGAACCCGACCAGCGACACCTTGTTTCCGCGGCAGGTGTCGTCGCTGAGCACGATCCCGGTCAAGTTCACCTACAGCGCCGGCGGCAGCAACCTGGGCGGCGATTTCGCCTACGACCTGTTCTTCCGCCGCGACACCAGCAAGGGCGTGCCGCAGTTGGAAGTGATGATCTGGGGCGGACACAATTCCTGGCCGATCGGCACGCTCACCGCCAGCAACGTGATCAGCGCCGGCGGCTACACCTTCGACCTGTGGGAAGGCAACAACAGCGCCGCCGGCTACTACGTCTACACCTTCATCCCGCACGCCACCGCCGGCCAGCCCAACCTGCCCACCAGCGGCAACCTCAACGTCGACGTCAAGCCGTTCCTGAACTGGCTGCAGGCCAACCGCAGCAAGGACGGCCGCTACAGCAACGCGCTGTATCTGCACGTGGTCGAGGCCGGCTTCGAGGTGGTGCGCGGCAACGGCTGGGCCAAGGTCAGCGCGACCATCGACGCGCATTGAGTTGCGCGCCGCAGCGGCGGCCAGGCCGGGCCGTCGCCGCCCTGGCGGGAATTTCCCGGCATCGATGCTGGCGCGCCGGCAATGGCCGACGCCAGCGCGGCAAACGCAGCGGGCTGGCGCACCACACCGTCGTCGCGGCGGACCGCGGACGCTTGCAGAGCAGCGGCCGGGCCACGGTGCGTGTCGCGACGTGATGCGGCGCGGCCCGCACCGCTTGCACCGCCCGCGCGCTACTGCGTATACGCCCGCGGCAGCGCGCCGGCCTGCTTCATGTAGCGGTCGCGCAACTCGGTCTGGCGCGAGCGCATCGGGATCGGGCGGCCGCCCAGCCAGACCTGCTCGGCGTAGTGGGCCACGTCCAGCGGATCGCCTTCCCACAGCACCAGGTCGGCGAGCTTGCCGGGGGCGATGCTGCCCAGTTTGTCGCCCACGCCCAGCGCCTCGGCCGGGACCCGGGTCAGGCCGGCCAGGCCGTCTTCCCAGGGCAGGCCGTGCGCTACCGCGTTGCCGGCCAGCTGGCGCTGCTTGCGCGCGTTGTGCGAGCCGTCGCCGCCCTGGGTGAAGCTCACCGCGACGCCGGCCGCGTTCAGCCGCGCCGCGTTCTCCAGGGTCGCGCCGATCTGGTCGAAGCTGCTCGGCAGGTCGTCCAGTGCGTTGACGAACACCGGCACCTTCACCGCGGCCAGCAGCGGCGCCAGCTTCCACGCCTCGTCGCCGCCGGCGATGGCGATGCGCACCTTCTCGCGCTGCGCCCAGCGCAGCAGCTGGCGGATGTCGGCGGCGCGGTTCACCGCCACCACGATGCGGCCCTGGCCGGCCAGGTACCTGGCCAGCACGGCGCGTCCGGCCGGGGTCAGCAAGGCATGCGGCGAGTCCGCCGGCATGCGTCCGCGCGCTTCGGCCACTATCTGGTCGAGCAGCATCCACTGTGCGGCGCGCGACTTGCCGCTCAGTTCCAGCGCGTCGCTGCCCAGGCGCACGTACAGCGCGTGCGGGCCGATCGGGTCGGCGCCGCCGTCCAGACGCATCACCGCGCCCTGGCCGGCGATGAAGGCGCCGCCGCTGTTGGCGCCGAGCGCGGTGAAGCCGATGCCCTCCACGCGCGCGACCGGGATCAGCACCGAGTCGGGGTTGTAGGCCAGGGTCACGTCGAACTCCGGACGCATCGGCTGGTCGTGCGGCAGGCTCAGCGCGCTGTCCACGGTGGAGGATTCGCCGGACACCTCCTCGATGCCGATCTCGGTGATGCCGCCGAACAGGGCCGGGGTCAGCGGGCGGCCCTTGGCCTCGATCACCGCGACCCCGGCCGGAGCGGACAAGCCGCTGCCGACCGCGCGGATGGTGCCGCCCTGGACCAGCACGTCGGCGTTCTGCAAGGTGCCGCGCGCGCTGGCGGTATGCACGGTGGCGCCGCGGATCAGCACGTCCTGCGCGAAGGCGGGTGCGCTGCCGAGGATCAGGCAGGCAGCGATCGCCAGGCGCTGTGCCAGGGGGCGGCGCGAATGCGGAGCGGAACGGCTCATGGGGCAGCCTCCTGGCCGAGCATGAAGTCGGATGTGGGTTGCAGGCGGCGGTCGGCGCGGTCGTAGACCTGCGCGCCGTCGATGTAGACCTTCTCGGCCAGCGCGTAGGAACTGAACGGGCTGCCGTTCCACACCACCACGTCGGCCATCTTGCCCGGCTCCAGCGAGCCGGTCTGCTTCTCGATGCCCAGCGCCTTGGCCGGGTTGCTGGTCAGCCAGCGGATCGCGCGCTCGGGCGCGATGGCGATGCCGGCGCGGCGCCCGGCGGCCATCGCCTTGGCCGCTTCCTGGTTGAGCCGCTGGATGCCTTCCTCCGAATCCGAATGCACGATGGCGCAGCCGTTGGCCGGGCGATCGACCAGCGCGATGTTTTCCTGGATGCCGTCGAAGGCCTCCATCTTGAAGCCCCACCAGTCCGCCCACAGCGCGCCGCAGACGTTTTCCTGGGCCAAGCGGTCGGCGATCTTGTAGGCCTCCACGCCGTGGTGGAAGGCGGCGATCTTGAAGCCGAATTCCTTGGCCAGGTCGAGCATGGTGGTCATCTCGTCGGCGCGGTAGCAGTGGATGTGCACGCGGATGTCGCCGTTGATCGCGCCGGCCAGGGTGTCCAGCTTCAGGTCGCGCTTGCCGCCGCTGTCGCCGGAACTGTCGTTGTCGCCGGCGCCGCGGCTCCACCAATGGCGCTTTTCCGGCGCCTTCTTCTTCGGCGCGTTCTTGCGCAGGTATTCGCTGGCGTCGATGAACGCGGCGCGGTAGCCGGCGACGTTGCCCATGCGCGTGGCCGGGCCGCCCTTCTCGCCGTACACGCGCTTGGGGTTCTCGCCGCAGGCCATCTTCAGGCCCCACGGCGCGCCGGGGAACTTCATCGCCTGGTAGGTGGTGGCCGGCACGTTCTTCAGGGTCACGCCGCGGCCGCCGACCAGGTTGGCCGATCCCGGCAGCACCTGCAGCGAGGTGACGCCGCCGGCCAGCGCGGTGCCGAAGCCCGGATCCTGCGGCCAGATCGAATGTTCGGCCCAGACGTTGGGCGTCACCGGCGCGGTCATTTCGTTGCCGTCGCTGTGCGCGCTGACGCCGGGGCTGGCGTACACGCCCAGGTGCGAGTGCACGTCGATGATGCCGGGCGTGACCCACTTGCCGTGGCCGTCGATGCGGGTGACGTTGGCCGGAGCGGCGAGCGCGCGGCCCACCGCCTGCACGCGGCCGTCCTGCAGCAGCACGTCGGCATCGTCCAGGCGCTCGCCGGTGCCGGTGAGCACGGTGGCGTGCTCGATCAGCACCGGCGTGGATGCCAGCGGCCGGTAGGTGCTGGGGTAAGGGTCTTCGACGAAGCGCGAGGCCGCCGCGGCAGGGCCGCACAGCGCCACGCCCAGGCAGGCGAGCAACAGATGACGCATCAGATTTTCCCCGGATGTTGGCTGCAGCGTTGGCGCCGCCTGCGCACGCTAGCCCGAGCCGGCGCGCTTGCCAAGTGCGGGTGGCGTGGGGCGGGATTGGGGATTGGGGATTCGCAGAGC